>NZ_FZNW01000006.1 GCF_900188115.1 Haloechinothrix alba | reverse complement strand
GTCAACAAAGCGGTAGCGGGTCACTCGGTCGACTCCCTCACCCAGAAGGCCGTGGCTCGTTTGAGCAGGTCACGCTCCATGCGCAGCTTGGCGTTTTCCCGCTCCAGCTCCCGCAGCCGCGTGCGCTCCTCGGTACTCAGCCCCTCCTGCTGACCGCGGTCGATGCGGGCCTGCTTGACCCAATTCCCCAGCGTAGAGTCATAGATACCCAGGTCACGGGCCGCCTCGGCCACCGACTTGCCGCCGGTCAGCACCAGCTCCACGGCATCCCGCTTGAACTCCGCCGAGAACTTCCGGCGAGCTCGTCGTTGCCCTTCGGTCACACGGACACTCTCCAATCAACTCGAGTGTCCAGTCCAATGGGGGAAGGTCACTGTCGGCCTGTGCCCACCAGCATGAAGCTGCACCATCAGGTGTCAATGCCCGCGTTCCCCGCTCGGCTACACCGCGCCAACAGGTGCGGCGAGTAATCATCCAGCAACCGGTGAACGCTCAGAACGTGGCTGTCATCGGGCGCGACGACGTTGGCGCTGGCCTGGCACCGTGCTGGCCACACGCGGCCACCGCACGCTTGAGAGCAGCGGTCTTGCGGCCGGCCCGGACGGCATTGCCGTACCGGGAGTGCTGCACCTCGACCAGTTCCGCTTGGGCCCTACACAAGACAGCGCGGTAGACGCCGTGCGGCCCTACCGCAGTGCGGAGTAGGTGTTCACGTCGCTTCTGGTGAACAACCCTCCATGCGGATAGCATGTTGACCTCATTCACATTTCATAGCTAACCTGTTCTCGTTCACGACTTCGCTTCGCACGACGCCCGGGCGGGCCTCATGTCGCCGAACGTCGCTACCGCGCGCAGCACCGTGCGCTCGACCGGCTCCGTGCCGAACTCAACCGTCGGTACGGCACCAACCATCTCTATCCCACCGGCGACGACCGGCCAAGCAACCCAGAAGGTCCCCACGTACGACAACGACCCCGGCGCCGCACATCCGGTTGCCCCCGAAGAACCGGAACCACCGTTGCGGCGACCCCGCGTTCGAAACCGACGGCTGCGGCGAGTGGCGGCGCCAGTAGGCCCGCACCGCCAGTCGGGTGTGAGTTCGGTGTGCCCTAGCTGTGTGCCTGCCGATACGGCGGGTTGGTCGCCGGCAAGAGCTTGCTCCACCAGTGACTGCATGACGTCGTCAAATCCTGCCGGTACGTCAGGTCGGAGTTTGCGAGCCCGTTCCGGTGTCGCATCGACCTGCTAGTTCATCACGGCATACGACGTGAAGCCGGTGAACAGGTGCCGACCGGCCTACATCTCGTGCAGCGTGCAACCGAACGCGTACGGTTCAGTCTGCGCTCGGCTCATGGCTGCAAGCACCTGCTCGGGAGCCATACAGGCAGGTGTGCCGATGTTCTGTCCCGAGCGGGTGATCTGGGACATGACCGCGAGGTCGAGCGCGACCGCCAGGCCGAAGTCGAGCACCTTGACGGTGCCATCAGATTCGAGCATGAGGTTGCCGGGCTTGAGATCGCGATGCACAAGGTAAGCACAGTGCGTTGCGGACAGCACCGAGCAGGTCTGCGCAGCGATCGCGGCCGCCCAGCCGAGCGGCAACCGCTGCAGCTCGAAGCGGCCATGGATCACTTTCCGGTGAACCACAGACCTCCCAAGTAGGCCATCCCTATAGCTATCACACTCTGTCAGGCGACACGCCGGATCGGTTATGACATCGCCTCCTCAGATGCGGTACCGTTTTCATAAGCACTGGAGGAGGCGCTGTGCTTGAGTCTGCCGCGAACAACCGGCCCGATTGGATATCCGAAGCCGATCACGGCACCGACACGGTCGATGCGTTGCTCGCAGAGCTAGGGATTTCGCGTGAACCTCTGAGCAAGGCTATCCGGGCGGGCGTGACGGAGCGTCGGCGCGCCACCTCGTTCGAGCCCACAACGTCACCTGGACTGCGTGACTGGATCGGACGCGTCGGCGCCCTTCGCGACGACCTCCACGCCACAGGATGGCAGCCCATCGACCCAGCCAACGCGCCCATGGCACGTCGACCAGACGGGAAGGTGTTGCTCGGCGTCATGCAGGGAGACGAAGGAACCGGCAATCTCCATAGCCCGTTGAGCAGCACCTATCCCAAGGGGGTGACCATAGCCAAGCTCACCATCAGCAACAACTCCGTGAACCAACCGCTCCCGGGCCTCGACGAGCTTCTGGGCACCGCAGAGGTCGACGCAATGAAGGTGTGGTTCCTCGTCACCCGCTTCAAGAACGGCGAAGCCAACGGCAGCGGAACCGTGCATGCCGAACTGTCGCAACCTGCACCAACGAGCTCCGGAACGAACATCACCGAGTGGGCGAAGCGATGCTGCTTCTCTCCCTTTGAGTTCGAGCCCGCGATCGAGCCAGAGCCAACCGAGCCTCTCGGAGTGGATGTACCGGTTAACTGGCGTTGACCCGGTCAGAGTAACAGCGAGTAACTCTACGACAATGACGGCAATATGGTTACCCCGGAACGCATCAGCCTGGCACGCAAGCGCCGCAGCCTCACCACAGTCGAACTGGCGCGCCGCCTTGGGTTGAGCGCACAAAGCGTTACCAACTATGAGCACGGTCGGCAACAGCCGAGCGAGCGCACCCTCCAGGTGCTTGCTACCGAACTCTCGTTTCCGGAGGCCTTCTTCCACCAGCCTTGCTGCGACGAGGTGCCCGACGGTTCAGCGGCCTTTCGCGCCCGCAGTCAGGTAAGTCAACGCAAGCGCGCTGCCGCGCTCAGTGCCGGAACTATAGCCGCCGAGGTTAACGCGTGGCTCGAGAATCTCTTCACTCTGCCTGCCGCAGACATCCCCACACTGGAGCGACCCGACCCCGAGACAGCTGCGGACATGACGAGGGCGCGGTGGGGGTTGGGCAATTCTCCCCTACCCAACCTCATCCACCTGCTGGAAGCCCGGGGCGTTCGCGTGTTCTCCCTCCCTCGCGAACACACCGACGTTGACGCCTTCTCCTTCTGGCATCACGGCACGCCTTACATCATGCTCAACATGGCAAAGACACCGGAGCGCTCTCGGTTCGACGCAGCCCATGAGCTCGGCCACCTCGTGATGCATGGCGGCGCCAAACATGCCCACGGCCCGGTAGCCGAGCAGGAGGCCAACACGTTCGCGGGTGCACTCCTGATGCCCTCAACGAGTATCCGCGCCGCAATGCCGCATGCACCGCTACTCGATCAGGTCGTGACCACCAAGCGCCACTGGAGCGTATCAGCGCTCGCACTCACCTACCGTCTCCATGAGGTGGGTCTACTCAGTGATTGGCAGTACCGCAGCATGTGCGTCGAGCTGAGCCGGTGCGGGTACCGGAGTTCGGAGCGCCAGGGTATCGAACGCGAATCCTCCCAGTTACTGAGCAAGGTCCTGACCGCGCTCCGCCGCAGCGGGCGAACTATGCAGGATGTAGCCGCCGCCGTGCACCTCACACCGGACGAGCTCAGCTCGCTGATGTTTGGTCTTGTCATGATGTCCGTCGAGGGCGGCAGCCAGGCATCCGTGACGCCCAGCCAGGCTCGCGACAATTCGGCTGAACACGCGCTCACTCTCGTGTAGCTCACCGGGGATGTCCCGAGGTCCGCGGAGCTCCGGGACATCCTCCTACATCGGCAAGGGGTGCTTCGCGATCTCCGCGGTGAGCGCACTGATCTGGGCCAGCAGCTCGTCCGGCTGCTCCTGCAGGTCCAGCGTGTGGCAGAGAATCTCGATGCCCGCGTTGCGCACCACGTACCGGTCTTGTTCGGTGTTGCCTTTAGCGTAAACGAGATGCCCACGCGGCAGGTTGAGCGCCGTGCAGTAGGCGAGCATCTGGTACAGGTTGTCGTGGAACCCGCCGACTCGTTCGACTTTGTATTTCGCATCCACCACTGCCACTGGCTCGGCTCGCTCGTACCAGACCAGGTCCGGCTGCGTCGTCACCCGCCCGGCGGTATCGAGGGAGCACGTGGCCGGGCTGCGTGGTCGACCGCCGCGTGCGGTGATCTCCTCGCTGAGTCCGACGGTCACGAAGTCCTCGAACACCTGCGCCATGTTCACCATGAAGCCGTTGACTCGGGCGGAGCCCTGCTGGTGTTCCACCGAGGTGCCCCGCCAGACGAGCTCGGCTACGGCCAGCACCAGTTGGTACCGAGTGTTCAGCCGGGACGGCACCCAGCCGGGTAACGGCCTGCCGGGTATGAGCGGAGAGACGTCCGAGAGGCGCTGCCGCAACCCGCGCAAGCGCTTGCGCGAGTCGGCATCGACGCGCGGCACGCGCAGCATGCGGTCGATGCTGGCGCGCAGGATCTGGTTCTCGGGTATGTCGGTCGTGAACTCGTCGTAGCGCACCTCGAGCGGCATCGGCAGGCCGTGGTGCTTACGCAGCTGGTCGGCTTCTCGGAGCCGGCCGCGCAACACGTGGCTGGTGTCCTCGTACTCCCGGTAGCCCTGCAGCAGCCCCCGCGCCAACGCCCGCTCCGCCTGCCGCCACAGCGACTGCGCCAGGGCAGGCACCAGATCCTCGACAGTGCTCAGCCCGGCAGTGTCGGGGCGCCAGCCGCGCGGGGTGACAAGGTAGCCGAGCAGGAACAGCAACCGGTCAATCCGGATCTTGGGATGCACCCAGACCTCGATGTCGTCGATACACGCGACGCCAACCTTTCCGTTATCGCGGATCACCCAGAGGTCGGTGCCGTAGGTGGCGGGGTGGGCATCGACCACGCCAGATTCGGCCAGCGCGCGGCCTTCAGCCTCGGTGCACCGCAGCTCCACCGGTGCCCCGTTCTCCTCGAGCTCGACCAGTGTCATGGCGCACCCTGATCGCCGCTTGTCTCCCCGGCGACCACATCTTCGCCGAGGGCCTGCTCGCCCGCCACGTCTCGGGCAGGCGCGATGGCGCGCCGCAGCAGCTCCAGGTCGTAGCGGTCCGGCACATCGACCTGGTCGCCGTAGTGGTATTCCTCCAGCAGCGGCAGGATGTCGGTGCGCCACGTGCGGGCGAGGCCGCCTTCGCGGTGCACGTCCGACCGCATGAAGAACGACGGGCCGATGGCGAAATCGGGATCGTCGATGCGCCGGTTCAGCTCGTCGAGCAGGCGGGCGGTTTCGTCGGGCAGCTCATGGACGTCGAGCCAGCGGCCCAGCACCCCGCGGACCGGCGGCTCAGCTGGGTGCAGGTGGATGAAGGCGAACCGGCGCCGCATTGCCGCGTCGACCAGCGCAATGGATCGGTCGGCGGTGTTCATGGTGCCGATGAAGAACACGTTCGGCGGCAGCGTGAAGTCGGTTTCCTCGGTGGAGTACAACAGGTCGATCGAGCGGTCGCGGTATTCGAGTAGGAAGTACAGTTCCCCGAAGACTTTGGCGAGGTTGGCGCGGTTAATCTCGTCGATGATCAGGATGTACGGCGTGGAGGGGTCGTCGCGGGCGACCTCGACGATGCGTCGCAGCGGGCCCGGGTGCAGCTCGAAGCTCAGCGTGCCGTCCTCGGTCTTGACCGGCCGGTAGCCCTCGAAGAAGTCCTCGTAGGAGTAGGACGGGTGGAACTGCACGAGCTTGTACGCGTGCGCTTCGGTGAGGTGCGCCGCGAGCTGCTGGGCCACGTAGGTCTTCCCGGTGCCCGGCGGACCGTAGAAGATCAGCTGACGACGGTCCCGCAGCAGCTCGATGATCTCCTGCAGCCACGGTTGATCGAGATGTAGTGACCGGGCCAGATCCTCGGAAGCATTCGGCAGGGCGAGCTCGCGGGGTGGTACCGCCTCTCCTTCCGGCAGCAACATCCTTTCGATCGCCGGTAGCGCGTCGGTAAGGTCCACGACGTCGGCTTGGCTGCCAAGTTTGGCAGGGAGCGGTTCGGGCAGGTCACCGAACGCGATCGGCGCCTCGCGGTTGAGCCAGCTCACAGGCCGGCGCAGGTTGGAGTGGCCGTCCTCGGAGACAGTGTAGCTGGCGGGGCCGGTGATCGTCGCGCCGTAGATCTTGCCGCCCGAGGTGGTCAGCACCAGGTCGTCCGGTTTCATCTGGTTCAGGAACGCGTCGAACTCGGCGACCTTGTTCTGCCGTACCGCGTAGGCCTTGTGTTGGTAGTCGGTGGCCACGAACTCGCCCAGCTGCGCGCGGCTGACCGGCAGGTCGAGGGCACGCAGGTTCGTGGCGGCCAGCGACACCCAGCCCTGCGTCAGCCAGGTCGGCACGAGGTTGTGCCCGTCGACGCTGGACCCGCGCACCAGCCAGGCGCGCGTACCCGTGGACTCTGCATCGACAGCCGTATCGGCAAGAGCTTGCCGTAGCTCCTCGATCGTCACCCGCGCTGTGGGGTCGGCCTGTTCGACGGCGTCAAAGACGATTCCTTCGTCAGCGAGTTGCTCGCGCTGCGCGTCACCTCCCGCGGCGTCCGACCGGAGCGAGCCGTCGTCGGCCAGGACGCGATGGCTGTTGGTCACCCCACCGGCGCCGAAGAGATCGACGAGCTGCTCAGTCGGGACGTTGGTGACAGCGGCGACGTCGGACAGTGCTACCCAGGACCCGTACTCGACCGCCTCCAGTACTCCACTGACGTGCCGGGCCTGGCGGTAGAGGCGGTGCAGCACACGAGCCAGCTCGCCATCATCCTGGATGTTGTCGACCGCCGTCTTGCCTGCGGCGGTCAGCTCCCACCGGCCATCGTGCTTAACCATCCACCCAACGCGGTGTGCCCAGGACGATGCTCGATGCAGGTAAGTGCGATAGCGGTAGCCGCCGGAATGCGCGTACCGGTGCGTCTCGTCCGGGGTAAGGTCCACGCGCTCGGCGACGGCGGCGAGCACGTCGCCCGCAGCGCACGGCCCGTCGGCGCGACGCAACACGTCGAACATCGTGCGCAGTAGCAGGGGCCGACGCATGGTGCTGCTCCCGGACGTCGTGTTTTCCGTCGTTGCTCGGCTTCCCTTCGCTGCGGCCGAGGTGCTGACCGAGGCTTGTTCGCCGTACGGGTTCGGGAGCACGGCGTCGAACGGGTCACTCACGGATCTGCACCCCTTCGTCGAGGGTCATCATGGCGGCCCGGGGGTACCGCGTATTCGATCTCTGACGCGAGTTCGTAGTGCGCCCACCGTCTGCTCCCACGTTGGAGTACGAGTCCACGGCTGACGAGATCGCTGAGTTCATCATCCAGCACTGTACGTGTCCAACATGCTCGCTAACATGCTCATTACGGCGTCAGTGAGCATGCTAATGAGCAAGTCCGACAGATCGGGCCCGGTCGTGCGAGACCGCCTACGGTATGGGCATGACCTGCCCGAGCGAGGAACACATCGCCCTGGTCGCGCTCCTGCGCAGCCTCCCCAAAGGAACGAGCTGGTCTGATGCGACGGAGCGTGTACTGGAGCACGGCAGCGCGCAAGCAGCGTGGGCGAGCCGCGACGAGGGCGCGCTCCTCCCAGATCCAGCCACGCCCGACATGCTTTCGTCAGCTCGGTCGGACCTACACTCGTGGGCCGATCACGGCTGGCGCTTCCTCAGCATCCTTGATCCGGATTACCCCTCCCGCTTGCGGGAGATCTACCAGGCTCCACCCTTCCTGTTCGCCCGGGGCAGAGTGATGCCGGACGATCTGGCTGTTTCCGTGGTGGGATCCCGGAAGGCGTCGGAACGTGCTCGGGACATCGCCCGCCTCATCGCCGGCGACCTGGTAGAAGCGGGCATCACCGTGTTGTCCGGCCTAGCGGAGGGGATTGACACCGCGGCGCACGAAGCAGCCTTGGACGCCGATGGCCGGACGGTTGCAATCCTCGGGACCGGCATCTCGCGCGCGTATCCGGAGTCGAACCGCGAATTGCAGGACACTATTGCAGAAGCTGGCCTGGTGCTCTCTCAGTTCTGGCCCGACGCGCCGCCGCAGCGGCACAGCTTCCCGATGCGCAATGCTGTGATGTCCGGCTATGGCCGGGCGACAGTTGTCGTCGAGGCAGGCGAACACAGTGGCGCTCGTACACAGGCCAGGAAGGCTGTGGAACACGGTCGTCCCGTGATCTTGACCGACGATGTTGTCGCCTCCACCGAGTGGGCGAAGAAGCTGCAGGGCCGACCCGGTGTGCATGTCGCGACCAATCGCGCGGAGTTCATGCGGCATACTCATCAGGTGGTCGAGCAGGAGCGTGACGCCGAGCGTCTCTTCAATGAGCTGGTCGGGTCCGGTTGGTGACGGACGGACAGCACTCACAGGAGGCCATACCCGCATGCGGTGATGACCGACGCTCGCTGTCGTACGGTATATTCAGGCTACTGCCGGTGTACGTCTGTTGCCGACTACGCCGACAACCCGGCAATGAAGGCGGCCCAATGTTGCGGGGCGATCGTCAGTGCAGACTCGTCGGACTGGCTGCTCTTGCTATCGCGGACTCCGACCTGCGCGTCAGCGAATCGCACCTCTACGCACGTGCCAGTCGAGCTGCTGTAGCTGCTCTTAAACCAGTCGGTCTGCGGGGTGACATGTCGCGGACGCGAACTCATGCATGCAACTCTACCCCCTGGCGTACCGCCGGATGAGTTCCAGGGACTCTTGCCGGTCCAACCCCTGGGTTAGCGCTTGTGCGTGGGTCATGGCGAGATCGCGGACCTGCGTTTCACTCTCGATGACGCCTTGCGACGTGACGGTCTCTTGCCACGCCAAACTCGGTAGCTCAGCGCTAGCGAACTCGATCACATGGAAAGTGGATGCGCCGAGCACTCCGCCAGCGGTCGCCGTGAACGGGATCACCCGCAACTCGATCGTCTCCGGATACTTCTCAATCATGTCGGCGAGATACTCCAGCTGCCGACTCAGCACCTCCGTCCCGCCGATCTGCTGGAGCAGTGCAGCTTCGCTGATCACGGCCGTGAGCTGCAGCGGATCGTCCCCGGACAGTCGCTGCTGCCTCCGCATGCGCACCTCGACCCGCTGGTCGACCTCGACCTGGCGAATGTTGGCAAGGTCGGACGAGATGAGCGCGCGGGCGTAGTCGGACGTTTGCAGCAGGCCGGGCACGAGCAGGCTCTCGTAGGTCCGAATGCTTTCCGCGCCGTGTTCAAGCCCGTACACGCGCAGTAGTTCCTCACTGAACAAGGCCGAGTAGCGGCTCCACCAGCCGCGTTCCTTAGCAGACTCGCGTAGTGCAAGTAGTTCCTGCTGCTCGTCCTCGTCGAACTCGTAAAGTTCAAGTAGTGTCCTGAGCTTCTCCTCGGACAGGAGCTTGCGGTCGTTCTCGATGGCCGACCAATAGTTGCGCGAGAAGCCCAGTCGCGCGGTGATGGTCTGCACGTCGATACCTAGCTGCGCGCGTCGTCGACGCAGCCGAATACCCAGCTCCCATCGAGCAACCGTCGGGGACACCGGCGGCATCGCGCGTCCTCGCTTTCGACTGGAACCAGTACGACGATCGGATACTACATTGGCACCACACCCGTGAACCAAACCGTCCTATTGATAGGTTACCGTAACCGCGTAATACTTCTCGATATTCCGAGGTTGACCACGCAGAGGGCACGGCTTGGAGGGCACACGATGGGTACAGACCGGCGCGTAGGAGCCTTCGAGCGCCAGGTAGCCCGGTTGACGCGCGCACGCGCGCCGGACGCGTGGACCATCGACTGCCGCGATCGAGACGGGCACCGCTGCCTGCTTCTGGTCGACGTAACGGCGACCGGACTCTCTTTGGACGCGTCTGCGCCGGGCCCGTGGCATATCGAACCACTGAACGTAGGCGCACTGCGCGGCGTCCTGCGCGACGCCATCGTGCACCTCGATCGGACAGCTGATTCGCCTTAGCGACCCAGTCCACACCAACCACACCAACTATCCAGGATCGCTCCCGACTCAGTACCGCACGCGCACTGCCGACGGGCGCACACAGCCTCCCGGCCGGTGCGGGAGATGCGCTACCCCCAACCAGCGCCGCCCCGAATCCCCGCACCGGCCGGGGCCCCACCCGCTGCACCGACGAACGTGAATGCCGATATGTGCCACAGAATTGACTCGGATGGCGTCGTCTACGAATACCCCGACGACATACGCATCGGGGTCATCGACGCCGCGCGAGGCTCCATCGTGCTTGACGAAGATGTCGCCGAGCATGAGTAATCCTCAATGAGGATTCTGCCGCGCACTGCTCGTCAACATCCCGATTCTCAGCGTGCTAAACGTATAGCTCGTACCCATCCTAATACAGCGGAGTGGTACCCACGACTCGGCGACAACCTCACAGTTGCGCCTTCACATTACCACCGTCGCCTCACCCGCAACGTGCCACACCGGCATCGTTGACGAATCAACATAGATCAACAGCCGACCTAACCTCCCCCACCACCCCCTTCATTCCTCACTCTGACACCGATTTCGTGAACCATCCAGCTACTTCCACATAATCTAGCCGCCTATGCATTCCTCTCAATATGATATCACCTAACGAGTCCTATCTCCTTGAGGAATACGCTAGGACCCGCTGATACCCGCCTCTTGCTCCAATCCACATGACCAGAATAGTAGATGTGGACGCGATTGCGGGCACGCGTAAGCGACACGTAAAATTTACGACGCTCCTCGGCCATTTTTTTCGCGTCTCCGATGGAACCAAAATGCGGCACGAGCTTTTGGTCCATACCGAGTATCATTACGGTGTCGAATTCAAGACCCTTACTCGACTGCATCGTAGTGATCTCGACGCGGCCGGTCGATCCGGAACGCTCACCGAGCTCTCGGACTGTCAACTCTTTCAGCGCACCATTGGTGAGGGCTGACTTCATCCGCGCGATCTCCTGTGCGTCATTAACGAGTGCTGGCCGTTTGAGAGCCGTGCTGAGGCCGGCATCGAGTATGTCACCCAGGAATCGATGGGCACGCTCGTCACCACGAACTGCATACTCCGCCAACACCGTCGTGAGCGCCGTGTCGTTACGGATTTGATCTCGTTTTCCGCAGAGACCCCGCCACCGGCTCAGGAGTTCCCCGAGCCGGTGCTTGCTAAGCTCACGCCCACGTACAGCCCAAGACGCGCAGCCTTCGACGAACGAAGTTGCTTCGGTAAACCGATAATGTTCGGCATTGCGATAAAAAACGGGAATATTGCATTGCCGAAAAATATCCGCGGCTTTCGCGCAAAGCGCGTTCGTCGGGCATATTACGACAATTTGCTGCAGCACGGATCCTTCATTAGAGCTATCCAAAACCCTACTAGCCGCGTGCTCACATTGCTCGCCGAATCCTTGCGGACAACAGGTCACAGTGGCAGTCCCACCTTCGTGGTTACCAATCACTGACGAATCGCTCTGTTTCATGTTGTGCGCCATTCGAGCGATCTCTTCGCCGCACCTGTAGTTCCGTTGCAACGTAACGGTCTCCACGTCATGACGCTCGGACAGCTCAGCCAGAAACTCTGGCTCAGCTCCGGTAAATCCGAAGACGGCTTGGTCAGGGTCACCGACAGCAAACAGTTCCGATCCGTCGTCTTGCTCGAAACATAGTGCT
Source organism: Haloechinothrix alba (assembly GCF_900188115.1). Lineage (GTDB taxonomy): Bacteria > Actinomycetota > Actinomycetes > Mycobacteriales > Pseudonocardiaceae > Haloechinothrix > Haloechinothrix alba. Next base: position 244,395 of record NZ_FZNW01000006.1, on the reverse strand, counting down.
CCGACCAACCGGTGCAGACCTGGCGCCAGGTCCTGGTATTCATCGACATATAGGTGCGGGTACCCCGCCATGAGCGCGGTACGCACCAGTTGGTGATTCTCAACAAATTCGACCGCTATGTGGACAAGTTCGGTGAAGTCGATAAGGCCCCGCTGGTGCAGGTTACTCACGTAATGATCGGCAACTGCGCGGATTCGTCGGTTAGTCTTAGCCCACTCGACGTCGGTGGCAAGGCGATTGCGCAAGACGTTGATCGTGGATTTGACGTCGTAGGTTTTCTCGTCTTCCCTATATTCCGACCTGACCGCCGATTCGAATGCTTCGTCGATCTCGGACGTCCCGGCGATGGTCACATATTGCAGATCCGCGCGTCCGGCCAACGACGCGAACGGCAAGACTATGGCGTTCAAGACGAAACTATGGACGGTTCCGATGAACAGGTTACCTTCACGACCCGGCCCAAGCAGGCCGACGCGGTCTCGTAGCTCAGCGGCAGCGGCATTAGTGAGCGTCACACAAGCTGCACCATGTGGACTCGCAATCCTAGTCGCCAGGTCGTACGCAATCCGGGTCGCAAGCAGCTTCGTCTTCCCGCTGCCGGGTGGCGCAAGGACAACGCAGTGCCCCTCGGTGAGGAACGCCTGCCATTGGCGCTCGTTTGCTCGTAATTCGTTGACCGCGGCAGTAAGTGATTTCATTACGCCACCAGGTACCTCAGAGCGTCGGCTACGTACTGCGGCGGCTGCACCTCACACAGACAGAGCCTCTGTGCGTACCGGCCCTTACCACCAACGGCCTTGATCATCGCCATGAGGTCGTCAAAACTCGGCGCCTGGTTGCCCCAACTCGCGATAGTATGTTTCGACGAGCCGGTGGCAAGTTCGGCGAGCGTCTCGTTGCAGACAACGGCATTTGCGCTGTCCGCGGTGATGATGTCGTACTCCAGCGTGGTTTCGCCGACGAATACACCGCATTCGGCCGGGTCGGCACCACTCGCCCCCAGTATCTCCAGCAACGCTGCGGCACGGCGATCCCCTGCTCGCTCGCCAGAGTTATTGACGTCACCATCGGTCATTACTGACCACGGGATTTTTAGTGCTTCACAGAAGCGCACATAAGACGAGTAGTGAGTGCCATGGATAGCGCAGACGCTAATACCCAACTTGTCGAGATCCATGCCAAGCGCGCGTGCGAACACGGGCACAAGAACCTGTTCGGCGAACCCTTCGACAAAGATTACCCGGCGCCCGAACACGAGCTCCGCTCGCGTAGCATCCAGGTAACGGGCCATGTCGTGCCACTCACTCTCGGTGAGATTGGCGTCTACCGCCGTTGCTGCGACTGTAGCACGCTCGCCGCTCCTCAGCACGATCAAGCTCCTCGGGTCAGCAACACTGGCGATGTGCGGCGACTGCGTCGTGACAAAAATCGTACGAGGCGCAACATTGGTGTCGAATTTTCGCCGGAATATCACCCGCTGCAAATGCGGGTGGAGGTGTGCTTCAGGTTCTTCGATCGCCATGACGACATGAGCTATATGCGAGTCAGCTAAACGCGAATCGAGGCCAAGTTCGAGCAACGCAAGATACAATACGTTGAGCGTGCCAAGGCTCGCACTCGACAATGGCCGGTGAGCATCACCATCAATGTACAGGCGCACCGCACGAATCAGCCGCATGGGGTCCTCGGGCGCCACCGCTAGCTCGGTTTCGATCGCCTGATTCTCACCGATCATTGCGATCAGGCGTTCCGTAATTTTGTGTCCTAGATCGGTGATCTGTTCAAGCTGATTGACCTGGCTGTTTGCGTCGCGGATCGCCTGCTTTACATTATCTAGGTCCTCTTCCGACAAGCTGCGCGCAGCCACCTCTAGTAACTCACGCAGTGGTGAGGATCGCCAGTTTCTGATCGCAGACTCAACATCGCGCAAGGCAGGCAGGAACTGCAAGTGCAAGTGTCGTCGTAGCTTGCGCGAGACCGGCTGGTCTCCCGCTCCGAGCACCAGACCCTGATACTCAGGTATATCGGCTGGGTCCTCGTCACCAGTGTCAACGGGTCCGAACCTGTACGTCAATTGAGCCTTCGGGGGGTCTTCTGCTACCAAGGCGGATGATAGGGCAGCAAGGAGTTGTTTGTCGTCTTCGAATTCGACGATTTCAATCGACACTTCAATGATTTCGCGATTTGCCATCGGGTCCCAGTCGGGCGTACCGTCAGATAATCCATCCCAGAAATCTTCACGGCTCAACTGTAAGTCATTATAGGAAAGCGAGGAGTCGAGAATAAGACGGATCGCGTGAAGGAAGTTGCTTTTTCCAGACTGGTTCTCACCTACGATCACGCTACCTGGCTGCAAATTCAGGTCAATATTGTCGATATTCCTGAAATTCCTGACCTTGACGCGGTTGATATGCATCGATACTCCCGGGCAAGACTGAATTATTCGGCGTTACTACCTGTCCGATAGATCCAAATGGCGCGGACCCTTTCCAGGCGCAGGGTCAAGTCTGGATTTATACGGTTCGCCAGCCGCAATGGCTTCGGACATACTGTCGTAGATGGCGAGTATCAGATGTTTGGAGCGGTATTCACCGTAGGAATATTGCTCTTTTTGCTTTACGATCGGGAATGTCTCCATGATGTATTGAGCGTCGTTACGTTGAACTCGGTATAGATGGAAGTAAGCTGCGTCTAGCTCTGCGTGTAGGATCTCCCGTCGAGCTGGGCACCATCGAAAGGGCGCACCGGTGTCGCCGACGTCATTTGCGAACGCCGCCAGATCGATTGATGTATAAATTAATTCTAGAACGCGCCGAGTTACCCAGTCTTCTAAAGATTCGTCCAAACTCCACGGTGCCTTTTCCGGAAACCCATCCGGATGAAGCGCCGGCAGCTGCTCGACGGTAGATTGCGGAATGCTCGGCTGAATTAGGCTATTGCGGATCAAATAGTCGAATATGAACGAGTTGTATATTGATGCCAGAACTAGCATGCCGACAGGTTTCGGCCCTGCTGAGATGATCCAACCGTAAGATGCGGCTCCCCACGGAAGAATGGTGGCTACGCAGGTACGTTCATCAGTATTTCGTGCGACACGGCGAAACCCAAGCAGGCCAGTGTTACATGCGAACTTGCGACGACCGAGTCGCTTCTCCGTTTCAATTTCGGACACCCAGTATGCGGGGCGAACGAGGAAGTCGCTGTGATCCAGATCCTCTAAGGATGACTCATCTCCGTCCGAACTGCTGAATCTGTGATTGTATTGGTGGCCCATTCGTCCTTCGTAGAGCGGCACCATGCGGTCCTCGCCGCGGGTGAAGATGTTGCCTTCGAGGGTCCAGCCGGCGTGTTCGAGGTCCTCGCGGGTGTGGAACAGGTGCGAGTCGCTCGTCATGTTGAACAGGCCCTGCATGAACGACACGCCCCACGGGTTGCCGTTCTCCGGGTCGTTCTCGTTGACCAGGACCGGAACCCTCCGGTAGATGCCGAGGGTAATCTCGGCGTCGCGGCGGGAGCGGAATACCGGCAACGTGCCGGTATTCGGGTTGAGGAGCTTGATCTCCTCCGGGCTCAGCGAGAACACCACGTCCGGCTTGGCGAGGTCGGCAACGTCGAGGGCGAAGAACGCGAACCGGGCGTTGGTCTCGCGCACCGCGCGCCCGGACATCGTGAACAGGCAGAATTTGGTGCGGCTATCTACGTCAGGGAAGATCCCCTTGCGGTTCTCAAAGTCGTAGAGTGAGGCGATGCTCTCGGTCTCCACCAGGTCCCGGAAGAAGTGCTGCGTCGTCGCATCGGTGGCGATACCGGTGGGCAGCACGACACCGGCCCGGCCACGCTGCCCGATGATGGTGCGGTCGTTCTCCGCGAAAGCCGCATACGTGTTCAGGCGCCCTCGTCCAGTCAAAGGGTAGCGTCCAGAATTGCGGATAAGATGGGCGGTGCTTTCCACCCGGCGGTACGTCGCAACGAACGAGTCGTACAGGGCGCGGTCGGCAGGCTCGTCACTCCGAGCAAGCGCCTGAATTAGCTTCTTCCGTTTGGCTCCTGACGCGTTGGCGATGCTTGGTTCCCGCGTATCGAAGAACTCCTGTTCCTTGAACTCAATCTTGTCCCACGGCGGGTTGCCGAGGACACAGGTGAACCCGCCGGACCAGCCGGTGTCCGGATCGACGTCGCCGTCGTCGGGAACCTGGAAGATATGCGGGAACTCCAGGTGCCAGTGGAAGAACCCGTAGTCCTGCGCGAGCTCGCGCACGCGGGTGGCGATACTGTCCGGTATGCCGTCCTGGCCACCGGCCCGTAGCAACGCGCCTTGGGTAATGGCCACGGACTCGGTGTCCGCGGTCTTCGGCTGCACGAACGCGGCACACCAGGTATCCGCAGCCAGTTGCGCACTGCTGCGCTGCCGTTCGACGTCGTCGAATCGATTCTGCTGACGGCGCACCTCGGCCAGGGTTTCCGGCGTTGCGAGCACGCTCGCGGTCGCGCGCGCCAGGGCCGCGTTGGTCGTGCCGACTCCCTGGCTGAACAGGTCGAACACTCCGGCCCGCTGTTCCTTGTTTGCCTTCGTCAGGCGCTTCACGACGTCCTTGCTGTCGCCTTCCAGCGCCTTGAAGGCCTCGTTCGGGATGCCGTCGGCGAGCAGCTTCGGGGCGACGCCGAGCAGGGAGTTGCCGACACGGATATTGGCGTCCAGGAACGACAGCGGCTTTCCGGGCTCCATCGCCTCCAGCCACAACGCGACCTTGGCGAGCTCGGCGGCCATCGGGTTCATGTCCACACCGTGTATGCAGCGGCCCACGACCCGGCGCAGCGCCGCCTGCACGGCACTTGGCGACGGTTCCGCTTCTTCGGTTTCGAGCGCGGCGACGCGTTTGGCGATGCGGCGAGCCGCCGCCACCAGGAAGTGTCCCGAGCCGCAGGCCGGGTCGCACACGGTCACGCTCAGCAGCGACTCGACCGGATCGTTGGCCCGCTGCGCCTCGTCCAGCAGCGGGTCCAGCGCCGAGTCCAGCAGCGACTGGATCAGCGAGCCGGGCGTGTAGTACGAGCCGGTGAGCTTGCGTTCATTACCGGCCGCGCCGTGTAGCGTGAACGTCAGCCGCTGCGTGTCGATTTGCGGATGCAGCTCCAGCAGCGATTCGTAGACACTGCCGAGCTCGTCCGCGCCGAGGTTGCGGAAGTCCACGAGGCGGCGTTGGCCGCCGCCCTTCTCCCGCACGATGGTCAGCGCGCGCATCGCGCCGAGCAGCGCCTCGTTCGGCAACTCCGCGCGCCGCTTGCTCGATGAGGGATCACCCGCGTTCTCCAGTGGTTCGTCCACGGTCATCAGGTCGAACAGACCGCCGAGACCCGGCAGACCCAACTTGGGGAGTCCGTCCTCGGCAGCGAGACCATCGAAGACCAGGCGCACCGACTGCCACAGATCCCCGTGCCGGTCGCCGCGCCGCCGCCGGCGCGCCAGCTCGCGGAGCCGGTTCGCCGAGAAGTACCGCTCGTACCGGTCGCGCGCCTTGCCGTCCGCATACGGATCCAGCAACGCCCCGCGCGCCTCGGTGATCAACCAGAACAGCAGCCGATACGCCACGCGCAGCAGCGCTCGCTGATAGTCCTCCTTGCTCAGCCGTCCGGACGCGAGCGCCTCCCGCAGCCCCGCGTTGTCCGGGTGCTGCAGAAAACCTGTGCCCAGTGTGGTGAGCGCTTCCTCCACGCCCTCGCGGAGCCGCTCCAGCGCCCGCGTGCCCTGCTCGGCGGCGGCGTTGCGCCAGGTCTCCAGCCAGCACGACTCCGGCCCGGCACCCTCAGCGACGTCGAAGCGGGACTGGTGCACTAGCAAGTAGAGCAACACGAAGTCGCTGAACAGCTCGCCGTCGAAGATCGCTTCCAAGTCGAACTCAACATAGGCCGAGCCGGTCAGCGAGGTGGAATCCCGCAGCAGCCGCAGTCGCTGGCCGTTCGCGACGATGCCCCACAGGTACTCATCAGAGCGATTCAACAGCTCCTGCAGCATTGACTGCGGCGCCGCGCCCGCGGCACCCGCGACGCCCTTGGTGCGGCGGTCCAGCGCGATGCCCCAGCCCAGCAGGTGGATCGGCACCGGCCCCCAGCGGTGGCTGACCGGGAACTGCTCCTCATCGGAGTCGCCCACAGCGAGTCCGCCGCTGGGCGTGGTGGGCACGCGGCCGAAACCGAGCTCGCGCAGCAGGATCAGCAGCCACCGTTCCCGGGTGATCCCGGTCGTCGGCGCGCTCTCCCCGAGGTTGTCGATTTCCCGCCGGTAGGCCTGCCACACGCCGGTCAGGTAGTCCCAGGCACGTGAGGCTGCCTGCCGCAGACCTTCGCCAGGCGCCAGGTGGTAGTCGGCCGGTCGCAAGCCATCCAGCTCGCTCGCGTCGATGACCTTGCTCAGCAGATCCGACGGCAGCAGGTTGCCGGCGACCTGCACGGACGTGAACTGCGAACCGCTGCTCATCACTGGCCCCCTACCGCGATGGGAAGATACACGTACACGCCGAGCACATCGGCCGGTTTATGGGGTTCGACTCTCAGCTGCCGACGCACGCGCTGCCCGGCCGACTCCCGCACACGCAAGTGCGAGTCGCGCAGCTTGGCCGCCAGTTCGTCGGCTTTCGCGTTAAGTGCGTCCATCAACGCCGGGACGCCGTCGGTCGCGCGGGTGATGAAATCCCGCGCCTGATCCGGCGGGACGTTGCCGCCCGGCTGCGCCTGCAGCAGCGCAGTCACCTCATCCTCATCCAGCCACTGCGGATCGTCCGGCCTGCCGCGGAACGCCAGCACCTTCGCCTCTTCGGCCACCGCGGCGCGCGGCCCCGCGCGCCCGGGGATGGTCATGTGCATGCGGAACCGCACCAGCAGCGCGGTGGTCCTGCGTGACACCGCGTTCGTGCGCAGCACGCCGCACCGCCGCGCTGGGCGGTAGCTGTCCTCGATGCTGAGATCCAGCGCCGTGTCGAGCACGTATCCGGCGAGCGCCCGCACGTTCGGGTCGGTGCGGTCGAGATGCGCATGGCGGCGTGGCACCGGCAGGTCCCGGTGCATCGGCAGCGGTTCCTTGCGGTCCGGGGTCAGCGCATCGCGCAGGCCGTTCGGCAAGGTCTCCGTGGTGGCGGTGAATCCGCCGTCGATCGGAGTCCGTGTGGAGCCCAGCGCGTCCAGTGCTTCCGCGACGAAACCTTCCACCTCGTCCGAGGTGCCGAGCGCGGCGCGGATCTCGTCGAGCTCGGCCTGTACCTCGCCCGGCTTGATGCCGTGCTGCGCGTACTTCGTCTTCGAGGTTCGTTCCCGGTCGGCGGCGCTGTCCCACTCGCGTTCCAGCTGTTGGCGGTGCTCCTCGCCGATGCCGTCCAGGACCAGCTGCTCGGACTGTCCGCGGCGCAGCAGCACACCTTCCAGCACGGCCTGGACAACCTGGTCGCTGCTGTCCGGGACGGGCACCGACACCCCGAGCGCCTTGCGGATCTTCTCGTGCTTGCGGATCAGCACGTCCAGCACCACACCGTCGATCGGGTTGTCCTGGCCGTAGATGGTCACCGCGCGCACCGTCTCGTTCGGCTGGCCGAACCGGTCGACGCGGCCCTCCCGCTGCTCATGGCGGGTCGGGTTCCACGCCAGGTCGTAGTGCACCACCGCCTGGAAGATGTCCTGCAGGTTCACGCCCTCGGACAGGCAGTCGGTGGCGACCAGCGCATGGCGTCCTTCGACGGCGCCGAGCGCGTGCACGCGGGCTTCCCGCTCCGCTGGCGGGAGCGATCCGGTCACGCAGCGCACCTCGGCCGTATCGGCGAGCTCGTCCGTCAGGTACTCGGCGACATACTCGGCGGTGTCGATGAACCGGCAGAACACGATCGGGTCATACCCGTCGGCCAGCAAACCCTGCACCGTGCTGATCACGCTGGCGAGCTTGGCGTCGTTGGCGGTGCCCTCCAGTTTGTCTGCCTGCCTGGCCATATCCAACAGCCTGCGGCGGTGTGGATCCGCCGAGCCCGCCTCGTGGGTGTCGTCGGCACCGGGGGTGGCATCGGCCGATTCCATACCGGCGTCGTCGTAGGCCGTGTCCATAACCGCCGAGCGCCCCAGCTCGTCGGCTTCATCCGGGGTTTCCGCCTCCACGTTGCGTGCCCGCGTGCGCAACGTGGCCGCCGCGGCCCGAGGCGAGGACGCCAGGGCCCGCAGCAGCGCCAGCGCCGACCAGTACCGCACGCGCTGGCGCACCGTGCCGCCCTCGGAATCGCGCACGACCTCGTAGGCGTAGTCCAGCACCGTGTCGAACAGCTTGCGGTACGGGCTGGCCAGCGCGTACGGCTCCTCCCGGGTCAGCCGGTCCTTCGGGAATGGCGTGCGTTCGTCGAGGAAGTTCCGGATATCGCCGCGCTGGCGCTGCACGAAATGCCGCGCCAGGCGCTCACGGCCCTGCTGGCGCTCGAGATCGATCGTGGCCAGCTCCGGATCCAGCAGGCCGAGCAAGTTGCGGAACCGCTCGTCCTTGCCGCTATGCGGGGTGGCCGTCGCCAGGACCATGTGCCTGCTGGTGTCTGCCGCGAGCTTGCGCAGCAAGTCGTAGCGTTGCGTGCGGCCGCTGCCGGGTTGACCGTCGCCATCAGTCACGCAGCTGTGCGCCTCATCGACGATCACCAGATCCGGACAAGCCCGCACGAACTCGTCCCGCCTACGCGGTGACTTGATGAAGTCGGTGGAGATCACCACGTACGGGTGCTTGTCGAACAGCGTCTCGGTCTGCATGAGGTTGCGTTCCAGCTTGGTGACCGTGCTTGGCAGTACCAGCTCCGCGTCGATGCCGAACTTGGTGCGCAGCTCCTCCTGCCACTGCTCGGCCAGTGCGGGGCTGCACAGCACGGCCAAGCCGCGGGCATCGCCCTGGGCCAGCATCTCGCTGGCGACCAGGCCCGCCTCGATGGTCTTGCCGATGCCGACGTCGTCGGCGATCAGCAGCCGCACCACCTCCTGGCGCAGCGCCATCAGCAGCGGAACCAGCTGGTATGGACGTGGCTCCACCGCGAGGCCGCCAAGCGAGCGGAACGGGCCCGCCGTGGAGTGAAAGCCCACGCGCAGCGCCGTGCGCAGCAGCCCGGCACTGATCGCATCACCGGCGTCGTCCGGCTCGGGCGGTGGAAAGGTGGCGGCCTCGACCTCCTCCAGCTCGGGGAACACGCCCGCGACATCCGCATCTGCCCCGCCGAGCGGGCGCAGCACCAGAAACTCCGGTTCCGACTCGGGCAGCACTACCCACTCGCGCCCACGCGAACGCACCAGCGAGCCCGCCTCATAGCTAACCGTCACGCTGTCTCCGTTTCTCAGCTCGGTCCGAACACGCTGGGATAGCGCTGGATGACACTCGCCCAATCGGCGTCGTGTGCCACCCGCACCACGCTCCAGCCCAAGTCGTACAGCCGCTCCTCGGCCTCGGCATCGCGCTGCGCGGCGCGGTCCGCCTCGTGGTGCGGACCGTCCACGAACACCGCGACGTTGCCGCCGTTGGCTTGATAGACGAAATCCACCCGGGTGCCCGCATCGCGCACCAGGCGCTGCGCCTCATCCGGTAGTCGGTAGTTGTGCTGGCGCAGCCATTGGACGAACTGCCGTTCAAGTTCCGAATCGCAGGCCCGCAGCAGATGATCGAGCTGCTCGTCGCGGCTGACCCCGCCCGAACCGCGGATCGTCTCCGCGCCGGCCAGGGCCAGTAGCTGATCGCGCACGAGGTGGCGGTCGATCTGCTCGTGCACCTGCTGATTGCGGTAGGACAGCAAGCAGTCGTAGCAGGCCCGTTCACACCGCTCGCCGTGCGAATCACGGCCCTCGGTGTCCTCGCCGGTATTCGGATCGAAGTGCGCCAGTTCGAGCGCGTAGCGGGCCGCAGTGGCCAGCGCTCCCGGCTCGTCGACGAGCCTGCGCAGCACGCCCGCGCCGCCTTCGGCGGATTCGATGAACAACGCCCGGCCGCGATGATCAGGATCCGGCAGCAACTCGCAGTCCAGCTCGGACTCCTCCAGCTGGAACGCGGTACCGATCCCGCGGCTGAGCGCGAACATCAACGTACCCGCGGCCTCAGCGCTCACCTGGTGCGGCAAGCGGGTGATCAGAATGTTGCGCCGGTCCTCCACATACGGGATGACCTTCTGTTTGGTCTGCACGTCCTCGGCCTCGGCCAGGCTGTCGTCTTCCGGGGTGTGGTCGGCGGCCTTCCGTTCGGACAACCATTCCCCGTTGACCGTATCCAGCCAGTAGCCGACCTCGGTGGGATTCTTCCGGCGTTTGCGTCCCTTGTTCGTGACGCGCACGGTAGCCGTGTCCCCATAGGACAGTTCGAGGAGTTGGCCGGTCGCATCGCTGGCCGAGGCGTCGACCCGGCCCGGCCGATGACCGTGTTCGGTGAACCGATACGAGGTCGTCAGTTCGAAGCCCGCGCGACGGCGCTCCTCCTCATCGGAGGATATCCGCTCGCGGCGGCGGGTGAATACGGTTTGCAGACGCAGCAGGTTGTACGTGGTGGCACCCAACGTGGCCCCGCAGAGGTCGCAGACGTCCACGCCGACGTCCTTGTCGTGCAGGTAGCCGCAATGCTGGCATGTTCGGGCCTGCTGGGTCTCGATCGCGTTCTGCCCCGGCTGCGTGGGCGGCAGCTGGATGTACTTCACCTCGTAGCGTGCGCCCTCGTGGTAGATCAGCGCGCCCGGACCGAATTCGCGCACCGCGAGGAACCGTGGCCGCTGCACATAGTCGCCGTCACTGCCCCGTGCCCCACGCATGCCCGGCACGTACGCTGCCAACGGCAGCCGGGGGAACGAGTAGCCCGGCAGGAAGCCCTCGGAGGCGAAGTACCGGTACGAGTAGAAGTCGGTCTGGCTACGATCCGAATCCTCGTTGCGCAGCAGACGCAGTTGCGTCTCCGCATCCCGTCGCCGCCCCTGAGCCAGGTTGCGCTGTAGCTTCGATGCGGACAGATCGCCAATGATTTGGTGTTGCTTCTCGCGCTCCACCAGAGCCGCGCGGTAGAGGTCGCGCCAGCGGTCGCATGCCCGGTCGAAACTCTCCGGCGCCGCGTTCACCACCTCCTCGAGCCAGCCGTCGTGATACCAGGAGGTGTCCGCTAGCTCGCCGACGATTCCGGACAGCAGATCCCACGCGCGCCGCACGGCCCGCCGCTGCGCGTGCGCGTCGTTCATGGTCGCCCGCACTTCGGGCAGCAAATCCAGCGTCGGTTCGTCGCCCGCCAGATCGATCAGTTCCGCAAGCGACTGGTGCAGGTCCTGTCCGGTTTCGGCGAGCCAGATCGCGTGGACGTGCGAACGCAACAAGTCCTCATTGGTCAGGTCCAGCCGGGGTGGGGCCACCGAACCGGCCACCATGTGCCGCGCGTTGCGGAAGTAGTACTGGTCGTGCGCGTTGCCGGTCGCGCAGTACGTCGTGACCAGCGCGGGCTGGCCGGAACGACCCGCGCGGCCGCTGCGTTGCGCGTAGTTCGCGGGGGTCGGCGGAACGTTGCGCAGTGCCACCGCGTTCAGGCTGGCGATGTCCACGCCGAGTTCCATCGTCGGGGAGCAATACAGTAGCGGCAGGTTACCGGCACGGAACTCCTTCTCCCGGTCCTGCCGCTGTTCGGGCGGCACCTGCGCGGTGTGTTCTCGAGCATGAAGGCCGGACAGCGTTCGGGCGACCTCGCGGTACAGGCGGAGGAAGAACGGGTTCACCCGCGGACCCTGCTCGTTTTCCACGATGCGCCGGAGCCGGTCTTCCGCGCCCGTCTCGCCGTCGCCCATGCGCCAGAGGATTGCCGCCGACTTCAGCCGATACGCGGGAGTTCCCGACGTGTCGTGGTAAGCGATGGTCAGCAGACCACACTTCTCCAACACAGCCAGCGTGTCGCGAATGACCTGCTGAGCATCGTCCTTTTCCAGCTCGTTCGGCGGGTGCACCAGCGTACCCTCCCGGCGGAGGAACCGCCCGAGCGCACCCTGACCGGACAGGTAGAGGTCGCGCCGAGACCCACCTCGGCCACCTGGTCGTGGATAGGCGGCACCCACTTCAGGGCTGCGTTCCCCCTCCGGAAGCGCCCACGGGCCGGTCAGATGCTGATCGCTCTGTCTCCGGAGGCGCTCGAATCCGTCCTGCCCGAAGTAGTCCACGTCGATCGCCAGAACCCGACGCAGCTCATCCAGCATGGTAACGCAGAGCTCACGGCGCTGCCCGTAGTCCGCGTCGCGGAGCGCATCGTGGCAGCCGTCCCACGTTTCCTGGCTGGCGGCGATGTCATCCAGATCGAGGTAGTCCACCGACAACAGCCCGGTCTGTTCCAGGTTGGGCATGGTGACCCGCCAGCCGCGCTCCAAATCCTGATAGAGCCGGTAGCCCACTACGTCACGCAACGCCGACTCGGCGGCCCGGCGCGCACCGAACTGGGCCTCCGGGTTCTGCGCGTAGTCGGCGAAGTTCAGACCGAGCTTCTCGCACACGCGCATCGCGATGTCGTCATGCGTCAGCGTCTGCTCGTCTGCGTCACGCATGGCCTGATACAGCGCTCCACGAAGCTGCGTGACCTGGACGAAGTCGTTGAAGTGCCCGGCCTGCAGGCTGGCGTCCTGACGGTTATCGACGAAGGTGAGCAGCTTACGCGCTTCGGCATTGAAGTCAGGATCGTCAACTTGTTTGAGGCTGCGCACGATGCTGGAACTGATCACGGAGGTGGCCGAGCTGCGGCCTTCCGCGGACAACGTTGCCAGCTTCGCGAAGTCCCGCCCACGCTGCTCGTAGGACACCCGGCAGCGCAAGCAGAACGGGAACGGGCTGGGGACGAACGCCGCCTTCAGGCCATCATGCCGATCGACTTCCGTGCCGCCGACGTCGACATGCACGACGCGAGGCAGGTACTTTTCCTTGGTCTTATTCACCCACGTGTATCCGTGTTGATCCGTGACCAGCCACGAATCCGGTAGGCGGCCCTCGTAGATCGCCTCGTCACGAGTCTCCGGCCACGCCTGGCCCGCATCGCTGCTGATAAACAGGTACCCCGTCGCGAAGTCCCCGCCTCCGGCATCGTTGTCGAACCGCGCCTGGTAGTAGGTCGCGCCGTGTCGCTCGGTTTTGCGGACTGTGAGATATTCCTGGCCGCATTCGCGGCAGAACGCCACCGGAACCAGCACCTTCTCCGGAGCGCCCGGCACCACAGTCTGATAGCGGCTGGTGATGTAGCGGGTGTCCTCTGGCTCGAGGCTGACGTAGACGTGATCGCCCTTGGACAGGAACTGGTGCAGCCGGAAGGCGAAAGCAGGCCGTCCCGTCGCAGGATCGAGCACCTGCGAAGCCTCCTCCAGCACACCGCGAATCGCCTCCAGGCACTGGTCCGTCCCGGCCCATGTGTCGATCGCCAGCTGTCGCGCCGCCGCCTGCAGGGTGGTGGGTTGCTGGCGGACCAGGCGGTTGTCCTCGCGTGCCATGCGGATGCCGAAGGTGGACTCGACCCATGAGACAAGCGGGTCGTGCAAGAACTCGTGATAGTCAGGCTTGCGTCCGGACCGCTGCATGTGGTGTGCAAGGGGCGCTTTGGCGGCTTCTGGACTGGTGACGCGTTGCAGCGTCTCGCCGATCACGCGCTCGGGAGTGACCGTGGATCCGAACAAGCGCGCGGCCACATCCGCAACCGTTTCCCGCTCCTCCGCCAGGCTATCGGAGGTCGCCATCGTGGCCGACGTGCCGACACACTGCAGCCCAGGCGCGGCGCACGCGTCCCGCAGCCTGCGTACCAGCATCGCTACGTCCGCGCCCTGCCGACCTCGGTACGTGTGCAACTCATCCAGCACAACGAACTGGAGTCCCTGTGCGGCCCGCACCAAATGGTCACGCTCGCGCGGGCGGGTCAGGACCAGATCCAGCATCACGTAGTTGGTGAGCAGGATGTCCGGCGGGTTGTCCAGGATGCGTTTGCGCTCCTCATCGGATTCCTGCCCGGTGTAGCGTTCGAAAGTCACCGGCTGGCCGTCAGTCGGGTAGCCATAGGTGAGGAACTTGTTCAGCTCCCCCAGTTGGCTATTGGCCAGCGCGTTCATCGGGTACACCACGATTGCTTTGACGCCCTTGCCCGGCGCCTGCTCATCGCGGGCGCGCACAACGCGATCCACGATGGGGATCAGATAAGCGAGGCTCTTGCCTGAGCCGGTTCCGGTAGTGAGCACGTAACTCTCGCCGGTTCGCGCGGCCTCGATGGCTTCGCGCTGGTGACGGTACAGGTGCAGGCTCTGCGTGCCCGGGTCAGCCTGCTCCTGTTTGAGCCTGAAGATGCGTTCGCATTCAGGATGCAGGAGCCCTTCCTCGACAAGCTCGCCGACCGTGCCCCCAGGGGCGAAGTTCGGGTTGAGCGACAGGTACGGATCAGGCCACTGCTCACCCGAGTCCATGCGCACACGGACGTGCTCGGCGAGACGCTCGTTGCGTGGGTCGACGAAGCTCGACGTGAACTGCCGGTAGTCATCGACCAGCTGTTCGCGAACCTCAAAGACATCCATCGGTCGTTCGACACCATCCTGTTCAGCCGCTACTCCCGTGCCTGGTCATCGTCGTCCACCGGCACGACCTGAGCCAAGATGCGGTTACCCCTTCGCAACGAGCCATCTTGAGGCCCAGAACATTCCACCTTGTCGCTGTGCTCGAATTCCTCCGTTTACAAAGAATATAACTGTTAACGTAGTCAACACTAGCACATCGATTTAGGGGCGTCACCGCACCAGTCATCGCTGTCCACGCCGCAACGCTGCTACCGGGCACCTGCCACATTCTGTCTGTCGTCAACAGGAAGCTGAACGTAACGGGCAAACTCGTATCAAAGAGTCACAGGTTGGTGACACTGAGATCAAGGACCGCGCGCATCGTGGCGGTCAGGAACTCGTCCGTCGTGGCCTGGGGTGGTACGGACGGGATCGTGGGCTGGGGCTAGGACCGACAACATCTTATTCATCGAGAACGATCACCTCGTGCCCCAGGTCGTAGGCATGACAGGGCCCGCTCAGCAGGCGAAGGGCCAGCACCCGCGCAAGCCCTTCACCGAGCTGCGCGCAAAGGCCCCTGGCGCGGTTCGCGATCTTGATCAACACATCCTCGACCGGGTGCAGCAGGGATACTGCGACACCACCATGGGCGCCGCGCGCAAGATCCTGCGAGCCGACTGCTTCCCCCGGGGTGCTGGTCTGCCCGCCGATGGTGCCGCGGAGCTGGACATCAAGCGGCTACGCGGGCAGGGCAATGACCACGCAGCGGACCGGATACACGTGACGCTGCAGGAACTGGCCGGTCGTGAGCCGGCCCCGCACTATCCCCGGACCACCGCGCAGGACGCACTCCCCCAGTTCGAACGGTTCGTCTCCGACGTTCTCCAACCGTTCGCGGCGTTGGTAAGGCCTGTCCAGAGTGGCGAGTGAATTATCGCGAACTAGTGGAAACTCTGCGAAGTCGGCCGCTGTCGGTCATCCACGCCACTTCCAGGGTGTAGCCCCCCACCAGTCCGGGCTGGGGCTGTACTGCAGTCATTCGTCCCTGACCTCGGTCTTGCGGGCGTGGGAATTCTGCCTTGTGTGCATGTGCTGCGGTGGCCGGCGCGCTATGTCCGGCTGCTGAAGGGGCGCTTTCGGGGTTGTGGGGATAGTAGCGGCGAAGGTGGGGGCGCTGCTGGCAGGTTAGGGCCGTGCGGAGTCGGCGGAAACGTTCCGCGATCTCGACTGCTCAGCACCGGGTGCGGTCGATGCGTAATTCGAGTCGTCGGACGGTACACACCAGCTGGGCGGCCGCGTGCAGCACCCGGTAGCGGAAGGCGTGGATCTCGCAGCCGCCCAGCTCGCTGGTGCCAGCGCAGGCCGCGGCCCACGCGCTCACCCAGGTCGTCATCGAGACCACCGGCGAGCTGCTGCTGACGACCTACTCGGCCGCACCGCACGAGCCGCTGCGCGAGTCGCCGACCGCCGCATCCTCCTGGTATCCAGCGCTAACCTCACCCAGTCCGGGGTCGAGAAGAACGTCGAAGCGGGCATGCTGATCCGCGGCGGTGCCGCACCCGCCCGCGCCGCCGAACACATCGCGGATCTGCAGGTCAAAGGCGTACTCGAACGGCTGGCAGTCACCGGCCGTGGTGCGCCGTGATTCTCGCGTTCAGAATCGCAGCCGTCCCGATTACGGACTCATCCGTCGGATCGCCGATCCCCCAGCGCGGCGATGGGCACAATCGCACACCTCATACTGGGCTTTTCGCACACCGAGTGACGGCAGCCCCGCACAGGCCCCTCCTGTAACGAATCGAGCCCTGGGGTCCGTACTAGCTGCGACCCCGCAGGACTCCTCCTAGGCACACGTGTCGAGCGCTGCGATCCCGTCACCGCGGGCGAACCAGTGCCCGTGCCCGCTGCGTGCGATACCTATGGTGGGCACGCTGCTTGGAGGGACACATGCCCCAGCGCAATGTGCGCCGGGAACCTACTCCACTGCAATTGCCCAGGTCGCGCGCGGGTCTTTCGCGGAGCGACCATTCCAGCTGACAAGCCCTTCATCGTGTAGGGCACGGAGTCGTGCGATAGCTGTCGGCCGACTCAGATCCAGCGAGTCGGCGATGTCGCCTGTGCCGAGCGGCCGGTCAGTTGCACGAAGAAGGTCTAGGACGGCTTGCGCTCCATGGGGTAGCCGAGCCGCCAGCTCCGGGTCGAGGCGAGATACCGCTGCCAGCTTGAGGCGCACGCTGCCACTTGTCTGGGTATAGATAGGGTCGCGCAGACCGACGCGGCGCATCTCGTCGAAGATCCGCTTGATCCCCTCGCCGAACTCCTGGCCAATTCGCAGGTCGGCACACACACGCGCGATACGCGGGTTGCGCGCGAACCGACTGATCTCCAGTGGCTTCGACGGATCGGCAAGGCCAGGAAAGCGGCCGGGACTCTCGATCTCGATACGGTCCGGGTAGATCTCGACCCGTATATGATCACCAGCGAGGCTGTACGAACGATGGATCGCCGCATTCACCAACCCTTCCAACCACGCCTGGCGAGGGACCAGATCGTGACCGGTGAAGCGGCCATACTCGTCAAGAGCGCGACGACGTGGTGCATAGCGCTCGATAGCCTCGCGGGCGTCGTTGATTGCCCGCGGTAGCGGTCCTTCGATCCTAAGATCGGCTTCTTCGTCCAGTGTGAACCGTGCTCCTGTTCCTCGTTCTGTCGACGTGAACCGCAGGACTCGGATGAAGGCCTGCGGAAAGAGATGCTGAGGATGGGTAGCGAACAGCAGGTATGCGGCGTTTGTTACGTGCCCTTCGCGGGTAAGCAAGCTTCGAGCGTGCAGCAGCCGGTCCAGGATTTCCGCGCCGGCACTCGTCCGGTACTGTTCTAGCAACGTCGAGTCAAGATCGGTGAGGTCCACACCCGCTGCCGCGAAGCCGTCGTACTGAGCTTGCCCCTTGTCGAACTCGAGTTCCTGCCGTTGGTGGAAGCTCAGCTTGCGGGACTCGTCTCCTGATCGGAGATAGCAGTCACCGCTGGGGGTTTCGTGCACTCGCTCGCCCGGAGGCACCCTGATCACCAGCAAAGTATCGTTCTCGCCTGCTTCGTTGACGCACGAAACCTCCTCGGCACTCGAGCGAACTGGAGGTACCGCATGATCCATACACGCTTGGCGAAGGGCGTTGACCTTCGATACATGCCCATGGAGGCCCTCCACGTGCCCGTCGCGCAGCCCCACCACGACGGTTCCGCCTTCGGCGTTCGCGAAGGCGATCAGAGTACGTGCAAGGTCCTTCGCGTTGATCCGCACACTCTTGCGGTCGAACCACTGGTTTTCCGGGGCAGCGAGAAGTTGCTGGCCAACATCGGACTGCGCGGCGTGATGCAGGATGTGATCCACTTCGTTCGACGACACGAAGCTAGTCTAAAATTTTTAGAGTAGCTTCGTGTCGTCGGGTTCGACTGCGCGGTCGTGCACGCCAGCCAGATCTGCATGAAATGCACGAGGTTAACACTTCGCGCTCAGTTGGTCACTAATTGTTTCCAGCCTACTCTCTACGTTCGCCGAGGCGGACCCCGATGCACTGCATTACGAGTCCGGACGGTGTGCACGTTCCGAGGTCATGACAGTGCCCGTGCACGCTGGGTGTGATACCTATGGTGGGCATCGTGCTTGGAGGGACACGTGGCCCAGCGCAAGGTGATCAACGAACGCTACGAACTGCAGCGGCTCCCCCTCGCCCGTGGCGGGATGGGCGAGGTGTGGGAAGGACGCGACACCAAGCTGGACCGTGAGATCGCCGTCAAGTTCGTGCGCTTCCCCGACGGTGTCCCCGACGACGAGCTGATCCGGCGGTTCGTGCGCGAGTCCCGCATCACCGCCCGGCTGCAGCACCCCGGCGTACCGGCGGTGTTCGACGTCGGCACCGAGGACGGGCGACCGTACCTGGTGATGCAGCGTATCCGGGGACTCAGCGTGGCGGACCTCCTCGATCAGCACGAGCGCCTCCCGGTTGGCTGGGCCACGGCGATCGCCGCGCAGGCCTGCTCCGTACTCGCTGTCGCCCACCACGCCTCACTCGTGCACCGTGACCTCAAACCCGCGAACCTGATGCTGGAGCCGGACGGCACCGTCAAGGTGCTCGACTTCGGCCTCGCTGTCGCGCTCGACCTCGCCGACGTCTCCCAAATCACCCGCTCCGGCCAGCACATCGGCACGCCCGCCTACATGGCACCTGAGCAAGTGCTGGCGGCGATGAGCGGGCCGCAGACCGACATCTACGCGCTCGGCTGCACCCTGCACGAGATGCTCACCGGTGCGAAGCTGTTCACCGGCACGACCCAATACGCCGTGATGAACAAGCAGGTCGACGAACCACCGACGCCGGTGCGCGACATCCGCCCGGAGGTTCCGGCCGGCCTGGACAGCGTGATCGGCGCGATGCTGGAGAAGAAACCGGAAGACCGCCCGTCCACCGCGCAAGACACCTACGAGAGCCTGCTGCCCTACGTGGAGAGCCTGGAACACATACCCGGCGTGCTGCATCCCCCGGCAATCCCCAGCCCCACGCAGATGTATGCGACGGTACTGAGCCGGGCCTTCACCCCCACACCGCAGGAGCAGACCGCGCCGGACACGGCGCAACCACCAACCAGCGAGTCACAGCACACCCTGCCGGCGACCGCACCGGAACACAGCGCCGGAACACCCTCCAGCAGCACCGCGCTCACAGGCGACACGGCGGCCGGACATGCGACCCGCAGCAGCCTGGCGGAGACCCGTGCGGAGGCGAGCGAGCTCGTGCGGCAGTCCCGCTACAGCCAAGCCGCCGAGCTGCTCAGCGAGACGATCCGGTCGGCACGCGAGTCGTTCGGGCCCCTCGACGATGACGTGATCAATCTCAGGCTGGAATGGGCGAACGTGCTGTTCGAAGGCGGCGACTACCGCACCGCGGCACCGGCCTACCAGGCACTCAAGGCAGACCTCGTGGAGCGGGATGGCCCGGACGCCGAACTGGTGTTCCGCTGCCGGCTACAGAACGCCACCTGCCACGCCCTGCTCGGCGACACCACGACCGCGCTAGAGGCCATGCACGAGTTGTTGGCCGACGAGCGGCGCGTCTTCGGAACCCACGATCCGCGAACGATCGAGCTACGTCGCCAGATCGGCCTATTGCAGCTGGGCGCCGGCCAGCGAGAGGCTGCACAGGGCACGCTGCGCGAGCTGCTCGACGAATTGCTGGAACAGCACGGCGAGGACCATCCCGCCGTGCCGAAAGTGCGGGACCTGCTCGCCGGGATCGGCGGCGAATCGTAGGGAGGAAGCGAGGCCGTGCCACATCTGGCCATCGACAGGGATTTCCTCCGCGAGTACGCCAAGCTGGAAAGTCCGTGCAGCAGCGCGTGGACGAGGCATTCGGCCGGAAGTAGCGACGTCGCGGCGCTCCAGTGACACGCCGCCGAACAGCAGCTGCATCGGCTCGATGAGCTTCTCGCCGAGTACGGCGAGCAGCACCCCGCGCTCGCCCAGTTCCGTGACCTGCTATCGGAGCGCCCCGACGGTTCGACCTGACGCACCGAGCTGCTGAACCGCGCTGCCGGTCGCGGCGTGCGCACGACGTGGCGGGACACCACGAAGCCCGGTGAGCCCTCCTCGTGTACCTCTCTGCCCTGTATTTGTATGTTGACTACGTTCACAGTATCTGTTTAACTAGCGGTTGTTCACGCGTTGCACGAGTTATCCATCGCCGCAGAAGGTCCCCATGTCGCTGACCGTCGACGCCGACCGCATCACCGCAGGCCGCCGCGCCGATACCTATCTCGCTGTGCGCAGCGTGCAGGGTGGCCGCACCGTGTACAGCGCCCGCGTCCCGCTGCTCGACCTGGACAAGATCCTCCCGGTGCCCGACCCCGCCCAGACCGACCCGGACAACCGCCGGGTGGACGCCCGGCACGCGAAGTCGTTCGGCGAGTACCTCACCGCGCACGAGGCGTGGGTCGCCCCCACGCTGCTGGCCCGCGACAACGGCGGATGCGTGTTCCACCCGCTCGACGGCAGCGACGGCACGGTCGGATACCTGGACATCCCCTGGTCGGCAGGAACGGTAGGCGCGCTGTCCACGATCGACGGCCAGCACAGGGTTCTCGGCGTGCGCATGGAAATGCACCGGATCACCGAGGAGATCGACAAGACCGAACGCGACCTCGGCCGGGCCCGTGCCGAGCACCGCGTCCGCGCGCTCGGCGAGAAGCGCGACGCGCTGAAGGTGGCTCTGCAGCGCATCCAGCGGGAAGCGATCGGGCTGGACATCTACGTCGAGCCCGACCCGGTGCGCGCCCGGCAGATGTTCGTCGACGTCGCCGACAACGCCAAGGGCATCTCCACGGCCCTGCGCGCCCGCTTCGACGGTTCGAAGATCGCCAACCGTACGCTCGACCGGGTCATCGACCACGCGCTGCTGCGCGACAAGGTCGATCTCGAGCAGGACCGCATGAGCCGCACCAACGCGCACTTCATCGGCGCCAAGCACGTCGCCGACCTCACCCGCGCCGTCGCCGTCGGCGTCAGCGGCCGCATCAGTCGCAAGCGTGAGGCCTCCCTGTCGGACGAGGCGGTGGTCGAGGCGATGCACTGCTTCCTCGACTGCATCACCACGGCCTTCGACGAGCTCGGGGCACTGGCCGACGGCTCACTGCGCCCCGGCGAGCTACGCGGGCGGTCGCTGCTCGCCGCCGTCGGGATGTTGCGCGTGCTGGCCGGCACGTACCACGAGCTGCGCGCCAAGGACATCGCCGACGGCGACATCACCGCGTACTTCGCCACGCTCGCGCCGCACATGGCCGCCCCGGTCTCCGACGAGGCGATCTGGCGCCGCACGGAAGCCGGCCGCGACTTCGAACCCGACGCGTCCGCTCCGGTGATGCGCACGCAGAACCTGCAGCACCTGGTGTCCGTGATCACCGCCTGGTACCCGGCGGCCCCGCAATGACCGCCGCGACGAGTACCGCACCTGCCACCCCTGTGGCCGCCCCGTCCCGCCGAAAGGTCACCGGTATGTCCGACACCGCGCCGGAGCCCGCATCACCGGACCCGCTCGACGAGCTCGCCGATGCC
Organism: Haloechinothrix alba; assembly: GCF_900188115.1. Taxonomy (GTDB): domain Bacteria; phylum Actinomycetota; class Actinomycetes; order Mycobacteriales; family Pseudonocardiaceae; genus Haloechinothrix; species Haloechinothrix alba. Next base: position 222,774 of record NZ_FZNW01000006.1, on the reverse strand, counting down.
GCCGCGTCCGGCGATCCCGACGCGTTGGGTGAGCTTCTGGCACGGCTGCGCCCCGTCATCGTGCGTTACTGCCGGGCACGACTCGGTACGGTCTCCCACCGCCACGCCTCCGCCGACGATGTCGCCCAGGAGGTGATGCTCGCCGTACTCGGCTCGCTGAGCCGCTACCGCGCCACCGGGGCAGGCTTTCTCGCCTTCGCCTACGGCATCGCCGCGAACAAGGTCGCCGACGCCCACCGCAGGCGAGCGAGCGACCGCAGCCACCCGGTGGCCGAGCTTCCGGACGTTCCCGGCCGGCACGGCCCCGACCCCGAGCAGCACGCCGAGCGCGTGGAGCTGCATCACCAGATGCGCCGGATGCTGGGCCTGCTCACCGCACAGCAGCGGGACGTGCTGGTGCTGCGCGTGGCGACGGGCCTGAGCGTGGCGGAGACCGCCACCGCCCTGTCCACCACTCCCGGCGCGGTGCGGATCGCGCAGCACCGGGGGTTGAACCGGCTACGTGCCGAACTGTCCAGCGGATCCGGCACGAACTCCTTCCCAGCTGCGCGACTCGACTGACCGAGCACCACGGAGGACACCATGATCGACAACGACCCTGGCAGCACGGGCAGCACCGGTGAAGCCGCACAGCCCGACGAGCCCGAACCTCCGCCCCGGCGACGCCGCCGGACCTGGATCCTCGCCGTACCGGTTACCGCCGCTGTCGCCTTCGGTGCGGGAGTCGGTGCCGCAGCCACCACGAGCATCTTGGATCTCGACGCCACACCTGCCGTGCAACAGCGACTGTCCGAGCTCGACGAGCGCGAGGAAAGCCTCGCCGACCGCGAGTCCCGCCTCGACGACCGGGGAAACGACCTGACGCGCCGGGAGGACAAGCTCGACCGGCGCGACACCGATCTGGACGAGCAAGCCGACCGGCTCGATGCTCGCGAGGCGGAGCTGGACGAACGTGAGGAAGCCGTCGCCGCCGACGAACGCGAGATCGAGGACGGCACGATCCCCGGCGACGGCGTCTGGGTGGTCGGGGACGAGGTCGACCCAGGAACCTACCGCGCCACCGGGGAGGGCAGCGGCTGCTACTGGGCGCGGCTGTCCGACCTCAGCGGCACCGGTCTCCTGGCCAACCACTACGGCTCGGCCAGCGTCACCGTCACCATCCGGGCCGGCGACGCGGCATTCGAGACCACCGGCTGCGGGAAGTGGCGCCGCCAGTAGCCACGACCCGGCCGAGGGGGAGCACCGGGTCGCAGCCTCCTCAGTCGTCCACCCGGTGCTCGGTGCGCCCCACGAGCAACCGCACGTTCTCCACCCGCCCGCAGTTCGTCTCCAGCTGGGCGTCTCGTGCCGTACGGAAGGCCACACCCAATCGGTCCCGCTCCTCCTGGGCCAGTTCGGTCCGCGCGTCGTTGAGCAGGGTCAGCTCTTCCTCGTTGGTGTGGTGATTGACCGTCTCGACCAGCTCTTCGAGCGTGTCGGCGTAGCGGTCACCGTCCAGGTCCTCCAGTTCCAGGAATGCCAGGAGCGCCTTGTTGATCTCGGCGTGTTCCTCCTCGCCGTGCTCGATCTCGTCGTCGCTCGCGGCGCGCCGCTTGCGGAGCTTCGGGTAGACCTCCTGCTCCTCGGCGACAGCGTGCGCGACCAGCAGCGCCGACAGTTCGGCACGCCGTTCCGCCCGGTCCGCCCCTGCGTCACGCAGCCCGCGCATCAGCTCCTCGAACTTGCGGTGATCGGCGAGGATCAGCTCAACGACATCCGACACGGCGACCTCCTCACAGGACCTGACTACGCACCTCAGGCTATCCGTGTCAGGACCCCGGCGCCCACTGCCACGCAGCGAGCGGGTCCGGTACCACCCGGCCGGCCGCCTCCCCTACCCTCCGCCGCGGGTACCGGGCGGGCACACGCGGTCCGGCTCCGGCCAGACCGGGAAGCAGCGCCCGATACGACGTGTCGCAACGCTCAACATCGAATGCCGGAGGGGCCGACACGGTGTGTCGCAATGCCCGACACACTGGGTTGCAGGGGCCGACACGACGTGCTGGAGGCCCCGCCACGGGGTGTCGGGGCCTCCGTTCGTCCAGTCTGTCCTCGGAATCGAGGGGTCAGAAGGTCGAGGCTCGTTCGTAGACCTCCTGGGCCTCGTCCCCGAAGTACGGACCGAACATGGTGCCGGGCAGGAACGCGTAGCCGAAGCTGTTCACCGAGCTCTGCAGGCCGGTGCCGGACTGCTCGTCGAAGTCGAGGAACCACGGACCGCCGCTGGAACCGCCGGTCATATCGCAGTCCATCCCCATGGCGTCGGAGAACAACGGGTCGTCGAACGTGTCGCCGCTGCAGTGGATCAGCTCGCTGCCGTCGTACGGGGAGGCCGCAGGATAGCCGAACGAGTACATGGGCTGACCGCGCTCCTGGTTGAACGCGATGCCCTGACCACCGACGACCTCGGTGAGGCTCTGGCCGTCCTGCTCGTGCACCACGGCAGCGCCGACGTCGTAGTTGATGTCCTCGGACTCGACCCATTCCTGTGTGGCCATGGTCGTCTCGGCAGGCCACTCACCGTACGGGGCGTCGCCGTTGTCGTACCCGGGCACGAAGACCCAGTCGTCGTGCCACTCGCCGCCCATCCGCACGCAGTGTCCCGCCGTGATGACGGTGCTGTTGTTCTCGCTGGTCACCGCGTTGCCACTGCAGGAGGCGTCCTGCCCGTCGACGGTGAAGAACACGCGGCCAGCGGTGCTGGCGACCTCGCCGCCACCTGTCCACGGCTCGCCCGAGGCGGAGCCGAGAACGCCACCGAGACCGGAACCCAGGTCGAGCCGCTTTGTGGCGGGAATCGACACCGGGTCGCCGCCGGTGAGCGAGCCGACGACCTCTCCGAGGCTGATCACATCCCCGCTCTCGGAGACCAGCTGTTCCATGGGTACGGCCTGGCGCATCCTCTCCGCGCTCCAGGACCCGGTGACCTCCTGCGCGGCCGAAACCGTGTCCGCCACGATGTTGATGGCCGCGCCGCCCGCATCGTCGGCTCCGTAGCCGGACGCCGATGCCGGTGCCGCGAACGCGAACGTCGCCAGCGCACCGGATGCGAGCACGGCGACGACCCTCCGGGAAACAAGCCTCATCGCTCACCTCGTCACTGGCCTGCGGCGAAGCCGCGGGCCACATTGCAGGGTATTCGTTAACGGGACCTTATGTACGGTGAACCCGACGGCCCTATGCTCGTGAACCAACTTGCCCCGAATGGAGCAGCGCGTTACTCCACCCGGTCTAGCACTAACGAGGGTAGCCAGCGCGATGTTACGGTTCGCACGCACAACGCTGCCCTCGACCGTAGCTAGACCACCGACAGTGGTAGGGCGGTGGGGTGTACCGGATCCGGCAGCCGCGACTCCCCCGTCAGGTAGCGATCCACCCAGTGCGCGGCCGACCGGCCCTCCGCGATGGCCCACACGATGAGTGAGGCACCACGGTGCGCGTCGCCGCAGACGAACACGCCTTCCGCATCGGTGTGCCAGTCGATCCCGCAGTGCACCGTCCCGCGCGGGGTCCGCTCCATGCCGAGGTCGTCCAGCAGCCGCATCGGCTCCACCCCGGTGAACCCGATCGCCAGCAGCACCAGGTCGGCCGGTAGCCGGATCACCTCGTCGGTGGCCGGGAGCACCTCGCGGTGCCCGGTGTCGGGGTCACGGCGTACCTCCACCTCGCGCAGCTCGATCTCGCGCACGTGCCCGTGCTCGTCCCCGTGGAAGCGGCTGATCCCGACACCGAACCTGCGCTCGCCCCCTTCCTGGTGTGCGGGGTAGGTGCGCAGTATGTACGGCGACGTCGGCCACGGCGACAGTTCTTCGTTCCGCTCGTCGGGCGGGCGCGGGTACTGGTCGAGCTGCGTGACCGAACGCGCGCCCTGCCGTGTGGCCGTGCCGTAGCAGTCCGCTCCCGTGTCGCCGCCACCCACGATCACCACGTGCCTGTCCCGCGCGGTGATCGGGCTCGGGCCGTCGCCCTCACACTCGTGGTTGGCAGGCACGAGGTGCTCCATGGCGAGGTGGATGCCGTCCAGCCCGCGCCCCGGGATGGTCGGGTCGTCCCGCCCGTCGAGCGCTCCCACGGCGAGCACGACGGCGTCGAACCGCGCGCGCAGCTCGGGCACGTCGACGTCGACGCCGACCTCGCAGCCGGTGACGAACTCCGTGCCTTCCGCGCGCAGCTGCTCGAGCCTGCGGTCGATGCGGTGCTTCTCCATCTTGAACTCGGGGATGCCGTAGCGCAGCAGGCCGCCGATCCGGTCGTCGCGCTCGAACACGGTGACGGCATGCCCGGCGCGGGTCAGCTGCTGCGCAGCGGCCAGGCCGGCAGGCCCCGAACCCGCAACGGCGACCCGCTTACCCGTGTGCGTGCCCGGCCGCAGCGGCCGGATGTACCCGCGCTCCCACGCGGTATCCACAATGGTCTGTTCGATCCGCTTGATCGTGACGGGGCCACCGACCTCCGTGGGGATCGCCAGCACGCACCCCGACTCGCACGGCGCGGGGCACAGCATGCCGGTGAACTCGGGAAAGTTGTTGGTCGCGTGCAGCCGCTGGCTTGCCTGCTCCCACTCGCCGCGACGGACGAGGTCGTTCCACTCCGGGATGAGGTTGCCCAGCGGGCACCCCGCGCTGTCCGAGTGGCAGAACGGGATGCCGCAGTCCATGCACCGGGTCGCCTGGGTGGAGACCTCGGCGTTGCGCGTGGCGGGTTCGGGCTCGGCATAGACCTCGCGCCAGTCACGGACCCGCTCGGCGACGTCCCGCTTCGGCGCGTCGGCGCGCGCGTAGCGCAGGAAGCCGGTCGCGTCAGCCACGAGCCGCCTCCATGATCGCCTCATCGACGTCGCGGCCCTGCTCGCGCGCGCGGCGCGCCGCCTCGAGCACCCGCTGGTAGTCACGCGGCATCACCTTGGTGACGGCCGCCGAGCGGCGGGTCCAGTCGGCGAGCACCGCGGCGGCGACCGGGGAGCCCGTCAGGTCCCTGTGCCGCGTGATGATCTCCCGCAGCCACGTGAGGTCCTCCGGTCCCGGCCGCTGCAGGTCGACCATCGCGGTGTTGACCTGCTCCGGGTCGAGGTCGAGCACGTACCCCGCTCCCCCGGACATCCCTGCGGCGAGGTTGCGCCCGCACGGGCCGAGCACCACCGCTCGCCCGCCGGTCATGTACTCGAAGGCGTGGTCCCCGGCTCCCTCGGCGACCACGCTCGCACCGGAGTTGCGCACGCAGAACCGCTCCCCGACCTGGCCCCGCAGGAACACCTCACCCGCGGTGGCGCCGTAGGCGATCACGTTGCCCGCGACCACGTGGTCCTGCGCGCCCGCGCCGGTGAACCGGGTCCCCTCCGGTGGGCGAACGATGATCCTGCCGCCGGACAGTCCCTTGGCGACGTAGTCGTTGGCGTCACCGACGAGGTCAAGCGTGACCCCGGTCGGCAGGAACGCGCCCAGCGACTGACCTGCCGAGCCGGTGAGCGTCACGTGGACGGTCCCCTCCGGCAGTCCGGCCGCCCCGTACCGTCGTGTGATCTCGGCGCCGAGCAGCGTGCCGACCGTGCGGTTGACGTTGCGTACCGGCACGTCGAGCCGGACCGGGTGAGCGTCCTCCAGCGCTGCCTCGCAGAGCTGGATCAGCGTGCGGTCCAGCGCGTGGTCCAGGCCGTGGTCCTGCTCGCGGGTCTTGCGCCGCGATCCGCCGTACGGCCCACGGGCGGGGATCTGGAAGATCGGTGTCAGGTCCAGGCCGTCTGCCTTCCAGTGCGACACCGCATCGTCGGTGTCGAGCATCTCGGCGCGCCCGATCGCCTCGTCCAGGCTGCGCAGGCCGAGCCCGGCCAGCGTCTCGCGCACCTCCTGGGCGACGAATCGGAAGAAGTTCACCACGTGCTCGGCCTGTCCCCGGTACCGGGCGCGCAGGTCAGGGTTCTGCGTAGCCACCCCGACCGGGCAGGTGTCCAGATGGCAGACCCGCATCATCACGCAGCCTTCCACCACAAGCGGAGCCGTCGCGAAGCCGTACTCCTCGGCACCGAGCAGGGCGGCCACCACGACGTCGCGCCCGGTCTTGAGTCCCCCGTCGACCTGCACGGTGATGCGGTCCCGCAGCCCGTTGAGCAGCAACGTCTGCTGGGTCTCAGCGAGCCCGATCTCCCACGGAGTGCCCGCGTGCTTCAACGAGGTCAGCGGCGCCGCACCGGTCCCCCCGTCGTGCCCGGAGATCAGCACGACATCGGCGTGCGCCTTGGACACCCCGGCTGCGACGGTGCCGACACCGACGGAGCTGACCAGCTTCACGTGCACGCGAGCGAGCTCGTTCGCGTTCTTCAGGTCGTGGATCAGCTGGGCCAGGTCCTCGATGGAGTAGATGTCGTGGTGCGGCGGCGGGGAGATCAACCCCACCCCCGGTGTCGAGTGCCGCGTGCGGGCGATCCACGGGTACACCTTGTTCGGCGGGAGCTGCCCCCCTTCGCCCGGTTTGGCCCCCTGCGCCATCTTGATCTGGATGTCGCTGCCGTTGACCAGGTACTCGCTTGTCACGCCGAAGCGCCCGCTGGCCACCTGCTTGATCGCGCTGCGCCGCTCCGGGTCGTACAGGCGGTCGGCGTCCTCACCACCCTCACCGCAGTTGGAGCGCCCCCCGATGCGGTTCATCGCGATGGCCAGCGTCTCGTGCGACTCCGCCGAGATCGCGCCGTAGGACATCCCTCCGGTGCCGAACCGCCGGCAGATCGACTCGACCGGCTCCACCTCCTCGACAGGGATGGGCTCGCGGTCGCTGCGCAGGCTGAACAGCCCGCGGAGCGTGCCGCCCTGCCGCTCGAGCCTGCGCACTTCCTCGGTGTAGGCGCGGTAGGCGCGTTCCCGTCCCGTGCTGCTCGCGTGCTGCAGCAGGAAGACCGTCTCCGGGGTGAACAGGTGCAGCTCCCCGTCCCGCCGGAGGGTGTACTCCCCGCCGCTGTCGAGACCGCGGTGCGCCTGCGTGGCGGGGTCGTCGTGATGGGCGCGCCGGTGACGCGCGGCCACCTCGGCGGCGAGGACGTCGAACCCGACACCGCCCAGTGTGGACCGGGTCCCTGTGAAGTGCTCGTCGAGCACGCCCTGATCCAGCCCGAAGGACTCGAAGACCTGGGCGGCGGTGTAGGCGCCCACCGTGGAGATCCCCATCTTGGACATCACCTTGCGCACGCCCTTGACCAGCGCCTCCATGTAGTTGGCGAGCGCGGTGGCCGTATCCACCTCGGTGATCGCGCCCGAGGCCGCGAGGTCCTCGATCGACTCCAGCGCGAGGTAGGGGTTCACCGCGGCGGCGCCGTAACCGAGCAGCAGCGCGACATGATGCACCTCGCGGGCGTCGCCTGACTCGGCCACCAGCGCCACGCGCAGCCGCTCCTTGGTGCGGATCAGGTGATGGTGCACGGCCGAGACGAGCAGCAGCGACGGGATCGGGGCCTGCGTGCCGGTCGACCCGCGGTCCGAGAGCACGAGGGTCCTGGCCCCGCCTGCGATGGCCTCGGAGGCCTCGGCACAGACCCCGGCCAGCGCCTCCTCCAGCGCCGCTCCCCCGCCGTCGGGATCGTAGTGTCCGTACAGCACGCGGCAGGCGACTCCCGGCAGGTCACCGTCGTCGTTGATGTGCACGAGCTTGGCGAGCTCGTCGTTGTCGATCACCGGGTAGGGCAGCCGGATGTGCCTGCACGACACGGGGCCGGGGGCGAGCAGGTTCTGCTCCGGGCCCATGATGCGGGCCATCGACGTGACGAGCTCCTCCCGGATTGCGTCCAGCGGCGGGTTGGTGACCTGCGCGAAGTGCTGCACGAAGTAGTCGTAGAGCAACCTCGGCCGCTGCGAGAGCACGGCCTGCGGGGTGTCCGTGCCCATCGACCCCACCGGTTCCGCCCCGCTGCTTGCCATGGGGGCGACCAGCATCTTCAGCTCCTCTGTGGTGTAGCCGAAGGTGAGCTGGCGCCGCAGCACCGACTCGTGGCTCGGTACCGCGTGCGGGCGCTGCGGAAGGTCGGCCAGGTGGAGCAGGCCCGCGTGTACCCACTCGCCGTAGGGATGCTGCGCGGCGAGCTCGCCCTTGACCTCGTCGTCGTCGATCAACCGGCCCGCACCGGTGTCGACGAGGAACATCCGGCCAGGGCGCACCCGCCCCTTGGCCACGACGTTCTCCGGGGCGATGTCGAGCACCCCGGACTCGCTGGCCAGCACCACCCGGTCGTCGGCGGTGCGCCACCAGCGCACCGGCCGCAGGCCGTTGCGGTCCAGCACCGACCCGACGACGGTGCCGTCGGTGAACGTCACGCATGCCGGCCCGTCCCACGGCTCGGTGAGGCTGGAATGGAACTGGTAGAACGACCGGCGAGCGGGGTCCATGCCGTCGTCGTTCTCCCACGCCTCGGGGATCATCATCAGCACCGCGTGCGGCAGGCTCCTGCCACCGAGGTGCAGCAGCTCGAGCACCTCGTCGAAGGATGCCGAGTCGGAGCCCTCCTCCGAGCAGATCGGGTAGAGCCGGGAGAGGTCCCCGGGGATGAGGTCCGACTCCAGCAGCGCCTCCCTCGCGCGCATCCGGTTGCGGTTGCCACGGATCGTGTTGATCTCTCCGTTGTGCGCCACGTACCGGAACGGGTGCGCCAGCGGCCAGGAGGGAAAGGTGTTGGTGGAGAACCGGCTGTGCACCAGGGCGATCGCCGAGGCGAACCGAGGGTCGGTGAGGTCGCCGAAGAAGACCGGGAGCTGCTCGGTCGTGAGCATCCCCTTGTAGACCAGGGTCCGCGCGGACAGGGAGGCGAAGTACGTGCCACAGCCGGCGGCCACGCTGTCGTGCTCGACGCGCTTGCGCAGGCAGAACGCCATCCTGTCCAGCTCGATCCCGCTCGCGGGCCGAGCATCGCGCGCAGGGTCGGCAGGGTCGGCAGTCACGAACAGCATCGCGAGGTGCGGCATCACCGAGCGCGCCGTCGGCCCGATGCCCGCGCGGTCCGGCGCCACCGGCACGTCCCGCCAGCCGAGCACCGTGAGCCCCTCGTCGGCCGCCAGGTGCTCGACGAGGGCGACAGCCTCGGCACGCCGCCCGGGATCGGTGGGCAGGAACGCGATACCGGCGGCGTAGCGGTGTGCGCCCCGCCCATCCGGTTCCGGCAGCGCGAAGCCGGCCGTGGCCCGCAAGAACGCGTCCGGGAGCTGGACCAGGATGCCCGCGCCGTCCCCGCTGGCGGGCTCGGCCCCCGCCGCTCCGCGGTGGTCGAGGTTTCTCAGCGCGGTCAACCCGTCGACGACGATCCCGTGATCGGCACGACCGGCGATGTCGGCGACCATCGCCACGCCGCACGAGTCCTGCTCGGCCGCCGGGTCGTAGAGCGCCTGGCGGTCGGGCAGCGCGGAGAAGATCATCTGCCGACCTCCCTCGGCGAGGGTGCCATCGATGTACGAACAGCATGCGGTGACCAGCACGGCCGCGCAAGGCCGCCGGTCGATGTACCCGCACCCACCAGGGCGTCGTGTCAGCCGTCCCGCCCTGCGGGATTGCCCGCACCGTCACCGTCCAGCGGCGCCCCGGAACGGGACACGGCGAACAACCATCCGGCGAGCACGAGCAGCAACACCAGCTCACCGGCGAACAGCAGGCGCTGCAACAGCCCGCCGAGGGCGAGGTTACCGATGGCCGAGACGAGCGACCAGTCCGGCGCGATGTCCGGCAGCCGGGCTGTCAGGTAGGCGAGCGCGAACGCCAGCGTGGTGATCGCTGCCCAGCGCAGTGTGGTCGCCACGCGACGCGGCTGCGGCCCGCCGGACGGCTCGCGCAGGGTCAGCAGCACCGCGAAGGGCAGTGTCACGAACAGCGACGCTCCGGCGACCTGGTGAATCACCCCGGACGCCGACAGGATGCGCGGATCGTCGTCGGTGGGGAACAGCGCAACCAGCACCACCCCGGCGCACCAGGTGTTCATCAGCACCAGCGCCGAGGTGCGGCGCAGCGCGCCCGCTTTGAGCAGGGCCAGCGTCAGTGCCGCGCCTGCGAGCGCCATCTCCAGCAACGCGACCGTGAAACGCACCCGAGCGCCGTCGACGTATGCGTAGTAGCTGATGGCCTCGGCAACGGGATCGAGCTCGGCGGGGAACCGGAACGCGAGATACAGGATCGTCCCGGCGCCGTGCACCGAAGCGAAGATCACCAGCGAGGTCAGCAGCACCATCCCGGTCGAACCGCTGAGTACCCAGCCGCGATCCGGGACGGCGCGCTCCTGCCCGCTCGTGCCCCGATCCTGCCTACTCATCGCTCTGTCGCTCCCCCGAGTGTCGGGCACACGCCCACCAGGGACGTGCACGACAACCCCTCCAGTACCGAAACCCCTCCAGTACCGGCCACCAGCCGCAGCGGCGCTGCGCAGCCCGGCGACGTCCGGGTCACGCACGCCATACGCGAGTACCCGCCCGGCTGTCCGGGCAAGATTACCGCGAACCCCTGACAGGACGCGCGCGAATAAACCGGCCCCAGTCGTTCCGGCGACACGTGAACTAGAACATGTTACAGTCCCTCGGTATGATGATCGATCGCTTCCGCGTCCAGGACCGTGCCGCCGTCGTCACGGGTGCCGGTAGGGGTATCGGCGCCGCGACCGCGGTCGCCCTCGCCGAGGCAGGCGCCGACGTCCTGATCGCCTCCCGCACCGAGTCCGACCTCTCCACGGTGGCCGAGCGCGTCGAGCAGGCAGGCCGCAAGGCACACGTGGTACCCACCGACCTGTCCGACCCCGAGGCAGCAGGAGCGCTCGCCGACGCCGCGCACGAGCGGTTCGGCAGGCTCGACATCGTGGTCAACAACGTCGGCGGCACCTACCCCAAACCACTGCTGGAGACCAGCACCGACTTCCTCGAGGAGGCGTTCCGGTTCAACGTCTCCACCGCGCACGCGCTCACCCGCGCCGCCGTACCGGCCATGCTCGAGACCGGAGGCGGCACGATCGTGAACATCTCCTCGGTCATGGGCCGCGTCAGCGGGCGCGGCTTCCTCGCCTACGGAACCGCGAAAGCCGCGCTGTCCCACTTCACCAGGATGGCCGCCTATGACCTGGCGCCCCGCATCCGGGTGAACGGTCTCGCGGTCGGCTCGGTAGCGACCTCGGCGCTCGATGTCGTGGCGCAGGACGACAACCTCCGCCAGCAGCTGGAGAGCAACACCCCACTGGAACGGATCGGCGAGCCGGAGGAGGTGGCCGCCTCCGCGCTGTTCCTCGCCTCGGACGCGGGCAGCTACATCACGGGCAAGGTGCTCGAGGTCGACGGCGGGCTGCAACGTCCCAACCTCGAGCTCGGGCTGCCCGACCTCTGAGGCGCACACCCACCGGTCCCACGACACCAAGGAGGCAGCATGAGCTATCGCGTCGTGCAGTGGAGCACGGGAAACGTCGGACGGAACACCATCGCGGGGATCGACGCTCATCCCGAGCTCGAGCTCGCAGGCGTGTGGGTCTCCGACCCGGCCAAGGACGGCAAGGACGCAGGCGACCTCGCGGGTCTGCCCCACTCGCTCGGGGTGCCTGCCAGCACGGACGCCGAGACCGTACTCGGCACCGCGCCCGACTGCGTCGTCTACACCGCCATGGCCGACGACCGCATCTCGGAGGCCATCGAGGACCTCACCGGGTTCCTGCGCGCCGGCATCAACGTGGTCTCCAGCTGCCCGGTGTTCCTGCAGTACCCGGACGGTGTCGTCCCGGACGAGATGTCCGGCCCGGTCCGTGAGGCGGCGGCCGAAGGCGGCGCGTCGCTGTGGGTCAACGGGATCGACCCCGGCTTCGCCAACGACTGGCTTCCCCTGGCACTGACGGGCGTGAGCGAGCGGATCCAGCAGGTACGGTGCGCGGAGATCCTCGACTACAGCACCTACGACAACGGCACCGTGCTGTTCGACATCATGGGCTTCGGCAAGCCGCTCGACGACACGCCCATGCTGCTGCAACCGGGCGTGCTGTCGATGGCATGGGGCAGCGTGGTGCGCCAGCTCGCTGCCGGGCTCGACGTCCGGCTCGACAGCGTCGACGAGACCTACGAGCGCCTACCGGCGCCGGAGACATTCACCGTCGACTCGGGAACGATCGAGAAGGGCACCGCTGCCGCGCTCCGTTTCGAGGTGCGCGGCTGGAGTGGCGGCGCACCCGTCTGCGTGCTCGAACACGTCACGCGCCTGCGCTCCGACCTCGGTCCGGACTGGCCCCAGCCCGCAGGCGCAGGCTGCTACCGCGTGGAGGTCACCGGCGAGCCGAACTACACGCTCGACCTCCAGCTGCTCGGCTCGGACGGGGACCACAACACGGCAGGCCTGAAGGCCACCGCCATGCGCCTGGTCAACGCCATCCCCGCCGTGGTGGGGGCGCAGCCCGGCCTGCTGAGTGCGCTGGACCTACCGCTGGTCCCCGGGCGCGGGCTCGTCCGGACCTGACGCCGACTCCGGCTCCCCGGCAGGCTCACCCCGCGCGGAGCCGTCCTGCTCCTCGCCACCAGCGGCGCCGGCGCCCGTGCCCGTCTCCGCGGCCGCGGCGTCCTGCGCCGCGGTGTCTGCCGGGGCAGCTGCCGGGATCCCGGCCGGCGCGAGTAGCGCCGGGTCCTCCCGCGGGCCACGACCGCGGGCCAGGATCATGTACAGCACCGCGCCGAGGAAGACCGCCGTCGCCGTCCACACGTTGATCCGCACATCCAGCACCGGCCGCCACGCCTCGTCCACACGCAACAGCTCGATCCAGAACCGGCCTGCCGTGTAGCCCGCGACGTAGAGAGCGAACGCCCGCCCGTGCCCGAGGCGGAACCGCCGGTCCGCCCAGACCACAAGCACCGCGACACCGAGGCACCACAGCAGCTCGTACAGGAACGTCGGGTGGACAACGGCCAGCGGCGTGGTGTCCACGGCTACACCGTCCACACCGGCCGGTCGCGACGGGTTGTCCGGGTCGACACGCTGGTAGATCTCCAGCCCCCACGGCAGCGAGGTCTCCTTGCCGTAGAGCTCCTGGTTGAAGTAGTTACCGAGCCTGCCGATGCCCTGCGCGACGACGATGCCGGGAGCGACGGCATCCGCCACGGCCGGCAGCGGGATCCCGCGGCGTCGGCAGGCGATCCACGCGCCGACCGCACCGAGCGTGATCGCGCCCCAGATGCCGAGCCCACCATCCCAGATACGCACGATGTCCAGCGGGTCGTTCCCCGCGCCGAAGTAGCGCTGCCAGTCGGTCATCACGTGGTACAGGCGGCCACCGACCAGCCCGAACGGCACGGCGAACACCGCGATGTCGGTGATCAGCCCGCGCTCGCCACCGCGAGCGGCCCACCGCCGCTCACCCCACAGGATGGCGATGACGATCCCGGCGATGATGCACAGCGCGTACGCGCGGATGGGGACCGGACCGATCTCCCATACGCCGCGAACAGGGCTGGGGATGTTCGTATGGAACAGCTGGGCGGCGTACGTCACGGCGTCACCGTAACCCGGAAGGCCGGGCCTCCCCAGCTGAGGGGGCACGTACCCCGTCCGCCAACTCGGCGGCCAGGTCGCGCACCGCGCGCGTGCCGCTGTCGGCCCGGCTCACGAAGGCGGAACCGACGATGACCGCGTCGGCGAACGACGCGACCTCGGCGGCCTGCCCGGCCGACCGGACGCCCAGCCCCACACCGACCGGCAGGTCGGTCACCTCGCGCGCCCTGCCGACCAGCTCGGCCGCACCGGCCCCGACCTGGTCCCGCGCCCCGGTCACGCCCATCACGGCCGTGGCGTAGAGGAAGCCGGTACTGGCCCCTGCCGCACGCTCGATCCGCGCCCGCGACGAGGACGGCGAGATCAGGAATGTCCGGCTGAGCTCGTGCGCGGCCGAGGCGGCGAGCCACTCCTCGGCTTCATCGGGTATCAGGTCCGGGGTGATCAACCCGTGGCCGCCCGCGGCAGCCAGGTCCCTGGCGAACGCGTCGACGCCGTAGCGGTGCACGGGGTTCCAGTAGGTCATGACCACCGCGTGCCCGCCGCGCGCGGCGACGGACTCCACGACCGTGAACACGTCACGGAGCCGGAAGCCGTTACGCAGCGCGGTGCCCGCGGCCGCCTGGATGGTCGGGCCGTCCATCACCGGGTCCGAGTAGGGCACACCGACCTCGACGAGGTCCACACCGCCGTCGATCATCGCGCCGATCAGCTCGATCGAGCCCTCCAGCGTCGGGTAACCCGCGGGAAGGTAGCCGATCAGGCTTCCCCTCTGCTCGGAACGCGCCGCGGCGAACACCGCATCGAGGCCGCTCACGATCGCCCTCCCGTGCCGTGGTCATCGACGTAGCCGAAGTACTTGGCCGCGGTGTCCATGTCCTTGTCGCCCCGGCCGGAGAGGTTGACCACGATCAGCGACCCGGCACCGAGCTCCTGCCCGAGCCGCAGCGCCCCGGCAAGGGCGTGCGCCGACTCGATGGCCGGGATGATGCCCTCGGTACGCGACAGAAGCTGGAACGCGTCCATGGCCTCGGCGTCGGTGGCGTAACGGTACTCGGCTCGACCGGTGTCCTTGAGCCAGGCGTGCTCGGGGCCGACCCCCGGGTAGTCGAGCCCGGCCGAGATCGAGTAGGCCTCGATCGTCTGCCCGTCGTCGTCCTGCAGCAGGTAGGACCGCGCGCCGTGCAGCATGCCGGGTGAACCGCTCGTCAGCGTGGCGCCGTGCGCGCCGGAGTCGATGCCGTGACCACCCGCCTCGACACCGACCAGCCGCACACCGGGGTCGTCCCGGAACCCCTGGAAGATCCCGATCGCGTTGGAGCCACCTCCCACGCACGCGGCCACGGCGTCCGGCAGCCTGCCGGTCGCGTCCAGGATCTGCCGCCGCGCCTCCTCGCCGATCACGGCATGGAAGTTGCGCACCATGACCGGGAACGGGTGCCCCCCGGCCACCGTGCCGAGCAGGTAGTGCGTGGTGTCCACGTTGGTGACCCAGTCGCGCAACGCCTCGTTGATCGCGTCTTTGAGGGTTCGCGACCCCGTGTTCACCGGTACGACCTCGGCGCCGAGCAGCCGCATCCGCGCGACGTTGAGCGCCTGCCGCTCGGTGTCCACCTCCCCCATGTAGATCACGCAGTCGAGGTCCAGCAGCGCGCAGGCGGTGGCGGTCGCGACACCGTGCTGGCCGGCCCCGGTCTCGGCGATCACCCGCGTCTTGCCCATCCGCTTGGTCAGCAGCGCCTGGCCGAGCACGTTATTGATCTTGTGCGAGCCGGTGTGGTTGAGGTCCTCGCGCTTGAGGAAGATCCGCGCCCCGCCCGCGTGCTCGGCGAACCTCGGAGCCTCGGTCAGCAGCGAGGGGCGGCCGGCGTAGTTGGCCAGCAGGTCGTCGAACCGCTCGCCGAACTCCGGGTCCTGGCGCGCCTTGTCGTACTCCGCGGCCAGCTCGTCGAGCGCGCCGATCAACGCTTCCGGCAGGAAACGCCCACCGTACGGGCCGAAATGCCCCCGGTCCGTCGGATCGTGCTGCTGGCCGGTGCCCTCGCCGGAGGGCGCGCTCGCTCTCCCGGTGCCGCCGTCCCGCTCGGTCACCGGCTCGGCCTCGGGCATGCCGGATGGGATCCGGCTGTCACCAGCTGCACCAACGCGCCCTTCGGATCCTCTGCGGTGACCAGCCCTTCCCCCACGAGCACGGCATCCGCGCCGTGCCCTGCGTAGGTCATCAGGTCGCGCGGGCCGCGCACACCGGACTCGGCGATCTTGAGGACCTCGGCGGGCAGGCCGGGAGCCAACCTGCTGAACGCGTCCCGGTCCACTTCGAGCGTGTGCAGGTTACGCGCGTTGATGCCGATCACCTTGGCGCCTGCCTCCAGCGCCCTGTCGGCCTCCTCGGCGTTGTGCACCTCGACGAGCGCGGTCATACCGAGCGACTCCACCCGGTCCAGCAATGCCGCCAGCGCGTTCTGCTCCAGTGCGGCCACGATCAGTAGCACCATGTCCGCACCGTGCAGGCGCGCCTCGTGCACCTGGTACGGGCTGACGATGAAGTCCTTGCGCAGCAGCGGGACATCCACCGCGTCGCGCACGGCTGCCAGGTCCGACAGCGACCCGCCGAACCGGCGCTGCTCGGTGAGAACGCTGATCACTCGCGCGCCCGCGTCCGCGTAGTCCGCGGCGAGCGCGGCGGGATCGGTGATCGCGGCGAGCTCACCCTTCGACGGGCTGTTGCGCTTGACCTCGGCGATGACGCCGATACCTGGCTCGCGCAGCGCGACCATCGCGTCGCGAGGCTCGGCAACGTTGGCCGCCTTCTGCTTGAGCTCGTCGAACGGCAGCGCGGCCTCTCGCTCGGCGAGGTCCTGCCGCACGCCGGCGACGATGTCATCGAGAACGCTCACGGCACCTCATCCACGGAAAGTTGCACACGGCCCGGCCGTGCTGGCAACGCGACCTTCGTATCAGCGTCACTGCCGCCTGCACCACTGCTGATAGCTCACAAAAACTGTCCTTCCCGCCCACAAGATGCTAACCCGCGCGCCCACACCGGCAGAGTGCGGGGTCGGGCGGCGTCACCGCGTGTCCGTGGTCGGATCGTCACCTGCGGACAGGGCATCCCACAGCTCGGCGTCGGGGTCGGAAGCGGCGGCGCGCTCGGGCGCACGGGAGTACCGGGTCCCCATCGCAGGCATCCGGTCGGCGGCGACGGCACCGGCGACGCCTGCCGTGGTGACCAGCAGCCCTCCCGCCAGTGCCAGGCCGTGCCCGAGCAGCACGGTGGATATGTCCAGTGCCCCTGCCACACCGAGCGCGCAGGTGGCCAGCCCCGCCAGCACGAGCACGCCGCTGAGCACCCGGCGCGCCCAGCCGGACGTCGCGAGCACGCCCGCGACGCCGGCGAGCGCGAGGACCGCCAGCGGCAGCAGCGCCGGTACCGCATCGGCCCCCGTCTCGGTCTGCTCGACCATCGCCGCGGGACCGTGGCCTGCTCGCTCCTCGCCCCACCGCTGCCGCGTGGACAGCCAGATCGCGCCCGACCCGACGACGAGCCCGAGCACGACCAGCCAGAGCGCACGTGCCGACCGTGCCGGACGCCCCCGGGGGTCGTTGCCTCGCTCAGGCACGGCTGCCTCCGCGCGCCGTGTCGGCCACGGCAGGCTCGGCAGGCGCGGCCGCATCTGCCGGCTCGCCGTGTCCGCCCTGCCCGTACGGCCGGGGCGGGGACATCGTCTCCGCGGCAGCGACCGCGGCCAGCACGGTGCGGGCCTTGTTCAGCGACTCGTTGTCCTCGTACTCCGGGCTGGAGTCGGCGACGACCCCTCCCCCTGCCTGCACGTACGCGACCCCGTCCCGCATCAGCGCGGTACGGATCGCGATCGCCGTGTCGGCGTCACCGGCGAAATCCAGGTAGCCGACCACGCCGCCGTACAGGCCCCTGCGCGTCGGTTCCAGCTCATCGATCAGCTCCATGGCCCGCACCTTCGGGGCTCCGGTCAGCGTGCCTGCCGGGAAGCACGCGGCCACCGCGTCGACGGCGGTCGCACCGGCATCCAGCTCCCCGGTGACCGTGGAGACGATGTGCATCACGTGGCTGTAGCGCTCGATGGAGAAGGAGTCGACCACGTGCACCGTGCCCGGCTTGCACACCCGGCCGAGATCGTTACGGCCGAGGTCGACCAGCATGAGGTGCTCCGCACGCTCCTTGTCGTCGGCGAGCAGGTCCTTGGCCAGCATCGCGTCCTCGTCCGGGTCCTCGGCCCGCCAGCGGGTACCCGCGATCGGATGCGTCGTGGCGCGCCCGTCCCGGACGGTCACGAGGGATTCCGGGCTCGAACCGACGATGTCGAAGGCGATCTGGTCGCCGTTGGAGTCGAAACCGTCCAGCCGGAGCAGGTACATGTACGGGCTGGGGTTCGACGTGCGCAGCACCCGGTACACGTCCAGCGCGTCGGCCCCGGTGGCCATCTCGAAGCGCTGGGACGGCACGATCTGGAAGGCCTCACCCGCGTGCACGGCCTCCACCGCCCTGCGGATGGCGTCGTGGTAGTCCTCGGGCGTGCGGCGGCGGTGGAACTGCGGCGCGGGCCGGTCGAAGGTGGCCGCTGTGGGCGGGGTCGGCTGGGCCAACGCCGCGCTCATCTCGTCGAGCCGTGCGACCGAGTCGTCGTAGGCCGCGTCCACCCGCTCGGGCGAGGCATCCCAGTTCACCGCGTTCGCGATCAGGGTGACCGTACCCTCGTGATGGTCGTACGCGGCCAGATCGGTGGCGAGCAGCATGATCAGCTCGGGGATGCGCAGGTCGTCGCGGGCGTGCTCGGGCAACCGTTCCAGCCACCGCACCGCGTCGTAGCCGATGTAGCCCACCATTCCCCCGGTCAGCGGCGGCATGTCCGGAAGCGGTTCGCTGTGCAGCTCCTCCACCGCCTCGCGCAACGCGCTCAGCGGGTTGCCACCCGACGGCAGGCCGACAGGGGGGTGGCCCAGCCATGTGGCCTCGCCGTCGTGCACCGTCAGCGCCGCGGGACTGCGCACCCCGACGAACGACCACCTGGACCAGGACTCGCCGTGCTCGGCGGACTCGAACAGGAACGTACCCGGCCGGTCGGCCGCGAGCTTGCGGTAGAGCCCGATCGGCGTCTCGGCGTCGGCAAGCACCGTGCGCACCACGGGGATGACCCTGCGCTCGCGCGCCAGCGCGCGGAACTCCTCCCTGCTCGGCCTGACCGAACCCAGGCCTGCCCTGCCGGAATGCACCATGCGCGCAATTGTGCCCGGCAGCGCGCGGTACGTGACGGCCGGGATCGGCCCGACGCGACGGCCCGGCGCGGCGGATACCGCGGTGTGCCCGGGCGGGTCACGGCCCGTCGTCGGCGAGCAGCAGGCGGTCGGCACCGTCGAAGCAGGTGCGCTCGCCGGTGTGGCACGCCGGCCCGGTCTGCTCGACACGTACCAGGACCGTGTCGCCGTCGCAGTCGACACGCACCTCGCGGACGGTCTGGGTGTGCCCCGAGGTCTCTCCCTTGACCCACAGCTCACCCCTGCTGCGCGAGTAGTACGTGGCCCGCCGGGTCACCAGGGTCCGGTGCAGCGCCTCGTCATCCATCCAGGCCATCATGAGCACGTCCGAGGTGTGGTGGTCGACGGTGACGGCGGCGACCAGACCGTCGGCGTTGCGTTTGAGCCGGGAGCCGATCTCGGGGTCGAGTCCGGACGTAGTCACCTGACCTCGATTCGTTGTTCGCGCATGGCCTCTTTGACGTCACGCAGCGTCAGTTCCTTGAAGTGGAACACGCTCGCGGCCAGCACCGCGTCCGCGCCCGCGTGCACCGCGGGGGCGAAGTGCTCGGCCGCACCCGCCCCGCCACTGGCGATGACCGGTACACCCACCGCGGCGCGCACCGCGCGGATCAGCTCGACGTCGAACCCGTTCTTGGTGCCGTCGGCATCCATCGAGTTCAGCAGGATCTCTCCCACGCCGAGCGCCTCGCCGCGCTCGGCCCACTCGACGGCGTCGATGCCGGTCCCACGCCTGCCGCCGTGTGTGGTGACCTCGAACCCCGACGCGGTGGGTTCGGATCCCTCCGGGACCCGTCGCGCGTCGACGGACAGCACGACGCACTGCGCGCCGAACCGTTCGGAGGCCTCGCGCAGCAGCTCCGGTCTGGCGATCGCCGCCGTGTTGATGCTGACCTTGTCCGCCCCGGCACGCAGCAGCCGATCGACGTCGGAGCTGCTGCGCACGCCGCCGCCCACGGTCAACGGGATGAAGACCTGCTCGGCGGTCCGACGTACCACCTCGTAGGTCGTCTCCCTGTCACCCGAGGACGCGGTCACGTCCAGGAACGTGAGCTCGTCGGCACCTTCGGCGTCGTACACGCGAGCCAGCTCCACCGGATCACCGGCGTCGCGCAGGTCGGTGAAGTTGACTCCTTTGACGACGCGACCGGCGTCGACGTCGAGACACGGGATGACCCTGACCGCCACGGACATGCCCCCAGCCTACGGGGTGGGTGATCGCGGGCCGTGCTTGTGTCGGCCCCTCCTTGTGTCTGCCCTGCCGAGCCAGGATAGTTCAACGCATGATGAATTATTCCGTTGCAGTGGACCGGCTGCACGTCGAACGCGGCGGGCGCGAGGTCGTGCGGGGCGTCAGCTTCGGGGTCGAGCCCGGCACGGTCACCGGGCTGCTCGGCCCGAGCGGGTGCGGCAAGAGCACCCTGATGCGATCCGTGGTCGGTGTGCAGATCATCCGGGCAGGCCGGGTCACGGTGCTCGGTCACGATGCAGGGACCAGGGCCGTGCGCGGCAGGGTCGGCTACGCCACGCAGGACCCTGCGATCTACCCGGACCTGACGGTGGCCGAGGCGCTGCGGTACTTCGCAGACATCGTGCGCGCCCCGGCGTCCGACGTGTCCAGGGTCATCGGTGAGGTCGGGCTGCGCGATCACGCGGATGCGCTCATCGGCAGGCTGTCCGGCGGCCAGCACAGCAGGGCCAACCTCGCCGTGGCGCTGCTCGGCGACCCCGAGGTCCTCGTCCTCGACGAACCGACGGTCGGCCTCGACCCCGTGCTGCGGGACGAGCTGTGGGAGCTGTTCACCCGGCTGGCCGCAGCCGGCACGACACTGCTCGTGTCCAGCCACGTGATGGACGAAGCCGCGCGGTGTCACCGCCTGCTGCTGATGCGTGACGGCGCCCTGCTCGCGTCCGACACCCCGCAACGCCTGCGCGAACGTACCGGGGAGTCCGATCTCGAGCGAGCGTTCCTCCGGCTCATCCAGGAGGTCACGACATGAATCCCGTGCTCGCCCTCTCCACCGCGCGGCGCATCCTCACGCAGCTACGCCACGACCGGCGCACCGTGGCGATGCTGCTTCTCATGCCGTCGATCCTCATGGTGCTGCTGCGGTACGTCTTCAACAGCGAGGCGGCCTTCGACCGGTTCGGGCCTGCGCTGCTCGGCATCTTCCCGTTCGTGATGATGTTCCTGGTCACCTCGATCACGACGCTGCGGGAGCGCACCACGGCGACCCTCGAGCGGCTGATGGCGCTGCCCATGGGCAAGCTCGACCTGCTGGCCGGCTACGCCGTGGCGTTCGGCGCGCTCGCGCTCGTCCAGGTATCGATCGTGACGGCGGTCTCGCTCACCTGGTTGGGACTGGACCTCGCGGGGTCGGTGTGGATGCTGTTTCTGATCGCCGTGCTCGACGCGGTGCTCGGCATGGCGCTCGGCCTGTTCGTCAGCGCGTTCGCCAGGACGGAGTTCCAGGCGATCCAGTTCATGCCGGTCGTCGTGATGCCGCAGCTCCTGCTGTGCGGGCTGTTCGTACCCCGCGACGAGATGGCTGTGCTGCTGACGTGGCTGTCGAACGTGCTGCCGCTGTCCTACGCCGTCGACGCGATCACCGCGGTCACCGGGACCGCGACCGTGCAGGCCGGCCTGCTGCGCGACATCGGTGTCGTCGCCGGGTTCGTCCTGCTCGCGCTCGCGCTCGGCGCCGCGACGCTGCGCAGGAGGACACCGTGAGTTCCAGTAGGGTGGGCACATGCCGACCGACCAGGAACGACTCGGTAACGAGAAGTACGTGCAGCTGACCACCTACCGCAGGTCCGGCCGGGCCGTTGCCACGCCGGTGTGGGTCGCACGGCACGGTACCGAGCTCGTCGTCTGGGCCGAGCGCACCAGCGGGAAGGTCAAACGTATCCGTGCGGGCAGCAGGGTCGAGCTCACCGCGTGCGACGCGACAGGGCGTAAGGTGCGCGGCCCCACGGTGCCGGGGCGCGCACGGCTGCTCGACCAGGACGAGACCGACACGGTCCGGGGCCTGATCCGCGCCAAGTACGGCATCCTCGGCGCGCTCGGGATCTACGGCAGCATGCTGCGCGGCGGCAAGCAACGCACCATCGGTATCGCGATCACACTCGACGGCCAGGACCCCGGCGGCGACGATCCCGACCGCGACGACCCCGGCGCCCCGGGCAACTCCCGGGAACCCGGGAGCAACTAGCGGCCCAGCGGAGGCGAGCCGAAGGACTCCTCAGGTACCTGATATGTACCGAAGAAGGCAGTGAGGATGATGTGTGCGGGCGATCAGCGGACGGCGGCGAGCGCCTCGCGTAGCGTGAACGCGCCGGCGTACAGCGCCTTGCCCACGATCGCGCCTTCCACACCGTCACCTTCGAGCCGCGCGAGGTTCGCCAGGTCCTGTACGGTCGAGACCCCGCCCGAGGCGATCACCGCGGCGTCGGTGCGCGCGGTGATCTCCCGGAGCAGATCGAGGTTCGGGCCCCGCAGGGTGCCGTCCTTGCTCACGTCGGTGACCACGTACCGCTCGGCGCCATCGGCATCCAGCCGCTCGAGGGCCTCCCACAGGTCGCCGCCGTCGGTGGTCCACCCACGCGCGGACAACCGATGCCCGGACTCGGTGATGCGCACGTCCAGACCGATCGCGACCCGGTCGCCGTGCCTGGCGATCACCTTGGTCGTCCAGTCGGGGTCCTCCAGTGCCGCGGTACCCAGGTTCACCCGCCGCGCGCCCGTGGCGAGCGCCGCTTCGAGCGAGGCATCGTCGCGGATGCCCCCGGACAGCTCGACCTGTACGTCCAGCTTGCCGACGACCTCGGCGAGCAGCTCCCGGTTCGACCCGCGCCCGAAGGCGGCGTCGAGGTCGACCAGGTGGATCCATTCTGCGCCGTCGCGCTGCCAAGAGAGCGCGGCCTCGAGCGGGCTGCCGTACCGCGTCTCGGTACCGGCCTCGCCCTGGACGAGCCGCACGGCCTGCCCGTCGGCGACATCGACTGCGGGAAGCAAGGTGAACGTCACGCCTCAACTCTATAGAGCGCGCTCCGAACCCCCGGCAAGGTGGTCACCCTCGTGGTCACCCTCGTCACCGCAGGTGTGAGCTGAATGACGCTTTCACTCCATCTGGTGCGCTGAAAGCGTCATTCAGCCACCCGTATGGACTGAAAGCGTCATTCAGCGTTCCGTCACAGCGTGGACAGCCAGTTGCGCAGCACGTGGGCGCCGGCGTCGCCGGACTTCTCCGGGTGGAACTGGGTCGCGCACAGCGGCCCGTTCTCCACCGCGGCCACGAAGTCCTCGCCGTGATGCGCCCAGGTGACCTTCGCGCCTGCAGACGGCAGCCCGGAGTCGAGCTGCCAGCTCCGCGCGGCGTAGGAGTGTACGAAGTAGAACCGGGTGTCGGCGTCGAGCCCGGCGAACAGCACCGAGTCCTCCGGCGCGCGCACCGTGTTCCATCCCATGTGCGGCAGCACGTCCGCACGCAGCCTGTCCACCGTGCCCGGCCACTCGGCGAGCCCCTCGGCCTCGATGCCGTGCTCGATCCCGCGCTCGAACAGGATCTGCATGCCGACACAGATGCCGAGCACAGGGCGCGCGCCCGCCAGCCGCTTACCGACCAGCTTGTCCCCGCCGACGCGCCGAACACCCTCGGCGCAGGCGGCGAACGCGCCGACCCCCGGTACGACGAGCCCGTCCGCGGCCAGCGCGGCCTGCGGGTCGGCGGTGACCTCCACCTCCGCCCCGGCCCGTTGCACGGCGCGCTCGGCCGAGCGCAGGTTCCCTGAGCCGTAGTCCAGAATCACAACACGAGGCACCGCTTCAGCGTACTGCGTACCGCGCGCGCGGCCACGCGACGGGCACGAGCACGATGGCGAGCGCCGCGAGCATCGCGAACGCCACGGGGAACCCCGACAGGGTCACCACGGCGCCGACCACGGCGGCACCGGCCCCCTGCCCCGCGTCGAACGCGATGTTCCAGGCCACGCTGGCGCGTGCTGCGGACACCCGCGCGAACATCACCACAAGGGCGTCGTTCTGGATCACACCGAAGCCGGCGCCGTAGACCGCCACGCAGCTCACCCCGAGCACCAGCGCCGCTGTTCCGCTCACACCGGCGCCCACCGCGAGCCCCAGCAGCCCGGTCGACGTCGCAGCCAGGCCTGCCACCAGCAGTTTCCCGGTCGGCCGGGCGCTGTCACCCCAGATCCCGGCGAGCCACCTGCCGACCAGCGCAGTCGCCGACATCAGCAGCAGCGCCAGCGACCCCGCCAGCGGCGACTCGACGAACACCAGCGGCAGGAACGTCACCAGCGCGCCGAAGGCGACGGAGCCGGAGAGCATGACCAGCCACGGGCGCCACACCGCCCGTGCGGCCCGCACCGTGCCACGGCCGTCCTCCTCCGGCTGTGCCGTCGTCCTCGGCAGCAGCGCCAGCGGCACGATGCCCAGCATCGGCAGCGCGGCCCCGGTGAGGAACACGACAGCGAACCCGGCGTTCTGCGCGAGCCAGGCACCCGCGGGCAGCCCCACCAGCAGCGGCAGCCCCACCGCGAGCCCGAACACCCCGGACCCCTTGGCGAGCATGCCGCGCGGCAGCAGCTCCGCGATGAGCGCGCTGCCGCACACGGTGACGATGCCGAACCCGACTCCTCGCACGAACGACACCGCCAGTACCGGCTGCCAGTCGGTGAACAGCATCAGCAGCGACGCCGGTGCACCGAGCAGGGCCGCTCCGGTGATCGCCATGGCGCGGTATCCGAACCTGCGCACCAGCGTGGACATCATCAGCTGAGCCAGCACGGTGCTGGTCATGAACACGGCGGTGACAGCGCCCGCGCTGAACTCGCCGGAGCCGTGCTCGACGACCCACAGCGGCACCACCGACACGAGCAATGCGAAGCCGAAGAACATGCCGCCTGCCGCGAGCAGCAGCAGTACGAACGGCCTGCT
Organism: Haloechinothrix alba; assembly: GCF_900188115.1. GTDB lineage: Bacteria > Actinomycetota > Actinomycetes > Mycobacteriales > Pseudonocardiaceae > Haloechinothrix > Haloechinothrix alba. The sequence goes on along the minus strand of NZ_FZNW01000006.1, from coordinate 198,026 downwards.
GCGCAGCGGCGAGCGGACGACGTCACGATCGCTCGGCTCGGGCGTGCACACCTCACCGTTTGTACCCTCTCCGCCGCGCCCCAGGACCCCGCAGGGGTGAGAGCCCAATGTGACCTTGGGCGCCTTCTAAGGAACCGGTGTCACCTTGGGCGCCTTCCGGCCCGGCGGGAGGTGGTGGGAGCCCAAGGTGACATTCGGTTCTTCTAAGGAGCCGGACGTGACATTCGGCTCCCACCCGGGGGTTGGTGCCGGCACGCCGTGGCGCGGCAACTTCGACTAAGCTCGAAGTCAGCGATAGTGTGGATGCGTGTCGACACTCGCCAACACACTCACCATCGGGCAGGTAGCGGAGCGAAGTGGTGTCCCCACCACCGCGTTGCGGTTCTACGAGGACCGCGGCCTGATCACCTCGCAGCGCACCGCGGGCAACCAGCGGCGTTTCGCGCGATCGATACTGCGCCGGATCGCGTTCATCCGCTCGGCTCAGCGGATCGGGCTGAGCCTGGAGGAGATCAGCCAGGCACTGGCCACGCTGCCACACGACCACGCACCCACCAAGGCGGACTGGGCGCGACTGTCCAGCCAGTGGCGTCAGGAGCTGGACGCGCGCATCGACGCGCTGCAGCGCCTGCGGGACAACCTGACCGGGTGTATCGGCTGCGGCTGCCTGTCACTGAAGTCGTGCGCGCTGCAGAACCAGGACGACGACATGGCGCGCTTCGGCCCAGGGGCACCCGGGCTGAAACCCGCGACCGAAGGCGGGCGTTGACCGGGCGACGAACTCGTCCGCGGCCGCGGAGTTCACTCGCTCAGAGGGAACTCCACCACACGATCGCACCACCCGCCGCCAGCAGCGCGCCCACCCCGAGCAACATCGCCATGGCCTTGGCGGTCTTCCACGTGCTGTACACGCCCCCGACGAGGAACCCGGCGACTGCCAGCAGGACAACGATGAACAGCTCCTGGGACAGGGTTCGTCACTCCTTCGACGTCAGACGACCGGCACCGTCGCGGTGCCGACGGGTACTGGCTGGTGCGGACCCGCTACAGCGTGCCCTTGGTGGACGGGATGCCACCCATGCGGGGGTCGGCCTCCGTCGCGTCGCGCAACGCGCGCGCGACCGCCTTGTACTGTGCCTCCGCCATGTGGTGCGGGTCCCGGCCGTGCAGGATCCGGACGTGCAGCGCGATCTCGGCGTGAAAGGCCAGCGACTCGAACACGTGCCTGGTTAACACGAACGGGTAGTTGCCACCGATGGTGAAGTTCTCGAACCGCTCCGGCTCGCCGAGCTGCACGCAGTACGGCCGCCCCGACACGTCCACGGCGGCGTGCGCGAGCGTCTCGTCCATCGGGACCCAGGCATCGCCGAAACGCCGGATGCCGCTCTTGTCGCCCAGTGCCTCGCGGACCGCCTTGCCGAGCACGATCGCGGTGTCCTCCACCGTGTGGTGCGCATCCACCTCCACGTCGCCCTCGGCGCGCACCCGCAGGTCGAGTGCGCCGTGCACGCCGAACGCGGTGAGCATGTGGTCGTAGAACGCCACGCCGGTGTCGACCTCGACGCTGCCCGTTCCGTCGAGGTCCACCTCGACGGCGATACGCGACTCCTTGGTGTCGCGTTCCACCTTACCGATCCGGCCCACTGGCGACCTCCTTGCTCGCTGCCAGGAACGCGTCGTTCTCCTCGGGCGTGCCGATGGTCACCCGCAGGTACCCCTCGATACCGACGTCCCTGATCAAGACACCGTTGTCCAAATAGGATGTCCACACTCGATGCGCGTCGGCGAACTGTCCGAACAGGATAAAGTTCGCGTCGCTCGGTACGACGTGGAAGCCCATCTCCGCGAGGGCGGCGCTCACCCGTTTGCGTTCGCCGATGATGGTCGCCACCGACGCCAGCGTCCGCTGCCCGTGCGCCAGCGCCGCCTGCGCGGCAGCCTGCGTCAGCACCGAGAGGTGGTAGGGCAGGCGCACCAGCTGCAGCGCGTCCACCATCGCGGGCGCCGCCGCGAGGTACCCGAGCCTGCCGCCTGCGAACGCGAACGCCTTGCTCATCGTCCTCGACACGATCAGCTTACCGGGGTACTCGTCGAGCAGCCCGATACTGCTCGGCTGCTCGGAGAACTCCGCGTAGGCCTCGTCGACGACCACGATCGCAGGCGCGGCGTCGAGCAGGGCACGCAGCTCGTCCAGCGAGGCCGACCCGCCTGTCGGGTTGTTCGGGCTGGTCACGAACACCACATCGGGCCGGAGTCGCCGCACGGCGGCCACGGCGGCGTCGATGTCCAGGGAGAAGTCCGAGCGGCGTTGCTCGGCGTGCCACTCCGTCCTGGTGCCCGCGGCGATGATCGGGTGCATCGAGTACGACGGGACGAAACCCAGCGCGCTGCGCCCCGGACCCCCGAACGCCTGCAGCACCTGCTGTAGGACCTCGTTGGAGCCGTTGGCGGCCCACACGTGCCGGGCGGTCAACGCCGAGGACGTTACCGCGTTCAGGTACTCCGCGAGCTGCTCACGCAGCGCCGTGGCATCCCGGTCCGGGTAGCGGTGCAGCCGACCCGCAGTGCGTTCCACCGCGGCGGCGACGTCCGCGCTGAGCTCGACCGGCGGCGGGTACGGGTTCTCGTTGGTGTTCAGCCGGACGGCGACATCCAGCTGCGGCGCGCCGTACGGCGTGCGGCCGCGCAGGTCCTCCCGCAGCGGGAGGTCGTCCAGCGTCACATCGTCAGTGGTCATCTCGGTCCTTGGCTGCGCAGGGTCGTGCCCCACCAGCGTACGGCGTGGCGGGGCACTCAGCTGCGCGGGGACGCGCCTGCCATCCGCGCCAGGTCGGCGACCAGCGCGACGCACGCGTCGAGCTCCCCGGCGGTGACGAAGTAGTGCGGGGACGCCCGGACCACCGCGTCGAGCCCGCGTCTGGGCAGGTCCATCCGGCTGGAGGCCGCGGTGCTCACGGTGACCGTGACGTCACGTTCGGCCAGCCGGTCCCGCACACGTCCCGGATCGACCCCGGCCACGGTGAACGTCACGATCCCGCACGTGCGCTCACCCAGGTCGTGGACCCGCACGCCGGGTATCCCGGCCAGCGCCTCCCGCAGGTAGGCCGCTCGCCACGCAACGGAAGTGGCGACCTCCGCCACACCGAGCTCGAGCAGGTACTCGGCGGCACGGATCAGCCCGAGGCGCTCGGCGATACCGGTCTCCCACAGCTGCAACACCCGCGCGTCCGCCCGCAGCCGGTACGCGCGCTCGGCCACCCAGCTCGCCCCGGAGTGGTCGATCAGGCGTGGCGCGAGGTGTTCGAGCACGGAGCGGCGTACCGCGAGGAACCCGGTGCCGCGCGGGCCGCGCAGCCACTTGCGCCCGGTTCCGGTGAGCATGTCCACGCCGAGCTCGTCCATACGCACCGGCAGCTGGCCGACGGACTGGCAGGCATCAAGCAGGACGAGCGCGCCCGCCTCGTGCGCTGCTCGGGTGATCTCGCGAACCGGGTTGACCAGCCCACCCTGGGTGGGTACGTGCACCGCGGACACCAGCCGGACCCGCTCGTCGAGCCGGTCGCGCAGTGCAGCGACGTCGAGCTGGCCGCTGCCGTCCGACGGCACCACCTCCAGCCGCGTACCGAACCGCTCGGCGTGGCGCAGCAGCGCGACGGCGTTGGCCGCGTACTCGGACTCGCCGACCAGCACGCGGTCGCCTTCCCGGAACGGGACCGCATCCAGCAGGTTCAGCCAGGAGCGGGTGGCGCTGTCGGTGAACGCCACCTCGTCCGGTGCGCAGCCGAGCAGCTCGGCGAACGTGCCGTACCCGCCTTCGAGTACCTCCTGCTGTTCGGCTGCGGCCCGGTACCCGCCGACCTCGGACTCCCTGCGCAGGTGCTCGATCACGGTCGTCAGTACCGGCGCGGGCGGAAGCGACGAACCCGCGCTGTCCAGGAACACCTGGTCGCGGCATCCCGGGGTGTCGGAACGCACCGCGGCGAGATCGGCGATGCCCGGCCCACCCGGGGCAGGCACCTCGTGCGACGCGGTCACGACCCGGCGATCTCCCCGGACCGGCCGTGCACGGAGCCCACCCGCGCCAGCACGGCCTCACCGTGCGCGGGCAGGTCCTCCACGTCGGCGAGCGTGACCACGTGCCCGGCGACCTCCCGCAGCGCGTCGGCGCTGTAGTCGACCACGTGGATGCCACGCAGGAACGTCTGCACGGACAGGCCCGCGGAGTGCCGCGCCGATCCGCCTGTCGGCAGGACGTGGTTGGAGCCCGCGCAGTAGTCCCCGAGCGACACGGGTGCGTACGGGCCGACGAAGATCGCTCCCGCGTTGCGTACCCGCGCGGCGACCTCCCGCGCGTCCGCCGTGTGGATCTCGAGGTGCTCGGCGGCGTAGGCGTCGACCACCCGCACGCCGTCGTCGAGGCCGGACACCAGCACGGTGCCCGACTGCCTGCCGCGCAGTGCCTCGGCGACGCGCTCGTGGTGTTTCGTCACGGGCACCCGGCGCGCCAGTTCGGCGTCGACGGCATCGGCGAGCTGTACCGAGGGGGTCACGAGCACGCTCGCGGCCGCGGGGTCGTGCTCGGCCTGGCTGATCAGGTCGCTGGCGACGTAGCCGGGATCGGCCGTGTCGTCGGCGAGGATCGCGATCTCGGTGGTACCCGCCTCGGAGTCGATGCCGATCACCCCGCGCAGCATGCGCTTGGCCGCCGTCAGGTACACGTTGCCGGGACCGGTGACCATGTCCACCGGGTCCAGCTCCGTGCCGTCGGTGTCGGTGCCGCCGTAGGCGAGCAGGGCCACCGCCTGAGCGCCCCCCACTGCCCACACCTCGTCCACCCCGAGCAGCGCGGCGGCGGCGAGGGTGGTCGGGTGTGGCAGCCCGCCGAACTCGGCCTGCGGTGGTGTGCACAGCACGACGGAGCCGACCCCGGCTTCCTGCGCGGGAACGACGTTCATGACCACGCTCGAGGGGTAGGCGGCCAGCCCGCCCGGCGCGTACAGGCCCACCCGGGCAACCGGAACCCACCGCTCGGTGACCGTGCCGCCCTCGGCCACCCTCGTCGTCACGTCGGTGCGCCGCTGGTCGGCGTGTACCGCCCTGGCGCGGGTGACGGACTCCTCGAGGGCGGCACGGACCGCCGGGGCGAGCTCGGTCAGCGCGCGGTCCAGCTCGCTCCGCGGCACCCGCACGGCGCCGGGCCGGACGGCGTCGAAACGCGCGGTGTAGTCCAGGGCGGCAGGCACGCCGCGCTCGGCGACGTCGTCGACGAGGGGGCGCACGGCCCGAAGCGCGTCGTCGACGTTCACCTCCGCGCGCGGCAGGCATGCTCGTAGGGCGGCGCCGGAGGGGATGTCAGCACGCCAGTCGGTGCGTTCGAGCATGCCCCTACCCTAATCAGGGTTGGAGCCCGATGTGACGTTTGGTTCCCTAGAAGAACCGAACGTCACATCGGGCTCCAACCCCAGGGGCCAGACCAGCGAGCAGGAGGCGCGCATGCCACGCATCGCCCTGTGCCAGTTCACCGCGAGCAGTGATCCGGCGACCAACCTCGAGCACGTGCGGACCGGTGTGGCCACGGCACGGTCCGAGGGCGCCTCGATCGTGGTCTTCCCGGAGGCCACCATGGCGCGATTCGGCACGCCGCTGGCGCCGCTGGCCGAACCTCTCGACGGGCCGTGGGCACGCGAGGTGGCCGCTGCGGCCGAGGACGCGGGCGTCCTCGTCGTGGCAGGCATGTTCACCCCGGCCGACGAGGACCGGGTGCGCAACACCCTGCTGGTCACCGGGCGCGGGCACCACCTCGGTTACCACAAGATCCACCTCTACGACGCGTTCGGCTTCTCCGAGTCCCGTACCGTGGCGCCGGGCGACGCGCTGGTCACCGTGGATACCACCGACCTCAGGCTCGGCCTGGCGACCTGCTACGACGTGCGTTTCCCCGCGTTGTTCCACGCGCTGGCCGGCAACGACGCCACCGCCGTGGTCGTACCGGCCTCCTGGGGAGCTGGTGACGGCAAGCGCGAACAGTGGGACGTGCTGCTGCGCGCGCGGGCCCTGGACGCGGGCTGCTGGGTACTCGGTTGCGGTCAGGCCGACCCGGCGGCAAGCGGCGTGGAGGTCTCGAGCAAGGCACCGACCGGCATCGGGTACTCCGCGGTCGCCGACCCGTTCGGCAGGCTGCACGCCCAGGCAGGCACGGGCCCCGAGACCCTCGTCGTCGACATCGACCCGGAACTGGCACACGCCTCGCGACGCGCCACAGGCGCGCTCGTCAACCGCGTCGCCCTCGACTCACTCGAGGTCCAGACCAATGTCCAGCGCGGGTGAGGAGTGCGTCAGCGCCCCGACGGCCAGGTAGTCCACCCCGGTCTCGGCGTACGAGCGAGCCGCGTCCAGCCGCAGCCCTCCCGATGCCTCGAGCAGCGTCCGGGCAGCGACGGCGTCCCTGCGCCGCACGGCTTCGGCGCACTGCGCCGTGTCGAAGTTGTCCAGCAGGATCTCGTCGGCACCCGCCGCGAGCGCCTCGTCGAGCTGGTCGAGATCATCGACCTCGACCTCGCAGGACAGCTCCGGGGCATGCCTGCGCACTGCCGCCAGAGCCGCGGTGACCGACCCGGCGGCGACGATGTGGTTGTCCTTGATCAGCACTGCGTCGCCGAGCCCCATCCGGTGGTTGACCCCGCCGCCTGCGCGCACGGCGTACTTCTCCAGCTCGCGCAGCCCGGGTAGCGTCTTGCGCGAGTCGCGCACCGCGCACCCGCGCTCACGCACCTCGGCCACCCATGCGGCCGTGGCCGTCGCGACCCCGGACAGGTGGCACAGCAGGTTCAGAGCTGTGCGTTCCGCGGTGAGCAGCCCGTGCACCGGTCCGCGTACGGCCAGCACCTGACTGCCCGCACGCAGTGCCGTGCCGTCCTCGGTCCCCTCGACCAGCTCGTAGTCCGCGCCGAGCACCGCATCGAACACCGCGAGAGCGGCGGCCCCTCCGGCGAGCACGCCGTCGGAGCGAACCCGCAGCCGGGCGGTGGCTCGACTGCCCGCAGGCACCGTCGCCGCCGTCGTCGCATCCGGACCGAGTCGCAGGTCCTCGTCCAGTGCGGTGCGTACCACGCGCCGCACCGTCTCTTGATCGAGCGAGCAGTCGCGCAACAGCCGCGCCGTCGCCTCGCTGATCCACGCGGTCATGCCGCGTCCCGCAACGGCAGCGGCAACGGCTCGGTCAGCACGGGCTCACCCGAGGGGTCGAGCCGGATGCGCTGGCTGTGCTGCCACCGCGCGTCGTCCCGCTCGCCGAAGTCCACGCGGACGTGGCAGCCGCGCGACTCTGTCCGGTTGGCTGCCGCGACGAGCAGGGCTTTGGCGATCAGGGTCAGCGCGGCGTCCTCCACGTCCCTGTGGCCGTGCACGGCGCTCACGGCGGACGCCGAGGCCACGGTCTCCCGCAGGACGGCGAGCCCGGCTGCGTCGCGGCCGATGGACGCGTACCGGCTCATCGCGCGTTGCAGCACGTCCCGCTCGACACGGCAGGCAGGCTCATCCCGGTCAGCCGTGGAGTGCCGTGCCCGCGCCAGCAGGCCGGCGGCGAGGTCGGCGGCGACGGCCTCGGCCGCCCGCTCCCCCACGACCAGCCCTTCGAGCAGGCTGTTGGACGCCAGCCGGTTCGCCCCGTGCAGGCCCGTACGGGCGACCTCACCTGCCGCGTACAGGCCCCGCACCTCGGTACGCCCCTCGGGTGTGGCGAGGACACCGCCGCAGGCGAAGTGGGCCGCCGGTGCGACAGGGATCGGGGCACGCACCGGATCGACCCCCGCACGCAGGCACGCCGCGTGAACCGTGGGGAACCTGGTTGCGAAGTCCGGTACCGCCGTGGCGTCCAGGTACACGTGGTCGTCGACGCCGTTCGGCGCCTGCGCCATCCGCCTGGTGACCGCGGCCGAGACGACATCACGCGGGGCGAGGTCGGCCTGCGGATGCACCCCCTCCATCACGCGGTGGCCCGCGGCGTCGATCAGCACGGCCCCCTCGCCCCGTACGGCCTCGGTGACGAGCGGGCACCGCCCGCGCGCGCCCGGAACGTAGAGCACGGTGGGGTGGAACTGCACGAATTCCAGGTCCGCAGCCGTTGCGCCCGCCCGCAGCGCGAGCGCGAGCCCGTCGCCGGTCGCGATGTCCGGGTTGGAGGTGGCTTGGTAGAGCTGGCCGAACCCACCGGTGGCCAGCAGCACGGCCGGTGCTCGCAGCACTCCCGGGGTGCCGTGCGGGTCGAGCACCCGCAGTCCGCCGACCCCGCCGTGCGGGGCGGGCACGTCACCCATCGCGATGTGGTGTTCGAGCACGGGGATCTGTTGGCGCGTGACCTCCCCGGCCAGGGCACGCTCCACCTCGGCACCGGTGGCGTCGCCACCCGCGTGAATAACCCGGAAGGCCGAGTGACCGCCCTCGCGGGTGCGCGCGAGCGTGCCCCCGTGACCGGTGCCGGGGCCGGTGCCGCCGGCAGCGGAGTCGAAGGTGGCGCCACGTGCCATCAGGCGCCGCACGGCGGCCGAGCCACCGTCGATCACGCTCCGTGCGGCCACCGGGTCGCACAGCCCTCCCCCTGCCGCCACCGTGTCCGCGACGTGACGCTCCGGGGAGTCCCCACCGGCGCCGGGTCCCCCGTCGAACACAACAGCGAGCCCGCCCTGGGCCCAGCGCGTGTTGCTTTCGGTGACCGTTCCCTTGGTGACCACCAGCGTGCGCAGCCCCAGCTCCCGCGCCCGCAGCGCCGCCGTCAGCCCGGCGATTCCGCTACCGACCACGATCAGGTCGGCGCTCGCGGACCATTCCGGGAATGCACTGGTTTTCGACTGTTGGTCGTCAACAAGTTGGTTCTCCGCGTTCATTCTCCGCCACCCGGCTGCCCGATCGAGACCATGCGGCGCACCGACTCGCGCGCGCGCTCCGCGACCTCGGCGTCCACGTGCACCTCGTCGGCCCCCTCCCGCAGGGCGCGCAGCAACGCCGCCGGCGTGATCATCTTCATGTAGCGGCAGGAAGCCCTGTCGTTGACAGCCTGGAAGTCGATCTCGGGCGCGGCCTTGCGCAGCTGATGCAGCATACCGACCTCCGTGGCCACAAGGACCTCCCCTGCAGAGGACTGCCGCGCCTGCTTGACCATGTCCCCTGTCGAGAGGATCTTGACCTGCTCGCTCGGCACCGCCCCGTCCCCTGCCAGGTACAGCGCCGAGGTCGCGCAGCCGCACTCCGGGTGGATGTACAGGTCGGCTTCGGGGTTCGCTGCCGCCCGCTGCGCAAGCTCCTGACCGTTGATGCCCGCGTGCACGTGGCACTCGCCTGCCCAGACATAGAGGTTCTCCCTGCCCGTCTCCCGCTTGACGTGCGCACCGAGGAACTGGTCCGGGCAGAACAGCACGTCGGTCTCCGCCGGGATGGAACGGACCACCTCGACCGCGTTCGACGATGTGCAGCAGATGTCCGTCTCGGCCTTGACCTCCGCGGTCGTGTTCACGTACGAGACGACGACCGCACCGGGATGCTCGGCCTTCCACGCCCGCAGCTGCTCGGCGGTGATGGACTCGGCCAGCGAGCAGCCTGCGCGGGCATCCGGGATGAGCACCCTCTTGCCGGGGCTGAGAATCTTGGCCGTCTCGGCCATGAAATGCACGCCGCAGAACACGATGGTGCTCGCGGCCGACTCGGCGGCGATCCTGGACAACGCGAGCGAGTCGCCCACGTGGTCGGCGACCTCCTGGATCTCCGGAACCTGGTAGTTGTGCGCGAGCAGCACGGCATCGCCCTCCGAGGCGAGGCGTCGCACCTCGTCGAACCATGCGGCGTCGGCCTCGACTCCGCCGTACGGAACGAGCTCCGCCGGGTTGTGCGCCAGCGTCTCCGTCATCTGTCTTCCTCCTCGCATCGCCGCGCACGACAGTCGATCCGCGCGTCCGGGTGCGCTCGCTTTACGCATCCAGGTTTTCGCTCTACGATCGAAAACGTGCGTAGCCATCTTAACACCGAAACCCGGGTGACTCACGAGGTTCTGTGTGTAGTCCTACAGGTGCGGTCCGGCACGCTGCAGGCACTCCTCTGGCGGCGCGCGCTCGAGCCGCATCTCGGCCGCTGGTCGCTGCCCGGCGGCAGGCTACGCCACGACGAGGACGTCGAGACATCGATCCGGCGCCAGCTCACCGAGAAGGTCGACCTGCGCAAGCTCAAGCACGTCGAGCAGCTCGCCGTGTTCAGCGCCCCCGACCGGGTCCCCGGTCCGCGGGTGGTCGCCACGGCGTTCCTCGGCCTCGTCCCGAGCGATGTCGAGCCGACCGTTCCCGAGGACACCTCCTGGCACACGGTGGACCAGCTACCCCGCACCGCGTTCGACCACGGTTCCATCACACTGCGCGCCCGGGAGCGGCTGCGCTCGAAGCTCAGCTACACCAACATCGGGTTCGCGCTGGCGCCCGACCTGTTCACCATCTCGGCCCTGCGGGACCTGTACTCCGCCGCACTCGGTTACCGCGTGTCGGCGACGAACCTGCAGCGCGTACTGACCAGGCGGGGAGCGCTCGCGACCACGGGAGAGACGGTTCCGCCCGGCCGCTCCGGCGGCCGCCCCGCCGCGCTGTTCACATTCGCCGAGCACGGCATGCAGGTCACCGACCCCTTCGCAGTGTTTCGCCCGCCGAGCACGCGCTGACTCCCGTTACCGGGTGCGCCTGCCTGCGCGGGCCGGCACGGGCGCGGGGTGCCTACCCGGTATCGCCCCCGCGGGCCTGCTCGTCGTCCTCGGCGCCCTCGTCGGGTTCGCTACCGCGGGGACCCAGCTTGTGCCACACCTTGCCCGCGACGTCGGTGACGGCCTCGCCGACACCGGTCAACGCCTTCGACAGCGGGTCGGCCGACGTGGTCACGGCATCCTTGTAGGAGCGTGCCGCCGAGGCGACGTCCTCGCTCCAGGCCGTGTGTGGCCGTTCGGCGTCCCGGCGCGGGTAGTCGCCCGCCAGGAGGGCCCGGTACTCCGCCGACGCCGCCCACTTCTGCAGCTGATCGGCGCGTACCACGGCGAGCGGGTGCGAGAGGTACTCGATGCCGCGCAGCTTGTGAATGCTGTCCCGCAGGTCCTCCACGCCCTCGTACTCGGCGGCCTGCTCCAGAAAGGCGGGGACGTCGACCTGCTCGATATCGACCCCGCCCGCCAGCATGACGTGTACGCGCAGCGCAGCGGGCGGGTCCTGCCCGCACAGCAACCCCGACCGATCGCAGGAGAGCTCGGCCTTGCGATACCACTCCGACAGCGCGGCGATGACCGCGCGCAGCGCGAGCGCGCTCACCGGCATCCATCCCAGGGCGCTCTGCATTCCGAGCAGGCGGTACAGCATGGTGCGGTATACCGCGTGACCGGAAAGCACGTGGCCCATCTCGTGACCGACGACGAAGCGCAGCCCCGGTACGTCCAGCCGCTCGACGAGGTCCGTGGTGAGCACGATGAAGGGCTCGTCCATGCCGAGGGTGTAGGCAGCCGCGTCACTGGACCGCGCCACGAACATCCTCGGCGCGGGGTCGATGTCGAGCGTGTCCGCGCACTCGCGGCGTATCCGGTCGAGCTCGGGGTACTGCGTGGGTCCCACCCGGATCATCGACGACAGCGCCATCATGCGCTCGCCACGCTCGGCGAAGAGCCCCGAGATCGTCTTGACCACCTCGGCGAATCCGGGCACCGAGCGCAGCACGCCGAGCGCTCCCCTGTCGACGGGGTGCTCGTAGGCTCGCGGGCTGATCCCCGGGAAACGCACTCGGCCTGCCGGCCCGTCCGCCTCCTCGTTGGACACAGGCGCTCCTCCATTCGGGTCCGCATCCAGGCTACGCCGGGACACCGCCCCGTACGAACCGGTGAACGGTCAGCCCAGCCGCCTGCCCAGATCGTCGGTACCGTTCCATGCGGCCAGCAGCCCGTAGGTCAACGCGGTGGCGAACGGCTGGGCAACAAGCACCCACGGGGTACCCGGCTGGGGCGCCTCGGTCACCACGTCGCCGACCTCCGGAGCGCCGGTCACCTCGTACATGCCCGCAACGAACATCTCGCCCATCAGGCCGGCCAGCCATGCCGCGAGCAGCGAGCCGCACACCGCGGCGATCATCGCCACCGGACCGCGCCGTTCCCGCAGCATCCACACCAGCGCCCCGACGATCACGCCCGCGGCCATGCACAGCAGCGCGAAGATCACCAGCGCGTCGAACTGGTGCCAGCTCTCCAGCTCCGGGGCGACGAGGCTGCCGTCGGAGAGCACCCGCACCCGCTGCGGGGGTGCCAGCTGGGCCCAGATCCACCCCACCGGAATGCCGATCAGGCCGGCGGTGGACAGCACGGACACCGCGGGCAGCAGGTCCGCCTTGACGACGACCTTCGGCTGTCGCCTGCGCAGTACCTCGCGCACACCGGACCGCCCGGCATCGCGGGATTCGGTACGGGCCGAGTCCTTGTCGTCGACCTGCGAACTAGGCACTCACGACCTCCCGCGTACAGCTGACGAACCCCTGGCACGGGACACTACCGGTCGCCTCACACCTGGTGGGAACGGCTGGCTGTTTCCCCGTGCCTGCTGCACCGCGCGGTCCAGCCGTTCGGCGTGACCTGCACGATCATCCGCCGCGCGCACTGCGCGCAGAACCGGGGAGGTTCCAGTGAGGTCCGGGCGTTGCGGCATGCGGCCGCGTCGCACTGCTCCACGGTTCTGCCGCAGTGCACGCAGTAGAGCTCGTCCACATCACGCTCCTGCCGTGTTGTCGTGTTCACCGATCGCACCTGCCCCGGCCCCGCCAGTGCAGAAGAACCGGTCACAGGGTGTCGGACAGCGCCTTGATGGGCATCCTGAGGTCCTCCAGCATCGAGAGGTCCCGCTCGGCAGGCCGCCCCAGGTTGGTGAGGTAGTTGCCCACGATGATCGCGTTGATCCCCCCGAGCATGCCCTGCTCGGCACCGAGGTCGCCGAGCGTGAGCTCGCGGCCGCCCGCGAACCGCAGCATCGTTCGCGGCATGGCCAGCCGGTACGCCGCGACGATGCGCAACGCGTCCGGGCCCTCGATCGTCTCGTAGTGCTCGTACGGGGTTCCTGCCTGCGGGATGAGGAAGTTCATCGGCACCTCGTGCGGGTCCAGCTCGGCCAGCTGGACGGCGAACTCCGCACGCTGCTCGTCGGTCTCGCCCATCCCGACGATCCCGCCGCAGCACACCTCCATACCGGCCTCATGCACCATGCGCAGCGTCTCCCAGCGCTCCTCCCAGGTGTGCGTGGTGACCACCTCGGGGAAGTGCGAGCGGGCCGTCTCGAGGTTGTGGTTGTAGCGGTGGACCCCCATCTCCACGAGCTCGTCGACCTGCTCCTGCGTGAGCATGCCCAGTGAGCAGGCGATGTTGATGTCGTTACCGGACTCGCGGATCGCGTTGATGCCGTCCCGCACCTGCGACATCAGGCGCTTGTCCGGGCCACGGACGGCGGCGACGATGCAGAACTCCGTCGCTCCGGTCTCCGCGGTCTCCTTGGCCGCCTGGACCATCCCCGGGATGTCCAGCCACGCGGCGCGCACCGGGGTTGGGAACAGCCCGGACTGGGAGCAGAAGTGGCAGTCCTCGGGGCACCCACCGGTCTTCACGCTGACGATGCCCTCGACCTCGACCTCCGGGCCGCACCACCGCATACGGACGTCGTGTGCCAGCGCGAGCAGATCCTGCAGCCGGTCCCCAGGAAGCCGCAGCACCTGCAGCACCTGGTCCTGGGTCAACCCCACACCCCGCTCGAGCACCTGCTCTCGAGCGACGGCGAGCACATCCTGCTCACCAACGGTCGATTCGGACTGTTGCGTTGCTGCGGTCACACGTTCTCCTAACCTCGGCTGCGTGCACGCCCGCGGGAATCGTACTCCGGCAGCGCACTCCGTCCGAACGTCGCCACCGGCCGCATCGATACGCTACTGCCCCACGGCCCGGTACACAGCGAGCAATGTCACGTTCGGCCGGTCGAGTTCGCGGTGAACTGCTCGGGATCGAACTTCCCGCCCAACCACGGCGACAGCCCCCTGCGGGCTCCCTCGACGAACGAGGACGGTTCCGCATCGCCGAGCCCGTCCTCGAGCGCCCCGAGCAGCGGGGCGGCAGCCGCGACCGGCAGGTCGTGCAGGTTGCACAGCTCGGCCGTTCCGGGCTCACGCGGCCAGGTACCGATGATCACACCGGCGACGTGCAAGCCGCGCCGGCCGGCGACCTCGGCGGTCAACGCCGTCGCGTTCAGCGTGCCGAGGCCGGCACGTGCCACCACGACGACGGGAGCCCCGAGTGCCCACGCCACGTCCGCGAGCGTGCCGCCCGCCGGGTCGAACCGCACGAGCAGGCCGCCTGCCCCCTCGACGAGAACGTAGTCGTGTGTCTCGTCGAGCCGCGCCGCGGCCTCGGCCGCCTCGCCGGGCGTGACCGGCGGCAGGCCGCTACGCAGCGCCGCAGTCTCCGGGGCGAGCGGTTCCGGGAAGCGCCGGATCTCGTGTGTTGTCACCGCACCGGCGTACCGGCGTACGACGTCGAGATCGGCGTCCTCGTGCGCACCGACCCCGGTCTGTGCGGCCTTGACGACCGCGACGCGATGACCGTTCGCGCGTAGCAGCGCGGCGGCGGCCGCGGTGACCACCGTCTTGCCGACACCGGTATCCGTCCCGGTCATGACCAGCACGCTCACGAACCAATACCTTAGTGCCTCGCCACTCGACACCGATCACGAGGCGTCGCTCGGCACGGCCGGTCGCCGCGCGGCCGGTCACGCCTCGCGCGCGACGGCCACCATGGCGTCGGTGATCACGGCGAGCTCGGCATCGGTGGTGATGTACGGCGGCATCGCGTACACCATGTTCCGGAACGGGCGTAGCCACACGCCGCGCTCGGTGGCGACCCGGGTGGCAACCGCCATGTCCACCTGCCTGTCCAGCTCGATCACGCCGATCGCGCCGAGCGAGCGCACGTCGCGCACGCCAGGGACGTCCCGCGCCTGCCACAGGCCCGACCGCAGGCCCGCCCCGATCCGCGCGACGGCGGAGCTGAAGTCCGTGTCGTGCAGCAGCTGGATCGAGGCGTTCGCCACGGCCGAGGCAAGCGGGTTGCCCATGAACGTCGGACCGTGCGCGAGTACCGGAAGCTCTCCTCTGGAGATCCCGTCGGCCACCCGCGGGGTGCACAGCGTCGCGGCCATCGTGAGGTACCCGGCGGTGAGCGCCTTACCCAGGCACAGCACGTCGGGGCTGACCCCGGCGTGGTCGGCGGCGAACAGCGTGCCGGTACGGCCGAAGCCGGTGGCGATCTCGTCGAAGACCAGCAGGACGTCGTTGGCTCGGGTGGCCTCCCGCAGGACGCGCAGGTACTCCGGGTGATGGAAGCGCATCCCTCCTGCGCCCTGCACGATCGGTTCCACGACCACGGCCGCGAGCTCGTCGGCGTGCTCGGCGATGGACTCGGCGAGCACGCGCGAGTAGGACTCGTCCGGGCCGGACTCGAAATCGGCAGGCGGAGCGGGTACGAAGACCTGCTCGGGTAGCACCCCGCGCCACAACGAGTGCATCCCCCCTTCCGGGTCGCACACGCTCATCGGGTGGAACGTGTCGCCGTGGTAGCCGCTGCGCCAGGTCAGCATCTTCTGCTTGCCGGGCCGGCCGACCGACCGCCAGTACTGCAAGCACATCTTGAGCGCGACCTCCACCGACACCGATCCCGAGTCGCACAGGAACACGTGCTGCAGCTCCTCCGGCGTGAGATCCACGAGGTTCGAGGCCAGCGTGATCGCCGGTTCGTGGGTGAGCCCCCCGAACATGACGTGGCTCATCCGGCCCACCTGATCGTGCACCGCCTGGTCCAGCACCGGGTGGCGGTAGCCGTGGATCGCCGCCCACCAGGACGACATGCCGTCGATGAGCGCGCGCCCGTCGTCGAGGTGCAGCCGCACTCCCTCGGCCGAGGACACGAGCAGCGGCTCGACCGTGCCCGGCATCGGGCCGTAGGGATGCCACACGTGCTGGGCGTCCAGCGCAAGCAACGTCTCGCTGTTCATGGTGTGTAGCCTATGAGGCGCCGGGAGCGGCGCGTGCGCGCCGGGCACGCCGTGTCGCGTGCCGTGCCCGGCGACCAGCCGGAACGGCCCTGCGACTGCCGCGTGGAGGGATCGCGTCGTGCCCGAGTACCTACCCACAGCCCTGATCCTCGCGGCACTGGTCGCCGCGGGGTGGACGCTGATCGGCCTGCTGCGCGATCGCGGGCCGGACAGGGTGCTGCTCGGCGCTCTGGCACTGATCGAGGTGGGCCTGCTCGCCCAGGCCGTGCTCGGCATAGCAGGCCTCGCGGGCACCGAACGGGAGGTGGCGGGCGTGACCTTCGTCGGCTACCTGCTCGGCATCCTGCTTGTCCTGCCGGTTGCCGCTGCATGGGCGCTGGCCGAGCGAAGCAGGTGGGGCAACGCGGTGCTGCTGGTCGGCTGCCTGGCGATCCCGGTCATGATCGTGCGCCTGCAGCAGGTCTGGGGCGGTCAGGGTGTCTGACGGTGCCGGAGGGGCCGGCCGGGGTGCACCGGCCGGAGCGCTGCGGCACGGCCCGGGACGCGCGCTCATCGCCGTCTACGCCCTGTTCGCCCTCTCCGCCACCGCACGATCGGGCGTGCAGCTCGCAACACGGTTCGACGAGGCCCCGGTGCCCTACCTGCTGTCCGCGTTCGCGGCGCTGCTGTACGCGCTGGCGACCGTGGCCCTGGCGCGCGGCAGCGAGTCCTCCCGCGCGCTTGCCACCGTCATCTGCCTCGTCGAGCTCGTCGGGGTCGTCGTGGTGGGCACGATCAGCATGCTGGCACCGGAGGCGTTCCCGGAAGCCACCGTGTGGTCCGGGTTCGGCAGCGGATACGGTTACGTCCCGCTGCTGCTACCCGTTCTGGGGCTGGCGTGGCTGCGCATCGCCGGTCGCGGGGCGCGCGCCGCGCGGGACCGGCGGGCGCGGTGACGGCTCCGGTCGCCGTGCAGGCGACCGGCTGTCACGTTCGCTGCCCCGCCGGAGCCTGGCCGAGCAGCTCGGACAGCCTGCCCGCGATCCGGTCCCACCGCCAGTGCTGGTGCACCCACTGCCTGCCCGTCCGGCCCATCGTCGTCGCCCGCAACGGGTCGCCGAGCACGCTCGCCAGCGTGTCGACCAGCTGGTGCCTGTCGTCTCCCGCCACGACGTGCCCGGTCACCTCGTCCTGCACGGTCTCCGGTGCGCCCCCGGAACGGCCGGCTACCACCGGAAGGCCGCTCGCCGAGGCCTCCAGGTAGACGATCCCGAGACCCTCCACATCGAGCCCGCCCGCGCGCGTACGGGCGGGCATGGCGAAGACGTCACCGGCCGCGTAGTACGCCGGTAGCTCACCCCACGACACACCACCTGCCAGCACCACGTGCTCGGCGACCCCGAGCTGCTCGGCGAGCGCTCGGATGCGGCCGCGGTAGCGGCCGTCCCCGACCAGCAGCAGGGCCGCGCCCGGCACGCGCTCGCGCAGCTCCGGCAGCACGCGCACCAGCGTGTCCTGGCCCTTGCGCGGGACGAGCCGGGACACGCAGAGCACCGTCGGCCGGTCGTCGAGGCCGTGCCGCCTGCGGACGGCCTCGCGGGCCGCGGGGTCCGGCCGGAACCGTTCGGTGTCCACCCCCGACGGGAGATGCTCGAGCCCGGCGAGCGGCCCGAACGCGCTCGCGACCCGCCTGCGGGTGTAAGCGCTGACATAGGTGACGACGTCGGTCGTATCGCCGATCCGGCGCAGCGCCGACCTGGCGGCAGGCACCATCGACCAGCCCACCTCGTGACCGTGCGTACTGGCAAGGATCCGTTGGGCGCCCGCGCGCCGCATCGCGGGTGCCAGCAGGGCCAGTGGAGCCGCCGCACCGAACCACACCGTCTCGGCTCCGTGTGCGCGTACCAGCTCGGCGGCCCTGCGCCGTACGTCGGCCGTGGGCAGCATCAGCGTCCCCGGGTGCCGGACCACCTCGAAGGGCTGCCGCGCATCGAACGCGCTGTGCGAGCCGGTCCGCTCCGCGTCCGGACCGTCCCAGGACGGTGCGTACACCACCAGGTTCTCGGCCGGCAGGTGACCGGCCAGGCTGTGCAGGTAAGCCTGAATCCCACCGGGACGCGGCGGGAAATCGTTGGTGACAAGCAGGGTTGGTCGCACGCGCCGAGGCTACCGTGACACGCCGTCCCGCGTCGCGTCGTGCGGGCGTGGGGCGAGCCGAACGGGTCCGTCGGTACACATCCTGTACCCGAGGAGTCCTTCGGCTCGCCCCATCCGGCCGCTACGAGACGCGGCGGGCACCGCTGTAGTCGCCCTCCATCATCTTCTGCACCTTGACGACGTCGCCCTCCTGGGGGGCATGCACCATCTTGCCGTCGCCGATGTAGATGCCCACGTGCGAGACCGGTTTGTAGAAGAACACCAGATCGCCCGGCTCCAGCTGGTCCCGCGGGACCGGCTGGCCGTACTCCGACTGCGCGCGGCTGGAGCGCGGAATGCTCACGCCTGCCTGGTTGTAGGCCCAGGAGGTCAGGCCGGAGCAGTCGAAGGAGTCCGGGCCCTGCGCACCCCATGCGTACGGGCTGCCACGCTTGGACATGGCCGCGTCCACCGCGTGCTGCGCCGCCTGGCCCGGCGCGACGATGTCCGACGGTGCCTCGGCGCCGTCGGTGGCATGCATGTCCTGGTCGGCATCGGACAGCAGGCCCGCTGCCTCCTCGACGCTCGCGATCTTCTCCTCGAGCGCCTCCTGGCGAGCCTCGATGTCGCGGACGAGCTGCTGGGCGGCCTCCTTCGCCTGCTCGGCCCGCGTCTGGGCGTCGTCGGCGTCCCGCTGGGCCTCGCTGGCCTCCTCGACCGCAGCGGAGAGTTTCTCCACCGCCGCGTTCTGGTCGGCGGCGAGCACGTCGAGCGCCGCGGACCGGTCGAGGTAGTCGCGGGTGGAGTCGCCCGTCAGCAGCGCCGACATCTGGGAGAGTTCGGCACCGCCGGTGTAGGAGGCGCTGGCGAACTTGTCGACGATCTCCCGGTGCTCACGCTGCTCGGCGAGCGCCGCCTGCCTGGCGTCCTCGGCCTCGGCCAGGTCGGCCTCGGCCTGTTCCAACTCTCGTTCGGCCTCGGCCAGCTCGTCCTGCGCCTGGAGGTGCTCCTCGTTGAGCTTCTCGGCCTCGGCGACGAGCTCGCGGTACTCCCGGAGCTCCTCCGATGCGTTCGGGGGAAGTGGGTCGGGGTCTGCGGCGGCGGGCGCGTGGACTCCGAACACAGCGATCACTGCTGTAGCGGCTATCGCGCCGGACACCACTCGCTTCACATGTTGCGACTTCACGCCGCGCACATCTCCTTTGCCTTCGGTCGCCTGCCCGGGGCCGGACAGCGGAGAGGTCGGGGGCCCTCTCCTCGCACCGCGCACGATGCGGAGGTACCGCATCGTCACCGCACGGCGCGTCGTACCGCGACACGGTCGGCAACACGTATGCCACTCGGTGTCTGAACCTGCGTACTGCGGTCGTCCAAGCAGCCTCGCGGCAGCCCCGGAAACAGCTCCCCGACCAGCTGCCTCAGCGACACCCCACAGCGCCGCCTCCTGTCGTATGGCGACTGCCTTCCGTGAGGTCTCGGCTAGGTTACGAAACCACACGAGCCACGTCCAGCCCGACTCGGCCATTCAGCGCAGTCCGATCGGCGAGCCACCATCAGAGCAGCAGTTCATCGCGGGTTGTGATTACGGCAACACCTGAGGATGACGCGACACGCCGCCGCCCACCGAACGGATCAACCGTTCATCGCATTCCACTACGGATCGTCACCTCATGTGACAACCGACATACTGACCGGAACAACCAGGGCGTATCCCCTGCCCCTTCGTAATACGGCGCCGTGCCGGTCCGCGCGCACCGCGCAACCAGCTACACGGGCCCGCGCGACGCGGCCTACCCGCGCCCCACGTACTCCCAGTGCCACGGCTCTTCGCGGCCGCCGCCCTGCCGCGCCCAGTTCGGGTGGATCCACCCGAACTCCGGCGCGTTCTCGGCCATCCAGCGGAACTGGGGGGTACCGAATGACTGCACCCCGCCGCACATATCCAGCGCGAGACCCCAACCGTGGTTGCTCGTGCCGGGAACAGCGGCCAGCGCAGGCTTGCGGTGATACAGGTCCACCTGGGCATCGAAGGTGCGGTACGAGTCGGTCACGCACAACCTTTCGCCGAACTCGCCGGCGTAGGCCTGCGACATCGCCACGAAGGCCTGCGCGGCGTCACAACGCAACGTGTGGCTGGAGACACCGATAGCGCACAATGCCGAGGACGGGATCATGCCGTTGGGATAGCCACCCCAGGCGCCCGCCCCGTCGTGCTCGGTACCACCACCGGTCGTCATCGGCAGCTCGACGCCGCCGCAGCGCCATGTCAACTCCCCGTCGTCGCGCCGCGGCACATCACGGGCCTCGTCGCGCAGACCGAGCGCGGGCCGTACCACCGCAAGCGAAGAGTCACTCGCGGGGAGATCGGTCACCGCTACGCTCGCGATCCTGCCGTCGGCCGCCAGCATGGTGCGGTCGTCGAGCACGATACCGACATGCTGCACGCCGTACTTCTCCGGCCCGATGAACACCAGGTCGCCGGGTTGCGCATCCGCATGTGGCACACGCACGCCCCGCGCGAGCTGCTCAGGCGCGCGCTCGGGCAGCTCGAGACCGCCCGCATCGAACGCCGCGCGGACCAGCCCGTCACAGGAGTACGCGACCGGCCCCTCGCCCTCGTCCCGCGGCACGTACGGCTTGCCCAACGCGTCCACGGCACTGCTGACCGCCTCAACCGTCTCCTCGGGCAGGACGAGCAGGCGCTCGCCGTTCACACTCGTCTGGGCAACACCCGCCTGCACGGTACCGTCGATAGCCTCCACCGTACGCAACCCGGACGGCAACGAGTCCAGATCGCGCAACGCCGCCGCGCTCGGTGGGTCGATGCCGGCCTCGTCGAGCCGGTCGAGGTAGGATTCCCAGTTCGCCGCGGTCTTCGCGTTGCGCTTCTCCTGCGCTCGTTGCTGGGCGACCACCGCATCGTTGGCCTCCCCGATCGGCCCACGAAGCTCCGAGGAGATCGCGTCGGCGCGGTTCGACGCGTCGTTACTGCGGCGTTCCAGCTCCTCGGCACGCTCCTCGGCAGCCTCGTGCGCGGCCTCCGCCTCCCGCTCCGCATCGACGGCAGCACGATGCCGGTCGAGCGCGTCGAACAGCCGCTCGTCCTGCTCGGAACGCAGCATCCGGATCATGGAGGAACCGGCGAGCACATCCTCGGTGCTCTGCGCGGTCAGCAGCATCCGCATGTCATCCGGCCGCCCCATACCCGTATACATCGCCCTGGAGAAGTCGTCGACCTCGTCCTGCTTCTCCCGCAGGGCAGCCTCCGCATCCTCCCGCTTGCTCGCGGCCTCCTCGCGCTGCGCTTCGGCCTCGTCGAGCGCACGCTGCGCATCGGCGACACGGCTGGTCAGGTCGTCGAGCTCCTCCTGAACCTCGGTAGCCGACTCCTGCAACTCCGCGATCTTCGGATCGGCGAAGGCCTCACCGGGGCGGGAGTCAGGCACCCCGACACCCGGCGCCACACCCGCTTCGACCGGTGCCTCGCCGGGCTCACCCGGGGAGTGTTCATCGGCCGAGGCGAACGGGACCACCACCAGCCCGACAGCCAACGCGAGGACCGCCAGCAACGATGCGGAAGCCCGCATGCATACCTCCCCGTACTCACCGGCGTACCCGCCGCCCGTCGCGCCGTGCGCGAGTTACTGACCAGCCTCCACCGAACTCTCCCGAGTCATCCAGCAGTGCCAGCCACCGGCCTCTCCCGAGTCGTCTAACAGTGCCAGCCACCGGCCTCTCCCGAGTCGTCTAACAGTATTAACTACCGAACTCAGCTTACGTGACGGTTCCCACCCGAGAACGGTGATCTACCTACTCAAACGTGATGGGAGCCGCAACTGTTACGGGTCACGTGGTATCCGTCGGTCGCGGCACCGGTGCACCCCGCGCCGTGCCGGGCCCGTGATGTCGGCCGAGTGGCTTATCGTGCCCCCATGGCCGCGCAGCTGACCTTCGACGAGCTCGGGACACCGCTACGCGACACCACGTTCGTTGTCGTCGACCTGGAGACCACGGGCGGCCGTGCCGGACAGGACGGCATCACCGAGATCGGTGCGGTCAAGGTGCGCGGCGGCGCGGTGCTCGGCGAGTTCGGCACGCTCGTCGACCCCGGCCGCGCGATCCCCCCACAGATCGTCTCGCTCACCGGTATCACCGAGGCCATGGTCGCCGACGCGCCCACGATCGACACGGTGCTGCCCGCCTTTCTCGAGTTCGCCACGGACGCGGTTCTCGTCGCGCACAACGCGCAGTTCGACACGGGATTCCTCCGCGCGGCCGCCGCCGAGCACGGATACCGGTGGCCACGCCCACCTGTGGTATGCACCCTACGGCTCGCGCGGCGGGTGCTCTCCCGCGTCGACGCGCCGAGCTGCAAGCTCTCCGCGCTCGCCGCGCTGTTCGGCACCGACGTCCCCGCGCACCGCGCCCTCGACGACGCGCGCGCCACCGTCGGCGTGCTGCACGGCCTGCTGGAGCGAGTCGGACCGCTCGGTGTGCAGTCCCTCGAAGAGCTACTGGGCTTCCTCCCGAACGTCACCACCGAGCAACGTCGCAAGCGCGGGATGGCCGCCCACCTCCCGGAGCGTCCCGGCGTCTACCTGTTCCGCGGTCCCCGTGACGAGGTCCTGTACGTGGGTACCGCGAGCAACCTGCGCCGCCGGGTCCGGCAGTACTTCACCGGATCCGAGGGGCGCGGGAAGATGCGCGAGATGGTCGCGCTGGCCGAACGCGTGGACCACGTGGAGTGCGCGCACGCCCTGGAAGCCGGTGTCCGCGAGCTACGCCTGCTCTCGGCGCACCGCCCCTCCTACAACCGCCGCGCCAAGAACGCGCGTGGCCAGTGGTGGCTGGCGTTGACCAAGGAACCCTTCCCGCGCCTGTCCGTCGTGCGCACCGAACGCGAGGGGGCGCTGGGGCCGTTCCGGTCACGTGCCGCGGCCCAGCGCGTGGCGGAGACGTTGACCGCGGCCACCGGCCTGCGGTCCTGCACCCAACGCATCCCCGCCCGCTCCCCGCAGGGCAGTCCGTGCGCGCAGTTCGACCTCGGGCGCTGCGGAGCACCGTGCGCCGGCAAGCAGAGCGTCTCCGGCTACGCACCCGCCGCGCACTCGGTCACCGGCCTGGTGGCCGGATCCGGCGCGGAGCCGCTGCGCGCCGCCGGGGCGGAGATCGACGCACTCGCCCACGCGGAACACTTCGAGCTCGCCGCGCAACGCAGGGACGACCTCGCGGCCGTCGTACGGTCCGTGGGCACCGCACACCGCATGGCCTCGCTTGCCTCGATCGCCGAGCTGGTCGCGGCGGCGCCCGACGGGTCGGGAGGGTGGGAGATCGCCGTCGTGCGTCACGGGCGGCTGGCGGCCGCGGGCACCGCCCGCCGGGGATTCGCCCCGATGCCGGTGGTCGAGCAGCTACTCGCCGGCGCCGAGACGGTGGTCCCGGCGCCGGGCCCGCTGCGCGGCGCCCCGCCCGAAGAGGTGCGCGTACTGCTGCGCTGGTTGACCCGCGCCGAGGTGCGGCTCGTCCGCTCCAGCCAGGGATGGGCCGAGCCGGCATGGGCAGCGGGCCCGTGGTACGGGTGGCTGGACACGGTCGCCGAGGCCGCCACCGCCGAGCGCGCAGGGTGACGCGGGACTTCCCGCCCCGCGTCACCCGCGCACGGTAACGGCTCCCTGCCGGCTTCTCGACTTGCTGCCGGCCTCTCTACTGGCTCTCTGCCGGCTCAGACTCAGAGGCAGGCTCAGTGCTCGCCGGAACGGGTGGTGGCGACATCGCCCTCGCCGGAGGGTTCCTCCCCGTCGTGCTGGCCGTTGGTGTGCCCGTGCTGGGACGCGCGAGCAGCCTCGAGCGCCCTCGTCTCCTCACCGGGATCCGGCGTCAGCACACCGGGCACCGGCTTGCCTGCCGTGCCCAGCTCGTTCATCTTCTTCGGCACCGGCGCGCCCTGGTACTCCAGCGGGATGGCGTGGCCGTGCTCGTCCACCCCGCCGAGCGGCTGGTGCACCTCGATGAACTCACCGTGCGGCAGCCTCTTGATGATGCCCGTCTCGATCCCGTGCTCGAGCACCTCGCGGTCGGACCGCTGCAGGCCGAGACAGATCCGGTATGTGATCAGGTAGGCCAGCGGCGGCAGCACCAGCAGGCCGATGCGGCCCGCCCACACCATCGCGTTCAGCGAGATGAAGAACTTGTCCGCGATGACGTCGTTGCCGGTCGAGACCAGCGTGACCATGAAGTACGTGATCGCCATCGCGCCGAGGCCGGTCCGTACCGGCACGTCCCTCGGCCGCTGCAGCAAGTTGTGGTGCGCGTAGTCCTTGGTGAACTTGCGTTCGATCCACGGGTACAGTGCCGCCGCCGTCACCAGCAGTGGGAGCCCCGCCATGAACGGCAGGAAGGTCGCGGGCAGGGTGTACGGGCCGATATAGGCCTCCCACGCAGGCCAGAGCCGCAACAACCCGTCCGTCCAGGCGATGTACCAGTCCGGCACCGTGGCCGCCGAGACCTGCGAGGCGTTGTAGGGGCCGAGGTTCCAGATCCCGTTGATCTGGAACACGCCTCCCATGATCGCCGTGACACCGGTGACGATGGCAAAGAAGCCGCCACCCTTGAGCGCGAACACCGGCATGATGCGCACGCCGACGACATTGCTCTCCTTGCGCCGCACCCCGGGCATCTGGGTGTGCTTCTGGTACCAGACCAGCGCCAGGTGTACCGCGATGAGCGCGGCGAGGATCGCAGGCAGCAGGAAGATATGCACCGTGTACAGCCGGGGAATGATCTCCATTCCCGGGTACTCCCCGCCGAAGGCCAGCCAGTGAGTCCACGTGCCGATCACCGGGATCGACATGATCAGCCCGGACATGATCCGCAGTCCCGAGCCGGAGAGCACGTCGTCCGGCAGCGAGTACCCCGTGAAACCCTCCATGATGCCGAGGGCGAGGATCGTGATCCCGATGAGCCAGTTGGCCTCGCGCGGCTTGCGGAACGCCCCGGAGAAGAACACGCGCAACATGTGCGCGACGATCGCGGCCATGAACAGCAACGCCGCCCAGTGGTGTACCTGGCGCGCGAACAGCCCGCCGCGCACGTCGAAGGAGATCTCCAGGGTCGACTCGTAGGCGCGGGACATCTCCAGGCCGCGCAGGTTCGTGAACGCCCCCTGGTAGGTGACCTCCTCCATCGACGGGTCGAAGAACAAGGCGAGGTAGGTGCCCGACAGCAGTAGGATGATGAAGCTGTAGAGCGCGATCTCCCCGAGCAGGAACGACCAGTGCGTGGGGAAGACCTTGTTCATCTGGTGGCGCATGCCACCGGACAGGCGGAACCGGTCGTCCAGCGAGTTCGCCGTGCCCGCGGCCGCACGCTCGGCCGGATGCGTCCCCTTGGTGGGTGTGGTCAGCTCACTCATGACTCGCGCTCCCAGTACGCAGGACCGATCGGTTCAATGAAATCGCCTGTCGCGATGAAGTAGCCCGTTTCCGGGTCCACGGTGATCGGCAGTTGGGCCAGTGCACGCGCGGCGGGCCCGAAGACCGGCTTCGCGTACTGCAGGGCGTCGAACTGCGACTGGTGGCACGGACACAGGATTCGGTTCGTACGCTGCTCGAACAGCGACGTCGGACAACCCAGGTGACTGCAGATCTTAGTGTAGGCGTAGTAGTCGCCGTAGTTGAAGTCTTCCTGGCCTTCCCGCTTGACCACGTGCGCGGCGTCATCGGGACGCAGCCGGATCAACATGACGGACGCGTCCCCGGCCTTGATCGCGTGCACCAGGGCCTCGTGGTCGTGGCGATCCTCCTCGCGGAACGGGTACACCGTCTCCATCCCGCCCGCGGCAAGGTCCTCGGGCCGGACAAGGGAGATCTCCCCGAAATTGCCGGTGTGCCTGCGCAGGAACACCTTCTCACCGGGCTGCCGGTGCTGCCACGGTGTCGTACTCAGCGCCTTCTCGCCCTCCGGGCCGCCCCAGGGGTCACGTACCAGGCCACCGAGGGCATAGACACCGACGGCGAGACCGAACGTACCGGCACCGAAGCCTGCCGTCCGCTTGATCAGCTTGCGCCGGCCGATCGTGCTGCGCGAACCGGCATCGGCGAGGTGCGCCGCCGCCGTCTTCCTGTCCACCTCGGCAGACGGACCGTCGTGGCGCTGCTGGACGGCGACCTCGTGCGGGATGAACCGCTTCGTGTAGAGGATGACACCGATGCCGACGGCCAGGATCGACAGTCCGAGCGTGCCACCGATCAACGGGGTGTAGAGGCTGTACAGGAAGTGGTCCTGACCGTCGCGAGGGGTTGGCGGCGTATACTGCCACGGCCACCAGATGAAAGCGGCCAGGAACGCCAGTGCCGACAGGCCTGCCAGGCCGAACCACATCGCGACGAGGCGTTCCGAACGCTTCTCCGCGCGCGTTCCCTTCACCGGCCACGGATCGTCGTATTCGACGATCTCGACGCCGTCCAGCCTCCCGCCCAGCTGGACGAGCTCCTCCCGGCTCATTTCCGAGAGTTCGGCCTCGCTGGGGACCGGGCGCTCGTCCCCTGCGCCGTGCGTCTCCTGATCTCTCGGCTCGCTGCTCACCGCTTCGCTCCGATCCACATGGTCACACCAACCAGCCCGGCCAGACCGACGATCCAGGCAATCAGCCCTTCAGGCATCGGGCCGTACCCTCCGAGCGGGTGCCCACCCGGATTGTTGTTACCGTCCGTGACCGACTGAACATACGCGATGATGTCCTTCTTCTCGTCCTCCGTGAGCTGGCGGTGAGAGAACTTCGGCATGTTCCCCGGCCCGCTCGTCATGGCCGTGTAGATGATGTCCTCGTCAACACCGTCGAGCGCGGGCGCGTCCTTACCGGCGGACAACGCACCGCCCCTGCCGGTGAAGTGATGGCAGGAGGTGCAGTTCGTCCGGAACAGCTCCCCACCGCGCGCGGGGTTGTCCCCCTGCAGGTCGACGCCGCTCTCCTCGGGGCGCTCGGGACCGCCTCCGTGGGCGTGGATATAGGCACTCACCGCGTCGATCTCGCTCGGCTCCAGCCGAGGCTCCTTCGCGTAAGCTTCAGCCCCCTGACGCGCCAGCGGCATGCGCCCGGTCGAGGTCTGGAAGTACACAGCGGCCTCCCCGACCCCGATCAGGCTCGGACCGCGATCCTCGACACCCTCGAGGTTGGCACCGTGACACGTGATGCAGGTGTTGTTGTAGACCTGCTCGCCTTCGCGCAGCAGTGTCGGATCCGCGTCCGCCCGGGCCTCCTGGGCTTCGGGGGCGAATACGGCGTACAGCGCACCAGCGGCAACGAGCGCCATGGCCAGCGCCAGTGCACCGGCAAGCTTGCGCTGGAGCCTGCTCTGCGGGCGAAAGCGACGCTTGCCTGCCTTCGCCGGATCGGGACGGGTGGTCATTTCTGCGGCAACCTTACTGTCAGTTCGGGCTGTCTGGCTGTCGGTGCTGGCTCTGCTCGCTGGGACGTCATGGCACGAAGTAGATGACCGAGAACAGGCCGATCCACACGACATCGACGAAGTGCCAGTAGTAGGAGACCACGATCGCCGACGTCGCCTGCTGGGGCGTGAACTTGGCCAGGTGGGTCCTGATGATCAGGAAGACGAACGCCGCTAGCCCGCCGATCACGTGCAGCATGTGGAACCCGGTGGTCATGTAGAAGACCGTGCCGTAAGGGACCGAGGAGAGCGTCACATGATGCTCGGCCAGTTCGATGTACTCCGTGATCCCGCCGAAGACGAAGATCGCCCCCATCAGCAGGGTGAGCAGGTACCAGCGCCGCAGGCCGAACACGTCGCCCCGCTCGGCCGCGAACACCCCGAGCTGGCAGGTGAACGACGACGCGACCAGGATGATCGTGTACGGGAGCGCCTGCGCCAGGTTCAGCTCGATCTGCTCGCCCGTCTCGGGGTGGATCGGCGGCCATACGCCGGTGTCGTTCTGGGCCTTCACGGTGAAGAACATCGCGAAGAGCCCGGCGAAGAACATCAACTCGCTTGAGAGCCAGACGATGGTGCCGACGCTGACCATGTTGGGCCGATTCAGCGAGTGCACGCGATGGCTCATCGTGGGCGCTGCCGTAGTCACGCCTGGCATTATGTCCTCCCTTGACCCCGGAGGTACCTCCGGGTCCGTCATCCAGCCCGCCATCCCGCCTACCGCGGGTGGTCGAGTTGATCATCAACCCGCCCGGCCGTGCAGGGTGCGCTACACGACCGGACCATGCCGCCCGGCCGTCCACCGGGCCGTCCACCCTGCCGGGCGGACCACCCGGTGACTCCCTGGCCCTTACGGGCACAACCGGAGTTCCGGCTACGATCGCCATGCCGGTCGGTGCTCCCGTAAGTACCCCGACAAGTACCCCAGCAAGGACCAACGTCGAAGGCGGTCGTAATGAGCAGTGAACCGCACACGATCCTGGTGTTCTCGCACCGGGATGACGTACGTGAGTCGATCATCACAGCGATCGGCCGCCGCCCGGCGGCCGACATCGGCCGAGTGAACTACATCGAGGCCGCTCAGGTCTCCGACGTGCTCGCCGAGATGGACGCCGGCACCGTCGACCTGGCGATCCTGGACGGCGAGGCACAGCCGACCGGCGGGATGGGCGTGAGCAGGCAGCTCAACAGCGAGCTCGCACAGTGCCCGCCGATCGTGGTCACCGTGCTCCGCAAGGACGACCGCTGGCTGGCGACGTGGTCGAAGGCCGACGCGGTGCTCGTGCACCCGCTCGACCCCGTAACGGCCGCGGAGACCGTCGCCGACCTCCTGCGCGCGCGCAAGCTGCCCACGGCCACCGGTGCCGGCGGGCGCGGAGCCGCGACATGAGCCAGTACACCTGGCCGACCGTGCTCGACCAGCTCATCCGGGGCACAGATATCGACGAGGAAGGCGCCGCGTGGGCGATGGCCGAGATCATGTCCGGCGACGCCACCCCCGCCCAGATCGCTGGCTTCGCCGTCGCGCTGCGCGCCAAGGGCGAGACGCCGCACGAGATCGCCGGGCTGGCCGGGGAGATGCTCGCGCACGCGCACCGTGTCGATGTCACCGTTCCCGCCGTCGACGTGGTGGGGACCGGCGGTGACCGCGCGGGGTCTGTGAACATCTCCACAATGTCGGCCCTCGTCGTGGCAGCCGCGGGGGCTGCCGTCGTCAAGCACGGCAACCGCGCGGCGTCCTCGCAGGCCGGAACCGCCGACGTGCTCGAGGAGCTGGGCGTGGTCATCAACCTCTCCCCCGGCGGCGTCCAGCACTGCGTGGCGGAGGTCGGGATCGGGTTCTGCTTCGCCCCTGTCTTCCACCCGGCCTTGCGGCACGCCGCCGCCCCGCGCAAGGAGCTCGGCGTTCCCACGACGTTCAACCTGCTCGGGCCGTTGACGAACCCGGCACGACCCGGCGCGAGCCTGATCGGCTGCGCCTACAAGGACAAGGTACGGCTGCTCGCGGAGGTGTTCGCGCAGCGAGGCACGAGCGCGCTCGTGGTGCGCGGCGACGACGGGCTCGACGAGCTCACCACCACGACGACGAGTACCGCGTGGGTGGTGCGTGACGGAGGGATCCGCCGCGAGTCGATCGACCCACGCGCGCTCGGCTTCACCATCGCCGATCCGGCCGATCTCCGTGGCGGGGACGCGGCATTCAACGCGCGCGTGGTGCGCGACCTGCTGGCGGGCGAGCCGGGACCGGTACGGGAGGCCGTCGTGCTCAATGCCGCGGGTGCGCTGGCGGCGCACACCGGGTTCTCGGACTCGCTGGAGTCGGACCTGGCCTCGGCGGCCGCGCAGGCCGCGGCCGCGATCGACTCCGGCAAGGCGGCCAACCTGCTCACCGACTGGGCCGCCCTGTCCCACACCCTCCAGTAGTTCGCTGAATGACGCTTTCAGTCCGTCTCGTGAGCTGAAAGCGTCATTCAGCACAACATGCTAGGTCTGGGGGGAGCGGGTGTGGTACTCGAAGACGAGCCCACCGACAGTGATCAGGATGCCGACCACCGCGACGACGACCAGCCACCACTGCATGACGGCCAGGGCGATGCCGGCCAGCGCCGCCCCGGCGGCGATGGCGACCGGCCAGTAGCTTCCGGGGCTGAAGAAGCCCAGCTCGCCTGCACCCTCGTGGATCTCGGCGTCGTCGCGGTCTTCCGGCCGCGGGGTGAGGCGGCGCTCGACGAAACGGAAGTAGCTACCGATCATCAACGACAGCCCAGCGGTCAGGATCAAGGCGATCAACCCGATCGGCTCGACCCCGTACGGCATCCACAGGTGCGTGCCGACGCCGTAGAGCACAGCCACGACGGCGGCGAAGACGGTCACCATGTCGAATATCCGGGCTTCGACCTTCATCGGAAGTCCTCACTCTCAACTCGTCACCGGACGCACTGCCGGATGTGTCCACCCCGCTCCCGGAGCCGGACCGCTGTGGCTAGCCGGAGGGCTCGCGGGCGGTGCGGTCCGGGTCGAACGGCGCGGTCGTCTCGGCCTGGGACGGCAGGCCCATCGCCTCGAGAGCCTGCGGCGTGGTGTACGGCCGGCCGGTCTCCTCGTTCACCCGGGACATCAGGCCCAGGTACTCGTCGTACTGCTCGGGGGAGACCGCACGCACCTCGAAGTTCATCATCGAGTGGTAGGTGCCACACAGCTCGGCGCACCGCCCGACGAACGAGCCTTCCCGCTCGATGGTGTTCTGGAACGTGTTGTCCTGGTTGTTGCGCTCCGGCTCGGGGAAGACGTCCCGCTTGAACAGGAACTCGGGGACCCAGAAGGAGTGGATCACGTCCGTCGAGCGCAGCTCGTAGCCGATGGAGCGGTCGGTCGGCAGGACCAGGATCGGGATGTCGTCGGTGCTGCCCACGGTGCTGACCGGCTCACCGTCCGGCGTCTCGGCATCGAGGTGGCGGAACTCCCAGTTCCACTGGAACGCCACGACCTCGATGGCCACGTCCGGGTCCTCGTCCTCGTCGAGAACCGAGAACTCGGTGGTCACGGTGAAGAAGAACAGCACGCAGACCATCACGACCGGGATGACCACGCAGAACAGCTCCAGCGGAACGTTGTACTGGAACTGCCGGGGCAGCTCGCCCGAGTCGCCCTTCTTCTTCCGGTGGAACGCCACCGACCACAGGATCAGGCCCCACACGATCACACCGACGACCAACGCGGCCACGGTCGCCCAGGTCCACAGCTGGCGCATCTCCTCGGCCTGCGGGGTGACGCCTTCCGGCCACCCGAATCGCAGAACCTCCTCGGCCGAGCAGCCCGTCACCGTGAGTGCGACGATGCCGGCAAGGACACTCGCCTTGCCGGCCCGGGACCACCGCGACACCGGGCTGCGCTCCTTCAGAGTCACTGCGCCACGCCTCCTCAGAGAGTTTTTCCGAACGCTCGGGCAGAGCCTAGCCGAAACACCCTGCCCCCCGACGCAAGGGGGAGAGGTGCCCACACCCCTGGCCAGACCCGGTCGGACGGCGGCTGTCGCGCCCCTGGAGCACCGAATCGACCCCGCGCACACGCCCGAGGCGGGGCCGCCGGACCGGGGCTTGATCAGGCACGGGTGACACGACCGGCATACTTGACTCTCACCTGCCAGGACCGGTGAGCGACGACGAGTGCGAAGGAAGTGTGAGGACCCGTGTGCGGCCTGCTCGGACTGATCTGCGGCACCACCCACGACACCCAGCAGGCGCGGTCGGCGGTGGCGGCCGCGTTGCACTGCCAGCGGCACCGCGGCCCCGACGAGAGCGACACGTGGGTCGACGACGAGGTCGTCTACGGGTTCAACCGCCTGTCGATCATCGACATCGAGCACTCCCATCAGCCGCTGACCTGGGGA
The DNA here is from genome assembly GCF_900188115.1 of Haloechinothrix alba. Classification (GTDB taxonomy): domain Bacteria; phylum Actinomycetota; class Actinomycetes; order Mycobacteriales; family Pseudonocardiaceae; genus Haloechinothrix; species Haloechinothrix alba. The sequence goes on along the minus strand of NZ_FZNW01000006.1, from coordinate 165,996 downwards.
CCTCCGGAAGCCGAGCAGCGATACACCCTGCTGTTCAACGGCGAGATCTACAACTATCTCGAGCTGCGTGAGGAACTGATCACACAGCACGGCGCTGTGTTCCATACCTCAGGCGACGGCGAAGTGATCATCGCCGCATACCACTACCTCGGGCCGTCCGCCGTCGGGCGGCTGCGCGGCATGTTCGCGTTCCTGATCTGGGACGCCGAGCGCCGCGTCGTCTTCGGAGCGCGCGACCCGTTCGGCATCAAGCCGCTCTTCTACGCCACGGGCCCGGCCGGAACCGCGTTCTCCAGCGAGAAGAAGAGCCTCCTCGAGCTCACCGGCACGCTCGGGCTGGCAGCCGAGCTCGACCGCACGGCACTGCAGCACTACCTGACGTTGCAGTACGTGCCCGAGCCGGAGTCACTGCACGGCGCCGTCCGGCGGGTCGAGTCGGGATGCTCGTTCACCGTCTCCCCCGGCGAGTCCCCTGTTTTCGAGCGGTACTTCGCCCCCGAGTTCACCGCGCGCAAGGTGACAGGGCACGCGGAGGCCTCCGAACTGCACCAGCGGATCGCCTCGGTGCTACGGGACTCCGTGGCCAAACACATGCGTGCCGACGTGACCGTCGGCGCATTCCTGTCCGGCGGCATCGACTCGACCGCGATCGCGGCACTGGCCCGCGAGCACAACCCGGACCTGGTCACGTTCACCACCGGATTCGAGCGCGAGGGCTACTCGGAGGTCGATGTAGCGGCGGAGTCGACCGAGGCCATCGGTGTCAAGCATGTCGTGCGCACGGTCTCGGCGCAGGAGATGATGGACGTGCTGCCGCTGATCGTGTGGTACCTGGACGACCCGGTGGCCGACCCCGCCCTCGTCCCGCTGTGGTTCATCGCGCGCGAGGCCCGCAAGCACGTCAAGGTCGTGCTGTCCGGGGAAGGCGCGGACGAGCTCTTCGGCGGGTACACGATCTACCGTGAACCACTCTCGCTCGCACCCTTCGAGAAGGTTCCCGGCCGGGTACGCACGCTCCTCGGTGCGGTGTCGGCACGGATCCCGGAGGGCACGCGTGGCAAGGACCTGCTGCGCCGCGGCTCGATCCCGCTCGAGGAACGCTACTACGGCAACGCGCGGCTGTTCCGCGACGACCAGCTACGCCGCGTCCTGCGCACGTTCGACGAGGGCGTCGGACATCAGGACGTCACGGCGGAGCCGTACCGCATCTCGGCGGGATGGGACCCGGTCGCGCGCATGCAGCACGTCGACCTGTTCACCTGGTTGCGGGGAGACATCCTGGTCAAGGCGGACAAGATGACCATGGCGAACTCGCTCGAGCTCCGTGTCCCGTTCCTCGACTCCGCGGTGTTCGACGTCGCGTCCGGGATCCCGCTCGACGAGAAGATCACCAAGGCCACCACGAAACATGCCTTGCGGCGCGCACTCGCCATGATCGTCCCGGAGCACGTACTCAACCGCCGCAAGCTCGGCTTCCCGGTACCGATCCGGTACTGGCTGCGGACCGACATGTACGAGTGGGCCAGGGCGATCATCGATGACTCGGCCACCGACGATGTGCTCGACAAGCCGGCGGTGCGCAGGCTGCTCGAGGACCACAAGGCCGGGAACGTGGATCACAGCCGCCGGATCTGGGCGCTGCTGGTGTTCATGATCTGGCACGGGATCTTCGTGGAGGGCCGCATCAAGCCCGCTGTTCCCGAGCCGCACTACCCGGTGAAGCTGTAGGGCACGCCTGCCGCGCCGCCCGCGGCGACAGCCCGGACGGCGCGGCAGGTCTTGTCGACCGGTCGAGCTATGTCGAGCGGGGCGAGGAGATTACTTGCGAGTAGGGGTGTTGTGCTCGGGAACGAGTCTCTACCGTCAGCAGATGTGACGAAGGTAACCGAACCGGAGACCATGCACGAGCTCATCGCTGACTGCGCCGAGCTCCCGAACGCGCTGACGCCTACGAGCGCGGTGCCCCCGCCACCGAGGGCACCGACCTGGGATGTCGACGATCGGTGTTGCGCACAGATCGCGGACCTCGACGAGTACGTCTAGGGTCCGCACTCCCCCAAGCCAACTCCAGATACAGCGGGGCCGTGAGCACATGTGCTCGCGGCCCCGTTCGTCGTTCGGAGAACGCTGGCTGGCAGCCATCCAACCGGCTGCCAGCCGGACGCTCGCCTGATCAGTTGAACGAGTCCCCGCAGGCGCAGGAACCCGTAGCCTGCGGGTTCTCGATCGTGAAGCCCTGCTTCTCGATGGTGTCCACGAAGTCGATCACGGCCTCCTGGACGTACGGGGCGCTCATCCGGTCGACCGCAACCTGCAACCCGTTGAAGTCGCGGACCAAGTCCCCGTCCAGGGCGCGCTCGTCGAAGAAGAGCTGGTAGCGGAGGCCAGCACACCCACCGGGCTGCACAGCCAGACGCAGGTGCATGTCGTCACGGCCCTCCTGCTCGAGCAGGGCCTTCGCCTTGGCCGCGGCCGCATCGGACAGGATCACGCCGTGCGTGGCTTCAGCCGTCCCGGTCTGGGGGCCGCTCTGCTCAGCAGTCGTCATGGCACTCCTCAAGATGTCGCTGTCATGCGTTCGTCGCGTTCACCGGTGCGAACGTCGGCGCAACACGGTGTATTCCGTGCCCTTTCATGGTGGCACATGCTGCGACCGGCTGAACATCATCGTGACGCCTACAATACTCTGGGCCGGTGAGCTTCTTCCGTCGTAACAGCACGTCAGCAGCAGAGTCCGGGGCCGAGGGCGACCCGGCCGCCGGAAGCACGGCAGGCGCCGGCGACACTCAGGCCGGTCAGGAGGCCGTCAAGGGGGGCACGCCGAAGAAGGGCAGGCCCACACCGCGCCGCCGCGAGGCCGAGAGCAAGCGCAGGGGGCCGGTGGCTCCGCCGCCGAAGAACACCCGGGAAGCCATCAAGCGCAGCAGGCAGCAGCGCAAACAGAACCCGGGCACGAAGATGAGCAAGGAGGAACGCCGGGCCGCGACCAGGGAGCGCAGGGAACGCATGATGGCCGGAGACGAGCGCTACCTGCTGCCTCGCGACCGCGGCCCGGTCAAGGCGTTCGTCCGCGACGTGGTCGACTCGCGCCGCAACCTGCTCGGGCTGTTCATGCCGCTGGCGATCGTCGTCTTCCTGTCCCTGCTCGTACCCGACCCGGCCATCCAGCAGGCTGCCACGCTGGCAACCACGGTGATGCTCTTCGGCATGGTGGTCGAGGGCGTGGCGAACGGGCGCAGGATCACCAAACTGGCACGGGAACACTTCCCGAACGAGGTGATCAAGGGACGGTCCATCGGCTGGTACGCCTTCGTGCGGGCCACCCAGCTGCGCAGGTTGCGGGTGCCGAAACCGCGGGTCAAGCCCGGCGACTCCGTTCGCGTGCACTGACGGGATTGTGCTATGACATCGGACCAGGACAGCGCACGGAACGACACTCCAGAGTTCGGCCCTGTCGACTCACCTGACGACGCGGCACGGGCCAAGGTCCTTGCGCAGGCGGGCGCGCCCCTGTTGAGCACCCCCGTGCCGCCCCGGCGACGGACCGGCGAGCGCAGCACGGCGCAGGCGCGCGCAGGCGGGCTGGGCCCCCTCGACGAGCTCGCCGCCTGGATCGCGGCATGCCAGGGGCGATTCCCGCCCCGGCCGCTGCGCGCACCCCGCCCCGTGGTGTTCGCCGCCGACCACGGCATCGCGGCCAGGCGCGTGTCGGCCCGCGAGACGAACTCGACGGCCGACCTGATCACGGCCCCGACCTCCGGCGCAGACGTTGCCATGCGCCTGTTCGCCGAGCTCGCGGGGGTCAGCCCCCGGATCATCGACATCGGGCTGTCCGGCGATGTCGACGAGTCGCTCGCCGAGTCACGCTTCAAGATCCGCCGTTCCTCCGGCGCGATCGATGTCGAGAACGCCCTTGACGAGCGCGACACCGTCTCCGCCGTCCGGGCAGGCATGACCATCGCGGACGCGGAGGTCGACGCCGGGGCCGACCTGCTGCTGGCCACCGGCATCGGGGTCGCCGCGTCGACACCGGCGGCGACCGTCGTCGCGGCGCTGGCAGGTGCCGAGCCGGTGGCTGTGGCCGGGCGCGGCTCCGGCATCGACGACCGCGCATGGATGCGCAAGACGGTGGCCATCCGCGACGCGCTGCGCCGCGCACGCCGGGGGCAGCACGCTCCGCTGGCATACCTGCGCACCGTCGGCGGGACGGATATCGCGGCCATCGCGGGTTTCCTGGCGCAAGCCGCCCTCCGGCGGACCCCGGTACTGCTCGACGGGATGACGGCGGCGGCGGCCGCGCTCGCGGCCAACGAGCTCGCGCCTGGGGCCTGCCTCTGGTGGCGCGCGACCCATCTCGAGCCGGAACCGGCGCACGCCGTCGCACTCGAGCATCTGGGGCTCGACCCCGTGCTGGAGTTCGACATGGGTGCGGGCGCGGGTGCGGCACTGCTCCCGATGCTCAGCACCGCGACCAGCGTGCACGCCGGGACCGGCTCGGCCGCCGAGTAGCCTGCGAATCCGCAACCCGCGCCCTGCGCCTCACGTCAGCGGGTGCATCCACCCGTGCGGGTCGGGATGGGTGCCGGTCTGGATGCCGATGAGCTCACCACGCAGCCGCATGGTGACCTCGCCGGGGTCACCTCCGCCGACGTCGAACTCTCCCCCGGCGTGCCGCACCCGGCCGACCGGCGTGATGACCGCGGCGGTGCCGCAGGCGAAGACCTCCGTCAGCTCTCCCGAGGTCGCGGCCTTCTCCCATTCCTCGGTGGAGATCTTGCGTTCCGTCACCGGGTAGCCGAAGTCCCGGCACAGCGTGATCAGCGAGTCGCGCGTGACGCCGGGCAGCAGGGTGCCGGTCAGCTCGGGCGTGACGATGTGCGCGTTCTCCCCGGACCCGAACACGAAGAACAGGTTCATGCCGCCCATCTCCTCGACCCACCTGTGCTCGTTCGCGTCGAGCCACACCACCTGGTCGCAGCCCTGCTCGACCGCCTGTGCCTGCGCGACGAAGGAAGCAGCGTAGTTGCCGGCGCACTTGACGAAGCCGGTCCCGCCAGGAGCCGCGCGCGTGTAGTCGGTCGACAGCCACACGCTGACCGGCTTGACACCACCGGCGAAGTACGAGCCGGCAGGCGAGGCGATCAGCGAGTACAGGTACCTGTTCGCCGGGCGGTTCACACCGAGACTCGCCTCGGTGGCGATGGTGAACGGGCGCAGGTACAGCGACTCACCTTCCTGCGCGGGCACCCAGCGACCATCGACCGCGATCAGCTCCTCGATCGACCGGAGGAAGACCTCCTCGTCGAGCTCGGGGATCGCCAGGCGCCGTGCCGAGCGCCGGAAGCGGGCCGCGTTCTGCTGCGGCCGGAACGAGGCCACCGAGCCGTCCGGCTGGCGATAGGCCTTGAGGCCCTCGAAGATCGCCTGGCCGTAGTGCAGGACCGACGTCGCGGGCTCCAGGGTCACCGGACCGTACGGCTCGACGGTGGCGTCGTGCCATCCGCGCCCGGAGTCCCACCGCACGGTCACCATGTGGTCGGTGAAGTGGGTACCGAATCCGGGATTCGCCAGTACCTCAGCGACGCGTTCCGGGGTCGCCGGGTTGGAGCTGAGGCTGTGGGTGAAAGGTAGTGAGGTCGTCATGGGTGAACCGTATCTCGTGTGGCAGCGGAGAGGGAGATCTGTGTCAACTTTGCCCTGCGGTCGACAGGTCCGGGGCCCGTACCGCGCCCCCAGCCGGCGAGCACCGATGGGGAGCTCAACCGCCGGACCGGCAGGCAGGCCGGGCGGCACCGCGAGGCCGGACACACCCCAGCACGGCCGCGATCAGCGCCACGGACGAGGCCAGCAGCAGCGCGGTACGCGGGGTCGGCAGGACGGCGAGCGCGGCGGCGAGTAACGCCGGTGGCGCGGTGAGCACCATTCCCCGCGCCCGCGGGGACATGGAGTTCGTGTGGCGCGCGGCAGGCGCGGTCCTGCCGAGATCGTCGCGCGCCGCGGCGAGCACCACGACCATCCCCGTCACGGTCGCCAGTGCCACGACGGCATGCGCGACCCCGACGAGCGCCCCTGCGTCGGCCGCGACCAGCACGTCCCGCACCGGCGCCGGGGACAGGCCGAGCCGCGCGGGGCCCAGCTGGTACAACGCGGCACCCGCGACGGCCACGGCCACCCCGATAGCTCCGGCCGGCCGCAGCACGACCAGCCCGCGCCGCTGTCCCCTGTCGAACTCCCTGTCGAGCCCCCCGTCGAGTCCCCTGTCGAGGCCGGCGAACAGCGCGAACAGCACCACCCCCGAGGCGATCACGTCCCCGCCAACACCGAGCACCGTCGGGGCGGGTACGCCCGCCGTACCGGTGCCGACGGGCCTGATGGCCAGGCAGACCGCGACGAACGCGACGGCCGCGGCCAGCAGCAGCGCCGTCACCAGGCGCCGGAAGTGCCGGTCCGGGGTCCACCCGAGCCCGACCGCCGCGGCGGTAACGGCCACGAGGACCACGGCTGTGCCTGCGGCATGGCCGGGAACGAGGTAGGTGGCGAACGTCAGCGACAGCATGGTCGCGTATACGGCTGCCGCCGTTGCCCGCAGCTCCGGCCAGGCCGGGCGCCGGGTCCGCTCCGTGGCGGCTGCCGCCAGCCCGGCGAGTACGAGCCCGCCCGGCATCCACCAGCCACCGGCCGCGGCACCGGCGGCGATGCCCACCAGCAGTCCGGCGCCCAACAACACCGGCGATCACCGACCTCTCGTTCGGTCCCCGTCGGCGTCGCCAATAGCATGGCATTCGAGCCCGCCCAGCAGGCAGGTGCAATTACCCGCGATCGACACGCAAGGAGTCACCGTGACCGTGCCCCAGTTCGCGCTCGTAGACAGCCGTGACGACGCTGTGACCGCAAGCGACAGCGAAGCGATCATCATCGCGACCATACAGGGCGAGGACGGGGTCGAGATCGCGAGCGGCTCCCAGGCGGTCGACGGCGCGTTCGACGGCACGCTCGCCGAGGTGCTCGCCACCCTCGGAGCCAAGGGCAAGGCGGATGAGGTCGTCAAGGTACCGACCCTCGGCAGGCTCGGCCCCCCTCTCGTCCTCGCAGCCGGGCTCGGCAAGGTGGACGGCGGCATCACGCCCGAGCAGGTCCGGCGCGCATCCGGCGCAGCGGCGCGGGCGCTGCCGAGCGGCACCACGCATGTGCTGTCCACCCTCTCCGCGCTCGACCCGCAGGCCACGGTGGAAGGTACCGCCCTCGGTGCCTACGCGTTCACCGACTACAAGTCCGAGTCCGCCGGCGAGCCCCTTGCCACGATCGATCTGCTCAGCCCGGCGGAGGGGTCGTCCCGGGACCACCAGGCCACCGTCACGGCCGCCACGAGCATCGCCGAGGCGGTCATCCTGGCGCGCGACCTCGTCAACACGCCGCCGAACGACCTCTACCCCGAGGTGTTCGCCGATCGGGTACGCGAGCTCGCCGAGTCCGTCGACCTCTCCGTCGACGTCCTCGACGAGCAGGATCTCGAGCGCAACGGCTTCGGGGGGATCCTCGGGGTCGGCGGGGGCTCGGTCCGTAAACCGCGTCTGGTGCGGCTGCGGTACAAGGGCAGCAAGCCGGTCCGGAAGGTCGCGCTCGTCGGTAAGGGCATCACGTTCGACACTGGCGGCATCTCGATCAAGCCTGCCGCCGGCATGGAGAACATGACCTCGGACATGGCCGGTGCGGCGGCCGTGCTCGCCACGATCGTGCTCGCCGCGAAGCTGCGGTACCCCCTCGAGATCACCGCCGACATCCCGCTCGCGGAGAACATGCCGTCGGCGACGGCGTACCGCCCGGGGGATGTGCTGGAGACCTACGGCGGCACGACGGTGGAGGTGCTCAACACCGACGCGGAGGGACGGTTGATCCTCGCGGACGCGATCGCGCGGGCGGCCGAGGACGACCCCGACTACCTGATCGAGACCTCGACGCTGACCGGCGCGCAGACCGTCGCGCTCGGCAACAGGACCCCGGGCGTGATGGGCTCGGACGAGTTTCGCGACCGGGTCGCCGACATCGCGCGGCGCACCGGCGAGGGCGGCTGGGCGATGCCGCTTCCGGAGGAGCTGCGCGGCGAGCTGGACTCCCGGATCGCCGACATCGCCAACGTGACCGGCAACCGCTGGGGCGGCATGCTCGTGGCAGGGGTCTTCCTGCGCGAGTTCGTCGCCGACGACCTGCCCTGGGTGCACATCGATGTGGCCGGACCCGCGTTCAACACCACGGGCACGTGGGGCTACACGGGTAAGGGTGGAACCGGGGTCCCGGTTCGCACCATGGCTGCCGTGCTCGCCGACCTCGCCGAGCGCGACTAGCGGAACCGGCGATGTACCCGCCGCGCGGCCCGATCGTGGCGCCCCCGGTCACTGCCTGGGACCCGGACTCCTACGTCGAGCTGGCGACCTCGACCGCGCTGACCGCACCGCCCGCCCGGCTGGCGGCCACGGTCGGCCACGCCGCGGTCCTGCTCGCAGGTTGCGGGTTCGCAGGCGAGTCGGACCGGTTGATCACCACGTGGCGGCGCGCGGCGGGGTCGGCCGTCGAGGAGCTGTTCACCGACGCGGTGATGCGGCGGGCGGTCGCGGTACTGCTCGCCCACCGGCCCGCGCAGCCCGGATGGGCGGCCGAACTCGTGCCGCCCGACCTCGATGCCGAGCAGCGGGCGCATCGCGCGTACTTGGGCAGGCGGCAGCACTCCCCGAGCGACCTGCTCGGCAGGCTCGTGGGAGATGTCGGCGCGGAGGCGGCCACCCAGCTGGCCGACGACCTCGCCGGCAGCTCCGCGCCGTCCGGGCACGGCGCGGAGCCGGAGCCTGTCGACCCGCTGCGCCCGATCGCGCGGGAAGCCGATGACGCCGCGCTCGCCGGGCACACCGAGCACGCGCGTGCTGCGCTGCACCGCTGGGCCTGCACGGCGCGCGGCAGGCCGTGGCCACCGGTGGCGATGCTGGCGGGATGCCGCAACCTCGCGGGGCTACTGCTTGAGGGCGCGCTCGCAGAGCCCCTCGGTGTCGGTGGCTCGTGGGCACGGCGGTGCGCCGGCGAGCTGCAGGCCGTGCTGCGCGGCAGGCACCCGAGGGAACACCGCGACAGGTCGGGTGAGCGCACCATGGGCGAGCTCGTCTCCGCGATCCTGACAGCCAGGCACCATCCCGACGTCGAGCCTCCGCAGGCGCCCTCCCCCGCGCCCGCGCAGCGGGTGGGTGAGGCGGAGCGCAGGCTCGGCGTGGCGCTACCGGCGGACTACCGGCAGTTCCTGCGGACCTGTGACGGCCTACCGGCCGATGTGGTCTTCCCCCGGCTGCTCGGCGCCACGGAGCTGTACGCCAGCGCCGAACGCGGCGTCGTGATCAGCTCCCCTGGCCCGACCGGGGTGCTCGTACTGCTGGTGCGAGCCCGCGCCGACAGCGCGGCGGGCAGTGCGGCGACGACCTGGTACGCGGCCGAGTGGGATCCGCAGCTGGGTACGAGCGTGCACGTCGGCTTCCGCCCACTACTGGAACGGCATCTGCACCTGCTGGAGCAATGCCGGTGAACCGGGGCACACGGACGGGCCGGTCACGCCTCTCCCCGTTCCCGCCGCCGCCTGTCCAGGATCTTCTGGCGCTCGGTGTAGTCGCGCATGCGTTGCGGGTAGCCGACCTTGGACACTTCGTAGACCGGCATCGAACGCTTGTGCCCGAACTCCTGGGCGGCATCCAGGCTGCCGATCCTGCGGCGGGTCCATTCCCCGTCGTGCGCGATGAGCACGACGGTCGTCTCCGTGATCCGGGTGGGGGGTTCGACGAACGCCTCGACTCCCCGCCGCTGGGCGGCCCACTCATCGAGGTGCGCAATGTCGTTCGAGGTCGACTTGCGCACGCCTCCTCGCGCCCCACCCGACTTGCGACGCTTGCGGAACGAGTCGAAAAGACCCACCGAGTACCACCTCAGCTCCTGTCGGGCCACGCTCGCGCGCGCGGCGCTCGGTCACCGGCTCCACCGGCACGACAAGTACGACCGCGCGTATTCCACCGCCCACGGCCGTGCTGTTGTCTCCATTATCACCACGATCACGTGCCTGTTGCTCACGCGCACTCGCGGGTAACTCGCTACCGTGGCAACCGTAGTGACAAGATGACATGTGCCACCGGCGGGACCGTACCGCCGGCAGCGTACGACCACGACCCATTGTCGTCGCCTTCGCAAGGAGAGTTCGAAGTGTCTGATACATCCGCTGACCTGGTGATCCTTGGTGGCGGATCGGGCGGCTATGCCGCGGCGTTCCGTGCGGCCGAGTTGGGCCTTTCCGTAACCCTGATCGAAAAGGACAAGCTGGGAGGGACGTGCCTGCACCGTGGTTGCATCCCGACCAAGGCCCTGCTGCACGCGGCCGAGATCGCGGACGCGGCACGCGACAGTGACCAGTTCGGGGTGAAGGCCACCTTCGACGGCGTCGACATCGCAGGGGTCAACAAGTACAAGGACGGCATCGTCAACCGCCTGTACAAGGGGCTGCAGGGGCTGACGAAGGCCCACGGCGTGACCTTCGTCGAGGGCAGCGGAACGCTGGTCGACCAGCACACCGTCGAGGTCGACGGGACGAGGTACACCGGCCGGAACGTGCTGCTGGCCACCGGGTCGTACTCCAAGACCCTGCCGGGACTGGAGCTCGGCGGGCGCATCGTGGCCAGTGAGCAGGCACTCACGATGGACTACGTACCCGACAAGGTCGTCGTGCTGGGCGGGGGCGTGATCGGAGTCGAGTTCGCCAGCGTCTGGGCCTCCTTCGGTGCCGACGTGACGATCGTCGAGGCACTGCCCCGGCTGGTCCCCGCCGAGGACGAGTTCGCGTCCAAGCAGCTGGAACGCGCCTTCCGCCGCCGCAAGATCGGGTTCAAGACGGGGGTGAAGTTCACCGACGCGGCCCAGACCGACAACGGCGTGTCCGTCTCGCTGGAGTCCGGCGAGACACTGGACGCCGATCTGTTGCTCGTGGCCGTTGGCAGGGGACCCAACACGGCAGGCCACGGCTACTCCGAGGTGGGCGTCGCCATGGACCGCGGCTTCGTCACCACGGACGAGCGCATGCGCACCAACCTTCCCGGCGTCTACGCTGTCGGGGACATCGTCGACGGGCTGCAGCTCGCCCACCGCGGGTTCGCACAAGGGATCTTCGTGGCCGAGGACATCGCGGGCCTGAACCCGGAGCCGATCGACGAGGCCGGTATTCCCCGCGTGACCTACTGCCATCCCGAGGTGGCCTCTGTGGGGCTGTCGGAGGACGAGGCTCGCCAGCGCTACGGATCCGACGTCACCACCTTCACCTACGACCTCGGCGGTAACGGCAAGAGCCAGATCCTGAAGACATCCGGAGCGGTGAAGTTGATCCAGGCACCGGACGGTCCGGTCGTCGGCCTGCACCTGGTTGGCGACCGCGTCGGTGAGCTCATCGGGGAAGCGCAACTGATCTACAACTGGGAGGCGTTCCCCGCCGACGTCGCCCCCCTGATCCACGCCCACCCCACGCAGACCGAAGCGCTCGGCGAGGCGCATCTCGCGCTCGCCGGCAAGCCCTTGCACGTGCACGGCTGATCACGGCCGAGAGCTCGACTACCGTGAACAACCGGCTTCGACACAGACACTGAGGAGTCAGCAAGAGATGGCCTTCTCCCTCACATTGCCGGAACTCGGCGAGAGCGTCACCGAAGGCACCGTTACCCGGTGGCTCAAGCAGGAGGGCGACCGCGTCGAGGTGGACGAACCCCTGCTGGAGATCTCCACCGACAAGGTCGACACCGAGGTACCCTCCCCCGTCGCCGGCACCGTGACCCGGATCGTCGCAACCCAGGACACGACCGTCGAGGTGGGCGCCGAACTCGCCGTCATCGATGACGGCTCGGGGGGCGACGCCGCCCCGGCCGAGCAGGGGCAGCAGTCGGCACCCCAGCAGCAAGCCCAGCAGCCGGTCGAGCAGCCTGCCCAGCAGCCTGCGGCCGAGCAGGATGCCACCCAACAAGCGCCCCAACAGCCTGCGGAGCCCGCGCCGGCGACGTCCGGGGGCGGTGGCACCCCCGTGACCCTGCCCGAGCTCGGGGAGAGCGTCACCGAAGGCACCGTTACCCGGTGGCTCAAGCAGGAGGGCGACCGCGTCGAGGTGGACGAACCCCTGCTGGAGATCTCCACCGACAAGGTCGACACCGAGGTACCCTCCCCCGTCGCCGGCACGCTCCTGGAGATCACGGCGCAGGCGGACGAGACCGTGGAGGTCGGCGGCCGCCTCGCGGTGATCGGAGACGCCCCGGCAGCGCCTGCCGCGGGCCAGCAGCCCCAGCATGAGCAGGCACAGCAGGAGCAGGCACAACAGGAGCAGGCCCAGCAGGAGCGGCCCCAGCCGCAGCAGGCACAGCCGCAGCAGGCACAGCCGCAGCAGGCGCAGGAACCCGCGGCAGCCGCGAGCTCCGGCCGGCACGCCACTCCCGAGCCGGCAGCGCCGTCCGCGGGGCAGTCCGGTGGGCCGTCCGGGGACGGGGCGGCACCCGCCGACGGCACCGCATCGACTCCCTACGTCACACCGCTGGTGCGCAAGCTCGCGTCCGAGCACGGCATCGACCTGAACTCGTTGCAGGGAAGCGGGGTCGGAGGCCGGATCCGCAAGCAGGACGTCACGGCCGCGATCGAAGCCAAGCAGCAGCAGGCGCCCGCAGCGGAACCGGCCGCGCAGGGCCCGCAAGGGGGTCCGTCGGCGGGCTCGACGGCGCCTGCCCCGCCTGCCGAGGACACCTCGGGGATGCGCGGCACGACGCAGAAGGCGAACCGGGTCCGGCTGACCATCGCGAAGCGGACCAAGGAGTCGCTGCAGAACTCGGCCCAGCTCACGCAGGTGCACGAGGTCGACGTCACCAAGATCGCGCGACTGCGTGAAAAGGCAAAAGCAGCGTTCCTCGAACGCGAGGGCGTCAAGCTCACGTTTCTGCCGTTCTTCGCCAAGGCAACGGTGGAAGCGCTCAAGCAGCACCCGAACGTCAACGCCTATCTCGACGAGGAAGCCCAGCAGATCACCTACTTCGACGCCGAACACCTGGCCGTCGCGGTGGACACCGACCGTGGGCTGATCTCGCCGGTGCTGCACAACGCGGGGGACCTCAACCTCGCGGGGCTTGCCACCCGGATCGACGACCTCGCCAAGCGCACCCGGACCAACAAGATCGTCCCGGAGGAGCTCTCGGGCGGCACCTTCACGGTCACCAACCTCGGCAGCAACGGCGCGCTGTTCGACACCCCGATCATCAACCAGCCGCAGTCCGGGATCCTCGGCGTGGGTGCCGTTGTCAAGCGACCTGTGGTGATCAGCGATATGGACGGCAACGACACCATCGCCATCAGGTCCATGGCCTACCTCGCGCTGACCTACGACCACCGGCTGGTCGACGGCGCGGACGCGGGCCGCTTCCTGACGACGATCAAGCACCGGCTCGAGGAGGCCGCGTTCGAAAGCGAGCTCGGCCTGTAGCCGGCACGCTCCCGTTCCGCTGTGCGGGGGCCTGAGCGCGGCCCGCACAGCGGAACGTGCACACAGGACCCTGCACAGGCGATAGGGTCTCGACATGCGGATTCTCATCGCGGGGTCGAGCGGGTTCATCGGCAGCGCACTCGTCGACGAGTTGCGTCGCGCGGGGCATGAGGTCCTCAGGCTGGTGCGCGGGGAACCGGTAGCCGAGGACGAGCGCAACTGGGATCCTCCCAGGGGCACGGTCGCGGACGGGGCCTTCGACGGTGTCGAGGCCGTGGTGAACCTGTGCGGGTCGTCCCTGCTCGGCCGGTGGAGCGCGGCGCGCAAGCAGATGATCCGCAACAGCAGGATCGAGCCCACCGAGGTGCTGGCCGAGGCTGTCGCAGAGCACCGGGTGCCCGTCCTGGTCAATGCCTCCGGGATCGCCTACTACGGCGACACCGCCGACGTCGCGGTGGACGAGTCGCACGGCCCCGGCGAGGGCTTCATGGCACAGCTGTGCGTGGAGTGGGAGCGCGCGACCGGGCCGGCACGCGGGGCGGGTACCCGGGTGGTCTCGGTGCGCACGGGCCTGGTCCTTGCCGGCCACGGTGGGCTGCTCCGGCTCCTCGAGCCGGTGTTCCTGCTCGCGCTCGGCGGCCGCCTGGGGTCCGGCGCGCAGTACATGTCCTGGATCAGCCTGTCCGACGAGGTCGCCGCGATCCGGTTCGCCATCGAGCACGGCTCGGTCTCCGGGCCGGTGAACCTGTGCGCGCCGGGCCCGGTCACCAACCGCGAGTTCACCAGGGCACTCGCCAGGCAGGTGAACCGGCCGGCGCCGTGGACGGTGCCCGCGCCGGTCCTGCGCGTCGCTCTCGGCGAGGCAGCTGAGGAGACCGCCCTGATCAGCCAGCGCGTCCTACCGGCCGCGTTGAGCTCGGCAGGATTCGAGTTCGCCCATACGGATCTCGACACCGCCCTCGCCGACCTGCTGTGACGCCGATACCCGTGCGATCCACTCCCGGACGGGGCCACGCACGCGGTACGCTCACGTCGTGACGAACTCGTACCCCAGCTGCCGCGAATCCAGTGAGCCGGTCGTCGTTCGCGAGGTCGGCACCATCGAGTACTCCCGAGCGTGGGACATGCAGCGCGACCTCGTCACCGCACGCGCGGAGCAGGAGCAGCCCGATACGCTGCTGCTGCTGCAGCACCCGTCGGTGTACACGGCAGGTAAGCGCACGGAGGACGCCGAGCGCCCCACGGACGGCACCCCGGTCATCGACGTGGACCGCGGCGGGAAGATCACCTGGCACGGTCCCGGTCAGCTGGTCGGTTACCCGATCATCAAGCTCGCCGATCCGATCGACGTGCTGCACTACGTGCGCCGCCTCGAGCAAGCGCTGATCGACGTGTGTGACCGGCTCGGGGTGCACACCGGCCGGGTGGACGGCAGGAGCGGCGTCTGGTTACCCGCGGACCGGAACGGGCCGGTACGCAAGATCGCGGCCCTGGGTATCCGCGTCCAGCAGGGCGTCACCATGCACGGGTTCGAGATCAACTGCAACCCGGACATGACGGCGTTCGACCGCATCGTGCCGTGCGGCATCAGCGACGCGGGCGTGACCTCGCTGTCGGCCGAGCTCGGCCGCGATGTGACCGTGGACGAGGTGCTGCCGCTCGCGCGCACGGCCGTGCTCGCCGCACTGGACGGCGAGCTCGCCGTCGACGACGAGCGTAGCCTCGATCGCGCCGCGGGAGGCGAGGCACACGCACCCGGCGTGACGTTCGCCTTCCAGGACTGATCGTGCCTGCCGCGAGGCCGCGCCACGCGTGACGGTGTGCCTGTGGCGTGCCTGTGGCGTGCCAGTTCGGGGAGGTGGGTTACCGCTCCCCCGCACCGGACGGATCGCCCGCGACCTTGGTCCTGATCTTGTCCGCGATGTGCGCGGCGGAGCGCTTGCCCCGTGCCGGTCCCGCATCCGTATCCGGCGTACCGGCCGCGGCGCTCGCCCGGACCGAACGCAGGACCTGCACGATGACCTCCTCGGTCCGGGCACTGACGTCCTTGGGGTCGGCGGAGCCCGCGATCATGGATGCCGCTGCCGACAGGGCCCCGAACAGCAGGTTCGCGGTGACCTCGAGCGGGATCGCCCCGAGGTGGCCGGACTCGACCAGGTCATTGAGGATGGAGCGGATCACGCCGTAGCTGTAGTGGCTCTCGGCCTCGCGCCACCGTTCGGCACCCATCACGACAGGCGCCTCGTGGATCACGATGCGCTGGTACTCCGGCTCGAGGCAGATCGTGAGGAATGTGCGCAGCCCTTCGACGGCGCGGTCCCACGGCGCACCGTCGCCCTCGGTCACCTCGGTGAGCTCGGCGTGCACCCGCCGCTCGACCGCGTCGAAAGCAGCCTCGAAGAGCGCTTGCTTACCGCTGAAATGGTGGTACAGCGCGCCCTTCGTCACCCGTGCGCGCTTGGCGATCTCGTCGAGAGAGGTGCCTGCGTAGCCATGTTTGGTGAACAGGGTGACCGCGCTCTCCACGAGCGCGCTCCGTGTCGACTCCGAGTACTCCAGCCGTCTCGACCGCATTGTCACCACCCTCACAAGCCTACAAGCCCTGCTCGCGCGTCCGCGCATGGTAACTTCGAGCTGCCGCGCCGTACTGTCAGTATGCCGCACACTCACGGTATGACGCAGGTCACGAACCTCGGCGCCACGCCCGAGTCAGCACGCTGCGCCGGCGTGCGTCCGCGTGTGTCCCGCGTGCGCACAGCGGGGGGCACAGGGCATCAGCGGGGAAGGAGACAGGCCATGAGCTGGGAGGACTTCTACAGGCGTCGCGACACCATCGCAGCCGTCCTGCACGCGGCGGAACGTTCCCCGGACGGTTCGCTGCCGTTCACCGAGGTCGGCGCGGGGCAGGTGTTCCGCGACGAGCGAGAGCTGCTGCTGGCCATGCACTATCACTGGATGCAGGTGATGACCGGGCAACTCCGCGCGGAGCTCGGCAGACCGGACGACGGGGACCGTCCCGCCGGCGAGGACGGCTACGATCCCGCCGACGGTGTCGCCCGCGCCTGGCGACGGGCCGCGGAGGAACACGCCGCCCTGCGCGCCGTGCTGGACGCCAACCTCGAACGCTACCCCGATGTGGGCACCGCCGCGCTCCAGCGGGAACAGCGGGTACTCGCGGTCACCGCGGGCCTGGCCGAGCCGGACGAGGCCCCGGCCGAAGCCGCAAGGGTCGGTGCGGCGTTCCTCGCGCTGACCCGGCACGGTGCCACGCACGGTGCCGCGCGCAGCGAGCGCTCCAAGGGGCAGGTGCTGCGCATGTTCGCGCGGAGCGCATGACGGCACCCGGCAGTGCCTGCCATACGGGATCGTTCGGTCCACGCAAGACCAGTAGGGTGATGCCATGACAGATCAATCCCCTCGAACCGGCAGCTGGGACGAGTCGCGCATCCCCGACCAGTCGGGAAGGACTGTTCTGGTCACGGGGGCGAACTCGGGGCTGGGACTCCGGACGGCGAGCGTGCTGGCAGGCAAGGGTGCGCACGTGCTGCTCGCCTGCCGCTCACCGGAACGCGGTCAGAGCGCCCTCGATGCGGTGACCCGGCAGGCCACTGGTAGCAAGCCCCGGCTCGTGCAGCTCGATCTCGGTGATCTGACCGCCGTACGGGACAGCGCCGGCGAGATCCGGGAGATCACCGGAGACCGGCTGGACGTGCTGGTGAACAACGCCGGCATCATGGCGGTACCCAAGAGCGCCACCAAGGACGGGTTCGAGCTGCAGTTCGGTACCAACCATCTCGGGCATGCCGCACTCACCTGGCTGCTCATGCCCGCACTGCGCGGGTCGGAGACCGGCGCCCGTGTCGTCTCGGTGTCCAGCATCGCCGCGACGCAGGCCAGGATCGACCTCGACGATCCCAACTACGAGCGCCGCACCTACAACCCGTGGGGTGCCTACGGCCAGTCCAAACTCGCCAACCAGGTGTTCGCCCTCGAGCTGCACCGCAGGCTGCACGCGGCCGGTGAGCGCGTCAGCAGCGTCGCGGCACACCCCGGCCTCACGGCAACAGGCCTGGCAGGCTCGATGGCAGGCAGTTACCGCAACCCGCTGGTATCCGGGGTACTCCGCGCGGGCTCCTGGTTCAGCGACGCCGTCCTGGCCCAGAGCGTCGACCGTGGCGCCCTCCCCCAGCTGCACGCGGCGACGGCACCGGAGGTCGAGAGTGGCCAGTACTTCGGTCCGGACGGGTTCCGCCAGATGCGGGGTGCGCCCACCGCTGTCAAGCCGCTGCGACCGGCACGCGACACCGAGCTCGGCGACCGTTTCTGGGAGCTCACCGCGCGGCTGACCGGGGTAACGCCTGACCCGCACGGGCGTCGGTGAGGTAGCGGGCGTGAGCGCACGCGGTACCCGCGCGCCGGGTGACAACCGGTGAGGTGGATCACAGCGCATCGCACGGCCTGATGCGCGCGTAACGCCACCGGGTGCGCCCGCGTATGGTGACGGGAGGAGTTCCGGGCTCGCAGGGCGGAGTCGAGGGCCGATCGATGTGCGGCGCAGCACGCTCCGGGCACGGTGGCACACCACTCGGGCGCGGGACCGCAGGATGTAACCGATCGTCGCGCGGCCTCGTGCCGGCGTCACGCCACGACTAGGACCCTCTGTGATCACGGAGCTTCTCGCATGGCTGGCCAGCCTGCCGCCTGAACTGTTGATGCTGGCCGCGGGCCTGCTCGTCGCGGCGGAGACCACGCTCGGCTTCGGGATGGTCGCGCCCGGTGAGGCCGGCCTCCTGGTCGTGGGGACCACCGCGACCACGACGGGCACGTTCCTGACCATCTGGGCAGTCACCTCGGTCTGCGCGATCCTCGGCTACTGCATCGGTTACGGCCTGGGGAGATTCTTCGGGCCACGCATTCGCCAGACACGGCCCGTCCGCAGGTACGGGGGCCAGAGCTGGGACTCCGCCACCCGGTTCCTGCGCCGCAGGGGCACGATCGCGGTGATGATCGCCATCTACCTCCCGGTGATGCGCACGCTCGTGCCCGCGGCGGCCGGTGCGGCGGGCCTGCCCTTCCGGAAGTTCCTGCCTGCCTCCGCGGTCGCCGGGATGACGTGGTGCGGGCTGCACATTCTCGTCGGAGCCGCCGCCGGTAAGGCGGCGCGCCAGATCGAGGAGGCCATCGGGTACGGCAGCTGGATCCTGCTCGCGCTGGTCGCGGCCGCTCTCGCGCTCGTGGTACGCCGGAAACGGCGCAAGAAGGCGCTCGCCGGCCAGGAGGACCCGGACCAGGACCGTGCGGGCTCGGCGCCGATTCCGGACCTGTCCGGGCACCGCACACCGGCACCGTGGGACGGCGACGGCAGCGCGCAGACCGACGCGGGACGCATGGCGCGTGATGACCAGCAGCACCGCCGCACGCACTCGCAGGCTTCGGGGGACTGATCCCGGCCTCGCCGCGACCTCGCGCGCCCCGACCCTCGAGGCGTCGGCGTCCTACGTCAGGTCTGGACCGGCTCACCGAGCTCGACGCCGTCCAGCTCGGCGGCGAAGCGCGCACCGAACGCGGTGGACGGGGTGTGCGCACCCGGCGGAACCGCTCCGGCTGCCAGCCGCTCCGCGCTCCGGACCACGCTGTCCGCTGTGAGGGGTAGCGCGTTCGGGCCGCGCAGCGTCATCGCGACGCGGTCGCCCGACGGGTCACGGGCCTCCCCCCACACCTGCGACCCGCCCCGCGAGTCCAGCTCGGCCCCGCGCCGCACGACACGGTCGGCCACGGAACAGGCCGCGCGCTGCACGGTGGCCCGACGCAGCAGCGGGGCGCCGATCCGCTGGAACGCCGGGAGCACGGTTCCGCCCGGCACCACCGTGTAGGTCGTGATGTTCGGAATCCCGGTGGAGCGGTACGCGGAACTGACATCACCCCACGGGATCGCCGTCACGACCCGCTCTCCTGCCGGGAACGCTGCCGTGACCCGCTTGTGCCCGAGCGCGACGTGACGGAGCGTGCCGTCGACGCGCGCGCGGCCACCATCGCCGGCACCCTCGATGACGGTCTTCACCGTCCCCGGCCCGAGCGCGACGTGCGCGCTGAACGCCAGGTCGAGATAGTTCGCCTGCGGCAGCCGCCCAGCGAGGACCGCTGCGACGCAGTCGGTCGGGACGACATCGAAGCCTGCGCCGGGTAACAGCACGACCCCCGCGCGTTCGGCCTCGGCATGGCGCGCGTACACGTCCTCGAAGACATCGATCTCGCCGGTGATGTCGAGGTAATGGGCCCCGGCGGCAAGGCACGCGTCGACCATCGGGCGCGCGGTCGCCGAGAACGGGCCCGCGCAGTGCGCCACGGCGTCGATCCCGCGCAGCCCTGCACGTATCGCGGCAGGAGCGGCCAGGTCGAACACCCTGTACTCGAGGCCGAACCGGTCGGCGATCGGCCGCAGCCGCTGTGCGCTGCGCCCGGCGAGGACCGGGCGCAGCCCGCGCGCGGCAGCCAGCTCCGTCACCAGATGACCGGTGTGTCCACTCGCTCCATAGATCATCCACGCCATGTGTCACCAGCCTGCCCGACTCGAATTACCGTTACCAATGAGTAACACTAACGCCGCACGACTTCCACGTCTACGCGCACGTCCGGGCGTGCCGTTTCGTCATGATTGGCACCGGGTATCCGGTTGGCGCCATCGAGTCAGTCACTGCGAAGGCAGGTGGTAGCCGTGGCACCGAACGAACAGCCGTACAACCCGGCACTGATTCGCTGGGGCGCCGTGATCGCCGGCCTCGTCGCCGGCCGGCTCTCCGGTGTCCGCGGCGTGTCCGGCGGCCTGCTGCACGGCTTGACGGTCTGGGGGCTCGTACTGGTCGGGAGCCTGGCGTTTCCCGCTCCGCAGGGACCACACGGAGCGGGAAACGCGCGACCGGGGACCGGCCGCGTCACGAACGGGCGAGCAACGGGATCATCCCACCCGCGAGCACGCTGTCGACCTGGCGCTGCGACAGGCGGTGCCGCAGCGGGTAGCTCTCCGATCGGGACACGTTGTGCATCGTCAGCTCGTCGCCCGCGCGCAGCGCCTCGCGGGCCGACTCGAGCACCAGCTTGTCCCCTGACCCGATGCGCTCGTAGTCGGCGGCATCGAGGAACTCGAGAGCGAGGATCCCGAAGTTGGCGAGGTTCTGCCAGTGAATCCGCGCGAACGACTTCGCGATGACCACGCGCAGCCCCAGGTGACGCGGTGTGATGGCGGCGTGCTCCCTCGAGGAGCCCTGCCCGTAGTTCTCGCCGCCGATCACGATGTGCCCGCTGCCGCCTGCGAGCTGGGCAGCCCGCTCGGGGTAGGTCTCGTCGACAGGGACGAACGTGAACTCGGCGAGCTTGGGGATATTGGAACGGTACGGTAAGGCGCGCGCTCCCGCTGGCGAGATCTCGTCGGTGGAGATGTTGTCCCCGACCTTGAGCAGGACCGGCGCCTCGATCCGGTCGGGCAACGGCGGGAAGTCGGGCAACGCCGAGATGTTCGGTCCCTTGACCAGCTCGACGCGGGCGGCCTCCTCGGCGGGAAGGGGCGGCACGAGCATGTCGGTGTTGACCGACGCCCGCGCAGGCAGTTCGAGCCGCGGCCAGTCCATGTCGAGCTTCTCGGCGAGCTCACGCGGATCGGTGATGACACCGGTCAGCGCGGCGGCGGCGGCTGTCTCCGGGGAGCACAGCCACACCGAATCCTCCTTGGTGCCCGAACGGCCCGGGAAGTTCCGCGGGAAGGTACGCAGCGAGTTCTGCCCCACCGCGGGTGCCTGCCCCATGCCGATACACCCCATGCAGCCCGCCTGGTGGATACGAGCTCCGGCGGAGATCAGGTCGAACGTCGCCCCCATCTTGGTGAGGTCGGCGAAGATCTCCCGCGAGCTCGGGTTGACGTCGAAGCTGATCGCGTCGTGGGTCTGCCGCCCCCGCACCATCGCCGCGGCGACGGCGAAGTCGCGCAGCCCCGGGTTGGCCGACGAGCCGATCACCACCTGGCTGACCTCGGTGCCCTGCACCTCTGAGACCTCCACGATGTTGTCCGGGGCGGAGGGCTTGGCGATCAGCGGCACCAGCGAGGACAGGTCGATCTCCTCGGTGACGTCGTACGTCGCGCCCTCGTCGGCCGCGATCGGCACGAAGTCGCTCGCGCGGTCCTCGGCATCGAGGAACTCGCGTACGGCTTCGTCCGCGGGGAAGATCGTGGTGGTTGCCCCCAGCTCGGCACCCATGTTGGCGATCACGTGCCGGTCCATCGCCGACAGGCCCTCCAGCCCGGGGCCGTGGTACTCGATGATCCGGTTGACGCCGCCCGCGACCGTGTGCCGCCGCAGCATCTCCAGGATCACGTCCTTGGCGGAGACCCACGGGGGAAGCGATCCGGTCAGGCGCACCCCCCAGATCTCGGGCATGCGCAGGTAGAGGGGCCGCCCGGCGATGGCCATGGCCACCTCGAGGCCGCCGACGCCCATGGCGAGCATGCCGAGTGAGCCGGCGGCAGGCGTGTGCGAGTCGGACCCGACCATGGTCTTCCCCGGCACACCGAAGCGCTGCATGTGCGTAGGATGCGATACCCCGTTGCCCGGCTTGGAGAACCACAGCCCGTACCGCGAGCACGCCGAGTGCAGGAAGGTGTGGTCCTCGGCGTTGCGCTCGTCGGTCTGCAGCAGGTTGTGGTCGACGTACTGCACGCTGACCTCGGTCCGCGCCCTGTCCAGCCCCAGCGCTTCGAGCTCCTGCATCACCAGGGTCCCCGTCGCGTCCTGGGTGAGGGTGTGATCGATGGCCAGCGCGATCTCCTCGCCCGGCTCCATGCTGCCGCTGATCAGGTGCGCGGCAATGACCTTCTGCGCGACGTTGCGTGCCATGTCCTCTGTATACCCCCGGTGCGGTGGCTTCAACCATTCCACGGCCAGTATCCGCGCATCACACCGGCCGAGGCACACCGGCCACTCGCCCGATCGGGTCCCGCGAGGTGGTACGGGCCTGCCCCGCCGCGGGTCACCGGCTCACGCGCTGCTACCGACACCGCCTGCGGGCCGGTGGCGTGCCACGGCGTGGTACAGAGGGTTGGCCACGGTGCCGTGCACCGCCGCGTGCGGGCGCTCCGGCCGGTCACGGTAGCCGTCGAGCAGCAACCTGTTCCGGTTGAGGCACAGCCGGTCGATCTCGGGAGTGAACAGGTCGAACAGCGCGAAGCGATCCGCGAGCTCCGGGAAGCGCTTCTGGTAGGCGAGCACCTCGTCGGCGACCAGTTCCCAGAACCGGTCCTCGCCGACCCCGAGGCACCGCTCGACGATCGGAGCCAGGTAGCGGAAGTGACCGACGAACAGGCCACTCTGGATGAACTGCCGCAGGAACTCGGGCGGCTCGCGCAGCAACACGGAATCCACATCGGCAGGCATGCTCGCCAGCTCGTCGACGCCGGTCGCGCTGACGTTGACGTCGTCGACGAAGTCCTTCACGGCAAGGCGCTCCGGGACCTCGCCGGAGAACACCACGATGGTGTTCTCCCCGTGCGGCGAGAACACAACGCCGTACCGGTACAGGAAGTGCAGCAACGGCGGGAGCAGCGCCGCGAACAGGCGGGACAACCACTCCTGTGCGCCCAGCCCGGACCGGCGCACCAGCTCGGCCACGAACGCGTCGCCGTTGCCGTCGACGTACAGCAGCGAGGCCAGCGTCCGGGCGCGCTCGCCCGCGCGCAGCCGCTCGTCCAGCGGCCGGCGCCAGATCGCGCCGAGCAGCTCGCGGTACTGGTACGGCACCCCGGGAATGTCCTCGAGGTCCCGGTGCCGCACCGCGACCGAGGCCACCTCGCCGAGCAGGATCGCGTCGGCCTCGTCCCGCAGGAACGGATCGGACTCGGCGAGCCCGAGTACCCATGAGGTCACCGCGGGGGCGGCGACCGTGCGTTCGGTCGGCAGGCCACGCCACACGAGCGTGTTGAGAATCGACAGCGGGACCTTCACGTGGTGCCGCCGCGGGTGATCGGTGTTGCTCAGCGTGCGGATCGACTGCTGCGGCCGGTAGCGGTCCGGCGCCTCGCCGAGCGGCACGATCCGCTTGTGCGCGACATCGGCCGCGAACACCGGCAGGACCACCTCGTCCCACTGCCACGGGTGCACCGGCAGCCACTCGTACTCTTCCGGCGGCACACCGTGGCCTGCCAGCGCCGCCGTGAACCGGTGCCGCGTGTCCTCGTCGAGCTCGCCCGCGAGCAAAGCTTCCCGCTCCAGGCCCGCGACGGCGCGGTAGTCGGCGAGCGAGCGGTGCACGGCGATCCACGGCAGGCGGACGGGCTGCCGTGACTCCGGCGCGTACCGCTCGGTGTCGCCTGCGGAGAAGCCGATCCGCCCCTTGTTCGGTACCAGCCACGGATGCCCCGTCTGGTACCCCTCGAGCTCGGCGTACGGCAGCTCTGCCAGCTCGCTCGCCGCGGGTACCCCCGAGTCGCGCAGCCGCGCGTCGGCCGCGAGCGTGGCGGTGAGCTCGCAGGCCAGGTGGCCCGCCGTGTTCCCGCTGATCCCCAGCACGTCATGGGCTTCCCGCAGGAACAGGAGCGGGTCGCTCGCCGCCTCGCTGCCCTCGCCTGCTACCCGCTCGATCCGGTCCGGGTCCACGCGCCAGTCGCCGAACGCACCGCGGCGCGCGGCGAACCGGTACGAGACCCCGCCGGGCAAGTCGAGCCGGTAGGTGTCCCCTGCCACCGGCTCAGGGCTGAGCAAGCACTCGTAGGAGAGCTCGCCGAGCGTCTTGGCCAGCAACTCCTTACCGGCCAGGTGCCAGGTGTGCTCGTTGAGCGAACGGGGGACGGTCACGGACATCGGTCTCCTTCTGCGTCGGTGAGGGGCTGAGCGTTCCGGTTCATCCCGCGAACGCGTTGGGGATGTCGCAGTACACCGACTGCGTCTCCAATGGGCCGACGAGCTCATCCAGCCCGTCCACCCGGGTCAGCAGGTTGGCCTTGCAGCGCAGGCTGGCCGCGTCCGCCAGCGCGGTGGCCACGGGGAGGTCGCCGAACGAGCGCAAGCGGTCGCGCAGCAGCTCGAGCAGCGGCCGCTCCCGGCACCCGACGAGCGAGCCGAACGCGCCGACGAGACCGAGCAGGTTGTTGATACCGACGTAGTAGCCGAGCCGCTCGTCGATCACCTCGTCGGCGCAGCGGTTGTCGCCCGCGGTCCCGGCTCCGGCCAGCAGTCGCTCCAGCTCTCCCGCCCGCCACTGCGAGATGTAGTAGCCCTGGTTGTCGCGGTACCAACCGCCGCACGGCCAGCCGTCGTCGTCCAGCGCGACGAGGGTGTTCTGCTGGTGGGCCTCGAGACCGAGCCCGTAGTGCCGGTACAGCCACAGCACCGGGGCGATGACGGCGTCGAAGTACCGCGCGCACCACTCCTCGGCGACGTCCTGCGTGCCCGTGCCGGTGCGCGCGGCCAGTGCGTCGATCACGCGTGTGATCTCGGCACGACCGAGATCTGGACGTTCGGCCAGCAACCCGGCCACGCACCACACCCGGTCGGCAGGGCCGAACGGGTTGGAGCGCACCACGACCTCCAGCCCGCTCTCCGGACGGCCTGCGCCGTCAGGCGGGTCCACGGCCAGCCAGGCGGGGTCGCGGACGATGCCGAAGGTGGGATGGTGCCGCGCCAGCTCGGCATCGAGCCCCGCGTCGAGCAGCCGGTCGATCTCCGCCCCGCGCCGCAGCTCGACACGCAGGTTCTCCCGCTTGGAGTTGGTGATGGGCAGCCCGAGGGAGAGCTTGAGCATCACCCGCTCCCCTGGCGAGTACACGGTGCGCAGCGAGGCGGTCGGGTGCCACCTCGGCCCGTACGGGCCGAGGTCGCGCAGCGCGCCACCGGCGAACAGCCCCGCCACACCGGGTCGGCTCATCAGCTCGCGTGCCTGCCAGGGATGGGCGGGCACCGGCACATACCCTTCCGGGGTCTCGGGCGCGAAGGGGGCCAGCCATCCGTGCGCGTCGCCCTCAGCGGCCACGACGGACCGCTCGGCGGCGAACCAGTGCAGCGGGAACCGGCCCCGCAGCTCCGGGGAGATCCGGCAGGCCTCCGACTCGGACAGCCCGAGCCTGCTCTTGGGAGCCGGGTGCAGCGGGTGCCCGAGTACCAGCGCCTGCTCGCCCTCGAGGAACGGCGTGCGGCCCGGATCGCCTGCCGTGGCGGCGCGGGAGGCGAGAAAGCTCGCGATGCGTTGCGTGGAGTCGGATACCCGTGCGACGAGCTCGGTCACCGCGGCCGGGCCTCCCCCGCGTGCCGCCACCGACTCGGTGACGAGTAACGCGGCGAGCGTCGCGGCACCGACCGGCTGCCCCGATGGGAAGCGCACGGCCTCGAACCGGTGGAAACCCGCATGCGAGCGGTACACGACGCCTGCCTCCAGCCGCGTGCCGCTGGCAGGCAAATCGATCGTGACCGGACCGGCGTCCGGGAGCGGCAGCCCGGTTTCGCGCACCCAGCAGCGCAGCAGCGCGTTGCATGCTGCCGACTCGGCCTGCCCGGTCCAGTCCCCTTCCGGTGCGGCGTCGGCGTGCGTGGACGGCGGCACGGTCACGGTGTTCCTCCTTGTCGTGCGACCGGGATGCCGGAGGCGGTGCTACCGGGCTCGCCTGCGCCTGCGGCTCCTGCCGCGTCGGCGGGTATCCCGAAGGTGGTGAACGCCGCCCGTTCCGGCAACGAGTACACGGGGCGGCCCGCGACGTCGTTCAGGATCCTGGCCGCGCGCCACGCGCCGAGGGTCAGGTCGGGCGCGCCGACACCGTGACTGTGCATCTCCGCGTTCTGCACGTACAGCCCGCCGGTCACCTGCGCGTCCAGCGCCACCCGGTAGTCACCGTCGACCCGGTACCTGCCGTGCTCGTCCCAGTCGACCAGGTCTCGTACCGGTCGCAGGAACTCTGCGCCGCGCGGTTCGTACCCGGTGGCCAGCACGACACGGTCGGTGTTGAGCGTGAAGTCCCGCTGCTGCTCCCGCTGGCGGCACACCAGCTGGTAACCGGATGACCCGGCCGCTGTCGCCGCGAGGACCTCCACGTTCGGTGCCAGTGTCACGTCCGGCCACTGGCCGCCGATCCCGCGCTCGTAGAGCAGGTTGTAGATGTCGCTGATCGTCTCGTCGCTGATCGCCTTGTAGAGCTGCCACTGCTCGGGAACCAAGCGCGCACGGGTCTCCGCGGGCAGGTTCCGGAAGTATTCGGTGTAGTCCGGGGTGAAGTGCTCGAGGCCGAGCTCGGAGTACTCCATCGGCGCGAACGCAGGCGTCCGTGCCAGCCACCGCAGCCGCCACCCGTGTGCTGGTTGCTCGCGCAGCAGGTCGAGAAAGATCTCCGCGCCGGACTGGCCGGAGCCGACCAGCGTGATGTCTCGCGCGCCCCGCAGCCGGGACCTGCTGTCCAGGTAGCGGCTCGAGTGGAAGATGTCCTCGCCGGCCAGCCCGTGGAAGGCGGACGGAGTCGCCGGTGCTGTGCCGACCCCGATCACCACGTTGCCGGCGGCAACCGTGCTGCGCTGCCCCGAGGGGAGATCGTGGTAGCCCACCAGGAACCGCTCGGTCTCCGCGTCCCAGCTCACCTGCTCGACGCGGGAGCCGAACCGGCAGCTGGGCAGGGACTCGGCCACCCACCGGCAGTAGTGGTCGTACTCCTGGCGCGGGACGTGGAACCGTTCCGCGAAGTAGAACGGGAACAACCTGGAGTGTTCCCGCAGGTAGTTCAGGAACGACCACCGGCTGGTGGGGTCGACGAGGCTGACGAGATCCGCAAGGAACGGGACCTGCAACACGGTGCCTTCCAGCAGCATCCCGGGATGCCAGGAGAACCGCTCGCTCTGCTCGAGGAACAGCGTCCGCGTGCTCCCCGCGCCGTCCGCGAGCGCCGCCAGCGCGAGGTTGAACGGGCCGATGCCGATACCGACGAGGTCGTACTCGGTTGCCGGTCGCATGCCTACCCGTCCTCCTCGGTTCCTGCGATCACGATCTCGTTGAGGAGGGCGTCGGCATCGGAACGCGCGGCACCCGGGTGCAGCAGCGTGAGCTTGAGCCACACCTCGCCGGACAGCTCGGTGCGTCCCACCACGGCACGGCCGCGCCGCAGCAGGCGGCGCCGCAGCGCGGCGTTGACCCTGTCCGAGTTGCCGAACGCCCGGTAGCGGAACACCACTGTGGTCAGTGCGGGGTCCGCGGCCAGCTCCAGCGCCGGGTGGCTCGCGATCTGCGTGGCGATATACCGTGCCAGCGCGTGACACCGGTCGACGAGCTCGCCGAGCCCGCGCCTGCCCAGCGCACGCATGGTCACAGCGATCTTGAAGGCGTCGGCGCGCCGGGTGGTGCGCAGCGACCGCCCGAGCAGCCCGTCGTAGCCTGCGAGCTCGTCGTCGGTGGGGTTGAGGTAGGCCACGCGCCGGGCAAGCGGCTCCATCGCGTAGCCCTCGCCTGCGAGGAACACCCCGGCCGCGATCGGCTGCCAGCCCAGTTTGTGCAGGTCGAGGGCGATCGAGTCGCTCAGGGCGATGCCGTCGAGCAGGGGGGCGAGCCCCTCGGACAGCAGTGCACCACCGCCGTAGGCGGCATCGGTGTGCAGCCAGGCTCCGTGCTCGTTCGCCAACTCGGCAACCTCGGGCAGCGGGTCGATCGCGCCGAGGTCGGTCGTGCCCGCGGTTGCGACGATGACCGCGGGAGCGTCCTCGCACCGTCGTAGCGCACGGCAGAGCGCGGCGGTGTCCATGCGGTGCCGGTCGTCGACAGGCACCGCGGTCACCGACGCCTCGCCCAGTCCGAGCAGCGCGGCGTTGCGCTGCACGGAGAAGTGCGCCGCCGCGGAGCAGAACACCCGCATCCGGCAGGAGGGACCGCTGACGCCCTCGTACGCCGGTCCCACACCGGCACGCTCGCGCAACGCGGCGTCCCTGGCCAGCCCAAGGCCCATGAGGTTGGACTCGGTGCCGCCCCCGGTCAGCACCCCGGCTGCGCGCTCGGGCCGGTAGCCTGCCAGCTCCGCGAGCGCGGCGACGACCTCAGTCTCCACTGTGGTGGCCGCGGGCGCCTGGTCCCACGAGTCGAGCGAGGGGTTGAGCGTGGCACTGACGAGATCCGCGGCGACGGCCACCGCCAGTGGCGGGCAGTGCAGGTGGGCGGCACACGCCGGGTCGGAGGGGTCGACGGAGCCCGCGGCCAGCATCCGCGTGAGACAGCTGAGCGCCTCCTCGGCGCCGGTGCCGAGCTCCGGTAAGGCCTCTCCCATCGTGTCGCGTACCTGCTCGGCCAGCGCGCACGGTTCGCGGGCGGGAGCGGGTCCACCGCGCTCGGCGGTGCCCGTAGCGATGGCCTGGACAGCGGTGTCGACCAGCGCGGACAACCGTGCCGGTCCCGCATGCCCGCCTGCCGGCTCGGAACCGGCGACCGGCGGGGGTGGCTCGGTAACCCCGGCCTCGCCGGGCGATCCCGCGTTCACATCGACCGACATACCTTCGCTCCCACGACGAGAAGATCATTTTAAGTTAGGCTAACCTAGTATAGGCAAGGTTAGCCTTCAACTCGTGGCAGGCACTCGTTCAGGCGACGATGACCGTCACGGGCCCGGGTCAGGGAAACGACCACGGCCACTGCAGGGCCCCGCACTCGGCGGACCTGCGACGCCGGGTGCCGCTCAGCCGCGCAGCAGCCCGCGATCGACCAGCTGGCCGCGCAACGTCGCGGCATCGATGAACTGCTCGGCGTCGATACCCCACGCCCGTGCGGCCTCGACATTGCCGGGCAGGTCATCGGTGAAGAACGTACGTTCCGGCTCGAGCCCGTACCGCTCGAGCAGCGTGCGGTAGATCGACGGGTCCGGCTTGACGACCCCTTCCTGCCCGGAGACCACGGCTCCCCGCAGCCGGCCGAGGAAGCCCCAGCGCGCCACAGCGTCCCGCCACTTCGCCGCGGAGATGTTGCTGAGCACGTACAGCGGCACGCCCGCCAACCGCAGCTCGTCGAGCACCTCGACCATTCCGGGGATCGGACCGGCGATCATCTCGTCCCAACGCCGGTGATAGGCGGCGATCAACTCGGCGTAGTCGGGGAACCGCTCGGACCGCTCGGCGATCGCCTCCTCCCAGTCGCGACCGGCGTCCAGCTCGGCGTTCCATTCCCGCGGGCACACCTCCGTCAGGAAGTACCGGCACTCGGCCGCGTCCGGGATGAGGGAGCTGTACAGGTACTCCGGATTCCAGTCGAGGAGTACTCCTCCGAGGTCGAAGACGGTAGCGTGCACGTAGGGAAGGGTAACGTGGTCGCTGTCGCCGGTAGGGCCTACCGTTGACGGTGACATCGAGGATTAGGAGAGCCCATGGACACGCCGACCGGCACCAGTGGCGCCACCCAGCCGTCCGACCAACTGGGTCGCGGGCTGCGGGATCTGCGCATCTCAGTCACGGATCGCTGCAACTTCCGCTGTCGCTACTGCATGCCTCGTGAGATCTTCGGGCCGCAGCATGCCTTCCTGCCGCGCGAGGAGCTGCTCAGCTTCGAGGAGATCACCAGACTGGTGCGGGCGTTCGCAGGCATCGGGGTGAAGAAGATCCGCCTGACCGGCGGTGAACCACTCCTGCGTGCCGAGCTGGAACGCCTCGTGGAGATGGTGGCCGGCGTCGACGGCATCACCGACATCGCCCTGACCACCAACGCCTCGCTGCTGCGGTCCAAGGCCCGCTCGCTGCGCGATGCCGGCCTGTCACGTGTCACGGTCAGCCTGGACTCGCTCGACCCCGAACGGTTCGCCAGTATCAGCGACACCCCGGTGCCCCTGGAACGCGTGCTCGACGGGATGGCAGCTGCCGAGGAGGCCGGCCTGTCCCCCATCAAGATCAACGCCGTGGTCAAGCGCGAGCTCAACGACGGCGACGACATTCTGGGACTCGCCGCGCACGGCAGGGAGACCGGCAGGGTCGTACGCTTCATCGAGTACATGGATGTCGGCACCACCAACGGCTGGCGGCTGGACGAGGTCGTGCCCGCCCGCGAGATCGTCGACCGCATTCACGCCTCGTGGCCGCTCGAACCCGTGGACGCTGCCTACTCCGGCGAGGTGGCGCAGCGGTACCGCTACGCCGACGGTGCGGGTGAGGTCGGTGTGATCAGCTCGGTGACCCAGCCGTTCTGCGGTACCTGCACGCGGGCGCGGCTTTCCGCGCAGGGTGAGCTGTTCACCTGCCTGTTCGGCACCAAGGGTCATGACCTGCGTGCACTGGTGCGCGACGGCGCCAGCGACGCCGACCTGGATGAGCGGCTCCGGTCGATCTGGCGGATACGCGCGGACCGCTACTCCGAGCTTCGTACCGCGGAGACCGCGCAACGCCCCAAGGTCGAGATGTCCTACATCGGGGGGTGACCCGCCGCGGCGACGCTGCCGGGTCCGTGCGACACAAGGTGCGTGATAACCGCCGGAACGTCTCACAGTTACTCGGAAGCGACCGTTACCCCGTTGATCTGTCCGTCCCGGTGGGCGCAGCTGGGTTCGAACCAGCGACCCCTTGCTTGTAAGGCAAGTGCTCTTCCGCTGAGCTATGCGCCCGGGCGGTGCCCCGTTCCCGGAGCACCGTAACCGACTACGCGGCCAGGTCCGCGATCGCCTTCTTCCACGCCTGCTGATCACGCGCCTGGCCGGGCTCGTTGACCTCCGCATAGCGTACGACACCGTCGGTGTCGATCAGGAAGGTACCTCGCACGGCCAGGCCTGCCTTCTCGTTGAACACGCCGTACTCCTTGGCGACCTCGCCGTGCGGCCAGAAGTCCGACAGCAGCGGGAACTGGTAGCCCTGCTGCTCCGCCCAGGCCTTCAGGGAGAACGGCGTATCCACCGACACGCCGATGACCTGCACGCCCTTGCCGTCGTAGTCGGCGAACTCGTCACGGAGCTGGCACAGCTCGCCCTGGCAGATGCCGCTGAAGGCGAACGGGTAGAACACCAGCAACACCGGTTTATCGCCACGGAAGTCCGACAACGTCACGGGCTGCTTGTTGTAGTCGTTGAGTGTGAAGTCCGGGGCATTCGAGCCAACCTCGACGGCCATTCGAGTATCCTCTCGCGCTGGGTTCGATTCATCTGCCGAGCCGGCTGCCCGCCGAGAGCGCCACCAGCACGCCGTGGAACCCGTGCCGCCACGGGCCCGCCGGACCCGGCTCGGGACCTCCGCCTGCCGGGCCAGCCTATCGATGTGCACTCGCCCGTAGGGCAGCAGCCCACGGGAACTCTACCGGCGCGACTGTCGCGGGGGGACCAGCCGCGACCCCGTCCATTCCTGGCCCAGACTGACATTGGATGTCTGTGACAGCCCGACCGTGGGGACCGCCTCTGCGATCTCTGCTGGTTCGACGTGCCCTGGCTGCCCCGTCTTGGGCGTCAACACCCAGATCACACCGTTCTCGTCGAGTGGCCCACGAGCGTCGACCAGGGCGTCGCCCAGGTCGCCGTCCCCGTCACGCCACCACAGCAGCACCACGTCGATGACGTCATCGGCGTGCTCGTCGAGAAGCTCACCGCCGATGCGTTCCTCGACGGCGGCGCGCACGGCGTCGTTGACGTCCTCGTCCCATCCGAGCTCCTGGACCACCATGTCCGGTTCGATACCGAGCCTGTCGGCGACGTTGTTCTTGTCAACGTCTCCCGCGGCGACCACGACTGCTAATCCTCCATCTGTCGGTGCGGCACCCACGTACCGCGAAGCGAACTCCGTCCAAGTTCAGCGAACACCGACGAGGCCGGATGCGCAACCACCAACACTGCGTGCACGGAAAATCCCCACCCGGAGGGCTCATTCCGCACCGCCGCGGCAGGGCCGTACACGCTGCGCCGAGGAGATCCTGCGGCATCCCGCTCGCCGGTGACCGGATGGCGCACGAGCCGTGGGCACACTGGACGGGAACGCGGCACGAGGGGTTCACAAGCAAGTCTGTGCGCTGCGGAAAAGGCGGCGCGATCAATGACCTGAGATTACTCCTGAGTAGGCGCCCATTCCGGGCGCCACGGGACCGGACGGCATGTAACGATGGCGGAGTAGCGCGTGCGCGACCGCCGAACACGGCGATGTTGTGCGCGAGACAATGAGAACGACCACACCCGCACAATCCAGGCTAGGAGATCCCTTGCCCCAGCACAGTTCGAACGGTCGAGGCGTCAGCGGCCAGGAGGCAACCCCCCAGCGGGCCCCGGAACGCGTCCGTGTCATCCGCGACGGCATGGCGGCGCACCTGCCCGACATCGATCCGGACGAGACCTCGGAATGGCTGGACTCCTTCGATGCCGCCCTCGCGCACGGAGGCCAGCAGCGTGCCCGGTTCCTCATGCTGCGCCTGCTCGAACGCGCGCGGGAACGCAACGTCGGAGTTCCTCCGCTGACCGCTACCGACTACGTCAACACCATCCCGACCGAGAACGAGCCGTGGTTCCCCGGCGACGAGGAGGTCGAACGCCGGTACCGCGCGTTCATCCGGTGGAACGCCGCAGTGATGGTGCATCGTGCCCAACGTCCCGGTGTCGAGGTCGGCGGGCACATCTCCACCTACGCTTCCTCGGCGGCACTCTACGAGGTCGGGTTCAACCATTTCTTCCGTGGCAAGGATCACACCGGCGGTGGCGACCAGATCTTCATCCAGGGGCACGCCTCCCCCGGCATCTACGCGCGCGCGTACCTCGAAGGCAGGCTCACCGCCGACCAGCTGGACGGGTTCCGGCAGGAGCACTCGCACGCCGGCCAAGGGGGCGGCCTGCCCTCCTACCCCCATCCCAGGTTGATGCCCGACTTCTGGGAGTACCCGACGGTCTCCATGGGTCTCGGGCCGATGAACGCGATCTACCAGGCCCGGTTCAACCGGTACCTCAAGGCGCACGGCATCAAGGACACCGACGACCAGCACGTGTGGTGCTTCCTCGGGGACGGCGAGATGGACGAGCCGGAGTCGCGCGGCCTGATCCACGTCGCCTCCGGCGAAGGGCTGGACAACCTCACCTTCGTCATCAACTGCAACCTGCAGCGCCTCGACGGCCCCGTCCGTGGCAACGGAAAGATCGTCCAGGAGCTGGAGGCGTACTTCCGCGGTGCGGGCTGGAACGTCATCAAGGTGGTCTGGGGCCGCGAGTGGGACGCGCTGCTGCACGCCGACCGGGACGGCGCGCTGGTCAACCTGATGAACACGACGCCGGACGGCGACTTCCAGACGTACAAGGCCAATGACGGCGCCTACGTCCGTGAGCACTTCTTCGGGCGCGACCCGCGCACCAAGGACCTCGTCAAGGAGTACTCCGACGCGGACATCTGGAACCTCAAACGCGGCGGCCACGACTACCGCAAGGTCTACGCCGCCTACAAGGCGGCACTGGAGCATCACGGGCAGCCGACCGTGATCCTCGCGCACACGATCAAGGGCTACGGCCTCGGTGCCTCCTTCGAGGGGCGTAACGCCGCGCACCAGATGAAAAAGCTGACCACCGACGACCTCAAGCTCTTCCGCGACGCCCAGCGCATCCCGATCAGTGACGAGCAGCTCGATCGTGATCCGAAGCTGCCCCCGTACTACCACCCTGGCGAGCAGTCACCGGAGATCGAGTACATGATCGGCAGGCGCCGCACCCTCGGCGGTTTCCTCCCCGAGCGGCGTTCCACGGCGAAGCCGCTCGTCCTTCCCGGCGATGCGGTCTACGACAGTATCCGTAAGGGTTCCGGCAAGCAGGAGGTCGCCACCACGATGGCGTTCGTGCGGCTGGTCCGCGAGCTGGCCAAGGACGCCGAGATCGGCGAGCGAATCGTGCCGATCATCCCGGACGAGGCCCGCACCTTCGGGCTCGACTCGATGTTTCCCACCGCCAAGATCTACAACCCGCAGGGTCAGATCTACACCTCGGTGGACGCCCAGCTCATGCTGGCCTACAAGGAAAGCGAGACGGGCCAGCTACTCCACGAGGGCATCAACGAGGCCGGGTCGGTTGCCTCCTTCACCGCGATCGGCACCTCGTACGCCACGCACGGCGAGCCGATGATCCCGATCTACATCTTCTACTCGATGTTCGGGTTCCAGCGCACCGGCGACAGTTTCTACGCCGCGGCCGACCAGATGGCCCGAGGGTTCGTCCTCGGCGCGACCGCCGGGCGCACCACGCTCACCGGCGAAGGGCTCCAGCACGCTGACGGGCACTCGCAGCTGCTGGCCACGACCAACCCGGCCGTGGTCGCCTACGACCCGGCGTGGTCGTTCGAGATCGCCCACATCGTGCGAGACGGTCTGCGCCGCATGTACGGCGAGGGCGGGCCGGACGGCAACGGTGAGAACGTCTTCTACTACCTGACCGTGTACAACCAGCCCTACCAGCAGCCGGCCGAGCCGGAGGACCTCGACGTGGACGGCCTGCTGCGCGGCCTGTACCGCTACACCCAGGCCGACATCGAGGGTCCGCGAGCTCAGATCCTCGTCTCCGGCGTCACCATGCCGGACGCGCTGCGAGCCAAGGAGATGCTGGCTTCCGAATGGGGCGTCGCCGCCGACGTGTGGTCGGCGACCTCGTGGTCGGAGCTACGCAGGGAGGCTGTGGAGATCGACAGGGACAACCTGCTGCACCCCGATGACGAGCCGCGGGTGCCGTACGTGACCCGGGCGCTGACCGGCACGAGCGGGCCGATCGTCGCGGTGTCCGACTGGATGCGGTCGGTACCGGACCTGATCCGGCCATGGGTGCCGAACGAGATGTACACCCTCGGCACGGACGGTTTCGGGTTCTCCGACACCCGCCCGGCCGCACGGCGGCACTTCCTCGTCGACGCGGAGTCGATCGTGGTCGCCACGCTCTCCTCGCTCGCACGACGTGGCGACATCCCGCACGAAACGCTGTCCGAGGCGGCAGGCCGGTACCGGATCGACGACGTGTTCGCCGCCGGCACTCCGGAGGCCGCCTCCGACGAAGCCTGAGGAGGCTGAGAACGCTGAATGACGCTTTCCCTCCGTCATGTGGAGGGAAAGCGTCATTCAGCTCATTCTTCAGCGCGGAGTGGTGCCCTGCGGTGGGGTCGGGGGTTCCTGACCCGACTGTTCCTGACCCGACTGGGCGCCCGAACGCTGGCCTGCCTGGGCCTGCCCACCAGAGCTGAGGTTGCTCTGCATGTTGTCCAGCCAGGCGGCCCAACGCTCCTGCGCCGGCTTGATGAGACCGCCGCCGAAGCCGACGACGATCACGCCGCCTACCGTGGCCAGCACGGCGATCAGCACCGGCGTCGTCACCGTTGTCGCGATCTGCACCTGGTTGAGCGCGGCGATGATGCCCAGCGCGATGATGAACCAGTAGGCCACCATGCCGAGCAGCCAACCGGCCGGGCGGCCGGCCAGCGCCGAGTTCACCAGGTCACGCACCATCTTCGCGATGGCGGCAGCGACGATCACCAGCACGATCGCCACGAGCACGCGTGGCAAGAACGCGATGACATCGTTGAGAAGCTCGCTCACCGGATTGGTCGGCCCGAACACGCCGAAGGCCAACTGCAGCGCGATAAGCAGGATGAAGAAGTACGCCAGCTTCGCGATCAGCGACGCGGCGTCGATATTGGCTTGGCTGAGCGTCCCGGACAGCCCCGTCTTCTCGACGAGACTCGAGAAGCCCAGCTTGCCGAGTACGAGGGTCAGCGCCTTGGCGACAGCCTTCGCAATCAACCACCCGATCAGTAGGATGATCAAGAAGAAGACGAGCTTGGGAACGAACGTGGTCACCACACTCCACGCGTCACCCAACCCATCTCTGAGCTGGTCCATCACAGTCTCCTCCCTTGTCCTGGCACTATGCCTGTAGTCCGACGATCATTCGCCAGGGCGCGGGGGGCCGGCAACTCGACACGGTGCCACGGGTGAGTGATATCGGCAGGCGGAGCACCGTCAGCCGGGCCGGATCGGGGCGTGGGATTGTGGTAGCCATGAGCGGAAATCGCGCCGACCAGTCCGGGCGCTCGCAGCTCAGCCTCTCGGCGAGCACCGTGCACAACCTCGAACGAGCCTCCGGCGACCTCGCCGCCAAGAGCGTTGCCGCCATGGAAGAGCATCTCCCGTGGTTCTCCCGCATGCCTGCCGACCAGCGAGCCAGCGTCCTGTTCATCACCCAGACCGGGGTGGCCGGGTTCATCGGCTGGCTCAGGGACCCGGCCGATGCGCTCAAACTGACCACCGAAGCGTTCCGGGAAGCACCACCGGAGCTGTCCCGGTGGATCAACCTGCGGCACACCGTGCACCTCATCCGGATCGCCACGGAGGTCCTCGAAGAGCACCTGCCGACGTTCGCCGCCGACGAGTGCGAGCGTCGCGTCCTGACCGAGGGCATCCTGCGTTACGGCAGGGAGATCGCCTTCACGGCCGCGACCACCTACGCTGCGGCCGCGGAGAGTCGTGGCGCCTGGGACGCGCGGCTGGAGGCCCTCGTCGTCGACGGGATCGTCCGGGGGGACGCCGAGGAGTCCCTTCTGTCGCGCGCCTCGGCGCTCGGCTGGGACCCGGACGCGGCCGCGACGGTGATCGTCGGCCACGCACCCGCCGAGGACCCGCCGACCATCGTGTCCACCGTCCGCGGCAAGGCATCCCGTATGGACCGGCCCGTGCTGGTCGGCGTGCAGGGCTCCCGCCTCGTCGTGATCATCGGCGGCGGCACCGTGCGCTCCGGCCGCGACCGCGAGGTCCTGCCGCGGATCGCGGAGGCGTTCGGCGACGGACCCGCCGTGGCAGGACCGACGATGCCCAGCCTTGCCGAGGCGTACATCAGCGCGTCCGAGGCGCTGTCCGGGCTTCGAGCGGTCTCCGGCTGGCCGTCGGCACCGTCCCCGGTCCGCGCGGGCGACCTGCTCCCGGAACGTGCCCTCGCAGGCGACGCGGAGGCCGAGCGGCAGCTCATCGACACCGTCGTCGACCCCCTGGAACGTTCGGGTACGGCCCTGATCGAGACCCTCACCACCTACCTGGAGGTCGGGGGCGTTCTGGAGGTCTGTGCGCGCACGCTGTTCGTCCACCCGAACACCGTGCGCTACCGGCTCAAGAGGGCGGCCGAGCTGACCGGCAGGGACGCGTCCAACCCGCGCGACGCGCTCGTGCTGCGGATCGCACTGATCCTCGGCAGGCTGCCGCACACCAGGGGCCCCGTATAGCTACCCCCTCGGTTGCACACCGCCTAATGGACGAATCCGACAAGTGACCTGCACCACGATCCCCGAGCCGGCCACCCGCCTTTGGAGAGACCCTCCAAAAATGGCCCGATGACTTCGTACATGACAGCATCCCCCGGAACCTCGCTCAGCATGTTTTCTGAAGGAGTGACAGTGACCGCCGTGCTTGCGCCCGGACAGGGCTCCCAGACACCCGGAATGCTCACCCCCTGGCTCGACGACGAGGACGCGCGTGCGCGCCTGCGGCACTGGTCCGAGCGAGCGGGACTGGATCTGGTCCGGCTGGGAACCGAGGCCGATGCCGACGAGATCCAGGACACGGCCGTCACCCAGCCATTGATCGTCGCCGCTTCCCTGCTGTGCGCCACCGAGCTCGACCGTCGCGGTGCGCTGCCCTCCGGCTCCCCCGTCGCGGGCCACTCGGTCGGCGAGCTCGCTGCCGCAGCTGTCGCGGGCGTACTCGCCCATGACGACGCCGTCGCGCTGGCCGCGGTCCGCGGCGCCGAGATGGCCAAGGCGTGCGCGCTCGAGCCGACCAGTATGGCCGCGGTCATGCTCGGCGACCCGGACGACGTCGCCGACTGGCTGGAACGGAACGGGCTCGTCGCGGCCAACCGCAACGGTGCAGGCCAGATCGTGGCCTCCGGCTCGGCCGCCGCGATCGAGCGGATCGTGGCCGAGCCGCTCGAGGGGACCAAGGTTCGCAGGCTTCCGGTCGCGGGCGCGTTCCACACCCGGTACATGCAACCCGCGCAGCAGGCCCTCGCTCAGCACGCGGCGAGCGTGCCCACCTCGGACCCGGTGCGGCCACTGCTGTCCAACGCCGACGGCGCGGTGGTCGGCAGCGGGGCCGAGTACCTCGACCGGCTCGTCGAGCAGGTCACCCGGCCGGTGCGCTGGGACCTGACCATGGACACGTTGGCCACGCTCGGCACGACCAGTACCGTTGAGCTCGTCCCCGGCGGAACGTTGACGGGACTGGTCAAGCGTCAGCTCAAGGGCACCGTGACCGGCACGGTCGCGGTGAAGACGCCTGCCGACATCGACTCCGTGTCCTCCCTGCTCTCCGAGGTGGCGACCTGATGGCCCTGACTCAGCTCACCGGCGCTGCGGCCACCCGCATCCTCGGGGTGGCGAGCATGCAGCCGGACACGATCGTCAGCAACGACGATCTCGCCAAGTATCTCGACACGGACGACCAGTGGATCCAGGAACGGGTCGGGATCGTCGAGCGCCGGTTCGCCGGCCCGGACATCTCCCTTGTCGACATGGCCGTGCAGGCCGGTTCGCTTGCCCTCGAGGACGCCGGGCTCGAGCCGGGCGAGATCGACACGGTCATCGTGCCGAACTGCACGATGCCGTCCCCGATCCCCAACGCCGCCGCGCAGGTCGCCGACCGCATCGGCATCCCAGCCGCGGGTGCGTTCGATGTCAACGCCGCCTGTGCCGGGTTCTGCTATGCGCTCGGGCTCGCCTCCGACCTGATCCGGACAGGCTCGGCGGGCAAGGTGCTCGTGATCGGCGCGGAGAAGCTCACCGACGTCGTCGACCCCTACGACCGCGCGAACGTCATCATCTTCGCCGACGGTGCCGGGGCGATGGTGGTCGGCCCGTCGGAGGAGGCCGAGATCGGCCCGGTCAGCTGGGGAAGCGCAGGTGACCTCGTGGACACCATCTACATGCGCGACCACCGGTACATCTACCAGGAGGGTCAGTCCGTGT
Organism: Haloechinothrix alba; assembly: GCF_900188115.1. GTDB lineage: Bacteria > Actinomycetota > Actinomycetes > Mycobacteriales > Pseudonocardiaceae > Haloechinothrix > Haloechinothrix alba. The sequence continues at coordinate 126,567 of NZ_FZNW01000006.1, read as the reverse complement.
TCCGGTGGGCGACCACCAAGATCGCCCCGGTTGCGCTGCGCGCCGTGGAGGCTGCCGGCCTGTCCGCGTCCGACATCGACGTACTCATCCCCCACCAGGCGAACCTACGCATCGTCGAGGCCATCGCGAAGCGGATGCGCGTCCAGGGCGCGCGGGAGGACATGGTGGTCGCCGACGACATCGCCTACTCGGGCAACACTTCCTCGGCGTCCATCCCGATGGCGCTCGACCATATGCGGGTCAAGGGCCAGGTGCGGCGCGGGGATGTGGTACTGACTGTCGGGTTCGGCGCGGGACTTTCCTACGCTGGGCAGGTCATCATCGCGCCCTAGCGCGTGTAAGGAAGAAGAAACCGAAAGGATCAACAAGTGGCTGACAACCAGGAGATCACTGCGGGGCTCGCGGAGATCATCGAAGAGGTCGCCGGCGTCGCCAAGGACGAGGTCACCTCGGACAAGTCGTTCGTGGACGACCTCGACATCGACTCGCTGTCCATGGTCGAGATCGCGGTACAGGCGGAGGACAAGTTCGGGGTGAAGATCCCGGACGACGAGCTGGCCAACCTGAAGACTGTCAGCGACGCCGTGAACTACGTCCAGGCCAACTCCAAGTAGCGGGTGGTCCCGGCTGAGACCTCCGCCCCGCCGGGGACGGGACATCAGCCGCGCACTCCGGCCCGGTAGCCCGTGGACCGGCGACGGTCGAGACAGGTTCCCGGGTCGACGACGACCAGCCAGATCCCGGTGACCCCGGGGCACAACCATTCGTGCGGGAAGGACGAGCATGAGTTCAAGCGACGTCGTAGTGACCGGACTCGGCGCTACCACGCCGCTCGGCGGGGACGTCGAGTCGACGTGGGAGGGCCTGCTGTCCGGGCGCAGCGGTGTATCGACGCTCGAGGCGGACTGGGTCGAGCGGTTCGACCTGCCCGTCAAGATCGCCGCTCAGCTCGCCGTCGACCCGACCGAGGTGCTGTCCCGGGTGGAAGCGCGCCGTCTGGATCGCAGCGAGCAGGTCGCGCTGATCGCGGCCCGGCAGGCCTGGCAGGACGCGAGCTTCGGCGATGACGGCGTCGAGCCCGAACGGCTCGGCGTCGTCATCGGCACCGGTATCGGGGGCGCGACGACCCTGCTGCACCAGGATGACCTCCTGGAGGAGCACGGGTTGCGCAAGGTGTCCCCGCTGACCGTTCCCATGCTCATGCCGAACGGGCCGGCCGCACACGTGGGCCTCGAGTTCACCGCCCGTGCCGGCGTGCACGCGCCGGTATCGGCCTGCGCCTCGGGGGCCGAGGGGCTGGCGTGGGCGTGGCGGATGCTGCGCAACGGCGATGCCGATGTGGTGCTGGCAGGCGGCGCCGAGGCATGTATCGCCGCGATCACCATGGCCGGGTTCGCCCAGTCCCGCACCATGAGTACCCGCAACGACGACCCGGAGCACGCCTCTCGGCCGTGGGACGTCGAGCGGGACGGGTTCGTTCTCGGCGAGGGTTGCGGTGTGGTCGTGCTGGAGCGCGAGGAGTTCGCGAAGGCGCGCGGCGCGCGGGTCTACGCCCGCCTCGCCGGGGCGGGAACCAACGCGGACGCGCACCACATCACCGCTCCCGACCCGGAAGGGACCTGGCAGGCCAAGGCGATGGAGGCCGCGCTGCGCAACGGCGGTATCGCCGCCTCGGACGTGCAGCACGTCAACGCGCACGCCACATCGACCCAGGTCGGCGACGTCACCGAGACGGTGGCGGTACGCAAGGCTGTCGGGGACCAGCCGGTGCTGACCGCCCCCAAGAGCATGCTCGGCCACCTGCTCGGCGCGGCCGGTGCCGTGGAGTCGATCGCCACGATCCTGTCGATCCACCACGGGCTCATCCCCCCGACGACGAACCTCAAGGAGCTCGATCCGGGCGTCAGCCTGGATGTGGTCGCAGGTGAGCCGCGCAAGATGGACCTCGACATCGCGATCAACGACTCCTTCGGGTTCGGCGGGCACAACGTCGCCCTCGCCTTCACCTCCCCTTGATGTGCTGAATGACGCTTTCAGTCCACGCAGTGGACTGAAAGCGTCATTCAGCACGCCTCGTACAGGGGTGGGGTGCCGGGTGAAACGGCGTCGATCCGCCAGCCGTCCCCGTCCCCGCCCGCAGCCAGCGGCAACGCCAGCCACCAGTGAATGCACGGCTCGGGCAGCGTGGCAGGAGCGTCCTCGACATCCTGCGTGCTGGTGAAGCTGACAAGGACACGGAGCCGGTCATCGCGCGCGGGCGCGATCCGGTGCACGTACATGTCACCGTCCCTCGTCGACCGGAAGTCCTCGATCCACTGGTCCTCCTCGGTCGTGCCCAACCGTTCGGACGTGACCGCGGACCGCCAGAGGTCGAAATCCCGCTCGTTGATCGCGTCGAAGTACGTCTGCAGCACGCGACGCACGGCGTCCCGCTCGGGGTGCCGTGCCGCGTCGCCGCTCAACCTGACCTCGCCACTGCCCGGCCGGTCCTCGGGATCCCGCTCGACAGGGACGGGAGGTGGGTCGGGCGCGGCCGCCGAGCCGTCGGCCGCGGAGTACATATCGTGCAGGAGGACGCCGCCGCCGACGGCGAGCACGATCATGACCGCGAAGACCGCGACGACCGAGCGGAACGACATCGGGTGATCCACACTGCCTGGCACGGGGACGAGGCTACGATGCCGTCACGCCATCGGCACGGCGGATGCCCTCACCCGACACGATGGAGCCAGGCCACCGGCGCACCGTCCCCTGCGTAGCGGAACGGCTCCAGTGCCTCGTCCCACGCGCCGCCGAGGACCTCGTCCACCTTGTGTGCCACGGCCTCGCTGGACCCGCTTGCCGCCACGAGCGCGCGCAGCTGGTCCTCACCGACCACGGTGTCACCGTTCGCGCTGGTGCGCCCGTGCCACAGGCCAAGGCCGGGCACGTAACACAGCCGCTCACCGTCGACACCCCGACTCGGCTCCTCGGTGACCTCGAAACGCAGCATAGGCCACGCCTTGAGCGCAGCCGCGAGCCTGCCGCCGGTACCCGGAGCTGCCTCCCAGGCACATTCGGCGCGCAGCTGCCCCGGTGCCGCCGGTTGCTCCGTCCAACGAAGGTTGACGCGGTATCCGACGACACCGGAAAGTGCCCACTCGACGTGCGGGCACACCGCAGACGGCGACGAGTGGACGTACACCACACCACGGGTACTTCCACGAGTGCTCACTGCTGACCTCCGCTGCTCGAACCTGCTGACTGACGAGGAGCATCTTCCCCTACGTCCTCGACCGCCTGCGTGGAATCGAGCGGAGGCGCACTCGGCGCGTCTCGTGTGGTGCTCGGTCTGAAATTGTGGCTCTAGTATGCCATGAAATCACATCAGCAACAGGCACAACAGGGAAACGCTCCCGCGCGGGTGGCCTGCCACGTGCGGCACCCACGCGGGAGCGCCCTTCGCATCAGCCCGTGAGGTACTCCACGGCGGCGACCGTGTCGACCAGGCCGGTGCCCTTGTCGAAGCTCGAGGTGTAGCCGTCCACCTTCTCGTACGACGCGCCGTCGGTGTACTTGTACGCCGTGGCCTTCAGCGCGTCCTCGATCTCGGCGGGCGTGGCATCCGGCTTCGCCTGGGACAGCTGCGCGATGATGCCGGTGACCTGTGGCGCAGCCATCGACGTCCCGCTGATCACGTTGTACGTGGCCAGGTCGAGCGCACCCGGGCCGTTCCGGAAGTCGAAGCCGGTCGAGCAGATCGGCATCGTGGGCCTGCAGGCCGACAGCACCTCCTCACCGGGGGCCGAGATGTCCGGCCAGCTCTGCGTGTCGTCCTGACCACCACGCGAGGAGAAGTCGGACACCGAGCCGTCGCGGGTCCCCGTCCCCTCGTCGAAGTAGGAGGCGACGGACACCACACCCGGGGTGGGGTCCTGCCCCGGCGGGTTGGACAGGTTCTGCGACCCGTCCCCGCCGTCGTTGCCGTTCGCCCACACGGTCATGACGCCTTCCTCAGCGAGCTCGCGCTGCAGCTTGACGGTCAGGGAGTTCTCGTCGAACTCGCCGCCGCCCGCAGGACCCCAGGAGTTGTTGATCACCTTCACCGGCGCGCACTCCTCGGCGGGGACGTCCGCGCCGCACGGTGCGTCATGGTTCTCGAGAACCCAGTTCATCGCGGAGTTCGCACCGAGGATCGCGACCGCTGCTCCGGTGGCCACCGAGACGATGTCGGCTCCCGGTGCCGAGCCACCCACCTGCGAGCCGTCGTTCAGTTCGTAGTTCTGCCCTGTCGCGATACCGGTGACGTGCGTGCCGTGACCACCCAGCGACGTGGAGTCGGTGTCCAGCGGGCCGGCGTCGACGATGCAGCTGGTGTCGCCGCTGTCGTCGAGGCAGAGGCTCCGCATGTTCGCCACGACCCTGCTGTCGCCGTTCTCGTCTGCGAACGCCGGGTGGTTCGGGTCGACTCCGGTGTCGATGACGGCGACGGAGGTGCCGCTACCGTCGATCGGTTCGCCGTCGGCGTCGGTCAGTGTCTCCTGCGCTTCCTTGGCCCGCGTGGCTTCGGTACCCGACGTAGCGAAGAACTCCACCGGGTTGTTGTTCTCCACATAGGTGATGCCGTCGGCGTCGCGCACCTCGTCGACCTGGCCGGCGGTACCGCTGGCCGCGACGACGCCGACCCTGTCGAAGGCGGTCAGCCGGTCCATCCCGGCGTCGGCGATCGCCTGGTCGGCGGCTGCGACGTCAGTGCCGTGTACGAAGACGGATACCGGCTCCGAGTCGGAGTGGCCCGACAGCACCTCGCCGAGCGAGTCCCCGATCGGCGCCAGCGGATCGGTCGTTTCCTGAGCGACCACAGGCGTGGCCCCGATCGTCGACACAGCGAGTGCCGATGTGGCCGCGACCACTACCGCACGTCGCCAGGGTCTTCCAAGCACTGATGACTCCTCCCTATTCGCCCGCTCCGTTCAGCGGCTACTTCACACGATGGAATGACACACAACTAGGGACATATCGTTCCTGTCAATAACTGAACGTGAACCTATGTGAACCTTTCTCGACTCTCGGTCCCTGTATGCCTAACGCAGGGTGTACGCGCTTGGATACGCACACGGGACTAGTCTTGTCCCTGACCGGGCTCGCTTCCGAGCCATGTTCCGCGACCGGGTTTCGCCGATGGGGAGGATTGCGACGGTGCGAGTCATTCGCGCTGGCGAGCGCGTTTCAGGCATCAGCGACGACATACGCGCCGCGCTGACGGCTTTCGGGCGAGGACAGGCCGACACCGGCGGGGTGGCTCTTCTGGGCGTAACCTTCCCGGGTGAGACGTCCCTCTTCGAAGCCGTCGTGTTACGACCGCACGCCGTGCACGTCGTCGTCGGGGTGCACCTGCAGAGCCCCGCCATGCGGCTCATCGCTCCGCTGCACGGTCAGTGGCTGGCCGACGGCCGGGCCGTCGCGGGCACCGACGACCCGGAGGACAGCCCGGTGGTGACCGCGTTGCGCGACGCCCACGCCGCCCTGTCTACGCTGTCGGCGGCGACACACGCCACGCTGCCGAGCGGCATCGTCGTCGCGGTCGGCCCGTACGCGCACGCCATCACCGTGCCGGACGCCGGTGAGGACGGCTCCGTACACGTGCTCCACCCCTCACCGGCGAGCGTGCGCGCCGCTCTCGGCGGTGGGCGCGCCTCCCCCGACGGGGCCGCCCGCCCGTGCACCATCGAACACGCCAGGGCGGTCATGCGGCTGCTGGTGCCAGACGCACAGGTCCTGAGCGCCGAGCAGCTCGCCGAGGAGGGCTTCCCTGCGGGCGATGCGACCTCGGCGACCTCAGCGACCTCGGCGCACCAGGCAGCCCGGCCAACCCCCGAGGCACAAGACGAGCAGGCACGGCCCGGCCGGGTGGGTGCGCAACGGCTGCCCCCGCGGCGCCGACGGACCCGTCACGTCACGTGGTGGGCACTGGCAGGCCTCGCGCTCCTGCTGCTCGTCGTGCTCTCTGCCATCGGCGTAGCGGTGGCCACCGGTGACGCGGAAACACGTCCGGAGCCACACGCCACAGGCGACTCCGCCGAACGGAACGTACGGGATGTCACCTTCGTCCCGGTGACCACCAGCAGGGAGCCGGACTGCATCGCGCACACCTTCGGAGACGCGCAGATGGCCGTGGAGCAACTCACCTGCGCCGGTATCCTCCTCGGCAGCTTCACGGCCCGCCACGACGGGCGCGAGGCGGCCGTGAGCATCGCGGAGTTCGAGTTCGCCACACCGGATGACGCGCATACGTTCCGCGACATCGTGGACACGCCGGGACGCGGGGGTGCGCACGACCTGGCGACGCGGACCGGGCGGTGGCCGGGAGAACCGCCCGGCTTCGACGGGGCCGTCCAGCACAGTGACACGCGCGGCTCGACCGTGCGCGTCGTCCTCCTCGCCCCGCCCGAGCACGGCGTCGACGGCGACCTCGGCAGGGACCGAGTTCTCGAGGCGGCGGCCGACGTCCCACTCGGCCGCTAGGCACGGCCGGGCACGTCCAGTGCGCTGGGTGTGGGTTCAGAGTTGTTTGAGTTCTTCGACGATGTCGGTGGTGGCGGTTTTGGCGTCGTTGAACAGCATGGTGGTTTTGGGGTTGTAGTAGAGGTCGTTGTCGATGCCGGCGAAGCCGGGGCTCATGCTGCGTTTGATGACGATGACCGATTGGCTGTGGTGGACGGTGAGGATGGGCATGCCGTAGATGGGGGAGGCTGGGTCGGTTTCGGCGGCGGGGTTGATGACGTCGTTGGCGCCGATGACCAGGGTGACGTCGGTTTGGGGGAAGGCGGAGTTGCTTTCGTCGAGTTCGGTGAGTTGGTCGTAGGCGACGTCGGCTTCGGCGAGCAGGACGTTCATGTGGCCGGGCATGCGGCCGGCGACGGGGTGGATGGCGAAGGAGACGTCGATGTTCTTGGCTTCCAGGAGGGTGGCGATTTCCTTGACGGCGTGTTGGGCCTGGGCCACGGCCATGCCGTAGCCGGGCACGACCACGACTTTGCTGGCGTAGGCGAGTTGGATGGCGGTGTCGGCCGCGCTGGTGCTGCGGATGGGCCGGTCGCTGCCGCCGCTGCTGCTGGGTGTGGTGGTGCCGCCGCCGAAGCCGCCGGCGATGATGGCGGGGATGGAGCGGTTCATGGCCTGGGCCATGAGGCTGGTCAGGATGGAGCCGGAGGCGCCGACGATCATGCCGGCCACGATCAGGGCGGTGTTGTCCAGCGCGATGCCCTTGGCGGCGGCGGACAGGCCGGTCAGCGCGTTGAGCAGCGAGATCACCACGGGCATGTCGGCCCCGCCGATGGGCAGGACCACGATCAGCCCGACGACCGCGGCGGCGGCCAGCAGCGCGATCATCCACCAGCCGGAGGCGCCGCCGGTGGTGATCACGATCGCCGCGGCCACGGCGGCGACGATCATGGCCAGATTGACCGGCTGTTGCGCCCGCCCCAGGGTCATTGGCCGGCCGGGCAGGAGCTCTTGGAGTTTGGCGTAGGCCACCAGCGAGCCCCAGAACGAGATGGAGCCCACCAGCGCGGCGAACAGTGAGGCGATGACGGCGTGGACGGGTTCGTGGGCGTAGCCGGCGGTGTCGCGGAACTGGGCCCACGAGATCAGCGCGATCGCCCCGCCGCCGAGCCCGTTGAACAGCGCGACCATCTGCGGCATCGCCGTCATCTTGACCCGGTAGGCCGCCGGGATACTGATCACCGTGCCGATGGCGATGCCCAGCCCGATCAGCAGCCAGTTGCCCATCCCCTCGATCAGCAACGTCGCGGCCACCGCCAGCCCCATCCCCGCAGCGGCGACCCAGTTACCGGCCACCGCCGTGCGCGGGCCCCGCATCTGCATCAGGCCGTAGATGAACAGCGCGAACGCGACGATGTAGAGGCTATTGATCAACGCCATGTCATGCAGCCAGCTCACCGGTCGGCCTCCTTGTCTGCTCCGCCCGCGGGCTTGTGCTTGAACATCGCCAGCATCCGATCAGTCACCAAGAACCCACCCACGACGTTGATCGTGCCGAAAATGATCGCCACCACCAGCAGGACCTTGTTGAACACCCCCTCAACACCCAGCCCCAACACCACCAGCGCGGCCAGCACCACCACCCCGTGAATGGCGTTCGTGCCCGACATCAACGGGGTATGCAGCGTATTCGGCACCTTCGAAATCACCACAAACCCCAGAAACCCCGCCAGCACCAGCACAGCCAGGTTCTGCACCAACCCCGGATCCATCACCACACCTCCTTACCCGCCGCACCGGACTCACCGGCAGCGGCCTCTGTCGGCCAGGTGAGGCGGTCCCGCCCGGACACGCAGGCCTCGGCGATGATCGGATCGCCCGCATCCAGGGTGAGCCCACCCTCCCCGATGACCAACTCCAAAAACTCCACGATGTTGCGGGCATACAACTCGCTGGCATGCCCCGGCATCTCGCCCGGCAGATTCGCCGGCGCGGCGATCGTGACCCCGTGCGCGGTGACCACCTCGCCCGGTTGGGTCAGCTCGCAGTTCCCGCCGGCCTCCCCGGCCAGATCCACCACCACGCTGCCCGGCGCCATCCCGGCCACCGCCTCGGCCGAGACCAACCGCGGCGCCGCCCTGCCCGGCACCAGCGCCGTGGTGATCACCACATCGAACCCGGTGATCGCCTCACCCAACCGCCGCTGCTGCTCGGCCCGCTCATCCTCGGACAACTCCCGGGCATAACCACCCTCACCCACGGCCTCGATCCCCAGATCCAGCCACCGCGCCCCCACCGACCGCACCTGATCAGCCACCTCCGGACGCACGTCATACCCACTCGCCCGCGCCCCCAACCGCTTCGCCGTCGCCAATGCCTGCAACCCGGCCACCCCGGCCCCCAGCACCAACACGCTCGCCGGCTTCACCGTCCCGGCCGCCGTGGTCAACATCGGAAAGAACCGCGGCAAATGCCACGCCCCCACCAACACCGCCCGATAGCCGGCCACATTCGCCTGCGACGACAACGCATCCATCGCCTGCGCCCGCGAGATCCGCGGCACCGACTCCAACGCGAACCCGACCACACCCAGCCGGTCCCACCGCTCGAACCGCTCACTACCGGCATACGGATCCACAAACCCCACCACCACCGCGCCCGGCCGCGCCCGCGCCACATCCGCCTCACCCGGCGCATGCACACACACCACGATGTCCGCCTCCCACGGATCCCCCACACGCGCACCCGCCGCCACAAACGCCTCATCCGACACGAACGCCCCCACACCCGCACCCGAGGCCACAACCACCCCCACACCCCGCTGGGTCAACCGCTGCACCATCCCCGGCACCAAAGCCACCCGAGCCTCACCAGCCACCTGCTCAGCAACCACCCCCACCGACACAACACTCTCCACACCCGAACCGGCACCAGCCACCACACAACCTCCTCCGCCGAGGTACTTGAGAAGGGCAGTTCCAGGACCGCCCTGGTGTCCACGTTGTCTATCACGCCGCACCCGGTTCAGCGATCTTCGTGAGGGGTGTCACTCGGCATGTGCCGCTCATGCCTCGCTTCGCCAGCCGGCCACCCCGATGACAATCAGCCGGAGCCTCTTACGGGCCTGCCTGATGATCTCCATATCCGCTTCCCGGTCGGCCGTATCGACGTCCACGAGCTCCATAACCGTGCCAAGCATCGCCGTGACGATCAAGTCGGCCATCATACGAAGATCCTCCGCGCTCCAGGCGCGCATTTCGTCGAATCGGCCGAGATCGACGGCGAGCTCGCTGGCGAACAGGCGTAGCTCGGTCGCTATCGCCGCGCGCACCCGGCCGGTACCCGCGTAGCGCTCGCGCATGAGGAAGCGGAAATGGTCCTCGTTGGTACGGACCTGGGAGTAAAGCGTCTGCACCGAGCTTCTGATCACGTCCTCGCTGCTACTCCGGTTCTTGCGCGCCTCCCGGACCATCCTGCGCAACGTGCGCATCGACTCGTCCACCAGCGCAATACCGAGGTCGTCCATGGACGCGAAGTGCCGGTAGAACGCGGTCGGCACGATTCCCGCTTCCTTGGTGACCTCGCGCAGGCTCAGGCTCGCGAGGTTGCGGTCGGTGAGCAGGCGCAACGCCGCGTCCACAAGTGCCTGTCGCGTGCGCTGCTTGCGCTCCTGCCTCGTCGTCTGCTCCGCAGTCACAACGTTAAGAGTACGCACGTCCACTTTCCCGCGCGACACAGGTACTCCGGAATGCTCCTGCTGGCCGGTGCGGTCCCGCGTGCGCCGCACGTGCCTGGCCAGCGGACCAGGCCTGGCCGTATCGCACGCGTCACAACGTGATGACGGGGAGGGCCGCCGGGCGATAACGTATCCACATCAGTGCACACTTGTTCACTATCAAGTTCGACCACGGCGTCACTCGGAACCGAAGGGGGCTATCGTGACCAGCCTGATCCCACGTCGCAGCCGGTCGCTCGGCGCGATGACGGCATCCCTGGTGGACACGCTGCTCACCCCGCACGGCATCGACCGCTATCTCGAGCTCGTCGACCCGATGAAGGTGCGCAACGAGATCCGGGGAAAGGTCACGGCCGTGCGCAGGCAGACCGCGGACACGGTCACCCTGACGGTGCACACGAGCAAGCGGTGGCGAGGCTTTCGCGCCGGGCAGTACGTCCGCGTCTCCGTGGACATCGACGGGGTGCGCCGCACGCGCTGCTACTCCCCCGCCAACTCGGAGCTCGATCCCGCAGGCTCGCTCGAGCTGACCGTCAAGGTCGATCCGCACGGGCTCGTGTCCGGGCACCTGTACCGCAACGCCGCGCCGGGCATGATCCTGGGACTCTCCCAGCCGGACGGCGAGTTCACCCTGCCCGAGCCGCGTCCCGAGCAGCTGTTGCTGGTCAGCGGTGGCAGCGGGATCACGCCGGCGCTGTCGATGCTGCGCACCCTGCACGATCGAGGTGACACCGACGGTGTGGTGTTCGTGCACTACGCCAACACCGAGCAGGACGTGCTCTACCGCGACGAGCTCGCCGAGCTCGACCGCGCCAACCCGGGCCTGCGCGTGGCACTCGGCTTCACGCACGCCGAGCACGGCGGTGACCTGCACGGGTTCTTCACACCCGCGCACCTGGAGGAGGTCGCGCCGAACTGGCGGCAGGCGCAGACGTACCTGTGCGGACCCGACGGGCTGATGGACTCCGTGCGCGCGCTGTTCTACGCCGAAGGGCTGGGTGAACAGCTGCACACCGAGGTGTTCACCCCGCCGGAGCTGGAGATCGACACCGAGAACGCCACCGGTCAGGTGCGGTTCGAGCACAGTGGCCGGGAGATCGCCAACTCGGGTCGCCCCCTGTTGGAGCAGGCCGAGGAGGCCGGACTACGCCCGGAGCACGGCTGCCGGATGGGGATCTGCTTCTCCTGCACCAAGGTCAAGTCGCGCGGCTGCGTGCAGAACGCACTGACCGGGGAGCTGTCCACCGAACCCGAGGAAGAGATCCAGATGTGCATCTCCGTGCCCGTCGGGGACGTGGACATCTACTGCTGAGGGCACCGACACCACAGACAACAGACCATGGGAGGAGCGTCATGACCGACCTACGAGATCGACTGACACCGGAGCAGGTCGAGGAGTTCGGCCGCGAGCTCGATGAGATCCGCCAGCAGCTCGTCGCCGACCTGGGGCAGGAGGACGTCGACTACATCAACAGGGTCATCCGCACCCAGCGCGGCCTGGAGGTCGCCGGGCGCGGCCTGATGTACCTCGGCTTCCTGCCGCCGGCCTGGCTCGCCGCGGTCGGCTGCCTGTCGGTGTCGAAGATCCTGGACAACATGGAGATCGGCCATAACGTGATGCACGGTCAGTACGACTGGACGCGCATCCCGGAGCTGAACTCCAAGACCTTCGAGTGGGACACCGCTGCGTCGGGGGACAACTGGCGCCACTCACACAACTACATGCACCACACGCACACCAACATCATCGACAAGGACCGCGACGTCGGGTACGGGATCCTGCGGATCGATCCGGACCAGGAATGGCACCCCTACTACCTGGGCAACCCCGTCTACGCCGTCCTGCTGGCGATCTTCTTCGAGTGGGGCGTGTCGCTGCACGACCTCGAGGTCGACCGGATGCTCAAGGGCGAGATCAGCTGGAAGGACAAGGCCGAGGTGCGCAGGAAGATGCGCGCCAAGGCAGGCAGGCAGATCGGCAAGGACTACGTGCTGTTCCCCCTGCTGACCGGACCGCTCGCGCCGCTGACCCTGCTGGGCAACGCCTCCGCCAACGTGGTCCGCAACCTGTGGGCATTCGCCATCATCTTCTGCGGGCACTTCCCGGAGGACGTGGAGAGCTTCTCCGAGTCCGAGACCGAGGGTGAGACGCGCGGCCAGTGGTACCTGCGCCAGATCCTGGGGTCGGCGAACATCTCCGGTGGCAAGCTCTTCCACATCATGAGCGGGAACCTCTCCCACCAGATCGAGCACCACCTGTTCCCGGACATTCCCGCGCGGCGCTACCCGCAGATCGCCCCGCAGGTCCGTGCGATCTGCGAGAAGTACGGCCTGTCGTACAACACCGGGCCGCTGCACAAGCAGTTGCTGTCGGTGGCCAAGAAGATCCTGACATTCGCGCTGCCACCTCGCGAGAAGGAGAAGCAGGCTCCGACTACGCTGAACGAGGAGAAGGAACTCGCAGCAGCGTAGGAACAGGGGTTGCCGTGGTGGGACAGTTCGAGCGGAACAAGGACACGGTGCAGGAGATCACCGAGTCGGCGGCGACGCACGTCGGCAATATCGCCAGCATCATCACCAGCGCGGTCCGCGACATCACCCGCGAGATCGGCGACGGGATCTCCGAGGCGGTGGAGATGTACGAGGCATCCCAGCGCGCCAAGGAGGACGGCGGGGACGAGTCCCCCGGGCAGCGTCTCCGGGGCGACCACGAGGTCACGCCGAAGCCGGTGATCGACCCGGACACCGAACAGCGCTGAATGACGCTTTCAGTCCACGAGAAGGACTGAAAGCGTCATTCAGCCACCGGGCAGGTTCATCCGGAACGGTGCAGCACGGCCCCGTGCCCGGTCAGTCCAGCAGCGCGTCGAGGTCCGGTTTCTCCTCGAGGAGGCCATCCTGCACGGCGAGGTCGGCGAGGGTCTCCAGGGCCCCGCGGTTGGGCTCGGTGGTAAACGTCTCGAGGGCGACCTTCTCGGCGAGCGCGGCGTCCATGTCGAGGAACTCGGTAAGCGTGGTACGAACCTCGTCCGGGTGCGCCCCGGCGTAGGTGAGGGTGTCCTCCATGGCATCGGCAACATCGGACACCGACTGGCTCAGGCTGGTACGCGCCGACCCTCATCTGCCGGCCGAACACCTACCACCGGACTGGCCTGCGATTCGCGCCGAGGAGGTCTTTCACGGCCTCGCTCGCGCGTACGCCGAGCCGGCACGCGCCATCGCGGAACAGCTCCTCGAGACGATCCCCGTGCCACTCGAGCCCGAGCAGCGGTAAGGCTCGAGTGACGCGGAGAGGCAAGGGGAACATGCCGTGCGCGCGGCATACACCGGCTGACCGTCGCTGGAACGGCCCCTTACCGGGGTGCCCGAGTGCCCGACACGCGCGTCGCGGCCCGGCCGGATCACGGCACGTGCGCGAACGCCCGCACCGGGAAGGTCGCCATGCCGTCGATGGACGGGGGCACGGCGGTGAAGTGGGCACCGGTGTGCGGCAGCAGGTGCAGCCCCGTGAGGTGTTCGACGACGGGGATTCCCGCGGCCAGCAGGGTGGTGTGCGCGGGCCGCTGCCCGGTGGTGGTGTCGTCGATGTTCACCGAGTCGATCCCGGCCAGCGTGGCGCCGCGCTCGACGAGGACCTGCGCACCTGCCTCGGTGAGGTACGGGTGGTCGGGATCGCCGTAGTGCGCGGTGCCCCAACGCCGGTCCCAGCCCGTGCGCAGCAGCACCGCCATCCCGTCGAGCCGCCCGCCGGGCAGCACATCCGGACCGATCGCCCCGTCCGCGTCCACGACGACGGCCGGAAGCATGGCACAGCGTTCCAGCGACAGGCCGGCCAGGTCGTGACCGTCACGGAACCGGTGCGCGGGTGTGTCCAGGTAGGTACCGGTGTTGGCGATCATGCTGATCCGGCCGATGGCGAACTCCGTACCCGGATCGTAGTGTTCCGCCGACCCCTCGAAGCTGAGATGCACGCCGATCTCCGGCCCCGGCAGCCCCGGGTACGTGGTCATCTGGTGCTCGATGGCGTGGCTGAGGTCGATCAGTCCCATGAGCACGATCATGCCAGCATCCCGCGCCGCACACGTGCTCACCGCTCGATCTCCTGCCAAGGATCCGTGTCCGCACGCGGAGAAGTCGGGTACCGCCTCACGGACCGCGTCCACCCTGCCCTTGGGCTCTTCCCGGCCCTCCTGCCTGCCCAACGCGGTGAGGTCGAGGAAGGCGTGCCGGCTCTCGGCGGGCACGGCCAGCGTTCCCGCCGCGCTCGCCGAGGCCCTGACCGCCAGGACCGAGGAGAGCGACGGGGCACGCGCGACCACTCGCCCACGGTCGTCGACGGTTCCCGACCCGTCGCACCGGCGCACGATCGCGAGATAGCACACCCTCGCTACCTACTCACGCGTAAATTAGGATTGGCTGGACGCCAACACGAGAGGTCAGCATCCATGAGCGCGTACCCGAACCTGACCAGCCCACTCGACCTCGGCTTCACCAGCCTGCGCAACCGGGTCGTGATGGGCTCGATGCACACCGGGTTGGAGGACCGCAGCCGCAACTTCGGTCGCCTCGCCGAGTACTACGCCGAGCGCGCTCGGGGCGGCGTCGGCCTCATCGTCACCGGCGGGTTCGCGCCCAACAGGGAAGGGTGGCTGTTCCCCCTGGCCTCCTCGCTGACGAACGGCAGGCAGGCGCGTGCGCACCGCACGCTCACCGAACCGGTGCACGAGGCGGGCGGCAAGATCCTGCTGCAGGTCCTGCATGCGGGCCGGTACGCCTACCACCCGTTCAGCGTGTCCGCCTCGGCGGTAAAGTCCCCGATCACCCCGTTCCGCCCCCGAGCGTTGAGCGACCGCGGCGTGCGCGGAACGATCGACGACTTCGCCCGCTGCGCCACGCTCGCGCGGGAGGCGGGCTACGACGGCGTCGAGATCATGGGCTCCGAGGGATACTTCATCAACCAGTTCCTCACCCCGCGCACCAACCGGCGCGGCGACCGCTGGGGCGGCTCATGGACGAACCGGATGCGGCTCGCCGTCGAGATCGTCCGCCGCACCCGCGAGGCCGCGGGCCCGGACTTCATCATCAGCTACCGGCTGTCCCTGCTCGACCTGGTGCCGGACGGCCAGTCCTGGGACGAGGTCGTCGAGCTGGCCCAGGCCGTCGAGCACGCGGGCGCAACGCTGATCAACAGCGGCATCGGCTGGCACGAGGCGCGGGTGCCCACGATCGTGACCTCGGTACCCCGCGCGGCTTTCACCGAGCTCACCGGCAGGCTTCGGCCGCGGGTGACCGTACCGGTCGTGGCGTCCAACCGCATCAACATGCCGGACGTCGCCGAGGGCGTCCTGGAACGCGGCGAGGCCGACATGGTCTCGATGGCCCGGCCGTTCCTCGCCGACCCCGAGTGGGTCGCCAAGAGCGAGCAGGGCCGCGACGACGAGATCAACACCTGCATCGCCTGCAACCAGGCCTGCCTCGACCACACCTTCCAGCTCAAGACCGCCACCTGCCTGGTCAACCCGCGCGCGGGCAACGAGACCGAACTGGCCGTCCGCATGGTCGGCACGCCCAAGCGCGTCGCCGTCGTCGGCGCCGGTCCGGCGGGCCTCGCCGCGTCCACCACCCTCGCGCAGCGCGGTCATCACGTCACCGTGTACGAGGCCGCCGACGAGATCGGCGGCCAGTTCAACCTCGCCAAGCAGGTCCCCGGCAAGGAGGAGTTCCACGAGACATTGCGCTACTACCGCAGGCAGCTCGAGCTGCACGGCGTGGACGTGCGGCTGAGCACCCGGGCCCGCGCGGCCGACCTCGCCGACGAAGGATTCGACGAGGTCGTCGTCGCCACCGGTGTCTCGCCCCGCACACCGGCGATCGACGGCATCGACCACCCCAAGGTGCTGTCCTATGTAGATGTCCTGCGCGGCGCGCCGGTCGGGAAGTCCGTCGCGGTGGTCGGCGCGGGCGGGATCGGGTTCGACGTCTCCGAGTACCTCACCCACGGCTCGCGGCCCGCGCTCGACGTCGAGCAGTGGCGCGCCGAGTGGGGCGTGGACGAGCCCGAGCGGGCCCGCGGCGGCGTCGACGGGGTGGGCAAGGAGATCGAACCCTCCCCGCGCTCGGTCTACCTGCTGCAGCGCAAGACGTCCAAGATGGGCAAGGACCTCGGCAAGACCTCGGGCTGGGTGCACCGCACCACTCTGCGCGACAAGCGCGTCGAGATGGTTCCTGGCGTGACCTACCGCCGGATCGACGACGCGGGCCTGCACGTCACGGTCGGCAAGTCCGATGAACGGGTGCTCGACGTGGATTCGGTGGTGATCTGCGCGGGCCAGGAACCGTTACGGGAGATCACCGAAGGGCTGGCCGCTGCGGGCGTGACCGCGCACCTGGTCGGTGGCGCCGACGTCGCCGCCGAGCTGGACGCCAAGCGCGCGATCGACCAGGCGACCCGTCTGGCTGTCGCGATCTGACCGGCGCGCGCGACGGTACGGTGGGGGTGTGTACACCAAGGAGTTCGAGATCCACACGGGCAACCGCGCTGTGGTGCACGACCTGACCAAACAAGCGACGGCGTACCTCGCCGAGTGCGACGTGGACAACGGGCTGCTGCACGGCTGGGTCCCGCACGCCACCGCGGGTCTCGCCGTGCTGGAGACCGGCGCGGGAAGCGATCACGACCTGCTGGCAGCGATCGACGACCTGCTCCCCCGCGACAACCGCTGGCGCCACCAGCACGGCACGGGCGGGCACGGCAGGGACCACGTGCTGCCCGCGTTCCTCCCGCCGTACGCGACGGTGCCGGTCCTCGACGGGGCGCTCGCGCTCGGCACGTGGCAGTCCCTGTGCCTGGTCGACACCAACGTCGACAACCCCGTCCGCCGCGTGCGGCTGAGCGTGCTGGCCGGGTAGCCGGGCGGAACTTCCGGCGGAGCGAGCGGGGCGAGCCGAGGGACCCCTTCGATACAACTGTGGTACCCGAGGAGTCCTTCGGCTCGCCCGCCATCCGGGAGACAGCGGCGGTAGGAAGGGGTCGCTAGAGCCGGTTCGGGGACCCTGGCGAACGGGCTCTAGCGACCTGTCAGTGCGCGCATGTGCCCGACGGCCTCGTCCACAGGCACCTCGGTGCGTTCACCGGTCGCGCGATCCTTGATTTCGACCATACCCTTCTGCAGGCCCTTACCAACCACCACGATCGAAGGAACTCCCACGAGCTCGGCATCGGCGAACTTCACGCCGGGACTGGCCGTACGGTCGTCCAGGATCACCCGTACTCCCGCGCCGTCCAGCTCGGCGGTCAGGCGCTCGGCGGCCTCGGCGATCGAGTCGTCCTTACCTGCGACGACGATGTGCACGTCGGCCGGAGCGACCTCACGCGGCCACACCAGCCCCAGCTCGTCGTGATGCTGCTCGGCGATCGCCGCGATCAGGCGCGAGATACCGATGCCGTACGAGCCCATGGTGATCCGCGCGGGCTTGCCGTCGGCACCGAGCGCGTCCACCTCGAACGCATCGGTGTACTTGGTTCCGAGCTGGAAGATGTGCCCGATCTCGATACCGCGCGCCGCCACCAGCGGTCCGGAGCCGTCCGGAGCGGGGTCACCCTCCCGGACCTCAGCGGCCTCGATCGTGCCGTCCGGCACGAAGTCGCGACCGCACACCAGATCGACGACGTGATGGTCGGGCTTGTCGGCGCCGGTCACCCAGGCCGTGCCTGTGACGATGCGGGGATCCACAAGCAGCCGCACACCGTTGTCCTGCAGTGCATTCGGCCCGATATACCCCTTGACCAGGAACGCGTGCCGCTCGAAGTCCGCTTCCTCCAGCACGGCGACCTCGGCGGGCTCCAGGGACGCCTCCAGGCGCTTCATGTCCACGTCCCGGTCGCCGGGCACACCGACGGCCAGTAACTGCCAGTCCTGCTCGCCCGGCCTGCGCACCTTGACCATCACGTTCTTCAGCGTGTCGGCCGCCGTGAACGACCGGCCCAGCTCGGCTTGCGCGTTGAGGAAGTCGACCAGCGACTCGATGGTCGGCGTGTCCGGGGTGTAGTGCACATGCGCGGGCGGGAGCTCTTCCACGCGCTTCTCCTCGCCGGCCGGGGTGGACACCGCCTCGACATTGGCGGCGTAGCCCGAGGCCGTGCTGCGCACGTAGGTGTCCTCCCCCGTCGCGGAGTCGGCGAGGAACTCCTCGGAGGCCGACCCGCCCATCGCACCCGATGTGGCAGCCACGATCACGTAGCTCAGCCCGAGCCGTTCGAAGATGCGCTGGTAGGCGTCCCTGTGCAGCCGGTACGACCGATCGAGGCCCGCCTGGTCGAGGTCGAACGAGTACGAGTCCTTCATCACGAACTCGCGGCCGCGCAACAGCCCTGCCCTGGGGCGCGCCTCGTCCCGGTACTTGGACTGGACCTGGTACAGCATCACCGGGTAGTCGCGATAGGAACTGAACTCCCCCTTCACGGTGAGCGCGAACAGCTCCTCGTGGGTCGGGCCGAGCAGGAAGTCCGCGCCCTTGCGGTCCTTGAGCCGGAACACGTTCGGGCCGTACTCGGTCCACCGCCCGGTGGCCTCGTACGGCTCACGGGGAAGGAGCGCGGGGAACTGGATCTCCTGCGCGCCGATCGCGTTCATCTCCTCGCGCACCACGTTCTCGATGTTGCGCAGCACCGCGAGGCCGAGCGGCAGCCAGGTGAACCCGCCCGGTGCCACGCGCCGGATATACCCGGCGCGCACCAGCAGCTTGTGGCTGGGAACCTCCGCCTCGGCGGGGTCCTCGCGCAGCGTGCGCAAGAACAGCGTGGACATCCGGGTAATCACGTGCTCAGCTCCTCGTGACGGGCGCCTTCAGCCGGTGGTGCACAAGGGTATTGCACGCTCCCGCACGCGATGTGAGCAGGCCCGTGAGCCGGCTCGCACCGGCTTGCTCGCGGTCCCCGCCTTCCGCCCCGTCAGCCGCGCACCTCCTCGACGATCCTGGCGATGCGGCGCCGGCGGATCTCGTCAGTCGCGGCGTCGGCGACCCACTTGGTCAGGCTCTCCTGGCGGGCGCCGGGCAATGCGTCCCACCGGGCCCGGGCGTCTCCCAACGCCAGCAGGAGGTCGTCCGGTGGCGGGACGTGGTGCCGGTGGCTCACGAGCTCGAGTGTCATGGCGACGGTGTCTCCCGCGGCGACCCCGGCCATCTCGCAGTTCGCCCTGTTCAGTGGGATGTAGCGCTCCGTATCGGAGACCACGACCGCCGACCGGAACTCGTGGTCGTTCACCGTGACCCGCAACCACGGGCGCTCGTCGCCGAACACCCCGGCCACGTCCAGTTCGAGGGGCGCGAAGGCCGAGGACGCGGCACCTTCGAGTGGCTGGAGCGTCACCTCGACGGTCACGGGATCCATGCAGGCGATGATACGCGCCCACCGGCCCGCTCAGCGGTGCGTCGACCCGCCCGGGCACGCCCGGTGTACCGGCCTTTAAGGTGCCTGACGTGCTCGTACTGTTACCCCCTTCGGAGACCAAGGCCCACGGCGGCGACGGGCCTCCGCTGGACCTCGCGGCGCTGTCCTTCCCGGAGCTCACCGACACCCGCAAGCGGGTCGTCGACTCCCTCGTCGACCTGGCCGGTGATGTCGAGGCCAGCCGCGCCACGCTGGGACTGTCCGAACGGCAGGACGCGGAGATCGAGCGCAACGCGGCGCTGTGGTCGTCCCCGACGATGCCTGCGCTGTCCCGCTACACCGGTGTGCTCTACGACGCTATGGGACTCGACACGTTCGGCCCGGCCGAGCGGGCGCGCGCACGGGAACGGCTCGCCGTGGCCTCCGCGTTGTTCGGTCTCGTGGGAGCCGAGGACCCGATCCCGGCGTACCGGCTCTCCGGCGGATCCAGCGTTCCCGGCCTCGGCTCGCTGCGCGGCCTGTGGCGCCCGAACCTCGAACCGGTACTCGCAGGCCTCGGCAGCAGCGTGCTCGTCGACCTGCGATCAGGCCCGTACGCTGCGCTTGCCCGCGTCCCGTCTGCCGTGACTGTGCGGGTGGTCACCGACGACGGCACGGGAGCGCGCACCACCGTCAGCCACCACAACAAGGCGTACAAGGGGCGCCTCGCCGGCGCACTCGTGCGGGCGAGACAGGACGCGAGCACCGTCGACGACGTGGTCGGCATCGCCGCGGCGGCGGGCGTCAAGATCGAGCAGACGGGTGAGCGCACCCTCGAGGTACTCACCGACTGACGCACGGGAACGACCCTGCGCGGGACGGGACGGTCCGGCAATGCAGCCTGCCGAGCCGCGTTCCGGGCTCCCGGCGCCGTGCGGCCACGCGTTCTCGCGTACAGTGTCGAGAAGGCACGCTGAGACGGCCTCGGACAGAGCGGTCCGAACATACCTAGCCGGCGTGCGCGCACTATCCATCGACGACGCAAAGCGCGTCGGGTTCGTCCGGTGCATCAGCCCTTTCTCATCGATCGACTTCCTCGACGGTGTCCACGCGAGACGTGGCGGATCAGGGCCGCACGTGACGTGCCACTCCGGAAAGGTATCCGTGACCATTACTGCTGAGGCGCCGAACGCGCCTACCCCCGAAACCGACGACCGTTCGCACGACTCCGCCGAGACGTCCTCGTCGTTCGCCGACTTCGCCCTTCCCAAGCCGTTACTCGAGACGCTGCGGCGCACCGGCATCGAGAGCCCGTTCCCGATCCAGACGGCGACCCTGCCGGACGCACTCGCCGGGCGCGACGTGCTCGGGCGGGCACAGACCGGGTCGGGCAAGACCCTGGCCTTCGGGCTGGCGCTGCTCACCCGCCTGCACCAGGCCAGGCAGCGGGACGGCAGGCCGGGCAAACGTAGCCCGCGTGGGCTCGTGCTCGTGCCGACCCGGGAGCTGGCCATGCAGGTCTCCGAAGCGCTCCAGCCGCTCGGCAAGGCCGCCGGCCTGCACTGCGCGACGATCGTGGGAGGCATGTCGTTCCAGCGTCAGTCCCTCGCATTGGAGCGCGGTGCCGACCTGGTGATCGCCACCCCCGGCCGGCTGGCCGACCACACGCGGCAGGGCACGTGCTCGCTGTCCGAGGTCGCGTTCGTCACCCTCGACGAGGCCGACCAGATGGCCGACATGGGCTTCCTCCCGCAGGTCACCGAGATCCTCCGGATGACCCCGTCGGACGGTCAGCGCATGCTGTTCTCCGCCAGCCTCGACGGCGAGGTCGCCACCCTGGTGCGTGACCATCTCAGCAACCCGCGCGAGCACTCGGTCGCTCCGGCCACCGCGGGCGTGACCACCATGGAGCACCACGTGTTCACCGTGGAGCAGCGCGACAAGCACGCGGTCACTTCCCAGATCGCCGCGCGGGACGGGCGCACGATCATGTTCGTGCGCACCAAGCACCACGCCGACCGGGTGGCCGAGAAGCTGCGAAGTGACGGTGTCCCGGCCGTGGCGCTGCACGGCGGGAAGACGCAGGGCCAGCGCAACCGGGTACTGGCCGCGTTCCGTGCAGGCGCTGCGACCACGCTGGTCGCCACCGATGTCGCCGCGCGTGGCATCCACGTCGACAACGTGAGCCTCGTGCTGCACATCGACCCGCCCGGCGACGCCAAG
Source organism: Haloechinothrix alba (assembly GCF_900188115.1). Taxonomy (GTDB): domain Bacteria; phylum Actinomycetota; class Actinomycetes; order Mycobacteriales; family Pseudonocardiaceae; genus Haloechinothrix; species Haloechinothrix alba. The sequence continues at coordinate 104,755 of NZ_FZNW01000006.1, read as the reverse complement.
GACTACCTGCACCGTGCGGGGAGGACGGCACGAGCAGGCGAGTCGGGCACCGTCGCCACCCTGGTCACACCGCAGCAGCGGCGCGCGGCACGGCGCATCATCAGCGGTGCGGGCGTGCAGCCCAAGGCGGCCTCGGTCCAGCCGGGCGACACCACGCTGGCCAGCGTCACCGGCGCCCGCAGGCCCACCGGTACCGCGGTTCCCGAGCCCCAGGTCGAGCAGAGCGGGCGCTCGCGCCCGAAGCCGGGCCGCGGGGTCGACGGGCGCGGGCACGGCGGGCATGGTGGCAAGGACCGCCGTGACACCCGGCACTCGCGCGGCCGGAACAACCGCAGCGGCGAGCGCGCCCGGCGCTGACCTCGAGATGTGATGCCGGCGCCGGGCAGGCGCCGGCATCACATTTCGATCAGCTCGAACGAGCAGGCGAGCTCGCACCCGAAGATCTTGCCGACACTCTCGGCCATGGTGCGCAGGAACGTGTCCGGGTCTGCCATCACGCCGCGCAACCCGGCGAGGTACGTTTCGTGCGCCTGCAGCGACTCCACAGCCTTGTCGAACGTGTCGGTGATGTCCACCGCGTGCGAGGCGTTCGGCGAGCTGTTCGCCGCCACCCAGCGCACCCCGTCCCAGGGTTCGAGCTCCTGCTCGAGCAGCTCGGGAAACACCCACCGGTTGCCCGCGTCCCGGACCGCGTCGATCGTCGCGGCCCCCACGTTGCGGTGGTCGGCCATGTTCTGGAACCCGCCCGGCCAGGTCTCCCGGTGATTGGTCGTGATCACCAGCTCCGGCTGATGACGCCTGATCGCCGTGGCGATGTCCTTGCGCAGCTCGAGGGAGTGCTCGATCACCCCGTCCGGGTGTTCGAGGAACTCGACCTTGTCGACGCCGACGACGGCCGCACTGGCCAGCTGCTCCCGCTCACGTAGCGGGCCTGCCTCGGACGGTTCCATGCTGTCGATCCCCGCCTCACCCCGCGTCGCCAGCAGGTAGACGACCTCGCGCCCCTCCTCGGTCCAGCGAGCGATCGCGCCGGAGGCCCCGTACTCGAGGTCGTCCGGGTGTGCGACGACGGCCAGCGCCTTGTTCCAGTCCGTCGGCATCGCGGCAAGTTCGGTCACGTACGGCCACCTCCATGACATCGGCACCGGTTCCCGGTGCGACACTGCACATCGACGAGTATGTCAGGCGCCCGATCGGACCGTGTGGCTGACAACGACTTCCCGCCGCCCGGCCCGACCTGGCCCCGAACCGGCCCGAATCGCCCCCTACCGACACTGCCGCCGAGATGCCGAGACGAGGAGTGTGCCGCCGTGAACGACCCGGCCGGCCAGCCGGAGCCCGCAGACCCGACACACCCTGCGGAGCACGTCTTCGCCTGGCTCGACGACGAGGCGGAGCGCCGCTCGCAGGCCGGCCTGGTTCGCCGCCTACGCCCCCGTTCGGCCACGGCGGAGGAGATCGATCTCGCCGGGAACGACTATCTCGGGCTCGCACGGGACAAGCGGGTCACCAGCGCGGCCGCGGCCGCCGCTCTGCGCTGGGGCGCAGGCGCCACCGGGTCGCGGCTGGTGACCGGTACCACCGAGCTGCACGCCGAGCTGGAACACGCGCTCGCCCGGTTCTGCGGTGCGGAGGCGGCCCTGGTGTTCTCCTCAGGGTTCACCGCCAACCTCGGCGCCATCACCACGCTCTCCGGCCGCGAGTCGGCCATCGTGACAGACAACTACATCCACGCCTCACTCATCGAGGGCTGCCGCCTCTCCCGCGCGGATGTCGCCGCCGTGGCGCACAGCGATCCCGAAGCGGTCGCGCACGCGCTGCGCACCCGGCGACACTCCCGCGCGATGGTGGTGACCGACTCGGTGTTCTCCGTGGACGGGGACAAGGCACCGTTGCCCGAGCTCTCCGCCGCCTGCCGGGAGCACGGCGCCGGGATGATCGTCGACGACGCGCACGGTATCGGCGTGCTCGGCGAGGGTGGTCGTGGCGCGGTGCACGAGGCCGGGCTGACCGCGGAGCCGGACGTCGTCACCACGATCACGCTGTCCAAGGCGCTCGGCGCACAAGGTGGCGCGGTGCTGGGGCCGCGTCGCGTCATCCGGCACCTCGTCGACACCGCGCGCAGCTTCATCTTCGACACCGGCCTGGCGCCGTCCAGCGCCGGAGCCGCGCTTGCGGCCCTGGGAATCCTGCGCGACGAACCTCAGCGCGCCACCCGTGTCCTGGACGTCGCCGCCGAGCTCGTCACCCGCCTGCGTGCCGCAGGCCTGAGCACGAGCGACCCCGACGCGGCAGTCGTCTCGGTACACGCACCATCACCCGAGCACGCCGTCGCCTGGGCCACGCGCTGCGCCGAGAAGGGTGTCCGCGTCGGCTGCTTCCGGCCCCCCTCCGTTCCCGACGGCGTCTCCCGGCTGCGCCTGACCGCACGTGCCGACCTCACCAGCACCGACCTGGACGCGTGCGTCGATGCCATCACGATGACCGCTCCCCAGGACGCCGCATCGTGATGTGCGGGATGCCGTCCTCGTCGTAGGGCTCACCCTCGGCGACGAACCCGAACCTTGCGTAGAAGCCGGTGGCGTACCGCTGCGACGACAGCACCACATCGACGGGGCCGACGTGATCGAGTGCAGCGGCAGTCAACCGCGCACCGACGCCCTCGCCCCGGGCATCCCGGCGCGTGCACACCCGGCCGATCCGCCACTGCCCGCCGTCCTCGAGGACGCGAAGGCAGCCGCGTACGCCGTCGTCGTCTGCGACCCAGAAGTGTGTCGTGCCCGGCAGCAGGTCCTTGCCATCCAGCTCGGCATAGGCGCACTCCTGTTCGACGACGAACACGTTCACGCGCAAGGACAGCAACTCGTAGAGGCGCGCGGCATCCAGGTCCGGTCCCGCGGCGCACTGCGGCTCGCTCATGCCACGTTCGTAGCAGAGTGGCACTCACCCACCGAGAATCGGTAGACCCCCCGGCTCGTGGTCGTCGTTGCGGCCACTGCCCTCGATGGCGTCGGTGAACGCGCTCACGTCGGTGTACACGCCCGGCTTGCCTGAGCGACCGCAACCCTCACCCCAGGAGACGATCCCGATCAGCGTGTCATCGACCATCAGCGGTCCCCCCGAGTCGCCCTGGCAGGCATCCACCCCACCCTCGGGATAGCCCGCACAGACCATGGTCTCCGGGTCGTAGTCGTCGTAGGCCTCGTCGCATGCGCTGTCCGGACGCACCGGAACCTCCGCGCTACGCAGATCCGTCGACCTGGTCCCGCCTTCGCTGGTACGCCCCCAGCCGTAGACCTCGGCTATCGTGCCTTCCGAGTAGACGTCGTGCTGGCCGGACCGCGCCACACGCGCCGACTCGTACGGAATCCGCCGCTCCAGCGTCAGCACGGCGATATCGGAGCCTTCCCGCACGGACCGGTAGTCCTCCGGGATCCACACGCGCTCGACGTCGCTGTCCATCCCGTTGCTGTCACGGGTGTCCTGCCGGCCTGCCACCACCGAGTACCTGTGGCGCGGCACGTTCGCCACGCAGTGCGCTGCCGTCAGTACCGTTCGATCGTCGATCAGCGTTCCACCGCAGTACTGCGTTCCGCCACTGTCCTCGAGGTAGACCACGTACGGGTGATCAGACACGCTGGCCCTGTCACCGCCCACAATGAACGGTTGCGCTCCGGCGTGATTCGCCGTCGCCGACGCGGTCGTCCCTCCGAACGCACCGAACACGCCGACGGTTCCGAGTACTGCGGCAGCGATCATGCTGGATACGAGCTTGCTTCTTGCCCGCACGACATCTCCTCGAACTGGATTCGCACTCCTGTTGCGGCCGGCCACACGCACCGGAGCCCGCCCTCGTGCACACGGCGACCGCCCGATGACCCTATCGACTCATACCCCGTTCCGCTGTCACTGAACTGGGTGTACTTGGGTGCCGTTCGCGCGGGGACACCATTGTCCCGCGCAGCACCACGAGCGGCGAGGCCGGACGGCGCACCTTCCCCGGCGTGTCGCTGCGGGTGGTCGAACGTGTGTGCGATATCATGGTGGTGTGTCGGAGTTCGTGCAGGTGGTTGGTCCGGCTGGGGTGATGTTCGTCCCGGCCGGGCAGGCGCCTGCGGTCGCGTTCACTCCCGAGGAGCAGGCCGAGATCCGGTGCCGCACCTTCACCGGGCAGCAGGTCGCCGACCTGGATGCCGAGCAGGTGATCGAGACGCTGGCCGCGGCCCGCCGGATCCGGGCGCACACCGATGCGATCGAGGCCCACGCCCTGGCCCGCCTCGACCAGCTGCGCGGTAGTGACCGGTACGTGGCCGATGAGGCCGCGCTCGAACTGCGGGTCTCGCGGCATACGGCGGCGCTGCGGCTGCACCGGGCGCGCCAGCTCACCGCCCGCATGCCGCGGGTGTTGGCGGCGATGGAAGCCGGCCAGATCGAAGCCCACGCCGCGGGACGCATCACCGAGGCGACCGACACGGTGGAGGACGAGCAGGCCCGCGCAGTGGACGAGCAGCTCGCCGAGAAACTCGAATCCGGGCGGGTGAGCCCCACGAATCCGGCCAACCTGGCCCGCGCCGCCCGCAGGCTCGTCGAACAGGCCGACCCCGACGGGCAGGCCGCCCGCGCCCGGCAGGCCCGTGCAGGCCGGAAGGTCGAGTTGCTGCCCGGGGAGGACGGGTTATCCACCCTGACGGCGGAGTTGCCTGCCGAGGTGGCGGCTTCGGCGTATGCCCGCATCGACGCGCTCGCCCGCAAGCAACGTCACCGGGGCGATGCGCGCACCCTGGACCAGCTGCGCGCCGACATCCACGCCAACCTCCTGCTGGGCCACGACCCCGAGGTGAGTGTGCCGGAGGCGGCGGCGACCGTGTTCCTGCACATGCCCATCGACACCGCACTCGGCATCAGCGACACCGGCTGCGACCTCTCCGGCTACGGCCCCCTCCCCGCACCCATCGCCCGCCACATCCTGGCCAGCGAGAACAGCGTGTGGCGCAAAGTCCTCACCGACCCCGCCAACGGCGCCGTGCTCGACGTGGGCCGCAGGCGCTACCGGCCCACCACCGCCATCCGCGACCTGGTGGCCGTCCGCGACACAGAATGCACCACACCCGGCTGCCACCGGCCCGCCCAGCACAGCGACTACGACCACCTGCACAGCTGGCACCACAACGGAACCACCACCCACACCAACGGCGGAGCCAAATGCCGCCGACACCACCGGCTGAAGGATCACCCCCAGTGGACCCTCCACCACAACCCCACCACCGGCACCAGCAGCATCACCACCCCCACCCGACGGCACTACACCGAGCACCGGCGCCCACCCGCCGCACCACCCGAACCAACCCCATCGGACACCCCCACCGACCGCACAACCAGCGGCACCGACCCACCCGGCGACCCACCCTTCTGACAACCGCGCGCAGTCGCGAAGCACAGGCCCGTGCACCGAGCTGATTACCCAGCGTTCGCCGGACGGGCACCGGACGCTACGGCAGCTTCCAGTCGAGAGGGTCGGCACCCTGCTCCTCGAGCAGCGCGTTCGTCCGGCTGAACGGGCGGGAGCCGAAGAAGCCGTAGTGCGCGGACATCGGGCTCGGGTGCGGCGACTCGACGCACCTGACCGCACTCGACTCCTGCTGGAGCAACGGTTTCAGGTTGCGGGCGTTGCGCCCCCACAGGATCGCCACCAGCGGCTTGTCCCGGGCGGCGAGCGCCCGGATGGCCTGCTCGGTGACCTCCTCCCAGCCCTTGCCCTGGTGCGAGTTCGGCTTGCCCGCACGCACCGTCAACGCCCTGTTCAGCAGCAGCACGCCCCGCTCGGACCACGGCGAGAGATCGCCCGTGCTCGGCGTCGGGTAGCCCAGATCGTCACGGTACTCCTGGAAGATGTTGACCAGGCTCTTCGGCAGGGGCCGGACATCCGGCGCGACCGAGAACGACAGACCCACCGGGTGGCCCGGCGTGGGGTACGGATCCTGGCCGACGATCAGTGCGCGCACGTCCTCGAACGGCTGCTGGAAGGCGCGGAGCACGTTCTCCCCCGCTGGGAGGTACTCGCGTCCCTGCGCGATCTCGGTACGCAGGAACTCGCCCATCGCCGCGATACGGTCGGCCACCGGAGCGAGCGCCTCAGCCCATCCTGCTTCCACGATCTCGGGTAACGGTCGCGCTGACATGGCTACGCAGCCTAGCGCCTTCACTCGACCACGAGAGGAACCACCGGCGATTCCTCACCGGACAGCGGTATCTGGTGCCGCTGCACCAGGTACGAGGCCACGTCCCTGAACAGCGGTGCCGCGGAGCTGCCCTCCGGCAACGTCGTGTCCGGCGCGTCCAGCATGATCGCGATCACGAACTGGGGGTCGTCCGCGGGGACGATACCGGCGAAGTTGATGTTGTACTTCGAGTCCGAGTACGACCCGGTCGCCGGGTCGACCTGTTGTGCCGAACCAGTCTTGCCGGAGATCTGATACCCGTCGATGTCCGCCTTCGGTGCCGTACCGCTGTTCTGACCGTCGCCCTCCTGGACCGTGGCACGCAGCATGTCCACCACCGTCTCGGCGGTGTCCGCGCTGACGACCCGGCTGGACTCCGGGTCCGGTTCCGGGACGCGCGTGCCGTCCGGCTTCTCGGTGGCCCGCACGATGCTCGGCTCCACACGGATGCCGTCGTTGGCCAACGCCTGGTACATACTCGCCATCTGCACGACCGTCATGGACAGGCCCTGACCGATCGGCAAGTTGCCGAAGGTGGTGCCGGACCACTGCTCGCGTGGCGGCACGTAACCGGCGCTCTCCCCCGGCAGGCCGATCCCGGTCCGCTGTCCCAGGCCGAATCGCTCCACGGTCTCTGCGAAGACGTCCGGGCCGAGCTCCCGGGCGAGCAGCAGTGTCCCGACGTTGGACGACTTGGCGAAGATCCCCGTCGTGGTCATGCCGAGCGTGCCGTGCGACCACGCGTCCCGCACCGTGTGATCGGCGACCCGGATCGACCCGGGAACGGAATGGACATCGTCGGGGTCGGTGATGCCGTTCTCGATCGCGGCCGCGGCTGTGACGACCTTGTTGACCGACCCCGGTTCGAACGGTATCGTCACCGCGTCGTTGCGCAGCTGGTCCTCGCTGACGTCGCCGAACTCGTTGGGGTCGAAGGTGGAGTCGTTGGCCAGCGCGTACACTTCGGCCGTCTCGGCGTCCATGATGACCGCGCTGCCACCGTCGGCTTTCGTACGCGAGACGTAGTCGGACAGTCGCTGCTGCAGGTCGTGTTGCACATCGGAGTCCAGGGTCAGGTGCAGGTCCGATCCCGGGACGGCGGGCCGCACGTCCCGCTCGCTGCCGGGGATCACCACCGCACGATCCCCCTGCCGGGTGTCCACGACCTGCTGGCCGGGCCGGCCCGCGAGGTCGTTGTCCCGCGCGCTCTCCAACCCGACCAGCCCGCGCAGGTTGTGCTTGGAGACGTCCTCGTCCTCCATGCGCCAGTTGGCGTACCCGATCACGTTCGAACCGAGACGACCGCCCGGGTATTCCCGGTGGGCCCGCTTCTCCTCGGCGATCTCCGGGTAGCGTTCGGTGATCTCGTCGGCTACCGACGGCGGGACCTTGTCGACGAGGTAGGTGAAGTCGGCGGGCTTGCGGAACCGGGCGAGCAGCTCCTGCTCGGATGTCAGCTCCGGCACCTGCTCGGCGATGTACTCCGAGATCTCCTCGATACGCGCGTCGAAGTCCATATCGGACTCGGGGTTGTCCCTGAGATGCTCGGTCCATTCCCGCCGCATGTTCCGGAGGTTGACCTGCAGGGTCCGCGTCTCGACGCTGAAGGCGAGCTCGATCCCGTCCCTGTCGTAGATCGCACCCCGCTCCGCTGGGATGTCCATCACGGTGGTGCGCTGACGCTCGGCCCGCGCGGAAAGCGCCTCGGCTTCGAAGGCCTGCACGTGTACCAGCTTCAACCCCGCGAAGCTGAGCACGACGACCAGGAGGATGCTCACCCCCTGGAAGCGGCTCATACTCCCCACCCGGGACGCACCCGAACCGACGCGACGTCGCAGCGGGACACGGCGGGACCGCGAGCGCGTACCGCCGACCCGCTTGGTCGTCACCTTCCTGGGTGCGTTTTTGGCGCGGCCGCTCCGCGCACCGCGGCCTCGCGCTCCACCCGGGCTCCTGCCGCCACGCATCATTACCCTCCGGTCCCGCCTTGCTGGGCCGCTCCACCCCCGGAGGAGTCCACGACTTCGGGATCACCGAACAGCCGGGTCTCGCCGTCCGGCTCCACGATGATGCGCGCCGGGTCACCGGACGGCACCATGCCCAGCTCGCGGGCGCGTTCGGCGAGCGAGGCGGCGGACTCCTGCCGGGTCACCTCACGTTGCAGTCGCTCGACGCGCTCCGCGAGACTCGCGTTCTCGGCCCGCACGGTCTCGAGCCGGTAGGAGTCCGCGATGGCCTGTGTGGACAGCCACAACGTCAACCCGAGTCCGGCTGTCAGCAGTCCCATCATGGTGAGCACGAAGGCGCTCCGGGACTTCGGGAGACACCGTTTCAGCAGCGCGACCACGGCGCCGCGCTCGGTCAGCTGCGTGATACGCATCGCGGGTGCGCCTGCGCCTCTGTCCAGCAGCGCTGTCGAGCGCTGTGCCCGCCGCGCGTATGCCTTCTCGGCGGCACTGCGGCGGCTACCGGAAGCCGGGGCGCTGCGCTTCGACGCCGGGGCGCTCGTCGCCGACTTCGACGTGGTGCGCGGCGCCGTGGAACGCGGCGCCGTAGCGCGACGTCCGGTGCGCACACCTGCGCGGGTACGCGTGGCGGCACGCTGCGTCGACCGCCTCGCCGACCCGCTGCCCTTCCCCGTCCGGCTCTTGCGTCGGGTGTCGCTGGTGCGTGCACGAGACCGTGCCGGTGCTGTCACGAGACCACCTCCCGATACCTGCTCATGCCGCCTCAGCGATCCGCTCCGCCGCGCGTAAACGCACGGAGCCCGACCGTGGGTTGCGTTCGACCTCGTCCTGCGAAGCCTGCTCCGCACCCCGGGTGAGCAGGCGCAGCTGCGGGCCGTGCCCGGCGAGCTCCACCGGAAGCCCTTCCGGGGTACGCGACTTCGCCCGCTCCACGAGGGCCTTCTTGACCATGCGGTCCTCGAGCGAGTGATAGGACAGCGCGACGAACCGGCCGCCGACCGCGAGCCGATCCAGCGCAGCGGGCAACGCCCCGCGCAGCGCGTCCAGCTCACCGTTGACCTCGATGCGCAGCGCCTGGAACGTGCGTTTCGCGGGGTGCCCACCTGTGCGCCTGCTCGCCGCAGGCACCGCTTCGGTGAGTAGCCGCACCAGGCGGGCGCTCGTGGTGAACGGTTCCTTCTGCCGCGCGGAGACCACCGCCTTCGCGATCCGGTGCGCGAACCGCTCCTCCCCGTACGAGCGCAGGATCCCGGCCAGCTCCCCTGCGGAGTACGTATTGAGCACGTCCGCGGCCGTCGGGCCCGTACCGGGGTTCATGCGCATGTCCAGCTCCGCGTCGCGGGCGTAGCTGAAACCCCGCTCGTGCTGGTCGAGCTGCATGGACGAGACACCGAGATCGAACAACACCCCCTGCACGCGCGCGATCCCGAGCTCGGTGAGCACCTCGGCGAGCGCATCGAAGACCGCATGCGTCAGCCGCACCCGGTCCCCGTACTTGGCCAGCCGTTCCCGGCAGTGCCGCAGCGCGTCCTGGTCACGGTCGAGCCCGATCAACGTCAGCGCGGGGTGCGCAGCCAGCAACGCCTCGGCATGACCACCCAGCCCGACCGTCGCGTCGACCATCACCGCATCCGGTCCGGACAGCGCGGGGGCGAGCAGTGTGAGCACGCGATCGAGCTGAACGGGCTCGTGCACGGGCACACCCGGGTCGTCGGCGTGCTCGTGCGGCGTCTCGCCGGTAGCCATCACACAGCCCCCTTCCTGCTGCGTCCGGCGTCTCGCCCGCACCACTCGGGAGCAGGCGGCACGACTTGCTGACTCGGATACCGCGTCTCGCGACAGCTGTGACGGATCGGCAGATGCCGTCAGGTCCCCGCCCGCTCCTCCGCGAACCTGGTGCCGGGGAAGTTGCACCAGGGTCATACGAGCGGACAGAGGCCTCACCGCATCCGCCTGCGAACCGAACCGCTCGGGCCGCGAACCCTCACCCCCCGACGGTGCGGGTGCGCTGCCCGGGCACTCAGCCCGTACTCCTGCGCCCGGCGCGGTCAGAACACACCAGGCAGCACCTCCTCCTGCGCCTTCGCGTAGCTGTCTTCGTGCTCCTCCAAGTAGTCCTGCCAGGCCTGGGCGTCCCAGATCTCCAACCTGGTGATCGCGCCGATGACCACGCACTCCTTGGTCAACCCGGCATACCGTCGCAGTTCAGGGGCAATGGCGATGCGACCTTGCGCGTCAGGGCGTTGCTCGTCCGTACCGGCGAACAGGTAGCGCTGGTAGGCCCGCACCGTCTCGTTCGTGAACGGAGCCTCGGCCACCTTGCGCGCCATCTGCTCGAACTCACCTCGGGGGAACACGTACAGGCAGTGGTCTTGCCCCTTCGTGACCATCAACCCACCTGCCAAGTCGTCCCGGTACTTCGCGGGCAGCGCCAGCCGCCCCTTGTCGTCGAGCTTGGGCGTGTGGGTGCCCAGGAACACGGCTCCCACCTCCCTACCGATCCGCGCCCTGAAGGATCGGCCACAGGGCTCCCATTCGCCCCACTGATCACCACCATACCCCACGAGTCACCACAGTCAACGTGGAAAGTCCCGCGTCGCGCGGACGGGTGTACCTGTTTCACCAGCTCACAGGGACTATCCCGGCGTGGGGGCAAGTGGGGAGCATCGCGTGGCGCGTCCGTCACCTTGACAGGAGGTACCGCGCGTGTGAATGGCACACAGGCGTCACGAAACGCCCGAACGGCACCGAACACGCCTGCAGGGCGGCGCCGGGCACGACGCTCGACACGGAGTGGGGAAGCGTGGGGAGCTCCGGCCCGCCCGCTACGACCCGACGCACGGCTCGGCGAACCCGACAACGGTCTGACACACTCATGGGGACGGGGGTCGTCGCCGCGGCATGCGGAAGCGAGAATGGGCTCTCGTCCGGTCGCCCGTACGTGTTGAACCACAATCACCGCACCGGTGTTGGTCACCTGGAGGTTGCGTGACGTCACGAGCCCAGTCCTCATCGCTGGCATCGACCACGAGCCCGAGCTCGGTGGCGCAGCCACACTCGAACGGCGCGACGGCGTCCAACGGCGCACACACAGCGACCACGACCCGGCAGGAGCGGGCTGCCACGCACACCCCGTTCGATACCGCCAAGGGCACCCGTGCCGACCACCACGTCGCCGGGTTCGCCGAGCTGCACGAGACCGTCGCCAAGATCGCCAGCAACATCGAGCGGGTCCTCGTCGGCAAGTCCGAGGTCGTACGCATCGCGATGGTGACGCTGCTGTCCGAGGGGCACCTCCTGGTCGAGGACGTCCCCGGGGTCGGCAAGACCTCCCTGGCCAAGGCGCTCGCACGGTCCATCGACTGCCCGGTCAGCAGGGTCCAGTTCACGCCGGACCTGCTGCCGAGCGACATCACCGGCGTGTCCATCTACAACAGGGAGACCAGCCAGTTCGAGTTCCGGCCGGGGCCGGTGTTCGCCAACATCGTTGTCGGAGACGAGATCAACCGCGCCTCCCCGAAGACACAGTCGGCGCTGCTGGAGTGTATGGAGGAACACCAGGCGACCGTGGACACGACCACCTACCACCTCGACCGCCCGTTCATGGTCATCGCGACGCAGAACCCTGTCGAGATGGAAGGCACCTACGCGCTACCGGAGGCCCAGCGGGACCGGTTCAGCGCCCGCGTGTCCATCGGCTACCCGGATCAGCAGGCCGAACTGGCCATGATCGACGAACACGCCGGACACGACCCGCTCGGTGAGCTACAGCCGGTCTCGGACGCCCGTCACGTACAGGCGATGGCCGAGACCGTGCGGCGCGTACACATCGCGGCGGAGCTGCGCCAGTACGCGGTGGAGCTGATCACCGCCACCCGGCACGCCGCCGAGGTCCGTCTCGGCGCCTCTCCCCGCGCGACCCTGCACCTGGTGCGCGCCGCCCGCGCGCAAGCAGCGCTGTCCGGCCGCGAGTACGTCGTTCCCGACGACATCCACGCGGTGGTCATACCGGTGCTTGCGCATCGGCTCGTGCTGACGACCGAGGCACAGGCGTCCCGGCAGACCGACGTCGACATCGTCCGCGCCGTGCTGCAACGCGTACCCGTACCGCGCGGAGCGCGATAACCGTGCTGGCGACGCTGCGACAGTACCTCCGCGCGAGCACTCGTGCGCTGCTGGGACTGACCACACGCGGACGGTGCCTGCTCGCCGCCGGCGTCGCAGCCGCCGTGTGCGCGTGGGTGCTCAACGAACGGGAGCTGCTGCGCGTAGCGACGTTCATCATCGCGCTGCCCCTGCTTGCCGTGCTGTTCCTGGCACTGCCACGCGTACGGATCCGCGCCGAACGGCTCGTACGCCCGGACAGGATCCCCGTGGGAGCCGAGTGCGCGGTGCGGTTGAGGCTGTGGCGCAGCGGCAGGCTTCCCCCCGTCCACACCGTCCTCACCGACGGCGTCCCCTACCAGCTCGGCTCGCGCCCGCGATTCGTCGTCGAACGCCTGCCGCGGGGACGCGTCGTCGAGCTCACCTACCCGCTACGGCCCGCGCTGCGCGGGGTGCACCGGATCACCGACCTGAGTGCGACGATGTCCGACCCGTTCGGGTTGTGCGAGCTCGACCACGACCTGCTCACGGCTTCGCCACTGACCGTCGTCCCCCGCACCGTGGAACTCACCGGCCTTCCGTTCGGCGCCGGTAACGAGTCCCACTACCAGGGTGCGGCCGCACGGGTGAGCGGCATGGGCGACCCGGACTCGATCGTGCGGCAGTACCGGCACGGTGACGACATGCGCCGTGTCCACTGGCCTTCCACGGCACGCCGGGACGAGTTGATGGTCCGGCTGGAGGAACGACCCCGGCAGGGACGTTCCACCGTCCTGCTGGACCGCCGCGCCGCGGCACACGCGGGAACCGGTCCAGCGAGCAGTGTGGAGTGGGCCGTGTCGTTCGCGGCGAGCACCGGCCTGCAGCTCCGACGTTCCGGTCGCGGGGTCCGGCTGATCACCGAGGACACCGTGCCGCTGGTGGACGTACCCTCTGGCGGCACCCCGGAGCACGACGAGCTCATCCTGGACAAGCTCGCGGCCGTGCAGCAGTCACACGAGCGCGATATCGGCGCGAGGGCGAGCCTCACGGACGGCGGCGCGCTCATCGCCGTACTCGGCAGCCTCTCCGACGAGGCCGTGCATCAGCTGTGCCGCGCGCACACCGGTGCTGGGCCGGCCGTGGCCGTCCTGCTCGACACCCCGTCCTGGTCCGGTGCCGCGCACCGCGAGACGGTTCCGGCAGAGCAGTCGGCACGCCTGTTCCGCGCCTCCGGATGGGCGACATGCGTGGTCGACTCCACCACGACCATCCCCGGTGCCTGGGCGGAGCTGTGCCGGTCGGCCCCGGGACGCCCGGTATCGGCGGGGGCACGATGACCGAGGCACATCCCGGCAACGCCGGCCCTGCCAGCCGCCGCTCGGCCGCAGTACGCGCAGCGCTGCCGGCAAGCGGGCTCGCCGCGGCGGCCACTATCGCATCCGCGACCGCGCTGACCAGCGTGATCGCCGGGCTCTCATGGCTGGTGCCGATCGCGGTGGCTGTCCTTCTCGTGGCGGGGACGGGATCGGCCGCCCGCCTGCTCGGGTTGCCTGCCGTCGTCGTCGGGCCCTGCCAGCTCATCGTCCTGTTGCTCGGTGTGACCGCGATGTTCGCCGAGCACGGCATCGCGGTGGCGGTGCCGGGACCGGCCGCTCTCGACGAGCTGCACACCCTGCTGCTCACGGCAGGCGAGGAGATCCGCACCGGTACACCCCCGATCGGCGCGAGCGGCCCGATCGTGTTGCTGACCACGCTGGCGGTCGGAGTCGTCGCGGTACTCGTCGACACGCTCGCCGTCCCGGCGAAGGCACCTGCCGCGGCCGGTCTCGCGCTGCTGTGCATCTACGCCATCCCGGCGTCGCTGTCGAACCAGATGCTGCCGTGGTGGTCGTTCGTGCTCGGCGCGACGGCCTTCGCGGCCCTGATCACGGTGCACGGCAGCCACCGGAGATGGCAGACCTTCCACCGCCACAGGTCCGCACGCGAGGCCGTCGCCGCGGCAGCACCGGTGCCTGTCACGCTGATGTCGCTCGCCGTGGTGCTCGGGCTCGTCTCCGGGGTCACCGTCACCTCCATCGGCACGGTCGGCCAGCTTCCCAGCGGCTCGGACGAGCAGGGCGGCGTGTCGTCCGGGATGGGGATCACCCCGTTCACGTCGTTGCGCGGCATGCTCAACCACGACGAGGAGCGGGAGATGTTCCGCGTTCGCGGGCTCGAGGACGACCGGCAGCTCATGCGCGCGTTCACATTGGACACCTACCGCCCCGACGAGGGCTGGTCCCTCGCCGACCGGGACTCGCTCCCTGCCGGCCTGCCCGCCACCGAACCCTTGCCCGTCCCCGGAGGGGCCAGCCGCAGCCCGGACACCGAGATCACCATTCAGCCGGTCGGGTGGGAGGACGTGTGGCTCCCGGTCTACGGTGAGCCGAGCAGCATCGACGGGATCGACGACCGGTGGCACTACGACACGATGAGCGGCACGGTCTTCAGCGAGCACCGGGAACGCCCGCCCACCTACTCGATCACGACCTCGCTGCGCGATGCCCGACCGGCCGAGCTACGCGCGGCGGAGCCGGACCCCGGAGCTCCCGCGAGCGTCTACACCGAGGTCGACGACGTGGACCCGCGCGTCGCCGAGCTCGCAGAGGAGGTCACCGCTGGCGAGGAGTCGACGTTCGACCAGGCTGCGGCTCTGTGGCGGTACTTCACCGAGGACGGCCGCTTCACGTACGACACGAGCACGGCACCGCCTTCCGAGGAAGCCGCGAACGACGCACTCGCAGACTTCGTCCTGTTCGGCAGGACCGGTTTCTGCGAGCAGTTCGCCTCGTCCATGGCCGTCATGCTGCGCGCGATCGACATCCCCGCCCGGGTCGCCGTCGGGTTCACCTCCGGCGAGAAGCAGGGCGAGCACCGCTCCATCACCTCACGGGACGCGCACGCCTGGGTCGAGGTGTACTTCGGTGAGCAGCACGGGTGGATGCCCTTCGACCCGACTCCGCTGGACGACGGCCGCAGCACCACGCCCCTCTACCTGGAGGGCCAGCGGGACTCGTCAGGCCGGGAGGACGACGCCGCGGCGCAGGGACCGCAGGAGCGCGACGGGAACACCGACGACCAGGCGGCGGCGCCGCCCGAGGACAGCACGACCGCAGGCAACCGGGTCGACGCGGGCTCCCTCCCGACCGGAGCGCCGCCGACCTGGTCACAGTGGCTCGCCGGTGTGTCGCTGGCACTGGCCACAGCACTCGGGTGTGCCGCGGTCCTCGCGGCACGCAGCACATCCAGGCTGCGCCGTCGGCCGGACGGGGTCCGCCCCGGTGCCCGGTACCTCTCCCTTGCCGCGCCGTGGCTTCCCGTCGGGGCGGCAGCCTGCGGTGTCCTCGGTCTGGCCATGCTGAGCTGGCAGCTGTCCGGCTGGCTCGCCTGGCTCGTGGCGGTGCTCGCGGGTGGCGCCGTAGCGCCGTGGTTGCTACGCGAGATCGGCCGCAGGCGCAGGCTACATACCCTGCTGAGCAGGCGGGCCGACGCCGCGGACGCCGCGTGGCAGGAGCTGATCGCGGAGTGCGCCGACCGCCGTATCCCGATCGGGATCGCGGACACCGTACGGGACGCTGCCCTGCGGATGGGCGAGGGCGGACGTCTCGGAGCCGATGGTCAGCAGCAACTACACGCCGTCGTCACGTGCCTGGAACGGTCCTGGTACGGCCCGGCCGGTGAGACGAGCGGCGACCTCGCAGCTGCGTACGAACGGTTGCGGGCGAGCCTGGCGAGCGCCGCTCCGGTGGACATGGCAGGCCGGTTGTTCCCGCGGTCGGTGGTCGGGTTCTAGCCCAGGGGCCTCCGGCGTGCGGGCGAACCCGCCTTGCTCGGCCTCGCTCGGTTCCGGGCGGCAGAGGGGTAGCCAGCTGCTCGCGGTGTCGTGAGTAAGCGTGATCAAGTGTGCGTGTTCGTGAGCGGATGAGGTTGGCCGGGGTTGGCGGGGCTGTCCGGGTGTGTTATCAGCAACGCGGTCGTGGTCGCGGAGGTGGTCAGTGGGGTCGGGCTGAGTGGGGAGGGTCGAGGATGCGGCGCATTCTGTCGGGCCCTTGTGTCATGATGATCGTCGTGGGATACGGGGACCGGTTGGCCCGCTTGGGGCTGTGGTGTCGGGCGGTGGTCGTCGCCGGGGATGGTGCTGGCGGCCGCCATGCGCGTGGGGCGGGCTGATGTCGTGGTTGGAGGTGCCTGACGGGTGGATCGTGCAGGCGTACCGCTATGCCCTGGACCCTTCGTCGCGGCAACGGCGGGCTCTGCTCGGGCATGTGAGTGCGGCCCGGTTCTGTTTCAACGACATGCTCGCGCTGGTGAAGGCAGTCCTGGACCAGCGGGCGGCGGAACGCAGCTACGGTGTCGCCGATGCCGATCTAACCCCGCCACTGGGGTGGTCGCTGCCTGCTCTGCGGCGTGCGTGGAACGCCCGCAAGCACGAGGTGGCGCCGTGGTGGAGCGAGTACTCCAAGGAGGCGTACAACACCGGTCTGGATGCGCTGTCTCGTGCCCTGGACGCGTGGTCTGCGTCGCGGGCGGGTGAGCGGGCAGGTGGTGTAGTCGGGTTTCCGCGGTTCAAGGCCCGTGCCCGGTCGCGGGCATCGGTGCGGTTCACCACCGGCACGATCCGGGTGGAGCCTGACAGGCATCACGTCACGCTACCGCGGTTGGGCCGGATCAGGACGCACGAGTCAACTCGCAAGCTCGCCCGGCGGATCGAGGCGGGCACTGCCCGTATTCTGTCGGCCACCGTGACTCGTGACAGTGCGGGTCGGTGGTACTGCTCGTTGCAGACCCTCGTTCGGCGACAGGTCACTCCTGCACCGAACGCCGGCACCGCACCGCATCGGGTGGTCGGTGTGGATGTCGGAGTCAGTGACCTGCTTGTGGCAGCGACCCCGGACGGCACCGAAACCATGCGGGTGCCGGCGCCGAAGTCACTTGCGGAGGCGCAGGCGCGGTTGCGGGTTCTGGGCCGCAGGTCCGCGCGCCAGCACGGCCCTTATGGCCCCGCGACCCGTCGGAAGCAGCGGCCGTCGCAGCGGTGGCGCCGCACACAGTCCCGTATCGGCAAGGCCCACGCTCGGGCCGTGAACCTCCGGCGCGACGTACTGCACAAGGCCACGACAGCGCTCGCCCGGCACCACGAAGTGATCGTGGTTGAAACGTTGAACGCAGCCGGAATGCGACGCAACGGCGGGGTTCGGACACGTGGCCTGAACCGTGCGCTCGCCGACGCCGCGCTCGCCGAGATCAGACGCATGCTCGGCTACAAGATGCGCTGGTACGGCTCCACCCTGGTGGAGGCCGACCGTTGGTACCCATCATCCAAGACCTGTTCGGCGTGTGGCGGGCGAAAGCCAAGCCTGGCCCTCGCCGAGCGGACCTACGTGTGCGAACACTGCGGCATGGTCCTCGACCGGGATCGAAATGCCGCGATCAACCTCGCCCGACTCCACGAGACCCGGCCGGGTGAACGGGGTCCCGCCGACAGTGGGTCGGTGGCAGGACGTGGAGCCACCCAGAAGACCAGCCCCGCGCAAGCGGGGAAGGCAGGAGGCCGTGAAGCGTCAACCCCGCACAGCCACACGGTTGATCAGACGGGGACCGCCGCTCCGCAAGGAGCGGCTGTCTAACCATGAGCACTCACACTCGCTCACAAGAAGGCAACGGTCAGCGGTCGTCGAACCGGTGCTTGAAGCGCTGCTCCATGCGCTGGGCGAACGAGCCACGCGAGGACTTGGACTTGCCCTCGTCCTTGCCGTCCGCGCCGTCGTCCGGCGCGACCTGGGGAGTACGCAGCGAGGCCAGCGCCACCACCACGCCGACGAACATCATCAGGAAGCCGAACACGCTCAGGTACGGCACCTCGGCGAGGCGAAGATCGAGCATGACACCGAGCGGCAGTAGCGCCGCACCGACGAGAAAGAGAGCGACTCCCAGGATCCGCTTACGGCGGTTCGGCCGCTGCATCCGGTTTCCGCGCACGCTCGATGCGAACTTCGGATCCTCGTCATACAGGGCCTGCTCGATCTGCTCGAGCATACGCTGCTCATGCTCGGAGAGTGGCATGTGTCCTCAACCTCCCGCAGCATGTCGCGCACGCCGCGCGGCGCAACTCGACGGATCCTGTCATTCACCAGCACTGCCTGGTGTCACTCTCCAGGATACGAGCACCTGGCGTACGCGACTACCCTAGCCGGCATTACACGTGTGTAGATTTCGTACCGAGCGTGGCAGTCCCCACGGCGGGTCAGCCGGATCCCTCGGAACTCTCCGGTGGTAGCAAGGACGCCGGATACACCGCCCCCGCACCGAACCTGGATCGTGCGCCGTCCGCGGCGACCTCGGCATCCCGCCACCGCGGCACATCGCTGGTGAAGCTTAACTGTTCGCCGTCGTCCTCGCTCACCAGCCCCTCCACTCGTACTCCGAGCAGCCTCACCAGGGCATTCGACGGGGTGTGCTGGATGAACAGCGCGCGAGCGCAGCCGTGGATCTCCCGCGAGACGTCTGTCGGCTCCACCAACGAACGCGATCGAGTGATCGTGGTGAAGTCCGCGAACCGCACCTTGATACTCACCGTTCTCGCGCGGATCCGCTTGGCGCGTATCCCCGCCGCGACTTTCTCCGACAGGCGCAGCAGCTCGCGGTACAGCACGTCCGGATCGTCCTGATCGGTGTCGAACGTGTGCTCCGCCCCGAAGGACTTCTCCACCGAGTCCGGCGTCACGGGCCGGGGATCGTGCCCCGACGCGAGCGCGTGCATCTGCTCGGCAGCGGCGACCCCGACCGCCCGCTTCAGCCGCGACACGGGGGTCGCCGCCACATCGCCGATCGTGCTGATACCCGCCCGTTCCAGCGCGGCGCGGGTGCGCCCACCGACCCCCCACAGCGCCGAGACCGGCAGCGGATGCAAGAAGTCGAGCACCTCGGAGCTCGGCACGACGACCGTCCCGTCCGGCTTGGCAAGCCCGGAGGCCAGCTTCGCCAGGAACTTCACCGGAGCGATCCCGACCGAGCAGGTGATCCCGAACTCCGCCACGACCCGCGCACGGATGTCCGCCGCGATCCCGGCAGGCGTGCTGTTCAGCCTGCGTAGCGCACCACTGACGTCGAGAAACGCCTCATCGAGGCTCAGCGGTTCGACCTGCGGGGTGAGCTCCCGGAACACGGCCATCACCCCGGCGGAGACCTCACTGTAGGCGCCACGCGTCGGTGTCAGGAAGGTCGCGCGCGGGCACAGCCTGCGGGCCTGCGCGACCGGCATCGCCGAGCGGATCCCGTACTCACGCGCCGGGTAGTTCGCCGACATCACCACCGAGCGCGGGCTCGAACCGGCCACAACGACCGGCTCCGCGACAAGCTCCGGATACGCGCGCAGCTCCACGGCCGCGAAGAAGGCATCCATATCGACATGCAGCACGCCGCATCCGGTGTCGTCCGGGAGCGGTCCGGCGTCGTCGCCTCCCCGCGGCAGGCGGAAACGGGAGGACTGCCCGTGCAGCTCCGAGCTTCGGCCCATCTGCTCACCCCGCGTTCATTCTCCCCGCGATCCCGCCGCGCGGCGAGCGACCACGTGGAGCCTGCTCGCGATGTCGCGCAGCGGCGGGGAAGCGGCCGCGGCGCGTTCGAACTCGGCGAGCTCGACGTCGGCCGAGTCGTGTGCCGAGTCGGACACCACTGCCTCACCCTGCAGCAGCACGATGTCCAGGCCCGCCGAGCGGTGCAGCTCGCGCAACCCGTCGACATCGAACCGCCGCTGCACGGTGTCCCCGTCGTCGGCGAGCACCCCGGTCGCCGATGCCTGCAACTCGCGTGCCTCGCCGAACTTCCCGGCGAGTGCCCGGTGCAGGATCGCTGCGTACTTGTTGGCCACCAGCACCGAGACGGCACCCTCGACCGACACGGTCGCGGCCACGGCCGCGAGCGTGGCCGCGGGGTCGTCGACGACCTCGAGCAGCCCGTGCGCGAGCACCAGGTCGGCGCTACCCGGCGGGACCTCCTCGGCGAGCGCGTCCGAGTCGTTCGCCACGACGGTGATCCGGTCACGTACGCCGACTTCCTCGGCACGCCGCTGCAAGGTCGCGATCGCGTTCGGGTTCGGCTCGACCACCGTGATCATACACCCCTGCAGGGCGAACGGAACGGCCCACACACCGCTGCCGCCACCTACGTCGACGACGAGGGGCTCGCTACGCCCCCGGGCACGCGCCCGGTCGAGCTCCGCCTCGAGGGCGTGCCCGACGGCGCTCGTTCCGAATGCAGTCGAGGTCTCGTTTCGCATGGCCTCTCACCGTTACCTGTTCCTGTGGACGGTACGCGCATCCGAGGCACCGTCACCTCGCCGCGCCGGGTATCTCGTGTACATGCCGATTCTCACCCGGCCTTCCGGGTCATTGCGTCGATCGTGTCATGCCGTGCGACGACACGCGTGACATCCCGATGAGCGCGTCGAACACATCGAGGTCACCGTCCCCTCACCGCGGCCGATCCCGAATCACCGTGCCAGATGTGCCACCACGGGCGGTGCGTACGCCCATGAACGGATACGCTCGTCACCGTGCAGACCGTGGCGGTACTCAGCCTGAAGGGCGGCGTCGGGAAGACGACCGTGGCGTTGGGGCTTGCCTCGGCCGCGCTTCGCAGGGGCAGCCGCGCCCTGGTCGTCGACCTCGACCCGCAGTGCAATGCCACCGCGACGCTCGACCCGCGGGACGTCTCCTACACCCTGGCCGATGTCCTCGCCACCCCGCGGCCGCCGGTGTTGCAGCAGGCGATCGCCACCAGTTCATGGAGCGAGGACCTCGACGTCCTCGCGGGCTCGGAGGACGTCGAGGCGCTCAACGAACCGTCACCGAACGCGCGCACCCTCGGCAGCCTGGCCCGGGCGCTCGCGGTGCTGGAGAACACCCCGCTCGAACGGCAGTACGACCTGATCATTCTGGACTGCCCCCCGTCGCTCGGCAGGCTCACCCGGTCCGCCCTGACGGCCTCGCACGGAGCGCTGCTGGTCACCGAGCCCACGATGTATGCCGTATCGGGCGCGCGCAGGGCCTTCGAGGCGATCGAGAACACCCGTACCGAACACAACCCGGAGCTGCGCGCGCTGGGGGTGCTGGTCAACAAGTTCCGCAACCGCTCCCAGGAGCACCACTACCGCATCCAGGAACTGCGTGAAGGCTTCGGCCCGCTTGTGATGCCGGTCGCCCTGCCCGACAGGCTCGCCGTGCAGCAGGCATCGGGCGCGTGCACAGCGATCCACGAATGGCAGACGCCTGGCGGGCGGGAGATCGCCCTGGCTTTCAACCTGGTGCTGGCACGTATCCTCCGTTCCTCCCGGCGGGGCAGGCACCACCTCCAGCCGCCGTCGGGCGAGGGCGACCCCGCCGAGTTCGACGGCGTCGAGGGAGATCTCGCCGGTACCGACGGCGACGTGCCCGGCTCCGCAGGGGCCGACGGTGCGGTCGCCGACCAGGAGGGGGCCGACAGGACAGGCACCGGCTCCGCATCGGCATGATGGACGGCGTGCTGTTCCGCTCGCTCATCCGCCCCGCGCTGTACCAGCTCGCCGGCAGGGACCCCGAGGTCGTGCACGACCGCACCCTCGCGGTACTGGCCGGGCTGAGTAAGGCCTCCCCGCTACTGGCCGGGCTGCGCCGTGTCTACGCCGTGGACGCGCCCGTGACCGTGTGCGGCATGCGCTTTCCGAACCCGGTCGGCCTGGCCGCCGGCATGGACAAGGACGGGCGTGCCCTGCACGCCTGGCCCGCCCTGGGCTTCGGGTTCGTCGAGGTCGGTACCGTGACCAGGCTCGCGCAGCGGGGCAACCCGAGGCCGCGGCTGTTCCAGCTGCCCCGCAGCGGGGCGGTGATCAACCGCATGGGGTTCAACAACGCGGGCGCCGAGGCGCTCGCCGAGCGGTTGGCGACCTCGGGTAAGCCCGCGGTCCCGCTGGGCATCAGCATCGGCAAGTCCAAGGTCGCCGATCTGGACCGTGCCGTGGAGGACTACACGGCGTCGCTGCGCGCGCTGCACGGTTACGCGGACTACATCGCCGTGAACGTCAGCTCGCCCAACACGCCCGGCCTGCGGCGGCTCCAGGACAGGGGCGCGCTCGCCGAGCTGCTCGGCGAGCTGCACGCCGAAGCAGGCAGGCTGGCACGATCCGGGGAAAGGCAACGCACCCCCGTGCTGGTCAAGGTTGCCCCGGACCTGACGGAGGACGCTCTCACCGAGCTGCTCGACGTCTGCTCCGAGCACGGCGTGGCCGGCCTCATCGCCACCAACACCACCCTGGCGCGCGACGGCCTGCACCCGGCCGAGACACGGACCGGTGCCGAGCCGGGCGGGCTGTCCGGGGCGCCGCTGGCCGCCCGGGCACGGCAGGTCGTACGCTTCCTGCACCACCAGTCCGCAGGCGAGGTACCCATCATCGGTGCCGGCGGTATCGCCTCTCCGGACGACGCGCTGCGCATGCTTGACGCTGGAGCCAGCCTCGTCCAGCTCTACAGCGGGTTCGTCTACTCGGGTCCCGCCCTGGTGCGCGGCATCAACACCACCATCGCGCGCAACCGTTGAGACAGCCCGGGCAGCGGACCCACCCCCTTGCCGAGTGCGGCTAGCCGAGCTCGCGCAGCGCGATCGCCAACCCTGCGAGGTGGTCGGTGGCCTCCACCAGGGACTGCCGCGTGGCATCCTGCCCGGATCCGGTCGCGGCAACGACGCGACCCGCGGCCGCGACGAGGCTCCCGTAGCCCTCCAGACCGTCCTCCAGCTGCTCGGCGAGGGTACGCACCGCGGCATCCAGCGCCGCGCGTTCCGAAGCCGGGGCGGCACTCCGGGCGCGCTCGACAGTCACGATACGGGAGGCGAGCTCGCGCAACGTCTGCGCGGCGTCCGCCGCGGTCGCGCGCACGCCCTCCGCCGTGCCTAGCGGCAACGCCTCGCCGGCACCGGACGCACCCGACGGCAGCTGGTCCAGCAGCTCGGCGAGCGAGGACTCCGCACGCGCGAGCCTGCACACCGGCTCGTACGCCGCCGAGTCAGCAGGCGGCAGCGCGGCGTGCCGACCGGCCGGGCGTGCAGGCGAGGTACGCAGGCGCCGCAGCCGCGCTCCGGAGCGCACGGCGAGGGCTCCCGAGACGATCGTTCCCGCCATGGCCAGGAAGGCGGCCACGGTCACCTGGGCGGCGTTGAGCACGGCCACCACCGAAGCCAGCGCGCACAGCAGCGCGACGACGGTCCATACCCCGATCCCCCGCGAGGCTCGCCGCTCCCGGCGCACGTGCCGTGCGGCAGGATCGTTCCACCGCGCGAGCGACTCCCGGATGTCGGCGATCACCGGCCGCGCCGGACGCCCCGGCGCCTGCCTCGAACCGCCAGGGCCGGCCGGGTGGGGTGAGCCGGTGGGCAGGGCCCCGCCCGGAGGCTCGCCTGTCACCCGGTCCTCACCCGACATCGCTACGCCCCGCTTCAGGACTGGTTCTGCTGCTCGGCCTCGACTCGCCTACGGATCTCCTCTTGCACACCCGAGCTCGCCTGCGTGGAGTCCCCGCTCGACGAGCCTGCGCCCGACTCGATCGACGCCGGAGCGTCCTGGCCGCCAGAGACCTGCCCCTGGCCGGACCCGCCGTGCATCGAGGCACGGATCTGCTCGAGCCTGCTGTGCCCGGCCAGCTGCGTGGTCGCCTGCTCGACCTCCATCATGCGCCCCTGAGTGGAGTTCTGCGCGAGCTCGGCCGAGCCCAGTGCGGTCGAGTACCGGGACTCGATCTTCTCGCGCACCTCGTCCAGCGAGGGGGTGTTGCTGGGCGCTGCCAGCTGGGTCATCTGGTTCAGCGAGGCAGAGACCTGCTCCTGCATCTTCGCCTGCTCCAGCTGGGACAGCAGCTTGGTGCGTTCCGCGAGCTTCTGCTGCAGTGCGTGCTGGTTGCGTTCCACGGCCTGCTTGGCCTGGTTCGCGGCCTGCAACGCCTCGTCGTGCAACGTCTTGAGGTCCTCGATGCCCTGCTCGGCTGTGACGAGCTGGGCCGCGAACCCCTCGGCCGCGTTCTCGTACTCCTTCGCCTTCTCCTCGTCGCCCCGCTCGCGGGCCTCCTCGGCCAACGTCAGTGCCTGCCGCGTCGACGACTGCAGCTTCTCGACCTCGGCGAGCTGGCGATTCAGCTTCATCTCCAGCTGGCGCTGGTTGCCGATCACCGACGCGGCCTGTTGGGACAACGCCTGGTGATTGCTCTGGGCCTCCTCGATGGCCTGCTGGATCTGCACCTTCGGATCGGCGTTCTCATCCACCTTCGCCGAGAACGCGGCCATGAGGTACTTCCAGAACTTCACGAACGGGTTGGCCATCTCCTCCGCCTGCCTTCTGTCTGCCGGTCTGTCCCGACCCGGTCCCGTCGTCGCGCTGGGCGTCGGCCCACCACCCGCTTGCACGGCATCGCACCCACCGCCGGGCGGCCCCGGCCGTCCACGGCGCCGGAACGGCCTGCCCGCGCCCACCCGTGCACGACCCCGCCGGGTCTCGTTCCATCGTGTCAGGTCACGATGCCGCGTTCCAGATCGCCCCGGGATATTTCCGGGCATACCCTGATCTTGACCCCGACGGACGCGGCGCGGCTATCAACCTCATGGCCGGATACAGCTAGACGGCGACGACGGGAGCCACTCCGGAACCGTGAATCGTCGACCTCAGCGCGGGACCCTGCGCGCCCGCGGACAGCGAGAACTCGGTGCCGTCGCCACCACGCGCCCCGTGCTCCTCGGCATGCGCGCGGCCCGCCTCTGCACCGTCCATCTCGGCGCCCTCGATCTCGGCGCCGTCGATCGCCATCGAGTCCAGCACGGACACGTCCGAGGCCACGGTGTGCAACAGGTCGGCGAGTGGAAGGTCGAGCGCCGTGCAGATGGCCGCGAGCAACTCGCTGGAGGCTTCCTTCTGACCTCGTTCGACCTCGGACAGGTAACCCAGGCTCACCCGCGCGGAGTGCGAGATCTCCCGCAACGAACGATGCTGGTTGGTGCGGGCATGGCGAAGGCGATCACCAATCGCCTCGCGCAACAGCACGGTCATCGCGGGCCTCCCTTCCGGCGACGCATACGACGCCAACACTACCTATAGTGAACCGAGCGCCGCATACCTCGACGAACGCTTCCGCCCAGGGCGAACGCACAGTTCAGGCCAGTTGTTCCCGCAGCACCCCGACGGCCGCTCGCACGGCGTCGGAGCGCACCCGGGCACGGTCGTGCGGCGACGACAGCGACCGGTACGTGTACACCCCGGGTCCGGCGAGGCCGAGGTACACGCTGCCACTCGGCACACCCTCGTGCGGTCCGGGGCCCGCGACGCCGGTGACGCCGATACCCCAGTCCGCGCCACAGCGTTGCCGGGCGCCGGTGGCCAGCGCGAGCGCGATCCGCGGGTGTACGGTGCCGTACCTCTCGAGAAGCTCGGCGTCGACGCCTGCCAGCGTTCGTTTCAACTCGGTGGCGTACACGACCAACCCGCCACGGACGGCGGCACTCGAGCCCGCGACCGAGGTGAGCTGCGCGCATACCCCACCCCCTGTGATCGACTCAGCGGTGGCGACGGTGTGTCCGAGATCACACAGCCGCGCGATCACCTCCGCCGTCTCGCCGTCGCCGGAACACGGGTCGCTCATGCCTGTCATCGGCGACTACTCGTCCACCGCGGTCGATCCCTCGCCGCGCCGCGCCCGCGAGCGCAACCGCACCGCACGGACCACGTAGTCGAGGCCGGTCAACACGGTGAGCACCACGGCGACGCCCATGGCCGCCCAGCTCACCGGGTCCAGCACGTCCGGCAGCGGCAGCAGGTACAGCAACAGCGCCACGATCTGGGCCGTCGTCTTCGCCTTGCCACCCCGGCTCGCGGGGATCACCCCGTACCGGATCACGACGAAACGCAGCAGCGTCACACCGAGCTCTCGAGCTGCGATGACTAGCGTCACCCACCAGGGCAGCTCGCCGAGCACGCTCAGTCCCACCAGCGCGGCACCGATCAGAGCCTTGTCGGCGATCGGATCGACGATCTTCCCGAAGTTGGTGATCAACCCGTGGCGCCGCGCGACCCAGCCGTCCACCTGGTCGGTGATGGCGGCCAGCCCGAACAGCCCCGTAGCCACCAGCCGCCAGCCGTATCCGTCCTCGGAACCGGCGAACAACGCGACGAGGAACAGCGGGACGAGGGCCAGCCGCAGGATGGTGAGCACGTTCGCCACGTTGACGGTCGACACCACCTCCCGATGGTCACCGTCCCCCTGCCCCTGGGGTTCGACCGCGTCACTCACGAAGCTGCCCGCTCGTCGCTGCCGGCACGGAAACCGGCGGCCCCGGGGCCGCGGCGACCGGCGACCGGCGCGCGCGAAAGCGCCCCCAAGGGGCCGATGGGACGGCGGTGGCCGCGAACGCTGTGGAGTCGCACAAAACCGGGGAATCGCAATCGTCGCGCAAGCACATCGATCAGGGTAGCCCCCATCCGGCGCGCCGTGTACGTCCGTGGCCGCCAAGCCGGCTTCCTCGCGCGCAACGCCCCGCCGCGGCGTCGTGGCCGGGACGCGGCCAGATAGGTTGGCCCCGTGCCCGACACACACGATCACATCACCATCCGCCGCGCCAGGATCGCCGACGTCCCGGGCATCAAGGCCCTCGTCGACTCCTACTCCGGTCGCGTCCTGCTGGAGAAGGAGCTGGTGACGCTCTACGAGGACGTGCAGGAGTTCTGGGTCGCCGAGCTCGACGGAGCCGTGGTCGGGTGCGGTGCACTGCACGTGCTGTGGGAGGACCTCGCCGAGATCCGCTCGGTGGCTGTGGACAGGTCGCTGCGCAGGCACGGCGTCGGGGACCTCATCGTCTCCCGCCTGCTCGAACTGGCCACCGAGCTGGGCCTGCCGCGCATCTTCGTGCTGACCTTCGAGACCGAGTTCTTCGCCAGGCACGGCTTCGTGCCGATCGACGGCACCCCGGTCTCCGCCGAGGTCTACGAGGAGATGCGCCGCTCCCGCGACCCCGGCGTTGCCGAGTTCCTCGACCTGCCGTTCGCCAAACCCAACACGCTGGGCAATACCCGCATGTTGCTGGAGTTCTGACCACCGGCAGCGCGGGCGGTCACTCCTCCACGTCCGGCTCGGCAGGGGCGCCGCGGATGAGCTGCATCGCCGACTCCACGTCATCGGGTTTGACGAGCACTTCGCGTGCCTTCGACCCCTCGGACGGGCCGACGATCCCCCTGCTCTCCAGCAGGTCCATCAGCCTGCCTGCCTTGGCGAAGCCGACGCGGAGCTTGCGCTGCAACATCGACGTGGAGCCGAACTGTGAGCTGACCACCAGCTCGGCGGCCTGCAGCAACACCTCCAGATCGTCGCCGATGTCCTCGTCGACCTCCTTCTTCTCCGCGGCTTTCGCGGCCGTGACGCCGTCGGTGTAGTCGGGCTCGGCCTGCTCCTTGGTGAACGCCACGATCCCGGAGATCTCCTCGTCGTCGACGAACGAGCCCTGGACACGCACCGGCTTGCCGGATCCCATCGGCAGGTACAGCGCGTCTCCCATCCCGATGAGCTTCTCCGCGCCCTGCTGGTCGAGGATGACCCGCGAGTCGGTCAGCGAGGAGGTACCGAACGCCAGGCGGGACGGCACGTTCGTCTTGATCAACCCCGTGACCACGTCCACCGAGGGACGCTGCGTGGCGAGCACGAGGTGGATACCCGCGGCTCGCGCCTTCTGGGTGATCCGCACGACCGCGTCCTCCACGTCCCGGGGCGCGGTCATCATCAGGTCGGCGAGCTCGTCGACGATTGCGAGGATGTACGGGTAGGGCCGGTACTCCCGCTCGCTGCCCGGTGGGGCGGTGAGCTCCCCCGCGCGCACCTTCGCGTTGAAGTCGTCGATGTGCCGCACCCGGCTGGCCTGCATGTCCTGGTAACGCTGCTCCATCTCCTCGACCAGCCAGGCCAGCGCGGCCGCCGCCTTCTTCGGCTGCGTGATGATCGGGGTGATCAGGTGCGGGATGCCCTCGTACGGGGTGAGCTCCACCATCTTCGGGTCGATGAGGATCATCCTGCACTCGTCCGGTGTCGCCCTGGCCAGCAGGGACACCAGCATGGAGTTGACGAAGCTGGACTTACCCGACCCGGTCGACCCCGCGACGAGCAGGTGCGGCATCTTCGTCAGGTTCGCCGTCACGAAGTGACCCTCGATGTCCTTGCCGAGCCCCATCACCATCGGGTGCGAGTCCTTGACCGCCTCCTGGGACCGCAGCACGTCGCCGAGGTGCACCTTCTCGCGGTCGGTGTTGGGAACCTCGATACCCACCGCCGACTTCCCCGGGA
This sequence comes from Haloechinothrix alba, assembly GCF_900188115.1. Taxonomy (GTDB): domain Bacteria; phylum Actinomycetota; class Actinomycetes; order Mycobacteriales; family Pseudonocardiaceae; genus Haloechinothrix; species Haloechinothrix alba. The sequence goes on along the minus strand of NZ_FZNW01000006.1, from coordinate 76,108 downwards.
TGGGGGCGAGCAACCGCACGTTGTCCGTGGCCACCGCGTAGGCGATGTTCTTCGTCAACGCGGTGATCTTCTCGACCTTGACCCCCGGGCCCAGCTCGACCTCGTAGCGGGTCACCGTCGGGCCTCGCGTGCACCCGGTGACCTCGGCATCGATGTTGAACTGGTCGAGCACTCCCCGGATCGCCTCGATCATGGCGTCGTTGGCCTTGCTGCGGCCCTTCGGGGCGTCCCCCTTGGTCAGCAGGTCGAGCGTGGGCAAGGTGTAGTCGCCCTCGACCGTCCGGGTCACCTTGATCGTCGGGTCGGAGTCGACCTTCTCGGTGGACTTCTTCTTCGACTCCTGCTTCGTCTCCAGCGTCCCGGACTCGTTGCGCTTCTCCTCGGCGGAGCCGGTGACAGCGGGCAGCTCGGCGGTGTCGGAGCCGGAACCGGTGGCCTGGCGCCTCCTTGCCGGCTTGCGAAGGCGCACCGCGTCCGTGTCGCCCTCCACCTGCTCCGCGGCCTGCTTCTTGGTCGCTCCGGCACCCGTCGAGGAGGCCTCCGCGGGTTCCTGGCCCCAGGTACGCAACCGGTGCGGGATCTGCCGCACCGGCGTCGCGGTGAGCACGAGCACCCCGAACACCAGCGCCAGCACCAGGAGCGGAACGGCGACCCACCAGGTCACCCCGCGCGCGAGGAACTCGCCGGACAGCCATCCGACCCAGCCGCCCGCGTGCATCATGTCCTCGTGGCTCTGCGGCCGGCCGAGGAACAGGTGCGCCAGCCCGAGGATGGCCACCGACATCATCAGCGGGCCGATCACCAGCCGGGGCCGCGCATCCGGTCGCGGCTCGGTGCGCATCAGCAGCACGGCGATCGTCACGAGCACCATCGGCAGGAAGTTCGCGCCGACACCGAGCACGGTGCGCGTGGCGATGTCGACCCAGTCCCCGACGGGGCCTGCCGCGCGCACCCACACGCCCACGGCCGCCACAAGCGCGAACGCGATCAGACCGAGGGCGATGCCGTCCCGGCGGTGCTCCGATTCCAGCTCGCGAGTGCGACCAATGGTGCGAGCGAGACCACCGATCCCCTTGGCGAGCATCGTCCAGCCTCCGCGCATCGTGCGGCCGAGGCCTCCTGACGAGCGCGTCTGCCGCTTGCGCGCGGTGTTCTTCCTGGTGTTGGAACCGGACCGTGCGCCACCGCCGGTGTTCCGCGAACGCGCCTTACCGCCTCCCGCTCGCGAAGGGTTGCGCCGTTTCGTACCGGTTCCGCTGGCCATACCCTGTGTGTATCAGAATCGCCCGGTCGTGTGCGGCCTGACAGGCCGTCCCCGGCGAAGGACTCTACGAGAACTTCGCCACGGCCGCCGCCGCACGGCCCAGGGTGTGCTGAATGACGCTTTCAGTCCGCGAGGCGGAGTGAAAGCGTCATTCAGCACACCGCTAGACGGAGATGACTGTGGGGACGATCATCGGACGCCTGCGGTAGGTCTGGGCGACCCATCGGCCGACCACGCGCCGCACGGCCTGCGCCACTCGATGGGTGTCGACGATGCCCTCCGCCTCCGTGCGCGACAGCTCCATCTCGATCATCGGGACCACGTCGTCCAGCGCCTTCGGATCGTCGGAGAACCCGCGCCCGGATACGGTGGGTGCGGACACGGCCTTACCGGTGTTGTGGTCGATCGCCACGTTGATCGCGATGAAGCCACCCTCGCCGAGTATCAACCTGTCGGACAGCGTCGACTCACTCACGTCACCGACCGAAAGACCGTCCACATAGACGTGACCGACATCGAAACGCCCTGTACGGCGCGCTTTCCCGTCGACGAGGTCCACCACGACGCCGTTCTCGGCGATCACCACGTTGTCGGCGTCCACACCGGTCTGGGTCGCGAGGTCGGCATTGGCGCGCAGGTGCTTCCACTCGCCGTGCACCGGCATCACGTTGCTCGGCCGGATCGCGTTGTAGAGGAACAGCAGCTCCCCGGCCGAGGCGTGTCCTGAGACGTGTACCTGGGCATTGCCCTGATGCACCACGTTCGCTCCCAGCCGCACCAGCGCGTTGACCACCCGGAACACCGCGTTCTCGTTACCCGGGATCAACGAGCTGGCGAGCACGACCGTGTCACCGCGGCGCAGCGTGATGTTGCGGTGCTCGGTGCGGGCCATCCGGGACAGGGCCGAGAGCGGCTCGCCCTGCGACCCCGTGGACACGAAGATGACATGCGACTCGGGCAGCCCTGCTGCCTCGTCGGCGTCGACAAGCAGCCCCTCTGGGACCTGCAGGAACCCGAGGTCCGCCGCGATGCCCATGTTGCGGACCATGGACCGTCCGACGAACGCGACACGCCTGCCGTGCCGGTGCGCGACGTCGAGCACCTGCTGGACCCGATGCACGTGGCTGGCGAAGCACGCCACGATCACCCGCTGCTGCACCTGGTTCAGCGTCCGGTCCAGCACGGGACCGATCTCGCGCTCCGGCGTGACGAAACCCGGGACCTCGGCGTTGGTGGAGTCGATGCACAGCAGGTCGACGCCTTCCTCGCCAAGGCGCGCGAATCCCGCCAGATCGCTGAGCCTGCCGTCGAGCGGCAGCTGGTCGAGCTTGATGTCGCCGGTGTGCAGCACCGTACCGACCGGCGTACGGATCGCCAGCGCCAGCGCGTCCGGGATGGAGTGGTTGACCGCGAAGAACTCGAGGTCGAACGTGCCGATCGTGCGGCGCTCCCCCTCCCCGACCTGGATCAGCGTCGGCTTGAGCTTGTGCTCCTTGCACTTGGCCTCGACGAGGGCGAGGGTGAACCGGGAACCGTACACCGCGAGGTCGGGCCGCATCCTCAGCAGGAACGGGATCGCCCCGATGTGGTCCTCGTGGCCGTGCGTGAGAACCAGGCCGTCGACCTCGTCGAGCCGTTCCTCGATCGCCCGGAAGTCGGGCAGGATCAAGTCCACACCGGGCTGCTCGTCCTCGGGGAACAGCACCCCGCAGTCCACAATGAGCATACGGCCCGCGAACTCGAAGACGGTCATGTTCCGCCCGACCTCGCCGATGCCGCCCAGCGCGTAGACGCGCAGGGCACTCTCCGGGGCCGGTGGAGGCGCGTTCGACGGCCCCGGCCCGGTTGTCTCGTTCTTCTCGCTCACTGTCGAATATTCCCCACGCTCGTGTGTGTCGTCGGTGTCACGTACGCGGCCTCGGAGTCGGTGTGCGCGACGCGCGCGGCGTGCCAGTCGGACTCCTTCGTCCCGAGCGGCACACCCGCCTGCGTGAGGTCGGCCGAGATCGCCTCGACGACATCCTCGCTCGCCGGCACGAGGGGCAGGCGCGGCCCACCGATCTCGAAGCCGCGCAGGCGCAACGCGGTCTTGGCGAAGACGACGCCACCGACCCTGGAGAACGCGCGGAGCACGGCCAGCATACCCCGGTGGTTCGTCCGCGCCGTCGAGGTATCACCGTTCTCGTAGGCCTCGATCATCGCGCGGATACGGCCCGCGACGACGTGGCCGATCACGCTGACCACCCCGGCCGCACCGACCGACAGCCACGGCAGGTTCAACGCGTCGTCGCCCGAGTAGTAGGCCAGCTGGGTGTTGGCGATGACCTCGCTGCCCGTCAGCAGGTCCCCCTTGGCGTCCTTGACCGCGAGGATGCGGGGATGCTCGGCGAGGCGGCGCAGCGTGTCCACCTCGATCGGGACGACCGAGCGCGGCGGGATGTCGTAGAGCATCACCGGCAGCTCGGTGGCATCGGCGACGGCGGTGAAATGCGCGTGCAGCCCCGCCTGCGTCGGGCGCGAGTAGTACGGGGTCACAACCAGCAGGCCGTGCGCCCCTGCCTTCTCGGCCTCCCTGGCGAGCTCGACGCTGTGCGCTGTGTCGTAGGTGCCTGCTCCGGAAACGACGGTGGCACGGTCCCCGACGGCCTCGACCACCGCGCGCACCATGTCCGCTTTCTCGCGGTCGCTGGTGGTCGGGCTCTCCCCCGTCGTCCCGTTCACGACGAGGCCGTCGTTTCCCTGCTCCACCAGATGCTCGGCGAGCTCACCTGCGCGCTCGGTATCCAGAACCCCCTCCGAGTCGAACGGAGTGGCCATGGCAGTGAGTACACGACCGAACGGTTGACCTGGGGCTGCACTGGGGAGTTGCGTGGTCGGCATGCCTTGACGTTACCTCGTGGGTCCAACGACTTCCGGGGCACCTTCGGGTGCCGGGCCGGCGTGCCGCTACTGCAGGTACCGGCTGACGCGCTCCTTCAGCTGCCCCCCGTCGCGGTGCGTCACCACGCACGCGACCCAGTAGAAGCCGTCCGGCTCGCCGTCCTCGTCGGTCTCGGTCCAGCGCCCCTCGGTCGGGATGATCGCGCGGGAGCTCAGCACCTTGGACTTGGGCCGGTCCTGGTACTCCGCGACGACCGCGTCGGAGTAGAAGCCCGTCTCACACCGCTGCTCGGCGTAGTCGGCCAGCGCCTCCTCCCCCGGATACTCGGGCACGACCTCCTCGTAGTTCCAGGTGGGGCCGCTCACCGCCGATGCGGAGTCGTAGACCTCGTAGTCATGGGGTTCGTCACAGTCCACCTGGTTCTCCCCGGTGATCCGGTGCCCTTCGGCGAACCGGCCGAAACCGCAGATTCCGCCGGAGCGCGCGTCGAACCCGAACGTGATGCCCCCGTCCGCTCCCCTGGTCAGGGTGGCCAGCCGGGCATCGTCCTCGCTCGGACTGCCGACCACGTACCCGGACACCGCGCCCGCGGCGAGCAGGGCGGCGGTGACCACGACGGCTCCGGCGACGGTCATCCTGCGTTTCACGGGCGAGGATCGCGTCGTGGGCGGCAACGCCGTGGCTCCGGCAGCGCCGGGCATCGTCGGCGCCGGTTGGGTGACCGTGGGGTGACCGTCCGGCGGTGTCGAGGCCGCGGCGCCCGAGCGCGCCACGGACAGCAAGCCCTGCGCCTGCTCGGCGGTGATGCGCCCCTCGGGACTGGCGGCGAGTAACCCCATAATCGCCGAGGCCAGCGGCCCCTGCACGCGGGTCAGGTACGGGACCTCGTTCATGATCGCGTGCAGCGTCGCCGCCGTCGACGCCCGCTCGAACGGCACGACGCCCTCCACGGCGAAGAACAGCGCCGCCCCCAGCGACCACAGGTCGGATGCGGGGACGGCCTTGCCGCCTGCCACCCGCTCCGGGGCCATGAACGCCGGGGAGCCGACCAGCGCCCCGCTGGTGGTCAACCGCGGGTCGTCCACGGCCTGGGCGATCCCGAAGTCGGTCAGCTTCACGCGGCCACCCGCGGCGACCATGATGTTCCCCGGCTTGACGTCCCTGTGCACGATCCCGGCGTGATGCGCCGACCGCAGGGCGGACAACACCTGCTCGCCCACCGCTGCGGCCTGCGACGGCGGCATCGGCCCGTGCGCGGCCACCAGCTGCGACAGCGTCGGCGCTTCCACCAGCTCCATCACGATGAAGGTGGCCGTGCCTTCGGTGATCACGTCATAGACGGTCACTACAGCGGGGTCGTTCAACCGCCCGCCGGTACGTACCTCTCGCAGGATCCGCTCGGCAAAGGTGCCCGCGTCGCGCTCACCGTCCGGCAGCCGCAGCTCCTTGACGGCCACCTCGCGGCCGATGACCGAGTCCCGCGCGCCACACCACGCCCATGCCGCCCCGCCCCAGCTCGGTGGTCAGGACGTAGCGGTCCGCCAGCACCCGGGCCTCCGCGCCGCCGCCTGCCCGCTCGCCGCCTGCCCCTGGCCGACCCTGACTGCTGGTCACCACACTCCTCCCAGTTACACCGGGGATCAGCCGGTGTGTACCTCGTGCCCGGACTCCTCGAGCGTGCGCACCGCGCGCTCCCGGTCGACCTCACGCACCAGTACGTGATCCGTGTCGTAGGTCGACAACGAGAACAGCGCCACGCCCGCTGCTGCCAGCTCGCTGGCGATGGCGGCGATGATCCCGGTCAGGGTGAATTCCAGCGGCCCACGTACCGACAGCAACCGCCAGCCGTGCTCAGCCGTTCCGGTTTCCGGTGCCAGCGCGCTCGGGCAGATCAGTGAGATCTCGGCGCCGGTCCGCGTCACCGACACCAGCTCCCCTGCCGCTTCCGCGAACAGGTCGGTGGGGACGGGGTCACGCACATCCAGCCGCACGATCGCGTACTCGGTCGGCCGCACATCGATCTCGAGCCTGCGCACGGGTTCAGCCCTCGGCGACCAGCGGCGAGGAAGCCACCTCCGTGCCGTCCGGCAGCGTGGAGATGGTGAAGTCGGCGAACACGTTCTCCGCGGCCTTCTGCAGGTGGCGCAGGCACTCCACGGCGAACCCGCGGATCTCGACGTCGGCGTGCTCGGTGGCGCGCATGGCGATGAAGTGCCGCCACGCCCGGTAGTTGCCGGTGACCACGATCCGCGTCTCGGTGGCGTTGGGCAGGATCGTGCGCGCCGCCTGCCTTGCCTGCTTGCGCCGCAGCGTCGCGCTCGGCTCGTCTGCGAACTTGGCCTCCAGCGCGGCCAGCAGGTCGTTGTAGGCGTCCTGGCTCGCCTGTGCAGCCGCCAGGAACTTCTCGTGCAGCTCGGGGTCGGAGGCGATCACCTCCGGCTCGACGAACGACGCGTCCCGCTCCGGAACGTAACGCTGCGAGAGCTGCGAGTAGGAGAAATGCCGGTGCCGGATCAGCTCGTGGGTCAGCGATCGCGAGATGCCGGTGACGTAGAAGGTCGCCGACCCGTGCTCGAGCACCGAGAGGTGACCGACGGAGATGATGTGGCTGAGGTAGCCATCGTTGGTCGCGGTCTTGGGGTTGGGTTTGCTCCACGACTGGTAGCAGGCCCTGCCCGCGAACTCGGCGAGCGCCTGGCCGCCATCGGCGTCCGTGGACCACGGAACGTCCTCGGGCGGGAAGAACTCGGTCTTGGCGATGAGCTGAACCTTCGGCGACACCGTCTCTGCCACTGTTAGCACCGACTCCGCATATCGACTGCAACGCCCGTTCGGGCCTCCCCGGGAAGCCTAGCCCCCACCGCTGACGCGGTGGGACGGACGTCCGGTTCGGTTGAGCGGCATCACTGCTCGCCTTGACTGGTGTCATATATGGTGTCAACGTGATGTCATGGATCTGGACCCGTACATCGCCACGCTTCGCGAGGACCTGACCGCCACCGCCGCGGCAGGCGACGACCACACCCGCCGGGTAGCGGCGACGCTGGCGGGCGCACTCGAACCGTCCGTCCGGCTCGCGCTGATGAACGCGCTGTCCGACCTCGCCGCGGAGGTGACCGCCCGGCTGGACGAGCACGTCGTCGACGTCCGGCTGGACGGGCGGGACGTGCGTGTTGTGGTGACCTCGCCCACCTACACCACTGACACCGCCGGCGCCACCGACGGCGAGCGCGGCGCAGGCACCGGCGGGCACGGCGCGTCGCACGGCGGTCCGGCCGCGGGGGCTGCCGGTCTCGGCGATGGTGGCGACATCAGCCGCATGACGCTGCGCCTGCTCGACCAGATCAAGGGCAAGGCGGAAGAGGCAGCCGCGGCGCAAGGTGTGTCGCTGAACACCTACGTGTCCCGAGCCGTGCAGAGCGCCGTGCAGGCGGGTACCGCGCGGCACGGACGTGCCACCGCGGCGCGGGAGGAGCACGAGACGCCCTCGTCCGGTTCCCACCTGCACGGTTGGGTACAGGGGTAACGGCGATGGCCGACCGGTCCGCGTACGGCACCGCCGGCGACGACACGACACGGCACGAGCGCATCCCGCTGGACGGTACGGCGGACCCGAGCGCTCCGCCCGATCTGGACATCGGCCTCGAGTCCGGCCGGGTGACGCTCGTCCTCGGCGGCCAGGCGGGCACCGAAGGGACCACCGGCGGCACGCGAGGCGTCGACGTCGAGGTCCGGCATGAGCCGGGCGCACATTCGCCCTGGGCGCGGGGTATGGCAGGCATGCTGAACTGGGTCGGTGAGCAGGTCGGCGAGCAGCTGGGATACGAGCTGCGCGGCTCGCCTGCCGAGGCGGTCGCCGCGACCCGGATCGAGAGGGCAGGCGACCGTGTCGTCGTGCGAGCCTCGAGTCACCTGCCGTTACGGCACATCCCGCTGGATGTCACGGTGTACGCGCCCGCGGGCGCACGGCTCCGGCTGCACGGTGGGTCGGCGCCGCTGACCGTCAGCGGCACGCTCGGTGGCGTGGACATCGTCACGGGCTCCGGCGACGTGTCGCTCGGCCACCTCGTCGAAGGCGGATCGGTGCGGACCGGCTCGGGCGACGTGACTCTCGAGTCGGCGGGCGGCCCGGTCGAGCTCCGCACCGGCAGTGGGGCGGTCCTGGCGTCCAGCCTGACCACCCCGGCGACCGTCGCGACCGGGAGCGGCGCGGTGCGTGTCGACCGCCTCGACGGCGACGCGCTGCTACGCAGCGGGAGCGGCGACCTCACGGTCGGTGACGCCGGTTCCGGTGAGGTCGAGCTGCACACGGGCTCGGGGAACATCCGGGTCGGCGTGCGGCACGGCTGCCTCGCCGAGGTGGATCTCTCGTCGGGCACCGGAACCGTCTCCAGCGACCTGGAGGTCTCGGCTACCGAGCCCGCCGGGGGCGTGGCCCTGCGGATCCGGGCACGCGCCCGTGCCGGATCCGCGTCGGTCGGCACCGCACCGGCACGGTGACCGCGCGACCGGCCGGTCATCCGGACCGGCGCAGTGCAGGTGCCAGGTCACCACGATCATCCACGCGCACGTCTTCGAGCCCGAGCCAGCCTGCCATGGTCGCCAGTTCCGCGGCCAGCTCGCCTGCCACTCGCCCGTGATCGACGCCGTCCTCCGCGAACGCCCCCCGCACCAGCAGCGTCCCCGCCGCGCGGTCGGCCTTGAGGTCCACCCTGGCGACCAACCTGCCGTCCAGCAGGAACGGGAACACGTAGTAGCCGTACCTCCGCCGCTGCCGGGGCACGTAGATCTCGATGCGGTAGTGAAACCCGAACACGCGCTGTGCGCGCTCCCTGTTCCAGATCAGCGGGTCGAAAGGGCACAACAATGCCCGCCCGGGGATCGTTCGCGGCACCCGAGCCTCCGTGTGCAGGTACGCCTGCTCCCGCCACCCGCGCACGGTGACCGGTTCGAGTACGCCTTCCTCGACGAGCTCGGCGACTGCCGTCTTGCTCATGCCCGGGCGGAGCCGGTAGTAGTCCCGCAGGTCGGGCTCGGTTCCGATACCGTGGGCACGTGCGGCGCGGGTGACAAGCTCCCGCGCCGCCGCCTCCCGGTCGGGCTCCGGCGCGTTCAGCACCTCGTCCGGAAGCACCCGCTCCGGCAGGTCGTACCGGCGTTCGAAGCCGCTCCGGGTGGCCGTGGTGAGCTCCCCCACCGCGAACAGCCACTCGCACACGCGCTTGACCTCGGAACGGTTCCACCAACCGCCCTTCGACCGGGAGCCGTCCACGCCGAGCTCGCGCTCCAACCTGCCCGCCCCGACCGGCCCGAGGTCCTTCACCGCCGCGCGTACCTCCTCGGCGAGTCCCGGAGCGCTGTTGGCGACGGAGGCCGGGTCATCGAGGTAGCGGCGTTGCAGATCGCGCATCCGGAACCGCAGGAGCGGCCAGTCCCGCACGGGAAGCAGGCTCGCCTCGTGAGCCCAGTACTCGACGAGCAGGCGCGGCTTCCGAGCGCTGTGCGACCACGCGGCGTCGTCGACGAGCTCGGGTGGGTACGGCCCGAGGCGCGCGAACAGCGGCGCGTAGTGCGCGCGTACGGCGACATTGACCGAGTCGAGCTGCAGCAGCTGGATGCGGGACAGGACGGAGCGCAGGTTCCGGCGGGTCGGCGTGCCGCGTGGCCTGCGATCCGCGAGACCCTGCGCGGCCAGCGCGACTCGTCGCGCCGCGGCGCTGGAGATCGTTCGCATGGCGGGTATGGTGCCATCGCCTGCCGACATCCGACCGGGACCACCGGGCGCGATAGGTTGCGGGGATGGCCCGTCCCGACGTTCACCTGGCACGCACCGACGACGCAGGCGAGATCGCCCGGATACAGCGCTACACCTGGCGCATCGCGTACGGCGAGATCGTCGGTGAGGCCGCGCTGGCATCCCTGGAGTCCGAGGAGGTCGAGGGGCACTGGCGGGAGGCGATCGAATATCCGGAGACCGATGTGTTCATCGCGACCGAAGGCACGTTCACCGTGGGATTCGCGGTGTCCGGCCAGGCACCGGAGGAGGACCTCGCCGACCCCGAAGGGCGGCTGCCGGACGACGCCGGGCAGTTCGGACTCATCGCCACGACACTCGTCGAACCCCGCTGGCAGCGCCGCGGGCACGGCGGGCGGCTGATCGCAGCTGCCGCGCGTGCGCTGCGGTCGCGGGGTGCCGACAGCGGCGTCACCTGGGTAGCCGAGTCCGACTCGGCCACGCTGAGCTTCTTCCGCAGCATCAAGTGGAACCCGGACGGGATGGTGCGCACATTGGACACCGGGGAACGCACGGTACGGGAGATGCGCCTCACCGGAACACTCGACCTGCGGGTGTCCTGAGCGGTACGGGCGACTCCCGGGCACTGATCACCCCGGTGACCGCTTCCGGGGTCCCTTCCCGGGGTCCCTTCCCGGGGGCCCTTCCCGGGGGCCCTACTGGGAGCGTTCCTCCAGCTCGATCGCGCGGCGCATCGTCTCCCTGGCTCTCCGGCGGTCGCCTGCGACGTCGTAGGCGTAGGCGAGGCGGTACCACCGGCGCCAGTCCTGCGGGTCGGACTCCAGCTCGGCCCGCCGTTGCTGGAACCACCCGTCCGCGGCATCGCGGTCCACCCGCCCGCTCGGCCTGCGTGGCAACCCGGAGGTATCGGGCAACGCACCTTCGGCCCGCAGCGTGCGCGCCAGCCGCTGGATCCGCAGCCCGGAGCGCCACGTGCCGACCACGACCCAGATGCCGAGCAGGGGCAGCAGCGCGACCCCCACGCCGAGCAGCACCGCCGCTGTCTCACCGGTGCGCAGCAACTCCACGGCGCGACCGGCGAGCAGGACGATGTAGAGCCCCATGGCCGCGGTGAGCACCGCGGCCATGAGCAGGTTCGTGTTCCGCACCCGCTGCGCCCTCAGATGTCCATGAGCTTGTCGAGACCGACCGTCAGTCCCGGACGCGTACCTACCTGCCGCACTCCCAGCAGCACGCCCGGCATGAACGAGGAGCGGTCCATCGAGTCGTGCCGGATCGTGAGCGTCTCCCCCGCGGAACCGAACAGCACCTCCTGGTGAGCGACGAGCCCCGCCAGGCGGACGGAGTGCACAGGGACCTCGGCCACGTCGGCGCCACGAGCACCCGGCATCGCCGAGGTCGTCGCGTCCGGGTTGGCACCGAGGCCTGCCTCGGTGCGGGCCTGCCCGATCAGCCGCGCGGTGTGCGCAGCCGTCCCCGACGGCGCGTCCACCTTCCTGTTGTGGTGCAGCTCGATGACTTCCGCCGTCTCGAAGTAGCGGGCCGCGAGCTCGGCGAACCGCATCGTCAGCACCGCGCCCAGCGCGAAGTTCGGTGCGACGAGCACCCCGACGCCGGACTCGTGCGCCCAGCCGGAAACCGTACCGAGCCGCTCCTCGTCGAACCCGCTGGTCCCCACCACGGCGTGGATGCCCGCCTCTACGCAGTACCGCAGGTTGTCCATGACAGCGTCCGGGTGGGTGAAGTCCACAGCCACCTCGGCCTCGCGCTCGGCGAGCGTGGACAGCGAGTCGGACTCGTCCACGGTGGCGACCAGCTCCATGTCCTCGGCGCCGTCCACGGCCTCGCACACCGTGGCGCCCATACGCCCGTTGGCCCCCAGCACACCCACTCGAATCATGGTTGCCTCATCACCTCGCACAGCTCATCGGACAGACCGTCGCGACGAGCGTACGCACCGACCACGGCAGCCGCGCGGTTCGGTCCCCCGGTCATCGGGAACGACCGGGGGACCGAACCGGGACAGCGCGTGTTCCGGACTAGCCGGAGCTCTCGGCCTCGTCCTCTTCGTTCACGACCACCAGGCTGATCTTGCCGCGCTGGTCGATGTCGGCGATCTCCACCCGGATCTTGTCACCGACGTTCACCACGTCCTCGACCTTGTCGATGCGCTTGCCGTTACCCAGCTTCGAGATGTGCACCAGGCCGTCCCTGCCGGGAACCAGCGAGACGAACGCACCGAACGCCGCGGTCTTGACCACGGTGCCGAGGAACCGCTCACCGACCTTGGGCAGCTGCGGGTTCGCGATCTCGTTGATCTTGTTGATCGCCGCCTCGGCCGACGGGCCGTCCGTGGCACCGACATAGATCGTGCCGTCGTCCTCGATCGAGATCTCGGCGCCGGTCTCCTCGGTGATGGTATTGATCATCTTGCCCTTCGGGCCGATGACCTCACCGATCTTGTCGACGGGAACGGTCACCTGGGACACGCGCGGGGCGTGCGGGCTCATCTCGTCGGGCTCGGCGATCGCCTCTGTGACGACATCCAGGATCGTCAGCCGGGCGTCCTTGGCCTGGTTCAGCGCGGAGACCAGCACGTCCGAGGGGATCCCGTCGAGCTTGGTGTCCAGCTGCAGCGCCGTGATCACGTCCTTGGTGCCGGCGACCTTGAAGTCCATGTCACCGAAGGCGTCCTCGGCACCGAGAATGTCGGTCAGCGCGACGTAGCGGCGTTCGGACTTGCCCGCGTCGTTGACGACCTCGTCGCTGACCAGGCCCATCGCGATACCCGCGACCGGCGCCTTGAGGGGAACGCCCGCGTTGAGCAGGCCCATCGTCGAGGCACACACCGAGCCCATCGACGTGGAGCCGTTGGAGCCCAATGCCTCGGACACCTGGCGGATCGCGTAGGGGAACTCGTCACGCTTGGGCAGCACCGGCACCAGCGCCCGCTCGGCGAGCATGCCGTGCCCGATCTCCCTGCGCTTGGGAGTACCGACCCGGCCGGTCTCCCCGGTGGAGAAGGGAGGCATGTTGTAGTGGTGCATGTACCGCTTGCTCGTGTCCGGCGACAGCGTGTCCAGGGACTGCTCCAAGCGGAGCATGTTCAGCGTGGTGATCCCCAGGATCTGGGTCTCCCCCCGCTCGAACAGCGCCGAACCGTGCGCGCGCGGCACAACGCCGACCTCGGCGGAAAGCGAACGGATGTCGGTGAGTCCGCGGCCGTCGATCCGTACCTGGTCACGCAGGATGCGCTGGCGGATGAGGTGCTTGGTCAGCCCGCGGAAGGCCTCGCCTGCCTCCTTGTCGCGGCCCTCGAAGGCCTCACCCTCACCGACGCCGACCTTGGCGAGCACGTCGGCCTTGATGGCCTCGGTGCGCTCGTCCCTGGCCTGCTTGCCCTCGGTGGCCAGCGCGCTGTCCAGCTCGTCGGTCGCCAGCGCGGCGACCGCCTCGTAGATGTCGGGCTGGTAGGAGGGAAACAGCGGGTACTCGTCGGTCTCGGCCGTCTCGGCCGCGGCGTCGGCCAGCCGCTGCTGTGCCTCACACAGCGACCGGATGAACGGCTTGGCTGCCGTCAGGCCGGCGGCGACGGTGTGCTCGTCGGGGCCGGTAGCGCCTTCGGCGATCAGGTCGAGGGTGTTCTCGGTGCCCTCGGCCTCCACCATCATGATCGCGACGTCGTCCTCGACGATGCGCCCGGCGACGACCATGTTGAAGGTCGCCCTCTCGAGCTGCTCCCATGTCGGGAAGGCCACCCACTGGCCGTCGATCAACGCGACCCGCACGCCGCCGACGGGGCCGGAGAACGGCAGCCCGCCGAGCTGGGTGGATGCGGACGCGGCATTGATGGCCAGCACGTCGTAGGGGTCGCCGGGATGCAGGCTCTGCACCGTGATCACGACCTGGACCTCGTTGCGCAGGCCGTCGGCGAACGACGGGCGCAGCGGCCTGTCGATCAGCCGGCACGTCAGGATGGCGTCGGTGGACGGGCGGCCCTCCCTGCGGAAGAACGCGCCCGGGATCCGCCCGACCGAGTACATCCGCTCCTCGACGTCCACCGTCAGCGGGAAGAAGTCCAGTTGTTCCTTCGGCTGCTTGGACGCCGTCGTGGCGGACAGCAGCATGGTCTCGTCGTCCAGGTAGGCGACGACCGAGCCTGCTGCCAGCTTGGCCATCCGTCCCGTCTCGAAACGGACGGTTCGGGTGCCGAACTTCCCGTTGTCGATGACGGCTTCCGTCTCGTGTACAACGGATTCAGTCATGTATGCGTATCTCCTCGTCAACGACGAGCAGCGCTGATACCCCACCTCCCTGGTGGGGTCGCGCCCGAGAGACGAAGCCGGCCATCGATCGAAGTCTCCGGGGCTGGTCTGCGCCGGTCTCTGCCGGTCTCTGCTCGACTGTTCTCGTCTGTGCTCGTCGACCAGGCTCACATTCCCGGAAACCACTACCGAGGACCGGCGAATGCGCTCTCTCGCGCGTTCCAGCCCTGCTCTGTGTGTTAGTTACCAGTGGCGCGCGGGGGAGCTGTCCCCGTCCGGTCCCGTCGGGCGCCGCGCGGACCGGCTCCCCCGCACCACTATCTCATCGCCGAAGGCCGAGACGCTGGATCAGCGTCCGGTACCGTGCGATATCCACCTTCTTGAGGTAGTCCAGCAGCCGACGGCGACGGCCGACCAGCAGCAGGAGACCCCGTCGAGAGTGATGGTCGTGCTTGTGCTCCTTGAGGTGCTCGGTGAGGCCGACGATGCGGGTCGTCAGCAGAGCGACCTGAGCTTCGGGAGAACCCGTGTCCGAGTCGTGCAACCCGTACTCGGCCAGGACGTCCTTCTTCTTCTGGGTGGACAGCGCCACTCGTATACTCCTTGCTCGTTACGTACCGTGCGTCCGCGGCGCACCGCGGACCTGGCTTCGCCTCCGGCGACCCGCCGAGTGCACCCGCGGGCACACGCGCCGCGGACCCCGTCCAGATCGCCGCCGGTCACGCCGTCACGGACTACAGCATGACCCGAATGTCCAGGGTAGCAGGTACGCCGGCGACGGCGTCACGGCGCGTGGCCGGGCGAGGGCCGCGCAAGCGACGGCTCACGTTCCCGCCAGCGCGAACCGTTCCAGCACCGTGTACCGCGGACCGTCCGGCCCCCGGTCACTGCGCATCAGCACGAGCTCACCGGCGAGCCAACCGGGTCCGTGGTACCCGGCCAGCAGGCGGCGCCACCCCTCGGCGTGCGCGGCAGCGGCCGCCCCCTTCCACCTCGCCAGCGTGAGGTGCGCGTGGTACCGGCGGTTGCGCTCGCCGGTTCCGGCACGCACGGCGACCGAACGCAACCGCTCGCTGTCACCGGTCACCCCGGTCCACAGCACACCGGGGAACGTGCCTGCCCCCTCCAGCCGCAGCCGTGGTGCGGCGTACCCGGCGAGCCTGTCGCGCAGCCACT
This sequence comes from Haloechinothrix alba, assembly GCF_900188115.1. Taxonomy (GTDB): domain Bacteria; phylum Actinomycetota; class Actinomycetes; order Mycobacteriales; family Pseudonocardiaceae; genus Haloechinothrix; species Haloechinothrix alba. Next base: position 60,767 of record NZ_FZNW01000006.1, on the reverse strand, counting down.
CGGTACGCCGGTCCGGATCGTCCCGGCCGTAGAACGCGACCGTGACGTGCCACAGCGCCGGATCCACCCACCGCAGGCCACCCCGGTCCCCGCGAGCGCCCGGGCGGTGCCTGGCCAGCTCGAGCGCCAGGGACTCGGTGACCGGCCGTGGTGGCACGAAGGCGGCGAACAGGCGCATGGTTCACACGCTCGTCGCGGCCCTACGCAGGATATCGGCTACCGCGGGGAACTCCTCACCCAACATCTCGGCGGCCTCGACGAGGTCCTCACCATCGGTGATGTCGCGCAGTACCGCGAGCAACGTCGACTCCTCGAGACCCCGCTGCACCGGTAGGTCGTCACGTCCCACGCTGGGGTTGGAGACCCGCACCTCCTCCATCGCCTCGATCATCGCCTCGCGTACCCCGGAGGCCACCTCGGGGGTCAGGATCTTGCGCTCCAGCATGATCAACCGCGCCAGCACGGCCGGGTTGCCGATCTTCGCGCGGCGACCGCTCATGACCTGGCTGAGCATGGGTGCGCTGATCCCGAGGACATCGGCGAGGTGGGACTGCGAGACATCGAACGCGACAACCAGCCGCCGCACCCGGTCCCCCAGCGGCTCGCCGTACCACTGGCGCTGCAGCTCGATGTTCTTCTGGATGATGTTGGATGCCTCCACCGTGGCCTCTCCGCTTTATCCGTCACCACACACCTGGTGCGGGCGTTACACGACCCGCCGACCCGTACCGCACGACGTACCGCGCCGTGCCTGCCGAGGTCGCGGCCCCACGTCCACATGTGCCGCCGTATGGCATCGTGCCAGGCGTTCGCCCGCACGGGAGCCGAACCGGCGAATCCACCCGCATACATACCCCCATCGCGTAACCGTCGTCTCAGTCGACCCCGAGTGCCTCACGGGTCTGCTCGACATCGACGTCGATCTGCCGCACCAGCTCCGGCAGCGAGTCGAACCGCACCATGTCGCGCAGCCGGGAGACGAAGTCGAGTGCGACGTGCTGCCCGTAGAAGTCCTCCGTCACCCCGAGCACGAAGGCCTCCACGCTGCGTTCCCGGCCGGAGAAGGTCGGGTTGGTGCCGACCGAGACCGCCGCGGCGAGCGGCTGTCCCGGCTGCGACACGCAGTGGAACCAGCAGCTGTACACGCCGTCCGCGGGGACGGCGGCGTACGCATGGGTGGACAGGTTGGCAGTGGGATAGCCCAGCTCGCGGCCCCGCCCGTCACCACGGACCACGATGCCCTCCACCCGGTGCCAGCGACCCAGCGCCGCCGCCGCGGCCGCGACGTCGCCCGCGTCGATACACGAGCGCACGTACGTCGACGAGTACGTGATCTCGCCCTGGAGCAGCTCACCGGCGGCACTGCCGCCCCGCACCGAGGCCCCCTGCAGCTCGGCCCCGTAGGCCACGTACCCGAACCGCCGGCCAAGCTGCCTGAGCAGCTCGATGTCGCCCGCGGCCTTGGCCCCGAACGTGAAGTTCTCCCCCACAAGCACCACGGCAGCGTGCAACCGGTCCACAAGGATCTCGTGCACGAACTCGTGTGCGGTCAGCCGGGACAGTTCCAGGGTGAACGGCAGCACGCACAGCACATCCACGCCGAGCTCCTCGATGAGCTCCGCCTTGCGTCGCAACGTGGTCAGCTGAGCGGGATGGCTGCCGGGCCGCAACACCTCCGACGGGTGCGGGTCGAACGTCAGCACCACGCTCGGCAACCCGCGCTCCCGCGCGACCTCCACGGTGCGCCGGATCAGTTCCTGGTGGCCGCGATGCACCCCGTCGAATACGCCGATGGTGACAACACAGCGACCCCAGTTGCCGGGAAGGTCCTCGAGTCCACGCCAACGCTGCACGACCACGAGCGTATCGGTGACCGGTTACCGCACGTGAGCCGGTTCGGCTGCGCTGTGACACATCGCTGTGACACATCGAGCTCCGGTCAGGTCGCCGGGGATCTGCCCGGCCGCCGGGAACGCGAGCGTCACGACGCCGGAGCGAGCACCACGAGCAGCTTGCTGCGGTGACTCTCGTCCGTGGCCAGTGCAAGGGCGTGGCCGTCCTCGTCCACGAAGGCGTACGTCCCGTCGCGACCGGTGGCGGGAACGCGTTGCCCGTGCCGCACCGCCCGTGCGGTGGACGCCCCCACCTCGACGGTGGTAAACGCGGTGGCGACCGCCTCGTCGAGGTCCAGCGAGAGCGTGGGGTGCTCGGAGAGCTCGTCGAGCGAGCGGGCCTTGGCCAGGCCGAACGGCCCGACCGTGGTGCGCCGCAGCGCCGCGAGGTGGCCCCCGACACCGAGCGCGGCGCCCAGGTCACGGGCGAGCGCGCGGACGTACGTACCCGACGAGCAGTCCACGAGCACGTCCAGCTCGACGCGCCCGGAACGGGTCTCGGAGGTGCCCCGCAGCGCGAGCCGATCGAACCGGTGCACCGTGACGGGACGCGGGTCCAGCTCCACCTGCTCGCCCGCGCGGACCCGCTCGTACGCCCGGACACCGTCGACCTTGACCGCGCTGACCGCGCTGGGCACCTGCTCGATCGGGCCGGTCAGCTCCGTGATGACCGTGTCGATGGCGCCTGCGGTCACGGCCCCGAGATCGCCCGGCTCCGCAGCGGTGAGCACATCGCCCTCGGCATCGTCGGTGCTGGTGCTGGCCCCGAGCGCGATGGTTGCCAGGTACGACTTACGGTCCAGCGACAGGTGCCCGAGCAACTTCGTTGCCCGCTCGATGCCCACGACGAGCACGCCGGTCGCCATCGGGTCCAGAGTGCCCGCGTGACCGACCTTGCGGGTTCCCATGATCTTCCGGGTACGCGCGACGACGTCGTGCGAGGTCATGCCCGCGGGTTTGTCGACGACGAGCAGCCCGGGCTCCGCGCCGGGTCGAGGGTGACGGTGCATCGCCAGAACCGTACCCGCGCACCGGGCCCCGCGGATGCGGGGGCCGGGCACCCACGACCGGGCTCGCGAGGGACCGGACCCTGCCGGCGTCACGTCCCCGGAGCCGGCCGACTGTCCCAGGATCGCCTGCGCAGGCGCACGGGGACCGCGTCGCCGCGCGCCTGCGCGGCGAGCACCGCGGCACGGGCCCGGACCAGCCACACCCACATCCGGAACGTCGACACCGCGAGCATGGCCACGACAGCGAGGAACGCCGCGCGGAAGCTGCCGCCCGTCCACTCCAGCAACAGGCCGATGGCCAGCGCGGCGATCGTGGTTGCCAGGAACCCTCCCATGTTCACCACGCCCGTCGCCGTGCCTACCCGGCCCATCGGGTTGTAGTCGCGTGCCAGCGCGAAACCGATCATCGAGGCGGGGCCGCCGAGCGAGAGGAAGCCGAAGCACACCGCCACGACAGCGTGCGGGACCGTTCCCGGCCAGGAGAGCAGCACGGCCCAGGCGGCACCTGCCCCGGCCAGGTACCCGACGACCAGCACCATACGCAGCTCCGGCCTGCGGCCGATGAAGGCACCCACGGCGGGCCCGCCCAGCATCGCGCCGAGCACCAGGATCATGACCATGCTGCTCGCGGCGGTCGGGCTCAGCCCTTGGGCACGCACCAGGTACGGCACACCCCACAACAGCACGAGGACGTTCGGGGCGAACATCGTGGAGAAATGCGTCCAGAAACCCAACCGGGTACCCGGCACGCGCCACGCTCCCGCGATCTGCCTGCCGATCGCGCGCACCGAGACGGGTTCCCGCACCGGCTGCGCGGCGACCTCCGGCCGGGTGTCGACCACGCGCCACAGCACCACCGCCGCGTAGGCGAGAGTGAGCGCACCCACCGACAGGAACGTCACCATCCATCCCGGACCGGTCAGCAGCAAGGCCAGTGGCACGGTGGCTACGAGGTTGCCGAGGAACCCCAGCGCGCCCGTCAACGCGGCCACCAGCGTGTACTGCCTGGCGGGGAAGTGACTCGCCGTCAGCCGCAACACCGACACGAAGGTCAGAGCGTCCCCGAACCCGAGCACTCCCCGCGCGAGCAACGCGAGCAGGTAGGTGTCCGCGACCGCGACGAGGATCTGCCCGGTTCCGAGGAACAGCGCTGCGGCGGTGAGTACCCGGCGCGGACCGAACCGGTCGACGAGCACACCGGTCGGCACCTGCATGGTGGCGTACACGCCGAGCTGCAGGACGGTGAACACGCCGAGTGCGGTCGGGCCGATGTCGAACCGCTCCGCAGCCTCGAGCCCGGCTACGCCGAACGAGGAACGATGGAACACGGCCAGGACGTACACCATGGCCGCGCTGCCCCATACGAGCCAGGAGCGCCCGCTCGCGGGCGTGGTCGGCACTCCGGGTGACGCCATGCCGTTCCCACACCCTTCCGCATCGCGAGCTGGACCATATCCGTATATCGGGCTGTTCACCACACGCGGCTCACCCGGCATCGTCCGGCGGCTCGCGACCAACCCGGCAGGGACCGCGCCGGGGAGTTGTACCGGCGTCCCAGAAGGGGTCAGCGTCCTGGACCCGCCGATCCTTCCCGATCCGCACGTGCGCTTGACCACATCGTGCGCCGCGGGCACGCGCGCGGACCGGCCGCCGCCTGCCCCGATACGATCGCCGGGACCGATCGCTTGGGCCGGACGCTGCCCACAGCGTGGCTGATGACCAGCCGTCCGAGACGAAGGTGTGCATGACCGACTACGCGATCCTGCTGTTACCCGCCGCGAACCGGGTCTACGCCGACACGTCCCCGCGCCTGCTGCGCGGCGAGCTCGCCGTGCTCGGGGCACGCGGGCTGGACGCGAGCATCGACGAGGTCGCCGAGAGGCGGATCGCCGGGGTGGACTACGTCACGTTCCGCACACCCGAGCCGTTGAGCGGCAGCGACATCGCGATGCTGTCGAACCTGTCCACGGTCTACGCCCTGTTCGAGGTGCTCGGCACGGGGTCCGAGGCAGGACCGACCCCGGAGAAGATCCCGGAGACGGCCCCGGACACGGCCGCTGACACGGCCGCTGACACGACAGGCCGGGGCGCGGGGGGTGCTCCCCTGCTGCGCCCCGTACCACTGGCGCCGCTGGACCGGTTCGACTCCGACCTGCTGAGCATCCAGAAGTACGCGGGCAAGACCAACGAGCTGTTCACCAAGCTCCTGGTCAACATGACGTGCATGGCGCTGGAGCGGCCCGCCACGATGTTGACCTCGACGCTGCGCGTGCTCGACCCGCTGTGCGGGCGGGGCACCACGCTCAACCAGGCCATGATGTACGGCTTCGACGCGGCGGGCGCCGAGGTAGACGGTAAGGACTTCGACGCCTACGAGCTGTTCATCAAGACGTGGCTGAAGAACAAGCGCGTGAAGCACGCGGCCGACTCGGGCCAGCTCCGCAAGGACAAGACCCGCCTCGGTCGGTGGTTGGACATCACCTACGCGCCGACCAAGGAGGAGTACAAGGCAGGCGACACGCGCTCGGTGAGCTTCCGCGGCGTCGACACGCTGGCGCTGGACCGGGTGTTCCCGTCCCGGTCGTTCGACATGATCGTGACCGATGCCCCGTACGGCGTGCAGCACGGCAGCCGCCAGCAGGGCACGTCCGCGCCCAGCCGTAGCCCGCGGGACCTCCTGGCAGCGGCGCTACCGACCTGGATGCGGCTGTTGCGGCCGGGCGGGGCCATCGGGATCTCCTGGAACACCAGGGTGCTGCCCAGGGAGGAACTGGTCGGCATGCTGCGCTCCGCGGGGCTGACGGTGCACGACGGTCGGCCCTTCGACCAGTTCCGTCACCGTGTCGATCAGGCCATCGTCCGGGACCTCGTCGTCGCTACCCTGCCCAGCCACCGGACCACGGGCTGAATGACGCTTTCACTCCCCGTGGAAGGCTGAATGACGCTTTCAGTTCACCAAATGGAGTGAAAGCGTCATTCAGCGCGGCTCCTCCGCCTCGTCGGTCGCGTCGACCTCGGCGGTCTCGTCCTCGGCGGTCTCGTCCTCGGCGGGGTCGAGCCGGTACGGATCGGGGTCGCCCGCGGGCTCCGCACCCGTCGCCCGGCGCGCGACCTCGGCATCGGCCTCCTTTGCCTGCGCGAGCAACTCGTCGATGCGGCGCGCATCCGCGGGGATGCTGTCCGCGACGAACGTCAACGTCGGCGTGAACCGCACCCCGATCTGCTCGCCCACCTTGCTGCGCAGGACCCCTCGCGCCGACTCGAGCGCGGCCTCCGCGCCCGCGAAGTCCGGATCGGCATCCAGGTTCTCCCCGAGTACGGTGTAGTACAGGGTTGCATCGCGCAGATCACCGGTGAGCTTGGTATCCGTGATGGTGACGTTGCCGAGCCGCGGATCCTTGATCTCGTGCTCGATGGCAGCGGCCACGATCCGCCCGATACGCTTGGCCAACCGCCGGGCTCGAGCGTTGTCCGTCATCGCCCTCTCCAGATCTCATCGCGACGGTGCGCGACCACGATCGTGCACCAACCCATTCACTTCGTCACTCGTCGTTCGGGCCGAGCCACCGCCTGCGCGCAGACAGCAGCTCGAACTCGGGCAGCCCGGCGACATGCCGCTCGCAGGCATCGAGCAGGTCCTGGACACGCCTGGCGTCGGCCGCGACAGCGGCGACCCCGAGCATGGCTCTCCTGTGCAGGTCGAGGTGCCCGCTCTCGGCCACGGCCACCTCGAACCGCCGTCGCAACTCGGCGATCACCGACCGTACGGCAGACCGCTTCTGCTTCAGTGAGTGGACGTCACCCAGCAGCAGGTCGAGCTCGAGCGCGCCTATGTACATGGGCCCACCGGAGTCCCTGACCGCGCCGCGCCCGGCGGCACCGGCTACGCGCTCGGTGCGCACCGAGCCGTCCGGCACCGCCGGGTCGTGACGCTACTCCCGCGGCTTCTCGCGGTACTCGTAGGTCTCGACGACGTCGTCGACCTTGATGTCGCTGTACTTACCGAGCGTGAGACCACACTCGAAGCCGTCGCGAACCTCGACCACATCGTCCTTGAACCGCTTCAGCGAGGAGATCGGCAGGTCTTCCGCGATCACCACGTTGTCGCGGAGCAACCGCGCCTTGGCGTTACGCCGGATCTGACCCGATGCGACCCGGCAACCGGCGATGGTGCCGACCTTGGAGGACTTGAAGACCTCACGGACCTCTGCCCTGCCGAGCGAGACCTCCTCGTACACCGGCTTGAGCATGCCCTTGAGGGCGTTCTCGATCTCCTCGATCGCCTGGTAGATCACCGTGTAGTAGCGCACATCGACGCCCTCGCGGTTGGCGATCTCGGTCGCCTTGCCTTCCGCTCGCACGTTGAAGCCCATCACGATCACGTTGTCCGCGATCGCCAGGTTGATGTCGCCCTCGGTGATCGCGCCGACGCCACGGTGGATGATGCGCAGCTCGACGTCGTCCCCGACGTCCAGCTTGGTCAGCGAGCTCTCCAGCGCCTCGACGGTACCCGAGTTGTCACCCTTGATGATCAGGTTGAGCTGGCGGGTCTCCTTGAGGGCCGAGTCGAGGTCCTCCAGGCTGATCCGCTTACGCTGCGCGGCGTTGGCCGCGTTGCGCGCACGGGCCTGGCGACGCTCGGCGATCTGCCGTGCCGTGCGGTCCTCCTCGACCACGAGGAACGTGTCTCCCGCTCCCGGCACCGAGGTGAACCCGATGACCTGCACCGGGCGGGACGGCAAGGCTTCCTTGACGTCCTCGTTGTGCTCGTCGACCATCCGCCGGACACGGCCGTAGGCATCGCCTGCGACGACCGAGTCGCCCACGCGCAGGGTTCCGCGCTGCACGAGCACCGTCGACACCGGTCCCCTGCCCCGATCGAGGTGCGCCTCGATCGCCACGCCCTGGGCGCGCATGTCCGGGTTGGCACGCAGGTCCAACGCCGCGTCCGCGGTCAGCAGGATGGCTTCGAGCAGGCCGTCGAGGTTCTTGCCCTGCTTGGCCGAGATCTCCACGAACATGGTCTCGCCGCCGTACTCCTCGGCGACCAGCCCGTACTCGGTGAGCTGCTGGCGGATCTTGTCCGGGTTGGCACCCTCCATGTCGATCTTGTTGATCGCGACCACGATCGGGGCCTTCGCGGCCTGTGCGTGGTTGATCGCCTCCACCGTCTGCGGCATCACGCCGTCATCGGCGGCCACCACGATCACGGCGATGTCCGTGGAGCCCGCACCGCGCGCACGCATCGCGGTGAACGCCTCGTGCCCGGGGGTGTCGATGAAGGTGATCAACCGGGAGACGCCCTCGAGCTCGGTGGGAACCTGATAGGCGCCGATGTGCTGGGTGATGCCGCCTGCCTCACCCTCGGCCACGGTGGACGAACGGATCGTGTCCAGCAGTTTGGTCTTACCGTGATCGACGTGTCCCATCACCGTGACGACCGGCGGCCGGTACTCCAGGTCCTGCTCGCTGCCGGCGTTCTGGCCGAAGGAGATGTCGAAGGACTCGAGTAGCTCGCGGTCCTCCTCCTCGGGGCTGACGACCTGGACGCTGTAGTTCATCTCCGTGCCGAGCAGCTCCATGACCTCGTCGGATACCGACTGGGTCGCGGTCACCATCTCCCCGAGGTGGAACAACACCTGCACCAGCGACGCCGGGTTGGCGTTGATCTTCTCGGCGAACTCGGTCAGCGAAGCGCCGCGCGGCAGCCGGATGGTCTCGCCGCTGCCTTTCGGCAGGCGCACGCCACCCACGCTCGGCGCCTGCATGTTCTCCATGTACTCCTGGCGCTTCTGCCGCTTCGACTTGCGGCCCTTGCGGGCGGGTCCGCCCGGCTTGCCGAACGCGCCCGCGGTACCGCCGCGACCGCGCCCCGGCGCACCCGGACGCGGGCCGCCACCCGCAGGCGGGCCACCGCGACCGCCACCGGAGCCGCCACCGGGGCCGCCGCCTGCACCGCCACCGGGGCCGCCGCCTGCACCGCCACCGGGACCGCCACCAGGGCCACCGCGGCCGGGCGGTGGTCCACCGCGACCGCCGCCGCGTCCACCGCCTGCACCGGTGCCCGCGCCGGGACCGCCCCGGGTTCCGGTGCCGCCGCCCCCGCGGCCACCGCCGGGTCCGCCACCGGGACCACCTCGGCCACCGCCGCGACCGCCACCGGGGCCACCGGCAGACTTGGCGGGCTTGGTCGGCATCATGCCCGGGTTCGGCCGGGGCGGCATGTTGCCCGGCGACGGCTTGTCGCCTGCCGGGGCCTCACCCTGCTGCGCAGCCGGCTGCTCGGTACCGGAGCGGCCGCCTCGGTCGCCACCACGACCGCCGGAGCGCTCGCCACCCTGGCCGCCGGACGGGCGCTGCTGCGGGGAACCGGCACCGACCCCGAACGGGTTGTTGCCCACACGGGGCTGCCGCGGACCGGGCTTCGGCCCGCCGGACTTCGGTCCCTGCGGCTTGGGCGGGACCACTCCCCCGCCGTCCTGGTCCTCCTTGGCCCCACCCGGAGGTCCGGGCTTGGGCGCGTTCCTGGCCGCAGGCTTCTCCGGCTCCGCCGGTGGTGTCTCCGGTTCGGCCTTCGGCTTCTGCGGCTCAGCCTTCGGCTTCTCCTGCTCGGGTTGCGCCTGCTCGGCCGCCGGGGCCGGGGGGCCCGGCTTCGCCTGGTCGTCCTCGGTCACCGAGGGCTTGTCCGCCACCGGTACCGCCTCCGACTGCTGCGCCTTCTCCCGGGCCGACTTCTGCCCCGACCTCGGCCCCGGCTTGCCCGGGGCGCTCTGTTTGGTGTCGGCTTCCGGGAAGGCTTCACGCAGCCGCCTGGCGACCGGTGCCTCCACTGTCGACGACGCCGACTTTACGAACTCGCCCTGGTCTTTCAGCTTGGCGAGTACTTCCTTACTCGTGACGCCGAGCTCTTTCGCGAGCTCGTGCACGCGGGCCTTGCCTGCCACTACTCTCCTCGTCCGGTGAGGTCGGCGGCTAGCCCCGCAGACCTCGTCCTATTGTCGCGCGTTCATGGCTTCAGCTTCACGGCTGACTCATGACGGGTCGACCTGCTTTCTCTCTTCCCGGCACGACGCGGGGGATCCCGCGCCACTGCTGTGGTACGGCGCGCTCGCGAGGCGGCCCCGGAGGTACTCTCCGACGGCCTCGCCGTCGAGCGGCCCAGGAACCCGTAATGCCCTGGGGAACGCTCGCCGCCGCGTCGCGGACTCCAGGCATCCGGGATCGGCGTGCAACCACGCACCCCGACCCGGGCGTCGCCGCCGTTCGTCGACGACGAGGCGCCCGTCTACCGCGACAACTCGCAGCAACTCGCCGACCAACGCCCGCCCCCGGCATCCGACGCACATACGAACGGGGCCAGCGGTCCCTTTCGAGCGCGCGCGATCCGCGGTAGAGCGTTGCACCACCTCGAGTCTATCGTCTGTCCCGTTACTCGGACGAACCGGTTATCACTGTCTGCTGAGGTTGTTCGCCAGGCTTGGCGTCGGCGGGGATCACATGGCCGCTACTGGTGTCGGCATCGCTGCGGATATCGATGCGCCACCCGGTCAGCCGGGCCGCCAGCCGGGCGTTCTGCCCCTCCTTGCCGATGGCCAAGGAGAGCTGGAAATCGGGCACGATGACCCGCGCGGTCTTGACCCGCTCATCGATCACGCGCACCGAGACCACCTTGGCCGGGGACAGCGCGTTGCCGACGAATGCGGCAGGGTCGTCCGCGTGATCGATGATGTCGATCTTCTCCCCACCGAGCTCGCTCATCACGTTGCGAACCCGGGCGCCCATCGGGCCGATGCAGGCGCCCTTGGAGTTCACGCCCTGCACCGTCGAGTGCACCGCGATCTTCGACCTGTGACCCGCCTCACGTGCCACCGAAGTAATCTCCACAGTGCCGTCCGAGATCTCGGGCGCCTCCAGCGCGAACAGCTTGCGGACCAGGTTCGGGTGGGTCCGCGACAACGTGATCTGCGGTCCACGCGCACCGCGCGACACACCGATCACGTACGCCTTGATCCGGCTCCCGTGCTCGTAGTTCTCCCCGGGCACCTGCTCGGCAGGCGGGATCACACCCTCGGTGTCGCCGAACGCCACCACGACCGTGCCCCGCGCGTTGGCCCGGGCGTCCCGCTGCACCACCCCGGCGATGATCTCGCCCTCCTTGGCGGAGAACTCGCCGTAGGACCGTTCGTGTTCGGCGTCGCGCAGCCGTTGCAGGATCACCTGGCGCGCCGTCGTCGCCGCGATCCGCCCGAACCCCTCGGGAGTGTCGTCCCACTCCTCGGCGACCTCACCGTGCTCGTCGAGCGAGTACGCGATGACGCGCACGATGCCCGTCTTGCGATCGATGTCGATCTTCGCGTGCCGCTGATGCCCCTCGGTGTGCCGGTAAGCGGTCAGCAGGGCGGACTCGATGGCCGACAGGACTGCTTCGAAGGGGATGTCCTTGTCTCGTTCGATCGCGCGCAACGCCGCGATGTCGACGTTCACCTCGGCTCCTCCTTCGACTGTGTTCGGTTCTTCCGGGGCCGGCCACCACTGGTACCCGCCGAGCCGGTCGGCAGGGCATCGGCGGCGTTGCCGATCTCCGCGGCGTCGTCGTCGAGCCGCTTGAGGTCCTCGCTCGGCGGTTGCTTGAACTCGACCTCGATCGTCGCATGAGCCACGTCCGCGTAACGCACGTCCCGAATCTGCGAACCGACAAGCAGCCGCGCCGCGTGCTCGCCGGCGTGACCGACCCGTCCGGTGAACTCCTGCCCCTGGTTAGGGGCCACCCGGACACGCCGGTACCTGGCACGACGCCAGTGCCGCTGAGCCGTGAGCGGCCGGTCCAACCCCGGCGAGGTCACCTCGAGGGTGTACGAACCAGCCAACAGGTGGTCGTGCTCGTCGAGGCGAGCCGAGACGGCGCGACTGATGTCGGCGACCTCGTCGAGACCGACACCGTCGTCCGAGTCGACGACAACCTTGACTACCTTACGCCGCGCCGCTTGCTGAACGTCAAGCGCATCCAGTTCGAACCCCACACCGCTGACGGCGTCAGCCACGATCGGTTCCAGTCGCCTGGCGAGATCATTCGGCACCTTCGACTCTCCCCTATTCAGCTACGTCGTCCGCGGTGGCTGACCGCTTCGCGATCGGGGTCAGCACTGTCGTAAGTCCAGCTTAGAACAACGACGCCAGAGGTTCCGGCCGGCTGCCCGGTGGCACGCCGGTGGCCAAGCGGGGGGCACGGCGCGGCACGGCGGGGCACGGCGCTGCCGCGGCATACCGCACCCGCGAGCGCGCCGGCCTCGCCGCCCAGGTCACGCGGCGGTCCGGTCCGCAGGGCGGCGCGTGCCACCCGGCACCCGGCGCGCTCGCCCCACCACTGCGGGCCGACACCATCTCACCTGGCAGGATGACGCCTCGTGGGGACTGAACCGAACCGGCGAGTGGCCCGTATCGGGCGTCGCCGCCTGCTCCGCGTCACCGCGCTCGCGGCCGTGTCCGGGTCGCTGGCTGCCTGTGTCGAGGGGTACGACGCGACGCCCGATCCGCTGGTGCCACTCGCCCGTGATGCCCGGTTCGACGCCGCGGCCGCCGATGACCTCGCAACCGCGTCGGCAGACCGGGACGCCGCGCTCGCCGGGCACGTGGCCCGCGTGCGCGCCGCCCACGCCGATGCGCTGCGCGCCGAGGTCCGCAGGGCGAACCGGCCCGCGCCGGAGCACGAGCCGGAACCTGCGTCCGAGGTCGCCGGGATCGGTGACCTCGGACGGCGGCTGGACGCCGCCGTCGACCGCGTACGCGACGTGCTCGGCGGCGTCCCCCGCCATCGCGCCGCCCTGCTCGGCTCGGTCGCCGGTGGCTGCGCCGCCGCGCGGGCGCTGGACGAGCGGCTCGGCGACGCCGTCCCTGACGAGTTCGCCGTGCGGGCACCGCAGGACGCCGGCACGGAGACGGTGCCTGCCGTGCAGGAGGCACTGGCAGCCGAGCACGCTGCCGTGTGGGTCTTCGACCTGGTCCGCGCGTTCCTGCCGCAGGACCTCGACACGGCCATCGACCACTCGATCGACCAGCACCGGAGGCGGCGAGCGGGGTGCAGGGAGCTGCTGGTCGCGCTCGGCGCGACACCGGTGCCGGCCGAGCCGGGCTACCGGCCGCCCGACCCGGTCACCGGCGCCGACTCGGCGACCCGGCTGGCGATGCAGGCCGGGGCAGAAGCGGGACGCGCGTGGCGCGGCGTGCTGGAACGTACGGATGACCAGGCTGTTCGCCGGTTCGCGCTGGACGCGCTGCTGTCCGCCGGGGCGGAGAGCAGCCGCTGGCGTCTGGTGGCCGAGGAGAACCCGCAGCCGGACGCTCTGGTCGGCCAAGCCTAAGCACGCACAGCAGCAGTGTCAGCTACGTGGCCCTCAGCTCCCGCGCAGCTCGGTGGCCAGCAGCAAGGCCTCGTCGGCGACGTCCGCGAGCTCGGTGCTGTTCCGGTGGCCGTCGAAGAACGCGGCCTCGACGATGGTCACGTCCGTCCCGGTCACGTCCGAGGCGTACTCGCCACCTGCGACCTGGGGCGCGTCGTCGATCCCCGCCGAACCGTCCCTGACCATGTCGGATACGTTCCCGGCTCCCGTGGTGTCGGTGAGCGCCCGCAGCTCGGCCGCACCACGCTCGTCCGGCATCGTGACCACCACGACCGACACGAGTGCCCGCGCCCCGTCGGCGCTGGTCTCGTACAGACCGCGGACGACGCGGTCACACGGATGCTCGGCGAGCCAGTCGCGCACGTCGCCGTAGGAGACCGCCGCGCAGTCCGTGCCGACATCCGGGGCGGTGGCCGAGTCGAACACGTACTCGCCCGAACCGGTGGTCTCCGGCGCCGTGCTCGATGTGTGCTCGGTGGTGGCGGTGGCCGTCGCCTCCGCGGGAACGGCTGTCCCGCCGACATCGGCGTGACCCGTACCCAGGTCGTAGCGCACCAGCCACCACACGAACCCCGCAAGCACGGCCACGGCGAGCAGGCCGATACCGGCGAGGAGCGCGGACCCGCCGGTGAGTAGCACCCGGGGTCGTGACCCGCCTACCGGGGCGCCACCACCGTCGCCTGGGTCACCAGGGGTGTTCGCATCGCGCATGGTGGGCACACCGTATCGGATACCCGAACCGCGAGACAGCGGCAGCCCACCACCTGCTGCCCGCGGCACGCCGGGTCAGGGCCGCGCTGTGCGCTCGACGAACGGGCCGAGCAGGTCCGGAACGGCCTCCTCGGCGAGGCGCAGCCCATCGGCCTCGCCGATATCCCGCACCTGGTAGCCACCGGACCCGGCCGCGGTCGTCGCCGTCACGGTCACAAGCCCCACCCGGCGCTGGAAGATCGACTGGCGCACGGTCCACCCGATGATCCCGCTGCGTTGCAGCGCCACGGTGCTGCGGCGCACGGCCCCGCGACGGCTGACAAGGTAGCGCCCGGCGAGGGCATGGCCGAGGTTGCGGTAGGCGTCCCAGGCCAGCAGCGCGGCGATCGGCACGCCACCGAGCAGGCACAGCCACATCGCCATACCGGCGAGATCGGCGCGCCATCCCTCGGTCAGCGACGCGGCGACCCCGGCGCCCGCCGCCACCACCAGCACGGGTGCCAGCGACCAGCGAAGCCTCCTGACCAGCGCGGCCCTGGGGTGCCCCGACAGCGGCACCCCGGTCGGCGCGTCCGGTTCGTCGAGCACCGCCGATGTCACCCGGTGTACCGTCCGGCGGGGCGCGGCGGGCAGCAACGTCTTGTGGTCGGTTCGTTCCGAGCTCCCGCTCTGCTGCATGCCGGTGGCGACGGCGTCGACGCGGCCGGCACGCGCCAGCCGGATGCCGGGCGCCTCGATGAGCTCGACGCCCCTGAGCCTGCGTTCCTCGAGCGAGATGGATCGCGTGGTGAGCAGCCCCCGGCGTACCCGCAGCGTGCCATCGGACTCCCGGTCCAGCCGGTAGCCCCACCACATCTCCACGAACAGGAGTACGGCCCCGACAGCGCCGGCAGCTGCGACGAACAGCACCAGCGTCACCAGCGCCAGCACCACAGCCATCGTCCCGCCGACGGCCACGTCCGCGATCGCCTGCCGGGCACCGTCCCGTGCGTCGTCGACGAGACCGCCGACCGGGCCGAACAGGCTGACCACGTTGGCGAGGAAGCCGATCACGGCCGCACCGAGGGCGGGTGTCAGGAACGACAGCGGTGCGTATCCAGCCCAGCGCCAGTCCAGCGTCGCCAGGGGGGCCTGCTGCTGTGCCGGCTGCTGGCCCAGCGCCTCGTCCTCCGGCTCGGCCGCAGGCGTGCGCCGCAGCAGCTCCACCCGCAGTGCCTCGGCGCGCGTACGGGCCACCGGGTCGAGCTTGACGCTGGCCTCCCCGGAGGCGGCCTGCTGGCCCGTACCGATCACCACCGTCGCCAGGCCGAAGATGCGGTGCAGCGGGCTCGCGGTGATGTCGACGGTCCGGATCCGCTCGCGTGCCAGCGACCGCCGCCGCGTGACGACCAGCTGGAATCGCCACTCGAACCGTTGTGCGGTCGTACGGAACCGGGTAGCGCGCCACCGGAGGTACTCCCCGAGCACCGTGGCCAACACGATCGCAGCGACCCCGCCGGCGACGATCCCGAGCGCGCCGGGGATCGAGCGGCCTTCCGCGTGGATCCCCACTCCGGCAGGCACCGCCGCGATGAGCACGATGCCGGAGGTGACCAGCGTGCGCATCACCACCATACGCCGGTCGAGCCGCTCGAACGTACCCTCTGCCCGCACCCCCTCGTCCGGCCGTGCCGTCACGTGGCGTCCCCCGGAGTCGCCTGCGTCGTCTCGGTGAGCTCCTCGGCAACGGAACTCGCCAGCTGCGCGTCCAACCCGGCGATCTCCACGGCCCCCTTCGCCGATGCGGTCGTGACGGTGACGGTGGCCAACCGGAACAGTTGCTGTAACGGCCCCCGTGCGGTGTCGACCGTCTGGATCCGCGACATCGGTGCCACGCGCCATTCCTGCCAGAAGTACCCGGTCCGGGTATACACCGCATGGTCGGTGACCTCCCAGCGGTGCACCCGGTACCACCACGCGGGAAGGAGAACCAACACCGCAAGGCCGACCACCGCGATTACCGCGGCCAGTATCAGCAGGGCAGGAACGAGCAGGATTCCCAGCACCGCCGCGACGACCACGGGGGGAAGCACGACGAGCGCGAACCGGACACGCCACCAGGCAAGGCAGCGGGGGTTCAGCCGGTTGGTGGGTGGCCTCAGGCGTACCGACTCCGTCATGCGCTCGACCCTATCCCTCCGGTGTGCCCCCTTGCCGCTGATCGGGCTCAGCGGTCGGCGTCAGGGTCATCGACTCACAACCTCTGTCCTGATCGGCCTGTGGCAGGACCGGCGCGGCCCTCGCCGCGCACGGGGCGGATGCCGGTGACGAGATCCCGGTAGGTATCGAACGCGACCTCCCCGCCACAGGGGACGCTACGGCGGCCGCCTACATCGAGCGATTCCTGGTCAGTGGCCTCACTGCGGGTAGTGTCAAGTAAAGGAGGACATCGCGATGGCTACGGTGCACTATGACGGCGCGACGCGGTGGTACCAGGGAACCGAGCGATCGGCGGTGGACTCGCTGGACCTGCGGATCGAGGACGGCGAGTTCCTCGTGCTGATCGGCCCGTCCGGGTGCGGCAAGTCCACCAGCCTGCGTATGCTCGCCGGCCTCGAGGACGTCGACGCCGGGCGGGTGCGTATCGGCGAGACCGATGTGACCGAACTACCGCCGAAGCAGCGGGACATCGCGATGGTGTTCCAGAACTACGCGTTGTACCCGCATATGAACGTGGCCGACAACATGGGTTTCGCCCTGAAGAACGCGGGCAGGTCCAAGGACGAGATCAGGCAACGGGTCCGCGACGCCGCCCGGCTGCTGGACCTGGAGGACTACCTGGACCGCAATCCGAAGGCGCTGTCCGGGGGGCAGCGGCAGCGAGTCGCCATGGGCAGGGCCATCGTGCGCCAGCCCCAGGTCTTCTGAATGGACGAGCCGCTGTCCAACCTCGATGCCAAGCTGCGCGTGTCCACCCGCACGCAGATCGCCGCGCTGCAGCGCAGGCTCGGCACCACGACGGTCTACGTCACCCACGACCAGGTGGAAGCCATGACGATGGGCGACCGCGTCGCGCTGCTCCACGAGGGGATCGTGCAGCAGTGCGGCACGCCCCGGGAGCTCTACGAGCGACCGGCCAACGTATTCGTCGCCGGGTTCATCGGCTCGCCCGCGATGAACCTGCGCCAGGGGCGCCTCACCGAGCAGGGTGCCGACATCGGCGGCATGACCGTTCCGGTGTCCAGGCAGGCGCGTGCGGCCGCAGCCTCCGACGGGGACGGTACCGTCACCGTCGGGATCCGGCCAAAGGCGAGACGGTCCATCTCCGCGTGCGCCCCGACGAGCCGCACGTCTTCTCCACAGCCACCGGCGGCCGGATTCCCGGTTGACCGACGCTCGGGCGCCCGCGCGACGCAGCGTGACATCGGTCGGCCTGACACCACACCTCCGGGGGCTACGCTCGCTGTGTAATCGGGGCCACACTGAGCGTGACTACATTGCAGGAGGGCATCATGACCTGGCATACGACGATGACCGGCTGGCGGACCTCCACTTATACCCACCACGAGGAGAACGCCTGCGTGGAGGTCCGGCACTGCCCGGACCTGGTCGGCATCCGGGACACCAAGCAGGCGGCGGTACCGGAGGAGGCCCGACCCGTCCTCGTCCTGCCCCCGCAGGCGTTCCACGCCTTCGTCACCGCCGTGCGCTGAGCGCGCTGCCGGGCCGCGTCGGTGAACAGCCCGTTCACCAGCTGCTCGAAGGTGATCCGCTGGATGCCTTCGCGGTCCTGCGCGGACGGCACCTGGCAGCGCAACCCGTGCGCTGCCAGCTCCCGGGGGTACAGCTCGGCCTCCATGGTCCAGCGCGTGCCCAGCACCTGCTGCCCGTGCTGAGCCACCGCCTGGAAGCACTGCGCGGATCCGGGCACGCTGTGGGTGACGATCCCGATATGGCGCATCTTCCGCTCCACCACCCGTGTCTGTCCCTCGGGCATGCCGTGTTGGGCGTTTCGACATTCACCACCGTCCCAGCCAATGCGGCGACGACGGGCGGAGTGCCGCGCTCCGGTTGTGTCGCCGGCGGGGACGAGGCTCGTAAGGTGTACGAAACGATGCGAGCCGATCGTCGAGCTACGGCACCAGCAGGAGGAGCAGCGCATGCCGGCATCGATCGAGTACAGCGGTGGTAGCGACCCGGATCGCATCCTGCCCATGCTGTGGCGGAGGGCCGCCCCCGCGAGCGCCGCGCCGCCGAACGTGCGGGAAGCGCGGTTGAGCATCGACGACGTCGTCACGGCCGGCATCGAGATCGCCGACTCGCACGGCCTGGGGGCCGTGTCGTCGTCCCGCGTAGCGGCGACCGTCGACGTCGACGTCCCTACGCTGCACACCTACGTTCCGTCCACAGCGGACCTGCTCGACCTCATGGTCGACCAGGTGCTCGGCGAGCGCGCATTTCCCGCACCCGGCGAGCCTCGCCCGGACGGTTGGCGTGCTCAGCTGGAGGACTACATGCAGCGGACCCGTGCGATGTATCGCCGGCATCCGTGGCTACGCCACGTCTCGATGGTGCGGCCGCCGACCGGACCCGGCATGCTGGCCGGCTCCGAGTACGTCCTGTCCGCGCTGGCCGGCACCGACATGACACCGCACCAGCTGGCTGACGCGGCGAACGCGATCATCGCGTTCGCCGACAAGGTCGCGGGCGCCGAGGCCGACAGCGAGCAGCTCGAACGGTCGTCCGGGCAGACGAACGACGAATGGTGGGGCGAGCGGTCACAGCTGTGGGAACGGTACTTCGACGCCAACCGCTACCCGACGACGACGTTCGTCTACATCAGCGGCGGGTTCGGCGACTCCGCACTCGAGGCGACACCCGGCGCGCACGACTTCGGCATGCGGCGGCTGCTGGACGGTATCGGGGCGATGGTGGGCCGCGGCGGGCACGATCCCGCGGGTGGCTGACCATCAAGGATCCCGGCTGCGCCACCCAGTACCCCGCCGACTGGCCACCCTCGACCCCGACGACTACGAGGTCACCCACCACGCGGTCGCCACAGGAGCCGCGTTCACGTGCATGTGAAACAGATCACATTCCACCGATCGGTGTCACAGTCCGGCCCCTCGGGCCCCTCTCAGGGTGTGAGCGCGGCAGAGGAGGCCCACATTGTCGGACACGGAGCCGGGCGCGGCAGCTGACCCGGCGACACGCGTGTTCATGGACAACCGCGAGCTGCTGTTCTCGATCGTCTACAACATGCTCGGCAGTGTCGCCGACACGGACGACGTGCTGCAGGAAACGTGGCTGGGGTGGGCGTCCAGGTACCGGCAACCGGATACCGAGCCGATCGAGAACCCGCGTGGTTACCTCGTGCGGATCGGGGTGAACCAGGCACTCGCCCGCCAGGCGGCCGTCCGGCGTCGCCGGGAGACCTACGTCGGGCCATGGCTTCCGGAGCCGCTGGCCACGGGCGACGACACCGCCGACCGCGGAGCCGGCTCCGAGCTGGTTTCGATGGCGCTGCTGGTGGTACTTGAGTCGCTCTCGCCGCTGGAACGCGCCGTGTTCGTGCTGCACGACGTATTCGGCTACAGCTATGCCGAGATCGCAGGCACGCTCGCCCGCCGCCCGGCCACCATCCGCCAGCTCGGGCACCGTGCCCGTGAGCACGTGCAGGCAAGGCCCCCCGGTTCCGTGCGGACCCGGACGTTCAGCGGCACGTGACCGAACGGTTCATCGCCGCGGCGCTCGGCGGCGATCTGGCGTCCCTGCTCGAGCTGCTCGCCCCGGACGTGACGATGTGGAACGACAGTGGCGGCAAGGTAGCCAAGGCATCGATGCATCCGGTGCACGGCCGCGACAAGGTCTCCCGGATGATCACCGGATTCGCCCGCACCTCGGCCGGCGTGGGCGTCCATTATCGACAGGTCAACCACGACCCGGCTGCGGTCGTGTTCGACGGGGACGACCTCTTCGCCGTGATGGTTCTCGACCTGACGCCGGACGGCGAGCAGATCAGCGGCGTCTACACCGTCGCCAATCCCGACAAGCTCACCCACCTGGACTGAGCACGACCGAACGAGGAGGACTCATGCCATTAGCCGGAAGCACCGCCCGCGTGTCACCGGGCGAGGTCGTCGAGCGCGCGCGCTGAAGACCATCAACGCACAGCCCGTACAGGTACCCGCTGCCGACGCCCTCACCCATCTTCAGTTCCGGCGTTTCGCCGCGTGCCCGATCTGCAACATCCACCTGCGCTCGACCGCCCGCAGGCACGACGAGATCGTCGACGCGGGGATCCGCGAGGTCGCGGTCTTCCACTCCCCCGTCGAGGACATGCTGCCCTACCAGGGTGAGTTCCCGTTCGCCGTGCTCGCCGACCCGGACAGGGAGCTGTACTCCCGGTTCGGTGTGGAGTCCTCACCGAGGTCGAACCTGCACCCGCGCGCCTGGTCGACGCCGCTGAAGTGGCAGTCCTGGTCCGTGGTCGTCCGCGGTGTGCGCGCCGGAGGGAAGGTGGGGCCGCAAGGCGAGAGCATGACCGGCCTGCCGGCAGACTTCCTCATCGACTCCGGTGGGCGCGTACTCGCCGCGCAGTACGGCAGCCACGCGAACGACCAGTGGTCGGTCGACGAGCTGCTGCAGCTGGCGCGGACGGTGCGGAAGCCGTGACTGCCCGGCCGGACGGTTCTGTGGGCCGGGCGGGACTTGAACCCGCGACCAATGGATTATGAGTCCATTCCTGGTCTCCTGCCACCCCATGACACAGGTCGCCACGAGCTACCTCCGCAGCAGGTCATTGGGCATTATTGCCCTCTCGTTTGCTGCCGTTGTTGACCACCAGTGACAGCCGCGCTGCCCCCACATCTGCCCCCTGCCCGCCGGAGGCGGAGCGGGCAGTGTTCGCGGCAGACCGCCCGTCGTGGAGGGCGCCGCGCACTTCCTCGTGCCCGTCATCCATCAGGTGTGCGTACCGCTCGGTCGTGGTGATCGACGCGTGCCCGAGCAACTTACTGATCCGCTCGAGCGTGACCCCTTCCTGGATAAGCCACGAGGCATAGGTATGGCGTAGGTCGTGCGGCCGCGCGTGCCCGATCTGCGCGTCCTTCACCGCGCGAGACCACGTGCGTTGCGTGAAGTTGTGCGGGTCGATGGCGCTCCCCCGCTGCCCCGTGAGTACCAGCCCACCACGGCACTGGTCGCCCTCGTGCTTGTAGCCACACTCAGCGCTCGGCGGGTGCGCAGACAGCCAATCGTCGAGCCGCTGAGCGAGATGGTCGCTGATAGGCACGGACCGCCGCTTCCGGCCCTTCGGGTAGGGGCGCATCACGTGGTTCTGGTGGTCATACACGTGCACCACGTCGATGCGCCGTTCGGCGATCTGGGCACGGTCAATGTGAAGGGCGCAGGCCTCCGAGATCCGCATGCCGGTACCGACCAGTAGCTCGGCGAGCATACGGTGCGGACCGTGAAGCTGGAACAGCACCCGATCGACCTCTTGCCGTGAGAGGTACCGCTCCTTCCCCACCGGCAGCGGGGGCAATGTGACTCCCTTGCATGGGTCAAAGTCGATGAGTCCGTGCACCTGCGCCGACCGGAGCGATGACGCCAGCAGGTAGAAGCATTGCCGCACGGTCGAGGCCGAGCGGCTGCGGCCGAGCTCGTTGACCCACTCCTGTATATCGACGGTCTGCATCTCGCCGAGTCGTACGCTGCGCCAGCGCGGGCGGACGTGGGTCTCGAAACGGGAAGTGTCGGCACGGTGCGTGCTGTCCTGGGTGGCGCGGCTGGGCCACCATGTGTCGGCCCACTCCGCCCAGTACATGCGCGGTCCGGATGGGTCGACCATGATACGGCGCCGAGCCTTGTCCTCCGCCTTCGCTGCCGCACGCTCGGCCTTGGGCTTGTGGGGGAATGTTCCTGCGCTGCGTTTCCTCCCCTGGGCGTCCCGGTATACGCCCTTCCAGCGCCCGTTATGACGCTGCTCGGCCCAACTCATGCTGCTCCCCTTCGTTCTCTCCTTCCCGAACCTGCCAGTCCAGTTCCGCCGCATTCATGACCCGACGCATGGTCGATGTGGATAGTCGACGATCCAAGACCACCGTGGTGCGGTCGTGATGATGGATCACGATCGCATCGGGGGTAGGAAGGTTGGTAACGGCGACACGGATAGGCACTTGCGACTCCTTCTCAACGTTCGACCAGCACACGCTATTAGCAGAGCCGCTCATCCGTGCCACCAAGATCACCCCATCGTTACGGGATGGTGCCTTACTCGCTAGTTGCCTGGTGCGTCCGGGTGATCTTCTCGCTGCGCGTCGAGCGCGGCGGCGACGGAACGAGCAACTTCCAGAAGCTTGTCGACCTCATCGTCGGAGCGGTCCCCAGTGAGCGCCATCCAAGAACGGACGCGGTAGCTATCCGTCGGACTGCGGTCGAGCTTTACCCCCAGAGATTCGGCTGCGGAGTCGAGCACGTCCGTGGGTGACACGTCGAGCGCTACGGCGAGCCCGTTGATGGTGTCGACGCGTGGCCACTCGTGCATCGGGTTCTTGGTGAGCGCGTGAATGGTCGCGCGGTTGATGTCGTATCCGGATCGTCGGGCACGGTCAGCCATCGCTGCGAAGCTCAGGCCTGACTCTGCCTTCTTCTTCTTGATCAACTCGTCGAGCTGCATGGTGTCCCTTGCGGTTGTCAAGCGGCCGTTCAGGGGTCGCTTGGCGTTCATGGCGCTCGCCAAAGTATGTCACTTGCCGGTTGACAGCAACAGACGTAAAGCTATGTCCAGCACAAACGGACTAATGTCAACTACTAATTGACACACGCAGGGTTACCGCCTTACCGTTGTTTGCGATACGACATACGTCAAACAGCAGACGACGAAAGGAGGGGCATGGCGCAAATGACCGTCACCGCGCGAGACCACGCCCTGCTGCGGGCGCTCATCGCGCGGCATTCGTACCGCGCTCTCGCCGAGGAGGTGGGCTGCTCCCACGCCACCATCGGCTATCTCGCCAAGCAACCCAAGCGCCGCGTCGCCCTCGAACTCGCTGGGCGGCTCGAGAGCGCGCTCGGGGCCCGCCCAGGCGACCTGTTCACCTTCAACGCCGACGGCAACGCAGCAGCTTACGCCGCCAAGGGGGCGAACGATGGATGACCTGCACTGGCTCAGCCTCGACGAAGCCGCAATCTATACCCGCTCGTCCAAGCGCACCATCTACCGCGCCGTACACCGCGGAGACCTGCTCAGCTACCAGCGCACCCGAGGCGGCAAGCACCGATTCGCCACCGAAGACCTCGACGCGTGGGCACGGGGTGAGCGCCCCCTGCCGCTGCAAGTCGTGTCGTGACCAGGCGCAAGTAAAGGGCCGAGCGCCTACCCACGCCCGGCCCGAGTCACCACCCAGGAAGGAGCTATTCATGCCCAGGAAGGTGAACAGCATCGATCGTAACCTAGCAGCGTTCCAGGGGGCCAGCCGACGATGCGTCACCGTGTCGGACCTGCTGCGGCGGGCCGCCGATGAGATCGAGCACGCAGGCGGGCTCGAGGCGATGGCCGGCTCGATCGGCGCCCATGCTCACGGGCGCGTGCTTTGCCGCCCTGTCGCAGGTGGCCACCGGGCCATTCTGGACTGGTACGACAACCTCGCCAACCGCTCGCTGCACGGGTTCACTACCCGCGACGGAACGGCCTTCATCACCGCCCGGGGCGACCTCATTCCGGCGCTGCTTCCGGTGGATATCACCAGCGAGGTACCTCTCTCCCCTGGGCTGTTCCCCTCGGATACCGACCCGTACGAGCGCACAACCCTCGACCCGGACGCTCTGCGCGTTGTGGCCGACCGGTGGGAGCAGCAGCGCCGCGCCCATCGCCGCTACCTCGACGCGCTCTACGCGCGCAACCAGGGCGGTGCCCGATGACCGCCCGGCACAGCCGTCGCCGACTCGGGCCGCTGGGCCGCTACGTCGCCGGTATCGCCGCGATCAGCGCAGTAGTGGGGTTTCTGCTCGCCGTAGCCCTGCTCGCCGTATCCGCCCTTGTGAGGTCCTTATGAGTGCCCCCGTTGGTCAACGCGTCCGGGTACCGGCGCCGGTGTGTTCGGTCTGCCACCGGCCCGCGCTGTACCTGACCCTGCCCGACCGAACCGTGCACCACAGCCACGGCATCTGCCCAGTGCCGTCTCCCTACCCAGGAAGGAGCAACAACCGATGAGTATGAAGCAGCACGCCCTCGCGCAGGCGGTCCTCAGTGAGGTCGCCGCCCGCGCCTATCAAGCGCGGGATGAGCACCGCGCGCAGCTTCGCGCCCAGTTGGACCGGGGGGACGGGATCACCGCCCGCTCCCCCATCACCGGCGCCAAGCTCGGCAAGGCCACCCTCACCGACCCGAAGCCCAAGGCCGCGGTCAGCCGGGGCGAAGACCTCGACGCGTGGATCCTCGAGCACTACCCCGAGTACGTAGAGCAACGTGAGCGCATCGTGCCCGGCGCCGAGCGTGACGCCATGCAGGTACTCACCGAACACGCCCCGCACCTGGTCGAGACGTACCGGCAAGTGCCGCAGTGGGCGCGCGACAAGGTCGTGAAGTCCTCCCAGGCCGCCGGGCAGCCGTGCGGCCCGGGTGGCGAAGTCGACGTGCCGGGCGTTGACGTCACCGTCCCGGACGCGTCGTTGCAGTACCGACGCGCCGAAGATTCAACCGCCGAGATCGAGCGGCTGGTGCAGGCCGGGCTCGTTGACCTCGCCACCGGCGAGGTGCGCGAACTCGAGGCGGGTGAGGCGGCATGACCGACACACTCACCGTGCAGCAGGCTCTCGTCGCCGTGATGCGGGACGTGCGGGCCCTCGAGAAGGGTGACCGAAACAACTACGCCGGGTTCAACTTCCGTGGGATCGACGCCACCCTGAACGCGATCGGCCCGGCGCTGCGGGACCACGGCGTGGTGGTGCTGCCCGAGATTCTCGACCAGCACGGCGAACTCGTCGAAGTCGGCAAGGACCGCAGCCGTATGCGGATGGTGACGGTGCAGGTCCGCTACACGTTCGTCGGGCCGGGCGGGGACAGCCTGGTCACCTCGAGCGTGGGCGAAGCGATGGACTCGGGGGACAAGGCCGCCCCGAAGGCCATGTCTGTGGCGATGCGTACTGCCCTCCTGCAGACGTTCGCCCTGCCGACGCAGGAAAAGGACCCCGACGAGGACACATACGAGCACGCTCCGTCCGTGCCCGCCCAACCGGCTTCGCAACCCCGTCAGGAGCGGACGAAGGCCGATGCCGCGCGGGACTCGCTGCTGGAGCACTGCACCGAGAAAGGCCTGGAACCGCCCAAGGTGGCCGAGGCCTACGCCGCCCGCCACAACACGTCCCTGCGGGAGGAGACCAACGCAGACAACATCATCGCGTTCATGAATGACCTCGAGGCCGACCCGGACAAGGTGCTCGGCAGGAAGGAGGTCCCGGCGTGAACTCGCCCACCACGCACAGCGTGATCTCGCGGCTGGTGGCGTTGTCGGACGAGCTGGACCGGCTCGACGAGGATCTGGACCGGCTCGACCGGGAGGCGACCGAGGCTGCCCACACGTACGAGGTGTCCTACGCGCGGGTGTTCCTCACGGCGGCAGGCAGCGTCGACTCGCGCAAGCAGCAGGCTGTGCTCGCCTGCCAGAACGAAAAGTTCGCGAAGGAGGCCGCCGAGCAGGCGCTCCGCACGGCCGAGCGAAAGTTCCGCAAGCTCACCCGCCAGCTCGAGGTCGGTCGGTCGTTGAACGCGGCTGTCCGTACTGAGTGGACCACTCAGGGGGTGGGGCAGTCATGACGGCCCAGGAGCAGAAAGTGCGGCTACTGACGAAGTGGCGATCGGGCGGCATGTGTGAGGTGTGCGCGGTACAGCGGGCCACCACGTTCCATCATCGCCTCCCTGAGGGGCAGGGCGGGCCGTGGCGCAGCGCCAACGGACTCCACGTCTGCGGTGACGGCACTGTCGGCTGCCACGGCTGGATCGAGCATCACCGCGCCCGGGCCTACGAACGCGGGTGGCTCGTGCACTCGTGGGACGACTTCTACGCCGTCCCGGCCCTGCTCCGCCTGCACGGCGGGTGGGTCTACCTCCATTGGGACGGCAAAACCACTACCTACGACAGGAGGACAAGTGTCTGGGCTCCCTGACACCAACATCGTCGGCACTCTCACCGCCGACCCCGAGCTGCGGTTCACCCCACGGGGGAGCGCGGTCGTGAACTTCACGGTGGCCTGCAACAAGCGGTTCTACAACAAGGAGACGGGCCAGTGGGAAGACCGCGACGCGACGTTTCTGCGCTGCAACCTGTGGAACCAGGCCGCCGAGAACGTGGCCGAGTCTCTGTCCAAAGGGCAGCGGGTGATGGTCATGGGCGAGCTGAAGCAGCGCTCGTTCGAGACCAAGGATGGCGAGAAGCGCACCACATTCGAGGTCGAAGCCACCGAGGTCGGCCCGTCGTTGAAGTGGGCCACCGCCACGGTCAACAAGGTCTCCCGCAACGGCGGTGGTGGCGGGTTCGCCCCGGCCCCGGCCGAGGACCCGTGGGCCGCGCCCCCCGCGTCGAATAGCCAGGGCACGGCGTGGACTCCGGGTCCCGACGAACCGCCGTTCTAGCTAGTTCCACGGGCTGGGGGCGTGAGCGGGGGCGCGCCCCCAGCCCGCTTCGTTCAGGAAGGAGCAACACGCGATGGAGAGGCGACCGAGCTGGTTCTTGGAAGGGCTCGTGCCCGAACTCCCCGAGGCTCGCTGTGCGGAGGCCACGGAGCCGCTGTGGGACGACACTGTGCACGGCGAGAGCGCGGAGCGGCAACGCGCCCGGCACCACGCTGCGCAGCGCATCTGCGCGCAGTGCCCGGTGCAACAGCGCTGTTACCAGGTCGGGGCCGAGCTGCAGGCCCCAGGAGTGTGGGGCGGTGTGCTGTTCGAGGACGCCACCGCGTACGGCAAGCGGGAGGCAGCGGCATGACCTGGTTCAAGGTGGACGACGGGCTCGCCCTGCACCACAAGACGGTGCGCGCGGGTAACGCCGCGATGGGCCTGTGGGTCCGCGCCGGGTCCTACGCCAGTCAGCATCTCACGGACGGCTGGGTGCCCGACGAGATTGTGCGCACACTCGGCACCCGGGCGCAGGCCAGAAGGCTGGTGGCCGCGGGACTGTGGCTCGAGGACGAGGGTGGTTACTGGTTCCACGAGTGGCACGAGAACGGGCAACCGACGCGCGAAGGCGAGCTGGCACGTCGGTCGAACGGGGCCGCACGGCAGCAGAAGCACCGCGAGAAGAGCCGCCGTAGCGCGAACGTAGATCAGCCCTCGAACGGTCCGGGATCAAACGAGGACTCTCCCCCGGTCGAACAACAACCGAAAAATAACCCGCCAGATTCGGAAGAATCGCAGGTCACCAAGGACAGTAATGCGTTACCCCTCGAGGTGCGTAACGCTCCCCCCGACCCGGCCCGACCCGACCCCGTACTCCCTAGCGGGAGTACGGAGGGGGGCACGCGCGCAGCGCGGCCCCGCGCGACCCGCATACCGGACGACTTCACCGTCACCGACGACATGATCGCTTGGGCCCGGACGAACACCCCGGACGTCGGCCGTATCGAGACCGACAAGTTCATCGACTACTGGCGGGCCAAGGCCGGTAAAGACGCAACGAAGGTGGACTGGGTGAGCACGTGGCGGAACTGGATGCGCAAGGCGCAGCAGGACGTGGAGAATCGCCGGTCGCGTCCCGCCGCGCGGCCCGGCAAGCCCACTCAGGACGAGAAGATCCGCAACTTCCTCGGGGCTACCGGCACCGACGACCCTCCTCCCCCGCTTTATGCGCTGCCTGGGGGTGAATCATGAGCCTGACCAAGGACGAGGTGCGGCGACTAGTTGCGGTCGCGATGGCCTACGACAACCGCAACGCTGGCGAGGCGGTCGTGCTCGCGTGGTCGAGCGCGGCAGAGCTGGCCCGCTGGACGTACGACGAGGCCATCGCGGCGATTCACCAGCACTACGCCGAGCGGACGGACTTCATCCAGCCGGGCCACATTACCGGGATCATCCGTGATCGCCGTCGAGATGCGGCGATGCGGCGGCAGCTACCGGCGAGCGAACCGGCCTCTTCGGGCACACGGGAGCGGGCCATGGCCGAAATCAGGCAGGCGCTCGGTACCGGCGCCGAGCAGGATGCAGTGCAGGTGGCGTGCCCGGCCTGCGGGGCGGAGCCGGGGCAACAGTGCGTACGTCGAGACGGCAGCCGAGATCCGTTGCGCACATTCCACAGTTCGCGTCACGAGGCTCTGTCAATTGCTACTTGACATTCATCCAATCGCAATACACAATTGGGGTCAGTCGAAGGAAGGAGAACACCGTGACCAGCACCGACACCGCCGACCCCGGCGCACTCGTATGGATCACCTGCGAATGCGGTCAGGAGTTCGGCACGCCCGCTGGCCAGGGCGAGCGCGAGTGCGGCGTGTGCGCCATCGTCATGTACCACCCGGGTGACGTGGTGCAGTTCAACGGCAGGCGCTGGACCGTCGTCCGGCACGACGCCAACAACCGGGTCGTCATCTACTTCCACCCGGTACCCAACCCCACGGCCGACTCGCCCGTCGTGAGCCGGGTCGTCGCCCCGGGGCAGCTCACCCTCCTGCGCCGCGCAGGCGGCGAACGGTACGAGCGCGGCGATGTGGTGCAACTCGGTAAGGGACACCAGCAGTGGCACGTTATCCGTCACAACGATGACGGCACCGTCACAGCCTCGGCCGACCCGAGCCGGCAGACCGTCGCCAGCGGCTCCACCCCGCAGGTGCGGCACCTACCCGAGGAGCGGTTGACGCTGCTGCGCCGCGCGCACACGGAAGGCCGGTAAGCATGCGCGTCGTCGGCATCGACCCGTCGCTGACCTCCACCGGGCTCGCGTGGCTCGAGGAGGACTGGCCGGAGCCGCGCACCACGACGGTGCGTAGCTCCGGCTCCCGCGACCACGGGCTGGAGCTGCGCGCCCGCCGCATCGGCGACCTCGCCAGCGAGGTGCTGCGCACCGCCGCCGACGCCGCGCTGGTCGTTGTCGAGGCACCCTCGTTCGGCTCGGCGGGCGGCTCGTCGTGGGACCGGGCGGGCCTGTGGTGGCGCATCGTCGGCTGCCTCACCTCCGCAGACACACCGGTCGCGCAGGTCGCCCCCCGCACCCGGGCTCGCTGGGCCAGTGGCACCGGCAAGGCCGACAAGGCAGCCGTATCGGCGGGTGTCGCTCGCCTGTGGCCCGGGGTGGATATCACCACCAGCGACGAGGCCGACGCGCTCGCGCTCGCCACAATGGGCGCCCAACACCTCGGGTGGGACGTGCCCACCCTCGCCCGCCACCACGACCCCCTCCAGGTCGTGCGGTGGCCCGCAACCCTATGCGCCACCTACCCCACCGGCGCATAACACCACCCAGGAAGGAGCAACCCCATGGACCCCAACCATCACCCCCAGGAGTACTGGGCCGAAGAAGCCGCCCGCGAAGCCACCAACGCTCGGTTCGAGCAACCGCAAGACGCAACCGTGCACGCGCTGCTCGCCGTCCGCGCCGAACTCGCCGCCCTCCGGTATGGGCTCGTCGGGCACGAGCAAGACGGCAACGACAATCAGCTCGGCGAAATCGCCCGCGCCGCCCGCAAGCCAGGGGGACGCTGATGCAGGTCACTACCTCCAACCCAGGGGTCACGGTGCTGATCCGCCCCGAGTGGTGGCCCTACTCAAGCTGCTGCCGGGCGGGCACCGGGCGGCACCGCGTGATCGACGACGGCGACCACACTTGGCTCGGCCGCGCCCTCGACGCCACCCGCCGCAGCCTAACCGCAATGCGGGGGTGGTTCCTGTGAGCGCCGAAACCCTCATTCGCTGCGACGACTGCGGCGGCACCACCACCGCCCCCAACGAGGCGCGCTGGGCGGCCCGCATGAACGCCGCGCATAACGGCTGGCACTGCGACGACACCGCCGACCGCTGCCCCTCCTGCCAACACGACCACCAGTACGGAAAGGCCACCACAGCATGACCACCACCGCCAACGGGCACCGCGCCCTCACCCCGCAGGCGATCCGCGAGCTGCCCGCGATGGTCGACGCACCGACCGTCGCCCGTGCGCTGAACATCTCCGACCAGCACGTGCACAATCTCTACCGGCGCGGGCAGCTCCCCTTCGCGGCCCACAAGCTCGGCCGTCGCCTGCTCGTTCGCCGCGTCGACCTGTCCGCCTACCTCGGCATCAACGAAGACACGACCGACGATCGGCGCATCGTTGACGTCACTGAGGCCGAAGACTATCGGGCCGCGTGCGAGGTTGCCGACAACTACCCGTTCCGGCAGCTCATATTCGCCGCGATGATCGCCGCCGACCCCGAACAACTCGAGCCGCTGGAACTGGCCTTCCCTGAGATGTACCGCACGGTGGACGCGCTGCACAGCATGAACGGGGGCGAGGGATGACCACACCGTCACAGAGGGAGACGATCGCCCGCGCGGTCGAGAGCTGTTCCACCTGCGGAGCCTCGGTCGTGTGGGCAATCACCCACAACGACAAGCCCATGCCCGTCAACGTCCTGCCTAGTCGTCGCGGCAACGTCTCCCTCGCGTGGGACGGGAAGGCCTTGCGGGCGACCGTGCTGGGGCGCAACCAGGCCGCCGGGGCTCGCGAATACGGACTCGAGCTGTACACCAGCCACTTCACCGACTGCCCACAGGCGACGCAGCACAGGAGGCGGCGATGAGCCCGGCCCGCCGAGTAGTCGCCTGGTACCGGCGCCCACTGGCCGACTGCGGCCCCGCATGGTGGGGGTGGCGCGCGTGCCTCGTCCTGACGGTGACCGCTGCCGCAGCCGTGTTGGTGTTGGCGCTCGGGTCGAGCGCGGTCGACCGGCTGCATGACGCCCCGGTGGTGGGGCAGGAGCCGACGGTGGAGCCGAGTAACGAGTCCCCCGACCCCGGGCTCGTCCCGGACGAGGAGGCGCCCGATGGGTGACCGAGCCGAGTTGGATGCGAAACAAGTGCTCATGGAGCAAGGGTTAAGCGCGCCCGACGCAGCGCTGTCAGCACAGATCATGCGCGCACGCGGCCTGTTCGCCACCCCACCGGAGGCCAGGACGTGTTCGTGCGGCTGCGGCGACCTGGGCGGGGGTGACCAATGAGTGACCGAAACGAGCTGATCCTGCGGGCACACAGCATCCTCGCACCGTTCGAAACCACCTACGACCGGCACGAAGCGGCGAACCAAGGGCTGCAGCCACCCATGTACGCGCCCGCCGCCGCGTTCGTCGATGCGGGCTGGCGCCCGCCGGAGGCCGACGCCGAGACCGTCGCACGGGACTTGCGGTGCCCCTACTGCTCCGGCGAAATCACCGTCGAAACAAGCCGCACACCAGGCTGGGACGGTGGCGACGACGTGGAGGGCATCGAATGCAGGAACTACGAGTGCGAAGCCACATGGAGCGAATTCAACGGCGCCGCACGCGACCTTCCCCGGGCCATGCGAGGAGACACCGATGGCGAATGACCCGAAAAAGCTAGTCGCGCACTACCGCCAAGCCTTGTCGTACGACTCGATTGGGCACGGGGCCGCACTAGCCTTCACCGCGCTAGAACGAGTGCTGGACCTCCATCCACGCTCGACGTTGCGTGCCGCTGTCATGCCGGAACGGTTCGGCGAAGGCCGCTGTGCATGTTGTGCCCGCAGCGAGCTGATCTGGGAGGGCAGCGGATATCTCAACGACGGTAGCCGCAGGTATCTGATGCATGAGCACCACGACCCGGACCCGCACTGTTCTGCATGTCCGGAGGGATACCCGTGGCCGTGTCCGACTGTTCGGGCGATCACTGAGGCACTGGAAGGGGAGCCGCCGCACCCGGTCGAGCTGCACGGCCGCGTGTCGCAGGACTGCGCACACGGGTGCGCTTGGGGTGGGCGCTGCTACAGCAGCGACATCGTGCCGCCGTACTGCGAGCGCGGCTACGAGGAGACCTACGAAGGGACGTGGGACTGATGGGTGACTGCGTCACGTGCAACGACCACATCCCCGACCCCGACCTGCTTGACCACCTGCGGGTCATGCATCCCGACGAGTACGCCGAGCCCGAGCGCTGGCCGGACGGCATGCCCGTGGTGGAGCAGGAACCGACTGACGTGTTCGAGGCGTTGGAGGGTGAGGCCGATGATTGACCGCTGCGACTTGTGCTCGCGCACCCTCGAGGCCACCGGCGTAGCCTGCCCGGGCTGTCTCGAGGGCATTGGCCGCACCCTCGCCGAAATCGGCACCCTCTACCAACGACTGGATCCCGCCCCGGGCCGCGCCAGCAGCTCCGCCCGGGGCGCCCCCGGATTCCGCTCCTCCTCCCCCGCCCGCGACGAGGTGATCGTACTGACCGACCCCGCCAGCAAAGCGGGAAACGAGGGGCCGCCCGCCGTGCTGAACGTGCTGTACGGGTGGTGGGACGCGCTCCGCGACGCCGGGGCCGCGCCTCCCCCGGATGGCGCCTCGGTCGCGCGAGCGGTGCAGGTGCTCGCCGCGGACGACACCTTGTCCGCCCTGGCCCAGCTTGAGCTGGCGCGCCCCATGAGCGACGAATTGACGGAGCTGCGTCGGGCGCTGCGCCGCGCATGCGGAGTCGACGACCCCACTACCCCGCTGGGACAGTGCCCGATACAGGGGGAATCTGAGTCGCCATGCGGCGGAGTAGTGCGCGGTCGCGCCTGGGGCGATCCCGCCTGGTGCACCCGGTGCGGCACAACGTGGGCGCCCGGCCAGGAGATGCGTCGACTGGCCACGCAGCTCGGTGGGGCGCTGGCGGACGCGCCCGGCGTGGCCCGGTATCTCGACGTAGCGGTCTCGACGGTGCGCACATGGGCACAGCGGGACGGCTGGACGGTGCATCGGCATGGGCGTCGTCGTCTGTACTCGCTGGCGGAGGCCCGTCGGTCCCTGCACCTGAGGATGGAACTCGCCGGGGTGGGTCGTTACTGATCTGTTGCCCGCCCGGTTGGCGAGCTGACCTGCTGAGACGTATATTGGTGTTTGATGGGTGTAGTGCAGCGCTTGACACTTGTGGTGGGTGGCGAGCGCGCCCACCCATGACGAGGCCCCCCGACGATTACTCTCCTTCCATCGGGGGGCCTCGCGCACTATCCAGGGCTACGCAGGAACTCGTAACTCGTGGAACGCGCGGGACTTCAGCGACGTCAGGCCAGACACAGCCCGCAGTGCCCGACGCTCATCATCGTCATCGCGGGTAGGAGCGTAGTGGTCGACGTACTCGACGATGGCTTGATAACCAGCCCAGCGGGTACCCCGAATGTTCTCCTGGGTGTCTGCGGTCGAGTACAGCCCCCGTATCGTGTCGAGCTTCTCGATCTTCTGCCGCTGCCGCCCCTGGGGCTTGTCCTCGTCCACCTCGCCGAACAACCGTGCGAGAGTGCGCTCCCATTCACGGTTGCTGAGTTCCTCCTGGACCATCCGCTCGGCCTCGGCCTCGAACTCCTCGGCGTAGCTCCACGACAGCTCGAGCGCCTTCCGAGCCTCCTCGATGGAGGATCTTGCTCCGGCGGTGTGCCGCACGGTCCAGGACTGTTGAGCACTACGAAGCGCCGCGAACTGCGTGTTCGCGCACACGATCCGCACGGGCGACACAATCGCCCTGAACCCGGTCGAACCGTCGTGGCTGTTCATCGCGGCGATGTAGAGGTCGATCTTGTCGGTGCCGCCGACGAGCATCCCTTCCGGCAGCTTGCAGGTCACGAATACCTGCCGCCCGCCGCGTAGCGAGCCGGCTGTCTCGAGGTGCGCCCCGGTGGAGTCGGTGAGCGCGTCGAGGAAGTCGGCGTGTTCCTCGTTCTGCACCGGCTCGTACGACGAGCCCACCACACCGAGCGGCTCAGACGCCCCGGTAACTGGGTTGGTGCGCAGGGTGGAGTACTGGTTTGGCACTTCGATCTCGCTCACGCCGCTGTCGGTGATCTCGTGCGTGACCAGGGGGGCCTTGCGCACGTTCCAGCCACCCAACCGGGCGTGCTTCATCGCCTGCTCGGCGGTAAAGGTGCCCTCGAAGACGGTGCCGAGCCGGTGCCAGGCAGGCTGTCGAGCGGATACGAACCCGTGACTGCCGTCGGCGAAGGTTTCGATCTCGTGAGCCATGATGCTCCTTCCTGTTTGGGCGCCGCGCGGGTAGGGCACGGCGTGGCCTGACGGCCAGCCCACCGCCCGGACCGGAGCCCGGGCGGCAGACAAGCAGTCAGTCCTTCAGATCGATCCCAGCCACGACGGCCAACTGTCGGGCGTAGGCGGCGTGGGTGTGGTATTCCATCGCCGCTACGGTCACCCGGCTCTCCGACTGCACCGGGCCGAACTCATTGACGCGGTGCCCGTTGTCGAGGCAGTCCAGCGCTCGCTCCGCTTCTTTGTGGACGTCCTCGAGTGCGCGCCGGAGTCGCTTCTCCGCCAACTCGGTCTGGTGGGCGGCGTGAGCGAACGCGAGGTGTGCTTGGTTCTCCGTGTCGATCTCGACGGTCTGTCCGAGGAAGTTCTGGGCGGCCATTGGGATGCTCCTTCCTGGTAGTGGAGTTGATCAGAGGGCGATGATGCTGGCGATGTCGTTGGTGTCGTAGTGGCGAATGCCCTTACCGGTCAGGGGGCGGATGCCGATCTCGTTGCTCATGTGCCGGGTGGTCTTGGGGCGGCCGGTGGCCTTCCCGGCGATGCGGCTGCCGTTCTTGAGGGTGATCGCGAGGCGGGTGCCTCGGGTGATCTCGTGGATGTGGATGTTTGTGGTGAACGGCATTGTGCCCTCCTTGTCGTGTACCAACCAACTAATGTCAATTCTACATTGACAACTCGGCCAGTGTCAACTGTCAATTGACACCTAGTTGGAAACGAGGGGCCGCCCTACGGCGCGGCCCTCACCATCCGCCCCGCAGCTCCGCCTCAGCCTCCTGGGCTCGCTGCTCCGCCCGGTCGAGCTGCAGCCGCACCGCCGCCCGTTCGCGCACCACCTCGTCGAGGTACGCCCGCGCCTGCCCGAGCTGATCGTTGAGTCGGGCGCGCTCGTCGTCGAGGTACTGGATCCGCGTGCGCTGGTACTCGATGCTCACGCCCCGCTCGCGGGCCAGCGAACGCCACCCGCGCATCAGGCGAACAGCTAGCTTGCACAGTTCCCAGCGCGAACGGGTGCGCTCACGCTGCTGGCACCAACGCGCCTGCCAGTACATCCGCTGCTGCTGCTCCACCGCTTCGGTCACGACTGCACCTCCTCGTGCAGCGGCCCGCAGGCCGGGTCGTGCTTGTGCATGGTGCGCTCCTTCCCGGGTGTCAGCTGATGGGTTCGCCGTCGGGGAACTGCCCCTGCCGGAACCGCGCGGCCCCCCACACGAACCCGAGCCGGTAGCCCTCGTACTCGTCCTGCTGCACGTCACCGACCACGCCGCGCCTGGGGGGTTCCTTGGGGAACCGGTGCCCGTGCACCGCGTCGCAGACGTTGGCCGCGTCCCAGCCGTCCTGGAGGCCGCGCATACGGCCCCGCTGGTACGGGGTGTCAGCTCGGTACGGCTCGGCGAAGATGCTGCTCATGGGGGTACTCCTTCCCGGGTGTCTATCGATACATGACAACCGTAAATCCGTGTCATACGCAGTGTCAACCAACGATTGACAATATGGAGCAAGGGATGACCCACGACCTCACGACCGACACCGCCCCCGTCGCTGAACTCCGCGCCTACCACCGCAACCCCCGGCAGGGCGACACCCGCGCCATCGCCGAAAGCCTCCGCGTCAACGGCCAGTACCGACCGATCGTCGTCAATCGAGGCACCCACACCGGCAGGGCCAACGAAGTCCTCGCCGGGAACCACACACTCGCCGCCGCACGAGACGAAGGCTGGGCCGAGATCACCGTCTGCTACGTCGACGTGGACGACGACCAGGCCGCCCGCATCGTCACTGCAGACAACCGCACCGCCGACCGCGCCAGCTACGACGACCGCATCCTCGCCGAGCTCCTGACGGACCTACCGGACCTCGACGGGACGGGCTACGACCCCGGCGACCTCGACGACATCCTCGCCCGCATCGACGACACGGTTATCGAGACACACCAGGACACCGACGCCGACTACGCCGAATCCCCCGAGGAGACCCAGGCCCGCCAGAACGCCACCGAGGGAGAAACCCGCGCCGAGCGCGGCCTCCGCGAGATCATCCTCGTGCTGCCCAACGCGGACGCGGACGAGGCCGACAGCCTCATCGATCAGCTCCGCCCCGACAGCGACACCACCCGGGGCCAGGTCGTGCTCGACGCGCTCCGCGCTGCCGCCGGGAGCGAGGCATGACCGGCTGGGGCGTGTACTGCATCAGCGCCGGGCGCCCCATGAACGTCCCCCAGGTGCACAAGGCCATGCGCCCCCACCCGGTCACGTGGGTCGTCCCCCAGGCGCAGGCTGCCGACTACCGCCTCACCGGCGCCGAACACGTACTGCCAGTCCCCCCACCTGCCGACGGGCACTCGCTGCCGGTGCAGCGCAACACCGCCCTCGACGACGCCTTCAACCAGGGGCTCGGCTGCATCCAGACCGACGACGACCCCGCCAAGCTCGAAACGCTCAGCCCCAATGGCAAGGCCGTCCACGCCACCCTCGACCACTACATCGAGACCTGGAACCGTGCGCTACGGGACACCGGCGCGTGCCTCGCTGGCTGCTCCCCCACCCCGAACCCGTACTTCGCCCGCGACCGCGTGGCGACCGGACTGTTCATCATGGGGCAGCTATTCGCGGCCCTCCCGAGCGAGCTGCGGTTCGACCCGCAGCTACCGGTGCGTGAGGACTACGACTACACCTGCCAGCACATGCAGCAGCACGGCGCCGTCGCCCGGGCGGACACGCTGCTACCCAGCTACGCCCACTGGACCAACCGAGGCGGCTGCCAGGACTACCGCACTCCCCGGCTCGACCGGCGCGTCAACACAACGCTCCTCGAGCGCTGGCCCCGCCTGCTCAAGCCACACCCCCGCCGACCCGGAGAGATACTTCTGCGAGGCAACCGATGATCGACCTACGGCTCCGATCCCGCATCAGCGATGGCGAGCTCGACCAGAAGATCGGCAAAGTCATCACCCCACGGGACTGGAACCTGGTCCTCACCGGACCCGCCACCATCCGCAAACCCAACGGGCACCCGCTGTGCGTCTACCTCCCCAAGGCACTCGACGGCATCGTCACCCGCGACATGTACGAGGTGCTGCACGGACTCCGCGGGGAACGCACCGAGAACCGTGGCATCGCCTCCGGCAGCCCCCGCGTCAGGCGCGGAAACCAGAAAGCGACCTACTCCCGCCGCGTCCCCAGCGCCATCATCGGCGCGTTCGACGCCGCCGGACGGGAGAAGTACTGCCGGCTCACCGCCTGGACGGGCCGCAACCTCCCCCAGTGGCAGACGCTCCATCCGCTACTGCGGGCGATCGCCGGGAATCTTGAGCAGCACGTCCCCGACCGGTACGCGGCGCAGCTCGCCGAAGCGCAACGCACCCACCAGGAGTGGGTCGTTCCGGACACGCCCTTCACCACCGTCACCGTCAACAACACCTACCCCACCGGAGTGCACACCGACGCCGGGGACCTCGACGCCGGGTTCAGCACCCTCGCCTGCCTCCGCCGAGGTACCTACACCGGCGGGCACCTGTGCTTCCCCCGCTACCGCGTCGCCGTCGACATGCACGACACCGACCTCATCCTCATGGACGCCCACGAATACCACGGCAACGCCCACGTCACCTGCACCTGCGGCACCCAACTCAACGGCATGTGCGACACGTGCGGAGCCGAACGCATCAGCGTCGTCTCCTACTTCCGCACCAAGATGACCGCCTGCGGCACCGAAGAGGAGGAGCAGCAGCGGGCCGTCCAGCGCCGCGAGAACCGCAACGCCACGCGGTAATACCCAGGGGGGCCGTAATGCCCAAGAAACGCACCGCCAAGAGCGTGGAGGTCGCCAAGCGCCGCGCCAAGGCCATGGACCTCTACCGCATGGGCTGGACCTACACCCGCATCTACGAGGAGGGAGAGCTCGGATACAGCGACGTGCAGCACGTCCGCACGGACATGCACCGCGCGATCCAGGACGCCCGACGCTCCGCCCGCGAGTACGTCGACCTCGAGTCGGCCCGCCTCGAGGGGTTGATGGAGAGCTTCTACCTGGACGCGCGTAGGCGTGATCCCCGCGCCGCTGATCTGGTGATCAAGCTGCATGACCGGCTCGCTTCGCTGCACGGGCTGGACGCGGCCCGCGAGGACAACGCCGCCGAGTCCCGCTCGATGGTGGGGGATCTGATGGACCGGCTGGGGCAGCTCTACCGGGGTGGCAGCGACGATGCCCGAGGCTGACCTGCCGCTGCCTCTGTCGGAGAAGCAGGTCACCTCGATCGTCGAGTCCACCGCCCGCATCAACCTGTGGGAAGGAGCCATCCGCTCCGGCAAGACCGTAGCGTCGCTGCTGCGGTGGCTCGGCTACGTGGCGGACCCGCCGCGCGGGGGCCAGCTCGTGGTCGCGGGCCGCACCCGCGAGTCGATCGGCCGGAATCTGTTCGGCCCGCTCACCGACCCGACGGTGTTCGGGCCGCTCGCCAAACAGGTGCACTACACGGCAGGCGCCCCCACGGCGGACGTGCTCGGCCGGACGGTGCACGTGCTCGGCGCGAACGACGCCAAGGCTGAGGCCAAGCTCCGCGGCATGACCTGCTCGGGCGCCTACGTGGACGAGGTGACCGTCCTGCCCGAGTCGTTCTTCCGGCAGCTACTCGGGCGTATGTCGGTTCGGGGCTCGCGCCTATTCGGCACCACCAACCCCGACAACCCCTCGCATTGGCTACGGCGAGACTTCCTCACCCGCGCCGACGCTCTCAACCTCGCGTCGTGGCGGTTCCGGCTCCACGACAACCCTCACCTCGACCCCGACTACATCGCCAGCCTCGAAGCCGAATTCACGGGCCTGTGGCACCGGCGGTTCGTGCAGGGCGAGTGGGTGGTCGCTGAGGGCGCCGTGTACGACATGTTCGACACCGACCGGCACGTAGTGTCCGAACTCCCCCCGCTGGACCGTGTGGTCGGCGTGGGCGTCGACTACGGCACCAGCAACCCGTTCGCCGCCCTCATGCTCGCCCTCACGCGCGACGGGCGGCTCGTCGTCACCCGCGAATATCGGCACGACCCGAAGACCGCCCGCCGACAGAACACCGACACCGACTTCACCCGTGCGCTGGCCGCCTGGATCGGAGACGAGGAACCGCGCTGGTTCGCCGTCGACCCTTCAGCAGCGAGCTTCAAGCTCGAGCTGCACCGCGCCGGGTTCAAGTCCGTAGCCGACGCCAACAACCGCGTCCTCGACGGGATACGCCTCGTCTCCTCCCTGCTGTCTCGCGGCCTGCTGCTCGTGCACGAATCCTGCACCGGGCTCCTCAACGAGATCCCCGGCTACGCCTGGGACGACGCGAAGGCCGCCAAGGGGGAAGACGTGCCGATCAAGGCGAACGACCACTCGTGCGACGCGCTGCGCTACGTCGTCACCACAACCCAGCCCGTGTGGCGACCCCACCTGCGAGAGGAGGTAGCCGACCGTGCCGCTGCCTGAACCCGGTACACCGTGGCCCCCACCGCAGTGGGCGAGCATCTACAGCGCCTACAGCCAGTGGGACGCGTGGTACTCCGGCGACGTCGACAAGCTCTCCACCGTGTACGGCGCCACGTCCGGATGGGCCCCCGACCCGAAGGGATACAACAAGCCGAGCCAATACTCCGACGGGATGGTTGGGCGGCTGTCCCGCTGGTTCTGGGGCACTCCGCAGCGGCAGATCAGGTCGAATAAACTGCACGTTCCGGCCGCAGCAGATATCGCCTCCACCAGCGCGGACCTGCTGTTCTCGGAACCGCCGAGCGTCAAGGTCGGCACGCGGGACACCGCCACGCAGCAGAGGCTCGACGACCTGTTCGGGCCGGAGATGATCGTGGCGCTGCTCGACGGCGCGGAGGTCGCCGCTGCATTGTCGGGCGTGTTCCTCCGCGCCGGTTGGGTCGGGAGACAGCCGGTCCCGAGCGTTGTGCATCCCGACGCCGCGATCCCGGTGTTCAAGTGGGGCACGCTCGCCGAGGTCACGTTCCACCGCGTCGTGCAGGAGTACGACGGGAACGTCATGCGGCACCTCGAGCACCATGTGCCGGGCGGGGTGCAGCACGCCCTCTACCTCGGGGATAAGGACCGACTCGGCCGTACTGTGCCGCTGACCGAGCACGAGGACACGGCGCAGCTCGCGGCGGGCTTGGCTGAGGATGGGCAAACGATCCCGACCGGGATTGACGACCTCACGGTGGTGTACGTACCCAACGCCACACCGAACCGGCAGTGGCGTACCCACCAGCAGGCAGCGCACCTGGGGCGGTCGGACCTGTCTGGCATCGAGCCGGTGATGGACGCGCTCGACGAGACCTACACCTCCTGGATGCGCGATATCCGGCTCGCGAAAGCGAGGATCGCGGTACCGGAGTCGTACCTCGAGACCGGCGGGCGCGGCGCTGGCGCGTGGTTCGACGCTGACCGGGAGGTGTTTACCGGGCTGAACATGCTGCCGGGGCAGGACAGCTCCCCGATCAGCGCGCACCAGTTCGCGATCAGGCACGAGGAGCACCGACAGACCTGCAGCGAGCTGTGGGAGAAGGCCGTGCGTGGCGCCGGGTATAGCGCGCAGACGTTCGGGCTCACGAGTGAGGTCGCGATGACCGCCACCGAGTCCAACGCCCGCGAACGCAAGACGCTCCTCACCCGGGGCAAGAAGGCCAGGTTGTGGCGGATGGCGCTCGGTAAGCTCGCCGAGCTGCTGCTGCGGGTTGACCGGGCGCAGTTCAACGCGAGCGTTACTCCCCAACGGCCCGACGTCGAATTCCCCGCAGCCGTGTCGGAGCAGCCACGCGAACGCGCAGAGACCGCCCGACTCCTCACCGAGGCCGAGGCCGTGTCGACCGACACCAAGGTGCGGATGGTGCACCCCGACTGGGACGACGAGCGGGTGAAGCAAGAGGTGGAGGGAATCATGTCCGACCGCCCGGAGGGCCCCGAGATGAGGGTGTGACATGGCGATCTCACCGGAAGACAGTGCTGGACCGGCGCGGGCGGTTGCCCGCATCTACGGCGCCGCTGAGGAGGCGATCCTCTCGATGATCGCGCGGCGGCTCGGGCGCGGGCTCGACTCCCCGAACTGGATCAGGCGGAAGGCCGACGAGGCTCGTTCTGTGCGCCGCGAAGCCTCCAAGCACGTACGGCAGGCCGAGCGGGACGCGGAGAAGGCGTCGCGGGAAGCGGTCGCAGAGGCCGCCGACATGGGCGCGCGCGAGGCTGCCAGCGATATGCAGCAGGCCTCGGGGCGGAGCCTGGACGAGCTGCGGGAGCAGGTGCTGCAGAAGGACCGGCTCGACGAGCTCGCCGACGCTACCCTCACGGACGCGACCCCGCCCAGCCGGTCGGTGCTGCGGACGGTTGAGGACTCGTTCCGGCGCATCACCCAGGACTCCTCCGCCGGTGCCCTGTCGGGGGTGGAGACGCGGCGCCAGTCGGCGCAACGCGCCTTGTGGAAGGCCGCCGACCAAGGCATCACCCGGTTTCGGGACAGCTCGGGCCGCAACTGGGAACTGGAGTCGTGGGCCGAGATGAGCATCCGCACGGCAACGGCCCGCGCCTCGCTGGACGCGCACACCCGTTCCCTGCGTGAGTTGGGGCAGGACCTTGTGATGATCTCGGACGCCCCGCAGGAGTGCGACCTGTGCCGCCCGTGGGAAGGCGCGGTCCTGTCAGTGTCAGGCACCCAGGTCGGCACCATCGAGGTCCCCTCCGCTACCGGAGGCCCGCCGGTCACGGTGCAGGTCGACGGGTCGCTGGATGAGGCTCGCGCGGCAGGGTTGTTCCACCCCAACTGTAGGCATAGCGAGTCTGCCTACATCCCGGGCGCCTCGCGCCAGCCCACCAACACGCAGGACACCGAGGGCGATGCGGCGCGGCAGAAGCTCCGTCAGCTCGAGCGACAGGTCCGCAAGTGGAAGAAGCGCGAGGCGGCCGCGATGGACGAAGCCTCGAGGCGTCAGGCGCGGGACAAGGTGCGCCACTACCAGCGAGAGATCAGAGACCACACGTCGAACACGACGGCGAAGCGGCAGCGGCAGCGGGAGCAGGTCTCCTCCGCCCGCTGACCACCGGTTGTAGTGCCGCCCAGGTGGCGGCGGAATCCACACGTCGGCTCGAGGCCGACAGCGCGGCGACAGG
Organism: Haloechinothrix alba; assembly: GCF_900188115.1. Taxonomy (GTDB): domain Bacteria; phylum Actinomycetota; class Actinomycetes; order Mycobacteriales; family Pseudonocardiaceae; genus Haloechinothrix; species Haloechinothrix alba. The sequence continues at coordinate 18,443 of NZ_FZNW01000006.1, read as the reverse complement.
TGCGTCGTGCCGACAAGTCAGGAGGCAGCTATGAGCGTGCGCCGGGAGCGCATTTCCGTAGACCCCAGCACGATCCTCGGCTACCGCGCCGATGGCCGCCCTATCTACCCGATCGCCGGGGGCGATGGAACGGGCGAGGGCGGCTCCGGTGAGGGCGGCGAGGGCGACCCTTCGGCCGGTAATGAACCGGGCGGTAGCGGGGCAGCCAGCGACCCCGGTGGCGAGTCGGGCTCGGGCGGCGAGGGCGACGCCGGTGGTTCCGGCGGCTCGGGCGGCAACGGCGCAGGCGGGGCACCTACTGAGGCTGACCTCAAGAAGCTCCGCGATGAGGCTGCCAGCCGACGGTCCCAGCTCCGCGAGGTTGAGCAGGAGCGGGACCAGCACAAGAAGGTCCTCGAGCAGCTCCGACAGGCGCTCGACCCGAACGCGAAGGGCGACGAGGACCCGGCAAAGGTCGCTGAGCGCGCCCAGCAGGAGCGCGACCAGAAGGACCAGGAGTTGCGTGAGCTGCGCGTCGAGCGGGCCGCGGAGAAGTCCGCGCGCACAAACGGGGTGGACCCCGACGCGCTCACCGACTCCCGCAGCTTCGCCCGTCAGGCGGCGAAGCTCGACCCCTCCGCCGACAGCTTCACCGACGACGTAGACGCGCTGGTGAAGCAGATGGCGGAGGACAACCCGAAGCTCAAGGTTGCCCAGGGGGCACCGGCGAGCGGCTCCGAGTTCACCGGCGGGTCCGGTGGCGCGAGCAACAGCAAAACGCCGAAATCGGGCGACATCGGCGCGTGGCGCAAGTACCTGCGCGGCGAGTGACGCCCACGACCCGCAAGGGAGTGACAGGCCGCTATGGCTAACACGATTCTGACCCCGGACGAGATCGCGGACGCCGCGATCGCGACCCTGTACGAGAACGCGGTGATGGCCGGTCTCGTCAGCCGGGACTACGACGACGACTTCGCCAACCGCGTTGGCGACACGATCACAATCCGCGAGCCCGCGACGTTCGTCGCCAACGACTTCGACCGGTCCAGCCCCGGCATCACGATCCAGGACGCGACCGAGGGCAGCCAGACGGTCACCCTCGACAAGTTCAAGGACGTGTCGTTCGCGGTGACCGCCGAGGAGCTGACCCTCGAGATCCGGGACTTCGCCGAGCAGCTGCTCACCCCGGCGATGGAAGCGCTGTGGCAGCAGATCGACGTGGACCTACTGGCCCTGCGTGGTGATGTGGTCAACGCGGTCGGCAACAGCACGGACGACTCCAACAGCAAGTACAGCTGGGACGACGGTCGGGTGCTGATCGACGCCGGTCGGGTGCTGAACAAGGCGAAGGTGCCGGTAAGTAACCGCCGCGCCGTGGTGGGCCCGATCGCGACTGCCGGGTGGCTCGGCACGAACCTGTTCCATGAGGCGGACAAGCGCGGCGACACGGTTGGCCTCACCGAGGCCGAGCTGGGCCGCAAGTTCGGGCACGACAACTACATGGACCAGCACGTTGACGACCTGAACGGCACGGTCGCGGCCGACGAGGAGGTCGGGGTGGCGTTCCACCGGGACGCCTTCACCCTCGTCACGCGGCAGCTCTCCCTGCCTCGGGGCGCACAGAACGCCGCAGTCCGCAACTACAAGGGCTTCGGCCTTCGGGTCGTGTACGACTACGACACCGACAAGAAGCAGGACGTGGTGTCGATCGACTGCCTGTACGGCACGAAGACCCTCGACCCTGACCGGGCTGTTCTGATCAAGCCGGCCGACGCCGCGTAACACGCGGGCCGCTAAGTCGTGGGTGGCGCGGGTGTTGGTCCCTTGCGCCCGCGCCACCCACTCCCACCCTGCGCACAAAAGGAGTGGCGCATGACGTATATCACTCGGGCCGCGTCGTTCGATGGTGTGTCCGTGGCGGCGAACGGCTCACTGAGCAGCCGAGAAGTTTCCGGGGTGACGGCCCGCCGGGTTCGGCTCATGGTGACCTCCGCCGGGGCGGACGTCTCGGTGGCGTTGGAAGCGTCACCCAACAACGGCGGTGACTGGCTCGAACTGTCCTCTACCTCCGGCGGGGCCACTGGCGCCCAGGCCGTCGAGGAGATGCCCGGGCTGCTGCTCCGGATGACGGCGAGCAACGCCAATGACACGAATTCGCAGAACGTGACCGCGTACTTGCTGCTCGACCGAGACTAACCGCCCACGTGAACCACCTGTTTGACCCTACGACCCGCGAAGGAGCGGCCATGTACGTGTACGAGAACAAGCACACTGGACAGAAGGTCCGGCGGGAGACAGCCGTACGCCGGTTCGATCGATCCGACCGCTGGAATCTCATCGAGAAGCCGAAGGGCCAGCCGAAAGCCAAGCCGAAGGGCAAGTCCGGCGAGGGCAACACCGGTAGCTCCGGAGAGGACAACTCGGAGGGCAAACCCGACGAAAGCGCGGCCGAGGGCGCCGAGCCGGGCGCGGAGGCCTGACCCTTGTACCGGTACGCCCTGCTGGACGTGCTCGAGGTCGTCGACGGCGACACCGTGGACTGCCGCATCAGCCTCGGGTTCGGGCTCACTGCCGCGCTGCGGTTCCGGCTCTCCGGGGTGGATTGCCCCGAGGTGTACGGGCCTGACGCGTCCGAGGCCGGGCAAGAAGCAGCCCGGTTCACGCAGGAATGGCTCGACACCCACAGCGGGATCGAGCTGATCAGCCACAAGGGAGCCCGCGACACCATCGGCATCGGCGACGGTGCGTTCGGCAGGTGGCTCGCCACAATCATTGCTGACGACGGCACGAGCCTCAACGTTGCCCTGGTCGGGGCTGGGCATGCGAAGGAGGTCGAGTCCTGATGGCACCTGTGTACGCCACGAAGGAAGACCTCGCCGAGTACCTCGAGGAGGACACCGCGCCAGACAACGCGGCCCACCTGCTGAAGCGGGCTTCGCTTCTGGTGGATGGGCTCCTGATCGGGGCGTCGTACAACACTGACACCAACGAACAGCCCACCGACGCCAGTGTGGCCGACGCGTTGCTCGACGCGACCGTGATCCAGGCCGCCTACTGGCACCACAACGGCCTGCCCGACGAGGGGGCGGGCAGGTACGGCTCGGTGTCGATCGGGTCGGTGTCGCTGTCGCGTGGGGAGGGCGCCCCGTCGGCGGGCTCGTTCGACGGCCAGACCGTCGCGCCGGGCGTGCGGACCGTTCTGCAGCTCGCTGGTTTGGTGCCTGTGCGTCCGCAGGTCGTGGGGTGAGGGGGTTATGGGAATACCTGCCTGGCTGCTCCGTCACGAGATCACTGTGGAGCCGTACGAGGGTTCCGGCGCGAACGGGCCGATCTACGGGGACGCGCGAACCGTCCGCTGTTTCCTCGATGAAGGGCGCACGGCGGTGCGGAACTCCGAGGGACGCGAGGTCACTGCTGAGGCGGTGGCGTATTGCCCGCTGGACGCGGGCATCGGCACTGAGGACCGGGTGACGGCGTTGGGGCGCGAGTCGCGAGTGCTGACAGTGAAGCGCCGCGACGGGGGCGGGTTGCCCACCCCGGACCACCTGGAAGTTGCACTGCAGTAAGGAGCACACGATGCCGGAGTATCGGCACAGGAGCAGCGGCGAGAAGGTGCGGACGGTGCCGGGCTCCCGCGAGGACCGGCGGCTCAGCCAGTCGGATGACTGGTCCCGCGCCGAACCGTCGACTGCGCAGCCCCAGTCCGGTGGGCAGCCGCCCGCCGAGTCCGACTTGAAGTCCGCGTGGGTCGCCTACGCACGCGAGCGCGGTGTGCCTTCGTACGAGATCGACGCGATGACGAAGGCCGAACTGATCGAGAGGTTGAGCGATGGCGAGGAGTGAGATCACGGCCCAGCCCACGAGCGCCCGGGATGGCCTCGAGCTGAGCTTTGAGAGCGCAAACGCGGACGGCAACTCCGTAGCCAACACCGGACAGCAGGTCACGGTAGTGCGTTCGTCCGCCAGCAGTGACCGCCTCGTCACTCAGGTCACCGGCGGTGTGGTCCGCGGGCTCGCCCTCAACGACCCAGATGTGACGGTGCCTGCCGGTTCGACGGTGGTCCTCGGCCCGTGGCCGACCATCTACAACCAGGACGACGGCACGGTGCACCTCGACTACGACGACGAGACCTCCCTCGAGGTCGCCGTGATCGAGGTCGGCTAGCCATGCCCGCGCCGGAGCTGAAACTCAACATCGGTGAGGTCAAGGAAGGGGCGCGGGAATCCGCTGCCTACGGGTTGCGACTCGCGGCCGAGCACCTGAAAAGCGAATCGCAGAAGCAGGTTCCGCATGAGGTGGGCGACCTTGAACGTTCCGCCGTGGCCAGCGTCGACGAGGGCGCGCTCGAGGCCACAGTCTCGTACGACACCCCGTACGCGGTGCCGCAGCACGAGGACCTCACGATGCGGCATGACGAGGGCCGGAAGGCGAAATACCTCGAGGACCCCATGAACGCCGAGGTCGACACGATGCGTGACCTGATCGCGCAGCAGATGCAGCAGGAGTTGTCGTGACGATTCTGGACGGGTTCGCCGAGTGGCTCCATAAGCAGGGGCATGGGGTGTACGCACCCGACCGCGCCTACGGGGACGACGAGATCGGGATTGTGGTGGGCGCGTCCCCCTCCTCGCCGGACGAGGTGATCGTGGTGGCGACGTATCAGGGGCAGGAGTCGGACTTCAAGCTCGGCTACGACGAGTCGCACATACAGCTACGGGTGCGGGGCACGCAGGACGCGTCCCGCGCGTTCCGGCGGGCTCAGGCTATCTACGACGACTGGCACGGCACCGGGTCGGTCGAGCTGCCATCCGGGCATCAGGTGCTGTCCGTGATCGGCACCCAGTCCGGGCCGATCCCCATCGGGCGGGATGACAACGGCCGGTTCGAGCACACCATCAACTTTCGCGCCGAGTGGCGCAACACGAGCAACAACCGCGCGTAGCGCGAGCCAGGTAGAGAGGTGATCCGTAATGGCGGGGACCAAGATCAACGCCCGGGATATCCACGTTGAGGTCCAGGACAGTGACGGCACGTGGCTCGAGGTGGACGGGCTGAACTCGGTGACGGTCAATCCCTCCGAGAACGAGCAGACCGCCGACACGACCGTCTTCGAGTCCGAGGGGCACTACGAGCAGGAGGTCATGCAGCGGGGCTCCTCCATGAGCCTTGAGGGCTTCAAGCTGAAGGATGCCACCGGCGCCCCGGACCCCGGGCAGGGGAGGCTCGAGGAGCTGGCGACCATGATGGCGGCGCAATCGCTGGGCGCCGTCAGGTTCCGACACCCGGATGATTCCGAGTGGACCGTGTGGGACGCGACGGTCAGCATCGGCTCGCAGGGCGGTAACAACAACGCCAAGACGTCCTGGTCCTGCACCCTCACTCGCTCCGGCAAGTCGACCACGAGCACGGTGGCCTGATGGCAAGCGAGGAGACGGAGCGCCTACGGCAGGAGGCTGCTGAGGCCGAGGTCGAGGACTTCGAGGCGTTCTGGAACCAGCAGGGCCGCCGTGGCGTGCGCCTGAACAACGTGTTCGGCGTGGATGTGGAGCTGCCTGCGCAGCTTCCGCTGCGGTACGAGTTCGAGGCTCGGGCGCCCCGGGGCGAGGAGTCCACGCGCCGCATGTTGTCGATCCTGTTCGGCGAGGAAGCGCTGGATACGTGGATCGAGCGCGGCATCGACGCCGAGCAGCTCGGCGTGCTGCTGCTGTGGGGCGCGGAGAACGCTGACGGCAACCGCATCAGCCTCGCCCGTGCGAGGGAGAAGTACCACCAGCGCATGAACCGTGCAGGTGAGCAGGGAAAAGCGGAGACGGGGAAGAACAAGACGACCCGTGGCGGCTCGTCATCCAAGGGTGGGCGCTGATCGTCGCCGACTTCCAGCGTGAATACGGCATCAGTCCGGATGATCTCGCCGAGCTGCCGTCCCGCTGGTTCTGGTGGTACCTGCGGGGCCTGTCGGAGCAGTCACGGTGGCGCGGATGGGCGTCGCAGCAGCCGCGCGAGATCGCTGGCGACGATGTGTCGAGGACTCTGCGGAACCTGTAGGAGGTGCGCGTTATGGCGCTGACGATTGGTGAGCTGACCGCGTACCTGACCGTTGAGGACGAACTCAGCGACGGTGTGGAGCGGGCCGAAAGCTCACTCACGGAGCTGGGGGATACTGCGCGGCAGGAGTCCGACCGCGCGGAGTCGTCACTCGAGGGCGTCGGCAAGGCCGCCGGGACGATGGATACCACCACCCGGCGGGCGTCGGACAGGACCGGGGAGTCATTCTCGCGTGTCGGGAAGTCCGCTACCGACATGGGCGACAGCACTGCCGAGTCGAGCGATCGACTCACGCGGTTCGGCGAGACGGCCGATGCTGCCGATGAGCGGGCGATGGGATTCCGGGACGCCCTGACCGGTGTGCAGGACACCATGCTCGGTGTCGGTGATCTCAGCCGGGGTCACACGATGGAGGGGCTGATGCTCCTCGGCACCGGGTTCGCCGACCTAGGATCCTCCATCTACAAGGGCGTCGTTCCGGCGATAACCAGCGTGCGGAACGGGTTCAAGGACCTGCGCACGTCGGGGTCGCGGACGCGGACTGTGCTCGGCAGGATCGGACGGGGTGCTGGCGCTGCTGGGCTCGCCCTTGGTGGTCTCGTCGCTGCCACGCACGCGGTGGGTGCCGCCTTGGGTGACGAGGTCAACCCGGACATAGAAGCGCTGGTGGTTGGGCTCGAGCGGCTCGAATCCGCGGGCGAGATCACCGGTCAGATGACGCGGCTGCTGGGCGAGGACTTCAACCTGCTCGATGACGCGATCAAAGCCTCGACGGACACGCTCGGCAACAACTTCGAGGAGTGGCTCGCTAAGACGACGGGCGTTGAGGACGTTGGAGAGTCGATCGCGAAGCTGCGGGGTCGGCTGGAAGATACCGATGAAGCGCTCGCGCGGATGGCGCAGGAGTCGCCGGAACGGGCCGAGCGGGCGTTGCAGCAGCTTGCGGACACCGCCGGGCTGAGTGACGAGCAGTTCCGGAAGCTCAAGGACGATTCGCTACCCCAGTACACGGCGGCGCAGGAGACCGCTGCCGCGAAGGCGAAGGAGCATAAGGAACAGCTTGAGCAGCAGGTTGAGGCGCTGAAGGCGGCGACCGACCCGGTGTTCGCACTTACCTCGGCGCTCGACAACGTAGAGACTGCCCAGACCGACTACAACGAGGCGGTCCAGAAGCACGGCGCCGAGTCGCAGCAGGCACAGACTGCTTCGCTTGAGCTAGCGGAGGCGGTCGCCGGGGCGGAAGCAGCGGCCAAGAACGGGGACCTGTCGTTCGACGAGTTCCGCAGCAAACTGGACCAGTGGGTGGCTCAGGGTGCGGTCACCGCCGGTCAGGCGCGCAACATCGCTGCCGAGGTGCGGGGCGCGCGGGGTGAAGCCGAATCCTACGGTGGCCACTACAACGCCAGTGTCGGCCTGCAGGGCCATTGGACCGTGAGGCAGCACCTCGGTGGGCTGATGGACTTCCTGGATGCGTTCACCATGCCGCACACGGCGTTCGTGAACGTGCAGACCTCGGGCGGCATACCCGGTCGCGCTTCCGGTGGCGATGTCACCTCCGGCCGTACGTACCTGGTCGGTGAGGAGGGGCCGGAGCTGTTCACCCCGGACCGTTCGGGGTACATCACGCCGAACGACAAGCTGGACCGTGCGGACGGTTCCCCTTCGGGGCGCGGGGGCCGTAGCGGCAAGGTGCTCCATATCGAGAACTTCACCGCGTCCGAGAACGCGCCCCCGTCCAAGGTCGCCAAGGAACTCGACTGGCTAGCCAAGAACCGGGGGTGAACCGATGGTCGGGGACATGATCACCCGCGATGGGCAGATCGAGTGGCGCGGGATGCTGCTCGGATCTGGCACCGCGTTCGGCCTCGATGAGCTTGAGGGCTGGTTGGATCTGCCGTCGCAGGATGGGTCCAACCAACCGTTGCCAGACCGACACGGCGCCTACCCTGGCAGGCTCCTGAGCGAGGAGCGAGAGATCACGTTCGACTTCAAGACGAAGGCGAAACCGGGCGAGTTTCGGGACGCGGTACACGCTCTGCGGCGGGCTACCGCACCGGGCGAGGATCCGGTGGAGGAACCGCTCGCGATCCGGCTCGATGGGCAGACGTTGATGTGCTGGGCGCGGGTGACGCACCGCAGCATCCCGACCGATAAGCGGTATGCGATCGGCTACACGGAGGGCGCAATCCGGTGGGTCGCCACCGATCCGCGCCTGTACTCGGCGGCAGAGCACACCAACGCGACCGGGCTCGCCCGCGCGTCCAACGACGGACTCGAATTCCCGCTGGTGTTCCCGCTCGACTTCGGTGAGGGGACGACCGGCGGTGTGATGTACGTCGAGAACAACGGCGACGTGCCCACCTGGCCGATCTTCGAGGTGGAGGGCCCTTGCCCCGGCCCGGTCATCCAGTACTCGGGGCGGTCGCTCGAGTTCGATTCAGACCTGACGGTGCTGCAGGGGCAGACGCTCGAGATCGATACGCAGCCGGGCAACCGGACGGTCGAGCTCGAGGGGGTGTCTCGCAGGCCACGCATGACCAGCGCTCAATGGACGCCGCTCGAGCCGGGGGAACGTACCGGCATCCGGTTCGACGCGGCCAGCTACGAGGAGGGCGCGCGCCTGCGGGTGCGGTGGCGCCACGCATATCAATAGGAGGACCTGATGGCTGAACGCCCCTCTTGGGCCACGATGGACGACACGAGCGGTGTCGTCGATGCGGAGGACGCGCGGATCACGCTCGGGATGCTGCTGCTCCCCAGCGCCACGATCACGTCGCGGGGCGGGTTCCGTCCATCGAGTGGGGATCCTGGCCGGGTGCGGGCATCATCCACCCCGGACACCCAGGTGCATACTGAGGAGTTCGCGCTGGCGCTGCCCCCAGAGCGGGGTACGGGTTCGTACTTCTGCGTGCTCGATGCGGAGAAGGACACCGACATTCTCGGGGACCACCCGGCGGACTCGACGGATGACCGGCACGACTTGATCGTGGTGCAGCAATCGGACACCTACTACGGCGACGCCGAAACCAAGCTGCTGGTGCGGCACGTGGTAGGCACACCCTCCTCCGACCCGCAGGATCCTGACGTCGACGGTTCGCCGGACTACATCCGACTGGCCCGCGTTCTGGTGCAGGCTGACGCTACCGAGATCACCGACAGTGATATCACCGACCTGCGCAGCGAGGACACAGGTGAAACGGTCGCGCTCGGCGGCACGCTGCCGGTCAATGATGACGTCGAGCGGGACGAGATCGCCAACCCGTACACGGGCCTGGGCGTGTATCGGAAGGACCTGCAGGCGATCGAGTTCTGGAACGGTAGCGAGTACCGCCCGCCGCACCGGCCTCCGCAGGTGGAGGTGTTCGAGGGGACATCCTCCGACGAGTCGTACACGTGGAACAAGCCGGCAGGCGTGACCTACGTGCTGGTGGAAATCGCTGGCGGCGGCGGCGGTGGCGCGGGCGCAGCCAGCACCGGCGATGGCGAGTACTCGTCCGGTAGCGGTGGTGGCGCTGGCGGCTACTCCCGGAAGATCATCCCTGCGGCCGACCTCGGTTCCTCGGAAAGCGTCCAATCTGGCGGCTACGGCTTCGGCTCCGGTTTCAGCGACGGGGGCGACGGGGGTGTTACGGAGTTTGGCACGCACTGCTCCGCGAACGGCGGAGAAGGTGGCACCGAGAGCCTCGGGACCGGCTCGTCCGGCGCCTCCGGCGGGCAAGGCGGCACCGCTACCGGCGGCGACGTGAACATTGAGGGCCAAGACGGCGGTGCCCGCTACCGCAACGGCGGCGCAGGAATCGTGTGGGGCGGTGGCGGTGGCTCCAACCAGCTAGGCGTCGGCGACGACCCAGGGCCGAAGTCCCCCGGCTCGACGTACTTCCTTGGCGACAACGGGAACGGGTACGGCTCCGGCGGCGGCGGCGCAGCCAACCAGCCGAACCAGGACTCCCACGCCGGTGGCGACGGCGCGCCCGGCGTCGTCTTCGTCACAAGCTTCTTCTAAGGCGGGGGTGGTATGGCACCGGTTTACACGTACATGGTGCACGACCTCCGCAGCAACGAACCCCTCGGAGAGCTGCCCCTCCGGAACGTGACCTACGGGTTCAAGCTCAACGACGCGGGCGAAGCCACAGGTCAGTTCCAGGTCGAGTCCCGCAACGCGCGGAAACGCATGGTCCGCGATCCCCACTACCTAACCGCGCCGTGCCGCCGCGCGCTGTACATCTACCGGGATGACCGCCCCATGTGGGGCGGAATCATCTGGACACGCCGATACGACTCAAGGTCTCGCACGGTACAGATCGGGGCTGCTGACTGGTGGTCGTACTTCAACCACCGGCGGGTTCTACCTATCCTCGCCGCCGACCCCGGTGTGGAGCACGTCGCGCAGCAGCAGATCCAGTTCGACAACACCGACCAGAACGAGATCGCCCGTCAGCTCGTCGCAAAGGCGCAGGACCACACCGGAGGCCACATCGGGATCGAACTCGACTCGAGCGAGTCCGGCATCCTCCGCGATCGCACCTACAAGGGTCACCAACTCAAGGAGGTCGGCAGCGCCCTGTCTGACCTCGCAGGTGTGACCGACGGGCCGGACATGATGTTCGGTGTTGGTACCGCCCTCGACCAAGATGGCCGCCCTCGGCGGGTGTTGCAGATCGGGGAACCGTGGCTCGGGCAGCAGGGCTCCCCTCACGTGTGGGAGTACGGCGGGAATCTCGTGTCCTACGTGTGGCCGTCGGACGGCACCGGCTACGCCTCACGAGCATTCGCTACCGCCGATGGGGCCGCGGAGGGTGTCGATATCGCCGTGGCCGAGGACGAGGCCCGCTACGACCTGGGCTACCCGCTGATGGAACTCGAGGAAGCCTACGACGGCGTAGTCAATGAGGGCACGTTGCAGGACCATGCGGACGAGGACCAACGCGCGGCGCGGCGCCCGGTAGTGCTGCCGGAGCTGACCGTGCGCGGGGATCGCTCCCCCCGCGTAGGCGAGTGGCGTGTCGGTGACGACGCCGTCGTAGCGATCGAGGACGACTTCCTCCCCGAAGGGGTCGAAACCACGATGCGGATCGTCGAGGGGCAGATATCACCCCAATCGGACTACGAGCGGGTGGACCTGGTGATGGCTCCGCTGCTGGACGACATCGACTAGTAGAGGGGGCTCGCCGTGGCGAAGGTGAACCAACCGAGCAACATCATCGATCGGCTGCGGCGAGTGGAGCGCCGAGTCGCGGAGGTGTGGAAGAAGGTAGGGGTGACCTCCGCCGTCATCCGCGACGGTGGCATCACCCTTCTCGAGAATTCGTTTCTGCGGATGGTGTCTTCCGACGATGTGGAAATCGTCTACATCGGCCCAGATTCGGACGGGCAGCAGATATTCCGGCTTCGCCGCGACAACGGAGAAGTCATGCTGCTCACGCAGAGGGTCGACGAGGGGCGCGACTTCTGGTCGCTGTGGGATAACGACGGCAACATCATAATGTCCGACGACGCCGCATCGGGTTCGGGGCTGGCGCGCCCGTGGCTCCCGGTGATCCTCTACCCGAAGTTCATCAGCAACACGACCGGTTCTGAGACCGGGCAACACATGGACTACTGGTCGTTGGGCAACGATCACATCAGCGGCGAGACCGAGATGTGGGAGGGCCGCGCCACCATCAGCCACCCCTACATCGAAGTCGACGGAACCTGGGGGCCTGCCTCGGGGTCGGCGACGGTGACGTACCGGCTGCGGCTCGACGGGACTGAGGTCGGCTCGTGGAGCGAGGGTAGCGGCGTCGTCACGGGCCGCCAGGGACCGTTCGATGTGTCGAGCTTCGTGCGCAGTGACCACGTGCGTATCGCCCTTACTGCGGAGGTGTCGACCACCACCGATTCTTCGGCGTGCAGCGTGTGGGCCTGCTACCTGCGCCAGTCCTGAGTTGACCCGCCCCCTCGTTGTGAGGAGGACCGACCTATGTCTGGCGACAGCGCGGGCGCGCCCAACGCGGTCTTCACGATCACCGCGAACCAGTTCTATGGCGAGCTGCAGTCGATCCACCGCGAGGTGGGCGGGATGCGCTCAGACCTGCAGTCCCTCTCTGTGCAGGTCAGCCAGATGTTGAAGCATCTCGACGACCACGAGCAGCGGCTCCGCAAGATCGAGCAATCCAAAGACGAAGACCACGAACACCGGATCAGCAAGCTCGAGCAGTTCCGCTGGCGCATGGCCGTGGTGTTCGGGGCAGTTGGCCTGGTGGCAGGCCTCGGCGGAGCCACCGGGATCGAGGCGATATCGCGATTCACCAACCTATAAGGAGGATACCCATGTCTTGGCGCGTAGCGCGGAGCCTGGAGACGTTCCGGAACCAGCTCGACGCGGCATACCCCAACCGGGACACAGCGTCGGATGGAACGATCGGCGACGAGGACCACCAGAACCGGCAGAGCGACCACAACCCGTGGTACGGGCCGGGCATCGTCACCGCGTTCGACTTCACGCACGATCCCGACGCCGGGGTCGATATCGACCGCCTGACCGACGAGCTCGAGCAGAGTCGCGACCCCCGTATCAAGTACGTGATCGCGAACGAACTGATCATGTCCGGCGCGGGCGGGCCGTCCCCGTGGGTGTGGCGCGCCTACAACGGGGTGAACCCGCACACCCGGCACGCGCACCTGTCAGTGGTGGCAGACGACCGGTGCGACGACCCGAGCTCGTGGAACCTGCCTTCGTTCGACAACGCGGGTGGCGGTTCGAGCTCGAGGCCGTACGAGGAACACCAGGACGCGAGCCCCGGCAGCCGCGTGATCTACGGCGGCCGCGACCAGTACGACACCTGGTCGCACGGTTCGGACGTGGGGTTCGTTCAGCGGTGGCTCGGCATCACCGACGACGACTACTTCGGCCCTGCCACGCATGAACGGGTGCGTTGGTACCAGGACATGCAGGGGATCACGGTCGACGGCGAGGTCGGGCCCGAAACCTGGTCCCAGATGGGCAAGTGAGGAGGCCCCAATGATCGCTCTGGTACGTACCGCCGTCCCTGCCGCATGGTCGGCGCTGGTGGCGTGGCTCGCGACCCATCTCGACCTGCCCGAGGAGGCGCTGACCCACCTCGGCGAGACGGGCAGCGTGGTACTGGTGCCGTTGGCGCTGGCCGTCATCTACCCCGCTAGCCGGTGGCTCGAGGCCCGATCGTGGTGGCCTGCCTGGCTGACCAGGATCCTGCTCGGGTCAGCCAGGCCGCCGAGGTACGACTGACGCTCCCATGCGCCTGGAGTGGTCGACGCCTGGCGGATTAGGCTGCGCCGCATGACGATATGGCACGAAGCAGCCGACTTGGCCAATGAGGCCGAGCGGGACATCACACACGACGCCCTGTCCCCGACACCAGACCAGAAGATCGCGCTGGCGCAAGTGCGAGCGACCCTATCCGTAGCTCAAGAGCTATCCAGGATGATCAACGACGAAGGCCTGTCCGTACGCGTTGACTCGACGCCGCCTGCAGAGCAACGCGGCGGAAGCGCGTAGCGCGAGCATCAATCCTGACGAGATGACCCCCGCTCTCCTACGGGAGGGCGGGGGTCTATACGTGTATCTGCCGGGCTCGTCCGCGGGTCGCTACTTGCGTGTCTGCTCCTGCTGGCGTGTGATCGCTTTGACGACCAGCCACACGACCCCCAGGCCGATACCGATCGGCAGGAACATCGACGCGCCCTCCCCCGCGAACGCCGGGATGAGACCGATGATGGCCGCGATGATGGCGAGCAGGGCGATCGCGTCGACGTAGTTGTTCCGCATGGTGCTCCTTCCTGGGGGTGTCTCAGCGGGCGGAGCCGCTGCCGTAGCGGCGCGGCGGGGTGCGGCCGCCGGGGCACAGCTCGACGCCGATGCGTTGCTCCTCCGATGGCCTGCCGTGGACGCGCAGCATCCCATCGGGATCGAGCTTCTGCTCGTACCCACAAGCGGGGCACTGGTCCCAACGCTCGCTGTCGGTGTCGTCAGACATGAGACTCCTTCCCCGGCTGAGCCCTATGATCTCCGTCGTCCACCAGGGTCGGCAACCGCCCCCAGGATCCCTGTAATCGGATTACCACGAAGCGTAGTTGCCCCCATTTTGCCCCCATACGGAGGGGCCGTTAATCCACTCTCCTCGTCCGATGCTGGTCACAAAGTGGGCCGGGCGGGACTTGAACCCGCGACCAATGGATTATGAGTCCACTGCTCTGACCGACTGAGCTACCGGCCCCAACGGTCCCATACCTTACGCAGTCAGACCGAAAGCCTGGTCGCTGGGCCGAGATATCGTGCGCGCCGCCCGGCCACCTTCCCGTGTCGGGCCCTTCGGCACGCTGTGTCGGGTGCTCGAGCACACCGCGTCGAGCGATTGAGCACACCTTGTCGGGCGTCGCTGCACATACCGGACAGCCGGCGCTCCACGCACACGGCACCGCACAACCGGAGGGCGGCGTCGCCGAGCCGGATCGGCTCAACGAAAGTAGCGAGTATCCGATCGATCCGGCCTCATTGCCCCCGGAACGTAAGAATGCCCAGGCTTGTCACCTGGGCAGGAAGCTCCCCCGACTGGACTCGAACCAGTAACCCTTCGGTTAACAGCCGAATGCTCTGCCATTGAGCTACGGGGGAATGGTCCCGCGCCGATTGATCTCGTCGGCAACCGCGTAACACTCTAGCGCATCGCTCACGTGGCCATGTGGGCACCCTCGGTTCGCGGTGATGGTGAACAATGGGTGTTCACCGAGTCAACGACGAGGAGCCGTGATGCCATGACGAAGTTCCTGCTGGGAATGGCCATAGGATACGTGCTCGGCAGCCGGGCAGGGCGTGACCGCTACGAGCAGTTCGTGCGCGCCTACCGCCGTGTTGCCGACCACCCCGCCGTGCAAGGTGCGGCCGGAGTGGCCAGGGCCAAGGTCGGAGAGAAGCTCGGCGAGCGGATCCCGCTGTCGGCGCAGCGGTACCGCGACCGCCAGGCATGACGCGCGTCATACCTGCCGTGCTACGACGAAGACACGACGGAACGGGAACCAGGTGGTGCCGTCCGGCCGCTGCGGGTAGGCCTCCCGCAGGCGCGGCGCGAGCTCGGCGCGGAACGACTCCCACCGGGCGTCGTCCAGCACGGCCCTGACCGGGCGCAACGCCGTCCCGGTGATCCAGTCGAGGACCGGATCGGGACCGTCCAGGCGCTGCAGGTACGTCGTCGACCACGCGTCGACCTCACAGCCCGCGTCGGCCAGCAGTGTGGCGTAGCCCTCCGGGCCGTGCACCGCGTCCTCCCCGCGCAGCACCCCTGCCAGATCCTCCGCCCATCGCGGCTCCGCCGCGAGCTCTCGGACGATGCGGTGGGACGGTGCGTCGAAGTTGGCAGGCACCTGCACGGCGAGCCACGCCCCGGACGGCAGCGCCGCCATCCAGTCCTCGAGTAGGCGGTCGTGCCGGGGCACCCATTGCAGGACGGCGTTGCACACCACAACATCGGTGTCGCTTCCCGGTCGCCACTCGGACACGTCGCCCGCGCGGGCGTCGATCCCGCGTGCCCGGGCCGCGGCGACCATCTCCGGGGCGGAGTCGATCGCCTCCACCACCGCGTCCGGCCATCGCCGGGCGAGTATCCCGGTCAGGGTGCCCGGCCCGCACCCCAGGTCGACCACGCGCCGGGGTGCTCGCGCGGCCACGCGGGCGAGCAGGTCGTGAAACGGGCGGGCCCGTAGCGATGCGTGGTCGAGGTACGTCGCCGGATCCCACATATCGCCTCCCAGTACGATCGTACTGCTAGGCTTGCTCTCCGGCCAGCCGCTCGGCTGCCTCGCGCGCGATACCGGCGACGGCGTCCCGGTCCGTCCCCGGCTCGGGAAGGGCCTGCAACACGACCCCACCGGTTCCCGGCACCCTGCGCTGGACGAACCACGCACCACCGCCGGGCAGCTCCTTGTAGTGGCGGGACCGGATGGAGGCATCGACCCGCTCGCGGACCACCTTCGGCACCTTTCCGGGGCGGTCCAGCCGGACGCGCACAGGCTGCCGGTCACTGAGCACCACGGCACCACCCGGCCGGGCGACCTCCTCGGCCTCCACGACCGTCAGCACCGGCTCCGCCCACGTGGCCTTGGCGATGACGTGCCACTCCACGCGCCGCGGCCCGTCGCTTCCGGGCAGCCACACGGCCTGCGATGTCACCACCACGGGCCCGTGGTCGGACACGCCCGACGCCAGTACGTGCTCGTCAGCGGCCAGCGTTCCGGTGAAGCCCGCCGGCAACCGGTCGCCTAGCAGGCGGTGCAGCCACCCGATCACGACATCCCCCCGACAGCCTGCTCACGCAGCGCCTTACGGTACTGCTCCAGTGCGATGAGGTCACCGAACAGGGCCCGGTACTCCTCGACCTCCTCTGTGGGAGACACCCGCTGCAACTTCGACTTCACCTCGGAGATCTGCCGCCCCACGAGCGCGGACTGCACCACAGCCAGCTCGGTGGCCACGTAGTCGGCGTCCACCTCGTCCTTGGCGTGGAGCGGCTCGACAGCGAGCTCGGAGAGCACCCGCCTGGCGGTCCCCTCCGGCGCGTGCTGCAACGCCGCGTCCAGCAGCGCGGGACCGGTGAGGCCGCTGGCCGTACCCCCTGCCGCGAGCACCGCGCGATGCACCGCGACATAGGCCGGATGCGTGAAAGCATCCTCGGCCAGCGCATCGTAGGACGGCCCGGCCAGCGCGGGCTCCTGCAGGGCCGCTTTGAGGACCTCCCGCTGCGCGCGCAGCCGCGGGTCCCGGGGGTCCGGGCGCGGCATGTCGGACTCCGCACCGGCGTCGTCGCGCTGCCCCGAGCCCGCCGACCGTTGCCGCGCCTTACGCGTACCGTTACCGCCTCCGTGCGCGGTCTCCCGCACCCGGCGCACCACCATGGACTCGTCGTGCCAACCGGTCCAGAACGCGAGCTTGACCGCGTAGCCGTCCCGCTTGGCGGCGTCCTTGATCTGCGCGACCAGTGGAACGGTGCGCTGCAATGCGGCCACCTGACCGTCCACCGAGTCCAGGTCGTAGGAACGCAGCATGCTCCGGATGGCGAACTCGAACAGCGGGACCCGCCGGGCCACGAGGTCGCGTACCGCGGCATCGCCTTTGGCCAGCCGCAGCTCGCACGGGTCCATCCCCTCCGGGGCCACGGCGATATACGTCTGCGCGGCAAAGGTCTGGTCACCCTCGAACGCCTTCAGCGCCGCCTTCTGCCCCGCCTCGTCCGCGTCGAAGGTGAAGATCACCTCGCCCCGGAACGCGTCGTCGTCCATCATCAACCGGCGCAGGACCGCCATGTGGTCGCTGCCGAAGGACGTTCCGGATGACGCGACGGCGGTCGGCACGCCCGCGGCGTGCATCGCCATCACGTCCGTGTAGCCCTCGACCACCACGACCTGGTGACGTTTCGCGATCTCGCGCTTGGCCAGGTCGAGCCCGAACAGCACCTGCGATTTCTTGTAGATCGGGCTCTCGCTGGTGTTCAGGTACTTGGCTTCGATCGGGTCGTCCTCGAAGATCCGCCGGGCGCCGAACCCGACGACGTCACCGCTGAGCTCCTTGATCGGCCACAGCAACCTCCTGCGGAAACGGTCAAGGGGTTTGCCGTGCCTGCTCTCCTTCGCCAGCTGCGCCTTGTACAGCTCGTCGACCTCGAAGCCCTTGCCCAGTAGATGCCTGGTGAGCTGGTCCCAACCCGCGGGCGCGTACCCGCAACCGAACGTCCGGGCCGCCTCGCGGTCGAAACCGCGCTCCTTCAGGAACTCCCGTGCGGGTTGGGCCTCCGGGGTCATCAGCTGCTCGGCATAGAACTCCTGCGCCGCCCGGTGGGCCTCGACGAGACGGGTGCGCGTCCCCCTGTCGCGCTGCACCGTCGTTCCCCCGCCGGTGTAGGTCAGCTGGATGCCGGCCCGGTCCGCCAGCCGCTCCACCGACTCCACGAATCCCAGGTGTTCGATCTTGGTGATGAAGGCGATGACGTCCCCGCCCTCGCCACAACCGAAGCAGTGGAACGTCCCGTGCGAGGGGCGCACGTTCAGGGAGGGCGACTTCTCGTCGTGGAAGGGGCACAAGCCCTTCAGCGCACCGCCCCCGGCCCGGCGCAACGCGATGTACTCGCCGATGACGTCGTCGATCCGATTGCGCTCACGGACCTCCGCGATGTCGCTTTCCCGGATCAGTCCCGCCACGCCCCCGAGTGTAGTGCGCGCCCTACGCGGACCGCGTGCGTGGTGAATGACGCCTTCACTCCGTGGGGGTGGCTGAATGACGCTTTCAGTCCCGGAGACGGACTGAAAGCGTCATTCAGGGGACTCCTCAGGTTTGTGTGGGGAGTGTGATGGTGATGCCTCCGGCGCAGAGGTAGATCATGGCGATGAGGGCGGTGGGGCTGTGGTGGCCGTA
>NZ_FZNW01000012.1 GCF_900188115.1 Haloechinothrix alba | reverse complement strand
TACGGCCACCACAGCCCCACCGCCCTCATCGCCATGATCTACCTCTGCGCCGGAGGCATCACCATCACACTCCCCACACAAACCTGAGGAGTCCCCTGAATGACGCTTTCAGTCCCGCTGGTGCGCTGAAATCGTCATTCAGCGCGCCGCGCGGACGGAAAGCGTCATTCAGGGGACCAGCTTGTCGGGATGCGGGGATACGATGTGGTCGTTCGAGGAGGGCTGATGGCAGGTACCGGGGAAGGCGAGATCGCGCAGCTGCGGCTTGTGGCGCAGCGGTTGTGCGGGCACGGGCACGACACCGCTGCCGACACTGTCCGCTGGCTGACCGCCGTGCAGGGCCAGGACTACCCGGGTGCGTTGACCTCCGTGGCGTTGCGTACCGAGAACGGCAGCCGGGCGAAGGTCGAGGAGGCGATGAACGCGGGCGAGGTCGTGCGCTCCTGGCCCATGCGCGGGACGCTGCACCTGGTCGCTGCGGAGGACCTTCCCTGGTTGCTGCAGGTGGCCGCCACGCGTGCGGTGGCCGGGGCGGCCAGTCGCCGTGCGCGGCTCGACCTGGACGAAGCGACCCTGGAGAGCGCCCGGGCGGTCGCGGTGCGGGTTCTCTCGGGAGGCAGGCAGCTGCGACGGGCCGAGCTGCAAGCGGCTTGGGAGGATGCCGGGGTGTCGGTGGCCGGTCAACGCGGCAATCATCTGATCAGGCATCTGGCGCAGACCGGGACGTTGTGCTTCGGGCCGGTGGTCGACGGCGAGCAGCGGATCGTGCTGCTCGACGAGTGGATCCCGCGCGGGCGGCAGCTGGAACGCTCCGAAGCCCTCGCTGAGCTCGCCTTGCGCTACTTCAGGAGCCATGGCCCAGCCACACACAGGGATCTCGCCCGCTGGGCAGGCCTGACCATCACCGATGTCCGTGCCGGTGTCGCCTCCGCCAGGCCGGAGCTGGCCACCTTGGAGCTCGACGGTGCCGAGTACCTGATGGACCCGCGCACTCCCGAGCTGCTGGAACGCTACCGGGAGCGCGTAGCAGGGGTCCACCTGCTACCCGGCTTCGACGAGTTCATCCTCGGCTACCAGGATCGCCGCGCGGCGGTTCCCGCGGAGTTCGCCGACCACATCGTGCCGGGTGGCAACGGGATGTTCCGGTCGACCGTTGTCAGTGACGGCCGCGTCGTCGGCACCTGGAAACACACCGGCACGGGTGCGAAGCGAACCGTGCGGGCCACACCGTTCACCGGCTTCTCCACGGAGGTCAGCGACGCCATCCCGCAGGTATACGCCGCCCTCCCCTAGCCCACGGGGTTGCGCTGAATGACGCTTTCAGTCCACCAGAGGGACTGAAAGCGTCATTCAGCGTTACCGGTAGGCGCGATTGACGGCGGAGATCACGGCACGCAGGGACGCGGTCACGATGGAGGGGTCGATACCCACGCCCCAGTAGACCTGCTCGCCGATCGCGCACTCGACGTAGGAGGCCGCCTGGGCGTCGTCGCCCGCCGTCATCGCGTGCTCGCTGTAGTCGAGCAGCCGGATGTCGAAGCCGATCGTGGACAGCGCGTCGAAGAACGAGGCGATCGGCCCGTTGCCGGAGCCGGTGATCTCCTGCTCCTCGCCGTCGACAAGCACCGTCACGGTGATGGAGTAGCGCCCGCCTCCGTTGTCGACGACGTGCGAGCGCACCAGTTCGAGCGGCTGGGTGACCGTGAGGTACTCGGCCGAGAACGCCTCCCACATCGTGGTGGGGTCGATCTCGCCACCCTCCGTGTCGGTGTATTGCTGGACAACCTGGGAGAACTCGACCTGCAGTCGCCGCGGGAGGTCGAGTTGGTGCTCGCTGCGCATCACGTACGCGACGCCGCCCTTGCCGGACTGGGAGTTCACCCGGATCACAGCCTCGTAGGTGCGCCCGACGTCCTTCGGGTCGATCGGCAGGTAAGGCACTTCCCACGGGTAGTCGTCGACCGGCACGCCTTCCGCGTCCGCAGCGGCCTCGAGCGCGTCGAAGCCCTTGTTGATCGCGTCCTGGTGGCTGCCGGAGAAGGCCGTGAACACCAGGTCCCCACCCCACGGCGTGCGCTCCCCGACGGGCAGCTGGTTGCAGTACTCGACGGTGCGCTTGATCTCGTCGATGTCGGAGAAGTCGATCTGCGGGTCGATGCCCTGGCTGAACAGGTTCATGCCGAGCGCGACGAGGTCGACGTTGCCGGTACGTTCCCCGTTGCCGAACAGGCACCCCTCGATCCGGTCGGCACCTGCCTGGTAGCCGAGCTCGGCCGCGGCGATGGCGGTACCCCGGTCGTTGTGCGGGTGCAGGGACAGGATGAGCGAGTCCCTGCGCTCCAGATTGCGGCCCATCCACTCGATGGAGTCGGCGTAGACGTTCGGCGTGGCCATCTCGACCGTGGCCGGCAGGTTGACGATCACCGGATGTTCCGGGGTCGGCTCCAGGATCTCGGTGACGGCGTTGGAGATCTCGGCAGCGTAGGACAGCTCGGTCCCGGTGTAGGACTCCGGTGAGTACTGGAAGCGGAAGCTGGTGTCGGTGTACTTCGCCGCCAGCTCCTTGGCCAGTTCCGCGCCTTGCGTGGCGATCTTCTTGATGCCCTCGCGCCCCTCGCGGAACACCACGCGCCGCTGCGCGATGGAGGTGGAGTTGTAGAAGTGCACGATGGCCTTGTTGGCACCTTCCAGCGCCTGGAAGGTGCGCTCGATCAGCTCGTGCCTGCACTGGGTCAGCACCTGGATGTGCACGTCGTCCGGGATCGCGTCCTCGGTGATGATCTCGCGGACGAAGTCGAAGTCCGTCTGGCTGGCTGCGGGGAAACCGACCTCGATCTCCTTGTAGCCCATCTGTACGAGGAGGTCGAAGAACTTGCGCTTGCGCGCGGGCGACATCGGGTCGATCAGGGCCTGGTTACCGTCCCGCAGGTCCACGGCGCACCAGAGCGGGGCGCGGTCGATACGCACGTCCGGCCAGGTCCTGTCGGGCAGTGTGATGTCCTCGACCAGCTCGTACCAGGGGCGGTAGCGGTGGTACGGCATGGAGCTGCCCCGCTGGGCGTTCCATACGGGCTGGTCAGCGGGGGCCGGTTTGGCCGGGGTTCGCGGGTTGCGGATCCCGCCTGGTCGCGCTGCGGAAGTCATTATGGGGTCTCCTGCTCTCCTGACGGCGAATGCTCCGGATCGACCGGCGCCACGACGAAACCCCGCGACGGGGAGCCGGTCTGATCAGGCCCCGTCGCGGCAGCGAAGCAGGAGAACGAACGCCATTGCTTCAAGGGTAACCCGTGCGGCCGAACGACGACCAGCCGGGCCGCACCCCGGAGGGCGATCGGGGACGCGACAATGCTACGTGCCAGTAGCGTCACGTCGATCAACATGACAAACTTTCCCTATGTCAGACCACGCAAAGGACGAACCGCCCAATAACGACGAAACTCCTGCCGTGCCGCGGGCAGGCGGGGCGTCCGACAGCGAGCGGGGCCGCTCGCGTGCGCGACGGGCGCCTGCCGTCGACTGGCGGGCTGTCAAGGACCAGTTCGTAGGCGTACTCGCGGGTGTCGTCCGTTGGGTGGGGTTGATCTTCGCAGTGCTGCTCGTGCTGCATGTCGTTTTCACCCTGGCCGATACGAACCCGGACAACTCGATCGTCGACTTCGTCACCGATATCGCACCCTCGCTGACGCTCGGGTTCGAGGACATGTTCACCTTCGACGAGCGCAACACCGAGGTGCTCGTCAACTTCGGCCTCGCGGCGCTGTTCTGGCTGGTGATCTCCTCGGTCGGTGCCTCGATCATCCGCAGGCTCGGTGGCGCCCAGGTCTAGGGAGTGCCGGCTGGATCTTTGCGGAGCGGTTACCTCCCGGTTGCGATGCCGAGGACGGCAAACCGTGCACGGTGGGCACGGGCACGACGGTGGTGTGCGGCACCGGTTCGCTCCTGCGGAGACCCGGGCTGTCGGCCCGGCGGTTGTCGACCGAAAAGGCCGGACATCACACCTAGCCGGAGGCGGCCTCGTCGGCGCGGCTGACCGTGAGCAGCACGGGGGTCGTGATGGCGTGTCGGGTACTGGCCTCAGCGAGAAAGCCGCCCAGCCAGCCAAGCGCGTCCAGGGACCACTCGGCGAGCGTGCCGCGGAAGGTGGCCCGGTTGAGCGGCGGGCCGGGCCAAACGCCGTCCCCGTACGGGAAGGATTCGGCCAGCGGATCGTGGCCCGTCACAGAGTACGACTCGCAGGTGAAGGTGTCCTGGTCCCACCGGAGCATCCAGCTGTGCATCTCGGGCGCTGCCGACGGGATGCCGCGGTCCTGTCCGCTGTCCAACGTGATCCGTATCGGGGTTCGTGACACGTGGTCACAGGTGGCGAACCAATCGGCGGTGGGCAGCGAGGGAACCAGCGCAGGCTTCCGCGTCGAGCCACCGAGGTATTGCATGGGTAGTAGTACCTGCAACGCCTGCAGTCGCAGAGTGCCCAGTCGCGACATCACATCCCGGATGCAGCACAGGAACGGATGCACCGGTAACGGCCTGTCGGCAGGAGGCACCGTGTCGACTCCCACCTGGAACCACGCGGCCAGCGACAACCCCGGGGCGGTTCCCGGGCTGTCCTGGCCAGCTTCGTGCATACTCCAGAGGCCGGGAGAACCGACGTCGGCAACCTCTCGGTGTTTCCCGCGACCGGTGACACGCTGGCCGACGTCGGTGATCCACCCCATTGCCAGAGACCGCTGGTAGAAGAGGCTGTAGGCGTCCTCTTGGGCGGAGGCCGACTCGCGCCGTGGATGTGGTGTCAGCTGCCCATACAGGGCTGCAAGCATGACCCCCTCGGGGCTTGCGCGACTTCCGGGAGCGAGTCCTGGTACAGCTTCCTGCCGCCAGCTGTACGATTCGTTGTCACGCAACTCGACTCTCAATCGACTCTGCACGAGATGTTCTCGTACTTGGCATCCTGTTCGGCAGCATCGGCCTCGCCAACCACATCGACGTCTACAACGTTACGCCACGTCGTGAGGGCACGACCGGTGCAAGCTGTCCGTGCGTTCGCACGCCGACTACTGCCCGGAGCTATCGTCCGGTCGTTGCATTCCTTCGTCCGGTGCGTGCCGTCGGTGTAATACTGCTGCAGGCAGACCGTGACGACCGCTCGGTTGTTGGAGCAGTCGCCCTTGAACCACCACCCGTGCCCGGACACGTCGCCACGGGTGACATGCGGATTGTCGCTGCGAGTGTCGGGGGTGCACCACCAGGCCGGCTGCGCGTCTGAGTCCGGTTGGACACTCGCCTGTTGGTCCTCGATTTCTGGATCGATCCCAGGAACAGCTGTGGAAGCCAGTTCGACACGCGTGCCTGTGGCCTGCTCCCCAGCGCCAGGCGCGCTAGAAGATTCCGTAGCCGCCGCTGACGAGGCGATAACGCCCACCAGTACGACAGTCGACCCAAGGACCGTGCACCATCGCTTATGCCAACGTATCACGCGCATGATTGATCCCCAGTTCGGTTTTCGCCGCCGCATAGGGCGCAAAGCCCAGCTATATGTGCCCCCACGCACTCATCTGAACAATCAGCCGCACAGATCTGAAACCTTGCGGTGGCTACGCGTAGTGCACGCTCCAGGACTGGCTGTCAATACAAGCGGGCCAGGGAGTGTCCCGGAAAGCCGGGGTGTCCCACTCGCCGAACGCGAGCTCGTCGAGAGTGATGCGCCTGCGCGGCGCCTGCTCACGCTCGGCGAGGTCCGCGTCCCCGAGAACCTCCGGGTCCGCCTGCACGCCGACGGCGAGAGCGACCAGGGGCTCGGCGTAGTCCGGAAGGGCGAAGTCGCGGCGCGCGGCCTCGGCGTCGAACCCGGCCATCTGGTGGGCAGCGAGCCCGCTCGCGGCGGCCTGCAGCACGAGGTTCTCGGTGGCCAGACCCGCACTGTAGGTGGCGTACGGGACGGTGCCTTTCGCGTTCTCGGTCACCGTCACGACCAGCAGGAGTGCGGACGCGCGACAAGCCCAGCCCCGGTTGCGTTCGGTGAGTGCGGCGAGGATCTTGGCGTGCACCGTGTCGCCTCTGCGTCCGACCAGGTAGCGGGTTGGCTGGGTGTTGCCGAACGACGGTGCCCAGCGCGCGGCTTCCAGCAGCGCGCGCAGCCGGCTGTCGGAGACGGTCGCGTCCGGGTCGAACGCCCGGGGACTCCACCGCGCGGCGATCAGCTCGTGCACGGGAACGCTGGTCGTGGCCGGTTTGTCGAGCGGTGCGGGCATGCGATCAGACTATGCGCCGCATCGGGCGGTTTCGCGTGGCGGTTGCCACACGGTATGCCGTACAGGGGGTGACGCATCTGTACCCTGGTTTCCAAGCATGTAACGGCGCTAGCCCGAACGGGGTGAGGCGCAGCGAGGAGGGTGACGCGCTGTGGCGCTCATAGTCCAGAAGTACGGTGGTTCGTCGCTGGAGAGCGCCGATCGCATCAAGAGCGTTGCGGAGCGGATCGTCGAGACCAAGAAGGCAGGCAACGATGTAGTCGTGGTGTGCTCGGCGATGGGCGACACCACCGACGACCTGCTCGATCTCGCGGAGCGGGTGAACCCGACACCACCCGAGCGCGAGATGGACATGTTGCTCACCGCGGGGGAACGCATCTCCAACGCGCTCGTGGCGATGGCGATCAGCGCGCAGGGCGCGGAGGCGTGGTCCTTCAGCGGCTCGCAGGCCGGGGTCGTGACCACGTCCGCGCACGGCAACGCGCGGATCCTCGACGTGACGCCGGGCAGGGTCACCGAGGCGCTCGCGGAAGGATACGTCGCGCTCGTGGCCGGCTTCCAGGGTGTCTCGCAGGACACCAAGGACGTCACCACGCTCGGCCGGGGCGGGTCGGACACCACCGCTGTCGCGCTGGCTGCCGCGCTGGGCGCCGACGAGTGCGAGATCTACTCGGACGTCGACGGTGTCTACAGCGCGGACCCGCGGATCGTGAGCGACGCTCGCAAGATCGACACCATCCCGTACGAGGAGATGCTCGAGCTCGCCGCGACCGGGTCGAAGATCCTGCACCTACGCGCGGTGGAGTACGCGCGTCGCTACGGCGTGCCGTTGCGCGTCCGCTCGTCCTACAGCAGCAAGCCGGGCACGCTCGTGACCGGTTCGATTGAGGAGATTCCCGTGGAACAAGCGCTGATCACCGGCGTCTCGCACGATACGTCCGAAGCGAAGATCACGGTGACCGATGTGCCCGACTACGAGGGCGCCGCAGCGAAGATCTTCCGCGCGGTCGCCGACGCGGAGATCGACATCGACATGGTGCTGCAGAACGTATCGCGCACCTCGTCGGGAGTGACGGATATCACCTTCACGCTGTCGAAGTCCAATACGGAGGAAGCGGTGAAGGCGCTCGAGCGCGTCCGGGAGGACGCCGGCTTCGACTCGGTGCTGTGCGACGAGAACGTCGGCAAGGTCTCGCTGGTCGGCGCGGGCATGCGATCGCACCCCGGGGTCACGGCCACGTTCTGCGAGTCGCTCGCCAACGCGGGCGTCAACATCGAGATCATCAACACCTCGGAGATCAGGATCTCGGTACTGATCAGGGATGCCGATGTAGACGCCGCGGTGCAGGCGCTGCACGGTGCGTTCGGGCTCGGCGGTGACGAGGAAGCCGTCGTCTATGCGGGGAGTGGTCGCTGATGAGCCAGGGTGTGCGGATCGGGATCGTCGGCGCGACCGGCCAGGTCGGCGGGGTCATGCGCGGGATCCTTGCGGAGCGGGACTTCCCGGTGGCCGAGATGCGGTACTTCGCGTCGTCCCGCTCGGCGGGTACCTCGCTGCCATGGCGCGACTCCGAGGTCACAGTGGAGGACGTCGCTACGGCGGATCCGTCCGGACTGGACATCGCACTGTTCTCCGCGGGTGGCTCTACGTCGAAGGCGCAGGCGCAGCGGTTCGCCGACGCCGGTGCCATCGTGATCGACAACTCCTCGGCGTGGCGGTTGGACCCCGAGGTGCCGCTGGTCGTCAGCGAGGTGAACCCGCAGGCGATCAAGGAGGCGCGCCGCGGCATCATCGCCAACCCGAACTGCACGACGATGGCCGCGATGCCGGTGCTCAAGCCGCTGCACGACGAGGCCGGGCTCGCGCGGCTGATTGCCAGCACGTACCAGGCGGTCTCCGGTAGCGGTCTCGCCGGGGTCGAGGAGCTGGGCGCCCAGCTGCGCGCCGCAGGGGACAGAGCGACGGAACTGGCCCACGACGGTCGCGCCGTGCAGCTCGGCGAGCCGGAGAAGTACGCGCGCCCGATCGCGTTCAACGTCCTGGCGATGGCCGGCTCCCTCGTGGACGACGGCAGTGCGGAGACGGACGAGGAGCAGAAGCTGCGCAACGAGAGCCGGAAGATCCTCGGTATCCCGGACCTGCGCGTCTCCGGCACCTGCGTGCGTGTCCCGGTGTTCACCGGCCACTCGCTGTCGATCAACGCGGAGTTCGAGCGGCCGATCACGCCGGAGCGCGCCTACGAGGTGCTGTCCGGGGCGGCAGGCGTGGCCGTGGCGGAGATCCCCACGCCCCTGGAGGCAGCGGGGACCGATCCCAGCTACGTCGGCAGGATCCGCACCGATGACGGGGTCGACGGTGGCCGTGGTCTCGCCCTGTTCGTCAGCAACGACAACCTGCGCAAGGGCGCGGCACTGAACACCGTCCAGCTCGCCGAGCTGGTCGCCGAGACGCTGTAACGGCGCCTCGGCGCAACTCGGTTGCCCGCGCGGCGACCGCAGCGGGTCGGCGTCCCGCTCCGCCACCACGTGGCCGGATTGCCCGGTGCGCGCGCTGAACGGCTACGCCCCGTCGCACAGGGGCGAGTTCGGCTGTGCGGAGCCGTTCACGCTGCTGAACCGACCGGCTCGCCTTTCCTGTCCCGAGTGGACGGTTTCAGGTTGCCGGTGGTCACGGCGGCGGCCGCGATGAACAGGCCGCCGAGGCCCGCGGCAGCGAACCCCCACGCCGCCGAGGAATGGTCCATCACGAAGCCGACGGCGGGCGAGCCGATCGCGAGCCCGAGGCGGGTGGCGCTGTCGAGCATCCCCATCGCCTCCCCGCGTACCTTGGCCGGGGCGAGATGGCTGATCGCCTCCGCGCCGGCGGCCAATGTCGGCGCGCACATCAGGTTGGTCGGGATGAGCGCAAGTGCGAGTAGCCACCACGGGTCGCCTGCCAGGCCGACCGGCACGACGAGGGCGGCGAGCAGGATCATGAGCGTCGGCTGGGACAGCGATCTGTGCACCGCTCCGTGCGTCAGACCGCCTGCCAGCGAGGCGAGGCACATCACGACGATGACGGCGCTGGTCCACTCGACCTGGTCGTGCTCGCGCAGCATCGCGAGCGCGGCGAGCTCGGTCCCGACGAGGACGAACAGCGCCCCACTCGCCAGTATCAGTGCCCTGGCGAGCCCGGGGGTGAGCCAGTCGCGTAGCGGCGGACGTTCGCCCTTTCGAAGGTGTGTGGTGCCCGCTGTGCGGATCGGGGGGTTGACCAGGTACAGCGCGGTACCGGCGACACCGAAGCAGGCACCGATGGCGGTGAGGGCGATCGTGCTGGACAGCTGGGTCGTCAGCAGGATCCCGGTGGCAGGCCCGAGCATGAACGAGAGCTCGATGAAGATGGAGTCCAGTGAGTAGGCTGTGCGCTGCAGCCGGGCCGGCACGATCGCGGCGAGGATCTGGCGCATGACCGGGCTGGCCGGCACGGCCAGCATCCCCGCGGGAAGCGCGAGGATCAGCAACAACGGGTACGTCAGGTGCGCAGCGCTGATCCAGTAGGTGGCCGAGGCGGCCGTGCAGGTGGCGATCACCGGGCGCAGGCCGTTCCGGTCGAGCATCCTGCCGATGAACGGAGCTGCGGCGGCGGTTCCGACCGTGGTCATCATCCCCACAAGCCCGGCAGCCCCGTACCCCATGCCCAGTGCGCTGACGATGTGCAGGGTGAGGGTGAGCCCCATGGCGGTCATGGGGACACGGGCGAGGAAGGTGAGCAGCATCGCCGTCGGCACCTGGCGGTAGGCGAACATGCGACGGTAGTCCCGCAGCGGCATGCGGACCATCACAACGCATTCTGGTACGGACGTGCAACTGATTTGTCCCGCAGGTCATGGCGAGCGCTACCAGCGGGGACGAGGCCGAGGAGGGGAATGCACACGGCCCCGGTGAGACGGGTGCACTCATCAGGGTGTGGGCCGACCCCGCTTCGGTGGTCGAGGTGGTGACACGGCTCGAGCAGGTCGTGCGCGTGAAGGGGTGACCGGGTCTGCGGCCCGGGACGTGAGTTCAGAACAGTACGTGCTCGCCGGGGCCGCGCGGGGTGGTGCGGTAGCCGACGGGCGCGGCGTCGGTGGGCTGCAGGGGCCAGCCGGCGAGCAGGCGGCCGCTGAGCATGGTCGGGCCGTCGTCGGTGTCGAGTACCAGCTCGGTGCCGACGACCGTGCGGACCGAGCCGGCGAGCACGCAGGTGGGCGTGAGCGTGGTGATGTCGGCAACGGTGCTCGGCAGCCGGTCGAGCCCGAACATCTCGGTGTGCTCGACCTCATGGAAAGGCAGCGGTTCGAGCGCGCTCGGCCATCCGCCGCACCGTACCGCTTGCTGATAGGCGGCTTCGAGCTCCGCGCGGCGTCTCGCCGCCGGTGGGAGGTCCCACAACCCGGCCAGCTTGGTCGTGCGCTTGCGCCGTTCGGGCGCCAGGCGGGCCGCCGCGATCGCGCGTTCGGCCTCGCGGATGACCTCGTGCGGTCCCTGCGCCAGCCAGGTGAATGCCAGAGCACCTTGCTCGGCGAGCCGGTTGTGGCCCCTGCCGACGGTGGTGATACCGACTTTGAGCAGGCCGGGGCCGAACCATGCGAGGTAGAGGTGGAAGGGCCTCGGGTCGACCACCGCGTCCCGCGCGATGGCCCTACCGGGGTCGGTGGCCGCGCACGACCGGCATTGGGTCTCCGAGGTGTTCCTGCTGATGTGGTTGCCGTGCGGGCACCGGCGCCTGTCGTCCTGCCGGACTCCGACGCAGAACCGGGAGGAGCCCAGCCGCACCCGGAGCGGCCTGCCTTCCTCGAGCGCGCTCTCGTGTTCGTAGCCGCTCTCGTCGGCGACGGTGAGCGTGGCGTTCGCGCCTCGCCACCTGATCCCTCCACACAACCCTGCGGGCACTGAATAAGTCGACATAGCGATATATCAATCGAGTAGGTGTCGTGTGAGGAACTCTGTCTGGTCGGCGACGGCGCGCTCGAAGTCCTCGCCGAGGTAGATGTCGAAGTGCCCGATCGGGTAACGCTTGATCTCGGCACGGGGGGCCGTGCTTGCCCACTTCACGGTGTTGTCTGCCGGGCAGAGCGTGTCCTTGTCGGTCACGCACCACAGCGCTGGGCACTCCACGTTCTTGGCCAGCCTGCCAGGCCGGTACAGCGGTACGCGCAGCCCGATCCGCGCGGCGACCCTGTTCTGCCACGTCGACCCGGCCGGGACGAGGGCCTCCATGCCCGCCTTGGCATCCGGGGTGTTCATCATGCCGAGCTGCCCCGGCTCGGCCACGGCGGGAATGTAGTGCGGCGCCTTGCCGAGCAGTGCGCGCGCCTGGTCACGCAGCGCATGCGCGGAGATCCGCATAGCGTGGACGGGAGGTAGCACGCGCATCGTGGCTGCGCCGTCGGAGAACGGGCACTGCGCGACCATCGCCGCGATCCTGCGGTCCTCGGAGGCAAGGCGTACCACGTGACCACCCGAGTACGACGAGCCGAACAGTGCGATCCGGCCAGGGTCGGCCCACGAGATGCCACGTGCCGCGGCGATCGCGGCCCGCCAGTCGTCGAGCTGGCTGCCGATGTCCAGCAGCTGGCGCGGCTGGCCGCCGCTGACGCCGAAGTACCGGTAGTCGAACAGCAGCACGCCGATGCCCGCGGAGGCGAACCGCTCGGCGTAGGAGGTCAGCGCGAGCTCGCGCGTGCCGGTGAAGCCGTGCGCCATCACCACGACCGGGTGCGGGCCGTCGCCGTCCGGACGGTAGAGCCAGGCGGCGCATTCCGTGCCGCGGGACGTGAAGGGGAAGTCTCGGGTCTGCATGTCCCCATCCTCGCGGGGCACCCCACTCCCCCGTCAACGCAGGGTCGCCGGCGCGCCGTGGTGCCGTGCACGACCGGCTCGCGGAGCATCCGCATGCCATGGCCGGGGCCGAGGCCGCGGAGGTCGAGTCGTGGGCGAGCGAGCTGTTCGTCGTTCCGGCGTGTCGGACGGCGTTCGGAGGCTGCGCGGATACACTTTCCGCGAGTTCGTCCGCGAGGCGGGTTACGACCCGCGGTCGGTTACCCGCCTCGCCCGCCATGCGCCCACACGGGGCGCGGCTCACCTTCTCGACCTTGGGGAAGTGCGGTAACGGGCGCTGTGGGTAGCCCTATGGAGTGCCATCTCCCCCGTTCAGGGGTGTGCTGTGCGGTGAGAACCGTGTGGGTTACATTCCCGCGCCACAGAGTGACGGAAGTGCCACAGCGCGGCCTGTCATGACGCAGCGCCGACGACAGCGCTCGCACGACCGCGTGGGTTGATCATCATTTCCGGGGACTTATGCGATCCGGTATTCGCTATGTGATCATCGGCCGAAGCTTGCTCCTCATTCTTCGCCTGGTGCGTGATCGACTCGGCGAGTACGCATGGAATCTGGCGGGAACGCAATCCTCGAGAGGAGTAGCTGATGAGAAGGAAATTCGCTCGCTCGATTGCCGTGGTGGCGGTCGGTAGCCTTTTATCATTGGGTGGTTCGAGTATCGCAGCGGCGAGTGCAGCGGAAAGCGCTGTCGACGAGTCGGCGGGTTCGTCGAGCACGGCGAGCGCAGCGTCGCAGCTCAGTGAGACGCACGCCGAGATCTCCGAGGCGGCCGAGGCCGGAGATGTCGACGGCACGGCCGCCGGGGTCGACCGTGCTCAGTCGTTGCTCGGGGAAATCGCTGGTGGCGAGCGGTACAATCTGCCGAGCGAGGTGAGCGAGAAGGCCGCGGCTGCCCGGACGGAGGCTGACCAGGTCGCTGCGGGCCTCGAGGAGCTCGACGGGACGGAGCCTCGCGTTCTCGGCACGCTGAACAACCTCGTGCAAGGCTTGCTGATGACGATCGCCGACCTGGTCGACAGCGTCCTCGGCGGCGGTATCGGAGCGGATTTGCCCGGCGGTGGTGGGGCTGATTTGCCCGGCGGTGATCTGCCCGAATTGCCGGGCGAAGATTCCGCCGGAGAGTCCGGTGACGAATCAGGGGACGATTCCGGTGAAGCGGAGGAAGAAGGCGACGAATCGGAGGTCGGCCTCCCGTGACGGTGCGCGTCCTCCGGTCCGGTCATTCCTACCGGAACGGGTATTTCTGAGGATTCACATTCCAGCCGGGGTCCGGCGGGCAGAGCCCGCCGGACCCCGGCATGTGCGCGACGGGGCCTCGCCACCAGCACGTGGCCGTGGCGGCGGCGCTAGTGACCGGCCAGGGTGAGGCCGGTGCGCAGGGCCGCGGAGATCTCGGAGGTCGCCTCGCGGAACCGGCCGCCGAGCCCGATGAAGTTGACGAACCCGTGGATCAGGTCCGGTTGCCTGCTCAGGGCGACCGGAACGTTCGCCTTGTGCAGGGCCTCGGCGTAGGCCTCGCCCTCATCGCGGAGCGGGTCGAAGCCTGCGGTGACCACGTAGGCGGGTGGCAGGCCGGACAGGTCGGCCGCCCGCAGCACGGACAGGCGCTCATCGGCCTTGTCGGTACCGGCGGGGAGGTAGAGGTCCTCGAACCAGTCCATGTCCTCGCGGGTAAGGAAGAACCCGTCGGCGAACAGGTCGCGGGACGGGGCTCTGGTGGTGAAGTCGACCGCCGGGTAGATCAGGAGCTGGAAGGCGGGCGCCGGGCCGTTCCGGCGAGTCGTGTGGTGGGCGACCACGGCCGCGAGGTTGCCGCCCGCGCTGTCCCCGCCGACGGCGATGCGGGCCGGGTCGATCTCCAGCTCCGCGGCGTGGCTGTGCGCGTACTCGAACGCGGTGAGGGCGTCGTCGACCGCAGCGGGGAACGGGTTCTCCGGGGCGAGCCGGTAGTCCACCGACAGCACGCGCGCGCCACCCTGCCTGGCCAGCAGGCGAGCGACGTTGTCGTGGCTGTCCACATTGCCGATGACCCACCCGCCGCCGTGGTAGAAGACCAGCAAGGGGGCGGGGGCTGTGACACCGGCGGGACTGTACAGGCGAGCGGCGATGGCGCCATCCGGTGTGGGGATGCGCAGCTCTCGGGTGATCACCGGCTGGATGGTGGGCCCGGCCGTCATCGACGAGGACGCGTCCAGCTGCGCGCGCGCCGCGACGGGATCGTTCGCGCCGCTGAGACTGATCCCGGAGAGGTCGAGCAGTCGCAGCAGCAGCTGGGCGTCGAGGGCGAGCTCCTGGCTGTCGACACGGACCGGCTTGCCTGCTATGCGCCGCCGCACGGCGCGCGGGAGGGCGAAGGCAGCGCGAAGACCGGCTGCTTGCGCGCCCTGGGGTACGCGCTGGGCCAACGTGGTCATGAGACGTCCTCCTGGGAGTTCGGATACCCGGAGTTTGTCATGTGCTCTCGGTCGTGGGGATGGTGGCCTACGGCACAGTCCGGCTCGCACGCCACCGGAATGGCTGGTGGGCTGCGCGGGAACCGACGGCGTGGTGTGTGGCGCGCGTCAACTGTTCGGGTAAGACTGGACCTGAAGTGCTGTCGAGGTCGTACGGTGGTCGGCGTATCCGTGCCCGTATGCCTGGAGAAGTCACGTCATGGCGATCACAGTTGTTGGTATCGGCGGCTCGTTGCGCGCGGGGTCGCAGTCCGAACGCGCGCTGCGCATCGCGCTGGACGGGGCGGCCGATGCGGGGGCAGCGACGAGCGTGATCACCGGTGAGGACCTCGTCCTGCCGTTCTACGACATCGCGTTGAGCGAGCGCACCGCCGAGGCCGAGCAGCTGCTCGATGCGGTCCGCGCCGCCGACGGTGTGGTGATCGCGTCCCCTGGCTATCACGGTGGGCTTTCCGGGCTGGTCAAGAACGCGCTGGACTACATCGAGGACTTGCACGCGGACGAACGTCCGTACCTGCACGGGCGCGCGGTGGGGTCGGTCGCCGTCGCCTTCGGGTGGCAGGCCGCTGTGACCACGCTGAACCAGCTGCGCACGACCGTGCACGCGCTACGCGGCTGGCCGACGCCC
Organism: Haloechinothrix alba; assembly: GCF_900188115.1. GTDB lineage: Bacteria > Actinomycetota > Actinomycetes > Mycobacteriales > Pseudonocardiaceae > Haloechinothrix > Haloechinothrix alba. The sequence goes on along the minus strand of NZ_FZNW01000012.1, from coordinate 165,372 downwards.
CTGGGTGGCGCGGTGAACTCGGTCGAGACGAAGTTCGACGAGGCAGGCGGCGCCAACGAGCCGAGGGTGGAGGCGACCCTGCGCGCGATCGGCGAGCAGGTCGTCGACTTCGCGCGTGGCGAAACCGGAGGGGCCTGACGCCGGGTACCGGACCGGCCCTTCCCGGTGATTCCGCGGATACGGAATCGGGCCGGGCCGCACGGCGGGTGGTGTGCGTTCGCGCTCGGCACGTGGTTGCGTGGTGACAGGCGGGCTCGTTCACAGGACGGGTTGTGCGTCCCGGGCGTGCCTCCAGGCGTCGCTGCTCGCCGGTGCCAACCGGGCCGAGCCGGCCGGGGTGGTCCCGCCCGTCACGTTGTGGACAGGCAGCCCCGCAGACCTATCGCAGTCGACCGGGAACGGAGCGAGGCATGGATGCGCTGTACACGGCGGAAGCCACTGCCAGAGGCGACGGCAGGAACGGAGAGGTGGTCACCTCGGACGGGCTGATCGACGAGACGCTGGCTGTGCCTGCCGAGCTGGGCGGGCCCGGAGGTCAGAGCATCAACCCGGAACAGCTGTTCGCGGCCGGCCACGCTGTCAGCTTCCACGGTGCCTTGCGCAGGCTCGCCGACGAGGCCGGCGTGGAGCTGCCGGAGACAGCCGTAACGGCACAGGTGGATATCGGTGCGGACGTCACCGACACGTACACGCTGGTCGTACGGCTGACGGCGGCACTGCCAGGTCTCGAGGAAGGGCGGGCCAACGAGCTGGTCGCGCAGGCTCACAAGGCGTGCCCCTACTCGCGCGCTACCGAGGGCAACATCGAAGTCGAGGTATCCGCGTCCACCTGAGCCGCGGGACGCTACTGACGCTCGGTGCCGGACGAACCCACTGCGCCATTTTGATGAAACATGTTCTCATTTGATCGGTGTGATGCCTAAACTCCCCGCGACGACACGGCCCCGGTTCCGCTCGGCGGGAGCGGGGCCGCCCGTGGACGCGAGTGGAGGCGACGAATGGCGAGCGGAGGAGGGGATCATGGGGTTCCGCGCAGAACGCTCCTGCGCGGAACCGGCGCGGTCGCGATCGCGGTCTTCGCGCCGCTGACCGGCGGTGGCATGCGGCAGGCCGTTGCGGTACCGCGGGGTTCGGCCGAGCAGCCGCGCTACCTGACGCGTGCCGAGCTGGATACCATGCGCGCGCTTGTCGATCGGATCGTGCCCGAGGACCATGCCACGCCGGGTGGTGCCCGATCCGGGTGCGCGGAGGCCATCGACGGGCTGCTCGGCGCGTTCCGCGAGGACCCGCCACTGATCTTCGCAGGCGCACCGTTCTCCGACAGGGCCGGCAGTCCCGTGAACCACTTCGCCGAGTTCCTCCCGCTGGACTCCTACGAGGAGACGGCCTGGCGGCTACGGATCGAGGGCTCGGGTGACCGGCCGGAACGGGCCTTCAACGGACCTGTCACGGGATTTCAAACCATCTACAGGGACGGCCTTGCCGCGCTGGACGAGGCAGCCGTCGGCGGGCGCCGGTTCGCCGGCCTGACCGCGCCGGAACAGGACCTGTTGCTGGCCACCTCGCGGGACCCCGCTGTGACCGCCCTGATGGATGTGGCGGTGCCGCACACCTTCGAGTTCCAGTACGGCGCGCCCGAGTACGGCGGAAACGTCGACCTCGCCGGCTGGGACTACACGGGGTATCCGGGTGACGTGCAGCCACGAGGCTGGACACGCGAGGAGGTCGAGGAACCCGACCGGCACGCGGGGCCCGTGGCGCCGCTGCCGGGCGTGGTCCCGGGGGACGAGCTGGTGGCTGCTCTCGCGCTGGCCCATCCCGACGCTGTTCGTGGCGTGCTCGCCCGCAGCGGCGGGCTGCTGAGCGGGTTGCGCAGCGAGGTCGGCTCGGCCGTCGCCGCGGCCAAGCGACACGGGGCCGGGGACGGCAAGGAGGGAGGGTCCACTGATGGCTGGTGAGGCCGTGGTCGTCGGTTCGGGGGCCGCGGGCAGCGTCGTGGCCTGGGAGCTCGCGCGCAACGGTTGGTCGGTGACCGTGCTGGAACGGGGCAGGCACCTGCGGGAAGGACTCGGCGAGCGTCCCAGCGGCGAGCTGGGCACGCGGTACGGCAGCGACGAGATCAAGAACGTCTCCCGTGCGATGGGGTTCCCGGACGGGCTGCTCGAGCCGTACACCACCCGTACCCAGGCCGAGGCGGCGGGGGGCACGGCGCGCTCGGCACGCGGCGCGCTCGGCCAGCTGGGCGCGGCCGTCGGGGGTACGACGCTGCACTACAACGCGAAGACACCGCGGTTCTGGAAGCAGGACTTCACGCAGGTGTCCGACCTCGGCCCCGTGGAGGGTGCGCAGGTGGCCGACTGGCCGATCGGTTACGACGACCTCGAGCCGTACTACGACGAGGTCGAGCGGCGCGTCGGAGTCCAGGGAGACATCGATGCGATGCCCTCCCGCACCCTCGAGCAGTCTCCGCGCAGCGCGGGGTTCGAGATGCCGCCGAACCCGGTGCCTTACGTGCGCTCGCTGCTGGCAGAAGGGGCACGGCGGGCGAGTTACTCGACGTACCCGCAACCGGCCGCGGTGAACTCGACCGGGTTCGGCGGCAGGCCCGCGTGCAACTCCTGCGGGCTGTGCTCGGGGTACGGCTGCCCGATCAACGCGCGCGGCGATGCCCTGGTGTCCTGGCTCAACCCCGCGGTGGGAACGGGACAGGTGCGCGTCATCGACAGGGCGTTCGTGCACCGCATCGACACCACCCGGAAGGGCCACCGCGCGCGGCGGGTGGGGTACATGGACATGTCGGGGCGCGAGCACGCGGTCTCCGGTGACATCGTCGTGGTGGCAGGCAGCCCGATCAACACGGCGCGCCTGTTGCTGCTCTCGGCGACCGCAGCGCACCCGGACGGGCTGGGCAACGGCTCCGGCCAGCTCGGCAGGAACATGATGTTCCACAACCTCACGCTCGCTGTTGCGGTGTTCGGCCAGGACGTGCACCCGCTGCGCTCGCAGAGCAACGCGTTGCAGCTGGACGATCTGGTGGGCCCGTTCACCGGCCCCGAGGTCCGGGCCCTCGGAGTGCCGTACGTCAAGGGCGCCATGGTCCAGGTGGGCGGTGGTATGCCGTTGCTGGAGAGCGCGGAGCTGTATGCCGGACTGGTCGGCTACGGGCGGGCGCACAAGGAGCTGATGAAGGCGGCGCTGACCTACACCAGGATCGGCGGTTCGGCCTTGTGGCACGAGGACCTGCCGCAGGCGGACAACCGGGTGGATCTCGACCCGGAGGTGACGGACTTCCTCGGCGTGCCGTCCGCGCGCATCACCTACAGCCCCCACCGGCACGAGAAGGCGGCAGCGATGCTGCTCGGGCCGCGCATGCAGGCGTTCCACCAGCTGGCGCCCGGCGCGATCGCGTCGGCGTTCGTGCCGTACCCGGTGATCCGCGACGGTGCGACATACAGCGCGCACCTCGGTGGTACCGCACGTATGGGTGAGGACCCGGCGACCTCGGTGTGTGACGCGAGCGGGCGGATGCACGAGCTCGACAACGTCTACGTCGCCGACGCCTCCACCTTCCCGACGTTTCCCGGTTTCAACCCGACTCTGACGATCATGGCCAACGCGCTGCGGATCGCGCGCGGCATCGCGGGCGGCGCGCGGCAGGGAAGGAGCTGACATGCCGGACGGTCCGATATCACCGCGGACGAGGCGTACGGCGCTGCGGGCGGGGGCGCTGGCGCTGTCGGTACCGGTGCTCGGCGCGTCCGGGGTCGCCGCGGCGAGCCCCGGGCGACGGTCCGGTTCCCGGCCGTTCCGGGTTCTGGTGTTCTCCCGCACCGCAGGCTTCCGGCACACGTCCATTCCGGACGGAATCGCTGCGATCGAGGAGCTGGGGGCGAGCAACGGCTTCGGTGTCGATGCCACGGAGGACCCGGCCGTGTTCGACGCAGGCGAGCTCAGCCGCTACAGCGCCGTGATCTTTCTGAACACCACGGGAACCGTCCTGGACACCGCGGAGCAGCGACGGGCTCTCGAACGCTACATCAGCGCGGGCGGCGGGTATGTCGGCGTGCATTCCGCATCGGACACCGAGTACGACTGGCCGTTCTACGGACGGCTCGTCGGTGCCTACTTCCACACGCACCCGATCCAGCAGGCGGCGCGTTTCGACAACGAGGCTCCGGAGCATCCCGCGACCGCGCACCTGCCTGACCGGTTCACCGTGTTCGACGAGTTCTACTCGTTCGACCACAACCCGCGACCGGAGGTGCATGTGCTACTGACGATCGACGAGCGTACCTACCTGCCGGACCCGAACACCAGCAACATCCCCTTCGACGGCGGCGGGGAGTTCAATGAGGACTTCCTGCCGGGCGAGAGTGGCCGCATGGGCGACCACCCGATGAGCTGGTGCCACAGCAACCTCGGCGGGACGTCGTTCTACACCGCGCTCGGCGACGAGAGCTACCTGTACCGCACCGAGTGGTTCCGCCAGCACCTGCTCGGCGGCATCCTCCTCGCCGCGGGCCGGCTGCGAGCACACAGCCCCGGCTAGGTGGGAGCCGAAGGTGACATTGGGCTCCTTCTATGGAACCGCTGTCACCTCCGGCTCCCACCTGCCTCCGGAATGGCGGGGCCGGTCACGCCGCGGCGACGTACGGGTGTTCGGCGCGTGCCGTGCGCAGTGCACGCGACCACCATGTCAGCTGGTCCAGCATGAGCTTCGCCGCGCCGTCCACGCCGGGTGAGCTCGGCCAGCCGAGCCGGTCGGTGTGCCCGAGGTCGATGCTCACGCCGTCGCGGGTCGTGGTTGCGTGCACCTCGGCGAACACCTGGCGCAGCTGCTCCACGGCGCGGATGCCTTTGGCCGCGCCGCCATAGGAGACGAAGGCGACGGGCTTGGCGGACCACTCGTCGTAGAACCAGTCGATGGCGTTCTTCAGCGCGGCCGGGTAGCCGTGGTTGTACTCGGGCGTGACGACGACGAAGCCGTCCGCGGCGGCCAGTCGCTCGCCCACCGCGGTCACCTCGGCCGGGAGGGATCCGTCGTCATTGTCCGCCAGTACGACCGGCAGCCGGGCGTCGGCGAGATCGATCAGGTCGACCTCGATGTCCGTGCGGGACCGGGTCTGGGTCAGGAACCAGTCCGCGATCGGCTTACCGGCGCGGCCCGGGCGGGTGCTTCCGATGATGACGGCGATACGGAGCCGGTCGATGGTCGTGGTGGGCGCTGTGCTGCTGGACATTCGTTCCTCCTGCGTCTGGTATGCCTTCGGCGCGTCGCACACCGAAGGCGCGAGATCGGATCTGGCGACGCGAGGCGGCGCCCGGAGGGGAGCCCGATGTCACGTTCGGTTCCCTAGAAGAACCCGATGTCACCTTGGGCTCCCACCTGCCGGTCGGTCAGAGCGACCAGGACATCGCCCGGGAGGGCTGGTAACGGCACGTGACACCGGTGGACACGGTCGCGCGCAGGTGCTCGGCGAGCTGGGGGTGGTGCTCGTCGAGCCTGCGCAGCGAGTCCCGGATGCGCGCCGTGACCGTCTTGCGCGCGCGTTCGCCGCTGTCGCCGAGCTTCCGCGCGCGCCCGGCCAGCCCGCTCGCGGTACGCATCTCGTCCAGCAGGGCCTGTCGCTCCTGGTCCAGAGCCGCCGCCCGCGTGTCGTCGTGCCGGTCGAGCGCGCGATCGATCTCCTCGCCGAGCTCGGTCAGCCGCAGCTGGTACTCCGCCTTCGCACGCTCGTCGAGAACCGGGTCGGCGCCGAGGACCCGCTCGGCACGCATGGTGTCCCCGCCGTCCGGCTTGACCAGTTCGATCGCGGGGATCTCGGTCCCCGGCCTGCTGAGCAGCGCGTGCAGGTCACGCAGGCCCTTGGCGTCCGGCAGGTGGACGGTCCGTCCCGCGAATGTCAGGTTCCACACCCGACCGTCGTGGCGGAACTCGTCGCGCGAGCGCTCCGCGCCCGGCGTACCCGTCGCGGGGGGTCCTTCCGCCGCGCCCGGCGACTCCGGCGCGGCGGCGATGCCGTCCGACTCGGCCGGTGCGGCCGTGACGCTCCTGGCGCGTTCGGCTGTGTCGCGCATGCCGATCTCGGTGGCCGCACGATCCACTTCGGACAACAACTCCGCGGCGGCCGCGGCATCGCCGGGTGCCCCGCGACCCAGTAGCGCGCGAGCCAGGTGCAGGCGCGCGTCGATCGACCACGGGCGGGCGTCGAGGGCGTCGGCGGCGTCCCGCGCGGTCGTGAACCCCTCGATGGCCTCGTCCCAGCGCATCTCGGCCGCGTCGAGCTGGGCGAGCCAGAAGCTGTACGGCCCGTAGCACGTCCCGCCACCGGCGACCACGGCCCACAGGTCCCGGTACGGGGCAATCGACGCACGCGCCTGCTCGCACAGCTCGGCGTCAGCCGTACCCGCCGCGACCTGCGCCTGGGCGCGTAGCACGACGGGAGTGAACATTCCCGGGTACTCGTCGCGGAGTGCGATCATGCCGGGCAGGCGGTGCCGGACGCTCTCGGCGTCACCACGCTGCGCGGCGGTGACGACTTCCGGGATCAGCGCGTACTCCGAGCCGTCACCGCGATACTTCTCGATCACCCGGTCGGCCGTGTCGAAGTCACCCTCCATCAGCGACAGGGCCCAGCGCTGCTCCTGCCACAGGCGGAACCGGTCCGCTTCCTCGAGGTGCTCACCGATCGCGAAGGCGCTGTCGATGGCCTCGCGGGCCTCGTCGAACCGGCCCTGCAGGGTGGCGATCGCCCCTGTCCTGGAACGAGCCAGGAAGCGGAACCGGGGCAGCTGCGAGCGCTCGGCGATCGTCACGAACGAGCTGTGCGCGTCGAGTGCGCGCGGGTCGCCCTGCTCGAGCAGGGCGACCATGCGCAGCAGCGTCCCGTGCATCTCCAGCTCGATGTCGTGGTTACGCAGCCCGACCGTGATCATTTCCTCGGCCAGCGCCACCCGTTCGGGCGCGGTCCCCGGCTTCCAGATCGTGTCGTGCCGTGCCAGCAGGCTGAAACCGACCGCCTCGTCGTCACCGCAGGTGCGTGCGAGGTCGACGGCGCGGGCGCTGAGATCCGTGGCCTGCCGGTCCCCCGGCGTCGCGTGCGCGCGTGTCCTGCCCGCCGCGGCCAGCGTGCGCACGATCAGGGGGTCGTCCTTGGCGAGGTCGTGTTCGGCCAGCCGAGCCAGTGCCTCGTCGAGAAGGTCGATCTCGCGCCTTCCGTCCGTATCCGGTTCGGCGAGTCCGAGGCCGTGCCGTCCCAGCGCTGCACGCGCGAGCGGGCGCGGGTCGTCGAGCTCGCGCGCGACCAGCACGACCTCGTCGAAGGTGGCCCGTGCCTGCGTGAGCAGGCCCGCGCAGTGCTGCGCCGAACCCAGCTCCAGCGCGATCCGCGCGTACAGTGCCGGATCGTCGTCGGGGACCAGCTCGAGCGCGCGTTCGTAGTGGCCGGTGAGCTCCTCCGGGGCGAGCCTGCCGCAGGCGTCGGTCGCGGCCGCCAGCAGGTACTCTCTGGCGTCCTCGGGTGCGATCTCGGGAACGGCGAGGTAGGCGTGGTGGGCCAGGTCGCCGGGCCCGAACGTTCCGGGATAGACCTTCGCGCGTCGCATGCCGCGCACCACGGCAGCGTGCCTCCGTCGTGCCTCGACGCGGTCCATGCGCGCATGCAGCGCCTCGCGTACGAGGTCGTGGACGAACGCGTAGCAGCCCGGGTCGACGGTGGTCACCAACCGTGCGGAGGCGGCCCGGCCGAGCAGCCCGTCGAGCTCGGTGGTTCCGGTTCCGGCAGCGGCGGCGAGTGCCTCCCTGTCGAACTCGCGACCGAGGATCGCTGCCGTGGACAGCAGGTCCACAACCTCGGCAGGAAGGTGTGCCAGCCGGGCGTCCAGGGTTTCCCGGATGCCGGGCGTGATCGCCTCCGTCGAGCCACCGCTGTGCCACAGCCGGACCGCCTGCTCGACGAAGAACGGGTTGCCGCCGGTGCGGCGGTGCACCGCGGCCGCGGTGTCCTCGCTGGGCATCTCGCCTACGGTGCGGGCGACGACCTCGCGCACCTGCTCGACGTCGAGTCCCGTCAGGGTGATGGTGGTGGCCTTCGTCAGTAGCGGAGGGAATGTCTCCCGCAACGGGTGCTCGGCGGAGTCGACCTCGACGTCCCGGTAGGTGCCGATGAGTAGCAGCCGCTCGAACCAGGTGTGCCGCGCGACGAACTCGAGCAACCTGACCGACGCGGGGTCCGCCCAGTGCAGGTCGTCGAGTACCACGACGAGTGGCCTGTGCTGCGAGATCATGACGAGCGCGCTGGTCACCGTGTCCTGGACGCGGAACGTGGCGTCCCCGGCCGCCTCGGCACTGTCCGGCGCGTCGCCGGCCTCCCCGAGCAGGTATGCCAGGCCCCGCCCAGCCACCGACTCCACGGCCCGCCACTCATCGGGGGTGGATGTCCGGCGCAGACCGCGGACTACCTGCACCCATGGCCAGTAGTCGGGTGCACCTTCCCGGTCCCAGGTGGCGGCGTTGAGCACGAGGGCGCCTTGCGCGCCTGCTTCCCTTGCGGCCTCGATGACCAGGGAGGTCTTGCCGATGCCGGCCTCTCCGGCCACCAGTACGAGGCCGCCGTGGCTGTGCACCGTCCGGTCGAGCTCGGCACGCAGCACGGTGCGCGGATGGTCGCGGCCGACCAGCCGAGATGCCGTCACGACGTGATCGCCTCCCCGGGGGTGTGCCGTGTGGCGGACGGTGTCTCGCGCTGCGAGATCGAGTCTCGCGCCTGATGTGGTGATGACTCAACGCTACCGAAGGGACTCCATGGCTACGACGCACGCGGCAGGATCCGCACCGTCCGGAGGCGTGGGCCGCGCCACGTGGCGCGAGTGGCTGGGGCTGGCGGTCCTGACGTTGCCGGTACTGGTGCTGGCCACGGACCTGACCGTGCTGTTCCTCGCCATGCCTTCGATCGCGACCGATCTGCAGCCCGGCACGGCACAGATGCTGTGGATCCTGCACGTCTACGGCTTCCTCGTCGGCGGTTTCCTGATCACCATGGGCAGGTTGGGTGATCGCGTCGGCCGCCGCAGGCTGTTGCTGGTCGGCGCGGCCGTCTTCGCGGCACTCGTGGTCGTCGCGGCGTACTCCACCAGCGCGCAGATGCTCATCGGGGCGCGCGCACTGCTCGGCGTGGCCGGTGCGACGCTGATGCCCTCGTCCTTCGCCCTGCTGCGCAACATGTTCCACGATGGCGGGCAGCGCAGGTTCGCGATCTCGTTGCTGACGGGCGCGTTCACGGCAGGGGGTGCGCTGGGGCCGGTGCTGGGCGGGGCCCTGCTGGAGTTGTTCTGGTGGGGTTCGGTGTTCCTGGTCAACCTGCCTGCCCTCGTGTTGCTGGTGGCGGTGGGACCGTTCGTGCTACCGGAGTACCGCGACCCGCACTCGCTGCCGCTCGACGTCATCAGCGTGGGCCTGTCGCTCGGCGCGGTACTCGGGGTGATCTACGGGTTGCAGGAGATGGTCGAACACGGGTTCCGGCCGGCCTACCTGGTTCCTGTCGTGGCCGGACTGGTGTTCGCGGTGGTGTTCGTACGCAGGCAGCTACGGCTGGCCGATCCGTTGCTGGACCTGAGCCTGTTCGCCGACCGTAGATTCAGCGCGTCCGTGGGGGCCGTCCTGCTCACCGTGTTCGCGCTCGGGGGACTGCTGTTCCTGCTCACGCAGTACCTGCAATGGGCGGCCGGGCTGTCCCCGCTGAGTGCGGGTGTGTGGATGCTGCCGTTCGCGGGCGCGAACCTGGTCGGTGCGCTGCTCGCGCCGCTGTTCGCGCGATGGATGCGGCACGCGTACGCGATGGGAACAGGCTCGCTGCTCGGCGCGCTCGGCCTTGCCTTCGCCGCGCTGATGGCCGGGGTGGGGGTCGCGGGCGTCGGAGCGGGTGTCGTGGTGACGCTGGGCAGTGACTTGATCATCGGCACGGCCCCTCCGGAGCGCGCGGGTTCGGCCGCGTCGGTGCAGGAGGTCGCCGGTGAGATGGGACAGGCGCTCGGTACCGCGATGCTCGGCAGCCTGGGACTGCTGGTGTACGGGCGGAGCGTGCTGGACCACCTGCCAGCAGGGGTGCCCGAGGACGCGGCCGCCGCCGCGCGCGGCGGTCCGGCCGAAGGCTTCGGCGCTGCCGAACGGCTGCCTGCCGAGACCGGAGCGAGGCTGCTCGACGTCCTGCGCGAGGCGTTCGGCCACGGGTTGGTCGCGGCGATGTCGGTCGGCGTGGTGGTCTTTCTCGTGCTGTTCGCGGCTGTTCCGGCGCTGTTGGCCCGGTCGGGTGTGCCTGAGTGAGGGTGAGCCAGCGATGAGTCAGCCGTGCGCGCACACCGGCTGCGGACAGGTGCCTGACAGATCGATGGTTAGACGCCGGCGTTCACGGGTCCTTCCTCGTCGGACTCCAAGGTGGCTTCCCACAGCCAGGACTGGTCGGATGTGCGCAGGACGTTGAGGATGGTCACGGCTGAGGCTTGCAGGACCCGCCGGCCCTTGCGGGTGATCGCGACCTGGTAGGCGCGGCCGTCGGCGTCGGCGCGGTAGCGGTCCAGCATGCCGCGGTCCTCGAGCTGGCTGATCAGTCGGGAAACGCGCGGCTGTGATCGGTCGATATGCTTGCAGACCTCAGTGAGGGCCGTCTTTCCCCGGTGTGTGGCGAGGAAATGAAGGACTTCATAACCGCTTATGCACAGCGCGTGACGGGTGCTGAGCTCGGATTCGATGGTTGCGTTGAGTTGTTCGATCGGTTTGACGAACGCGCGCCATTTCTGGAGCGCCTGAAACGCCTGGTCATGCGTGCTCATCTTATCCTCCTCGCGCTTGCGCGACGTATGCGCGGCTGTGTTGAGGGTACCTCTTCCGGCTCTTGCCATCCCAGTTGAGGGGTGTAATATGCTCGGGCATATATTTCCATAAGCAGGCATATTGATCCTGGACGAGAGCCCGTACGGGCAGGTGGGGGGATGTGATGTCGCTCGAGCACGAGAGCGCGCAGGAGACTGGAAAGGGGGCAGTGGTCAGTGTGGAGGACGGCCACCGACCGTGGAGCATCCTGGCGGTCGTCGGTATCGCGCAGATGCTGGCCATGCTCGACTCGACGGTGGTGAACGTGGCGCTGCCGTCGATCGGCGATGACCTCAGCGTGAGTTCCCAGGCACTTCAATGGACGATCAGCGGTTACGTCCTCACGTACGGTTCCCTGCTGCTGTTCGGCGGCCGGCTAGCGGATGCGCTGGGGCGACGGCTGGTGTTCCTGCTCGGGGTCTCGCTGTTCGTGGTGGCCTCGGTCGGGGCGGGATTGGCCTCAACCGGCGCTGTGCTGGTCACGTCCCGGGTGGTGCAGGGGGTCGGCGCCGCGGTGTTGTCCGCGTCGGCGTTGTCGATCATCATCGCGACGTACCGGTCGGACCGGCAGCGCAACATCGCTCTGACGGTGTGGAGTGGTCTCGGCGTCATTGGCGCCACCATCGGGGTCATCTTCGGCGGCCTCGTGGTGGAGTACGTCTCGTGGCGCTGGGTGTTTCTGGCCAATGTGCCGATCGGTGTGGTGCTTGCTCTGGCCGCGCTACAGGCCGTGGCACCGATGCGCCGCGAGCCGGGTTCCCGGCGGCTTCCGTTGCGGCTGCCGAGCGCGGTGGCGGTGACGTTCGCGCTGTGCTGTATGTCCTATGCCTTCATCGACCTGCAGGACGGTGCAGATCGGTCGCGGCCGTGGGGCTTTCTTGTGGTCGGCGCCGTCGTTTTGGCGGCCATTGTGGAGTACGAACGCCGCTCGACGGATCCGTTGCTGCCGCTGTTCTTGATGCGGATCAAGACGTTCTCGCTTGCCTGTGCAGGCATGGTGATGGCTGCGACACTGCTGCTCGGGTCGTTGTATCTGGGGAGTAACTACTTCCAGAAGGCTGGCGGATTGACCCCGTTGGAGACGGGGTTCGCCCTGCTGCCGCTGTGCGCAGGCTCTCTGGTCGCGGCCTTCGGCATCCCGAGCGTCGCCGAGAAGATCGGAATGCCGAGGGTCTACCTCGGCGGCGTGCTGGTGCAGTTCCTGGCCGTAGTGGCCCTGGCCGCGGTCATCTGGAACGTCGGTTCGTCCGTTCCGACGGGTGTGGTGATCGCCCTGCTTGGGGTGTACGGCCTGGGTCTTCCCACCATGTTCGTGCCGCTGTACACGTTCGGCGCGGCCGAGATTCCCGAGCGGCACAGCGGAACCGGGTCCGGACTGCTGAACACGTTCAACGAGGCCGGTGCCGGCATAGGGTTGGCGATCGTCGCGCCGGTCGCCGCTTACATCGCCGGCACACAGGCTTCCGGCGGAACTCCCGCGCCATCGGCCGAAGCTCATGGCATCGCGGCCGGATTCACCGTGGCCGGCGCGTGCTCGCTCATCGCTGGCCTCATCGCCGTCGCGATCGTCCGGGCCTTCCGGATAGCCGAGACCGCCGGGACGTGACCCGCACCGCCCCGGGTATGCCGCGGCCCCGGGTGTGTGCCGTAGGTCGGGCGTCCGCTCGTTCGAGGTAACGAGTGGACGCCCGACCTATTCATGCCGAGACGCGGAGGCGGGCGGCGGATTGCCGGGCGTCTGATGTGCCGCACCCCTGGCGAATGCGGACGCGCTCGTCACCCGGCTCGGTCGCTGGACCACTTCCACAACGGGTAGATGCGTTCCGCAAGACTCCGGCCAGAGGCTGTGAGGTCGTAGCGCACGCCCGGCGGCCGACCGTCGACGATCTCGCGGCGGACCAGGCCTTCCTCCTCGAGGATTTTCAAGGTGTTCGTCAACGTCTTGGAGTTCGTGCAGCTCATTTCCCGTTGAACTTCGGTGAAACGTAACGGTCCGGGAAATAGATTGATGAGTACACCGGTTGCCCACTTCTTCGAAAGCAGCGTGAATAGCGCATGAACGTGATCCCACTCGTTTTCGTCGGTCACATCTCCCCCATTCCACGGATTCGGCGAGCACGTAGTGTCATGCCGAACACTTCATGTTGCCAGGGTAGCTGCTGGCGTTGCGTCCTGTCACACGAAAGAGTATCACTGATGATAGAGACAGGGAGAAGTGAGGATGCCTGGTAGTCGGGCTATATTTGATGATTTGTATTGTCTCGCATAGATTTGCATGTGATCGTTACCAAGAGTGAAGGGGGCTGCGTGGGAACCGCCGAAAAGGTATACAAGCTGATCAGTAGGCTGCCCGAAACGTCCGTGGCGGTCGACGACTACCGGACCGTCGGCGCGGTTACACGATTTGTCATCGACGACCGTCAGGAAGTGTTGATCGACCATGATGGAGAGGTCGTCGAAACGGGCCGAAGTGGCGATCCAGATATTACGGTTCGGCTCTCCAGTACGGATGTGATCGCGCTCGTTGCAGGCGATCTCTCACTTACAAGGATGGTGACTTCTGGACGCCTGGTGGCGGAAGGTCCGATTTTTCAGTCGATTGGTGTCGTCCGCGCTATCGGTCGGCTGAGCGACGAGGGGGAGTGATCTGATGAATCCGATCTGTCGACCTGATCTGAACGCCCTCGAAGGTCTTGATCCGGCGCACCATAGGGCCGTGATGGCGTTCGGTGAGTTCGCACGCGAGGAGGTGGCATCGACTGCGCGGCGACGGGACAGCGCACCGCTGGGCCAGGTTGATTGGGAGATGGTCCGCGAGGCGCAGCAGCTGGGTGGACTGCGGATGGGCATTCCGGAGGAGCTCGGGGGGCTCGGGCTTTCCAACCAGGCACTGGGTCACGTCATGGAGGAGTTCGCCGCCGCGGACCCGGGATTCGCCCTGATCCTCGGAGCGACAGGGCTCTTTCATATTCCGCTGCTGCTCAGCAACGACGACCGGCTGGTTGAGACCTATCTGATGCCATTCACCGGCGACGTACCCTTGATCGGCTGCAACGCCGTAGCCGAAGAGTGCAACGGTATGGACGTGGTGCGGCGTGAGCATGCGGAGTATGCGGTGAACATGACCACTGCCCGCGCGGACGGCGATGCCTTCATCGTCAGTGGCAAGAAGAAGTACATCACCAATGCTCCGGTGGCCCGCTTCGCTACGGTGATGGTCAACGTCGACGGTTACCCGGGTTCGACCGGTATGACATGCATGGTCGTCGACCTCGACTGGGACGGCGTCATCCGCGGGGAGACAGCTGACAAAGCTGGTTACCGCGCCGCCGCTGCCGGCGAGCTGATCTTCAACGACGTGCGCGTGCCCAAGAGCAATGTCATCGGCGATGTGCTCGGCGGTTGGGACTTGAACGTCACCCAAGGCAATCTTTGCCGTATCACCTGCGCGTCAATCGCGACCGGGATCGCCCGGCATGCCCTCGATCACGCCTTGGAATGGGCGACCGAGCGCCGGCAGACCGGCAAGTTGCTTGTGGAGCATCAGATGTCGGCTCGCAAGTTCGCCGATATGGCTGCGCGCGTGTCGTCTGCGCGCGCTGTGGATCGAAGCAGCGCGAAAAGCCGACCTCACGCTCCCGGTCCCGGAACTGGAACCGGCGGTGGCCAAGCTCGTCGCCGACGAGGCCGCCGTGCACAACGCCAATATGGCGATGTCGCTGCTGGGAGCGCAGGGGTTCCAGCGCACCGACGACATCGAGCGCATCGTGCGAGATTCCATGGGACCACGGATCTATGAGGGCTCGCCCGAGGCGTTGGCAATGTCGATCACCAAGGGGATGGCGGCAGGCCTGCGATGAATCAACACGTTCTTGAAGATGTCTCGTCCAGCGCCACAGCGTTCTCGTTCGCCTCGCTGGATGCGAGCCTGACCGCGCCGCCGACATTCATCTCGACAGGAATCGATCGCAGTCTCACCGTCACCGCGCGCGGCGACCACATTCCTGCTCGGTATCGGCGTGCGATGCACGCGTTCCGGTTCGTCCAGTACTGGCGACTCGGTTTCCTCGATCCGGGTCAGGTAGATCTAGACGTATACGCCGAGGAGCTCCGCGGACACATTCCGCACCGGGAGTACCATTCGCTCGTCCTGGATCGACGGACCGGCCGCGCAGTCGCCTACGTCTACCTGGTGCTTCCGGATGCCGCCGGGACCGGCGACTCGTTCACCCTGGAGCAGGAGTACGACGTCACAGTCGGCACGACGATCGGGTACGGGTTGCCGCGGTCCCATGTGTGGGAAGCCAAACGGCAAGTCCGGCGCGTGGGTATGCCGTGGTCGAACCTGGCACGCAACGCGCCCTGGTGGGCGATGTTGGGGCTGTCGCACGTCGCGACCGACCTGCACGAGCGGGGGGAGCTCGTGGGATTCGTCGCGGACGGCGATCCAGCGGGAAGCCCGAGCACGTTCGAGCTGCTCGGCTTCACCGTCACGCGCTCCGACGAGAAGCCGAAACCGGCCAATGTCGACGGTCGCTACGGGCCGATGTGGCTGCAGGAAACCACCCCGGTCCCCTATATCGCAACGGTGTCCCCCCATCAGGTAGGCCACCTGCGTAAGGTCGAGGAGTTCCTGCAACGGAATCGGGACGGCTCAGTGCGAAAGCAGCTGAGTCGATGGGGGTGGTCGTGATGGACGTGTCGACCGTCGACGAGGCGCGCGAGCTGGATGCTAGCGCGTATTATCGACACCTCGTCGATCGCAACAAGGGGCTCGTGCCCTCGGATGTGCAACGGCGCATTCACGACGCAAAGGTTCTGGTGGCCGGATGCGGATCCGTTGGCGGTGCGGCCGTTCAGCCGTTGACCCGGATCGGCTTCCGCGACTTCCGCCTGGCCGACTCGGGCTCCTACGAACTGAACAACCTCAACCGCCAGGCCGCATTCCTCGACGACTTGGGCAAGAACAAGGCCACGGCTGCTGCCGAGGCCGTCAGAGGCATCAATCCTTACGCCGACATCGCGGTGTTCGACACCGGAGTGACCCAGGGCAACGCAGACGCACTGGTCGACGGTGTCGACGTCATCGTCGACGGTGTCGACGTCACCACGAATGCCGGATTCGCGGCGAAGATCGCCCTGCACGAGGTGGCGCTGGCTCGGCGCAAGCCTCTCATCACCGGGTGGGATCTCGCTGGAGTGATGTGCGCTCAGTACTTCGACTACCGGCAGGTCCGCACGATCTTCGACGGAGCCATTGACCGCGCAGAACTGGACTCCTTGGCTATATGGGAAGCGGTGTTCCGTATCGCTCCAATGCGGCACATGCCGGGCTCGATGCTGTTCGAGCTGAGCAAGAACATATCCGATCCCGAATACAGCGTGCCGCAGCTCCCCGAGGCTGCGTGGCAGTTCGGGTCGCTCGCCTGTTACATGGCGCTCCGCGTGATCAGCGGCAAGAAGATCCCACGCAACGTGCCGGTGGATGTGCACTGGAAGGCCAGCACGCTCGAGGAACGAATGGAACATCTGGTCAAGAAGCCGCTGGGCCACGTCACATTGCTCCATGCCTTGGGCCTGAGCCGAAGCTTGATCTCGCTCACGCCCGCCCCTTCCTGGGTGGGAAGAATCATCCCGAGGAGAGAAACGTAGCGATGACCGATCACGCACACAGTGGACGCGACGGCATGAGGACCGTTCATTACGCGCCAATCGGTGACACCGTCCGATTGACGGTTCCCGAGTCGGAGACCATCCGGCAGCGGTGCCGATCGATTGTCACACGGATGGCAGGCACCGAGCTACATGACGACGAGCTGATGCACGCCGCGGAGAACCTCGCCGCATACCTCCCCGGCCGACTGCGCACCGGGATTCAGGCGTTGCGTGATCGCGGCAGCGTCGACGGAGTCCTGCTGATCGAGGGATTGCCGGTCGGCGAGGTCGGCGACACCCCGAGGAAGGTGGTCGAAGAACCACGCTGGTGGGACGTGTTCGTGGCATCGTTGGTGCAGCTGTCGGTCATGTCGCTACTCGGAGCGCCGATCAGCTATGCCGAGGAGAAGTCCGGACAGCTCATCCAGGACGTGTACCCGAAAGTCGGTGCCGAGGAACTGCAGGAGAACTCCGGTTCGGTGTTACTCGAACTGCATACGGAGGACGGGTTCTTGATGACCCCGCCCGACTACCTGTCGTTGTTGTGTCTGCGGCCGGACCATGATTTCCGTGCGGCCACGGTCGCTTGCGGTATCCGCCGGATACTCGCCGACATTCCAGAGGAGACGCAGGCGGTTCTCCGGCAGGCACGGTTCAAGATCGCGTTCAGCAGTTCGTTCGTCGCCGACGGGGAATCGCGCTGGACCCGGCCAGTGCCGGCGCTCACGGGTCCGTCTGACGACCCTGACGTGTGCGTGGACCTGCACGGGATGATCGGTCTGGACGACCGAGCCGAGTCAGCACTCGGCGTGCTGAAGGACCTGATGGAGAGCAACCTTGTCGGCGGGGTGCTCCGGCAAGGATCACTGCTGATCGTCGACAACAACAGCGCCGTGCACGGCCGCACCGGCTTCACGCCCCGATACGACGGATCGGACCGGTGGCTGCGACGCGCCTTCGTCACCAAGAACCTGCGCCGTGTCCGGGGCGACATCATTCAGGGGCGCATGTTGCGGAGCCGGGAACGTGTCGCAGTGCCTGGGTAACGCAACGGTAGGCCACCTACACAGCGGCGCTTGACCCCAGCGCCGGTCCGAGACCTCGGGCGCAAACGGTGCGGGGCTCCGACCACTACACCATCGCGGGCCACACCGAACCGGTCGCCTGATCCCGTCTGACCCTGTACCGCACCCTGCGACGACTCAGGAACGGCCACGTGACCGGCGCTTGCCATCTACCGTGCTGTCGGCACGTGCGGGTGGTCGGTCGTACTGAGGAGCGAGCACCCACCGGGGCAGCTGTTCGAGCTCGTCGTGTCCGGTGCTGTCATGATGCACAGGTGCCTAGTGGCAGCGTCGGGCCCTGTGTGACGTGCCAGAGGTTACGAAATCGTCCTCAGGTACGTTGTGGGAGGGCTGGAACCCGTTGCTGCTCGCGACGCCGCCCCGCGTAGAGGTCGGCGCAGAGGGGCGATGACCAGTTACGGGTACGCGCACACAGTCGGGTGGGAAGGCGTGTAGAAGACGATGTCGAATGTGGCCAAGGAACCGCGCGGTGGCGGGCTCTCCCTCAACGTCGTGCTGACCGCCGCCGTCGTGGTGGTCGCGGTGCTGGTGATCGGTGGTGTGCTGCTGTTCGGCGGCGGGTCGGACGACGAGGTGGTGCCGGCGGAGGTGCTGCACCCAGAGGGCAGCCACACCCTGACCGAGGCCGAGGACGGCGAGGTCACCGTGGTGGAGTTCCTGGACTTCCAGTGTGGTGCCTGCGCGGGCTTCTACCAGAACATCACCCGGGATCTCGAGCGTGACTACGAAGGCGAGATCACGTTCGTGGTACGCAACCTCCCGCTCGACATGCACCCACTCGCGGAGCCCGCGGCGTATGCCGCTGAGGCGGCGGCGCTGCAGGACTCGTATTCCCAGATGTACCACGCGCTGTTCGACAACTACACGGAATGGGCGCGCGACGACAGCGGCCAGCGGCCCAGCGACGACGCGGAGCGCGCCCGCGAGCTGTTCGCGGGCTACGCCGAGGACATCGGCCTCGACGTCGAGCGCTTCCGGGAGGACATGGACTCGCGTGTAGTGCGCGAGCGGGTCGACAGGGACCGCGCCGACGCCGAGGATGCCGGCGCGAGCGGTACGCCGACGTTCTTCGTCAACGGCGTGAAGTTCGAGCCGGAGGGTAGTGGCTTCCAGGCGATCGACACGGAGCTGCGCGAGACGATCGACGAGGAGCTGGGCCGGTGACCGTCCCGGCGATCACGAGCAGTGCGCGTGAGCGGGGCGGCCCCGGGATCCACGCGCTCGGCTGGCTCTACCTCGTGGCGGGCGCCGCCGGGTTCGTGGCCTCGGCCACGCTCATGATCGAGCGGGTGGCGTCGCTGCGCGCCCCCGAATACGTCGTCAGTTGCAGCATCAACCCGGTGGTTGCCTGCGGGTCGGTCATGGACAGCCCGCAGGCAGAGGCATTCGGCTTCCCCAACCCGCTGCTGGGGATCGCGGGGTTCGCGGTGGTCGTCACGTCCGGTGTGGGGTTGCTGGCGGCGTTCCGACCGCCCCGGTGGTACTGGCTGGGGATGCTGGCAGGCTCGATGTTCGGCTTGCTGTTCGTGCACTGGCTGATCTACCACAGCCTGTACACGATCGAGGCCCTCTGCCCGTACTGCATGGTCGTGTGGGCGGTGACCGTGCCGATCTTCTGGTACACGCTGCTGCGAGTGCTGCGCAACGAGCTCTGGCTGCCTGCTCCCGTCGCGTGGCTGGTCGACCGCGTGGCGCGGCTGCACACGTTCGTGCTCACCTTGTGGTTCCTCGGTATCGCTGCCCTGATCGTGTGGGTGTTCTGGGACTACTGGTCCACCCTGCTGTAGGCGGTCCCCACGAGGTCAGCGACCGCCAAGTCCGCCCGCCCTCCGCATATCGCCGTCCCGTCGGCGTGTAGAGGGGAGCCCAATGTGACCCTCGGCTCCTTCTACGGAACCGAGGTCACCTTCGGCTCCCTCGTCGCGCGCCGGATCGCGTCCTCCGTTCGAGGAGCCCCTTTCCCGCGCCGGCAATATTGGTTAGGCTAACCTTATTAACCCAGAGGGAGGAGGCACGCCGTGACTCGACGCCCGCCGACCCCGGAACCGGCGGAACGGGCCAAGTCCATCGTGGTCCGCCGTGGGCCGGTGACGCTCGTCGCGCAGTCAGCAGGCGGCCCCGACCCGGCACCGGTGGCCGCTGAACTGCATCACCTGCACCCGGACGGCACGCTCAGCCTGGTGTTCGGCAGTGACAAGGCCGATCAGGTGGCCACGGAGGACGGTAGCCGGCGTGGTACGAGCGTGGTCGAGCTCGTCGACGTCGCACCGGTGGGGCTGCGTGAACCGGCAAGGGGGCTGCTGTGGATCACAGGGGACGTGCATCGGCTCGATGCCACCGAGGCACACAACCGGGCGCTCCGCATCGCCGAGCGCACCCCGCATCCGAGCTTGCTGGATGTCGGGCACGGCGCGGCCGTGCTCTGCGTGCGCCCGGTCTCGGTCGTGCTGTCCGACGGCGAGGGAACCGAATCGGTTCGCCTCCAGGAGTTCGGCGCGGCACTGCCGGACCCGTTCAGCCGCTGGGAGTCCCGGTGGCTGGCGCACCTGGAGTCCGGCCATCCGGAGGTGCTGTGCGAGCTGACGCGGCACGTTCCTCCGTGCGTGCCCGCGGGGCCGCTCCGCCCGCTCGGGCTCGACCGCTTCGGACTGCGCCTGCGAGTGGAGTCCCCGGCAGGCGACCACGACATCCGCATGGCCTTCTCGCGGCCCGCCCGGAACCTGCGTGACGTGGAGCGCGAGGTACGCAGGCTCGTCGGCTGTCCGTGCACCTCCCCGCGCGCGGCGACGTCAGGTTGGCCGGTGAGCGGTTGAGCGGGCCTCAGGCCAGCCCGACAGCACGCATCGCGAAGTGCACCTCGATGGCGACCTGGCTCAGCGTCTCGGCGACCACGAGCGAGCCGTGCCCTGCGTCGTACCGGTAGAACTCGTACGGCGCGCCCCGCTCGGCCAGGCGGTCGAGGTAGTTCTCGATCTGTCTGATCGGGCAGCGTGGATCGTTGTCCCCGGCGACCACCAGTACCGGGGCGCGAACGGCATCCACGTACGTGATCGGCGAGCAGTCCGTGTAGACCTGCGGCACCTCCTCGGGGGAACCGCCGAAGAGCGCATTGTCGAACGAGCGCAGCTGCTCCATCTCGTCGGCGTAGGCCGCCACGTAGTCCGCGACCGGCACGCCGGCCACGCCGGCAGCCCACCGCTGCGGCTGGGTGCCGAGCGCGAGCAGGGTCAGGTACCCGCCCCAGGACGCCCCTGCCACCACGCACCGGTCGGGATCGGCCAGCCCGCTGCCCACGGCCCAGTCGTGTACCGAGGCGACGTCCTCCAGCTCGGTGAGCCCTGGCCGCCCCTCGATGGCGTCCCGCCAGGCCGACCCGTAGCCCGTCGACCCCCTGTAGTTGACCTCCACTACCGCGAAACCCGCGTCCAGCCAGGTAGCCCGGTAGGCGGAGAATCGGTCCTCGTCGGCGGCGTGCGGGCCGCCGTGCAGCACGAACGCCGTGGGGAGCCGCGCATCCGGAGCCGCACCGGACGGCCGGGACACCAGCGCGTGCACCTGACCGGCGGGGCCGGGCACGAACGCGTCGGTGACCGGCTCGGACTCCGGCGCGCGTTCCCCCGGTGGGTTCAGCAGCACCCCGTCCGTGCCGTCCGGGGCCTGAGCCCGGATCACCGGAGGGGTGTGCGCGGCCGACCAGGAGTACTCCACCGTGCCGTCCGGCCGTACCCCTGCCCCGCCGATCCGTCCGGCGGGAGTGCCCAGGTCGGTCAGCGCTCCCGTGGTGACGTCGTAGCGGTGCAGCGAGCTCCGGCCGGACCGGAAATGCAGCACGAGCAGCGCCGAGGCGTCCGGGTACCAGGTCGCCAGGACGTCCCCCGGCAGGTCGAGCGCGATCTCGGTCTCCCGGCCGGTCTCGGGATCCCAGATCAGCAGCTCGTCCTTGCCCCTGCGCTCGTGCGAGACGAGCAGCCGCGAGTCGCCCGACACCGGGGAGAACTCCAGGGCGCCCAAACCCTTACCCGCACCGTCCCACTTGTCGGCAACGGTGCCGAACCCGTCGGTGTGCACGACCCGCAGCGCGGGGTGACGGGAGTCTCCGTGCTCGGAGTGCGCGATCGCCAGCAGCCGCTCGTCGCGGGACAGCGCGGACACCCCCGCGTCGTCGTCGCTGCGGTAGAACTCCGTCGTGCCATCACCGGTGTGGGCGTACAGGGTGCTTCCGGCGTCGGTGGACACCCCGACCGCCGTGAGGCCGCGACCGATCTCCAGCCCGGCCGGGTAACCATCGGGAACGTCCGGCAGCGCGCGCTCGGCCGTGCTGCCCGAGGAGTGGAACGGCTCGCGCACCCATGAGCCGAACTCGTCGCCGTCGGTGTCGTCGAACCACCAGATCGACTTACCGTCCGGTGTGAGGGTGGCTATGACCGTGCCGTTCGGCCGGTCGGTGACCTTGCGGTGCTCGTCTGTGGTGCGGTCCCAGGCGTAGACCTCCCACACCCCGCTGGCGTTGGAGACGTAGATGTTGGCTTCCGGCGCGTCCAAGGCCCAGTCGGGGGTGGATATGCGCGCCGCGGTGAACCGGGCGCGCCAGCGAGCGTCGGCCTCGGCGTCACCGATGAGTCGATCGGGCACACGGGGAGCGGGATGGCTGCGAGTCACCCCACGATCGTGCCAAAAGAAAAGCCGAAGGCGGTGACCGGTACCGTCCTGGCACCGCAAGTCCGCCTTCGGCTTTCCTTGCCGTCGGGGTGGCGGGATTTGAACCCACGACCTCCTCGACCCGAACGAGGCGCGCTCCCAAGCTGCGCTACACCCCGGTATGGCTGAACGGGCCGCGGGTAAGTCTAGCCGACGTCGCTGCCGGCGTTGCAGCGGGATCGGTTGTGATGGCCTGCCGCTGGTCGCGGGACCAACGTGAGCAGGCTGGCCTCCGGCCGGCAGGCGAACCGCACCGGCGCGAACGGCGAGGTGCCGAGCCCCGCGGAGACGTGCAGCCACATGTGAGCTCCCCACCGGGACGCGCCGCGCGCCCGGGAGCGGTCGAGCGCGCAGTTGGTGACCAGCGCGCCGACACCGGGGACGCGCAGCTGACCGCCGTGCGTGTGCCCGGCCAGTACCAGGTCGTAGCCGTCGTCGGCGAACCGGTCCAGCACCCGGGGTTCCGGGGAGTGGGTCAGACCGAGCCGCAGCGTCGCCGCGCTGTCCGGCTTGCCTGCGATGGCGCTGTAGCGGTCGTAACCGAGGTGCGGGTCGTCCACCCCCGCGGCGTGCACGGTCCGGCCGCCTACTCGCACCCGGTTCGTGGTGTGCGTCAAGTCGTGCCAGCCACGTTCCAGGAACACCGCACGGAGGTCCTCCCACGGCAGTTCCGGGCCGTGAATGCGCTTCTTGCGACCTTCCGGCATGAGGTAGCGGGCGGGGTTCTTCGGTTTGGGCGCGTAGTAGTCGTTGCTACCGAAGACGAACATGCCCGGCAGCTCGAGGAGCGGGTCGAGGGCGCGGAGCACGGCAGGAACAGCCTGGCGGTGTGACAGGTTGTCCCCGGTGTTGACGACCAGGTCGGGCTCCAGCGCGCGTAGCGCGGCGACCCAGCGCTGCTTGGACCGTTGACCGGGAAGCATGTGCAGGTCCGACACGTGCAGGATGCGTAGCGGACGCGCGGACTCCGCGAGGACGGGGAGCTCGGCCGTGCGCAGCGTCCAGAGCCTGCGCTCGATCACGGAGGCGTAGGTCAGGCCCACCGCGCCCGCGGCGGCCGTCGCCGCCGCCGCGCGCAGTGTCGAACCGTGCGGGCTTTCCGGAGCTGGGGTGGTCACGGTCCGAGCATACGTCCCTGGTGGGCTCACTCGTCCTTGACATTCCGGTACGCGTCCGGTGCCTCGGGGATCGGCTCCTCGTCCTCGCCGTCGAGGATCTCGCTCATCGCGCCGAACCAGGTCTGGGCCGGGGTGCGCCCACCGAACATCGTGCCGTCGTCGGCATCGCAGGCGTGCACGTTGCCCGGCCCGTTGTAGCACAACCCACCGTTGGGACGGTCCGGCCGGAACACCATCGCGCCGCCGGACAGCTGCGGGGTGGCACCGAGGAACGCACCCGAGCTGTTGTTCTGCGTCGTGCCGGTCTTGCCGATCATGGGACGCTCGCCCCAGTCGACCTCGGAAGCGGCCCGGTGCGCCGTACCGCCCGGCAGGTGGTCCTTGCTGAGCCCGTCGGCGAGGGCGTCCGCGACATCCTCGTCAACCGCCTGCTCGCACTCCTGTTCCTCGATGTCCACGGTGTCGCCGTTCCGGTCGACGACCTCGCGGATCGGGGTCGGCGGGCACCACACCCCGTCGCTGAGGATCGTGGCGCCGACGTTGGCGAGCTCGAGCCCGCTCAGCGCGGCGGGACCCAGCGTGAAGGAACCGAGGCCGGGGGAGTTGCCGGACGGGCCGTAGAGCTCCTTCTGGCTCAGCGCCACGGCTTGGTTGTCCGACTCCGGGTCGGGCTCCGAGCCCGTGCCGTTCTTGGCCATGGATCGGCGCATGCCGAGCTTGCTTGCCAGCTCCACGATGTTGTCCATACCCGCCTGCTCGGCGAGGATCACGAAGGCGGTGTTCGGTGACTGGGCGAGCGCGTCCTGCAGCGACAGCTTCGACGGGAAGTCGGCGCCCTCCGCGTTGGTCACGCAGTACTTCTTGTCGCCGTACTGGTTCAGCGGCGGGCATTGGGACTGCTGGCTGACGAACACCTCGGAGACGTGCCGGTCCGGGACGTCGATCTCATCGTAGACCCCGGTGATGCGCTCACGGAGAGCGGCGGCCGCGGTGAAGATCTTGTATGCGGATCCGGCCCCGGTGACGTTGGTGACCGCCGATGGCAGCGCCCAGCTGGTTTGCCCCTTCTCGGGGTCGGTGCCGTAGTCCTTGTTGGCAGCGAGCGCGACGACCTCCCGCCGCTCCGTGCCGGGACGTACCAGCGAGAGCGTGTTCGCCACGTTGTCCTCGGTCTTGTCGACCTGCTCCTCGGCGGATTCCTTGGCACGCCGGTTGACGTCTCGTTCGAGGGTGGTCTTGATCGTGTAGCCGCCCTGGTAGAGGTCCTCCCTGTCGATGCCGGACTCGATCAGGTAGTCCTCCACGTATTGGCAGAAGAAGCCGTGCTCGGGTCCGGCGCCGGTACAGTTGGCAGGCGGCCTGTTCGGCCCGTCCGCGACGACCCCGAGCGACTCGTCCTTGGCCTCCTCGGCGTCTTCCTCGGACAGCTTGCGGTTCCGCACCATCAGGTCGATCACCAGGTCGCGCCGTTCCTTGGCACGTTCCGGGTACTTCCAGGGGTCGAGCATCGCCGGGTTGATCACCATGGCGGCCAGTAGCGCCGACTCCGGGACCGTGAGGTCCTCGGCTTCGGTGTCGAAGTACGAGCGCGCGGCAGCGCCGACGCCGTAGATCTCGTGGGTGAACTCGACGACGTTCAGGTAGCCGGTGAGGATCTGCTCCTTGCTCATCCGGTTCTCGAGCTGGATGGCGATCCGGGCTTCCTGCAGCTTGCGCGCGATGGTCTGTTCCTGGGCACGTTGCTGCCCGACCCGGTCCTCCGGGTCGTCCCCGCCGTGCACGACGTTGATCAGGTAGTTCTTCACGTACTGCTGGGTCAGGGTCGACGCACCCTGCGTGTCGCCGCCCGTCTGGTTGGTGATGGCGGCGCGCATGGTGGCCTTCCAGTCCACGCCGTGGTGCTCGTAGAAGCGGCGGTCCTCCACCGAGATCAGCGCCCACTTCATCGCGTCGGAGATCTGGTCGTTCGCCTTCGGGATGCGGTACTGGTCGTACAGCGTCGCGATGGGTTCGTCGTCCGCGTCGGTGATGGTGGTGACCAGCGGCGGCGGATCGTTCGCCAGCTCGGCGGACATGTCGTCCACAGTGGCGCTGGCTTCGTTGGACATCACCCCCAGGCCACCGACGACCGGGAAGAGCAGGCCCGCGACAAGGCCGCCGGCGAGCAGGCACAACCCGATGAGTTTCAGCAATCCGTCCGTCTTCCGCACACCATGAGGGTACTCAATGCGACGGTCGATCGTTGGCAGTCAGGATCTGCTCCAACCGGGTGAGACGGATCGGCCACGGCCGCGGCGCGGCGGGACGATACCGCTGCCGCCGTGCGGACCGAGGAACGGTCCGAGGTGTGTACGACCCGTGGGAACCGGGTACCGGCGGAACCGATCGGCGCTGCCGCGCGTCAACCATTGCGGAGGGCTCGGCAACCGGACGACAGACGCTCTCCGCCACCGGGCGGGCCACCCGACCGTCAGGTAGGCCAGGGGTCGTCCGATAGGGTAAGGCGCAAGGAGACCAGAGCATGACTGTGGGGTATGTCTCCTGGAGTGATGCGCTGGTCGCGGAGACCAGTTGAGGGAGCTGGGGGCATGAACGACGCGAGTACTGAGGGATATCTTCGGTCCG
Source organism: Haloechinothrix alba (assembly GCF_900188115.1). Classification (GTDB taxonomy): domain Bacteria; phylum Actinomycetota; class Actinomycetes; order Mycobacteriales; family Pseudonocardiaceae; genus Haloechinothrix; species Haloechinothrix alba. The sequence continues at coordinate 139,324 of NZ_FZNW01000012.1, read as the reverse complement.
ATTGGCGTACCTGGGCCTCGTGCAGGGACAGCGACCCCGATGGGCTCTTTGTGCAAGGCGCTGAGCAGCACCGCGCCAAGACGGTCTGCATGGGCTGCCCGGTGCGTGCCGAGTGCCTCGCCGAGGCGCTGGACAACAGGATCAGCTTCGGTGTCTGGGGTGGCATGACCGAACGGGAGCGCCGCGCGCTGCTGCGCCGCCGTCCGGATGTGGTCTCCTGGCACGAGCTGCTCGATCAGGCCAAACGGCACCACGTGGCCTCGTGAGCAAGGCCACGTGGTGCCGCGCGCGGTTCACGCGCGGTCGCGTGCGGTCGCAGCCGAGGCCAGCCGGTCGCCGATCGCGCGGAGACCGTCGATGTCGTGCACGTCGGTCGGCAGCGCGGGGACGCCTGCGACCTCGACAGACGGGTGCGCTTTCGTGAACCGGGCGAGCAGGCGCTGCTCCCGCTCGGCGAGTGCGACCCGGTCGGCGTGCAGGCGCAGCACGGCCTCGGTGACCGAGCCGCCCTCCCCGTTGCCCGCGAGCGCGTCGGCGGCGGCCAGGGCCTTGTTCGCGGACACATCGGCCAGTACCGGGTGGGTACGGTTCGCGATCAGCCCGGTCAGCGGCATGGACTCCTCGGAAAGCCGCTCCACGAAGTAGCTTGCCTCCCGCAGCGCGTCCGGCTCGGGCGCGGCGACCACCAGGAACGCGGTGTCCGCGGAGCGCAGCAGCTCCGCGGTTTTCGTCGCCCGTTCCCGGAACCCCCCGAACATCGTGTCGAAGGCCTGCATGAACGCGGAGGCGTCGGCGAGGAACTGGCCACCGACCACCGTCGAGACCGCCTTGGAGAACATGGAGAATCCCGCGGAGACGACCTTGCGGATCCCCCAGCCGCCCGCGCGAGCGGGACCGGCGAGCATCTTGATCATGCGGCCGTCCAACGCGGTGGACAGCCTGCCCGGCGCGTCGAGAAAGTCCAGTGCGGAGCGGCTCGGTGGTGTGTCGACGATGATCAGGTCCCACTCGTCCGAGGCGACCAGCTGCCCCAGCTTCTCCATCGCCATGTACTCCTGCGTTCCGGAGAACGACGACGAGATGGTCTGGTAGAAGGGGTTCGCCAGCAGCTGCTCGGCCCGCTCCGGCCCGGCGTGCGTGAGCACCATGTCGTCGAAGGTGCGGCGCATGTCGAGCATCATCGCCCACAGCTCACCCTTCGGGTCGAAACCCTCCACCGTGATCTTCTTCGGGTGGTTGCCGAGCTCGCGAAGGCCGAGCGACTGCGCGAGCCTGCGCGCCGGGTCGATGGTCAGCACGACCGTCTGCCTGCCACGTTCGGCGGCGCGCAGCGCGAGCGCCGCGGCTGTGGTCGTCTTGCCGACGCCGCCGGAACCACAGCAGACCACCACCTTGGTTTCCGGGTCGTCGATCAGACCGTCGACGTCGATGCCGGTGTACTCCGCTGCCGCGCCCGTCATGGTCACCGCACCCCCTGTTCGACGAGTAGATCGGCGAACTCGTACAGCGCCGCCACGTCGACTCCCGAGGTCAGCTCCGGCAGCTCGAGCGCAGGCAGGTCGCCTTCGGCGAGCTGGTTCAGCGCCGACTGCTCGGCGGTGACCCGGATCGCGTGCTCGGTCGCCTCGTCGATCAGCCCTTTGAGAGCATCCTGGCCGAAGGAGTAGCCGACGGTGTCCAGATCGTCGCGGAGCCGCTCGACGTCGATACGGCCCTCGGTCGCGTCGGCCAACGTGTCCTTCGGCAGCCGCACGGGACGCATCCGGTTGATCAGAACGGCGCCGGGCCGCAGGTCCGCCTCATCGAGTTCGTTCACGGCCTCGAGGGTCTCGCGGACCGGCATCTCCTCGAGCAGCGTCGTGATGTGCACGACCGTGTTGTCCGAGTGGACCAGCTTGACGACGGCCTCCGCCTGCCCACGGATCGGTCCGGTCTTGGCGATGTCGGTCAGTGCCCTTGTCACATCGAGGAACTTCACCACTCGCCCGGTCGGCGGCGCGTCGACGATGACGTAGTCGTAGGTGTACCTGCCGTCCGAGTCGGTGCGCGTGACGCACTCCTTGATCTTTCCGGTGAGCAGGACGTCGCGGAGCCCGGGCGCGAGTGTGGTCGCGAACTCGACGGCACCCATCCTGCGCAGCGTGCGGCCTGCGAACCCGAGGTTGTAGAACATCTCGAAGTACTCCAGCAACGCCGCTTCCGCGTCGATGTGTAGCGCCCGCAGGTCACCGCCACCCCGTGCGGAGGCGATATGCCGTTCCCCGTACGGCAGCGGCTCGCTCTCGGTCACCTGCGCGATGCCCTGGCGTCCCTCCACCTCGACAAGGAGCACCCGGCGACCGCCGCTGGCCAGCGCCAGGCCGAGCGAGGTGGCCAGGGTGGTCTTGCCGGTTCCGCCCTTGCCGGTGACGAAATGCAGGCGTGCTCGGGTGAGCTCCTCGGTCCAGCCGATGCCCGCCGTCGCCGGGCCACTGAAGGAAGTCATCACGGGCAAGCCTAAGGGGTCCGGTGGATCGGGCGAAGCAGGCTTCGTGCCGCCGGGCGGTTACGGCGCCCCGATGGGGCTGACGAACCGGCACGGGACCGGTTCGGCGTGCTCCGGGTCCAGCGCGTTCAACACGTGGTCGAGCGCGTTGGGGTTGAACGCGACTCCGGCGTGCCCGCTGAGGTCGCGTGCGCACTCGTCCTGCAACACGATGTTGGTGATGTTCTCGCCGTGCGCGATGCCGCTGGTGTACGGCACGACCAGCTCGTCGTAGCGGGTGACGATGTTGGTGTAGCGGACGTCCGGGTCGAAGGTGCCCTTCGCGTGCAGCCGCTTGAGGAAGTCCGAGCCGCGCAGGAACTGCGAGCAGGACTCGCAGACCTGGTCGAGCGCGAGGTCGACGACGGGATGCAGGCCGAGCACCTCCGCGTAGGCGTAGAGCGAGTCCAGTCCGAGCAGCGCGGTGCCCTCCCACAGCGGTGTGAGGCTGATGTAGCTGTCGACATGGTCGGCCCCGTCGAGGAAGTGAACGTAGTAGCTGGGCATGAGGGTGCCTTGGGAATGCCCCACCAGGTCCACCTGTTCCGCCCCGGTCTCGGCGCGCACCTCGTCCACGAACGCGGCCAGTTCCTCGGCACTGGCCTCCATCGTCGTCATCCCGCCCGGTGTGTAGAGCGGCGTGCTCACCCCGTCCTTCACCCCGTATGTGAGGGAGAACACACAGTAGCCCTCCTCGGCCAGCCGGGGTGCGAACATCTGCCAGTTCGCCGCCTGTGTGGCAGCGAGGCCGTGGACCAGCACGACCGGGTCGGGGTGCTCCTCGTCCGGTGTGCAGGACCAGTCGTTCGAGCCGGGCGGGGAGGTGTCCGGGTCGCCGATGTCGAGCACGTCCGACCGGGTCTGGCGCTCCCCCGCGGCCGTTACCGGAGCCTGCGCCTGGGCCCCTCCGGCAGGCCCCGCCGTGGGGTGGGCGACGGCTGGGGCCGCGAGGCCGAGCAGCATGACGAGCAACCCGGTGAGCACCGTTCGGAACGCGCGCATGGTCCACCTTTCGCCGCGGGAGGGACCGGCCGATCAGCACCCCAGCGAGGCGAGCCGCCCCGTGAGAATGCGCACGAGGCTATCCGTGCGGGGCGGGCGTCACAAGTCGTCAGGGGCGGATGGACGGTGGCCGCATCGGCCGGGCCCTGTGATGCTGGTGCGGGGATGTCGGAGACGCGTAGTAGGAGTGGAACCGCGAGGCACTAGGCTCCCGGGAGATAGCTACGGGAGCTAGCGATCGTGGGATAACCACGGTGAGACAGGCACAGTAGGACCAGCACCGATTTGCGAGATGAGGATGTTGCCGTGAGCGCGACCCAGTGGGAGTACGCCACCGTTCCGTTGTTGATCCACGCGACCAAGCAGATCCTGGACCAGTGGGGGCAGGACGGTTGGGAGCTGGTCACCGTGCTGCCGAACCCGACCGGTGAGCAGCACGTCGCCTACCTCAAGCGGCCACTGGAAAGCTGACCGGCACGGTTGGTTACGTGGCCGGAGTGCTTCACCCGGGCCACCGGTAAGGCCCGCCAGGAGTGGCACGGAGAAAGGGGTAAGGGATGAGCTGGAGTGCGCGACTGGCCGAGCTCGATATCTCGCTTCCACCGGTTGTCGCCCCGGTCGCCGCGTACGCGCCCGCGGTGCGCACCGGGTCGCATGTCTACACCGCGGGTCAGGTGCCGATGGTGGCGGGCTCGCTACCGGCCACCGGCAAGGTCGGTGCCGAGGTCACCGCGGAGCAGGCACAGGACCTCGCACGTACCTGTGCGCTCAACGCGCTCGCGGCGGTGCACGACCTGGTCGGCATCGACGCGGTCGTGCGTGTCGTGAAGGTGGTGGGGTTCGTGGCCTCCGCCGAAGGTTTCACCGGTCAGCCAGGTGTACTCAACGGTGCCTCCGAGCTGCTCGGCGAGGTGTTCGCCGAGGCGGGGGTGCACGCCCGCTCAGCGGTCGGGGTTGCCGAGCTACCGATGGGCGCGCCCGTGGAGGTCGAGATGATCGTCGAGGTCGCATGACCGGTGAGCGCGGGCGGGACCACGGTGGCGGCGTGCCGATCAGGCCTGCCGCGACCGTCATCCTGCTGCGCGACGGCGACTCGGGCGTCGAGGTCTTCCTCCAGCATCGGGTGGCGAGTATGGACTTCGCAGGCGGGATGACCGTTTTCCCTGGCGGCGGCGTCGATCAGCGTGACTCCGAGTCGTCTGTCGCCTGGCAGGGGCCGGAACCGGTGGAGTGGGGCGCCGAGCTCGACTGTGACGCCTCGCTGGCCAGGGCGCTGGTCTGCGCGGCGGTGCGGGAGACCTTCGAGGAGTCCGGGGTGTTGCTTGCCGGCCACGCGGACGGGACGGTGGTCACCGACACCGGCCCGTACGCGGCAGCGCGTCAGGCACTGGTCACCCGGGAGCTGTCGCTGGCGGCCTTCCTCGCCGAGACGGGGCTTGTGCTGCGTGCCGACCTGTTGCGCCCCTGGTCGCACTGGCTGACCCCGGAGGGTGAGTCGAGGCGTTACGACACCCGATTCTTCCTCGCCGCGCTACCGGAGGGGCAGCTGGCCGACGGTGCGACGTCGGAAGCAGCGGGTTCGGGGTGGCAGCGCCCCGCCGACGCCTTGGACGATGCACGGGACGGGCGCACCATGATGTTGCCGCCGACGTGGTCGAACCTGGCCGATCTTGTCGATGTGCCGTCTGTGGCCGACGCGCTGGCCGCGCGGCGCAGGGTCGAACGGGTCACGCCCCGGCTGGTGCGCGACGACGAGGGAATACGGCTCGTAATCGACGGACAGGAGTGGTCGTGAGGGGCGAGCTCGAACATCCGGCCTACGGCCGGTTGCGTGCGGTCAGCCCGGTGGCCGCGGTGCTGCTTGAGAACAACCCGTCCTCGATGACCTTGGAGGGGACCAACAGCTGGCTGTTGCGTGCGGCCCCGGAGGAGCCGTGCGTGGTTGTCGACCCTGGGCACCACGACACCGAGCATCTGGAGGCGATCGGTGAAGCGGCCGGAAGGGTGGCCGCCATTCTGGTCACCCACCACCACCCCGATCACGTCGAGGGTGCCGGCTGGCTTGCCGAGCGGGTGGGGGCGCCGGTTCGGGCTTTCGATCCCCAGCTGTGCCGTTCCGCTCCCGCGCTGTCCGACGGGGAGTCGTTCCACCTCGCCGGGTTGGATATCGCTGTGCTGCACACCCCGGGGCACACGGCTGACTCGGTGACGTTCGTGGTGGAGCACCCGCAACGCGCACACGTGCTCACCGGCGACACCATTCTGGGCCACGGCACGACCGTGCTGTCGGATCTCGGCGACTACCTGGACTCGTTGCGCAAGCTCGCCGAGCTACCGGACGGCGCGCTGGGCCTGCCTGGACACGGTGCGGAGCTCGCCGACCTGCGCGCGACGGTTCGCGAGTACCTCGCTCATCGTGAGCAGCGCCTCGACCAGGTGCGCGGCGCGCTGCGCGAGCTGGGACGGGATGCCGACGCCCGGCGAGTGGTCGAGTTCGTCTACGCGGATGTCGATCCGGCGTTGTGGGGAGCCGCTGAGATGAGCGTGCGGGCGCAGCTCGACTACCTCCGGCAGCGGGGCGAGTGACCGGCTCCAGTATCACGTCTCGGTAACGACTTCACCCAGCAGGGTCGCTGTTTGGCAACGAATCGCCCCGGCTATACGTCCTACAGGGTGAATCGGCTTGAGACGAGCCGTAGGCATCGTGGACCGTAGTAAGTCGCAGCACTTCGCAGATGAGTACGAGACGGCGTACAGGGTGCTGAGCAGTACAACCGAAAGTGGATGATCTCCCTCCGGTATCGGGTCGGGGCCTTCGACCGGAGGGCGGGGAGACGCGGTACGTCGGGGGATGGACCGCGCGCAACAGGGGCCGGTGCGCCACGTCGGGGGTGGCGCCCGGCCCTTGTTGATGTGTCTGGACTCGTTGTTGCGGTTGCCGACGCGGATCGTGTGCCGACGTCGGCGCGGGGAGCTGCGGTCGCCTCGGTCACCGTGCCCTGCGGGCGAGCCGTTCGGGGTCGAGGATGAGCACGCTCTTGCCCTCCAGGCGCAGCCAGCCACGGTGCGCGAAGTCCGCGAGGGCCTTGTTGACGGTCTCGCGCGACGCTCCCACGTACTGGGCGATCTCCTCCTGCGTGAGGTCGTGGGTGACCCGCAGCAGCCCGGCTTCCTGGCTGCCGAAGCGTTGCGCCAGCTGCAGCAGTGCCTTGGCGACACGGCCGGGAACATCGGTGAAGATGAGCTCCGCGACCATGTTGTTCGTACGGCGCAGCCTGCGGGCGACGACACGCAGCAGCTGCTCGGAGATCTCCGGGCGCGTCGAGATCCACTGCCGCAGTGCGGCCCGGTCCATCACCACCGCGCGGACCTCGGTCACGGTCGTCGCGGTTGACGTCCGCGGGCCGGGATCGAAGATCGACAGCTCACCGAACATATCGGAGGGCCCGAAGATGCCCAGGAGGTTCTCCCGGCCGTCGGCCGACTTGCGCCCGATCTTCACCTTGCCCGACTGGATGATGTACAGCTTGTCGCCCGGTTCACCCTCGTTGAAGATGACGTGGCCGCGCGGGAAGTCCACGCTCTCCAGGGTCTGTACGAGCGCCTCAGCCGCTGCTGGCTCCACGCCCTGGAAAATGCCCGCGCGGGCGAGGGTCTCATCCACCTCAGTGCCTCCTGTTGACACGCGACCGCCGTCCTCGGCGTGAGGATGCGTGCCGCCGAATCACTGTGCCCAATCTAACGTTCCCGGCCATCTGCGGCCGGTAGGTTCGGCACAGTATGTTGTGCTCGGTGTAGTCGCCTTTCGAACCATCCTCGACAAGCCGAAAGACGTCCTCATTACGTTGTGAAGTGTAAGCCGTACCGCATACTGGCAAAGCAGACCCGCCGTTCTCGGGCGAGTCCGACCCGGTTGGGTGAGTACAGGATGCGGTCAGTCTCACGCCGGCGGGGAAGTCTACTCCTGTGCCTGGCGGGGGTGTGACTTGGCTCCCGCACGGCCCACCCTGCGGAGCCGGAACAGCTCGAGAGCGCGTCCGATCCCGTACCCGTACAGCGCGCGCACCTCGTTGGGGCGGGCCTGCTCGAGGAACTCCTCGACCTCCTCACCGCGCACCGAGACATGGCGAAGACGATCCTCCACGCGTTCCATGAACAGCGCGAAGCCCATGACGATCAGCGGGACTGCGACTACGAACCACACCGTCATGCCCCCATCCTCGCCCATCCGTGGCTTCGGCGGTGACCGGGGTAGCACAATCGGTCGACAGCGCCCGCCCGTACTCTGGATACGTGCCATCCTCCATCGATCCGGATACCGGGACGGGTAGCCGAACCGCCGGGCGGGCGAACGCGGTCGCGCGCAGGCGGCAGGCGGGGGAGGAGAGCAGGCTCGCCCTGGTCCGGCGGGCTCGCCGGATCCTGCGCCGGCTGCAGCGCGCCTACCCCGATGCCGAGTGCGAGCTCGACTTCTCCAACCCGCTCGAGCTGTTGGTCGCGGTCATCCTCTCCGCCCAGTGCACGGACAAGCGGGTCAACGAGGTGACACCCGCACTGTTCGACCGCTACCGCACCGCGGCCGACTATGCCGGGGCCGACCGCAGCGAGCTCGAGGAGTGCATCAGGTCCACCGGCTTCTACCGGAACAAGGCGAGCTCGCTGATGGGGCTGGGGGCTGCCCTGGTGGAGCGGTTCGACGGCGAGGTTCCGGACACGCTGGACGAGCTGGTCAGCCTGCCCGGTGTGGGGCGCAAGACGGCCAACGTGGTGCTGGGCAACGCGTTCGGCATACCGGGCATCACGGTGGACACGCACTTCGGCAGGCTGGTGCGCAGATGGGGCTGGACCGACCTGGAGGACCCCACCAAGGTCGAGCACGCCGTCGGGGAGCTCATCCCGCGCCGTGACTGGACCCAGCTGTCCCACTACGTGATCTTCCACGGGCGCCGGGTGTGCCACGCCCGCAAGCCTGCCTGCGGGGCGTGCCTGCTCGCCGACCAATGCCCGTCGTTCGGTGCCGGCCCGACCGACTTCGCGGAGGCGGCCGAGCTGGTGCGCGGTCCGGAACGGGAACGGCTGCTCGAGCTGGCTTGCGAACCGGCCGGGGGCGCGCGGTGAGTACCGCTGCCCGGTGGGCATTGGCGTGCGGGGCTCTCGTGCTGGCAGCCGTGGTCGCGTTGCTGCCGCTGGTCGGAGAGGACTCCGGTGCCGGCGACGACACGCGGCCCGATCCGCCCGATGAGTCCGGGCTCGAGCGGGCGCGGCAGGACGCCGACCTGCGGCCGTGCCCCACCGGGGGGCGCGCCACTGCCGAGGTCGACGATCTCGCGGGAGTGCGCGCCACGTGTCTCGGCGACGGTGAGCGGGTGGCGCTCGGCGCCGCCTTGGCGGGTGAGGCGACCCTGATCAACGTATGGGCCACCTGGTGTGGCCCGTGCCGGGAAGAGCTTCCGGTCCTGCAGGAGTACGCGCGGTCGCAGGACCGGGTGAACGTGCTCGGAGTGCAGGTGGAAAGCGACCCCGTCGACGGCCTCGAGATGCTCACCGAGCTCGGTGTCCGGTTCCCTTCGGTGCACGACGGTACGGGCTCGACAGGGGCGGTGCGTGACGCTCTCGGCGTGCCACGTGCCCTGCCCGCGTCCTACTTCGTCTCCCCGGGCGGGGACGTGACCTTCATCACGGACCCGCGGGTGTTCTACAGCGTCGATGATGTGCGGGAGGGCGTAGAAGCGCACGGAGGTGGCACGTGACGGAAGCAAGCCGAACGAACAGCGCGGGCGGGCAACACGGGTCGCTCGTCGACCCGCGTGAGGTTCCCTCCTGGCTACGGGGCCTGGTCGAGATCGCCGGTGACCTCGATGCCGGGCTGTTCACCCGGTTCACGCCCCCGCGGGATTCCTCGACCCGGTCGGCTGCGGTGCTGATGCTGCTCGGTGACGCGGGGGACGGCGTCACGCCGGACCCGGACGTGCTGCTGCTGCGCCGTGCCGAGGATATGGGCGCGCACGCCGGCCAGGTGGCCTTTCCCGGCGGTGCCGCCGAGATGACCGACAGCGGGCCGGTCGGCACGGCCCTGCGGGAGGCGCGCGAGGAGACCGGTCTCGACCCGTTGGGTGTGCGACCGGTGGCGCTGCTTCCCGAGCTGTACGTACCGGTGTCCGCGTTCGCTGTCACGCCGGTCCTCGCGCACTGGCATCGCCCGACGCCCGTACATGCCGCCGATCCCCGGGAGACGGCAGCCGTGGCGCGGGTGCGGCTGTCCAGGCTGGCCGAGCCTGCCAACCGGTTCCAGGTGCGCCGGGAGGACGCGGGATGGCAGGGACCGGCCTTCGCCGTCGACGGCCTCTTCGTGTGGGGTTTCACCGCAGGGTTGCTCAGCGTGCTGCTCTGGCTCGGTGGTTGGGAGCGGGAGTGGGACACGTCGGACGTCCGCCCGCTTGACGTAGCGTTACGGGAATACGGTCAGCACATCCGTTAGGCGAGCGCCGTGTTGAGCACTCAGGGCGAGCGACGGCTCGGCAACATACAGGCGGCGGCATCGCGGCGGCCCGGCAGCGGCCCGGTAGCGGCCCGGCAGCGGCTCCGCCGGGGCCCGCATGCGGCCCTGCCCGCGGTGTGTACGGTCACGTGGATCGGTGGTGAGGAGAACGAGTGAACTGGGTTGATCTGCTGGTCGTGTTGCTGGCCTTGCTGGCGGCCGTTTCCGGTGGCCGGCAGGGCTTGGTCGTGGCACTACCGGCGTTCCTCGGTGTGCTCGCCGGTGCTGTCCTCGGTATCCGGGTGGCGCCGAGTATTGTCGATTTCTTCGACGATCCCGTCGCCAAGGTCGCCTTGGCGATGGCGACGGTAGTCTTCCTCATCGCGCTCGGCGAGACCTTCGGCGTGTGGATCGGTCGCACGATCAAGGAACGCCTCGCGTCGCCGAAGCTGGCCGGGGTGGACCACACGCTCGGTGCAGTGGTGCAGGGCGCCGTGGTCTTCGTCGTGGCGTGGCTCATCGCCGTCCCGCTGACAAGCGTCAGCGGGCTTCCGGGGTTGACCTCAGCGATCAACAACTCGGTGGTGCTCGGTGGCGTCAACGACGTGATGCCGCCGCAGGCCCAGCGGCTACCGAACGACCTACGTAACCTGCTGGACGTATCCGGCTTCCCCACCTTCGAGCAGCCGTTCGCGCAACCGCCCGCACCGGACGTGGAGCCGCCGGACCCGCAGCTGCAGTCCAGCCCCGTCGTGCAGGAGGTGCGGCCGAGCGTGCTCAAGATTCGCGGTGACGCGCCGTCCTGCGGTCGTGCGCTGGAAGGCACCGGTTTCGTGATCTCCCCGCAGCGGGTGATGACCAATGCGCACGTGGTGGCCGGTACCGAGGCGGTCAGCGTGGAGACCGGCGCCGGTGCGCTCCCAGCCACGGTTGTGCACTTCGACCCCGGCACGGATGTCGCGGTCCTGGCGGTCCCGCAGTTGCAGGCCCCTGTGATGGACTTCGCGCCGCAAGCCGGCCGCCCCGGCGACAACGCCATCGTGCTCGGCTACCCGCTGGACGGCCCGTACACCGCGACGTCGGGGCGTATCCGGGACCGCACCAACCTGCGGGGGCCGGACATCTATGACCGCGCGACGGTGCAGCGTGACGTGTTTACCGTGCGCGCCGAGGTGCAAAGCGGCAACTCCGGCGGGCCGATGATCGACCCGCAGGGCAATGTCCTCGGAGTGGTCTTCGGCGCGTCGGTGCAGGATCCGGACACCGGTTTCACCCTCACCGCGGACCAGGTCGAATCCGAGGTCCAGGCCGCACCCGGCATGACCCAGGAGGTCGGCACCGGCCCCTGCGTGTGACGAGAGCGTGTACGGGGACGGTGCGGCTGCCCGAGAATGCTGGCCGGTGCCGGGGGGTTGGTGTCATACTGGAACGTACTAGCCGCATCTTTCCGGCGCACCGGGAGATGCGTGACATCCGCGAATGTTCCGTCCCGGACCCCGGCGGCTCGCCGAGCAGAGCCGGGAGTCTTCATGTGGTCATCAGTCGGCAACGCCCCACCCGTCGGGCCGAGGAAGCCGACCGAGTTCGCCGAGCTGGCTCGTCGTGTCAAGCGGGCCGGGCTGTTCGAACGGCGGCGCGGCTATTACATCGCGCGCATCGCCGTGAACCTGGCGGTACTGGCAGGTGCCTGCGTGCTCTTCGTGCTCATCGGCGACTCGTGGTGGCAGCTGTTCACGGCGGTGTTGTTCGCGATCACGTTCACGCAGCTGGCCTTTGTCGGTCATGACGCAGGGCACCGCCAGATCTTCCGGAGCAAGCTGGCCAACGACGTGATCGGCTACGCCCATGGTGGGATCGTCGGGATGAGCTACGGGTGGTGGGTCGGTAAGCACAACCGCCACCACGCGAACCCGAACCACGAGGACGACGATCCCGATATCCACATCCCGATGTTCGCCTTCACCCAGGGCCAGTCGACCGTGAAGCGCGGGTTCCTGCGATGGATGGCGAAGTACCAGGCCATCCTGTTCTTCCCGGTACTGCTGCTCGAAGGGCTGAACCTGCACTGGACCGGCCTCCGTGCCGTGTGGCGCGGTGAGGTGGCGTTGCGCAAGCTCGAAGCGGGGTTGCTGATCGCGCATCTCGGCTGCTACCTCGCGCTGGTGTTCGTGGTCCTGTCGCCGCCGATAGCGGTGGTGTTCATCGCGGTGCACCAGGGGTTGTTCGGCCTGTACATGGGATGTGCGTTCGCCCCGAACCACAAGGGCATGCCGACGCTGTCCGCGGACGACTCCCTGGACTTCCTGCGAAAGCAGGTCCTGACCGCGCGTAACGTGCGTGGCGGCCCGTGGGTCGACGCAGTGCTGGGTGGTCTCAACTACCAGATCGAGCATCACCTGTTCCCGACGATGCCGCGCCCGAATCTACGCTCCGCGCAGATCATGGTGCAGCAGTTCTGCGCGGAGCACGGCATCAGCTACAGCCAGTGCGGGCTGCTGCGGTCTTACGGGCACGTGCTGCGGTACCTGCACGAGCTCGGTGCGCCGCTGCGCGCGGAGCGACTCTGACGGCCGCGAGCTGTGGCGCCGCTCAGCGCATCTCATCCAACCACTCGACGAGCAGCTGAGATGTGCGTTCCGGGGCTTCGAGGTGGGGGTAGTGGCCGATGCCGGGCAGCCGCTCGAAGCGGGATCCCGGGCCGGACCACGGGGCACAGGAGCGCGCCGTCTCGGGCAGGATGCAGCCGTCCTCGGTGCCGTGCAGCTGGAGCACGGGACGTACGCAAGGCCGGCCGACGGCGGCGGCGAAGCGCCTGCCTTCCGCGCGCAGCTGCGCGCGCAGCGCCCACCGGTAGTACTCGAGAGCGCAATGCGCCGCTCCGGGCACGAGCATCGCCTGGCGCAGGCGGGACGCCACAGCGGGCAGGTCCGGGCTCTCCCGCCAGGCCGGTCCCGACCAGGAACGCAGCAGGGTCTCCACAGCCGCGGCCCCGTGACGCATCAGCGCGCGTTCGGCAAGTATCGGCAGCTGGGCCCGGAAGACGTGCGCGGCAGCCCGGAGCTGGCTCGGGCGGTGCGGCCGGACAAGGCCGCGAGCGATCGCGCGCCGGTACGCCAGCGGGTGCGCGGCGCCGACAGCGCCGATCGAGTCGACGACGCGCGGGTGCAGCTCGGCGACCGTCCAGGCGAGCATCCCACCCCAGGCGTGCCCGACCAGGTGCGCGCTGCGGGTCCCGAGCGCCCGTACCAGCCCTGAGATGTCCCCGGCCAGGGTCCACGCGTCGTAGCCGCGCGGGGTCTTGTCCGAGTCCCCGTAACCGCGCAGGTCGACGGCGACCGCGTGGTAACCGGCCTCGGCGAGGTCGACGAGCTGCCGGTGCCAGACCCACCAGCACTCCGCGAAGCCGTGCAACAGGACGACGACCGGGCCCGAACCGAGCTCGGCGACGTGCAGCGAGATGCCGTTGGCGGAGATGTCCCTGTGCGTCCACGGGCCGGGAACGCGGATGCTGGACGGGTCGGGGGTCGGTGTCACCGCGATCGGGCCGGTGCCGAGTCGCTCACGGGCGGCCTTGGCTGCCGTGCGGCGCGCCGACACCACCTTCGTGCTCGGCGGGCGTGCTGGGGACGTCCGCCTCGTGTCCGCGCCGGAGGCTCGCCGCGGTGTCCTTGACGCTGGTGATGGTGCGTTCCGGCGCTCGCAACCTGCGCACCTTCCGGTACCCGAGGTAGGCGAAGACCCCGGCGGTGACGAGCATGAGCAGGAAGACGATGCCGAAGGACGCCCAGCGCATCAGCCATTCGGACAGCAGCTCGCCGAGGAAGAAAAAGAAGAAGAACGAGCTGTACAGCGCTACGACCCCGGCGATGATGAAGTAGACGCTGCCCCTGACGCCCTTCTTGACCTCGCCGACGACCTCGGACTTGGCCAGCTCGAACTCGGCTCGGACGAGTGTGGACACGTGCTCGGAGGCGTCTCGCACCAGCGAGCCGATGGACTGGTCACCACCCGCGCCGTTGCCGCCCTGCTCCTCCGACAGGGGAAGGTAGGGCATGCCCGCTGCGTCGTGGCTCTCGCTGCGTTGATTCACGGGGCCAATCGTGCCATGGAACACTGTGGTTGATGCACTGACCTCGATTGTCGCGTGTGTCCCCTGCTCGCACCCGTCGGCGGGGGCAGGTTCGCTCGGCCGCGTGTCCGGCGACGGAACCCCTTGTGACCTGTGACGGAGAACACGATCTCGGTTGCTGATCTCCTTTCCATCAGCCGTCGGGCTGATATCGTGCTGCTCGCAACCGAACGGACGAGGCCGGGGAAGTCGAGGTGCGAGCGGTCATGATACGGCAGCTGTACCTTCCGCGGCCGAGGCTGTCCGGACCCTGCTTCGTGGCCGGGGTGCCCGCCGGTGAGCTCGCCTCCGCGGCACCGTCACGTTCGACCGGCACCAATGGATACAGCAGTACTTGGGGCCACCACGGAAGCGGATGCCCCCCGTCGGGTAAGGCGAGGTGCTGACAGCACACCGTTCCGGGATGCTGTCGCCGGATAGTCTTTCCCTGCCGTGCATCCGTTGAAAGGGCGGCTTCGTGGTACTGCCATTGGTTCTCAGCCTGCTCATTCTCGTCGCGGTGGCCGCGCCCGTCCTCGATCGGTTCGTCGGGAGGGCAGCCGGCTGGCTGCTGGCCGTGATCTTCCTCGCGCTCGGTGCCGTGCTGGCCGTGGAAGCGCCACGCATCATCACCCACGACGAGGAGATCGAGTTCTCCGCGCCGTGGATGCCTGCCATCGACGTGCTGTTCGACTTCCGTCTCGATGGCACCGGCCTGCTGTTCGTCATCCTGGTACTCGGCGTCGGCGCGCTGATCATGGGATACTCGGCGCGCTACTTCAGCCGGGGCAAACACGGCGACTACTACTTCCTCATGGCGCTGTTCGCAGCCGCCATGTTCGGGCTCGTCGTCGCAGATGACGTGGTGCTGCTGTTCGTCTTCTGGGAGCTGACGACCGTCTGCTCGTTCTTCCTGATCGGACGAACCGGACACTCCGCGAACCAGCCCGCGATACGTACGCTGCTGCTCACCGTCGCCGGTGGACTGGCGTTGCTCGGTGCCGTCATCACGATGATCGTCCACATCGGCACCTCCCGGCTCAGCGTGATCCTGGCCGATCCCGCGTGGCAGGAGGATCCGGCGTTCGCGACCACCGCCGGTGTGCTGGTCATCGTCGCCGCGTTCACCAAGTCGGCGCAGTTCCCGTTCCACTACTGGTTGCCGGACGCGATGGCGGCGAGTACGCCGGTCAGCGCGTACCTGCACGCCGCGGCGATGGTCAAGGCGGGTATCTACCTGCTGATGCGTTTCTCGCCCGCGCTGGCGGACAACGTCACCTGGAACGTCCTGCTCATCGGCGTCGGGTTGCTGACGGCGATCATGGCGGCGTTGTTCGCGTTACAGCGTCACGACCTCAAGGAGCTGCTGGCCTACTCCACGGTGAGCCAGCTCGGGTTCCTCGTCGCGGTCATCGGCATCGGGACGCCGGGGGCCCTGGCCGCCGCTGGTGTGCACACGCTGGCGCACGCGCTGTTCAAGGCGACGCTGTTCATGCTCGTCGGCGTGATCGACCGGGAGGTCGGAAGCAGGGATATCCGTAGGCTGACCGGCTTGCGCCGGGTCATGCCGATCACGGCGGGCCTTGCCGCGCTGTCGGCGCTGTCCATGGCCGGTGTGCCACCGCTGCTGGGCTTCATCTCCAAGGAGAAGCTATTCGCGAGCTACCTCGAGGCCCCCGGCCCCGCGATGGTGGGCCCGCTCGTCGGAGCCGTCGCGGTGGTCGGCGCGATACTGACGTTCGCGTACTCGTTCCGGATCGTCTACGGCGCCTTCGGCGGGCCGACCACACAGACGAGGCTGCGGGAGCCCTCGCTGGTGTTCCTGCTACCGGCCGCGGTCTCCTCGATCGCCGGGCTCGTGCTCGGGTTCTTCGCGGGCTGGCTCGACCCGCTCATCGACCGCGTCGTCCTCGACACGCGTGGCACCCCGGGCGAGATTCACCTGGGCCTGTGGCACGGCGTCGCCCCTGAGCTGTACATGTCGGTGGTCACCATCGCCGTCGGTGTGGTGCTGTTCCTGCGTCGCGAGTTCATCGACCGGTTGCTCGACCGCCGGCTGTTCCCGGTGACCGGAGTGCAGGTCTTCGAGCGGTGCCACGCCGCCGCGATCACCTTCGGCGCGCGGGTCGCCGAGCTCACCAGGACGTTCTCACCGGCTCGGCATCTGGCCGTCCCGTTCGTGGTGCTCACCGCATTCGGGATGGGAGCGTTGCTGACGGGCGTGCGCGTCCCCGCGTTTCCCGAGCCGGTCACCCGGCCGATCGACTGGCTGCTGATGGCCCTCATCGCCGGGGGGACCGTCGGGATCGTGCTCACCCGGTCACGGTTGGCGGGACTGGCCCTGCTCGGCGTGATCGGGTTCGTCATATCGCTGTTCTTCTTCATCCTCGGCGCTCCGGACGTCGGGCTGACACAGCTGCTTGTCGAGGTGCTCACGGTCGTGGTGGCCGTGCTCGTCCTCCGCAGGCTGCCGAGGTCCTTCCACCCGACGGGTGCGTTGCGGAAGTCGGTGGCCGCCGGGGTCGCGCTGCTCGCGGGCGGCGCCGCCGCGGTCGGTACGTTCGCGTTCACCGGGCGGCGGGAGATCTCCGGCGCGGGCGAGTACTTCCTGCAGGAGGCCGAGGAGGAGACCGGCGGCACGAACGTGGTCAACACGATCCTCGTGGACTTCCGTGCGCTGGACACCCTCGGCGAGCTGACGGTCCTCGGCCTCGCCGGCGTGGTCATCCTCGCGGTGCTCGAGGTCAACGGCCTGATGGGTGGGGACCGTAGCCCGCAGGCGGCGCGGTACATCGGGACCCCGATCGGTTCGCCGACCGGGAACACGATCCTGGCGCGCACGGTCGGCCGCTGGCTCGCCCCGCTGCTGGTCCTGCTGTCGCTGTACCTGCTGGTGCGCGGTCACGGCGAACCCGGTGGTGGCTTCATCGCCGCACTCGTCGGTGGGGCCGGGTTCGCGCTGGCCTACCTGAGCGCATCCTCGGCGCAGGCCGCACCGATCCGGTGGCCCTACGTCGGGTTGATCGCGGGCGGCGTCGGTGTGGCGACCCTCGTCGGCGTACTCGGGTTCGGCGACGGCGGGTTCCTGCGGCCGTTGCACGCCGATATCCCGCTGTTCGGCGGCGGGTACTACCACTTCAGTACGGCGCTGCTCTTCGACATCGGCGTGTACCTCGCCGTGATCGGCGTGACTGTGACGGCGTTGAACCGGCTGGGTGTGGAGGACGTTCCGCCTGGCAGGGAGGCAGGCGACCGGCGCAGCGATCCCGATGGCAGCGTCGCCGCCGAGCCGGATGAGGTGCGCGAGCCGGACTCGCGGTACGAGACCACGGAATCGCTTCCGGGATCGGGAGGTCGCCGATGAGCTTGGCGTTGGTGGTTGGTGTTCTTGTCGCAGGCGGGACCTTCCTGGTGCTGCAACGCGGCATGGTGCGTATCGCGTTCGGGTTCGTGCTGCTCGGGCACGCAGCGAACCTCGTGCTGCTGTCGGCGGGCGGCGCTGCGCGGCGTGGTGAGCCGTTGCTGTCGATCGCGGACCTGGCTACGGCTGCGGATCCGTTGCCACAGGCGTTCGTCCTGACCGCGATCGTGATCGCCTTCGCGATCACGATCTACATGCTCACCCTGGCCGGCGCGGGCGAAGGGGACGATGACACGGAGGACCGTCGATGAGTCCCGCACTGTTGCCGCTGGTCGTCATCGTGCCGCTGCTGTCCGCGGCGCTGCTGGCTGTCGCGCGCCACGTCGAGGTGTTGCGGCGCGCGGTGCTGCTCGGGGTCAGCGCCTTCGCGTTGGCGTTCGGGACCGTGCTGTGCTTCACGAGCTGGGACGGCGTCGTGATCGCCCACGCGGTGGGGCTGTGGCCGAGCGGAATCGCGATCCCGTTCGTCGCGGACATGTTCAGCGCGCTGATGATCACGGTTACGGCGCTGCTGACGTTGCTGTGCTCGATGTTCGCCATCGTCTCCGGGGACGACCGGCGCCCCTACTTCTCCGCCCTGGTGCTCATGCTCTCCGCCGGGGTGTACGGGGCGCTGCTCACCGGGGACCTCTTCAACCTGTTCGTGTTCATCGAGGTCATGCTGCTTCCCTCGTACGGGTTGATCGCCGTGCTCGGGGGCAGGGACCGGTTGCCTGCCGGTCGCCTGTACGTCGCGATGAACCTGCTCACGTCGACGATCTTCGTAGCCGGTGTCGGGTTGGTGTACGGCACCGCGGGAACCGTCAACATCGCCGAGCTGGCCGGGGCCGCCGCCGAGTCGTCCGCGGTCGCGGCGGCCGCGTCCGTGCCGCTGATCGCGCTGTCGGTGAAGGCGGCGGTCGTGCCGGTGCACGGATGGTTGACCAGCACGTACCCGGCGACCTCACCCGCGCTGACGGCCCTGTTCTCCGGGCTGCACACCAAGGTCGCCGTCTATGCCATCTACCGCATCTACGCCGTCGTGTTCGACGGCGGCACTGCCTATACCGGCCTCATCCTCCTGGTGTTGTCGTTGACGATGCTGGTGGGCGTGTTCGGTGCCGTCGGCCAGGAGTCGATGCGCTCGATCCTGGTGTTCAACATGGTCAGCGGTATCGGGTACATCCTGCTCGGTGTGGCGCTGTTCGGGCCGCTCGGCCTGATGGCCGGCATCTTCTACCTGGTGCACCACATGATCGTGAAGGCGTCGCTGCTGCTGTCGACCGGCGCGATCGAGGTCAGCTACGGAACGGACCGGCTCGGCTCGGTCAGCGGTATCGCCCGGACGGAACCGCTGATCGCTGCCGCGTTCATGGGGTCGGCACTGTCGCTGGCGGGGATACCGCCGTTCTCCGGGTTCGTCGGCAAGGTCGCCATCGTGAAGGCGGCCGTGGACGAGCAGCAGATCGCGATCGCCGTGGTCGCCGTCGTGGTCAGCCTGTTCAGCTTGATGTCCGTACTCAAGATCTGGCGGGGCGTCTTCTGGGGCCGGGCACACGAGGACGAGGTGCACGCGGTGAGTGCCCGCCGTCCCGGCGCGCTGCTCACCCACGCCCCACGGACCCTTGCCCTGCCTGGCCTGGTCCTGACCGTGGTGACGTTGGGAATCGGGCTCGGTGGCCAGGGCATGCTCGTGCTTTCGGAGCAGGCCGCAGCCGGGCTGCTCGACGTCAGTGGCTACATCGAGGCGGTGATCGGTTCGTGATCAGTTTGCTGAGCTGGCCCATGCGGGCGCTGGGCTGCCTGCTGTACTTCATCTGGTTGCTCCTGCGCTCGAACATCGCTGTGGCCTGGGACATCGTGACCCCGCGCAGCAACATGTCGGCAGGGATTGCGCGGCTGCCACTGCGCTGCCGGTCGGACCTGGAGATCACCATGCTCGCCAACATGATCTCCCTGACTCCGGGGACGTTGACCCTGTCGGTGTCCAACGACCCGCCGGAGCTGTACGTGCACGGCATGTACGCCCCGGATGTCGACGAGTTCCGCGCCCAGCTGTACGAGCTGGAGACCCGGATGCTTATCGGGATGCGCCGGTACGGCGATGTGGGCGAGTTACCGGCCGAGATGCGCGGCCGGATGGGAGGCGGGTCATGAGCATCGTGCTGGATATCGCGCTGGTGGTGGTCGCGCTGACACTGCTGCCCGCGAGCTACCGGATGATTACCGGTCCGAACGACAGTGACCGCGCGGTGTCGGCCGATCTGGTGTTCTTCGGCTTCATCGGGGTCGTCGCGTTGCTCGGCCTGCGGATGGAAACGGACATCGTGCTGGACGTCGTGCTGGTGGCCACCATCGTCGGGTTCCTCGCGACGCTGTCCATCGCTCGCCTGGTGACCAGGGGGTACCGATGAGTTTCGCGCTGAACGTCGCCGGCACCTTCCTGATCGTGCTCGGCGCCGTGGTGTTCGCCCTTGCCGGTGTGGGGCTGCTGCGGCTGCCCGATCTGTACTCGCGCATCAGCGCGATCACCACGGCATCGGGGCTCGGACTGGCACTGATCCTGCTCGGCGTGCTGCTGCACGAGCCGAGCACGCTCAATGCTGCCAAGGCGCTGCTGGCCATCGTGGTCAACCTCGCCACGGCCGCGGTGGGCGGGCACGCGCTCGGCAGGGCCGGTTACCTCACCGGCGCCCGGCTCAGCGACCGGACCCGCTACGACCACCTGAGCCAGTAGCCCGTGTGCCGGGCCCGCCGGCCCACCGTGTCGGGCGCCATGAACCCGACACGGCGGGCTGAGCGGGTCGGCACGGCGAGGGATCAGTCCTCGTCGGACCCCTTGTGCAGGCCCGCGGAGATCAGATCCATCACGGAGGAGTCTGCGAGCGTGGTCACGTCGCCGACCTCCCGGTTCTCGGCCACGTCCCGCAGCAGGCGCCGCATGATCTTGCCGGAACGGGTCTTGGGAAGCTCCGGTACCACCATGATCTGGCGCGGTTTCGCGATCGGCCCGATCTCGCCCGCGACGTGCTGGCGGAGGGCGTTCACCGTCTCGCTGTTGTCGGCGTCCGAGGCGGTCCCTCCCGCGGTGCCGCCGCGCAGGATGACGAAGGCGACCACGCCCTGCCCTGTGGTCTCGTCGGTCGCTCCCACCACGGCGGCCTCGGCCACGTCGGGGTGGGAGACCAGCGCCGACTCCACCTCCGTGGTGGAGATCCGGTGCCCGGAGACGTTCATGACGTCGTCGACCCGGCCGAGCAGCCAGATGTCGCCGTCGTCGTCGTACTTCGCGCCGTCGCCCGCGAAGTAGTAGCCCGCGTCCGCGAAGGTCGACCAGTACGTGTCCTTGTAACGCTGGTCGTCGCCCCAGATCGTGCGCAACATACCGGGCCACGGCTTGTCGATGACCAGGTAGCCACCGGAGCCGAACGGCACCTCGGTGCCGGAGTCGTCGACGACCTTCGCGGAGATGCCGGGAATCGGGCGCTGCGCCGAGCCGGGCTTGGTATGCGTGACACCGGGTAGCGGGGAGATCATGATCGCGCCGGTCTCGGTCTGCCACCACGTGTCGACGATCGGTGCCGACCCGCCGCCGATGTGCTCGCGGTACCACATCCAGGCTTCCGGGTTGATCGGCTCGCCCACGGTGCCGAGCAACCGTAGCGAGGACAGATCGTACCGGGCGGGGATGTCGTCCCCCCACTTCATGAACGTGCGGATCAGGGTCGGCGCGGTGTAGTACAGGGAGACCCTGTAGTTCTGCACGATCTCCCAGTGCCTGCCCTCGTGCGGGGTGTTGGGCGTCCCCTCGTACACCACCTGCCTCGCCCGGTTGGCCAGCGGACCGTAGACGATGTAGGTGTGCCCGGTGACCCAGCCGATGTCGGCCGTGCACCAGTACACGTCCTCCCCTGCCTTGTGGTCGAAGACCGTGTGATGGGTGTAGGCCGCCTGCGTCAGGTACCCACCGGAGGTGTGCAGGATTCCCTTCGGCTTGCCCGTCGTTCCCGAGGTGTAGAGGATGAACAGCGGGTGCTCGGAGTCGAACGGCTGCGGGGTGTGCTCGTCGGGCTGCGAGTCGAGCAGCTCGTGCCACCAGAGGTCGCGGCCCTCCTGCCACGGGATCTCGCCGATCTCGTCGCCGGTGCGGCGCACGACGAGGAGTTTCTCCACGCTCTCGGCACCGTCCAGTGCCTCGTCGACGGCGGACTTCATGGGAGCGGCCTTGCCCCTGCGGTACTGGCCGTCCGAGGTGATCACGACCTTGGCGCTGGCGTCATCCACCCTGGTCCGCAGTGCGGCCGGGGAGAACCCACCGAAGACGACGCTGTGCATCGCGCCGATCCGGGCGCAGGCCAGCATCGCGATGATGGCCTCGGGGATCATCTGGAGCTGGATGGCGACCCGGTCGTGAGCCGACACTCCGAGCGAGGTCAACGCGTTGGCTGCCCGGCAGACCTCGCGCTGCAGTTGCGCGTAGGTGATGTCGCGCGTGTCGCCGGGCTCGCCGACCCAGTGGATCGCCACCTGGTCGCCGTGTCCCGCCTCGACGTGCCGGTCGACGCAGTTGTACGCGACGTTGAGCTTGCCGCCCACGAACCATTTCGCGAACGGTGCCCCGGACCAGTCGAGCACCTGGCTCCACCGGGTGTCCCAGTGCAGCCGCTCGGCCTGTTCCGCCCAGAACCCTTCGCGGTCGGCGTCGGCCTTGGCATAAGCGTCCGTGGTCGCGTTCGCCTGCGCCGCGAACTCGGCACTCGGCGGGAACGTGCGGCTTTCGCTGAGCAGGTTGTCGAGCGCGGGGGATTGCTCTGCCATGGTGCGGGGCCTCCTCGAGATCTTCGATGCCAGTGACCGTGTCGGCCGAATGCCGGAATGCCACTGTGACACAAGCCATCGGTGATGCCGGTACAGTACTGACGCTAGTACTCCAGCGGAACGGTTGCACCCGTATCGCATGCGAGCGGTTGATCTCGCCGCACGGCTGGTCCGAATCGCCAGCCCGGTGGAACGTGGCCGGTGGTTTCTCGGCGAGTGGTGGTTGACCGGGGCTTGACCGGCGCCGGCACGGGGTTGATACGCGGAGCGTGCCGGGCGGCCGATAGCGTTGACCGCTGTGAGCGACCCACTTGCCCCTCTCCTGGACCTCCCGGACGTTCCCGACGCGGTGCGCGCGGCCCGCGACGCGGTGGACGCGGTGCACAACCATCCCGTCAACCGGCGGGGGTGGCCGACGACCGCCGCGGAAGCCACGGTGCGCGCCGCCCGCGCCTCGGCGGCGATCGAGGGCGCCGACGTGGAGCTGCCGGAGGGCGGCGAGGTGGACGAGCCGATCCTGGCGGGGGCGTTGCGGGTGGGCGAGGCCCTCGGGTCGCTGCTTCCCACCTGGCAGCGAGCGCCGCTGCAGGTCCTCGCCAGGCTGCACGTGCTGGCGGCCTCCGACTTGCAGCCCGATTCGGAGCAGCTGGGCAGACCGCGCCGGTCCGGTGACGCCCCGGAACGTATCGAGATGCTGGCGCAGCTGCTCAGCGGGAGCACCTCGGTTCCGGGGCCGGTACTGGCCGCTGTCGTGCACGGTGAGCTTCTCGCGCTCGAGCCGTTCGGTACGGCGGACGGCGTGGTCGCCCGCGCGGCAGGCAGGCTGACCATGATCGCGACGGGGCTGGACCCGAAGGGGCTGTGCGTCCCGGAGGTCGCTTTCCTGCGTCGGATGCGTCGTTACCGCGAGGCCGCCCAGGGGTTCGCGGGTGGCGAGCCGGAGGGCGTCGGGACATGGCTGCTGCTGTGCTGCGAGGCCTTCGAGGCCGGAGCGAAGGAAGGGCTCAGCATCGCCGATGCCGCGGCCGAGGAATGACCTCGCGCCGCAAAAAGATGGCGGCGCCCGCCGGCCGGAACCGGCTGACGCCGCCGCGTGGCGCAGGCTATCGGGTTACCATGCGTGCGTTTCGTGTCGTACTCAGTAGGACTCGGCGCCCGGCGTCCCGGTACGCAGTCCGTTTCACGACAAGCCTCCCGCGGCGTGCTCCGCGTGGGTGCCCGAAGTCCGCGCACGGAGTCCCTTCGGGGTGGATGAGACTTCTCCTTGTCTCCTCCCTGGCCTCCAGGAGTCCGCACCTTCTTTCTACCCAGTGATCTCTGCCACTGCAAGGGCGTGGTGCGGTGCACCGGTACAGTGCGCGGATCCCGTGACTCGACCTTGCTGACCTGCTAGGATGCTGTTCATGTGCCTGGGGAGGTATCACCCTCAGGATCCTCAGGACGTGCCCTTCCTGCGGTGCCGGAAGCCGTACCAGGTGGCTCCCGCGGCGACCGCACCCACGCCCACACCCAGCGCCACCGTGGTCGCGCTCGGGATCCTGGTCCGCATCGAGACCGGCTTCGTGAACAGCAGCACGGGCCACTCGCGTGCGATGGCTGTGCGGCGTAGTGCCTTGTCCGGGTTGACCGTGCACGGGATCCCCACGGCCTCGAGCAGCGGCAGGTCGGTGCTGGAGTCGGTGTAGGCGTAGCAGCGGTCGAGGTCGTAGCCGTGTGTCTCGGCCAGCCTGCGCGCGGCGGTGGCTTTCTCCTCGCCGTAACAGTAGAACTCGACCTCGCCGGTATACCTTCCGTCGGAGATCTCCATGCGCGTGCCGACGCACATGTCCGCGCCGAGCAGCTCGGCGATCGGTTCGACCACTTCCGCGCCGGTCGCCGACAGCACGATGACGTCGTGCCCCTCGGCCTTGTGGCCTGCGATCATCTCGACGGCCTCCGCGTAGATCAGCGGATCGACCACGTCGTGCAGCGTCTCGTGCACGATCGCGCTGACCTGGGCGACGTCCCAGCCTGCGCACAGCGCCGAGATCTGCTCGCGGAGCCGTTCGGTCTTGGCGGCGTCCGCTCCGGACAGCGAGAACATCAGTTGGGCGTAGGCACTCTTGAGAGCCGCACGCCGGTTGATCAGGCCTTGCCGTAGCAACGGCCTGCTGAACGCGAGCGCGCTGGACGAGGCGATGACGGTCTTGTCGAGGTCGAAGAACGCCGCGATGCGGCCGGCAGGCTCGGTCGCCGAGGCCGCGGCCGCCGTGTCGGGGAGGGGACCCATGTCAACAGCATAGGTTCTCGCGTCGGGTGTGACGTTCGGGGCGGCGATCGGGCCACAGGTTGTCCACAACACCCCTGTTGTCCACAACCGGAGTGTCGGGCTGTTGGGAGCGGGACCGCGCAGGCGCGACGGTGTGCGGTGTCCGTTCGGTCGAACCGAGCACAGCCGGAGAACGGGGGACGCCATGACGGGACAGCTGCCACTGGTCGTGGTCGACGACGAGGACCTTCTCGACCACGTCCTGCGGATCGCCGCGTCGGTCGGTTGCGAGGTGGAGTGCGCGCCGGACGCCGAGGCGGTGCGACGAGGCTGGTCGCGGGCTCCGCTTGTGGTGCTCGACGAGACCGCTCTCACGCAGTGTGCAGGCAGGGATCTGCCGCGGGCGAGCTCGGTCGTGCTGGTGTGCGCCGCCGAGCTCGCCGCGCACACCTGGCAGCTCGTCTTCCGTACCGGGGTCGAGCACGTGCTGACGTTGCCGGGCGAGGAGTCCTCCCTAGTCGCCGTGTTCGCCGATGTGGCGGAGGGGCCGAGCGGCGGGGACGGCCGCGTGGTCGCGGTGGTCGGCGGGCGCGGCGGCGCGGGCGCCTCGGTGTTCGCGGCCAGCATCGGCGTGGCTGCCAGCCGTTCGGGAGGGGAGGCCGTGCTTGTCGACTGTGACCCGCTCGGCGGAGGGATCGACCTGGTGCTCGGCGCGGAGTTCGACGCCGGTTCGCGGTGGCCGGATCTGAGCCTCGGCTCGGGTCGGGTGTCGATGAGCTCGCTGCGTGATGCGCTACCCCGGATTTCCTACGGTAGCGGCGAGCTCTCGGTGCTCTCCTGCGCCAGGGACGGCGCGAGACCGGAGCCGGACGGGGTGGCCGCCGTCGTCGACGCCGGTAGGCGTTCCGGCGCCACCGTTGCGTGTGACCTCTCTCGCGAGCTCGCGCCGTGCGATCGCCGCGCGGCCGAGCTGGCCGACCTGGTGTGCCTCGTGGTTCCCGCTGAGGTGCGCGCGTGTACCGCGGCAACGCGGGTGCTCGAACGGCTGCGGCCACTGTCCGATCGGCTCGCCCTCGTGGTGCGCGGGCCCGCGCCGGAAGCGTTGTCGGCAGAGGCGATCGCCGAGGTGGTCGGACTGCCTGTGCTCACGGTGATGCGGGCGGAACCGCGGTTGGGCAGCGCGCTCGAACGGGGCCAGTTCGATCCCCGGCAGCGCGGACCGCTCGCCACCGGCGCGCGGGACGTCCTGCGCGCGTTGTCGGGCGCGTGTGACGAGCAGGTGGGAGCGGCGTGATGCGTGGGGAACGGCTCGGCAACGCGGGAGCGGCGTGATGCGTGGAGACCTGGTCGAGCGGGTTCGTCGCCGGATCGCGGTCGACGGTGCAGATGTGCGGCCGTCGGCTGTCGCGGATGCGGTGCGCGCCGAGATCGGCGGCGTCGCCGCGCACGGCGATGTTCTCGCCGCGTTGCACACGTTGCGTGACGAGTTCGAGGGGGTAGGCCCGCTCGAGAAGCTGGTGAGCGACCCGGCGGTGACCGATGTGCTCGTCACCGCCCCGGACCAGGTGTGGGCGGACGGCCCGGAAGGGCTGCGCCGGACCTCGGTCACGTTCCCGGACGAACCCGCGGTACGCCGCCTCGCGCAGCGGCTCGCGCTGGCCGCAGGCCGCAGGTTGGACGATGCCCAGCCCTATGTGGACGGTTGGTTGCCTGGGACGGACCCGCATCGTCAGGTGCGGTTGCACGCGGTGCTGCCGCCCGTGGCCCCGGACGGCACATGCCTGTCGTTGCGGGTGCTCCGGCCGACCACCTACGATCTGGCGACGCTTGCGCGGCTGGGCACGCTGGACGCCGGGACGGAGGCGGTTCTCGCGGCCGTGGTCGCGGCCCGGCTGGCCGTTCTGGTCACCGGCTGTACGGGGTCCGGCAAGAGCACGCTGCTCGGAGCCCTGCTCGGCGCGGTGCCGCATGCCGAGCGGATCGTCTGTGTCGAGGATGCCGGTGAGTTGCGACCTGTCCATCCCCAGTTCGTCAGGTTACTGGCCCGTCCCGCCAATGTGGAGGGAGCGGGGGAGATAACCGTGTGTGACCTGGTGCGTCAAGGGCTGCGGATGCGGCCGGACCGGATCGTGGTCGGCGAGGTCCGCGGCAGGGAGGTCTGCGATCTGCTGAACGCGCTCAACACCGGCCACGACGGCGGTGCAGGGACGCTGCACGCGAACTCGCCTGCGGAGGTGCCTGCCCGGCTCGAGGCGCTCGCCGCGCTCGGCGGTATGCCGCGCGAGGCGCTGCACAGCCAACTGGCCGCGGCCGTCCAGGTCGTCCTGCACATGCGGCGTTCGGCAGGCGGCGGCCGCGTGCTTGCCGAGATCGGTGTCCCACGCAGGGCCCGGGGCGAGGTCGAGATCGTTCCCGCGTGGCGGGACGGGCAGTGGGCCCGGTACGGGGACGCGCTTCGTGCCGCCCTCGACGATCGTGGGGTGCGGTGCGAATGCTGATCGCCGCCGTGCTGTCGCTGACCGCCGCCCTGCTGGGTTTGCCTGCCTGCCAGGGACGTGCCCGGTTGCGGGCGTTGCATGGTTCTCGGCGGGACCGGCGCGGCGGGCCGGCCGGACGCGGCCTGTGGCCTGTCGCAGGGCTGGTCGTGATCTGCGCAGGGGCAGGGCTCGTCCTCGGTCCCGCTGGTGCGGGCGTGGCTGCCGCGCTGGGCTTACTGGTCCGGCGGCAGCAGCGGGTGCGTGGCAGGGAGCGTACGCGTCAGGCCGCGCTCCGAGGACTGTCGGCGGGCCTGGCCACGCTGGTGGCGGAGCTGCGTTCCGGTACCCATCCGGCGCAGGCGGCGGAGGCCGCGGCCGAGGACGCCTCCGGCTCGCACCGCTTGGCGGGCGCGGTCCTGCGGCGGGTGGCCACCCTCGCGCGCCTCGGCGGAGATGTCGAGGCGGCACTGAGCGGTATGCCGGCCACCGGGCCCGTACCGCGGCGACCACTGGTCAAGCTGGCCAACGCGTGGCGCCTCGCGCAGCGCCACGGTGTCCCGCTCGCCGACGTGCTCGAGGCGGTACGTGGCGACCTGGACGCGGTGGCAGGCTTCACCGCCCAACACCGCGCGCGGATGGCGGGACCACGGACCAGCGTGCTGGTGCTCGCGGCATTGCCACTGCTGGGCCTGGCCCTTGGGCAGTTGATGGGCGCTCGCCCGCTGGACGTCCTCGGCTCGACCGCGCAAGGGCAGCTGCTGCTCGTGCTCGGCGGCGCGTTGCTGTGCGCCGGTCTCGCGTGGAGTGCCCGGTTGACCAGAACGGAGGTGCAGCTGTGAACGCGGTGGCCGTCGGGGTACTCGGTGTCGCTGTCCTCGCGTCACCTGCCGGTGCCGTGGCGGAGGCGCGGACGCGCCGGCTGCTCGTCACCGGGGTTACCCGCATGGGAGGAGGTCCGACCGTGGAGCAGGCTCTCCCGGCATACGCCGCGGTGGTCGCGGGTGTGCTGGCCGCGGCGGTGAGCGGTGGCTGGTACGCGCTCGCCGTCGCCGCGGCCGTCGGCGCGATTGTCTGGTGGGCGCGCCCACACGTGCGGGATGTACTGGCCCGCGCGCGGGGCTCGACGGCGGCCGAGCAGTTGGACCTGGCGGCGTGTTTCGACTTGCTCGCCGCCGGTCTGCGGGCCGGGTTGTCTGTCCAGGATGCGGTGCTCGCGATCACGGGGGTGCTGCCCGATCAGCCGGCAGGCGCGTTGCGGGCGACAGCCGATCTGCTCGCGCTCGGCGCCGATCCAGGCACCGCGTGGGAACCCGCGCTGGCGTGCAGGCAGACCGCGGAGCTGGCACGCGCGGCGCGCCGCGCCGCGATGTCCGGTACGGCGCTCGCGGGCGTGGCGCGTGAGCTCGCCACGAGGGTGCGGGCGCGGCTGGCCGAGCGCGCTGAGGAGCGTTCGCAGCGCGCCGGAGTACTCATCGCGGGACCCCTCGGGCTGTGTTTCCTCCCGGCGTTCGTCTGTGTGGGGGTCGCGCCCGTGGTGTTCGGGCTCTTCGGTGAGTTGACGACCGCGTACTGACCGCGCGACCGGGCCCGAGCTTCGAGATGTATCAGCGGTGAACGCTCACCCGGGGCGTTCGCGGGAGGTGGCGACTCGAGATATCGGAGGTGACCGTCATGTCGACGACACAGCGCAGCAGCACTCCGCCCCACAACGTCCCCCCTTGCGTGCCGAAGGGGATGCGGCCCCGGCTCGCGGCGCTGCGAGCGGCCGAGGACGGGATGGGCACCGTGGAGTACGCCATCGGCACGCTCGCCGCTGCGGCGTTCGCAGCGGTCCTCTACAGCGTCGTGACCGGGGACTCGGTTGTGTCCGCACTGACGGCGCTGATCGAACGAGCGCTCAGCGCAGGGTTCTAGATGCGGTCGTGCGGGAGTTCGGAGCGGGGGTCGGTGACCGTGGAGGCGGCGCTCGCGCTGGCTTCCCTTGTCGCGGTGCTGGTCGCGACGATCGCGGGCGTCGCAGCGGTCACCGACCAGCTTCGCTGTACCGATGCCGCGCGGGAGGCCGCTCGATTGATCGCTCGGGGCCAGGCGGAGCGTGCCGATGAGGCGGTCAGCCGTATTGCCCCGGCTGATGCCCGGTGGGAGGTGGACGAGACGACGAACGGTATCGCCGTCACGGTGAGTGTCGTTCCGGCGGGCGGACTGTTGCCAGGGGTGATCGTTCGCGGGGATGCGTTCGCCGTCCCCGAGCCCGTGGCGGCGCCACCGGGCGAGCGGCAGGGCGGTGCGCCGTGACCGGTCCTGGCGACGAGGGTTTCGCCACGGTGTGGGCCGCGGGAGCCGTGTTGGCGGTCCTGACCTTCTACGGCCTGCTGATCTGGCTGGGCGCTGCCACGGTGACACGGCACCGCGTGGCGGCCGCGGCCGACCTTGCCGCGCTGGCCGCCGCGGCGCATGTCGCCGATGGCTCGGACGGCGCGTGCGCGCAGGCGGGCCGGGTGGCCCGGCGGATGGACACGCGGTTGCGGGCGTGCGAGCTGGACGGCCGGGATGCGCTGGTACGGGTGCGTGCTCAGCCACCGCTCGTGCCGGCCGAGCTCGGCACGGTGACCGTCGGGGCGCGTGCAGGCCCCGTTGGCCGCTGATCGTGGGCTGCGAGCGGTCGGCGAGAGTTTGGCGCGACAGTTGGGTGCCGGTCGTTCGTCGTGCAACGGCCACCGGTTACCGACCGCGTACTTCCGACGACGCGGTGTGTGTTGTTGAGTAGGTCACAGCAGGCCGAAGCCATTCGGTCGAGCAGCCACAAAACATATGGGCGGGTCGTTCACGGCCCGGCGGGCGAGGTCGAGTGCGACCGCCGGAGCAGGGCGGGTGTCGGCAACGTCGGCAGTGTCGGTAGCGGCACGGCCGCAGCCGTACCCCGGCCGTGAGTGCCCCAGCCGCGATATGACTCTGGAGGCGGGAGATTCGATGTTGGACACCGTAGGGTGGCGGGACGCATTCCGTATCGAGCTGCGTGCCGTCGCCATCGGCCTGGCCTCGCGGGGCTGGCCGGTGCTACCGGGCAGCTACCCCGACCAGGTCGGGGACGCGCCCGAGCCGGTGCAGTCCGGCTGGGCGGACCGGCCGGCGATGCATCCCCAGCAGGTAGCGGAGTGGTGGACCACCTACCCGTACAGCGTGCTGGTCGCGACCGGGACGATGCTGGACGCGGTCGAGGTCGACGCCGAGCTCGGTCGTGCGACGGCGACCCTGCTGCGTGCGTGCGAGCGTCCGGCGCCGATCGTGTCGATGCCCAACGGCAGGTGGCTGTTCCTGACCGCTGCCGGTGACGAGATACCGGCCGAGCTCCGCGCTCGCGAGGGTGTTCGCAGGCATGGGGGAGGTAGCTGTGTCGCCCTGCCCCCGACCCCGCTGGATCACGGGGTCGTGCACTGGCGCGTCAAGCCCGAGGTGTGGGGCTGGCAGCTTCCGCACCCGAGCGCCATGCACGGCGTCCTGGTCCGCGCACTGCGCAAGCTGACAGGCACGGCGGAGGAACCCGCGCACACCGTGGAAACCTCCGCCGCCTGAGAGGGGTAGACGTGGCTGTACATCAACGTCGTGCGCCGTCGAGCGAGCGTGCGGGACCGCTCCCTCATCCCTCACGCTCTGGCCTTCCCGTCTCGACGGACGGCCCCGAGCACGATGTCGAGTACGGCCACCGCCCCTGCCTTGTCCAGCGGTTCGTTGCCGTTCCCGCACTTCGGCGACTGAACGCAGGACGGGCAGCCTGCCGGGCACTCGCAGTATGCGATCGCCTCCCGCGTCGCGGCCAGCCACGGGACGAGCGTGGCGTATCCACGATCGGCGAATCCCGCGCCCCCGGGATGCCCATCGTGCACGAACACCGTTGCCTCCCCGGTGTCCGCGTGCAGCGCAGTGGATACGCCACCGATGTCCCAGCGGTCGCAGGTAGCGAACAGCGGTAGTAGGCCGATCGCCGCGTGCTCGGCAGCATGCAGGGCACCGGGGACGCGCGCCGGTTCCAACCAGGCGCCCCCCGGTGCCCTGCCATTCAGCAGATCCTCGTTGATGGAGTACCAGACGGCACGCGTCTCGAGAGTCTGCTCCGGCAAGTCGAGCGGTACCTGGTCGACGACCTCCCCGCTGGGCAGCTTGCGCAGGTAACCGACGACCTGCTCGGTAACCGCGACCCGTCCGAGCGCCATGCTGATGCCGCCTGCCACCTCGCGGGTGGACTCCTCCAGGACCGTGATGTCGGTCACCGTCCGCGCCGAGGTGTTCCACTCCGGGTCCTCGGGGTGCACGAACGCGAGGCAGCGCTCCAGGTCCAGGTCGTCGACGACATAGGAGACACCCTGGTGTAGGTACACCGCCCCCGGGTGAACGGTCGAGCACGCCGTCGCCGGGTCGACGGTGCCGAGCACGCGCGCCGTGTCGCCCTCGACCACGGTGATCTGTTCGCCGCCGGAACCCCGGATGCCCACCTGCTCGTGCGGGTGCCGCAAGGAGGTCCAGTACCAGCCACTGCTCCTGCGGCGCAGCGAACCCTCCGCGGTGAGGTCGTCGAGCAGCGCGCGGGTCGACTCGCCGAAACGCTCCAGCTCACCGGCGCGCAGCGGGAGCTCAGCCGCCGCGCACACCAGGTGCGGTGCCATGACGTGCGGGTTGCCCGGGTCGAGCACGGCCGACTCGAACGACCGCTCGAGCAGTGCCTCCGGGTGGTGCACGAGGTAGGTGTCGAGCGGGTCGTCCCTCGCGATGTAGACGACGAGCGACTCGGCTCCGGCCCTGCCCGCGCGGCCCGCCTGCTGCCAGAACGATGCCAGGGTTCCCGGGTAGCCCGCGAGCACGGCGGCGTCCAGGCCGGAGATGTCCACGCCGAGTTCCAGCGCGTTCGTGGTCGCCACACCGCACAGCCGCCCGTCCATCAACCTGGCTTCGAGGTCGCGACGTTCCTCGCCGAGCAGGCCACCGCGGTAGGCGGCGACCTGGTCGGCAAGGTCGGGATCCACCTCGGCCAGGGCGCGCCCGGCGGTGAGCGCCGTCAGCTCCGCGCCACGGCGCGAGCGCACGAACACCAGCGTGCGGGCACCTTCGGTGACCAGGTCGGTGAGGACCCTGGCGGCTTCGGCGCCTGCCGAGCGGCGGATCGGTGCGCCGTTCTCCCCGGTGATCTCCGGTTGCAGGGGTGGTTCCCACAGCACGACGGTGCGCGCGCCGCGCGGGGACGCGTCCTCGGTGACCTCCTCGCACCTGTCGCCGGTCAACCGGGTGGCGAACTCGCCGGCGTCGGCCATGGTCGCCGAGGCGAGAACGAACACCGGTGCGGCCCCGTAATGCTCGGCCACCCGCCGTAGCCGGCGGAGCAGCAGCGCCACGTGCGAGCCGAAGACGCCACGGTAGGTGTGGCATTCGTCGACGACGATGTAGCGGAGCCCGCGCAGCAGCCGCCGCCAGCGCGAGTGCCCCGAGAGGACCCCGAAATGCAGCATATCGGGGTTGGTGAACACCCAGTTCGCGTGCGCGCGCACCCAGTCCCGCTCGCTGCGCGGGGTGTCCCCGTCGAATGTCGCCGCGCGGACGGCGTCCAGGCCCAGGCTGGTGATCGCGCGTAGCTGGTCCGCCGCGAGCGCCTTGGTCGGCGCGAGATACAGCACGGTTCCTGCGCGGTCCGTGCCGCTGTCGTCGCCGCACAGTGCGGACAGCGCGGGTAGCTGGTAGCCGAGCGACTTGCCGGAGGCCGTTCCCGTCGCGAGCACCACATCTCGCCCGGACCGGGCGAGGTCGGCTGCCTGCCGCTGGTGCGCCCAGGGGTGCGGGATGCCGCTGCGTTGGATGGCCTCGATGACCTCGGCCGGAGCCCAGTCCGGCCACGGCTCGGTGCGGCCGTGCCGGGCGGGCATCCGGGTGTGGTGGGTGACCGGGCTCTCCTCGGCGGCCGAACCCGCGAGGATCCGCTCCAGCAATCGATCGGCCTGGCGTGACATCGCCTCGCAGACTAGCGGTTGAGCAGGGAGGGGCCGAAGGACTCCTCGTGCCGAATATGCACCGAACGAGCCCTTCGGCCCGCCCCATGCACACAGGACACTGCCGTACCAATAGACTCCGCCGATATCACCCGTGTGATGCGAATCCCACGTCAGTGGCGACTCATGTCTGGTTTCTTTGTCGGCGCTGGCGACACACGAGAAGTGGACGACAAACAGGAGGACGAATGTCCCGGCTATTCCTCGCGGACAGCCCCGAGCTGTCCGGAGGTGACTACGGCATCGTTGCCGTCGTCGCCGTGATCGCCCTTGCTGCACTGGCCGTCGGTTATGGCCTGCTCAGGGAGGTGCTGGCCACCGGCCAGGGCACCGAGAGAATGCAGGAGATCGCCAAGGCCGTGCAGGAAGGGGCAGCCGCTTACCTCACAAGGCAGCGCAACACCCTTGCCATCTTCGGGGCTGTGGTGTTCGTGTTGCTGTTCTTCCTACCGGCCGATGACTGGGCGGAACGCATCGGGCGCTCGATCTTCTTCGTCGTGGGTGCCGCGTTCTCCTTCGTCATCGGCTACCTCGGTATGTGGCTCGCCACGCGGGCGAACCTGCGGGTCGCAGCCGCCGCACGCGAGGGCGGCGGAAGGGAGCGCGCCCTGCGCATCGCGTTCCGCACCGGCGGGGTGGTCGGCCTGTTCACGATCGGCCTCGGGCTGTTCGGTGCCGCGGTCGTCGTGCTCGTCTACGCGGGCGAGGCGCCGAAGGTGCTGGAAGGCTTCGGCCTGGGTGCCGCGCTGCTCGCGATGTTCATGCGTGTCGGCGGTGGCATCTTCACCAAGGCCGCCGATGTCGGTGCCGACCTGGTCGGCAAGATCGAGCAGGGCATCCCGGAGGACGACCCCCGTAACGCCGCGACGATCGCCGACAACGTCGGCGACAACGTCGGCGACTGCGCCGGTATGGCCGCCGACCTTTTCGAGTCGTACGCCGTCACACTGGTCGCCGCGTTGATCCTGGGTAGCTTCGCCTTCGGTACCTCGGCGAGCGGCCTGACGTTCCCGCTGATCATCCCCGCCATCGGTGTGATCACAGCCGTGATCGGTATCTACATCACGCGCTCCCGCGC
The DNA here is from genome assembly GCF_900188115.1 of Haloechinothrix alba. Taxonomy (GTDB): domain Bacteria; phylum Actinomycetota; class Actinomycetes; order Mycobacteriales; family Pseudonocardiaceae; genus Haloechinothrix; species Haloechinothrix alba. Next base: position 105,159 of record NZ_FZNW01000012.1, on the reverse strand, counting down.
GGGCGAGCCGGGCCTGACCACGATCAACCGGTCGTTCTACCTGTCCGGGCTGATCTCGGCGGTGCTCTCGGTCGCAGCCGCGTTCATCTTCCTGCCCGGCCAGTTCGAGGACCCCGAGGCAGGGGTCTCCCCGGCCGTCGCGGCCAGCGCCGCGGTGATCATCGGTATCGTCCTCGCGGGCGTCATCATGTGGTTGACGGGCTACTACACGGCTCCGGAGCGTAAGCCGGTGCAGCACGTCGCCGAGACCGGCCGTACCGGGCCTGCCACGGTCATCCTGTCCGGGGTGTCCGTCGGGTTCGAGTCCGCGGTCTACACCGCGCTGGTCGTCGCCGCGGCGGTCTACGGCGCGTTCCTGCTGAGCGGCTCGGTGCTGATCGCGTTGTTCCTGGTCGCCCTTGTCGGCACCGGCCTGCTGACCACCGTCGGCGTCACCGTCGCGATGGACACCTTCGGGCCCGTCGCGGACAACGCGCAGGGTATCGCCGAGATGACCGGCGAGATCGAGGGCGAGGGCGCGGATGTCCTCGTGGAACTGGACTCGGTCGGCAACACCACCAAGGCGGTGACCAAGGGCATCGCGATCTCGACAGCCGTGCTCGCGGCGACCGCGCTGTTCGGCTCCTACATGACCTCGATCAACGATCGCGTCGAGTCGATGGGCCTGACCGAGGGCGAGCTGCCCAACGCGTTCAGCACCCAGATCGTCAGCCCCAACACGCTCGTCGGCGTCATCATCGGTGCCTGCGTGGTGTTCATGTTCTCCGGCCTGGCCATCAACGCGGTGTCCCGGGCTGCGGGCGCGGTCGTCTACGAGGTGCGGCGCCAGTTCAAGAACATCCCGGGAATCATGGAGGGCACCACCAAGCCCGAGTACGGGCGGGTGGTCGACCTGGTCACCCGGGACTCGCTGCGTGAGCTGGCGACGCCGGGGTTGCTCGCGATCTTCGCGCCGGTCGCCGTTGGCTTCGGCCTCGGCACGGGCGCGCTGGCAGGCTATCTCGGCGGAGCCATCACGGCCGGTGTGCTCATGGCTGTGTTCCTCGCCAACTCCGGTGGTGCGTGGGACAACGCCAAGAAGCTGGTCGAGGACGGCAACCACGGCGGCAAGGGCTCGGAGGCCCATGCCGCGACGGTGATCGGTGACACCGTCGGCGACCCGTTCAAGGACACGGCAGGCCCGGCGATCAACCCGCTGCTGAAGGTGATGAACCTGGTCGCGTTGCTGATCGCGCCCGCGGTGGTGCAGTTCAGCGTCGGGCCGGACGCATCGGCTCCGGTGCGCTACGTCATCGCGCTGGCTGCGGTGGCGATCATCGTGGTCGCGGTCGTCGTCGCGAAGCGCCGGGAGGGGTCCATCTCGGACAACCCGGCCGAGGAGGAAGCACGCTCCTCGTAACCCGGCACGGCTGACACTGGCCCCGCCTCGCGTTCGAACCAGCGAGGCGGGGCCAGTTGTACTAGTGTCGGCCCTCGAACGCGGGCGACGGGTGAGCCGTTCGTCGGCGTGGCCGTGGTGAATGGCCCGACTCGTGTATTCAGCCCCACAGGCTCATGGAGGAGTGCAGGGAATGTGGCGAGGCATCGGCGTGCAGGCCGCTGTGGCGTTCCTGCTGCTCGTCGCCGGATGCGGGTCCGGCGAGGAGAACGCGGATCGGGCGCGGCCGGAGCCGTCTCAGCAGCAGGAGACCGAGTCCGATGGCGGCACGCACGACGCTCGCACGATCGAGTGGGCCGACTCCTACTGCAGCGCCACACGGCGCCTCGTGCAGGCCGTCTCCACGTCCCCGCAGGTCGATCCCAGCTCGCCGGAGCGTGCCTCGGAGACGTCCATGGACATGCTCGCCACTGTCTCTCAGGGGCTGCGACAGGTGGAGCGTGAGCTGGATGGCCTCGGCCCGGCCCCGATCAGGGGCGCTGATGACGTGCTCGAGCGCACCAAGGGTGAGTTCAGCGAACTCCGGGAGCGTTCGGAGGGTGCGCGGAACCGGCTCGCCGCGACACGGCAGCGGGAGGAGCCGGATGTCGCCGAGACCAGGTCGGCGTTGGACGTCACCAGTAACGTGCTCGACGAGGTCGGCGAGGTCAACTTGTTGGGGGGTATGGAGGAGATACCGGAGTTCGTCGAGGCGAGCCGGTCCGCCGACTCGTGCGCGGAGCTACTGTCGGCCGGGGCACGGCCCAGCTTGAACCCGGACGGGCCCCGGGAGTGACCCCGGCGGCGAATCCGCGGGCGAGGCGGGTGCCACGCACCACTTCCACACCCTCGAACGCGTGTTCTATGCTATGGGACGTGGCACAGCTGTCGTTCTTCTCCGCGGAGGCGAGCGCGCCCTGCGTGGCGGACCTCGCAGGCGTGCTGTGCGGGCACGGTCAGATCGTGAGCTTCGCCGACACGGCAGCGCGGTTGTCCGTGGTCACCGACGACGAGCCCTGGCGCGCCGGCGCGCTCGCGGAGGAGTTCGCCGAGCGCGGGATCGAGGCGGAGATCACCTCGTCGGACGGTGGTTACCCGCTGGTGCGCACGGCGTTCCGGGCGGATCTGCTCGCGGTGGCGCAGGCGTGGAGCCGGGGGGCGGTCAAGGCGGTTCCCGCGGGCTTCATGCTGGACGGTGCCGCGTTGCGGTTGTGGATGCTGGCCTGCGGCAGGCGTGCGGAGCGCGGCTACCAGCTCCAGCTCGATCCCAGGGCGGAGGAGACACACGAGCCGCTGCTCCGTAGAGTGAGCGCTGCGGGCCTCGTGTCGGCGTCCGGTTCGGCGAACCTGCTCGGGCCGCGTGCCGGAGGGCCCGCGGTGCGGATCGTCGGTGTCAAGCGGATGCGCAGGCTCGCCGAGCTTGCAGGCCGGGCGCCGGTGGGTGCCGAAGCACAGTGGCCGGCCGAGTCGAGGGCGGTCGCCGCCTCGTGACCAGCGAAATCGGGCGAATACACCGCCCTGCCGCGTGAATGTGGTGGCTGTGCATGCTAGTGGTGGAAATACGGTGCGGGTTGCTGTGTGTTCAGCACCCCTACTGAGCAATTAAGGTCTCAGCCCGGGTGAGTACCGGACGTGGACTCCGGTTCGTGGCTGAGTGACAGGAAGCGGAGGCTGCCGAGTAGTGGCTGGATCGACAGGGAGCAAGCGCGGCGGGCGCGCCGCATCGAGCCAGACGGGGCGACGGCTTGTGGTCGTCGAGTCCCCGGCGAAGGCTCGCAAGATTGCCTCCTACCTGGGCAGCGAGTACGTGGTCGAGTCATCGAAGGGCCACATTCGCGACCTGCCGCGCGGCGCGGCGGACGTACCCGCCAAGTACAAGGGTGAGTCGTGGGCGCGTCTCGGCGTCGACGTGGACAACGACTTCGAGCCGCTCTACATCGTCACGCCGGACAAGAAGTCCACCGTCACCGAGCTCAAGCAGCTGCTCGCCGATGCCGACGAGCTCTACCTCGCGACGGACGGTGACCGCGAGGGGGAAGCGATCGCGTGGCACCTGCTCGAAGCGCTCAAGCCCAAGGTCCCTGTGCGCCGGATGGTCTTCCACGAGATCACCGAGTCGGCGATCCAGGCGGCCGCGGAGAATCCCCGCGAGCTGGACTCGAACCTGGTCGATGCGCAGGAGACCAGGCGCATCCTGGACCGCCTTTACGGCTACGAGGTCTCGCCCGTGCTGTGGAAGAAGGTCATGCCGAAACTGTCGGCAGGCCGGGTGCAGTCGGTGGCGACCAGGGTCATCGTGCAGCGGGAGCGCGAGCGGATCGACTTCACCTCCGCGTCGTACTGGGACATCGCCGCGACCATGGACGCGGGCTCCGGCGGGGAGCAGTCGGCTCCCGCGACGTTCTCCGCGCGGCTGGTGTCCGTGGACGGCTCCCGGTTGGCCACCGGTAAGGACTTCGGCTCGAACGGCCGGTTGAAGGACTCGGTCGCGGCGAGCTCCGACGTGCGCGTGCTGGACGAGGCGGAGGCCACCAGGCTCGCCGAGGCACTCGACGGCAGGCCGTTCACGGTCAGCAGCGTCGAGTCCAAGCCGTACACCCGTAAGCCGTACGCACCGTTCATGACGTCGACGCTGCAGCAGGAGGCCGGCCGGAAGCTGCGGTTCGCGGCCGACCGAACGATGCGCACCGCGCAGCGGCTCTACGAGAACGGTTACATCACCTACATGCGGACCGACTCGACCACGCTGTCGGACACCGCGATCACCGCGGCGCGCAACCAGGCGACCGAGCTCTACGGATCCGAGTACCTCTCCCCCAAGCCCCGCCAGTACAACCGCGCGGTGAAGAACGCCCAGGAGGCGCACGAGGCGATCCGCCCGGCCGGCGAGTCGTTCCGCACCCCGGGGCAGGTCGCTGCGGAGCTGGAGACCGACGAGTTCCGGCTCTACGAGCTGATCTGGCAGCGCACCATCGCCTCGCAGATGGCCGACGCCAAGGGAACCACGATGTCGGTGCGCATCACCGGCGTGGCCGCAGGCACCGGCGAGGAGTGCGTGTTCTCCGCGTCCGGGCGCACGATCACCTTCGCGGGTTTCCTGCGCGCCTACGTCGAGGCTGTGGACAGCGAGGCCGGTGGCGAGGCCGACGACGTCGAGCGCAGGCTCCCGCATCTGGAACGCGACCAGGAAGTGAGCGCCACATCCCTCGTCCCGGACGGGCACTCGACCAGCTCGCCCGCCCGCTACACCGAGGCGAGCCTGGTCAAGGCCCTCGAGGAGCTGGGCATCGGCAGGCCGTCGACTTACGCGTCGATCATCAACACGGTCCAGGCGCGTGGCTACGTGTGGAAGAAGGGGTCGGCCCTCGTGCCGTCCTGGGTGGCCTTCTCGGTCGTCGGGCTTCTCGAGAAGCACTTCGAGCGGCTCGTCGACTACGATTTCACCGCCGCCATGGAGGACGAGCTGGACGCGATCGCCTCCGGCAACCAGGAGCGGACGCGCTGGCTGTCCGGCTTCTACTTCGGTGGCGATATCGGTCCGGAGGGGTCGATCGGCCGTTCCGGTGGCTTGAAGAAGCTGGTCGGCAGCGGTGTGGAGGACATCGACGCCCGCGAGATCAACTCGATCCCGATGCTCACCGACGAGAACGGCACGACCGTCTACGTGCGGGTCGGCCGCTACGGCCCGTACCTGGAACGGGAGGTCGACGGCAGCTCGCAGCGCGCGAACCTGCCGGAGGACCTGCCGCCTGACGAGCTGACCCAGGAGGTGGCTGAGAAGCTGTTCGCCACCCCCGCCGAGGGCACGGTGCTCGGCACCGACCCGGAGACCGGACACGAGATCGTGGCCAAGGACGGGCGGTTCGGCCCGTATGTCACCGAGATCCTCCCGGAGGAGGATGAGCAGGCCGGGAACGGTTCGGCGGAGAAGTCGGAGAACGGCGAGGCCGCGAAGAAGGGGCGCAAGACCACCAAGAGCAAGAAGCCCAAGCCGCGCACGGCGTCGTTGCTGAAGTCGATGTCGCTGGAGACGGTCACGCTCGACGATGCGCTGAAGCTGCTCGCCCTGCCCAGGGTGGTGGGCACCGATCCCGAGTCCGGCGAGGAGATCACCGCGCAGAACGGCCGTTACGGCCCGTACCTGAAGCGGGGAACGGACTCGCGCTCGCTGGAGACCGAGAACCAGATCTTCGAGATCACGCTGGACGAGGCGCTGAAGATCTTCGCGGAGCCCAAGCGCAGGGGCAGGCAGGCCGCCGCGAAACCGCCACTGCGGGAGCTGAGCAACGACCCGGCGAGCGGCAAGCCCATGGTTGTCAAGGACGGGCGGTTCGGTCCGTACGTCACCGACGGCGAGTACAACGCCTCGCTGCGCAAGGGTGACACGGTAGAGGAGCTGACCGACGAGCGTGCGGCCGAGCTGCTCGCCGAGAAGCGCGCCAAGGGGCCTGCACCGAAGAAGCGCCGGACGACGGCCAAGTCCAAGTAACGCCGGGGAGTAGCTCTCCCCGGGGCTGCCGGCGGGCTGCCGGGCGACGCCCGCCGGGCAGGGAGCCGGGGCGCGGCACGCCTCCGCGGTGTGACCGAGCGTGCCGATCGCCAGGACTTTTCCCTCGCATGCATTACTGACGGTATACGTCGGGGTCGCTACGCTTGTGCGTTGGCGAGGCTGTCGGACCGGGAGGGAAGCGCCATGAGGGCAGGATCGAGCGCGGACGGCACTCAGGAGCCCGCGCCGCAGCCGATGTATCCTGACCCGCTCGCCGGGCTGATCACCGGCGAGTCGACGCAGGCAGCCGTTCCCGGCACCGACAGCAGCGGTTTCGACGCGCCGACCCGGCGAACCTTTGAGGGCAACCCCGACGGTCTCGACGCGATGCTGCGCGTGGTGCTCGATGACGAACCGCACGAGCGTGCGGGCAGCCAGGCCGCTCAGCAGGGGGCGCGGGAGCTGCGGCCGGAAGATCGTCAGCCGGAAGGCAGGCGCGGTTTCGGGTCCGCGCAGCGCATGATGTCGGGTGCCGGCGAGCAGGCCAAGCGGGTCCTCACGGACGCGGAGACCAAGTCCTCTGCCGGCGTGGCCGTGGCGGTTGTCCTGATCGTGCTGTTCGCGATCATCGCCGTCGCCCTGCTCGCCAGCCTGGTGGGCCTGGTGTCCGCGTAACTCGATCGAGCGAGTAACCAGAGAGTGTTCGCCCGGTTCCCGTACGTGCATGTGCGGGGATCAACAGACACGCTCCGCGGCGGGCGCTACGCTGACGGCTGTGTCGGCGTAACGCCCGGCGGCGCATGCGCGGTGTAGTTCCCCGTCGGGTGGCGCCGGCTACGCACGTAACGGCCGCCTGGCCGGAAGTCGTATGCAACGTTCGGACTGTGCACGGCGCACACGCGCACACGGTCCGGCGCGGAAGCGGGGTGGGGCGCATCGCTAGCGAAGCCGCGGAGGACGGTGCCGCCGAGACGGGTGCGCTCGCGTCGCCCTCGATCGTCTACCGCGCCCGGCGGGTCCTCGCGATCAGGCCGTTCCGCAGGCTGTGGGGCGTCACCTATCTGTGTAGCACCGCCGACTGGTTGACGCTGCTGGGCCTGACCGGCTACGTCACCAAGCTGACGGACAGCTACATGGCGCAGAACTTCGCCTTCACCGGCGTCGTGCTGACCCTGCTGCTGCCTGGCCTGCTGTTCGCCCCGCTCGGCGGTCTGCTGGCCGACCGGTTCGACCGCCGCACGATCATGGCCAGTGCCGATGTGGTGCGGTGCGGGCTGCTGCTGTCCATCGCTGTCGTCGGCGAGCCGCTGTGGTTGTTCATCGGTAGTTTCCTCGTCGGGTTCTGCTCGATGCTGTGGATCCCGTCCAAGGACGCGGCGGTACCGAACCTGCTGCGCAGGCCGGACCAGGTGGAGACGGCGAACCAGCTCAACATGGTGATGACCTACGGCGTCGCCGTGGTCAGCGGCGCCGGCCTGTACGCGGTGATCACCGGAATCGGCCCGGCGCTGGGACAGCGGGAGGCCGTGCTGGGCACGCTGGGCCTCGCGAAGATCATCCTGGTGATCAACGCGTTGCTGTACCTGACGAGCGCGATCCTCATCGCAACCCGCATCCCAGAGCTGTCCAGGCGCAACGTGCATCCGGTCCGCTCCGACCACGCCGCCGCGGTCGCGAAGCGGGACGGGCAGCCACGTCGCGGCCTGTTCGGGATGATCCTCGACGGGGCACGGTACGTGCACGGGAACCGGCTGGTGCGCGGCCTGCTGGTGGGCATGCTGGGGGCGTTCGCGGCGGGCGGCGCAGTGATCGGGTCGTCCAACGCCTATGCCACGAGCCTGATGGCGGGTGACGCGGCGTTCGGGTTGCTGTTCATCGCCGTATTCACCGGGATGTCGCTGGGCATGACCGGGACGTCCCGGCTGGCAAGGCGCCTGCCGCACGAGCGGCTGTTCGGGCTCGCGATCGTGGGCGCGGGCATCGCGTTGTGCGCGGTCGCGCTGTCACCCCACCTGTTCGTCTCCCTGTTCGCGGTAGGGCTGGTCGGCGCGTGCGCCGGGGCAGCGTTCCTGGCAGGTGTGACCATCATCGGCACGCGGATCGACGACGACATCCGGGGGCGTATCAACGCCATCTACCAGTCGCTGATGAAGGTGGTGCTGGGCGGCACGATGGCGGCGGTGCCGCTGCTGATCGGGCTGATGCGGCCGCGCACGGTCACGATCTTCGGCAACCCCGTCGTCATCGACGGAACGCGCCCGATACTGCTCAGCGGTGGCGTCCTCGCCGCCCTGGTCGGCCTGCTCGCCTACTGGCTGATGGACACGCGACGCGGTGCTCCGGTGCTCGCGGACCTGCGCAACGCCCTGCGTCGCACCCCCCGGCGCGTCAACGGCCTGCTCATCGCGATCGAGGGCACCAGCAGCACCGATACGCAGACCCAGGCCGCTGCTCTGGCCAACCGGTTGAGCGGGCAGCCGCGCCCCGTCCGGCTGGCGACCGACCCGGCGCTGAACGACCACCAGCTGTCGGCCTTGCTGTCCGCGACGTCGCTGACGGGCGCGCGGGCCAGGGCGCTGGCCGCGGCTGCTGTGCGGGCCGACGTCGTCGAGCGGGACGTGCGCCCCGCGCTGGACCAGGGGGCCGTTGTGGTGATGGAGCGTTTCGTGGACTCCCCGGTCGCCCAGCTGACCGCGGAGGCAGGGCTGGATGCCGAGGAGCTCGAGGGGTTGGCCGACTGGGCGACCGGCAGCCTCCGCCCGGACGTGACGGTCCTGCTCGACATCGAGCCGGACGCCGCAGCCGGGCAGCTCGCGACCGACCAGCGTTGGCGCATCCGGGGGCTGCTCGCCGAGATGGCCGCGGCCGACCCCGGTCGTTACGTCGTCGTCGACGCGAAGGGCGACTCCGAGGAGGTCGCCGACAGGGTGCACACTGCTGTCAAGGCGGCCCTGGTGGACAGGGGGCTGCTGGCGGCGACGCCGACGACGCGGCGGGCGGAGGTCGTGTGAGTACGCAGACGGTGTGGTCCCAGCTGGTGGGGCAGGAGCCTGCGATCGAGACGCTGTCGGCTGCGACGACCCGGTCCGAGGCGATGACGCATGCGTGGCTGTTCACCGGCCCGCCCGGCTCGGGCCGCTCGGTCGCCGCGCGCACCTTCGCGGCCGCGTTGCAGTGCTCCGAAGGTTCCGGCTGCGGGCAGTGCTCCGGGTGCACCACCGCACTGGCAGGCACGCATGCCGACGTCCACCCGGTCGTGCCGGAAGGGCTGTCGATCTCGGTGGCCGAGATGCGGTCGCTTGTGCAGACCGCTGCGCGCCGGCCGACCACAGGGCGGTGGCAGATCGTGATCATCTCCGATGCCGACCGGCTGACCGAAGGGGCGTCGAACGCGCTGCTGAAGGCGATCGAGGAGCCCCCGGCGCGCACCGTGTTCCTGCTGTGCGCGCCCTCCGACCATCCGGAGGATGTCTCGGTCACGATCCGTTCCCGCTGCAGGCTGGTCGCGCTGCGGACGCCGCCGCCGTCGGCGATCGCGCGGGTACTCGTCGAGCGGGACGGGGTCGATACCGGCGACGCGGAGTGGGCCGCATCGGTGTGCGGTGGGCATGTGGGCCGGGCGCGCAGGCTGGCCACCGATCCCGCTGCCCGGGAGCGCAGGGCCGAGGTGCTGCGTATCCCGACGAACACGCGGCGGCTGACCGATGCCTTCGACTGTGCCGACGTGCTGATCCGGGCGGCCGAGGCCGACGCGGACGAGGAGAGCAAGGCCCGGGACGACTCGGAGAAGGAGGAGCTGCGCACCGCCATGGGTGCCGACGGCACCGGCAAGGGCACGGCGGCAGCGAAGCGCTCCGCCGACGCGGCCGTCAAGCAGCTGGAGAAGCGGCAGAAGATGCGTGCCACGCGCACCCAGCGCGACACGCTGGACCTGGCGCTCGTCGACCTGGCCGGGTTCTACCGCGACGTGCTGGTCGTCGCGGCCGGTCACGGTGAGCGTGAGCTGACGCTGAACCACCCCGATCACGCCGAGCACATTCGGGATGCGGCCCGGCGGTGGGAGCCGGAGGCTGCGCTTCGCCGCCTGGAGGCGGTACTGGCCTGCCGAGACGCGATCCGCTGGAACGTCAAACCGCGCATCGCGGTGGAGTCGATGGCAGCCGCCCTGGTCGGGTAGCCGGGTATCATCCCGCCTGCGCGGCCGTCGGGTCCCGGCTACACGGGCGAGCCACCGTCAGTCCTCGCCTCCGGCGCGGGGTTGCGGTGTGGGCACCCGATCGATCCCGGGGCCACGCCTGCCTGCGGCGGTCACGAGTGCCACGCCGACCAGAACGGCGGCGGCACCGCCGAGCGAGATCGGGGTGGCGGCGTAGGCGGGCCCGGCCAGCTGGGCGATCTCGTCGCTGGGTACGGCCGAGGGGTCGGTGGGCGCGCAGACGACCCCGCCCTCGGGTGCGTAGGCACTGGCGACCTGCTCGCCGAGCGTGTGCTGGGCGAGTGTCGACGGCGGGTCGATGTCCTGTTCGAGCAGTGCCTCGGCCAGTGCCTCCGTCGGCAGCAGCTGCACGTCGAGCAGGCGGGCCGACGCGCCGAGGTGGTGCCCGGGGAACGGAAGGTCGTCGTTCTGGGTGCGCTCGTCGAGACCGGCGATGCTCAGGCGCAGGATGAACAGGTCGGTGACGTGCTCGTCGGCTTCGGAGGGCAGCGGTAGAGCCTCGCCGTCCTCGCTTGCGGCGACCCCGCCCACGATCGGCAGGTCGCCGAGGTCGTCGTGGGCCGAGAGGTCCTCGAAACCCTCGACGGGAACCCCGATGGGGATGTCGATGCGGGGGTCGTCCTCATCGAGCTCGAACAGGGGCTCCTCCTCGAACGAGCCCTCGATCTCGGGCGCGCGGTAGTCGATCTCCGAGGTCTCCGCGTTCCCGGTCGAGGTCGCGGTCAGCTCGGGCTCGCGCGTGACGTCGAGGTCCAGCCCCACCGGGCTGCCTGCGAGGATGCCGATGTCCTCGCCTTCGAGGGTGCTTGTGGAGGTCACGGCGCTGGTGTCGGCCCCGTCGTCCGGTTCGCTGAGCGTGACACGGGAGCGCGAGGACAGGCCGTCGGGCATGCTCACCAGCGATCCGGCCACCTCGTCCTGCGGTTCCGCGCCGGCGAGCAGCCCGCCGAGCGTGGCGAGGGTGCCCTCCGGTTCGTAGCCGTCGGGGAAGGCAGCGTCGAGGTCGCGAAACGGGATGTCGGGCAGGGTGAGTACCGCGTTGCCGAGCGCTACCGACTCGGCCTCGAGGTCGGCCTCGGCGATCGGGTCCACGCACGGGCCTGTGGCCTCGCTCCACCGCGCGTGCACGCTGCCCTCCATCTCACCGATCTGGGCGAGCACGGCGCTCGGTGGCTCGGAGGCTTCGATGTCGCCGGTCAGCGGCTCCTCGTTGTCCTCGAGCGCGGTCTGCAGCAGCGTGCCGGGCACGGGGCGGGGGACCGTGGACGCGCCCTCTGAGGACGATCCGTGCGGCGCGGCCTGCGCCATCGCGCGCTCGAACCGCGCGCTGCTTGTCGAGTTCGCCCGGGCGCTGGTCAGGCCCACGCCGTTGTCGGTGGCCAGCAGCCGGTCGATGCTCCGTTCGTCATCGAGCTCGGTCAGGATCGAGTCGTCGGGTATCGAGCTGGACAGGACCCGTGCCAGCCCGAACGCCGTCCCGGCGTGGCCGACGGCGTGCCCGTCCGTCGGTGGGGCGTCCGCCCCGGCGGGTGCTGCCGCGAGCGCGGGCAGGGCACAGGCCAGCAACATCGCCGCCAGGCGAAGTGAACGTCCGTGCATCGGCACCTGCCCTTCGAGTACGACGACCGCCCACCGAATCGTAGGGCACGGCCGGTGCGGCCCGCCTGCTGCGATGACGGGGGTGTGAATGCCGCGCGATCGGGGTCGCTACACTGTCTACGCACGCCGCCTTAGCTCAGACGGTCAGAGCGATTCACTCGTAATGAATAGGTCAGGGGTTCGAATCCCCTAGGCGGCTCCGTGTGATGTCCCGGGACACCGTTGGCAGGTGTCCCGGGACATCGTTTCGTGTGTGGGATCGTTCTGGGGCCGGGCAGCAGTCCGTGGGGTCGGTGGTCGCCGGTGATTCCGGGGTGACGTTCGTGTCCGCGTACGGGGCGCCTCGACGCGGTTCCGCGTCCAGCGCGGTCGCTGCTGTACGTTTTCCAGACAGACCGATTCGTCCGGGAAGCCCCCGTCGTCCCTTGATGTCGATTGTTCGTCGTCGATGACCCGTTGTCGTCCGTAGCCATACATCGCAGCGGTGTGATTAGGCACCGGCTACGTGGGTACTCGCAGGGAGATGATCCACGGACCGAGGAGGTGCTGACGGGTTGGCTGAGACCGCGCGGCTGCCCACGCCGGTGACGGAGAACTGGGACTGGCAACGCTTCGGCGCGTGCCGTGACATGGCGAGCGAGGTTTTCTTCTCGCCCGAGCACGAGCGGGGCGGGGTGCGTAAGCAGCGCACCGAGCACGCCAAGGCAGTGTGCCGCAGCTGCCCCGTGCTCGTGGACTGCAGGAGTTACGCGCTCCGCGCGGGAGAACGGTACGGCGTATGGGGCGGCCTCGACGAGGCAGAGCGCAAGAAGCTGATCGACAGGCGGCGTGAGGCAGTGGCAGCGTGATCCGGAGGGATGTCTCCGCGGGTCAACGCGATGGGCCCCTCGTGGACACGCGATCAACAGCTGCACCTCGCCTTCTGAGTAACCAATGTGGACGGTCAAGGGCCGATCCTTCGGCTTCTCTCCGGATCGGCTCGCGCACGGTCCTGGCTTTCGGCGAGAGAAGTACCCGCGTGGCAGGAGGACTGGTGGCATGAACCCGCTACACAAGCTGCGGGAGCTTGGTCAGAGCGTGTGGTACGACAACATTCACCGCACGCTGATCGAGGACGGGACGCTGGCCGAGCTCGTCGACGAGTACGCGGTCAGCGGCGTGACCTCGAACCCGACGATATACGAGCGAGCGCTCTCCGAGGGCACCGACTACGACGACGCGGTGCGCGAGGCGGTCGGGCGTGGTGTGACCGATCCCGAGTCGGTGTTCTGGGAGGTCGCGGTCGCCGACATCGTGGCGGCGGCGGACATCCTGCGGCCGGTCCACGACGCGGCAGGCGGCAGGGACGGGTTCGTCTGCCTCGAGTTGCCACCGCGGCTGTCGCACAGCACGGGAGAGTCGATCGAGTTCGCCGACCAGCTGTTCCGGCGGGTCGACCGGGCCAATGTCATGATCAAGGTGCCCGCCACCACGGCGGGTATGGCGGCGATCGAGGAGTTGATCTACCGCGGCGTCAACGTGAACGTGACGCTGGTGTTCTCCCCCGAGGCCTGGCGAGCGGTGGCGGAGGCTCACGCACGCGGGCTCGAACGCCGCGTCGCCGAGGGTGCCGCCCCTGACGTGCACTCCGTGGCGTCGTTCTTCATTTCCCGTATCGACGCCAAGGCCAACGAGGAACTGCCCGACCGGCTGCAGAACCGGCTGGCTGTGGCGACCGCGAAGCTGGTCTACGTCGCGTACCGGGAGTGGCTCGAGACCGGCCGCTGGCGAAGCCTGGCCGAGGCCGGCGCCGCACCCCAGCGTCTGCTGTGGGCATCGACGTCCACCAAGGATCCACGGCTGCCCGAAACGCACTATGTCTCGGCCCTGGCGGCCCCGAAGACGGTGGACACCATGAACGACCGGGCCCTGACGGAGTTCGCGGAGTCCGGTGAGGCGCCCGAGGCCATGTCCGACCGGCGCGAACATGCCGAGGACGCCCGTGCGGTCGTGGCCGAGGCGCAGCAGGCGGGGGTCGACCTCGAGGATCTGGGCACGCGGCTGCTTGCCGACGGTGACCGAGCGTTCGCCGACTCGTTCAAGCAGATGATCGAGAACCTCGGTGTCAAAGTGGACAAGCTGACGGAGCGGTGATCCGGGTGCGACTCGTCGCGCCCGACACGCGACGGATGGGAGTGCGGCGGCGGTTTGCCGGTCACGGAGTACGTTCGGTGTGATGGACCAACGGTGTGATGCCGTCGTGCTGTTCGGCGCGACCGGCGACCTGGCACGGAAGAAGCTGCTTCCCGCGCTGCACGAGATGGCACGGGCAGAATGGCTCCCGCCGCGCGTGGTCGGCGTCGCCGCCTCCGACTGGTCGGACGACGACTTCCGGCAGCACGTGTGGGACGCCATCGCGGCTGACGGCGACGGGTCGCCGGACGCCTCCGCGTGGCAGCGGCTGGCGTCCGCAGTGACGTACGTGCAGGGTGACTACACCGAGCCGGAGACCTACGAGCGCCTGCGCGCGACACTGCACGGCTCGCGACGTCCGCTGCTGTACCTGGCAATCCCCCCGGCGCTGTTCGAGACCGTCGTGGAGCGGCTTGCCGAAGCCGGCCTCAACGACAACGCCCGGGTCGTACTCGAGAAGCCGTTCGGCAGGGACCTCGAGTCCGCGCGGGAGCTCAACCGGTGTGTCCTCGCGCGGTTCCCGGAAGAGGCCGTGTTCCGGATCGACCACTTCCTCGGCAAGGAGGAGGTGCTCGACCTGCTGGTCCTGCGGTTCGCCAACACCATCCTCGAACCGGCGTGGAACCGCAACTACATCGACAGCGTGCAGATCACCATGGCCGAGGACTTCGGTGTCGCGGGCAGGGGCGCGTTCTACGACGGGGTCGGTGCCGTTCGTGACGTGGCGCAGAACCACCTGATGCAGCTCGTGGCGCTCACCGCGATGGAGCCGCCGGTGGCTACCGACGCCACCGCACTGCGCGACGAGAAAGCCAAGGTGCTCCGGTCCGCGCGACCGGTCGATCCCGGCGATGCGGTGCGGGGGCAGTTCGACGGCTACCGCGAGGAACCGGGAGTCGATCCGGAGTCACACACCGAGACGTTCGTCGCCCTGCGGCTCGCGATCGACTCGTGGCGCTGGTCGGGCGTGCCGTTCTACATCCGGGCCGGCAAGGGGCTGGCGACCACCGCGACCGAGATCCTCGTCGAGTTCCGGCGACCCCCGCAGTTGTTCTTCACGCGGGGCCAGGAACCGCCGCGGCACCCGAATCACCTGGCGTTTCGCACCAAGCCGGGGGAACGGGTGTCCATGGCGATGCACATGAAAGCCCCGGGAAACGAGCTCGTCAGCCGCCCGGTCGAGCTGGACTACGTCTACGACGAGGACCGCGAAGGTCCGCGCCTCGACGCCTATGCGCGACTGCTGTACGACGCGGTGCACGGCGACCAACGCCTGTTCGCGCGGTCGGACACCGTGGAGGAGGCGTGGCGCATCGTTGAGCCGCTGCTGGCCGAGCAGCAGTCGCCACCCCACCGGTACGAGCGCGGTACGTGGGGCCCCGCTGCTGCCGACGCACTGATCGAGCCGCACGGTCGCTGGCACGATCCCGCGCTATGAGGAGACCGTGGCGCGCTTCCGTTCGTGCCGGGGAGGATGTCGCCATGATTGCTGCTCGGCGCATGCGGTAGCGGCGGGCTGTCCGGTGGTCAGCCGAGGAAGGGGTGTGCACGTTCTTCGAGGTAGTGGTCGATGCGCATCCGCATGGACGGGTGAATGCTGAGGGCGTCGAGCTAATCGACGTCGACCCACCGGGCCTCATTCGTCTCGGTGCCGTCGGCCTGCGCTGTCGCGTTGGTGGGCCGGGCGGAGAAGCAGATGGAGAACTGCTGGCGCACCTCGCCGTCGTCGTAAGCCATCACGTGGTTGGGGTCGGTGTAGAGGCCGACGAGCCCGGTGATCTCCACGTCGGTGCCGGTTTCCTCGCGGATCTCGCGTACGGCGGTGTCGGTGATGGACTCCCCCACGTCGTGCCCACCGCCCGGTAGTGCCCAGAGATCGTTGTCGGCCTTGTGCACGAGCAGGATGCGGCCCTGTTCGTCGCGCACCCCGACGGTGACCGACGGGACCACGTTATTTGCCTCCGGGGCATGCGGGTCGTGGAAGTAGTCGATGCGAGCCATGAGCCGCCCCTCGTTGGTCCGCTGGCGTGATGGGGATACCCAGCTCCCCGTGCGTTCGAAGCTGGTTTATGCCGTGCCCGACGCACAGGGGTTGATTCATCTGCGAGCATGCTGCTTGCGGTTGCGGATCTTTCGGTGGCAGCATACGTCCTGACCTGGATGAAAGCGCGAAGGTGACGGTGAAGGCCGCGCCGGTTGGATTTCCTGACGGGGTGAGGTGAGAAGCTACCCGCGTGAAGCGGGAGACGGTTCGGCTGACGATCGGTGAGCGGATCGCGTGGTATCGGCGTCGGCGGGGGTTGTCGCAGCGGGTGTTGGCTGACCTGATCGGTCGGACTGAGGACTGGTTGAACAAGGTTGAGAACAACCGTATTCAGCTCGATCGTTTGTCGGTCATCAACGTGATCGCGTGGGAGTTGGACGTCACCCTTGGGGATCTGCTGGCCGAGCCGTCGCTGGTGGAGTGGTCGCCGGAGACGCCCCGTAAGACGGTTCCTGCGTTGCGTGACGCTCTGCTGACCTACCGGCAGTTGATTCCGGGGCGTTCGACTGATCGGGAGCTTCAGACGCCGGATGTGTTGCTCAGCCGGGTGAGCGCGGTGTGGGATGCCTACCAGGCCTCTCGGTTCGGCTACATGACGGCTTCGCTGTCCGGTCTCATTGAGGATCTGGCGTATGCGGTGGATCAGTACGAGGGTCAGGAGAAGGTGCGGTGCCAACGATTACTGGCATTGACGTACCAGGCGAGTACGGCGGTGCTGACCAAGCTCAGCGAGACCGACCTCGCGTGTGTGGCTGCGCAGCGAGGCTATGACCTGGCCGAGCAAGCCGAGGAGCGGGTCGTGTTGGCCTCGCTGACCCGCTCGGTGTGTCATGCCCTGCTATCGACCGGCCGCTACAGCGACGCCGTGGGCCTGATCAGCGATGCACCGCGCAATCTCGGCGGGCTGACCAGCGACTCTAGCCGTGCCTACGTGTCGGTGTACGGGACGATGTATCTCACCGGGGCCATGGCCGCTGCCCGCGCCGACGACCGGGCGGTGACGCGGGAGTTCCTGCAGCAGGCGGACACGGCGGCGCAACGCATCGGGCGTGATGACAACCTGATGTGGACCGCGTTCGGCCCGACCAACGTGGCCATACACAAGGTCTCGACCGCTATGGAGCTGGGCAACATCCAACAGGCCTTGGACCTCGGGCCGCGGGTCGATCCCACACCCCTGCCGACCGAGCGACAGGTGCGCCACCACCTGGAGGTCGCCCGCGCGCACAGCGCTGTCAGCGACCGTGACGCCGCGCTCGGGCTCATCCTGGAAGCTGAGCAGTCGGCCCCGGAGCAGGTCCGGCACCACTCGCTGAGCCGAGATCTGGTGCTGACCTGGATGCGCCGCGCCAAGGGCGCACTCGGGGATGACCTAACCGGGTTGGCGAGTCGGCTGAACGTGGCATGAGCTGACGTAGGCTGGGGCCATGCCAGACGAACGGCTGAACGCGGCGGCGCCGCGCGTAGCGGCCGGTGTGCTGTTCACCGACGACACCGGCCGGGTGCTGATGCTGCGGATGACCTACAAGGACTTCTGGGACATCCCTGGCGGCTATGTCGAGCCCGGTGAGTCCCCGCAGGCAGCCGCCGCTCGCGAGGTACGCGAGGAACTGGGCCTAGACATCGCGGTCGGTGGCCTGCTCGCCGTGGACTGGGCACCCTCGGATTCCGAGGGCGACAAGATACTCTTCGTGTTCGACGGTCCCCGGCTCGACCCCGACACGCGCTTCACCTTCGCTGACGGTGAGATCGCCGAAGCCCGCTACGTACGGCTGGAGGAGCTGGACGGCTACACTCTCGATCGTCTCGCGCGCCGGATCCGCTCCGCGCTGCGGACGCCGACGCCGGAGTATCTCGAGCACGGCGAGCCCACCACCGTGCACCATCGCTGACCGGCCAACGCGCCTTCCGAACCATCGCGGAGACCCCGGAACGTTTTTCCGGGGTCTCCGTTGTATCCGGGTGTCTCCTGGAGATGTCCCGAGATGGGGCGCTTCCCAGTAGAGATTGCCGTGGAGGGCAGCAGGTATGCGGTTGCGGACTTATGTGCCGGTTGCGTTCGCTCGCAATGTTTCGTGAGCACGGCTCGTGTCTAATCACGACAGTCAGCGGCGCGTACGCGCCTCGTGGTTGGGGTGCCTGTCCGATGGCCGGGATCACGTGGTCACGCATGCCGAGCTGTCCGGGCTGACGGGGCGGCGCGGTGGGAAGTACCGCGCGCTGTGCGGGCATGTGGTGATGCCGGGTTCGATGCTGGAGCCGCCGGGCCCGGCGTGTGTTACCTGTGTGCGGTTCGTGCGGGTGCACCCGAGCGTGGTGACCCCGGAACGGGCGAGCGAGCTGCGGCAGCGCCGCAGGCGGGGGCCGATCGCGGCCTACCTGGCACGGTTGATGGCTCCGGTGGGAACGGGCATGACCCCGACCTCGCCCGTTCCCACCGGTCTCCACCCCGAACGGGGTGAGACGTGATGGGGGTACGCCTGCTGCTGGCACGCCCCTTGCCGGGCACGGTCGGCGAGGCGCGCCGCGTCACGCACGTCTTCCCGGAGCCGGGCGGCGATGCGGCGCAGTTGGATGCCTATTGCGGGGCTTCGTTCGGCGCGGGTGAGCTGGAGCTGCTGGACGGTATCCGGGGCATGCCGTGTGAGCCCTGCCTGTTGCTCGCACCGCCTCCGGACGGGCAGCTCGACGGTGGCGCGGGTTGTCCCGATGCCTAGTGTGGAGCGTTCCCTGTTTCGCTCGGTCCGTCGGGTGAGTCTGCCGTGCCCGGTGCCTCGCCTGCACCGCCCGACACCTTCTCGGTGATGTCCGTCAGGTTCTCGAGCATGGTGCGGGTGAACTCGACGCTGATGTCGATGAGTGCGGTGCGGTCGATGGCCACGCCGTCGTTGATCCAGACCAGTACCAGCTCGGTGACGCCGCCGGTGAGCAGCTGCGCGACGGCCTGGACCACGTGCTCGCTGTCCGAGGGCAGGTCGAGCAGCTCGTGGGCCTGGTCCACGATGACCCCGGCGATAGTGCGCATCGCGGTGAACCGCCTGTGCATGAGGGTCACGCTGCCGTGCGCCTCGGCGAAGGCCACGCGCGCGCGGCGCGGGTCGTCGGTGACGTCGGTGATGATGGTCTCGATCCCGGCACGAATCTTGGCACCCACGTCGTCCGGGGCCGCCGCGACGGCCTCCAGCGCGCGCTCCAGCGCGGTGTCCCGGATCTCGTCGTGCACGGCTGCGGCGAGCGCGTCGAGGTCGTCGAAGCTTTCGTAGAAGAACCGGGGACCGACGCGCGCCTGCTCGCACACGCCGCGCACGGTAGTGGCCGACCAGCCCTGCGTCCCGATGATGTCCAGACCCGCGTCCATCAGCCTGCGGCGCCGCTGCGCACGTCGCTGCTCGGCCGATGCGCCCCGGTAGACCCCTGTCACTGCCCGCGTCACGGGCCCAAGTCTGGCACAGAACCCAACTCCGGAAACGAGTGTTTACGGAAACATATGATTCCGATAGCGTCGCTCGTGGCACGGTTCACAGCGTCGCGAAAGGAACCTCGCCATGACCGGAGTAACCAGCAAGGTGCAAGCCGCCGCGCGATCGGTGTCGGAGCGGGTTCCCAGCAGGGTGCGGCCGCTTGCCGAGCCACCGCCCGGTTCCGGGCTCAAGCCGGTACCCGGGGACTACGGGCTGCCGCTCATCGGGCACTCGATCAGTGCGCTGACGGACATGCTGGGCTTCTTCCGGCGCCGGTACGCGCGGTTCGGGCCGGTGCAGTGGATCGGCCTGCTCGGCACGAAGGTCGTCGCCGTGAACGGCCCCGAAGCGCTGGAGAGGGTGGCGATCAACAGGGACAAGGCGTTCGCCAACGAGGGGTTCTACGAGTACCTTATCGGCCCGTTCTTCCATCGCGGCATCATGCTGATGGATTTCGACGAGCACCGGCACCATCGCCGGATCATGCAGCAGGCCTTCACCAAGGACCGCCTGGTCGGCTACCTGGGCGCGATGAACCCGAGTATCGAGCGCGGCGTGGCGCGCTGGCACCCCGACGACCGGTTCCCGATCTACACCGCGGCCAAGCAGCTCACCCTGGACATCGCCACGGATGTCTTCGTCGGAGACGACGTGGGTGCTGACGCAGACCGCATCAACAAGGCCTTCGTCGACGCCGTGCACGGCGGTCACGCGGTCGTGCGGGCCAACGTGCCCGGCGGCACCTGGGCGCGTGGCCTGCGTGGCAGGCGCGTGCTCGAGGAGTACTTCCGCAGGCAGCTGCCCGCCAAGCGGGCAGGCCACGGCGACGACCTGTTCAGCGTGCTCTGCCGGGCGGAGAGCGAGGACGGCGAGCGCTACAGCGACGAGGACATCGTCAACCACATGATCTTCGTGCTGATGGCCGCGCACGACACCAGCACGATCACCCTGGCGATGATGGCCTACTATCTGGGCCGGTACCCCGAGTGGCAGGAGCGTGCCCGCGCCGAGTCGCAGGAGCTGGGCAAGCCCGCGCTCGACTACGAGGACCTGGACCGGCTGCCGGCGCTGGACATGGTCTTCGCCGAGGCCATGCGCATCAACGCGCCGGTGGGCGGCCTCTTCCGCGAGGCCGTCGCCGACACCGAGCTGCTCGGCCACTACATCCCGGCAGGGACGAAGGTGGTCGCCGGGATCTACCCGACGCAGCGGATGAAGGAGTGGTGGCCGGACCCGGACACCTTCGACCCGGAGCGGTTCGCGGAGCATCGCCGGGAGGACAAGGTGCACCGTTACGCATGGGCGCCGTTCGGCGGGGGCGTGCACAAGTGCATCGGTATGCACTTCGGCAGCATGGAGGTCAAGGCGATCATGCACCAGATGCTGCTCCGCTTCCGGTGGAGCGTCCCGGCCGGGTACGAGCCGCCGATGCGGTACGGTACCGGCCCGACGCCCACGGACGGGCTGCCGATTCACCTCGAACGGCTGCCGCATCCGGCGGTACCACGGTGAGTGTCGTTTCCGGTTGATATATCTCTGTTATCGAATGGGCGTAACCCTTGTGGGGGACGAATCGATGGACCCTGTGACACAGACTGTCCATCTCGTGCCTGTGCGGTTGCTCCTGCCCGGTCTCTGCCGGGGCAGGAGCAACCGCACAGGCATTACGAAGGAGAAGCCCTATGCCCTTATCCCCTCCAGGGATACGACGTGCGGTGGTGGGAACGGCCACCGCGGCCGCGCTGTCCGCGGCCATGATGCTGGGGGCCGCGGCCGCCCATGCGACGAGCGACGAGGACTCGCGCGCGAACATCGGCGACGGTAACGCCAAAACCTGCGCAGAGGTCGACCTCGGCGGCGACCTCATCGCGGTGCACGACGGGGAGGATGACGACCTCGCCAACGTCGTGTTCGACGGTGGCGAGCTCAACACTGACCAGTATCTGACGATCACCTCGGTCGTCGCTGACGTCTCCGAGGTCACCGGGATCGTGGTCAAGGGTGGTCCCGGATACAACGTCTACGAGCCCGGCGAGCGTGAGCTGCCCGCTACGGCGTCGTGGGACGAGCTGCGGGCGCCGTTGAACCCCGGCGGTGAGATCCCGCAGATCAGCCACTGGTTCGTCTGCGGTGAGCTCGACGACTCGACGCCGACCCCGACGTCGCCGGACGAGCCAGCGCCCACGACCACGAAGAGCAGCGAGCCGCCGGAGACCAGCGAGCCGCCGGAGACCAGCGAGCCGCCGGAGACCAGCGAGCTGCCGGAGACCACGGAGTCGGAGACCCCGGGCTCGTCCACCCCGGTGTCGTCGACGTCGACCACCGATGAGTCGACCACGACCGAGGCCGAGGACGAGGAGCAGGACGACGTGACCCCGGCAAGCGCCTCCGGGCCGCTGGCCGATACCGGGTTCGGTGCGGGCTCCCTGATCTGGGTCGGCGCTCTGCTGCTGATCGGCGGCGGTGCCGCGCTGTACCTCGCCCGCGCGCGCCTGAACAGCTGAGCGCGCAGGTACGTGACCGGGCCGCCTACCGGCCGGTGAGCGACCGGTGAACACGGGTGCGGGACGCGCCGTCGGGCACGTCCCGCACCCCGTTCTTCGGGAGGCTAAGGTAGGAGCCGTCGGAGACGTACGAGGCGAGCCATGGGGAGGTAGCCGGCGGTGTCGCAGGACTCGTTCGTTCACCTGCACGTCCACACCGAGTACTCGATGCTCGACGGCGCCGCGAAGATCGCCGCCCTGTTCACCGAGGCCTCCCGGCTCGAGATGCCCGCTGTGGGCATGACCGACCACGGCAATATGTACGGCGCCGACGAGTTCTACCAGCAGGCCCTCAAGTCCGGTGTCAAGCCGATCATCGGGATCGAGGCCTACGTCGCGCCGCAGAGCCGTTTCCACAAGAAGCCGGTGTTCTGGGGGCAGAGCAGCCAGCGCGGCGCGGACGAGTACGGCGAGGGCGGTGACGTCTCGGGCGCCGGTGCCTACACGCACATGACGATGATCGCGGCGAACGCGACCGGGTTGCGCAACCTGTTCACGCTGTCCTCGCTGGCGAGCATGGAGGGGCACTACCGCAAGCCGCGGATGGACCGTGAGCTGATCTCCGAACACGCCGATGGCATCATCGCCACCACCGGCTGCCCGTCCGGCGAGGTGCAGACCCGCCTGCGACTCGGCCAGTTCGACGAGGCGATGCAGGCTGCCTCGGACTACCGGGACATCTTCGGCAAGGAGAACTTCTACCTCGAGCTGATGGACCACGGGCTGCCGATCGAGAAGTCCGTGCGCGAGGGCCTGCTCGAGATCGGCCGCAAGCTCGAGCTCACCCCGCTGGCCACGAACGACTCGCACTACGTCACCCAGGACCAGGCCGACTCGCACAGCGCGCTGCTGTGCGTGCAGGCGGGCAAGACGCTCAACGACCCGAACAGGTTCAAGTTCGACGGGGACGGCTACTACCTCAAGTCCGCCGCGGAGATGCGCGAGTACTGGGACTCCGAGGTCCCCGGAGCGTGTGACGCCACCCTGGAGATCGCCGAGCGTGTCGAGTCCTACGCCGACGTCTACGCGCACCGGGACAGGATGCCGCGCTTCTCGGTGCCCGAGGGGCACACCGAGGCGAGCTGGCTACACCGCGAGGTGATGAACGGGCTGCAGTGGCGCTTCCCCGAGGGGGTTCCCGAGGGCTACGAGGAACGCGCCGAGATGGAGCTCGGCGTGATCGCCGAGAAGGGCTACCCCGCCTACTTCCTCGTGGTCGGTGACCTCGTGAACTACGCCAAGAGCGTGGGTATCCGGGTGGGGCCGGGCCGGGGGTCTGCCGCCGGTGCGCTCGTTGCCTACGCGATGGGGATCACCAACATCGACCCGATCCCCCAGACGCTGCTGTTCGAGCGGTTCCTGAACCCGGAACGCGAGTCGATGCCCGACATCGACATCGACTTCGACGACCGCAGGCGCGGCGAGATGGTGCGCTACGCGACGGAGAAGTACGGGGAGGACAAGGTCGCGCAGGTCATCACCTTCGGCACCATCAAGACGAAGGCAGCCATCAAGGATGCCGCGCGAGTACACTTCGGACAGCCGGGTTTCGCGCTCGCGGACAAGATCTCCAAGGCCCTTCCCCCGCCGATCATGGCCAAGGACATCCCCCTCGAGGGGATCGTCGACCCGGAGCACGAGCGCTACGCCGAGGCGGCGGAGGTCCGGTCGCTTGTGGAGAACGACCAGGACGTCGCGACGATCTTCAACACGGCCAAGGGGCTGGAAGGCCTGATCCGCAACGCGGGTGTGCACGCCTGCGCCGTGATCATGTCATCCGAGCCGCTGATGGACTGCATCCCGCTGTGGCAGCGTGAGGACGGCGCGATCATCACGGGCTGGGACTACCCGTCCTGCGAGGCCATCGGTCTGTTGAAAATGGACTTCCTCGGCCTGCGCAACCTCACGGTCATTGAGGACGCGATCGGCAACATCAGGGCCAACCGGGGCGAGGAGATCGACCTGGACCGGCTCGGCCTGGAGGACCCCGAGTCGTACCGGCTGCTCGGCCGCGGCGACACCCTCGGCGTGTTCCAGCTCGACGGCGGCCCGATGCGCGACCTGCTGCGGCGCATGCAGCCGACGGGATTCGAGGACATCGTCGCCGTGCTCGCGCTGTACCGGCCGGGCCCGATGGGCGTCAACGCGCACAACGACTACGCCGACCGCAAGAACAAGCGGCAGCAGGTCATCCCGATCCACCCGGAGCTGGAGGACCCGCTTTCGGACATCCTCGGCGACACCTACGGTCTGATCGTCTACCAAGAGCAGATCATGCAGATCGCGCAGAAGGTCGCCGGGTACTCGATGGGCCGAGCGGACGTGCTGCGCCGCGCGATGGGCAAGAAGAAGCAGGAGGTCCTCGAGAAGGAGTTCGAGGGCTTCGCCGAGGGGATGCGGCAGAGCCCGCTGCGCGAGGGCGGTTTCAGCGAGGAAGCGATCAAGGCGCTGTGGGACACCATCCTCCCGTTCGCCGGCTACGCGTTCAACAAGTCGCACGCCGCGGGCTACGGCCTGGTGTCGTACTGGACCGCCTACCTCAAGGCGAACTACCCCGCCGAGTACATGGCGGCGTTGCTGACCTCGGTCGGCGACAACAAGGACAAGTCCGCCGTGTACCTCTCCGAGTGCCGCAGGCTCGGTATCCGGGTGCTGCCGCCGGATGTGAACGAGTCGGCGCAGCGGTTCGCCGCCGTCGGCGACGACATCCGCTTCGGGCTCGGCGCGGTGCGCAACGTGGGGGCCAACGTCGTGGAGTCGATCATCGCGACGCGCGAGAAGAAGGGGAAGTTCTCCTCGTTCGCCGACTTCATGGACAAGTGCGACCTCGTCGCGTGCAACAAGCGGGTCGTCGAGTCCCTGGCCAAGGCCGGGGCGTTCGACTCGCTCGGCCACACGCGGCTGTCCCTCGTGCAGTGCCACGAGGAGGCTGTGGATGCCGTCGTCCCGCTCAAGCGGCAGGAAGCCATGGGTCAGTTCGACCTGTTCGGCGCGGACTCCAGCGCGGAGAGTACCGAGTCCTCCTCGCCGCTTGCGCACCTCGACATCGGTGAGGACGAGTACCCGCGTAAGCAGAAGCTCGGTTACGAGCGGGAGATGCTCGGGCTCTACGTCTCGGGGCACCCGCTCGACGGGGCGGAACGGGCGCTGCGCAAGCACGCGCCCAAGCCGATCGCGGCGATCCTGCACGACCCGCCGAGCGAGGGCGAGATCACCGTGGCCGGGTTGATCACCGGTCTGGACCGCAGGGTGAACAAGAGCGGCGAGCCCTGGGCGATCTGCACGGTGGAGGACCTGGACGCCTCGCTGGAGGTGCTGTTCTTCGCGCGGGCCTACGCGCTGTACTCGGCCGATCTGGTCGAGGACAACGCTGTGGTCGTCAAGGGACGGGTGAACTGGCGCGAGGACAAGATGTCCGTCTTCGGCGGCGGGCTGGTGCCGCTCGACCTGTCCGACATCGGACCGGAGGACGAGGAGCAGCCGTTCGTGCTGCTTGCCTCGGAGGATCAGCTCGACGCCGGTGCGGTCGCCGAGCTCAAACGCACCCTCGAGGTGCACAAGGGCGATACGCCGGTGCGGCTCAAGCTGCTCGGCGGCAGCAGGGAGACGATCTTCGCCCTGGACCGCTTCTCGGTGGAGCCCAGCGCGACGCTCATGGGCGAGCTCAAGGCCATCAAGGGGATCAGCGCGGCGAGCTGAGCCTGCGGGCGTGCCGGGTGTGTCCGCCGATTAGCATGCGTCCATGCCGATGTTTGCTTTTGAGGGCTCGCGACCGAACGTTCACCCCGACGCGTGGGTCGCGCCGACCGCCACCCTGGTCGGCGACGTCACGGTCGAGGCGGGAGCGTCGATCTGGTACGGGGCGGTGCTACGCGCCGACTTCGGCCGGATCGTCGTCGGTGCGGGCGCCAATATCCAGGACAACGCGGTCGTGCATCTCAACGGTGGGGTGTGTGAGATCGGGAAGAACGTCACCGTCGGGCACATGTGCCTCGTGCACGACTGCACCATCGGCGAGCAGGCGCTGATCGGGAACAGCTCGACGGTTCTCGACCGGTCGGTGATCGGGGCGAAGGCCCTGGTCGCTGCGGGCTCGGTTGTCACACCGGACTCGGAGGTCGCAGAGGAGACGATCGCGATGGGCTCGCCCGCCAAGAAACACGTGCCGCTGAGCGACTCGGCACGCGTCTGGGTCGAGCACAACGCCGAGGTCTACCAGCAGCTCGCCGAGCGCCACCGCGCAGGCGTCGAACGCATCGACGAGTAACGGTCACCCCACCCCAGGGGTGGGAGCCGAATGTGACATTGGGTTCTTAGAAGGAGCCCAATGTCACATTCGGCTCCCACCTACTCGAAGGTGTTGCTAGTGGGGGTCGCTGTCGCCGAGGTTGGCGAGGCGCTCGACCTCGCGTTCCAGGGAGCGCTTGATCTCGGTCTCGGCCTCGTCGCGGCCGCCCCAGCTGGAACCCTCGACGCTCTTGGCAGGCTCGAGGTCCTTGTACACCTGGAAGAAGTGCTCGATCTCGAGTTTGTGGAACTCGTTCAGGTGGTGGATGTCGCGCAGGTGCTCCAGCCGCGGGTCGTCGCTCGGCACGGCGAGAACCTTGTCGTCAGGGCCCTTCTCGTCGGTCATCCGGAACATGCCGATCGTCCGGCAGCGGATCAGGCAGCCGGGAAACGTCGGCTCCTGCACGAGAACGAGCGCGTCCAGCGGGTCACCGTCCCTGCCGAGCGTGTCGTCGATGAACCCGTAGTCGGCCGGGTACTGCGTTGCGGTGAACAGCGTGCGGTCCAGCTTGATCCGGCCCGTCTTGTGGTCAACCTCGTACTTGTTGCGTGCCCCTTTGGGGATCTCGATCGTGACGTCGAACTCCACGGCGTCCTCGCTGCTCTCGTGGGCGGCGCGACACGTCCTGGGGCGCGTCCGACGTGCGGACCCGCGACCACGGTGCCGGCCGGGTGTGCGGAACTCTCGTACTGGCCTTCCCAGTGTGGACTATGTGCTGGCTCACGGGGAGGAGAGGATGTCGCTCGTCAGCTGTGACTTCGACCGCTTCGGGTCGTGCGCCCCGCCCGCGCGGAGCACGTGTGCGAGACCGCCCGCGGAAGCCGGCGCGGGCCGCCGTTCGTGGCTGCCTATGCTCGGAGGCGAGGACGGTAGTCAGGTCAGCAGCCGGGTTCGGCCAAGGGGTGAGATGCGTGGCGGATGAGGACCACGAGGGCGAACACGGCTGGCCCACCGTCGACGAGGACGAGGAGCACGCGCACGACGGGGGGTATCCCGGCGGTGTGCCGCCCGCGCCGGGGCAGGTGTTGCCCGAACGCATCGGTGCGCCCGCCGACGAAGGTCCGACCGAGGAGCACGCCCCGCCCCGCAGCCACCGGAGGAAGCTGGTCCTCGGCTCGGTAGCGCTGCTCGTCGTGGCCGCGCTCGCCGGTGCGCTGGCCGTGCCGGACGTGTCGAACCGCCTCGAGCTGCCGTGGGCGCCGAACGCGCCGCTCGGCCCGGTACCCGAGCCGGCCGCGGTGGAACGTGGCCTGCTCGGCTCGGACGCGACCGCGGAACGCCCGAGCGGTGCGGGCGTGACCGCGGCGATCGAGGACGCCGTGTCCGACCCGGTGCTCGGCGACCTGACCGGCAGCGTGATGGACCCGTACACAGGTTCGGTGCTCTGGGAGCAGGATGCCGACCGCCCGCTGACCCCGGCCTCGACGACGAAGCTGCTCACCGGGGCTGCGGCCGCGCTGTCGCTGGACGGCACGACCAGGCTGTCCACGACCGTGGTGCGGGGCGAGCAGCCCGAAGACGTCGTGCTCGTCGGCGGCGGGGACCCGACGCTGTCGCGGGCCGCGGACGGCGAGGACACGTTCTACCCGGGCGCGCCACGGCTGGACGAGCTCGCCGAGCAGGTACTCGACGCCGCGGGCGGTGAGATCGACACGGTGGCCGTCGACCTGTCCGCCTACACCGGCGACACCACCGCCGATGGATGGTCGTCCGAGGACGTGCCCTCCACCTATGCCGCGCCCGTCGTCGCGGGGATGCTGGACGGCGCGCGGACCGAGCTGGACGAGGATCACCCGATGCGCCAGGAGAACCCCGCCGGTGAACTGGTGACCGCGCTCGCCGAGCGGCTGGACGCCGAGGTGGCCGAGCCCAGCGTCGTGGATGCCGCGCCGGAGGCGGAGGTGCTCGGTGAGGTGCGCTCGGTACCGCTGACCGACCTGCTGCGCCAGATGCTGACCGCGTCGGACAACCTCCTCGCCGAGGCCGTCGCCCGGCAGGTCGCCATCGCCGAGGGCACGGAGCCCTCGTTCGAGGGCGCGGCCGAGGCCACGCTCGACGTGCTGGGGCGCGCGGGCTTCGACACCAGCGGCGTCGAACTGCACGACGGCAGCGGGCTCTCGGAGCACAACCGCATACCCGCCCGGCTGTTGGCGGAGCTGCTCGCGGTGACGGCCGGACCGCTCGATGGTGATCGTCCCGTCGCCGAGCTGCGCCCCCTGCTGGACGGCCTGCCAGTCGCGGGCGGCGACGGCACCCTGCTCGAACGCTATGCCGAGGAGCCCGCGGAGTCCGCGCGGGGCTGGGTCCGCGCCAAGACGGGCACGCTGTCGGAGGTGAACACGCTCGCCGGCACCGTGCTCGACCAGGAAGGCCGCGTGCTGGTGTTCGCGTTGATGTCCGAAGGCTCCACGGTGCGCGAGGGCAGGGCCGCGCTCGATGAGATCGCAGCCACCCTGCGCGACTGCGGCTGCGAATGAGGGTGCGGGTCCCGCTCGACGCGCAGCGCGGGCGGTCCGATCCGACGAGCGTGCCCGCGTGCCCGGCAGGTAGCGTCGAGGGCGTGAACACGCGGAGCGAGCGCAGCGAGTCCGGTGGGCGTGTCCCTGTCGACTGGTCGGTCGCGGCGGCTACCGGCGTGCGCCTCGTCGGTAGCGGCCCGAGCGTGCCGCGGGGGGACGCCGACCGTGTCGTTACCCAGCTTTCCGACCTGTCGGTGAGTGCGGAGCGGCACGTCCGCGAGCTGACCGGCCTCGGTACGGACCTTCCCCTCCTGCCGGGAACGGTGGTCGACCGGCGCGGGTGGGTCGAGTCCGCCGCCGCGGGCCTGCGCGCGCTGACGACGCGGGGTCCGGACGGGGACTCCTCCGGCGAGGGAGATGGCTCGCCGGGCACGGCGGCGCGCAACCCGTTCCGGCCGTTGATGGCGGGTGGCGCCGGTGTGCAGACCGGCCTCGCTCTCGCGTTCCTCGGGTCCAAGGTCCTCGGCCAGTACGACCCGTTCGGTGGGGCGGGTGACGCAGGCGAACCCGGCGAGGGCAGGTTGCTGCTGGTCGCGCCGAACGTGATCCAGGCCGAGCGCGCCATGGACGTCTCGGGTGACGACTTCCGCATGTGGGTCTGCCTGCACGAGTGCACGCACCGTCTGCAGTTCACCGCGGTGAGCTGGCTGCGCGAGTACTTCGCCACCGAGGTCGACCGGTTCATCAATGCCATGGACGACACCACGGCGGGCTCGCTGAGCAGGTTGCCCGAGGTGCTCAGGGAGGCCAGGAAACACCGGCCGGGTGCGCTGGGGATAGCAGAGGCGCTGCAGTCGCCCGAGCAGCGCCGGGCGTTCGACCGGCTGATCGCGCTGGCCACGCTGCTCGAGGGGCATGCCGACTACGTCATGGACGCGGTGGGACCGCGGGTGGTGCCGAGCGTCGAGGAGATCAGGCGCAAGTTCACCGAGCGCCGCAAGGGCGGCAGCCTGATCGACCGGTTCCTGCGCAGCCTGCTGGGTATCGACGCCAAGATCAAGCAGTACGAGCAGGGCGCGGCGTTCGTCCGGCACGTGATCGACCGTGCCGGGATGACCGGGTTCAACGAGGTGTGGCAGGCACCGGAGAACCTGCCGACGCGCGACGAGATCACCGATCCGGATGCGTGGCTGCGCAGGGTGTACACCGGCGATGACCGGTAACACGGTCGGACCCGCTGGGTTGCGGGTGCGCTCGGCCGTGCGTGACCTGCTCGGTGCCCCGGAGTGCGCTGCGCACAGGCGCGCCGGTGTCGTCGGGGTGGCGATCTCCGGCGGTGCGGACTCCCTCGCGCTGGCCGATGCGGCGGCATACAGTTGCGCGCGGCTGGGCATAGCCACCCGCGGGCTCGTCGTCGACCACCGCATGCAGGACGGCTCGGCCGACACCGCCGCGTGGGCGGCCGACACAGCCCGCTCGCTCGGCGTGACCGAGACACGGGTGCTGCCGGTGGACGTGCACGGAGCCGGTGGGCCGGAAGCGGCCGCGCGCCGGGCGCGGTACACGGCGCTGCGCGCGGCGATGCCGGAGGAGGACGCGCTCGTGCTGCTCGGCCACACCCGGGACGACCAGGCAGAGACGGTGTTGCTCGGGTTGGGTCGCGGCTCCGGGCCGCGCTCGATCGCCGGGATGCGGCCGCTGGACCCGCCGTGGGCGCGGCCCCTGCTGGACCTGCCCCGCTCAGACACCCAGCAGGCCTGTGCCGAGCTCGGCGTGCGCCCGTGGCAGGACCCACACAACGCGGACCCGCGCTTTACCAGGTCACGGCTGCGTACCGAGGTGTTCCCCCTGCTGGAGGACGTGCTGCAGGACGGGGTCTCCGCTGCGCTGGCGCGCACCGCGGCGCAGCTCCGCGAGGACCTCGTCGTGCTCGACGAGCTGGCCGGGGAGCTCTACGCCGAGGCCCGGCTGCCCGGGCACGGCGATCCGGGCGCCGGGGACGTCGCGGACGGGCTCGACGCCGAGACGCTCGGCACAGCGCGCGCGGCGCTACGCAGGCGGGCGCTCCGGCACTGGCTGCACGCTGCCGGTGCCCGCGACCTCTCCGACGGGCACCTGCGCTCCGTCGATGCGCTGGTCTCCGCGTGGCGTGGCCAGGGAGGCGTGTGGCTGCCAGGGAACTTGGTGGCGAGCCGCGCACATGGGACGCTTCGTGTGCAGCACTTCGTGTCCGGAAGCGTCACCGACCGACCGCAAGAACCCGACTAGAGGGGAACCGACCGTGTACTCCGGCGACATCGCCTCCGTGCTCATCACCGAGCAAGACATCCAGGACAAGACCGCGGAGCTGGCCAAGCTTGTCGCAGCGGACTACCCGGAGGGCGGTGAGGAGGACCTCATTCTTGTCGGCGTCCTCAAAGGCGCGGTGATGTTCATGACCGACCTCGCGCGAGCCCTGCCTGTCCCGTCCCAGCTGGAGTTCATGGCCGTGTCCTCGTACGGCTCGGCGACGACGTCCTCAGGGGTGGTGCGGATCCTCAAGGACCTGGACCGCGACATCACCGGCCGGCACGTGCTGATCGTCGAGGACATTGTCGACTCGGGGCTCACGCTGTCCTGGCTGATGCGCAACCTCGCCACGCGTAACCCCGCCTCGCTGGCCGTGTGCTCGCTGCTGCGCAAGCCGGACGCGGTGAAGGTGGATGTGCCGGTCGCCTACGTCGGGTTCGACATCCCCAACGAGTTCGTCGTCGGGTACGGGCTCGACTACGGCGAGCGTTACAGGGACCTGCCCTACATCGCCACCCTGGCGCCGCACGTGTACGAGGGGTGACCCTCGCGCGCGCGAGGGTCGTGGAGCATCCCCTTGGAACCCTTTTCTTCCGGAACGCGTCATAGCGACCACGAGATTGCGTTAGCCTGGGTGACGGCAGCCGTGGCCGCGCAGTGTGGCCGGTGGACCAGGGGAGAGTGACAATGTCCTACAGCGGTATGGACACCGCAGCGTTCATGGAGGCCGCCGCGACTGGGGAGATCGGGCTCGACCCGGACGCCGCGCAGGCCGTACTGAAGAAGATCCGCTCCGGTAAGGACGCGGTGGATGACCTCATCACCAAGGCGTCCGATGTCGGCGTAGCACCACAGCTGGGGGCCAATCCCGTCGGCGACGCGATGGCCGCGAAGTATGCCGACCGCGCGGGTGGGCACGGCGACTCCTACCTGCAGGCCCTTCGCAACCTGCGTGCGCAGTACGAGCAGGTGGAGAGCGCGATCAACTCCGCGATTCGCAACTACGAGGAGATGGAAGCCAATACGGCGGCCGAGCTGGACAGGCAGCTGTAAGGATCAGCGAACACGAGAGAAGCATTCGCGGGCGAGGACAGGGGGCAGCATGGATCCCGAGAACACCGAGGTAGCAGCCGGGCCCGGGGGCGGTGATGGCCAGGCCGACCTGCCGGACGGTGGATCGACCGGCCAGGAAGGCGCAGGCGGCGAGACCGCTTCCGGTGGCGGGGCGGGCTCCGGCACGCTCACCGGTTCCGACGGCAGGCACGAGGAGCTTGTCGCGGCGGTGCGCGCGGGTGACCAGGGCTTCCTGTTCGGTGACGACCGGGCGATCACGAACCCGCCGAACTGGGCGAGCCGGGACAGTACCCAGCTCTACAACGGCGCGACCATGCGCAACGACCCCGGGATGGTCGACGCGACCGGGCAGGCGTGGTCGAACCACGGTACGGCTCTCACCGACGTCGCCAACGGCCTGTTCGAGGCGATCAACCAGCTGGGACACGCCTGGGTCGGGCAGGCATCCGGCGCCGCGCAGGGGACGCTGGCGGCGATCGCCAGGTCCAGCGAGTCGGCCGGTGAGGCGGCACGCGCGATGGGGACGCGGATGGCCGAGCAGGCCGCGGCAGCAGCCGAGGTCAAGAAGATGCCGCCGCCGCGGGAGTTCGACCCCGAGCAGGCGCTGCAGGCGATGCTGGAAGGCGGGCCGGAGGCGATGACCGCCGACCTCAAGGCGCAGTCGGACGCCGCCCGCGATGTGAAGGAACAGCAGATCGCGTACTGCAACGCCTACACGGCTGCGTTGCAGCAGACCGACGACAGGACCCCCAGCTTCGGGCCGGAGTCGCTCGCGATGCGACCGGTGGTCGACAGCGGAGGCTCCGGAGCTGCCGGGATCGGTGGGTACGGCTCCGGAGTCGGAGTCGGTGCGGGCGGCGGTGCCGCAGCGCTGGGAACCACCGGTGCCGCCGCGCAGGAGCCCGTGCCCGCGCGTGGTGCGGTCGCCGCGGGCGGTACGGCCGCGGGGCACCAGCAGGCGTCCGTGCAGCCCGCGCTGCCCTCACCCGGGACGGCCACGCCTGCTGGCCCGGTCACGACCTCCGGGAACGCTCCGGTGTCCGGCTCGGGCGGGTCGGGTGTCGGCGTGACGGCAGGTGCGGCCGCGCTCGCGGCCGGTGTGGGTGCAGGCGGGGCCAAGGCGATGGCCAAGGCCAACCGCTCGGGCAGCAAGCAGCGCCCGGCAGGCGGCGAGAACGCGCAGGCCGAGGAGCAGCAGGCGCCCGAAGGGCAGCAGCCGCCCGAGGACAGCGGCACCGCACCCGCCTCCCCTGAGCAGACAAGCGCCACCGCGAACCAGGCCCCCGCAGGCGGAACAGCGGGACAGAGCGCGCAGGGCTACGGTGCGCAGGCCGCCGCGGGCGGACCGGTGCCGCCAGCCGGTACGCCGATGGGCG
Source organism: Haloechinothrix alba (assembly GCF_900188115.1). Lineage (GTDB taxonomy): Bacteria > Actinomycetota > Actinomycetes > Mycobacteriales > Pseudonocardiaceae > Haloechinothrix > Haloechinothrix alba. Next base: position 71,732 of record NZ_FZNW01000012.1, on the reverse strand, counting down.
GCGGTGGTGCCGGGATGGCAGGCGGGGCCGGTGCCTCGGCGGGCGGCGACGAGGACCGCACGCACGAGTCGTACCTGATCGAGCCCGATCCCGACGAGCTGTTCGGCCCGGGCGAAGCGATGACACCGCCCGTTATCGGCATGATCGACGAGGAAGAGTGATGCAGGCGGCCGATCCGCTGTCGCCACTGGAGCTCGATTTCCTCTGGGAGTCGCACAGCGCCGGGGAGCTTCCGTACCCGCTCGAGGTGCGCTCGCACGGGGCCACCATGGACGAGCGAGCCGAGCTGCGCAGGCGCACCCTCGGCGAGCTTGCCGAGCGCGGCCTGCTCGACCAGCGCGGCAGGCTCCACCCGGAGCTTGCCGACCGGTTGGACGTGCTCGCGCAGGCCGACTCGAGTGTCGACTCGATGTTCATCCCCGATGCCGGTTCCGGTGCTGTGCTCGCGCTCGCGGCCGCGGCGGGTGGCAAGGGGGTGCTTGCCGTGCAGGCCGACGACGGGCTGAGGCTGGATGCGGTCGACCCGGACGGGCTGGCGACCGCGGTCGTGTCGCTGCTGCCGCGCGCGCAGCGGGGCCAGGAGCGGTCCGTGACGGTACCGATCGAGCAGCTCATGGCAGGCCCAGGTGCGGACTTCCTGCAGCGCAGGCCTGAGGCGGAGCTCGCTGCCAGGCCCGGACGCGGCAACGGCTCCACACGCCCGGGTACCGATGAGGAGCGCAAGGCGCTCGCGCGCCTGCACGCCCAGTCGCGGCTGCGGGGCGGACAGATCGGGGCGAACAGCCGCTCGTCGTTCGGGGAGAAGTCGCGTTCGGCGGTGCTGAGCTGGTTCGACACCGACGGCGGGCGCTACATGACGCAGGTGAGCCAGGGCGGCGACGGCCGTGACTGGGTCACCATCGCCCCTGCCGACGCGCCGACCATGCGGCACAGGGTCGGCGAGATGTTAATGGGAGCCCGCCGCTCGGCGATGGCAGGGTAGGCGGCGTTCCCGCCGCCGGTCGGCCGAACGGGAGGGCAACAGAATGACGCAGGGAACATCCGCCGCGCGGTTCTTCACACCGGTCGCCTTCGACTTCCTCTGGGAGTCCGCGGGGCTGGGTGAGGTGCCGTACCCGCTCCGCGTGTCCTCACACGGTGCGACGATGGACGAGCGGGTGGCGCTGCGCTTCCGTACCGAGGACGAGTTGCGCGCCGACGGCGTCAAGGACACCGTCGGCGGGATCGAGCCTGCCGTCGAACACTGGTTGACGCTGCTGGCCCGCGCTCCGCACAGCGTCGACGCGCTGTTCGTCCCCGAGCTCGGCGGGCAACCGGTCGCGGCGATCGCGGCGGCCGACGGCTCCGGCGGGGTGCTCGCGGTGCAGGACGCCGAGGGGATCCGGCTCCGGCCCATCTACCCGGACGCCGCGGTAACCGAGATCGTCGATCTGCTGCCCGCGTGCCGGCGCGGTACCGAGCGCTCGATCACGATCTCCCGGGAGGAGGCCGCGCGTACGGCTCCGGCACGGGGTGCGCACGCGTCGAGCGTGGCGGACGAACCCGAGGAGGGCCTGGCGAGCCGCTTCGGGTTGGGCCTCGCGCGCCAGTCCCGGACCCGCTCACGCCCCAGGCTGTCCGAGCGGACCGCCGGTGACCAGCGTGCGGACTACGCCCGGCTGGCCGGGCAGCCGCGCATCCGCGGTGGACAGCTTGCCGCCAACGCCCGCGACGAGTTCGGTTCCCGCCGCCGCTCCCCGGTGCTGGCGTGGTTCGACACCGACACGGGCCGCTACCTGAGCCTGACCAGGACCGGTTCGGACGGTCACGAGTGGATCACCGTGTCCCCGGCGGACACGAAGACGCTACGCAGCCGCCTGGCGGACCTGACCGGCGAGCTGAGTCACACCCGGTAGGTCCGCTGGGGCCGGCACGGAACAACGCCCGTCCACCAACCGTTGACCGGGCGCCAGGGAGGGAGCCGAACGTGACATTCGGCTCCCTCTATGGAAGCGGGGTCACCTTGGGCTCCCGGTTTGCCGCCTCTGGTCGGGTATGCCTGGGGCGGTGGGAGGGGTGACTGCCGGGCGGTACCCTGAAATGATGCGGTGTCGGCCTCGTCGGCACTGCTGTTACTCCCCGTGGCGTGCCCGCGCCGTGCCCACCCGTCGGTAGGCATCGCAAACTCTCGAGGTTAATTCAGGGAGGGTCAAGGCCTCAGCGGCCGATCAGCATGGACCGAAAGCGGCTCCTCAAGAACCCACTGGTGTGGATCGCCCTGGCTGTGGGTCTGTACTTCCTGTTCTCCACGCTCCTCGACGACCACCGCGGCTACACCGAGGTTTCGACGTCGCAGGCCATGCAGCAGATCTCGGCGAGCAACATCGGCTCGGCCGAGATCGAGGACAAGGAGCAGCAGCTGCTGCTCGACCTCGACGAGTCGATCAGTGTCGAGGGGGAGTCGACCAGCCAGATCATCACCCAGTACCCGGAGCGGGTGTCCCAGGACATCTACAACGACCTGCTCGGGCAGGACGTGGAAGTCGAGACGTCGGTCTCGCAGAGCTCGCTGCTGGGCCAGATGCTGATCTACATGATCCCGCTGGCGCTGCTGCTGTTGCTGCTGTTCTGGGTCATGAACAACGCGCAGGGCGGCGGGAGCAAGGTACTCAACTTCGGCAAGTCCAAGGCGAAGCAGCTCACGAAGGACATGCCGACCAGCTTGTTCACCGACGTCGCCGGTGCCGACGAGGCGGTCGAGGAGCTGCACGAGATCAAGGACTTCCTGCAGAGCCCGGCGCGCTACCAGGAGCTCGGGGCCAAGATCCCGAAGGGCGTGCTGCTCTACGGCCCGCCCGGTACGGGCAAGACGCTGCTGGCCCGTGCGGTCGCCGGTGAGGCAGGGGTGCCGTTCTACACCATCTCCGGCTCCGACTTCGTGGAGATGTTCGTCGGTGTCGGTGCCTCCCGGGTGCGCGACCTGTTCGAGCAGGCCAAGCAGAACGCGCCGTGCATCATCTTCGTCGACGAGATCGACGCGGTCGGCAGGCAGCGCGGTGCCGGACTCGGCGGTGGCCACGACGAGCGCGAGCAGACGCTGAACCAGCTGCTCGTCGAGATGGACGGGTTCGACTCCAAGGGCGGGATCATCCTCATCGCCGCCACCAACCGCCCGGACATCCTCGACCCGGCCCTGCTGCGTCCCGGCCGGTTCGACAGGCAGATCCCGGTACAGGCGCCCGACCTGCGCGGCAGGAAGGCCATCCTGGAGGTGCACGCGAAGAGCAAGCCGCTGGCACCGGACGCCAGCCTGGACGGCCTCGCCAAGCGAACGGCGGGTATGTCGGGCGCCGATCTGGAGAACGTGCTCAACGAAGCGGCGCTGCTGACCGCGCGCCTGCACCGGACCGAGATCGACGAGTACGCGCTCGAGGAGTCCGTGGACCGCGTCATCGGCGGTCCCGCGCGCAAGGGCAAGGTGATCTCCGAGAAGGAAAAGAAGATCACCGCCTATCACGAGGGTGGGCACGCGCTGGCCGCGTGGGCGATGCCGGATATCGAACCGGTGTACAAGCTGACCATCCTTCCACGCGGCCGTACCGGCGGGCATGCGTTGCTCGTGCCGGAGGACGACAAGGACTTGATGACCCGCTCGGAGATGATCGGCAGGCTGGTCTTCGCCATGGGCGGGCGCACGGCCGAGGAGCTGGTGTTCCACGAGCCCACCACGGGGGCTTCCTCGGACATCGAGCAGGCGACCAAGATCGCCAAGGCGATGGTCAAGGAGTACGGCATGAGTGCCCGGCTCGGCGCCGTCAAGTACGGCCAGGAGCAGGGCGACCCGTTCCTGGGACGTTCGGCGGGCAAGGAGGCGGACTACTCGCTCGAGGTTGCCCACGAGATCGACGAGGAAGTGCGCAAGCTGATCGAGACCGCGCACACCGAGGCGTGGGAGGTGCTGTCCAACTACCGCGACGTACTCGACGACCTGGTCTACGAGGTGCTGCGCAAGGAGACGCTGCAGCGTCCCGACCTGGAGCGCATCTTCGCGAAGGTCTCCAAGCGGCCGCGCATCACGGTGTTCAACGAGTTCGGCAGCCGCAAGCCCTCGGAGAAGCCGCCCATCAAGACACCTGCCGAGGTCGCTGCCGAACGGGGCGAGCCGTGGCCACCGCCGGAGCAGTCGCGACCGGAGCCGGTGAGCAGTGCTCCGGCCGGCGGCCCGGCGACCGGGCAGGCGGCCGGAGAGGGCCAGGAGTCGAGCCGGCAGGCCGAGCAGGAGCCGTCCGCTGCCCCCGCCAACCCGTACGCCTACCGGCAGGCAGGGCCGAACGGGACGGGCACGGACACCCGGCACGGCGCGCAGCGCGAGCAGTGGCCGGGCGACCCCCAGCAACGCGACCCCCGGTACGGAACGGGGCCGAACGGTGGACAGGCGTACCGTGGCTACGGGCCGCAGTCGCAGCAGGAGGGCTCGGCGTGGCAGGGCAACCCGAACGGCCCGCCGAACTACGGTGCCCCGCCCGGGTGGAAGCCGGCTACCAGCCCGAGCGGCCGGAACCGGCAGTACGGACCCGGCTCGCAGGGACCGGGAGCACCCGGACCTGGAACACCGGGACCGGGTGCGCAGGGGCCGGAAGGTCCCGTCGGTAGCGAGCGTGGGCAGCTCGGAAGTGAGCAGTCCCAGACGCCGGCCGACGACGACGGGTGGCCACAGGCCGGGCAGTACGGAGATGGGCAGCCAGGTGACGGGAAGCATCGACGGAACGCCGACGGGCAGGATGGGCAACATCGAGGGTGACGAGCTCGGCCCCTATGTCGCCAGCGGCGACGAGTACGTTCGCGACGGCGAGCCGGACGGGGCCGGGGAACTCGGCGAGACCGGCGTGGGACGCGTGTTCGACGCCGGCCGCGCGGAGAAGGCCGTCCGCGAGCTGCTCATCGCATGCGGCGAGGACCCGGACCGGGAGGGTCTGCAGGAGACGCCCGCCCGGGTCGCGCGTGCCTACCGGGAGCTCTTCGCCGGGCTGCACACCGACCCGGCCGCGGTCATCGACCGCACCTTCGACGAGAGCCACGAGGAGCTGGTTCTCATCACCGACATCCCGATGTTCAGCACCTGCGAGCACCACCTCGTGCCGTTCCACGGTGTCGCGCACGTCGGCTACATCCCCGACGAGCACGGCAGGGTCACCGGGTTGTCCAAACTGGCCAGGCTCGTCGACCTTTACGCGCGGCGACCGCAGGTGCAGGAGCGGTTGACGTCGCAGATCGCGGACGCGCTGGAACGCAGGTTGCAACCGCGCGGCGTGATCGTGGTCGTCGAGGCCGAGCACCTGTGTATGGCCATGCGCGGGATCCGCAAGCCGGGCGCCAGGACCACGACGTCGGCCGTGCGGGGTCTGTTGAAGTCGTCGGCGTCGTCCCGGGCGGAGGCGCTGGACCTGCTCAAGGGGCGAATCCGATGAGTGCACTGCGGTTCACACCCGGCGCCGGGGTACCGCGCCACGCCGGCAGGTGCAGCGTGGTCGGGGTTCTCAACGTCACCCCGGACTCGTTCTCCGACGGCGGACGGTACTACCACGTCGACGACGCGCTGCGCCACGCGCACGAGATGGCCGCGCGCGGCGCCGACCTCATCGACGTCGGCGGGGAGTCCACCCGGCCGGGAGCGGACCGGGTCGCGGCCGATGTGGAGATCGAGCGCGTCCTCCCGGTGATCAGGGCTCTCGCCGCGGACGGGCTGGAACTGTCCATCGACACCACTCGCGCCGAGGTCGCCGAGGCCGCGCTCGACGCGGGTGCGCACGTCATCAACGACGTCTCCGGTGGGTTGGCCGACCCGAACATGGCCAAGGTCGCAGCCGCCGCGCGGGTGCCGTTCGTGCTGATGCACTGGCGTGGGCACAGCAGGGAGATGGACTCGCTGGCGACCTACACGGATGTGGTCGAGCAGGTCCGTACCGAGCTGTCGCAGCAGGTGGATGCGGCGGTCGCGGCGGGCGTCGCGCCCGAGGAGGTCGTACTGGACCCCGGGCTGGGCTTCGCCAAGCGCGCCGAGCACAACTGGGCGTTGCTGCATCACCTCGACACGCTGCTCGTCATGGGGTTCCCGGTGTTGATCGGTGCGTCGCGCAAACGGTTCCTCGGTGCGTTGCTGCCGGATGCGGACGGCAACCCGCGCGAGCCCGACGGCCGGGAGGTCGCCACGGCAGCGGTGTCGGCCCTGGCGGCGGCCGCGGGCGCGTGGGGGGTCCGGGTGCACGAGGTCGGTGCGTCGTTCGACGCCGTATCGGTGTCGGCTGCGTGGGCTCGCGGTGGTGCGTGAGGCATCGATGGGGTCGACTCGGGACGGCGCGGGCCGGGAGGTCGTGCGCGAGCCGCACGACCGGATCGACCTGACGGGAATCAGGGCCTTCGGCAGGCACGGGGTGTTCGACTCGGAGCGGCGGCAGGGCCAGGAGTTCGTCGTGGACCTGCGGCTGCGCGCCGACCTGGCCGAGGCGCAGCGCAGCGATCGGCTGGAGGACACCGTCGACTACGGCGCGCTGGCCAACAGGGTTGTCGAGATCGTCGGCGGCGAGCCGTGCGACCTGATCGAGGCACTCGCGGGACGGATCGCCGATGACCTGGCCGACGACCCGCGCCTGTGGGGGGTCGAGGTGACGGTGCACAAGCCCTCGGCCCCGATCCGGGTTCCGTTCGGGGACGTCGCGGTCACGGTCAGCCGGGAGCGCGTCTCGTGAGCAGGACCGTGCTCTCGCTGGGGTCGAACCTCGGGGACCGGTTGGGGTATCTGCAGCTCGCCGTCGACGGTGTGCGGGAGGCTCTGGTCGCCGTGTCGTCGGTGTACGAGACACGGCCGTGGGGTGTGTCCGACCAGCCGGACTTCCTCAACGCCGTGTGTGTTGTGGATGATCGTGCCCGCGACGAGTGGGACTGGTTGCGCCGCGCCCAGGAACTCGAGGAGGCAGCCGGCCGGGTGCGGGAGCGGCGATGGGGCCCGCGAACCCTGGATGTCGACCTGGTCGTCGTCGGCGAGGTGCGTTCAGAGGACCCGCGCCTGCTGCTGCCACACCCGGGAACCGCCTCGCGCGCGACGGTGCTTGTCCCGTGGCTGGAGATCGAGCCGCGGGCCCGGCTTCCGGAGCAGGGGCCGGTCGCCGGGCTGCTGGAGCAGCTGCCCGCGGAGGAGCGCGCGGGTGTGCGGCGGCGGGACGACCTGCGCCTGCAGTAGGCCGTGCCCGATACGCTGGCCGGGTGCAGTTCACTCGGGCGAGAGACCTGGTTCTCGCGGGCCTGATCGGGCTCGGCGTGGGGTACGTGCTGTTCGACAACGCGTACCGGGCGATGCCGGACCTACCGACGCTGGCCGGTGTCACGTTGCTGGTCCTCGCGCTGATCGAGCTCGGGTTCGCCGTATCGGCACGGGGCAGGATCAGGGACGGCCGTGTCTACGCCGGGCTGCTCATCGCCAGGTTCGTCATCCTGGCCAAGGCGTCCTCGCTGCTCGGTGCACTCATGCTGGGTGGATGGCTCGGCGCGTTGCTGTACCTGACCCCCAGATCGAGCACCGTGCAGGCGGCGGCCGACGATGTGCCGAGTGCGGTGGTCGGAGTGATCTGCGCTGCTTGCCTGATCGGGGCCGCGTTGTGGCTGGAGTACAGCTGCCGTTCGCCCGAGCCGGACGACGAGCAGCGGCGTGACCGGTCGTCGGAGTAGTGTCGCGCCGGCCGGGTGGATGCCGTTTCACTCACCGTTCGATGACAAGATCGGTGTGGATACCTCGTAGGAGACGACAACGAAAGTACCGAGTTGGTATCGGTCTCGTCACTAACAGGTAGGCTCACGGCCATGAAGGTTGCACCCGGCGGCCGCGCGGGCACGTTGATGCTCGTCGCGAGCGCGGTCCTGGCTGCCGGGGCGATCTGTGTGCTGCTGCTGACGTCGGACGATCGTGCACTTCGCCTGGGACTGCTCGCTGCGCTGTGGGCCGCGATGCTCGCCGGCGTGCTCGCTGCCCGTTACCGCACGCATGCCGTGCAGGCCGAGGAGGTAGCCGAGCAGGCTCAGGACTCGGTCGAACGGGCACAGGAGGTCTACGAGCAGGAGCTGGAGCGCGAGGTGACCGCGCGCAAGCAGCACGAGCTGGAGTTCGAGCTCGCCAAGCGCAAGGAGCTCGAGGACGCGTCGCGCGCGGAGCTGGACCGGCTGCGCTCCGAGGTCGAGGCGTTGCAGCAGACGCTACGCCAGCTGCTCGACGGCGAGGTGCTGTACGAGCGGATCGCGTTGACCGCCCAGGCCACCCGGATGCGGGCCGGCGGGGACGACGTGCGGTACCTCGAGCAGGGTGGCATGGACGCGTACGACGAACTCGGCCTCGAGGCGCTGGCGAACAGCATGGACGGCGCTCGCCACGGCGCGGCGTACCGTGACAATGCGGGCACGGACAGCGACCACGACGGTGCCCGGCAGCGAAGCCCGGCGCCCGCGCGCGCCGGGCACGCGAACGGGGTGCGTCCCGGGCAGCCTCAGGAGGCGTCCACCGAGACGTTCGCTCGGGTAATCGAGTACAGCGACGCCTCGCACGGCGGTTCCGCGAACAGCTCGGCAGGCGGCTTCCAAAGTGCCCCGTACAACGGCCATAGCAGCTCCTACAACGGGCACGCCGCGCGCGGCGGAAGTGGTACCCCTGCCGCGCACAACAACGGTCACAGCGCCAACGAGCCGCACAACCCCGCCCCGCCGCGGGGAAGCCACCATGCTCGTCCGGAGGACTCGCCTGCCACCGGTGGCCCTTCCGGCGAAGCCTCCTCCTGGTTCACGCCTCCCACCGGTCCCGGACCGACGCACGGAACGGGCCGGCCACAGGGCCAGTCGCCGGGCCGGCCACAGGGCCAGTCGTCGGGCCGGCCACAGGGCCAGTCGTCGGGCCGGCCGGACGGGCAGCCGGATGCCGGTCCGGCCGCCGGTCCGACCGGTCGTCACACAGCCGGACACGGCTCGCACGTCGCCGAGCACGAGCCACGGACCTGGCAGCAGTGGGGCGCCGATGACAGCGACCCCCCGCGGCACGGGCACGGCGGCGCGCACGGTGCGCACAGCGCGGTTCGGGCGGGTCAGCATGACCGGCCCGAACACGAGCACCGCTCCGGCCACGAGCGCCCCGCCGAGCACGGCCTGCATTCCCGGCATGACCGGGTCGCAGGCGATGCCACTCATGACCGGTTGGTGGGCGAGGACCGGACGGGCGGTCAATGGCCGGCCGCCGATGACCGGCGAGCGCGCGGTGCGCACGAGGCCGATGAGCCGGATGACACGGGGACGCACGCGGAGGGACGGCCGGTCAGTGAGCTGCTGGCCTCCTACGGCGGCGGTGTCGAACCCCGGAGGCGTAGACGGCGGGAGTGACCGCGGGCCCGGCACGACCTGCGTGCCTGACACGTGAAGCTGGTCACCTAGAGTAGGCGCGCACGGCGGCGTGTCAGCTACTCTCGCGCTCATCGTCCGGTACCCGGAACGCTCCGGCCAGTTGCGCGGGAGAGCCTGCTGTGGAGCGGGACTGGAACGAGCGAAGGAGCTATGTACATGAACCGGCCCGCACGGCTCTCTGTCGGTATCGTCTCGGCCGGCAGGGTAGGAAGTGTGCTCGGCGCGACACTCGCCGCCGCAGGTCACACCGTCATAGCCGCGTCGGCCGTCTCGGACGCTTCGGTTCGCCGCTGCGAGGAGCTCCTGCCGGGAGCCGAGATCGCCGGCCCGGACGACGTCGCGCGGCGCAGCGATCTCGTGCTGCTGGCCATACCCGATGACGTGCTGCCCGGGACGGTACGGGGACTGGTCGCCGCGGGGGCGCTGCGTTCCGGTCAGATCGTCGTGCACACCTCGGGCGCGCACGGTGTCGATGTGCTGGACCCGGCCGCCGGGACCGGCGCGCTGTGCCTCGCCCTGCACCCCGCGATGACCTTCACCGGCCGTTCGGAGGACGTGCAGCGGCTGGCGTCCTGCTGCATCGGCGTCACGGCGGCGGCGGACGACGAGGCCGCGTGGCCGGTCGGCGAGGCGCTCGCGGTGGAGATGGGGGCCGAGCCGGTACGCCTCCCGGAGGCGGCACGACCGCTCTACCACGCCGCGCTGACGCACGGCGCCAACCACCTCATCACGCTCATCGCCGACTGTCTCGACCAGCTTCGTGGTGCCGGGGTCGCCCAGGCCGAGCGACTGGTGGGGCCGCTGCTGTCCGCGTCCTTGGACAACGTGCTCCGGCACGGGGACCGGGCACTGACCGGTCCCGTTGCCAGGGGCGACTCCGGCACGGTGCGCGCGCACCTCGATGTGCTGTCTCAGCACGCCCCCGAGATCGTCGGCAGCTACACGACGCTCGCGCACCGCACGGCGGTGCGGGCCCGCGAGACCGGGCTGCTCACCGAGGAGGCCGCCGCCGACATCGACACAGCATTAGGGGGCAAGCAGTGACCGTGAGCCAGGCCCGGTTCACCCGGGACCAGCTGAACGTGCTGGCGCGCGCGGAGGACGTGACCCGTACGAGTAACGCCCTGCGGCGGGTCGGGAACAAGGTCGCTTTCGTCCCGACGATGGGCGCGCTGCACGAGGGGCATCTCGAGATCGTGCGCAGGGCGAAGCGGATCCCCAACACCGTCGTCGCCGCGTCGATCTTCGTCAACCCGCTGCAGTTCGGCCCCGGCGAGGACTACGAGGCCTACCCCAGGTCGCGTGAGGCCGATCTGGAGGCTCTCGAGCGAGCCGGGGTGGAGCTGGTGTTCACCCCGGATGTGAGCGAGCTCTACGACAGCGACGCCGCGGTGACCGTGCACCCGGGACCCCTCGGTGACGAGCTGGAAGGCGCGCACCGGCCGGGGCATTTCGCGGGGGTGCTGACCGTGGTCGCGAAGCTGTTCAACATCGTGCGCCCGCACTACGCGCTGTTCGGCGAGAAGGACTACCAGCAGCTGGTGCTGCTCAAGCGGATGACGCGCGACCTCAACATGGAGCCGTCGGTGATCGGTGTCCCCACGGTGCGCGAACGTGACGGGCTCGCGCTGTCGTCACGCAACCGCTACCTCACCGACGAGCAGCGGGAGCAGGCCGTCGTGCTGTCAGCGGCCCTCACCGCAGGAGCGCACGCGGGCCACCACGGTCCGGACGCGGTGTACGAGGCGGCCCGCGAGACGCTGGCCGCGCAACCCGAGGTGGCCGTGGACTACCTCGCACTGCGGGACCCCGAGCTGGGGCCCGCGCCGGACGAGGGAGAGGCACGGCTGCTGATCGCCGCCCGGGTGGGTGGCACCCGGCTGATCGACAACGCAGGACTCGTCATCGGTGACCCGATCTGACGCCCCAGGCACCCGTATCCAGGAGTTCCCACCATGTACCGCACCATGCTGAAGTCGAAGATCCACCGTGCGACCGTCACGCAGGCCGACCTGCACTACGTCGGTTCCGTGACCGTGGACGAGACACTGATGCGCGCGGCCGACCTGCTGCCAGGAGAGCAGGTCACGATCGTGGACATCACCAACGGAGCGCGCCTGGAGACCTACGTCATCCCCGGCGAGGCCGACAGCGGGGTCCTCGGGATCAACGGCGCGGCCGCCCACCTGGTCCACCCTGGCGACCTGGTCATCCTGATCTCCTACGGGCAGATGGACGACGCGGAAGCCGTCACCTACCAGCCGAGAGTGCTCTTCGTGGACGGCGACAACCGCATCGAGCACACCGGTGGTGACCCCGGGCACGCGCCGGAGGGATCCGGGCTGGTCAGCGGGGCTACACCGATCACGCGGCCGGGCACCGCGGTGTACGCACACAGCTAGGCGTGGCTCGGTAACCATGCTGCTTACCGTGGATGTCGGTAACACCAACATCGTCATTGGCCTGTACACCGGCAGGGGAGCATCCGCCGAGCTCGTCAGTGACTGGCGTATGCGTACCGACACCCGGGTAACCGCGGACGAGCTCGCGCTGTCCGTACGGGGCATGCTCGCGGAGAACGCGGACACTGTGACCGGCATCTGCGCGCTGTCCACGGTGCCGTCCGTGTTGCGGGAGCTGCGGGTGATGTTCGCGCGGTACTACGAGCTGGTACCAACAGTGATCATCGAGCCCGGTGTGCGGACCGGGCTGCCGTTGCGCGTCGACAACCCCAAGGAGGTCGGCCCCGACCGGATCGCCAACGCGGTCGCTGCGCACGAGCTGTACGGCGGGCCGTGCGTCGTCGTGGACTTCGGGACCTCCACGGTCGTCGACGCCGTCTCGGCGCGGGGTGAGTTCCTGGGAGGCGCGTTCGCACCGGGTGTGGAGATCTCACTCGACGCCCTGGCTTCGCGGGCGTCGGCACTGCGCGAGGTGGAGCTGGTGCCGCCGCGTTCGGTCATCGGAAAGACCACAGTGGAGTGCTTGCAGTCCGGGATCCTGTACGGGTTCGCCGGGCAGGTGGACGGGCTGGTGCGCCGATTCCAGCACGAGTTGTGCGCGGATACTCAGTTCACCGCCGAGGATGTCGCGGTGATCGCCACCGGCGGGCTCGCCCCACTGATGATCGGCGAGTGTGGCTCGGTCACCGAACACCGGCCGGATCTGACGATGGCGGGACTACGGCTGGCCTACGAGCGCAACGTGCGGTGAGGATCCGGCCCCTGCGGCGCTGGTCGGCCGAGCACGGATCGCCGGTCGGGGCAGCCGCAGGGACGAGGAATGCCCTCGGGTATCCGCGGTCGAGTTCGCCGACGGCCATCGCACCGACGGATTGATGCGAACAGATCCCGGGTTGTTCCCGTACCGGGATATTCTTGACGGGGTGCCGGGGCGGTATCCGTTGTCGGCCGCGGCGACTCTTCCGCCTGTCACCCGCCGCCTTCCACGGCCGGGCTCCGTGTCATACATTCCGCGCGGCACCTCGTGTGGCTGCTCGTGAATGGCCTGGGGCGTTGCCGGCGGCGGTATTCACCGCCGTCTCATCGCCCGGCGAGGATTGTTGGCCGCTGCCTGTCGTCGTCCTTTCGCCCCTCATCCGCGCCCTTCAATCGTGGTGCAGCGCGCCCGCGGATTCTTCGCGCGATCCCCGCACGTAGGCTTCGTGAATGACCGGCGCGTTATGAGGGCAGGTGGTGGTGCGTGCCGGTGCAGGCGGTATCCGACCCGCGCGTTCCGCGTTCTTTTCCGGGTCGTATGATCTGTTGGCCGGGTGGGGCCGGAAGGTTATTCACAATCCGGTGAGCCACCGGATCGACCTCATGGGGTGCTATGCGTGGTGTGGTTGGTTGCCTGGGCCGCACGGTCACCGGCTGCGGACAATCCGGCGGCATCACGTTCGGGGTGGGCCGGGATACGGCACGCGATGAATGTGTCGGCATTGAACGCTCTTACCCGAGGGCTATTCACGGGCCGGCGAACGGGGCAGCCCGAAGGGCGGCTCACGGCCGGGGACAGCGGGTCGCTGGTGATGCGTGGTGAGCCGACTGTGGCGAATAGCCCGACATATGAATGGGGAGGCCGGTCGCGGATCGAGGGGTCGAAACCCCGTGACAGGAAACGGTGCGTGGTGGAGGCGAATGGCGAAGCGAAGTTGTCGGACCCGCTGTCGGTTTGCGTTTAGCATGGAATTAGAGTATTAATGTGTTGCCGTGCTGTTGCCACTGCCGTGGGTGAGGTCGCACGTGCATACACGAAGGTTCTGATCATTCCTAGGCTGGAGGGAACGAATGGCCCAGAAGGTGCTCGTGTCACTCATCGATGATTTGGATGGTGGCGAGGCTGAAGAGACTGTCGAGTTCGGTTTGGACGGAGTTACCTACCAGATCGACTTGTCGGGTGAGAATGCCGAGGAGCTGCGCGACGCCCTGGCGCAATACATCGAGCACGCCCGGCGTTCTGGTGGCCGGAAGAAGGCGGGAACAAAGAGCAGTGCCGCATCGAGCCGTTCCGCGTCGGTGGATAGGGAACAGAACCAGGCGATTCGGGCATGGGCGCGGAAGAACGGATATACCGTCTCGGACCGTGGCCGCATTCCCAGCGAGGTCGTGGACGCTTACCACAAGCGGAAGTGACACCTCCCCTTCCCGGGAGCGCCGGAGGGTTATTCGCAACTCGCCGGGCGAAGGCCGCGGCTGTGCCACTCGTGAGCGGCAACTCGTGAGCGGCGAGTACGGCTGCCGGGCCGCGCCCGGCGAGGTGTGAACAGCCCTCCGGACGCGGTGCACTACAGCGGGGGGATGACGCGGGGGCACGTCCGGCAGGGACCTTTGCCCTCGCTGAGCATGTAGTGAAAGCAGCACGACTCCTTGCGCCGTGTCCAACCGAGACGGCCGTGCTCGTCCGTGGCCGGATGCAGGGTCGACGCCGAGGTGAACGGGCCGGAACAGTCGCGAAGCAGCAACTCCGCGTCCGTTACCCCGGCCCCTTCGTCACCGTTCTGCTTGCCTGCTCGCCACATGCCGACGTCGAGCGCGTCGGTGGCAGCCCCCCACAGGTTGCGGGCGCCGAATCGCACGGTCGGCTGGTAGGCGCGCACGAAGCGCGCGGCGTGCGCCACGTACCGGGCGCGCAGCAGCTGGACGAGCCGGTCCTCGGAGTCGACGACGAATGCCTCGCTCGAGCCCGCGGCCGGGTCGTCCGGCAGGCAGGCGAAGGCCCGGTTCGCCACGGCGATACCGGCGGGCTCCGGCTTGCCGCGTGCGGCGATCCGGAATGACAGGTCCTCCGGCCGCAGCGAGGGCACGCGGCGCTCGTGATGGAACAGCAGCGTGGCGAGATACGCGGGCACCTGGAGGTACCAGGAGCGGACGCCCGCGGCCACCGTCTGGTGCGGGGCTTCGCCGTACTCGGCCAGCAGCCATTCCGCCGCGACCTCACGCCAGGTGGCGAGCCCGTCCGGATGGGCGAGCAGGTCGGCGCACTGCTGCCATTCCCGCTGCCCTCGGCGGCCCGGCGTCGGCGTGTCCAGCGTGATGTGCACGAGCTCTTGACGCTGGTTGACTCGGGAGATCGACTCCGGAAGGTCCCGTGCGGCACGACTGACCGGCAACGGTGCAGGCATGACCACCTCCACTGCCCTTCCGGCGTCCATTCGAGTGCTTAGGTGTGCCTAACTTTAACGTACTGGAGTCGGATCGCGGGGATGTCATTCGTCACGTCGGGTTAATCGCTCCGCTTGATGGCTGATACCGCCGGTGCGACTCACCCGACCGGAGGGCCGTTCGCGCTGAGCGGACACGGGGTCGATACGGGAACCCTCAGCACGGTCGCGCGCGTTGTGTGGAGTGTGACCAGCGGATCTGGTGATTCCACCCGGGATGTCGTCGTGCGGGTGCGCTGCCTGCGGCGACGTGGTGGACTGAAGTAATGGCCCGAGGAAAGCCGTTAGCGGGCTTCCCGGGTGGAAAGCCTCGTAGTGGTTACCCAACCGGCAGGGGATGGCTACTACAGTGGTCTTACGGTGCTGAATAAGTCGCGCTGGGCAGCCCGCCGAGCACGATGACATCATCACCGCCGACGCAGCAGTCGAGGGAGTGGGAATGTTCGAGAGGTTCACCGACCGCGCGAGGCGGGTGGTTGTCCTGGCCCAGGAAGAAGCCAGGATGCTCAACCACAACTACATCGGCACCGAGCACATCCTTCTGGGTCTGATCCACGAGGGTGAAGGTGTCGCTGCCAAGGCGCTCGAGTCCTTGGGGATCGCGCTCGAGGGTGTACGCCAGCAGGTCGAAGAGATCATCGGGCAGGGTCAGCAGGCGCCGAGCGGGCACATCCCGTTCACACCGCGTGCCAAGAAGGTACTGGAGCTGTCCCTGCGCGAGGCGTTGCAGCTCGGCCACAACTACATCGGCACCGAGCACATCCTGCTCGGGCTGATCCGCGAGGGCGAGGGTGTCGCCGCGCAGGTACTGGTGAAGCTGGGCGCCGACCTCAACAGGGTCCGCCAGCAGGTGTTGCAGCTTCTGTCCGGCTACCAGGGCAAGGAGCCCGCCGAGGCGGGTGCCGGCCGTGGAGAGGGGACACCGTCCTCCTCGCTGGTGCTGGACCAGTTCGGGCGCAACCTGACCCAGTCCGCCAGGGAAGGCAAGCTGGACCCGGTCATCGGCCGCAACAGCGAGATCGAGCGGGTCATGCAGGTGCTGTCCCGCCGGACCAAGAACAACCCGGTGCTGGTCGGCGAGGCCGGTGTCGGCAAGACGGCCGTCGTCGAGGGTCTGGCCCAGTCGATCGTCAAGGGCGAGGTGCCGGAGACGCTCAAGGAGAAGCAGCTCTACACCCTCGACCTGGGTTCGCTGGTCGCGGGCTCGCGTTACCGCGGTGACTTCGAGGAGCGCTTGAAGAAGGTACTCAAGGAGATCAAGACTCGCGGGGACATCATCCTGTTCATCGACGAGCTGCACACCCTCGTCGGCGCCGGTGCGGCCGAGGGCGCGATCGACGCGGCGAGCATCCTCAAGCCGATGCTGGCACGCGGTGAGCTGCAGACGATCGGCGCGACCACGCTCGAGGAGTACAAGAAGCACGTCGAGAAGGACGCCGCGCTGGAGCGTCGCTTCCAGCCCATCCAGGTGGGCGAGCCCTCGCTGGAGCACACCATCGAGATCCTGAAGGGCCTGCGGGACCGGTACGAGGCCCACCACAGGGTGTCGATCACCGACTCCGCGCTGGTCGCGGCCTCGACGCTGGCGGATCGCTACATCAACGACCGGTACCTGCCGGACAAGGCGATCGACCTGATCGACGAGGCGGGTGCGCGGATGCGGATCCGCAGGATGACCGCTCCGCCGGACCTGCGCGAGTTCGACGAGAAGATCGCCGATGTGCGCAGGGACAAGGAGTCGGCGATCGACGCGCAGGACTTCGAGCGCGCCGCGTCCCTGCGGGACGAGGAGAAGACGCTGCTCGGCCAGAAGTCCGAGCGGGAGAAGCAGTGGAAGGACGGTGACCTGGACGTCGTCACCGAGGTCGATGACGAGCAGATCGCCGAGGTGCTCGCGCACTGGACCGGGATCCCGGTCTTCAAGCTCACCGAGGAGGAGACCACGCGCCTGCTCCGCATGGAGGATGAGCTGCACAAGCGGATCATCGGCCAGGACGACGCGGTCGCGGCGGTGTCCCAGGCGATCCGGCGTACCCGCGCCGGGCTGAAGGACCCGAAGCGCCCCTCCGGGTCGTTCATCTTCGCCGGACCTTCGGGTGTCGGGAAGACGGAGCTGTCCAAGGCGCTGGCCAACTTCCTGTTCGGCGAGGACGACGCGCTCATCCAGATCGACATGGGCGAGTTCCACGACCGCTACACCGCGTCGCGGCTGTTCGGTGCTCCCCCGGGCTACGTCGGTTACGAGGAGGGCGGTCAGCTCACCGAGAAGGTGCGCCGCAAGCCGTTCTCCGTGGTGCTCTTCGACGAGATCGAGAAGGCGCACCAGGAGATCTACAACACGCTGTTGCAGGTGCTCGAGGACGGCAGGCTCACCGATGGTCAGGGCCGCACCGTCGACTTCAAGAACACCGTGCTCATCTTCACGTCGAACCTGGGTACCCAGGACATCTCCAAGTCGGTGAGCCTGGGCTTCTCCTCCGGCGGGGACGAGGAAACCCGGTACGACAAGATGAAGCAGAAGGTCAACGAGGAAATGAAGAAGCATTTCCGGCCGGAGTTCCTCAACCGTATCGACGACGTAATCGTGTTCCACCAGCTCACGCGGGAACAGATCATCGAGATGGTCGACCTGATGACCGAGCGGGTCGAGACGCAGTTGAAGAAGAAGGACATGGCGCTGGAGCTGACCGATCGAGCCAAGAAGGTCGTCGCCAAGCGCGGGTTCGATCCGGTACTCGGTGCGCGGCCGTTGCGGCGCACGATCCAGCACGAGATCGAGGACCAGCTCTCCGAGAAGATCCTGTTCGGGGAGATCGAGTCCGGCCAGATCATCGTGGTGGATGTGGAGAACTTCGACGAGGAAACCGAGCGGCACGAGGACGCCTACTTCGTCTTCCGCGGGGAGTCGAGGCCGGCTGACGTGCCGGACGCCCCGCCGGTGGACGTCGCGGCCACCGGTGGCGAAGGTGGCAGCGAGAGCAGCGGCGAGTCGGAGTCGTAAACCGTCACGACCAGTAGTTCACGGGGCCGGTCCTTATCCACAAGGACCGGCCCCGTTGCTGTGCGCCGGGTATCGGATCGGCTACGCTCCGGAGTCATCCGTGGACGCACGCGTCCTGGCGTGAGATGAGGTGGGGCATCGATGAGCCTGTTCGCAAGCGAACTCCGGCGTGCCAGGGAAGGCTTCGGCTGGAGCAGGGAGAAGCTCGCCGAGGAGATCAACTTCTCGACATCGCTGATCGAGAAGGTCGAGTGCGGGAACAAGGCACCGAGCCAGGCCTTCGCGGAGGGTGTCGACCGCGCACTGGCCACCGACGGGCTCCTCGGCAGGATCAGGGATCACCTGCTCACCCAGGCGGGCCTGCCTGAGTGGTTCCGCTCCTGGTACGACATCGAGCAAGAGGCGACAGCCATCTGGTGGTACGAGTTACTTCTCGTCCCGGGCTTGTTGCAAGCAGAGGGCTATGCGCATGAATTGCTCAACGGCGACGAGAGCAAGCTCGCTGCGCGTATGGAGCGCCAGCAGATCCTGACCCGCGCGACGCCGTCCCCGCCGGAGCTGGTCGTACTGCTGGACGAGCGCGCGTTGCGCTATCCGATGACCGATCCCCAGGGGATGCGCGCGCAGCTGGAACGTATTGAGGCTGTAGCCGAGTCCTTCGTGGTGCAGGTGGTGCCGATCGACTGCGGAACCCACCTGCATCTGGACGGGTCGTTCGGCATGGCCGTGCTCGACGGTCGGGAGTATGTCTACGTCGACACCCCGGCCCGTGGTTTCGTGCTGGACAGCCCGGATGTAATCTCGGCCATGAAACGTCGATGGGACCTGATACGCGCCGAGGCCCTGCCGAGAAGGCAGTCGGCTGAACTGATACGGGAAGTGGCGGAGCAATGGACGAGTTGAGGTGGCGCAAGTCGTCACGGTCGAACTCGAACGGGGGCGCGTGCGTCGAGGTGGCGGCGCAGCACGAGCGGGTGCTGGTCCGCGACACCAAGGAACGCGATGGTGGCATCGTGACCGTGCCGTTGTCCGCGTGGCGCGCCTTCACCGGTCGGCTGCGCGGGGAGTAGCCTCGCCACCGGCCTGCCCGCGCAGGTGGCTGTCGATCGCGTCCAGTGCCTCGAGGGCGCCGGTGGCTATTGATACACCCCGCTCCCCGGGGATCTGGGGCTCCCGGGGGTTGATGCGGATCAGCGCGCCGGATGTGGCGGTGGTCGCCTCGGCGTAACGGCGCACGGTCGGTACCGCGGAGCCCGCGCCGAGCTCCACCACGACCAGTGCCCGGCGCTCGCGCTGCCAGGCGCGCAGCTCGTTCAGCTGCTCCTGGCTACGATCACCGATCCAGTCGGCGTCGCCGAACATCAGGATGTTGGGGCGGGCCGTCGAGCCACACCGCGGGCATTCCGGCAGCGGCGGCCGCGCGCGCATCGTGTCCGGGTCCACCGTGACCGCGTCGCCGTCGCTCGGCCACGTCCTCCCGGCACAGCCTGCGAGACACTGCAGGTGGTGGATCGACCCGTGCGCCTCGCAGACGTCGCTGAAACCCGCGCGCTGGAACTGCCCGTCGACGTTCGAGGTGAACACCCGCACGCCACCACCCGTGCGCTCACCCCACTCGCGCAGCAGGGTGAACCCACGGTGCGGTTCCGTACGGCGGTACAGGTCCAACCGGTGCCCGTAGAAGCCCCACGCGAACTCGGGATCGGTGTGGAAATGCTCCGGATCGGCGAGGTCGGTGAACTCGAGGCCGAGCCGGGCATAGGGCGGGTAGGCCCGCCAGAACCCCTCGTTGCCCCGGAAGTCGGGCAGCCCCGAGTCCACACCCATGCCTGCGCCCGCACAGACGAGCAGCCCGTCGGCGCCGGCGATCACCTCGGCGGCGCGAGAGTACTCGTTCGCCATCGGCGTTCAGGAAGCGTCCGCGTCGCCTGCCGAGCCGGCCCCTCCCGCACTGGTGGGCTCGCTGCGCAGCACCACGTCGAACTCCAGGAGGCTCGCACCGGTGGCGACCGGCTCGCGGGCCTCACCTGCGTGGGCTTCCTTCGCGGGGCCGTTCGCCCAGTTCTGGAAGTCCTCCTCGGTCTCCCACTTGGTGTAGACGAAGTACCGTTGCTCGTTGCCGGTGGGGCGCAGCAGCTCGAAGCCGAGGAAGCCGGGAGCGGAGTCGACGGTCCGGGCGCGCTCGGCGAACCGGCGTTCCAGCTCGGCACCGGAGCCTTCGGGGACCTCGATTGCGTTGATCTTTACGACAGCCATGTGACCAGTGTGCCGTCCTGCCTGGTGGTCGCGGAACGGGGATGGCCTGTCCGGAGTGCGCGGCAGCGCGCCGGGGTTAGGCGAGGTGGTGTACATGCCTCGATAGGCTGCGTGGCCGATCACTGGTGCAACTCGGTTTCACGGGGAGGGTCGTCGGGTCTGGTATCGGATCGGTACATGAATTCCAGGGCGCCGCCATGGACGAGCAGAATTCCGACGCCGCAATCGGATAGTGTGCCATCCGGTCACCACGTAACCCGCGTGGCGGCGGAACACACTCGGGCTATGACCGTCGTCGGGGCCACCTACCTGATCAGCCATGCCGGGACGGTAAGGAGCTGCACCGACAGTTATCACCAGGTGATACGCGGTCCGTGGGCGTGCGGTGTCCGTACCGGGGCGCGCCATCTTGGACGGGGTGAACTGGGGGAACAAGCGCCCTGGCGGACACCACGCACAGATCGTGATATCCCGGTTCCACTACATCCCCCACGCCTCTCCACGATGCGCACTTGGGGGATTTTTCTCTGCCACGGGCCAGGAGAGCTCCGAATGTCTCGATCGCTGCGGCCGCGCGGTTCGCTCTCTTATGACAAGCCAGCGCTGAGCCTGGACGGGCTTGTGGATCGCCTCGCTGAGCGTGGCCTGGAGGTGCCCGATCCGGACAGGGCCAGGCGGTATCTGCGGCACATAGGCTACTACCGGCTCGCGCCGTACACGATCCCCTTTCAGCAGGGACGGCCCGATCACTTCTTTCGTGCGGGCGCGGCGTTCGACGACGTGCTCGACCTCTACGTCTTCGACCGCACGTTGAGGCTGCTGGTCATGGACGCCCTGGAACGCGTCGAGATCGCCGCGCGCGCGGCTCTCACCGACCACATGTCTACGACCTACGGCGACCCGCACTGGTACATCGACGCGTCGCACTTCCGGGACCACGGCAAGCACGTCAGGCTCCTGAGAATCGTCCGGGACACCTGCGACGAGCAGCTGCGCGGATCACGGGCGGCTGTGGAACGTCGGCCTCGGCGTCTACCCGGCAATCCCGACCACGCCTGCGATCTCATGGCTGAAGGGAACGGACGCCCTGCCGGAGCGGTCGAGGAAGCGTCTCTACCCGGTCCTGGTGTCGCTGCAGTCCGTGCTCGACTCGGTGTCGCCACGCAGCGGCTGGGCACGACGGCTCCATGAGCTACTCAGCACCCGTCCACAGATGAACCTGGCCGGGATGGGCGTTCCCGAGGGCTGGGCGGACGACGATTTCTGGAGTCGGCACATCGCGTGAGACGGTCCTTGCCCCGAGCTGGGGCGCGGTCCCGGTGAGGTGACCGCTCGTCCGGCTGCGCATCGTCGACGCTCATGGTGGACGAAACCGTAGCGGACATCTCCGAAGCGCGGTCAGGTCCAGATTGGCACGACCCTCGTCCATCCCCTTCCGGTCCGGCTCTGGGCGTTTCCGGTCACCGCGTGTGTGTCGTGCGACGGCCTGCCCGATCGCCCGTGCGGCGGCGAGCGTGCTGCCCAGCCCGGGCCCGGGCCGGTCGACCTCGTGTGGATCCACCTCGGTGGGCAAGTCGGGATGTACCGCGAAGCACCAGCCCAGCCGCATCCCGCCGCCGTACGCCTGGGCCTGCTCCCGGCCGATCTGGATGAGCTGGTAGCCGCGTCCAGCGTGCCACCCGATCCAGCCGCCGTCCCCGTCACGGCGCCAGTCCAGCCAGGAACCGAACCAGTGACGGCGGGTGCGCGCCCTCGTCGTCATGCGCGTCACGGTAGCGGCCACCCCGACAGGATCGGGTGGGTGATACAGCGAACCATCACCCACCGGCGCGCCGGAATATCCGACGGATCAGCGTGAGTTGGTGACCGACGCTGGATATGATGGCGGAATGACAAGCACGGAGGATGAGTCGGCGCGGGGTTGAGCCGTGTCCGGGCACGGCTGCGGGCGTTGCCTCAGTGGGGGTTCCCCGTTCGGCGGGAGCTTCAGAGTCGAGCTTGTACCAGAATTGGTGGATGAGTACTTCTGACCAATCCGATTCGAGTACCCTCGTCCTGCACATCGGGCACGAGGAACTCATCGTCCGCAGGCGCTACGAGTTCGCCAGTATCCTGAACGACTTCCTGATCGCGGTATGGTTCGCAATCGGCAGTGTGTTCTTCCTATTCGAGAGTCTTGTCATTGTCGGCACGTGGCTGTTCGTCGTGGGCAGCGTGCAACTCGGGATCCGGCCCGCGATTCGGCTTCGCCGGCGCATTCACCTGCGCCGGTTCGACTCGTCAGCGGGCACCGAGAGCGCGCGCGACTTCTGAGCGCTCGGGGATCCTCTACTGAGCCTTGCGTGCTGAGCCGAGGGGTCAACGGTTGCTAGCGATACCGCCTGGCCCACGACATCGGAGTACCGCAGACCCGTACTGCCGAGTTCGACCGGGGCCGGAGCCCAAGCGCACCCGGCGGACAGTCACGCCGTGCTGTCTGTGGTGTACATACCAGTAACTCTGTACGTTATGGGTATGAGTGACACACCGACCGATCCCGCGTCCGGCGTCGTCGAGGTGCCCGTGACCGAGGCGCGCAACAAGCTCGCCGATCTCGTCGACGCCGTGGCCCACGACGACCGGTTCGTCTACCTCACCCGGCGCGGCGAGCGGGTGGCCGCGCTGATGCCCGCCGACATCGCCGCCAACTACGAGCACATGGAAGACGAGTACTGGGCCCGCCGCGCGGCCGAGGCCAAGGACCGCATCGCCGCCGGGGAGGACGAGGTCATCTCCTGGGACCAGTACCTGGCCGAATCCGAGGGCACGCGGTGACCTACCGCATCGAGCTGTCACGCCGGGCGGCCAAGGCGCTCGACGTGCTGGACAAGCCCGTGCGCCGCCGCGCCATGGCCGCTATCGACGCGCTGGCCGACAACCCGCGCCCGCACGGCTGCGTGAAACTGTCCGGCACCGACAACGTGTGGCGCATCCGCGTCGGTGCCTACCGCATCATCTACGAGGTCCACGACCAGGTGCTGCTGATCGTCGTCGTCGACCTCGGGCACCGCCGCGAGATCTACCGCTGACCCGCCCGAGGCGCTCACCGGTGACGGCGCCCGACGCGCAGCAACCGGTCGAGCACCGTCACCGCCTGGTCGTGGCGCCTCGGCGCGGAGGCAAACGTGGCCCACACGGCGACAATCGCGATCGCGGTCTCGACCCGCACGAGCACCGAGACGAGCCCGGCGAGAGCAGCAAGCACATACACGACCACCATGGGTGTCTCCGTCACCGTGGGGACACCCCGGCGGCGAGCCGGGCGGTAGCATGGACGGGCGAGCAGGCGCCTGCAGCGGCGACCCGCTCGGGCACACGATGTGATGCCACGGAACCCTCCGCGGTTTCTGGTCAGGCGGGCCACCCCGAATGGATGCCAACCGTGCCGGGGTGGCCCGCTGGCGTATTCTCGTTACGAGACTCATTGTATCTTCTTTCCCCACTGTGGATGGTGAGGGGTTATCGTCGCAGGTCAGAGCATAATATGACGATAGTATGGCGCTGATAGACACATCACTGTGGACGCTTGAGGCGGGCAACTCCCTTACACCGGCGGGAACCCGTTGTAGCGGAGGCCGGTCCCAACCGGCTATCCCGCCGCGTGCCCGGCATCGGTGCGGCACTCGGTGAGCGTTCGGACTCGGTCGCGACGAACGTAGCCGGGGGCGTGACAGCGCAGGCGTTGTTCGACTCAATGAGTTCGATGATCGGTGGCTAGGTGTTGCGGGCAGAGAGGTTGTTGACGGTGTGGCGGTAATCAATGTGTTCCGAGCAGCGTCGCGGCGGCTGCGCGCGCATGGCGGGCTGGGGCGGGGTCGCCACTGATGCCGGCGGTCACGATGGCTCCTTCAGCGAGCAGGAAAACCGGTTCAACTACCGCCAGCCCGGTGGCGTGGACCCACTCCGCGATCTGGTCGTGGAATGCCTGTTTGTGTGACCGGACTTCGGCTAGTACCGCCTCGGATGAGGGTCCGAGTTCGCCGTGGGCATTGATCCATGCGCAACCGCGGAAGCCGGGTTCTGCGAACCACTCGGCAAGCCAGTCGAAGATCGCGAGTGCGCGCTCACGGGGATCTACGACCGCCTCCACATGGGCCGTCAGGCTTGCTCTCCATCGCTGATCGCGACGTTTGAGCATCGCCACCACGAGGTCCTCCTTCGCCGCGAAGAGTCGGTAGATCCGCTTCAGCGGTAGACCGGATGCTGCCCGGACCTCATCCATGCCGACAGCCTGGATGCCGTGCTGGTAGAAGAGCCTCTCTGCTGCATCGAGCAGGGCGTCGCGGTCCAGTCGGCTCTGTTCCTCGGTGATCGGGGCTGGCATCCGGGCTCCTTGGCGTTGAGAACGTACGTTCCCTATCGTAGACTACATCGGTAGAGAACGTACGTTCTCAACGTTAGGAGGATGCAATGTCCGAAGATCGTCCGCCGTACCCGCCGTTCACACAGGAGACGGCCCTGCAGAAGGTCCAGGCGGCTGAGGATGCATGGAACACCCGCGACCCGCACCGGGTGGCACTGGCTTACACGCCTGACTCGACGTGGCGGAACCGGGACACGTTCGTCCGCGGCCGCGAGGAGATCGTCGCTTTCTTGACACGGAAGTGGGAGCGCGAACTGGACTACGCACTGCGTAAGAGCCTCTGGGGTTTCCGCGAGAATCGGATCGCCGTCCGCTTCCAGTACGAGTGTCACGACGCAGAAGGCCAGTGGTGGCGCAGTTACGGCAACGAACTGTGGGAGTTCGACGAGCACGGCCTCATGCGGCGCCGCGAAGCGAGCATCAACGACGTTGCCATCACCGAAGCTGATCGGCGCATCCACGGCCCCCGGCCCAGCGATGAGTACGGGGCCGACATCCCGCTCCGGTAGTGCCCGACACCATGCCCCTAAGTCGGTGGGCTCAGGCAACACGACCGTCTGAGCCCACCGAGCTCGTGTAGCCGATAGGAAACGCTGTGCTCCACGCCAACGCGCCTCTATCCATCGAGGGACGACGTCGCCTCGTCGGACGCTGTCAAACCCGGCCGATCGCCCATGTCGCAGCAGAGACGGGAATCTCACGAGCCTGCGCGTCGAAGTGGGTCAACCGGTGGCGACGTCACGGTGATGCCGGACTGCTCGATCAATCGCCGCACCGTGACCCGGCACCTGACCAGACTCGGCCTGGGCAGGCGCCGGTTCATCGATCCCGGCGGAGACAGCAACCGCAAGCCAGGCAAGATCACTGCCCGCTGGCCCGGGCACATGGTCCACCTGGACGTGAAGAAGGTCGGACGGATCCCCCACGGCGGAGGTTGGCGTATCCATGGCCGTGACAGCGATCAAGCCAAGGCCGCCGGGCCAGCGAAGTCAGCTGGCGCGAAGCGCGGATACACCTACCTGCATTCGGCAATCGACGGCTTCTCCCGGCTCTCTTACACCGCGCCTCTCAGTGACGAGAAGGGAACCACCGCTGCGGCGTTCCTGGCCCGAGCGAAGATCTGGTTCGCAGCCCACGGCATTCATCACATCCACCGGATCGTCACAGATAACGGTGCGTGCTACCGCTCTGGCGACTTCGCTCGAATCGTCGGCAACCAGGCGAGGCATACGAAAACCAAGCCGTACACGCCGCGGCACAACGGGAAGGTGGAGCGCTATCAGCGCATTCTGGCTGAGGAGCTGCTCTACGCCCGCGACTTCTCCTGCGAGGACGCCCGCTCAGCAGCGATCGCGTTCTGGAACATCCACTACAACTACTGTGAGTCTTCGGATGGCTGGTCTGGGACTGGCTGGCAGAGTGAGCGTCGTGTCGCTGGGCCTTGGCGCGGAACTCGCTGCGCGTGAACTCCGGAGCCAACTCCCAGGTGATGATCGCGGTCGTTTCGTGCTCGTTGAACAGTTGGCGCGCCAGGTGCTCGACCGGCTGTTCGTTGGTTGTCCCTGGTGACCTCCTACCCGCTGCGCCGGGTATTAGGGGAACTGGAAGTCATCGCGTCCGAGGTGGTGGCGGCACCAGGCGCGGGTGGCGGCGTGGGTCTCGTCGAGCGTGGCCGGGTCGACGACGGAAACAGCCACGCCCTCGGGGGAGATGCCGTGCTCGCGGGGCGGCCCGCTGCGGGTGACTCGCTCGTACGGCAGGACCGTATCCAGCGGGATGGAGTGGCCGGAGTCTGTGACGAGGTTGACGTCATCGTCATGTCTGGGCGCGAACTTGGTCAGCCGCTGCCACCGCAAGGTGCGCGCGCGGCGAAACGGGTCCAGACCAATCATGGTGGTCCTTACTGGGCGTGCGGGAGGTGCGGTTAGTCTTCCCGCGTGGCTGAGCGAACCGATCTGGTCGAGTTCGGCGGCGCCGGACCGCCCATCCTGCTGCTGCACGGCCTGATGGGCCGCGCGCGCACCTGGTGGCAGGTCGCGCAGTGGCTGCTGCCCTACGGCCGCGTGCTGGGCCTGGACGCGCGGGCACACGGCAGGAGCGAGCGAGCCGGTCCGTGTTCGACAGAGGACTTCGCCGACGATGTGGATGAGCTGCTGCGCGAGGTGGATGCCGGGCCGGCGGTCGTGCTCGGTCACTCGATGGGTGGGCTGCACGCGCTGGTAGCGGCGGCGCGGTCGCCCGAGTTGGTGCGCGCGGTCGTCGTCGAGGACATGGCGGTCGACCAGCGGGGCAGGACGGTGGACACGTGGCGGCCGGTGTTCGAGTCCTGGCCGGTTCCGTTCGAGTCCCTCGCGCACGTGCGGCAGTTCTTCACACCCTACGGGGACTACTTCACCGAGTGCGTGGAGGAACGCGCGGACGGCTACCACCTGATCGCCGAGCTGTCCGACCTCTACGCGATCGCTGCCGAGTGGGGCGAACGCGAGTACTGGGGATATGTCGACGAAGTTCACTGCCCGGTGCTGGTGGTCGAGGCGGAGCGCACGGCGATGCCGGAGGGGCAGCAGGCGGAGCTCGCGCGGCGCGTGCCCGGCGGCGGCACGCATATCCGGGTGCCGGGCACGGGGCACCTGGTGCACGAGGACGCGCCGGAGGCCTACCGCGCGGCAGTCGAACCGTTCGTGCGCCGTGCCCTCAGCGGGAGCGCGGGGCCGGCGTGACGGGGGGACTGCCGGTGCCCGGAGCACTCGGAGTGACTACCGCACAGTAGTTGCGTAGACTTCGGCCCCAAGGCCTGCCCACCGCAGGTACTCAGGTGACGCCCCAGACCCCGGCGCCTGTTCTGATAGGCATGTGCAGGGAGTCGTGGTTCGATGGCGCGCACCGCGGCCGTAACCGTGCGAGCCGGACCACCGGTGCCGGGCGGCCCGCCCCCGCTGGATGGCGTGGTGACACGCGTCAGGCGCCCGCGCCTCGGCAAGACCGACCCAATCGTGTGCTGGTTCGTCGAGGTGTCGCGTGAAGCATACAATGGAAGCCAGCCAGGCAGGTTCGAGTATGTCGCCCCAACCCGGATATCTCGCTCCGGATTTGTCGTCGGCGGGTACCGCACGCGACCGGAACGGATACCATGACGGTGGATAGGGCGCGGCTCGCCGATACTCTCCTGGAGATCGTTGCCGAAGTGCCCGACCCGTCCGCGCTTCCCGGTCAGCTGTGCGCCGCGTGCCTCCGGGCGCTGCCGATCGACGGAGTGGGGGTGTCGCTGATGAGCGGACATCAGGCAGGGGGCGGGGTCTTGCTTGGGGCGAGTGGCGCGATCGGGCACCGGATGGAAGACCTCCAGTTCGAGCTGGGTGAAGGTCCATCCATATCGGCCGTTGAAGACGGCCAGCCGGTGCTCGTCCCGGACGTACTCGCGGAGGACGCACGCTCGCGATGGCCGATGTTCGTCCAGTCGGTGGAAACCACCGACGTGCGGGCACTGTTCACCTTCCCGTTGCAGCTGGGCGCGATCAGCTTCGGTGCGCTGGGGTGCTACCGGTCCCGGGCAGGTCCACTGGATGAGGTCGTCAACGCCCTTGTCGTTGCCGAAGCGGTGACGCTGGCGCTGTTGCAAGCTCAGGCCAAGGAGATTGACGGCAACGGTCACCGGTCCTGGCTGACCGAGGCGGTCGTCGACTATCACCCGCACGTGCACCAGGCTGTCGGCATGGTTTCCGCGCAGCTGGAGGCCTCCGTCGAAGAGGCGTTCGTGCGGCTGCGTGGCCATGCCTTCCGGCACGGCCGGTCGTTGGAGGAGATCGGAGCCGACGTGGTCGCACGCCGGCTGCGCTTCACCGGAGATGAGCTGATGCCCGAATGAACACCGTATACGCTATGAAACAGCGTCAAGGAGAGACATCATGCTAGGTCAGCCGCTCGAACGGGATCAGGCGCTGCTGCTGACGTTCGCCGATCTGGCGCACGCGATGGTCGCCGACTACGACGTCATCGACCTGGCGCACCGCCTCGCCGGGTACTGCGTGGAGCTGCTGCCGGTCGACGCGGCCGGCTTGCTACTCACCGACGAGCGCGGCACGCTGCGGTTGCTGGCTTCGTCCAACGAGCAAGCTCGGCTCGTGGAGCTGGTCCAGCTCGAAGCGGACCAGTCTGGACCCTGCCTGGAATCGTTCCGCACCGGCGCACCGGTCACCGTCACCGATGTCTCCACCTACGAGCACAAGTGGCCGGAGTTCGTCACCGAAGCAGGTAAGCAGGGATTTCACGCGGTATACGCTGTTCCGATGCGGTTGCGCGAGCACCGGGTCGGCGCGCTGAACATGTTCTCCTCCACCCCGGGCGAGCTTTCCGCCGACGACGCGCGTCTCGCCCAGGCGCTGGCTGATGTCGCCTCGATCGGGATCGTGCAGCAACGAGCGCTGGCCCGCAGCGAGACTATCGTCGAGCAACTGCAGGGGGCGCTCAACAGCCGGATCACCATCGAGCAGGCCAAGGGTGTGGTGTCCGAGCGCGCCGATGTCGAGGTCGATACCGCCTTCGGTCTGCTGCGCGACTACGCCCGTGCACACAATATGGGTCTGCAGCGTCTTGCCGGATCCGTGCTCCACGACCGGGTGCAGGCCGATGAGGTGGCCCGGTTCCGTGTGCGGCACCGTTGAATCGACGGGTCCCGCCCGTTCGCGTGTTCAGCGCCTACGGTGGCGTGTCCGTGCCGAAGCCGCTGGCAAGCTACGGCAGGGGCACGCCGCCGGACCCCCGTTGACCCACGGCTCAGGTGTCTGCCGGTGCGGATACCGTCCTGGCCGGGGCGAGGCGCGGCGTTGGCTGCTGAGGGGAGTCGGTCCGGACGCCCATGCGCCAGCGCAGGGCCCGGTTGAGCTGCGAGGACGTCAGGCCGGCGCGCGCGGCGAACTGATCGAGGGTCATGCGATGAGTGCGCCAGTACGTCGATACGCGTTGCACTCTTCGCGCCCAGAGTTGCTCATCGACCCACGCGGTGGTGCCTCTCTCCTCCAGCGCTTCGGCATGTTCGGTCGAGCAGGCGTAGGTGACGCGGCGGCCGTCCTGGTCCGGGTCGTCAGGGTGCAAGTAGCCGGAGTCGGGTACCGTCACCTCGACGTACTCGTCCGCCGTGAGTCGTTTCGTGCATTGCTCACAGGACACCATCGAGACCGGGGCCATCGTGGTCGGCGCAGGCACGTCGGGAATGATCATGCGACACCTCCGGCGGAGTCAGCGCGTACTGACATACGGTGGCCGCCGGGGTCTGGAGCGACGCTCCTCGAAGTGATGAACACGCTTGACGGAGTCATCGACAACGCTTGTCCATTATAGCCTCGCCGGCCGGCGCTGTACACGTGTACCTGGGTGATCCGGTGTGCCCGAAGCCGGCCGAGCCGCCGGTGCGGTTCGGCGGCGGCAGGAGACAAGCGCTTGCGTGCCTCCTGCCGAGTGGTCGTGCCGGGCTCGCGTTCGTGCGCCGTGCCCTCAGCGGGAGCGCGGGGCCAACCGGGTCAGGTGGTCCTTCCACTCCACGGTGGAGCGCCGGCCGGTGACCAGCCTCGGCCACAGGTCGGCGCCGAGCATGCCCGGTTCGTCGGCGTGCGCGCTACCGCAGCAGGACCGGTCCAGCGTGCCGTGTTCGCGAGCGAGGTCCGCGACGGCATCACGTGTCGCGGAGTCGAAGATCCCGTGCGGCTGCACGTCCCTGGCACCCCTGGCGCGCAGCAGGTGCTGGGCGGTCCGCACGTCCTCGCCCTGGTCGCCCTGCCGGAGCAGCGGCCATTCCGGCCGGTTACCCACCGGCTTGCCCAGCCGGTCGCCGACCTCCTGCCGTAGCTCGTCGAGGCGGGCGTAGAGGACATCCCCGGGACACTGCGTGCTGCTGAAGTCGCGATGCCCCTTGATCAGCTCCGGCGCGATGTCGTAGCGGTCCGCGATATAGGTGACGAGATCGCTCAGCGCGTCCCACAGCGGCTCCGGTACGTCCTCGTCCCGGTAATCGCCCTCACACTCGATGCCGACGACCTCGTGGTTGTGCTCGGCGACGTTGGTGCCGTGCACGTGTCGCCTGCCGCCGCGCACGACCTCGAGGCTGCGGTGGCGTCCCTCGGTGAGGTACCCGCCCTTGCTGGCTGTGAACTGCTGGCCGGTGTCGATCCAGCCGCGCCCGTCCATGTGGAAGTTCTGGATGGCGCGGGAGACGTCGAAGGCACTGCCGCGGGAGGTGTCCGCGGAGTTGTTCGGCTCCACGGTGTGGTGCACGACGATGTAGGTGGGCTGGTGGTCGTGCACCGTGACCGGTTCCGCAGGCTCGCGGGCCTTCCAGTGCTCGGTGGTGTACACGGCTGGTTCGCGTGCGTTGGTGCCCGCCGCGCTCGCGGCAGGCACCTGCAGCGCGGTCGCGCCGACCGCCGTCGCGGTGACCCCACCGCGCAGCACCCACCGGCGGGTTCGTCGTGCGCCTGTTCCCATCATTGCTCCCCTGGCAGGGCGAACCTTCCGTCCTCCACCTGTTCGACCAGCCCATCGGCTAGCAGGGAGTCCAGGCACCGATCCCGCTGCCCGTCCTGCGGCCACACCGTGTCGAGGCGAGTTTTCGGAACGGGCTCATCGGTGTCCCGCAGGACGTCGAGCAACAGGCCGCGCACCTGCCTGTCGGTACCGGCGAAGCGCTGCACCGGCTTCGCGGGACCGTCGTAGGCGGGCCGGCCCGCGCGTTGCCATGCGCAGTCCGGCAGCAGCGGGCAGTCCTGGCAGCGCGGTGCGCGCGCCGTGCAGACCAGGGCACCCAGTTCCATCAGGGCTGCGGAGAACCGGGCCGCGCGGCTGTCCGGAGTGGGCAGCAGCGCGTCCACATCGGCGAGGTCGGCCTTGCTGGCCGATGGTCCCGCGTCCGCCGACCCGTGTACCGCCCGCGCGACAACCCTGCGGACGTTGGTGTCCACGACCGGAACCCGTCTGCCGTAGGCGAACGCGGCGACCGCTCGGGCGGTGTAGGTGCCGATGCCGGGCAGGGCTTCCAGCGTGGGCACGTCCTGCGGGACCACGTCACCGTGCTGCTCGGCGATGGCGGCCGCGGCCTCGTGCAGCCGCAGTGCCCGGCGCGGGTAGCCGAGCTTGCCCCATGCTCGCAGCACCTCGCCCTGGCTCGCGGCGGCGAGCGCCGACGGCACGGGCCAGCGATGCATCCACTCCTGCCAGATCGGCGACACCCTGGCGACCGGCGTCTGCTGCAGCATGATCTCGCTGACCAGGACGCCCCATGCCGAGCAGTCGGGTGAGCGCCAGGGTAGGTCTCGCGCGCTGTGGTCGTACCAGTCGAGGAGGGTGTCGGTGTCGATGCTCATGGTAGGGGCGATGGTAGCCGGGCTCCCCTTGAAGCCCGCCGGCGCTCCGGCCGGTCGCCGGCGGCGGTCAGCCGACCTCGGTGAGCTTCCCGGAGTGCACGTCGAGGACGAACCCGCGCACCAGGTCGGTGTTCGGGAGGAAGTCGCTGCGGCGGACGCGTTGCAGGGAACGGCGGACGCTGTCGTGCACGTCGCCGAATGCCTCCACGGCCCAGGTGGGGCGTAGCCCGGTGTCGGTTTCGAGCTCGTCCTTGAAGCTGTCCTCGGTGACCGTGTTGAGGCCGCAGCTGGTGTGCTGCACGATGACGACCTCGCGGGTCTGCAGCTTGCGCTGGCTCAGCGCGAGCGAGCGGATCGTGTCGTCGGTGACGACTCCGCCCGCGTTACGCAGGATGTGCGCCTCACCCCGGTTCAGCCCGAACAGCTCAGGGACACTGATGCGCGTGTCCATGCACGTCACGATCGCCACATGCAGTGCGGGCACGGGAGAGGAGTCCTCTGCCGGTCCGGGGTTGGTACGTGCCTCGCTGCGGGCGAGCAGCTCGTCGGTCGCTGTCACCGGAGTTCCTCCACGTTGCTGTTGTCCGGTACGGCTTCGACTACTATTGCAGTCCGTTGCGCGCGTCTCGGCAACGGTTTTAGACCTAAGTCATGTTCACCGGCGCATAACCCGACTCGTGAACACGCCGTGCGACGGTGCCGTGCTGTCCGGTCAGGGGCCGAACCAGTGCTGCTCGGTCGTGCGCGGCTGCGCCGACGTCGTGCCGATCTTCAGCTCGGTGTCCAGCGTGATGACCTGGGTCGAGCCCGGCACCGTGCTGGTCTTGCGGATGGGGTTGAGCAGCAGGCTGCCCGCCGCGTGCCCCTTGTCCTGGACGGGCTGGTGCACCGTGGTCAGCCCGGCCCGTTGCGCGTCGGCGATCCCGTCGAACCCGGTGATGGTGAGGTCAGCCGGGACGCGGAGCCCCCTGCGATGGGCTTCCTCGAGCGCCCCGAGCGCGAGAATGTCCGAGGTGCAGATCAGGGCGGTGACTTCGGGGTTGGCGTCGAGGAGCTCGGCCGCCGCGGTCGCGCCGTCCGCGACCGTGTGGTCGAAGCGTTCGATGACAGGGACCGTGGACCACTCGACACCCACATTGCCGAACGTGGTGGCCAGCGCGTCGAGGCGGGTGCGCTGGGTGTGGTAGTGCGCCTGGTGCTGCCGCAGCATCGACGCGGGCCCGTCGTTGCGGTCCTGTGACAGCCGCATGCACAGTATGCCGATCGAGCGGTGCCCGAGCTCGACGACGTGGTTGGCCATCGCTGTCATGGCCGCGGCGTCGTCCGGACCCACGCGGTCGACGCCGTCGATCAGCGGCTGGTCGATGATCACGGTGGGTACGGGACGTTGCAGGACGCCGGAGAGGTGGGGGTCGTCGTCCGGGACGGAGTACACGATGAACCCGTCCACACCGGCCTTGTGCACCGTGGAGACGTCCTCGTTGCCGGGGCCCGCCGGGAGCAGCTGCAGTCCGGTACCGGAGTCCTCACAAGCCAGCGCGATACCTTCGAGAACCCCGAGCGCCACGGGGTCCCGGAAGGCGTAGGAGAGGTTCTCGGTGAGCAGCAATCCGACGGCACCTGCCTTGCGGGTGCGGAGGGAGCGAGCGACCGGGTCCGGCCCCGGGTAACCCAGCTGGCGCGCGGTTTCCAGCACCCGGCGGCGTAGTTCGGGGGAGAGCTGGTCAGGCCGGTTGTACGCGTTGGAGACGGTGGTGCGTGACACGCCGAGCTCGGCGGCGAGCGACGCCAGTGTCGCTTGCCGTCTGGTGCGTATCGGTCGGCTCATGTCTGGAACCGTAACGGTTCAGAAGCAGTTCCAGAAGCCAGACCCACGTGATTCGTTCCCATAGGGTTATGCACAAGCCGGCAGACGGGGGACGTGTGTCCCGCCTGCCGGCTCCCTCCTACTGGAGGCAGAACTCGTTGCCTTCGGGGTCGGCCATGACCACGCAGTAGCCGATGACCTCGTCGACCTCACGGAGCCTGGTCGCCCCGAGCGCTCTCGCCCGCTCGACAGCCGTGGCGACCGCGGCCTTGCGGTCGTCGAGCGGGTCCGCATGGTTCGAGACGTTGACGTCAAGGTGCACCCGGTTCTTGGCGCTCTTCGGCTCGGGCACCTTCTGCAGGAACACGCGAGGGCCGCGGCCTTCGGGATCGGTGATGGCGTAGGCCCTGTCCCGCTCGTCGGCGGGCAGGCCGACGGAGTCGAGGAACGTGTCCCAGCTGTCGAAGCCCTCCGGGGGCGGTTGCTCCTTGTAGCCGAGAATCTCGGCCCAGAACGCACCGAGAGCCCTCGGGTCGTTGGCGTCGAACGTGATCTGCATGCTCATGCGATGTCTCCTCGTCGGTGCCGGAAGAGGTCCCGGAGCAGCAGGATCTCCGCTCCGTGATGGATGGCCTCCCGGTTGATGTGCAGTACGAGCTCCAGCATCGGCCGCGCGGCCCACTCGCCCTCGGCCTCGCCGACGGGTGCCGCGAGCGCGGCCCCGTCGAGCCCGCGTACGCCCTCCTGCCATGCGGCGTACGCCTCGTCGAGCTGACGCAGCGCCTCCCGCGCGCTGCCCGCGTAGGTAAAGCTCTGGTAGTCCACGGCCGGGCCACCGAAGTGCGATGCGGCCCGGACCCCGAACACTCCCACGATCACGTGGCCGAGCCGCCAGGCGATCGTGGTCACGGGTGGTGGGTCGGGCTCCGGGAACGCGAAGTCGATGGTGTACTCGCCGCTTCCCCCTGTGATCGGAGCCTGGCTCGTGCCTCGTGGCCGTACGTTCCAGCAGCCAGGGACCGGCTCCCAGAAGTACTCCTCGTCGGTGAGCCCGTCCAGCCGCGGCCGCAGGTGTTCCTTCCAGTGCCAGTCGAGCTGGCGATGCAGCTGGTATGTCGTGTCGGTGTCCATGGTGAGGACGGTAGACGCGATTGCGGACAGCTACGGTCCTCGATCGGTGCCAGAATGGTGTCGTGCAGACCACGGCTGCCCGGTTGCTCCAGTTGCTGTCGCTCCTGCAGACGAGGCAGGAGTGGTCGGGCGCCGACCTGGCAGCCGAGCTCGGTATCACTCCCCGCACGGTGCGGCGGGACATGAACCGCCTGCGGGATCTCGGCTACCCGGTGACGGGGCGTTCCGGGGAGCACGGCGGGTACCGGCTCGGTCCGGGGGCCCGGATGCCGCCACTCCTGCTGGACGAGGAGGAGGCCGTAGCCGTGGCGGTAGCCCTCGCCTCGGCGCCCGGCGTAGCGGGCTCGGGCGACCGCGACTCGTCGGTGCGCGCGCTCGGCAAGCTGGAACAGCTGCTTCCCGGCAGGCTCAGGAGCCGGGTCAGCGCCGTGGCCACCACGACCTCGGCGGTGACCTCGCACGGTGCGACCGTCGACACCGCCACCATCGCGCTGATCGCGGGGGCGTGCCACCGGTCCGAGGCACTGCGTTTCCATTACCGCGACGGCGCCGGGGTCGACACCTCCCGGCACGTCGAGCCGTACCGCCTGGTCCTCGCCGGCCGTAGGTGGTATCTGCTCGCCTGGGATGTGGACAGACAGGACTGGCGTACGTTCCGGGTGGACCGCGTAGCCGAGCCGCGGGCCACGGGCCGGCGGTTCAGCGCGGTGGAGGCTCCGGACGCGGAGGCCTACGTCCACGAGTCGATCTCGATCCGCCCGTACCGGTACCGCGTGCGCGTCCGGCTGTACGGCCCGGCCCCGACGCTGGCTGAACACGTTCCGGCCGAGGCCGCGGTGCTGACCGCCATCGACACCGAGACCTGCGAGCTGGTCGCGGGAGCGGACTCGCTCGACGTCGCCGCCATGCACATCGCCGTACTCGGCGTGGATTTCGATATCCACGAGCCCGCCGAGCTGCGCGCCCGCGTTTCGGCTCTCGCCGAGCGGCTGGCCCGTGCAGGCGCCGGTGCCCGGGGGTGACGGCGCCGCGCGATCCTCGGCGGCCGTCCGTGGCGACCGGTCCGCGCCGGTGACCTGGCAAGTATTGCGATCGCTCTCACAGGCTGTCGCGCCACCTCGGCATCATCATCCGAATGAGGTACGCTGAATTGACAACCGTTTCCATTAATGCGCGTAGCCGGGCCGGCGGGGCGGTACCGGCGCGCACCCGGACCGATGGAGTATGCAGTGGTGACCAGGAGTGAACGCGTAGGCCGTTTACGGGCCACGGGCGTGACGGTGAGCGTGGTCGCGCTCGCCGTCGCGGCGTGCGGCTCGGATGAGACCGGTGCGGAGTCCGGCGGGGACGCGGTGCCGGTCGCGGCGTCCACCGACGTGTGGGGCAGCGTGCTCGACGCCGTGGGGGGTGAGCATGTCGAGGTCACGTCGATCATCACCGATCCCGCGCTCGACCTGCACTCCTACGAGAGCACGCCGGAGGACGGGCTGATCATCGCCGAGTCCAGGCTCCTCCTCTACAACGGTGGGGGATACGACCACTTCGCCGAGCAGTTCGTCGAGCAGGAGGACGGCGTGGTGGCGGTGGACGCCCTCGAGGTGTCCGGCCATGCCCCGGACGAGGAGGACGGCGAGGAGCACGAGGACGGTCACGAGGACGACGGTGAGCACGAGGACGACGGTGAGCACGGGGAGGACGGCCAGGAGCACGAGGACGAGCACGGCGACGACGAGGGTGGGCACCACCACGACCTGCGCGTGAACGAGCACGTGTTCTACGACCTCGAGACCGTCCGGACCGTTGCCGAGACCGTTGCCGATGAGCTGGGAGAGCTGCGGCCCGCGAACCGGGAGGAGTTCGCCGAGAACGCAGCCGCGTTCGGTGCCGAGCTCGACGAGCTCGCCGGGCAGGCGGCGGAGCTGGGCGAGGCACACCCCGACCTGACAGTACTGGCCACCGAACCGGTCGCCGAGTACCTTCTGGACCTGGCCGGAGCCGAGGACATCACCCCGACCGAGTTCACAGACGCCATCGAGACGCAGTCCGACGTGCCTGCCGCTGTGCAAGACGAGGTGCTCACGGCACTGGAGAGCGGCGACATCGACGTCGTGATCAACAACCCGCAGACCGAGTCGCCCGTCACCCGCCAGCTCGTGACGGAGGCGGAGAGCGCGGGCATCCCGGTCGTTGACATGACCGAGACGTTGCCCGACGGCGTTTCGGACTACGCTGAATGGATATCGAACCAGCTGGACACGCTGGCGACAGCGGTGGAGGAATGACGGCAGCAGCGGTTGAGATGCGGGACGCGGGCCTGGCGTTCGGGAAACGGTCCCTGTGGTCGGGCCTCGACCTCGACATCGGTGCGGGCGAGTTCCTTGCGGTGCTCGGCCCCAACGGGTCGGGGAAGAGCAGCCTGCTCAAGGTCCTGCTCGGGCAGTTGAGCCTGTCCGCGGGGTCGGTCCGGTTCCCCGCCCTGCAGCATCGCAGGCGGGGCCCGGCGATCGGGTACGTCCCCCAACAGGGCACGACCGAGGAGGCGCCCGCCGTCCGGGGGGTCGACCTCGTGGGACTCGGACTCGACGGCCACCGGTGGGGTCTGGGACTGCGCGGCAAGCGGGAGCGGGAACGGCGGGTGGCCGAGGCCGTGCGGGCCGTCGGCGCGACCTCCTTCGCCGAGCAGCCGATCACGCGCCTCTCCGGAGGGGAGCGGCAGCGCCTGCGCGTGGCCCAGGCACTCGTGGGAGAGCCGAGCGTGCTGCTGTGCGACGAGCCGCTGCTCTCCCTCGACGTGACGCACCAGGGCGTGGTCGGTGAGCTCATCGAGCGCCGCAGGCGCAGCGCAGGCACGGCGGTTGTGTTCGTCACGCACGAGATCAACCCGGTACTGCCGTATGTCGACCGGGTGCTCTACCTGCACGACGGCGACTTCCGGCTCGGCACGCCGGACGAGGTGATGAACTCCGCGACACTGTCCGGTCTGTACGGAACGAAGATCGAGGTCGTCCGGTTGGCAGGTCAGATCCACGTGGCCGGAGCGCACGTCGCGCTGTGCGAGGACGAGCCGCATCATGTCGAGGAACAGGTGCTGTGATGGAGAACCTGTTCGATATCGAGCTGACCCTTCGCCTGCTCGGGCTGGACTTCGTGCGGCACGCGCTGCTCGCATCCGCGCTGCTCGGTCTGGTGGCAGGTGCGCTCGGTCCGCTGATCGTCATGCGCAGGATGGCGTTCGCCGTGCACGGCACGGCGGAGCTGGCCTTCACCGGCGCAGCGGCCGCGCTGCTGCTGGGGATGGTGTTCGACGGCATAGCCGTCGAGTATGGCGCGATCGCCGGGGCGGTCCTCGCCGCGCTGCTGCTCGGCATTCTCGGCGGCAGGTCCGCGGAGCGCGACTCGGTGATCGGCGTCGTCCTGGCGTTCGGGCTCGGGGTCGGCGTGCTGCTGCTGTGGCTGTACCCCGGTCGCGCGCATACGCAGCTGGGCCTGTTCATCGGCCAGGTCATCTCGATCGACCGCACCAACCTCGCCGTGTACGCGGTGAGCACGGTGGCCGTCCTCGGGGTGCTCGCGCTGCTGTACCGGCCGCTGCTGTTCGCGAGCGCGGACCCGGTCGTGGCAGCGGCGCGCGGGGTACCGGTGTCGTTGCTGACTCCGCTGTTCGCGGTGCTCGTCGGAATCGCGACGGCGCTGGGGGTGCAGACGGTCGGGATGCTGCTTGTGCTGGCCTTGCTGGTGACACCGGCGGCAGCGGCCTGCCGGGTGACGTCCAGCCCCACGCGTGCCATCGTGCTCGCGATCGCTTTCGCCGAGCTCGCGGTGCTCGGGGGCATCGTGCTTTCGCTTGCTCCCGGGGTGCCGATCAGCGCGTTCGTCACGGCGATCTCGTTCGCCATCTACCTGTCCTGCAGGCTGGTGGAACACCTGCGCGCCAGGGTGCGCAAGCGGAAGGAGGCGGACGCTCCGGAGGGAGTCGCTACGGCAGGAGCAGCAGCGCCTGCAGCTGACCGATGAGCCCGCCGATGACCCCGCCCGCGACGATCAGTTTCCACTCGTGCTGGCGAAACGCCGGGCGGAGCAACGCCTCGTAGTCTCGCGGGCCGAGCAGGCGGGTGCGCCGTTCGACCAGCCCCGCGATGTCGGCGGCCTCGCTGAGGTAGCGTTCCGCGTGCCGTGCCGTGTCCTCGAATCGCGCCATGGCCTCGGTGGCGGCCGCGTAGGCGATCCGCTGCGCGCGTTGCTCACCGATCGCAAGCGTGGCCACCGGACGTGCCTGGCCGGCGTGCTCGGCGACGGCCGTGGCCGCGACCCGGTGCAGCATGACGAAGACCCGGTCGGACTGCGGCCCGCGCAGCAGGGCGTGCATGAGCGTGCCGGTCGTGAGCACCTCGCGGGCGATCACCCCGGCGTAGTCCGCCGCGACCCGGTCCTGCCTGCGATGGAAGTGTCCGTGCAGGCGTAT
Organism: Haloechinothrix alba; assembly: GCF_900188115.1. Taxonomy (GTDB): domain Bacteria; phylum Actinomycetota; class Actinomycetes; order Mycobacteriales; family Pseudonocardiaceae; genus Haloechinothrix; species Haloechinothrix alba. Next base: position 32,248 of record NZ_FZNW01000012.1, on the reverse strand, counting down.
GGGTCCGAATCGGACCGGCGTGCTCGGGCGGAACACCATGGTCATGGCAAGCCAGTTGGTTGCGGACCCGATCGCGAATCCGATGGCCGGCATGATCAGCGGCTCCTTGGTCACCGCAACGGCGACGGACTGGACGAGTCCGAAAAGGAACCCGAAGTAGAGGCCGGAACGCGCGATGTAGCCCAGTTCCGGAGCGCAGATGTCCCGCAGGATGCGCACCAGCACCCCGGGCTCACGGCTGAGGCGCTCCACGGCGATGTGCTGGAGGTCGAGCACGTCGCCCGCGTTGTCGCGGAGCTGCGCGAGGAGGTCGGCGACCATCGCGGGCGCGGCGGCCTGTACCTGTTTGACCACCAGGTCCTGTGCCACCTGCGGCAGTGACTCCCACACCTGTGGCTGGGTCTCGGCGAGTACGTCGCGGCAGATGTGATCGATCGCGTGCAGCAGCGGTTGCTCGATCTCCCTGGTGAGCCGGTGCGGGTCGACGGCGGCCATGACCTCGCCGGGGTCGATCAGCTTCCGGGTCAGCAGGTTGGCGGCGATCGCCGCGATGCGTGCCCTGTGCCGCGGCACAACCCCTTGCCAGCCGAGGAACGGCCGGATGCCGGTGAACTCGAGGGGACGGAACATCATCTCGACGGCCACCCGGTTGGTGACGTAGCCGATCAGCGCGGCGATGAACGGGATGGCGGCGTAGACCGGCCAGTGCTCGGCGAGGTCGGTGACGACGGCGTCGACATGCACCTCGCTGCCTCCCTTGTCGCCCCGTGTCGCCGTGCTACTGGCAGGAAGGACAGTATCCGGCCCGCAGGCGGAACCGGCATGCCACCCCGCGCATGGGCGTCAGTGCAGCATCAGCAGCACTTGCAGCTCGCCGACGAACCCGCCGATCACGGCGCCGACCATGATCAGTTTCCACTCGTCCTGGCGAAACGCCGGGCGGAGCAAGGCCTCGAACTGCAGCGGGCCGAGCCCGCGCATCCGTTCGACGATGGTGTTACGCACGTCCAACGCTCCGACGGCGTACTCCTCCGCGTGGTGCACTGTCTCCGGCAGCCGGTCCATGGCCTTCGCAGCGGCGGCCCGTTTCATGTCCTGGAAACGCCGCGTGCCGACGGTGAACGCCACGAACGGTTTGACGGCGCCCGCCTGGCCGTCGATGGCGCGTTGCACCTCACGCTGGATCATGTCGAAGAGCCGGTCCGACTTCGGGCCGCGCAGGACGGCCTCGAGGATGTTGGGCACGGTGATGATCTGCGAGGCGATCATGTCCCCGTAGTCGGCGGCGACCTGGTGGCGGCGCTTCTGGAACACGCCCTGCCACCGGTAGACGCCGAGGAACGTCCTGGGCTCGCGCGGCAGGAAGATCATCTTCAGCGCGAGCCAGTCGGTGACCCAGCCGATGACGAACCCGGCAGCAGGCATGACGAGCGGTTCCTTCGTCGATGCCCACACGAACAGCTGGACGATGCCGAGCGCGAAACCGAAGTAGATGCCGGACCTGGCGATGAACCGCATCTCGGTCCGCGAGATGTCCCTGATCAACGAGTTCAGCAGTGCCTTGTCCCGTGCCAGGTTGGTCACCACCATGTGCTTGAGGTCGAAGACGTCTTCGATGTTGTCCGCGACCTGGCGCATGATCGTGGTGATCGACCGGGGGGCCTGCGCGCGCACCCTGGCCAGCAGCATCCGCCGGGCATTCGGTGGCAACGCCTCCCACACGTGCGGCTGGTACTGCTCCATCACCTCTCTCGTGACGTCGTCGACCGCCTCGAGCAGCGGCCCCTCGACCTCTTTGGCGACCTGTTCGGGATCGAGGCGAGCGAAGATCTCCTTCGGGTCGACCAGGTCCTTGGTGAGGGTCTCGGTGGCGATGGCAGCCATCCGCTCGGCGTTGGCAGGCAGCACCCCTTGCCAGCCCAGGAAGGGTCTGATGCCGACGAACCTCAACGGGCGGAACATCATCTCGATCGCCACGCGCTTGGTGACGTAGCCGATCAGCGCGGCGATGAACGGGATGGCGGCGTAGACCGGCCAGTGCTCGGCGAGGTCGGCGAGGATGGCATCGGTGTCCACCTGGCGCTCCTTCGTCGCATCCTCACGAGCCCGAGGTCCCGCCCGACTATGCGGCGATCGTAGTACCGCGGCGGCGGCACCGGCCGGGCGGGAAGCTCGTCACCGTGTCCGGCCCGCGGACGCGGCGCGCGGCGACTCCGTATGTACTCGCCGATCCCCCGTCCAGCGGTGTGGGCGCGCTACCGGCAACAGGTAGTTTCGTATGCATATGGCAGTTGCCCGTATACGTACGGTGACGGAGGATCACATGGGTGGATGTGGATGTTGTGGCAAGTGCTCGGGTCCGGGCTGCGGCTGTTGCGGTAGCTGCGCCTGACCGGCCCCGGGTAGCCGACGAGACAGGTGCGGACGCGGTGGCTCGCGCGCCTCGCCAGGACGCGCGGCGCTCGCCCAGCCACCGCGCCACCGCGCCACCGCGTGAGCGGGACGTGGCCGGGCGCTCAGTTTCCCGCGTAGGCCTTCTGCAGCGCCGCGATGTCGAGCTTGGTCATCCCGAGCATCGCCTCGGTGGCGCGCTTGGCCTTCTCGGGGTCGGGGTCGCTGACCATGTCCTCGAGCACGGCAGGGATGACCTGCCAGGACACCCCGTACTTGTCCTTCAGCCAGCCACACTGGACCTCGGTGCCACCCTCGGTGAGCGCGTTCCAGTAGTAGTCCAGCTCGTCCTGGTCGTCGCAGCGGATCTGGAACGAGATCGCCTCGTTGAAGGTGAAGTGCGGACCGCCGTTGAGCCCGACGAACTTCTGGCCGTTGAGCTCGAACTCGACGGTCACGACCGAGCCCGCGGGTCCGGGACCGGCCTCGGTGTAGCGGGCGACCCGTCCGATCTTCGAGTCGGGGAAGATCGAGGTGTAGAAGTTGGCTGCCTCCTCGGCCTGGTCGTCGAACCACAGGCACGTCGTGAAGCCCCTGGTGCTCATCGTTACCTCCTCTGTACGCGAACGACGTCACCGGTACAGACCGATCGGGAGGCGAGAACTCATCGGTGGTCGGCGGCATCCGGGAGGCGAGGCGACTCCACGCGACGGACGGCGCTGTGCAGGGGCGGGAACGACGCCGACGTCAGGCCAACGCGAGAACCAGCACAACAGCCGCTAGCAGCACGAGAACGACGAAGGCGACCCGGCCCGCAGGCGAGCCCGGCAGGCGCTGAGATGCCTTCGGGCCGAACATCTCCCGCTCAGCCAGGAACGTACGCGCGTTGCGCTCGTTCGACGTTCGGAAAATATGCCCGTTACCCGGGAACATGCGGCACCTCCGAGTCTCGACCGTACTCGTCCGAGCGCGGCATGTGCACTGGTTCGTGTGTGCTCGAACCGCCACCCGTGCGCCGGGCGACACGGCGCTACGGATCGGCAAGGGCGAAGGGCACGGGAAAGTGTGGCAACTACCGATAAACCTTACGACCTGCTCATCGGCGCCAGAAGAAGTGGTGGACGATTCCGCTCGAACTCGGCACGCGTTCGAGGTGGAATCGGTCGGTCAGCTCATCCGGGTGAGTCCACAATTGCAGCCCACGGCTGACCTCGTATGGGGCGACAGCCACGTGCATCTCGTCGACGAGGCCGGCATCGAGGAACGCGCGGACGGTCGTTACTCCGCCGCCAATGCGCACGTCGTTGTCGCCTGCGGCCGTTTTCGCCTGTTCCAGTGCGTCGTGCGGGCTTGCTTGCAGGAAATGGAATGTCGTATCGGCAAGGGTGAATGACGGCCGCGGGTAGTGGGTGAGAACGAACACCGGCGTATGAAACGGTGGCTCGTCGCCCCACCAGCCCTGCCACTCGTGATCTGGCCATTCGCCACGGATGGGGCCGAACTTGTTCCGGCCCATGATCTCGGCTCCGATGCCGCGCGCATAGTCGCGCTCGATGTAATCATCGATCCCACGTGTGCCGGCGTCGCTATGGTTCATCCAGGTACCGGTCGCGAAACGCCAGGCCATCAGATCCTTGGGGTCCACATGCCCGAACGGGCGCTCGTGGTCCTGATCCTCTCCAGCGCCAATCCCGTTACTGGTGACGGTGAAGCACTGCACTCGGACCCGCTGCGTCATGATCTACCCCCTGAACGACTCGAAATTGTTGGGATGGGCGGAAGCCCACTTGGCTGGGCGCCCTGACTTTGGTAGAGGACAGAGGTCTTCGGTCCATTGAACTCCCACACGAGGTCATCGTTGACGCACGAGACGATCTGAGCACCGTCTCCGGTTGCGAAGCCATCCGTATATGTCTGGACGCTCTGCTGCTGCTCAGTCAGCACGGTCACCTCCTACTACTCAAGTCTTTCAAGGTAGACCGCCCCTGTGACTAGAACTCATCGGTACTTCTGTTACCGACTCGCGAAGACGTCCGCAAGGGAATCCTCACCCAGATCGATCTTCGAGCGCCGGGCAACCCACGGGCAACCAACGTCGGCAATTGGCGGTCAACAGCGGACACTCTCAGCCATCGCCGTGATCGCAACCGACCGCGAAACCCGCCCTGACCTGCGCCAGAGCGGGTACGACGAGGGTGGCCAGGGGCGGTGTCGAACCGTCGACCTTCGGCTCGTCAGCCAGAGCAACCACAGCAACCCTCCAACAACAAGCCCCGGTCAATGACGGTCAACGGACCCACCCGGCGAGAACGGACACTCGCAGGTCAGCGCGCCAGCTAGGCGAGTATCGGCAGGTGTTCACGACCTGGCTGTCAGAACTGGTAGTACAGGAACGGCGTGAACGTGCCGGCAGCGATGAGTACCGCTGCGTAGCCCAGGCCGACGGTCATCACGCTGGTCCGCAGCACTGCGGCGGGGCGCGACCGCGACGCCTCGATCAGGGGGCCCGTCACCGGGTGGCCGGGCAGGAGCATGCTCATCATCGCGGCAAGCAGGATGACCAGGCGCTGGTTGGTCAGCGCGGTGCTGACCGCCTCGTTGAGCCCGGCCAGGTCGGGGGTGAGCATGTGGCCGAGCATCACGAGTGCGGTGCTCAGGTCCTCCGCGCGGAAGAAGACCCACCCGACGATGACCAGCACCATGGTCAGTGCCCGCCGGGCCGCTCGCGCGCCCGCGCCGGCCGGCGCGGTGTCGCGGCCGAGTCTGCGCTCGGTGACCAGCAGCGCGCCGTGATAGGCGCCCCAGACGACGAACGTCCATGCGGCGCCGTGCCACAGGCCGGTCAGGATGAACACGATCCACAGGTTGCGGTAGGTGCGCACGGCACCGGCGCGGTTACCGCCGAGCGGGATGTAGACGTAGTCGCGGAACCACCGGGAGAGCGACATGTGCCAGCGCCGCCAGAACTCCGTCACGGTCACCGAGGAGTAGGGGCGCGCGAAGTTCTCCGGCAGCCGGAAACCGAACATCCTGCCCAGCCCGATGGCCATGTCGGAGTAGCCGGAGAAGTCGAAGTAGAGCTGCAGGGTGTAGGCGAGCGCGCCGACCCAGGCGAGGGCGAAGGTCATCTCGTCACCGGGGGTGGCGAACGCGGCGTCGGCAACCGGTGCCAGCGAGTCGGCCACGATGACCTTCTTGCACAGCCCCAGTGCGAAGCGGGGGAAACCCGCCGCGATGTCATCGAGCCGGTGCTGGCGCTGTTGCGGCAGCTGCTCTGCGATCTCCCTGTAGCGCACGATCGGTCCGGCGATCAGCTGCGGGAACATCGTGATGTACGTGGCGAAGGTGATGAGGTTGCGCGCGGCGCGGCGTTCTCCCCTGTAGACGTCCACGGCGTACGAGATGTGGTGGAACGTGTAAAAGGAGATCGCGATCGGCAGCGCGATGTGCAGGACGGGAAAGTCCGCACCGAACAGTCGCGCGAAACCCGCCAGGGTCTCGGTGGCGAAGCCTGCGTACTTCCAGATCCCCAGGATGGCGACGTTGAACGTGAGTACCCCGATCAGCAGCCACCGGCGACGTGCCGGGTTGCTGTCCCACCTGTCCGGTTCCAGTAGCGGCCCGATCAGGAAGTTGACCACAAGGGCGAACAGCAGCAGCAATGTTGTCGAGCCAGCGCCTGCCGCGTAGAAGACCAGGCTGCCGGCGGTGATGACCGCGTTGCGCCAGCTCCGGGGGCAGACCAGGACGGCGACGAGCACGGCGGGCACGAAGTACCACAGGAACAGTGGTGATGCGAACGACATGCCTGGCCCCCTGTACGCGCCTCAGCACGTAGACCCTAGCGGAGCCCCGTTTCCCCCTCCGCGCGGTGCCGGTCCCGTGTGCTGAATGACGCTTTCAGTCCATTATGCGGAGTGAAAGCGTCATTCAGCACAACGTCAGGTGCGGCCGGCGGCTCGGCGGCGGCGCGCCACCTCGGCGAGGAGGACGCCGGTGGCGACGGAGGCGTTGAGCGACTCCACACCCGGGGCCATCGGGATGGAGACGGTCACGTCGCAGTTCTCGCGGACCAGCCGGGACAACCCCTTGCCCTCGGAGCCGACCACGACCACCACCGGCTCGGTGGCGACCTCGAGCGCGTCGGTGTCCACGGTGCCGTCCGCGTCCAACCCGACGATCATCAGGCCCTCGGAGGCCCAGGAGCGCAGCTGTCGCGTCAGGTTCGTCGCCACACCCACGGGGGTGCTCGCCGCGGTTCCCGCGCTGGTCCGCCAGGTAACGGCCGTGACCCCGGCGCTACGGCGGCCGGGAAGCAGCACCCCGTGCGCCCCGAACGCCGCACTGGACCGGATCACCGCGCCCAGGTTGCGCGGGTCCGTGACCCCGTCCAGTGCCACCAGCAGCGGTGCGTCCCCGGACTCGTTGGCGCCGCGCAGCAGCTCCTCCGGTGTGGCGTAGTCATAGGGCGGGACGGCCAGGCCGATGCCCTGGTGGACCGCTCCGCCGGTCTTCTGGTCGAGCTCACCGCGCGAGACCTCGAGGACGGCGATGTCGGCGTCGGCGGCCATCCGCAGGGCAGTGGTGAGCCGGTCATCGGGATCAGCTCCGGACGCCACGTACAGCGCGTTGCCCGGCACACCGGCACGCAGCGCCTCCACAACGGGGTTGCGCCCGGCGATGATGTCGGGGCCTTCCGGCTTCTTGGCCTTCGACTTCTCGGCGCGATCCTTGGCCTCTGCGCGCCGCTGAGCCGGATGACCCGGCCGCATATCGGCCTTCGGGGTCGGTCCCTTACCCTGCAGCCGCTTGGGCTTCTGCCCGCCGGAACCGACCACCTGCCCCTTCTTCGTGCCTGGTTTGCGGACCGCTCCGCGACGCCGTGAGTTGCCTGCCATCAGATGTCCTTGCTCGAGTCTTTCAGTGTCCACGTCGGACCGTATGCGGTGTCCTCCACCGACACTCCCGCGTCGGTCAGCACATCGCGGAGCTCGTCGGCGCGGGAGAAGTCACGCCGCCTGCGTGCCTCCTCACGGTCGGCGAGCAGGCGTTCCACCAGGGTGGCCAGCGCGCTCCTCGACGAGGCGTCGCCGGCGGCGTCGTTCTCGCCGAACTGCGACAGCGGGTCGATTCCGAGCACCCCCGTCATCGCACGCACCGCGGCGGCGTGCGTGGCGACCTGCTCGCTGACGCCGGAGTCCAGCGCGGCGTTGCCCTCGCGCACGGTGTTGTGCAGCACCGCGAACGCCTGCGGGGTGGCGAGGTCGTCGTCGAGGGCTGCCGCGAACTCCGCGGGCACGGCGCCGGCCTCGATCCGGCCGACCCGGTCCCGCGCGCGGCGCAGGAACTGCTCGACCCTGCGGTAGCCCTGGGCGGCTTCGGACAACGCGGCATCGGAGTACTCGATGGTGGAGCGGTAGTGCGGCTGTACGAGGTAGTACCGCAGCTCGGCAGGCCGTGCCTTCTCCAGCAGCGCGGGGATCGCCAGCACGTTGCCGAGCGACTTCGACATCTTCTCACCGGAGAGAGTCACCCAGGCGTTGTGCAGCCAGTACTGCGCGAACGGGTCACCGGCCGCGTGCGACTGGGCGCGCTCGTTCTCGTGGTGCGGGAAGATCAGGTCGATCCCGCCGCCGTGGATGTCGAACTCGTTGCCGAGGTAGGTCGTCGCCATCGCGGAGCATTCCAGGTGCCAGCCGGGCCTGCCCGGCCCCCACGGGGTCGGCCAGGCCGGTTCGCCCGGTTTCGCGCTCTTCCACAGCGTGAAGTCGCGGTGGTCACGCTTGCCGCCCGCGGCCGACTCGCCTTGCTGGACCTCCTCGGGCTGCTGCCCGGAGAGCCTGCCGTAGTCGCCGAAGGTGTCCACGGCGAAGTAGACGTCGCCGCCGGAGGCGTAGGCGTGCCCGCCGTCGATGAGCCTGGTGATCAGCTCGATCATCTGCGTGATGTGCCCGGTGGCGCGTGGCACGGCCGACGTGGGTAGGCAGCCGAGGGTGTCGAACGCGCTCTCGAACGCGCGTTCGTGCTTGGCCGCCCATTCCCACCAGGGGCGCCCCGCTGCCTCGGCCTTAGTGATGATCTTGTCGTCTATGTCGGTCGTGTTGCGGACGAAGAACACGTCGAGTCCGTTATGGATCAGCCACCTGCGCAGCACGTCGTAGTTCAACGCGCCCCTGACGTGGCCGATATGTGGCGTATCTTGCACCGTGGCGCCACACAGGTACATCGACGCGGTCCCGTTGCGCACGGGCCGGAACTCGCGAAGTTGCCTGGTCGCGGTGTCGTAGAGGTGAAGAGCCACGTGGTAAAGGGTACGGGAGAGCTTCGAGCGTGCGCGTGGCGGTGTGGCGGGCCAGCGTGGCCGCCTCGCTGGTCGGCCGGGTAGCCCGGCGGCGCGCGTGTAGGTCAGCCGGGGGAGAACAGCAGCGCGGTGGCGATGGCGGCGAGACCCTCGCCCCGCCCCGTCAGGCCCAGCCCGTCGGAGGTCGTACCCGACACGCTCACCGGCCCGCCCAGTGACCGGGACAGCACCTGCTGCGCCTCGGCGCGGCGAGTGCCGATCTTGGGTGCGTTGCCGATGACCTGCACGGTGGCGTTTCCTACGGTCCAGCCCGCGTCGACGACCCTGGCGGCGACCTCGGCGAGCAGGTCCGTGCCGCTCGATCCGGCCCAGCGGGCCTCGCCGGTGCCGAAGACGGCCCCCAGATCGCCGAGCCCTGCCGCGGACAGCACGGCGTCGCACAGCGCGTGCGCGGCCACGTCGCCGTCGGAGTGGCCGGAGCAGCCGTCGGCGTCCTGCCACAGCAGCCCCGCGATCCAACAGGGACGGCCCGGTTCGACGGGATGCACGTCGACGCCCTGCCCGACGCGGGGAATCATGACGTGACGTCCTGGTCGGCCAGCACCGCCTCGGCGACGGCGAGATCGAACGGGGTGGTGATCTTCATGGCGCGCACGTCTCCCGGGACGGTCCGGACAGCGATGCCGAGGCGTTCGACGAGTCCGGCGTCGTCCGTGGCCTCGGGAGCGATGGACGCGGCCTGTGCGGTGTGGGCGCGCCGCAGCACGCCCTCCGCGAACCCCTGTGGGGTCTGTACCGCGCGCAGCGCGCTGCGATCCGGCGTGTCGGTAATCACATCGTGTGAGTCGACGATCTTCACGGTGTCCGTGACGGGCACGGCGGGCACGGCGGCCTCGGCCCCGTCCTCGAGCGCGGCGGCGACGTTGGCGACCACTGTGGTGGGAGTGAAGGCGCGTGCCGCGTCGTGGACGAGCACGCCGTCACAGGAGCCGGGTTCGATGCTGTCCAGTGCGAGCCGCACCGACGACGTCCGGTCCGCCCCGCCTGCCACCACGCGGCAGGACTCACCGAAGGCTCGCACGGCCGCGGTGAACGGCTCGACTTCCCGGGGTGGCGCCGCCACGACAACAGCCTGCACGCGACGCGCCTCAAGCAGGCCCCGGACGGCGCGCGTCAACAGCGGCACGCCCTTGACCGGCACCAGCGCCTTCGACGTGGCCGCGCCCAGCCGAGTACCCCGCCCCGCCGCGGGTACGATCGCGACGATCCTCATCGACGCCTGCGTACCACGCCGGGCCGGAGCTCGCTCGGATGCACCGCCTGTTACGCCAGTGCGGTGTCGAGCACCTCGTCGAGCAGCTTCTCGGCCTTGCCCTCGTCGGTTCCCTCGGCGAGAGCCAGCTCGCTCACCAGGACTTGCCGTGCTTTGGCCAGCATCCGCTTCTCACCGGCGGAAAGGCCTCGATCCTTCTCACGCCGCCAGAGGTCACGCACCACTTCGGCCACCTTGTTCACATCGCCCGAGGCGAGCTTCTCCAGGTTGGCCTTGTACCGTCGGGACCAGTTCGTTGGTTCCTCGGTGTGCGGCGCGCGCAGAACATCGAAGACGTGGTTCAGATCATCATCGTTGACCACGTCACGGACACCGACGATCTCGGCGTTATCCGCGGGAACGCGCACGGTCAAGTCGCCTTGAGCGACCTTGAGGACGAGGTACTGCTTCTCCTCGCCCTTGATCACGCGAGTCTCGATGGCTTCGATCAGCGCGGCACCGTGGTGCGGGTAGACGACAGTCTCTCCGACTTTGAAAACCATGTGTCCTCTGCCCCTTTCGCTATGCCTATCCTAGCACGGTGTGCGGTGGCCCCCATAGGGCCCTGGCCTTTGTCCTCGCAGGTCAGCGCCCTTGTGTGACCGTCGAAGGGGTTGACAACTCGGCTTTTGTTGTGCTCGCGCAGGTAGCGCGTCGTCGCGGGGGTCGCCGGGGCGTGCCGACCCGGGGTGGGAGTCGGTCGCCGCTTCGGTCAAGCTAGGCTTTCGGGTGAACGCGTCAGCTCGTTGACGTTCGCACCCGCCGTGGGAGCCCGCGACGCGCGGCAGGCGCGGTCGGTGGCGACGGACAGCTTGATACGAGGAAGGACTCCGGAGCAGTGGGCCAGCACAACAATCGCTTGTTCGGTTCGCGTCTCGCCGTGCGTGCCGGGCTTGCCTGCGGTTCCGCGCTACTCCTCGCCGGTTGTGGTGCCGGGCAGATCACGCAGACCGACTCCCAGCTGCCCGCGGTCGACGGCGGTGGAGCACGCACGGACTCCATCGTGGTCAGCAACGCCACGCTGGCGTTTCCCGAGGGCGAAGACCAGCATCACTACGCTGGTGGGTCCGATGCTCCGGTGAACATGCACATCGCCAACCGCAGCGACGAGCCCGACGAGCTGGTCTCGGTCAGCACCGATGTGGCGAGCGACGTCACCATCGAGGGCGATCCCACGGTGCTGAATAGTGGCGAGCTGTTCATCGTCGAGCCCGGCCAGCTCGAGGAAGGGGAGGATTCCGTCCTCGTCGCCGGTGAGAGTGGCCTGCTCCGCCAACAGGCCGCGGTCGTGCTGAACGACCTGGAGCACCCCGTGCGCCCCGCACAGAGCGTGACCCTGACGTTGACGTTCCGCGAGGCCGGAACCATCGAGGTGCTCGCACCGATCGCGCCCTCCCCGCACGACCGGGTCGTGGAGGTTGCCGACGACGAGGAGGGTGGCGGAGGCCACTAGCAGGCTCGCTCACCTCCGGGACTGGCCCGGAAACAGTCGGTTCCATCGGATACGGTGGGCGGCTGTGGCGAGAAAGGGCGCGCAACACCGCTGTACGGAGTGCGGCTACGAGGTGGCCAAGTGGGTGGGACGCTGCCCGGAATGCCAGGCGTGGGGAACGATCACCGAGCAGGCCGCGCCGGTAGCGGCTACCGCCAAGGTCGCTGCGGGTGCGCCGTCCTCCCCGGCGAGACCGATCGGCGAGGTCGATCTGGACGCGGCCCGAGCCCGGTCGACCGGTGTCGCGGAGCTGGATCGCGTGCTCGGCGGCGGCTTGGTACCCGGTGCCGTGATGCTGCTCGCCGGCGAGCCGGGTGTCGGCAAGTCGACCCTGCTGCTGGAGGTCGCATACCGGTGGGTGGCGGGCGCGGCGGGCTCGACCCGGCCGTCGCTGTACATCACCGGAGAGGAGTCGGCGGGCCAGGTCCGGTTGCGGGCCGAACGGACCGGGAACCTGCACGAGTCGATGTACCTGGCCGCGGAGAGCGATTTCTCCGCCCTGCTCGGCCATGTGGACGCGATCGATCCCGGCCTGCTGATCGTCGACTCGGTGCAGACCATGAGCTCGCCCAAAGTGGATGGCACGCCGGGCGGGGTCGCTCAGGTGAAGGACGTTACGGCAGGCCTGGTCGCGCTGGCCAAGGAGCGCGGGCTGCCCGTCGTGCTTGTGGGGCACGTGACCAAGGAAGGCTCCGTGGCGGGGCCGCGCGTGCTGGAGCACGTCGTCGACGTGGTGCTGCACTTCGAGGGTGAGCGCCACTCCACCCTGCGGATGGTGCGCGGCGTGAAGAACCGTTTCGGTGCCGCGGACGAGGTCGGCTGCTTCGAGCTGCGGGACGAGGGCATCGTCGGTATCAGCGACCCCTCCGGGCTGTTCCTCAACCCGAGGGAGCAGCCGGTACCCGGTACGGCGATCACGGTGACGATCGAGGGCAAGCGCCCGCTGCTCGCCGAGGTGCAGGCGCTGATGACCCAGTCGGCGTTGACGCATCCGAGGCGGGCGGTCAGCGGCCTGGACTCGGCACGGGTGTCGATGGTGCTCGCGGTGCTCGAGGGGCGCGCACGCAAGGCCGTTGGCGGCAAGGACGTCTACGCGGCCACCGTCGGTGGTATGACGGTGGTCGAACCCGCAGCCGACCTGGCGATCGCGCTGGCGATGATGTCGGCCCACAGCGACCGGCCCGTACCGCGCGGGCTCGTCGCGATCGGCGAGGTGGGACTCGCGGGCGAGGTGCGGCCCGTTCGTGGCGTCGGCAGGCGGCTCGCCGAGGCCGCGCGGATGGGCTACACGCGGGCGCTGGTTCCCGCCGGTAGCGAACCCGCCCCGGAGGGTATCCGGGCGGTCGAGGTCGCCGAGCTCGCCGACGCGCTGGAGTACGTGGGGCGCCCCGACCTGAGCGTCGTGTGACGGCGACGACCTGGGCCGTACCGGCACAGGGCACCGGTGCGGTACTGGCGCGGTGTGCCAGGCATCGCGAAGTCCGAAAACCGCTTGCCGCGGGGTTCGCTGCCCGGCAATGATCGTTGATCGTGTCGACCAACTCCATGGACAAGCGGGCATTGCTGGCAGCAGGCGTGACGGTGACGCTGTGGGCGTCGGCGTTCGTCGCCATTCGCAGCGCGGGCGAGCACTACGATCCGGGGGCGCTCGCCCTCGGCAGGCTCCTCGCGGGCTCGGCCGTGCTCGGCCTGATACTGCTCGTGCGCCGGGAGGGCCTGCCGCCCCGCGCGGCGTGGCCGGGGATCGCGGCCGCGGGCGTGCTGTGGTTCGGCGTGTACATGGTCGCGCTGAACTGGGGTGAGCAGCACGTCGACGCGGGAACGGCCGCGATGGTCGTCAACATCGGCCCGATCGTGATCGCGGTGCTCGGCGGGCTGCTGCTCAACGAGGGGTTCCCGGCCCGGCTGCTCGCGGGGATGGCGGTTTCCTTCGCAGGCGCGATCGTGGTCGGGGTGTCCATGTCGAACGAGGGCCGTGCGTCGGTGTTCGGGGTACTGCTGTGCCTGCTCGCGGCGCTGACCTACGGCGCGGGTGTCGTCTCCCAGAAACCGGCCCTGCGGCACGCGTCCGCGCTTCAGGTCACGACCTTCGGCTGCATGTTCGGGGCGGTGGCCTGCCTGCCGTTCTCCGGCCAGCTGTTCGCGCGCGTCGCCGAGGCGCCCGCCTCGGCGACGCTGAACATGCTCTATCTCGGCGTGTTCCCGACGGCGCTGGCGTTCACCACGTGGGCGTACGCGCTCGCCCGCACCACGGCGGGCAGGATGGGTGCGACGACATACGCGGTGCCGGCGCTGGTGGTGCTGATGTCGTGGGCGGTGCTCGGCGAGGTGCCCGGTTGGCTGACGCTCGCAGGCGGCGTGCTGTGTCTCGCCGGGGTCGCCATGTCGCGATCACGCGGCAGGACCCGGCCGCCGGCGTCGCCCGATGCTGCTGCGGCTCCTGTGGTGCCCGGCGGCCCGGGCAGGTAGTGGATCGGGCCACCAGGCGCGCGATGCGCCGTATCGTGGAACGGGCGGTCCATCAGCGGTAGCCGGTCGCGTCGGCCGGTTCGTCCTTGCTCTGGACTTCCTCCATGTAGCGCCAGGCGTCCGGGCGGCTGCCGTCGGTGTCGGTGAGGTTGTAGACCTTGGCCAGCTGGCCGGACGACAGGGTCTGACCGGTCCAGCGCGACACGTCAGGGTCTGCCGCGAGGGCTGCCGCCGCGCGGCCGACGTAGACGGGGGACTCCGAGATCACGAAGTGGGGTTGCTTGTCGGTCGCGTCGCGCCAGTTCGCCTCGGTCACGCCGAAGTGTTCCAGCATGGCCTCGGAGCGCAGCCATCCCGGGGTCAGCGCGACCGCGGTGCCGCCGTAGGGGCGCAGCTCTTCGGACTGCGCCAGCGCCATCCGCTGCACCGACACCTTCACCAGGTCGTAGAAGAACCCCGCATCGGCCCGGTAGTTGGCGTTGAACTCGGCGGTTCCGTCAGTCACCTCGATCACCAGCCCGCCCGCGCGGCGGATCAGCAGCGGCAACGCGGCGTGGCTGGTGATGGCGTGGGTGTCGATCCCGAGCCGTAGCATCCGCAACCCGCCCTCGAGAGAGTGTTCCCACAGCTTCTGCCCGAACTCCAGGTAGGGGTCCCCACCCCAGATGTCGTTCACCAGCACATCCAACCGGCCCTGCTCGCGGTCGATCCGCGCCACCAGTGCGGCCACCTCCTCCGGAACCAGGTGGTCCACCCGCACAGCGACCCCCGCACCGCCCGCTGCGGTGACCAGCGCCGCGGTCTCCTCGATCGTCTCCGGCCGGTTCATCTCCGAGCGCCGTTCGCCGGTCGTGCGGCCCGTGGCATAGACCGTCGCGCCCTGCCTGCCCAACTCCACCGCGATCGCCCGGCCCGCCGCCCGCGACGCTCCCGCGACCAGCGCCACCTTGCCCCTCAGTTCGTCCATGCCCGCAACCCTGTCGTACAGCACCGACAAACGACTGGTGCCGCGTGTGCATTCGACATCCCCGGATTCGTGCGCGGGCCCGAACTCTGTCGGCTCCCCGGCGTAGGCTCCGGTTACCGCTGCTCGAGGAGGTACGGGCAGGGTGTCAGGACGCTGCGGGAGGTAGGCGATGGATGTTTTGCTGGCGATAGGAACGCGCAAGGGGCTCTGGCTGGCGCGCAGCCGCGATCGCAGGGAGTGGGACGTGACCGGCCCGCTGCTGCCGCTCGCCGACGTCAAGGCGGTGGCTATCGATACCCGGCGAGGTACTCCGCGGTTGCTGGCGGGTGCACTCACCAGTCATTTCGGTCCGTCCATGGTCATCAGCGACGACCTGGGGAGGACGTGGAGCGAGCCGGACGACGCTCCTGTGGCGTTCCCCGCCGACACCGGGGAGGCGCTGGAAGGGGTATGGCAGCTGGTCCCCGGACCGGACAGCGAGCCGGAGGTCGTCTACGCGGGAGTCGAGCCGAGTGCGCTGTTCCGTTCCACCGACGGCGGCCGCAGCTTCTCGCTGGTGCGCGGGTTGTGGGAGCACCCGCACCGCACCGAGTGGTTCCCTGGTGGTGGCGGCAAGGCGCTGCACACCGTCATCCCGCACCCGCAGGACGCGAACCGGGTGCTGGTGGGGATGTCGACCGGCGGGGTGTACCAGACGAGCGACGGCGGCGGGTCCTGGACGCCGACCAACTCAGGGATCCGTGCCGACTTCCAGCCGGACGAGTACCCGGAGTTCGGCCAGTGCGTGCACAAAGTAGCGATGGATCCCGGTGAGCCGGACCGGCTGTTCCTGCAGAACCACGGCGACCTGTACCGCAGCGTGAACGGCGGTGCGAGCTGGGAGCCGATCAGTGACAGCCTGCCGGGCGACTTCGGCTTCCCCGTCGCAACGCACCCGCACAGGCCGGGCGTGGTCTACAGCTTCCCCATCTCCGCGCGGACGCGGTCGCCGGAAGACGGGCGTTGCGGTGTGTACCGCTCGGAGGACTCCGGGGACACGTGGACCGGACCGGGTGACGGGCTGCCGAATGAGGGCTACTACTCCGCGGTGTTGCGTGACGCGCTGTGTACCGATGATGCCGACCCGGCGGGTGTCTACTTCGGATCTCGCCATGGCGAGGTGTACGCCAGTGCGGACGAGGGCGACAGCTGGCGGCTGCTGACCCACCACCTGCCGGACGTGCTGTGTGTCCGCGCCGCCGTCGTGGGGTGACTGGTATGGCGGTCACCGTGCATCTGCCGTCGATGCTGCGCGAGCTCGCCGACGGCGCGGCGGAGGTCACGGCCTCCGGAGAGACCCTCGGCGAGTTGCTCGACGATATCGCTACGCGCCACCCCACGCTGGAGCGCAGGCTGCGCGACGAGAGCGGCGTGCTTCGCCGGTATGTGAATTTCTATGTGGACGGAGAGGAGTGCCGGAGGATCGGCGGCGTGCGTGCACCCGTCGGCCGCTCCACCGAGGTCATGGTGATTCCCTCGGTCGCAGGGGGCTGATCCCTCCCCGCTCACACGTCCCTGGACAGCTGCGCGGCGCAGCGGATCAGGCCGAGATGCGAGTACGCCTGCGGGTGGTTGCCGAGGGAACGCTCGGCAAGCGGGTCGTACTGCTCGGGCAGCAGGCCGGTCGGCCCCGTCGCGTTGACCATCTGCTCGAACAGCTCCTCGGCCTCGGTGCGCCTGCCGGTGAGCAGGTACGCCTCGACCATCCACGCCGCGCACAGGTGGAAGCCGCCCTCCTCGCCGGGAAGGCCGTCGTCCCTGCGGTAGCGGTACACGGTGGAGCCGCTGCGCAGCTCGGACTCGATCGCGGTGACCGTGGACTGGAAACGTTCGTCGGTCGGGTCGATCAGCCCGGACAGGCCCACGAACAGCGAGGCCGCGTCCAGGTCCGTGCCGTCGTAGGCGGTGGTGAACGCCTGCACCTCCGGGTTCCAGCCGTTCTCCAGCACGTCGGCGGCGATCTCGTCGCGCAGCGCGTGCCAGTTGGGCGGGATCTCCCGGTCGTAACGGTTGCCGAGCGTGATGGCGCGGTCGATGGTGACCCAGCACATCACCCGCGAGTACACCCGGTGCCGCGGCACGTGCCGCTCCTCCCACACCCCGTGGTCGGGCTCGTCCCAGCGGCGGGTCACGGCCTCGGCCATCGCGCGCACGAGCTGCCAGTCCGCGTCGTGCAGCTCACCGCGCGCGGCGGCGAGGTCGACAACGAGCTCAACGACGGGCCCGAACACGTCGAGCTGCACCTGGTGGTTGGCGAGGTTGCCGACCCGCACGGGCCGCGAACCGGCGTAGCCGGGCAGCGAGTCGATCACGGCCTCGGCACCGGACTGGGTCCCGGCGAGCGAGTACAGCGGGTGCAGCCGCTCGGGTCCTGGCAGGGTGGCGAGCACGCCGTGCAGCCAGCGGAGGAACCCTTCGGCTTCCTCGAGGGAGCCGAGCGCGACGAGCTCACGGACGGTCATCGAGCCGTCCCGGATCCAGCAGAACCGGTAGTCCCAGTTGCGCACGCCCCCGATCTCCTCCGGCAGCGAGGTGGTCGCAGCGGCGAGCACCCCGCCCGTCTCGGTGTCGGCCAGGCCGCGCAGCGTCAAAGCCGACCTGGTGACCAGCTCGGGCTCCCGCGCGGGCAGCTTGAGGGTCGACGCCCAGTCGCTCCAGTACGCACCGGCACGCTGCCTGCGCTCGGGCTCGGGCATCTCGTGCGGGCCGAGGTCGGTGGTGCCGCACCGCAGCTCGAGCACGACAGGCTGCTCGGGTGTGGGCTGCACGAGCGCGGTGGCCGTGTCGTGCAGCCCGTCGGAGGTGATCTCCCAGCTGACGCCGGGTGAGTGCAGCACGAACGGCTCGGAGGTGCCGAGCACCCGCAGGCCGCCGGACACCTGCTCGATCCGTACGGGGACGCCGCCGAACTCGGGGCGGGGTGCGAACACCACGGAGGCCGCGGCCTCCCCGGAGATGCACCGGATCAGGTCGGTGCGGTGCGCCGCGCTTTCCGGCTCCAGGTAGTCGGTCACCAGCAGGCGCGACCACCGGGTCTCCACCGTCATCGTGTTGGGCAGGTAGCGCTGCCCGAGCGGCAACCCGTTGCGCTCGGGTTTGACCGAGAAATACCCGGCGCCTTGCCCGCCGAGCAGGTCGGCGAAGACGGCGGGCGCGTCCGGCCCTGGGTGGCACATCCAGGTCAGCTTGGCGTCCGGGGTGAGCAGGGCGACGGAACGTCCGTTGGCCAGCATGGTGAGGCGTTCGATCGGGGGAGCCTGCTCGCCGTAGAGCCAGTTGCGCCGCTCCTCGAGCAGGAACGCGAGGATGGTCGCCACGTCGAACGGGTCGGCCACGCGGTGCGGGGCGATCGACTCCTCACCGCCGACCTTGATGCCGAGGTCCGGGCCGCTCAGCCGGGCGAAGGCCTTCTCGTCGGTGATGTCGTCACCGAGGAAGATGGCGGCCGTGGCGCCCGCCTGGTGGCGCAGCACGTCCAGCGCGTTCCCCTTGTCGGTCGGCACGACCGACAGCTCCACGACGGCCTTGCCGTCGGTGGTCGTCACCCCGTCCCACGTGCACGGGCCCTCGTGCACGGCGGCGATCACCCGCTCGGCATCGGCCTCGGCCGTCCCCCGCACGTGCACCGCGACGCTCGCGGGTTTGACCTCCAGCGACGCCCCAGGGACGTCGTGGATGATGCGGTGCAGCTCGCGCTCGACGCGTGTGTGCAGCTCGCGGGCCGTCCCGTCGATCTCGTGTACGAACCCGACGTCGAACTCCGAGCCGTGGCTGCCGACGAGATGCACCTCGACCGGCAGCCGGGACAGGGTGGCCAGGTCACGCAGCGCACGCCCGGAGATCACCGCTGTGGTGGTCTCGTGCAGGCTCGCCAGCGAGCGCAGCGCGCCGACCGACTCCGGGTACGGTCGGGCCTGCTCCGGGTTGTCCACGATGGGAGCGAGGGTGCCGTCGTAGTCGCACGCGATGAGCAGGCGCGGTGTCCGCGCGATGTTCACGATGGCTCGCCGCACTTCGGCGGGCAGTGCTTCGGCGGTCAACGCGCCTCCAGGGGACTTGTGTCAGCTGTGTGCTGGGGGCCCGAGCGCTTCCAGGAACGAGCGTGCCCAACGGTCGACGTCGTGGGTGAGGACCTGACGCCGGAGGGCACGCATCCTGCGCCGACTCTCGGCCTCGTCGAGAGTAATAGCCGCGTGCAGGGCGCCTTTCACCCCGTCCAGGTCGTGCGGATTGACGAGGAACGCGCTGGTCAGCTCGGCTGCGGCGCCGGCGAACTCGGACAGTACCAGTGAACCACGCTGGTCGTGGCGGCAGGCTACGTACTCCTTGCAGACCAGGTTCATCCCATCGCGTAGCGGCGTGACCACCATGATGTCGGCGGCGCGGAAGAACGCGGCCAGTTCCTGGCGGTTCACCGACTGGTGCAGGTAGTGCACGATCGGTCTGCCGACCCGACCGAACTCACCGTTGATCCGGCTCACGATGCGCTCGATGTCGGCGCGCATCTCCTGGTAGTGCTCGACTCGCTCCCTGCTCGGTGTGGCCAGCTGGAGAAACGCGACGTCGTCGGGGGCGACGCGGCCTTCCTGCAGCAGCTCGTGCAGCGCGTGCAGCCGCAGGTCGATGCCCTTGGTGTAGTCGAGCCGGTCGACACCGAGCATGACGACCTTGGGGTGGCCCAGCGACTCGCGCACCTCGGTGGCCCGCCTGCCGACGTGGGGGCGGCGGGACAGCGTGTCGAGCCCGGCGGAGTCGATGGAGATGGGGAACGCGCCCACTCGCACCACGCGATCGTCGACCAGCACCCAGCCGGGCCGGGACCGCACGCCCACAGCGGCCTTGGTCGGGTCGAGGTTGAGCAGCTGCCGCGCCAGCCAGAGGAAGTTCTGCGCGCCGCCCGGCCGGTGGAATCCGACGAGGTCGGCCCCGAGCAGCCCGCGCACGATCTCGGCGCGCCACGGCATCTGCATGAACAGCTCGACGGGCGGGAACGGGATGTGCAGGAAGAAGCCGATCCGCAGGTCGGGACGCATCTCGCGGAGCATGGAGGGCACGAGCTGTAGCTGGTAGTCCTGGATCCACACCGTCGCGCCGTGGCCTGCCACCTTGGCCGTCTGGTCGGCGAACCGCTGGTTGACCCGGACGTAGCTGTCCCACCAGGCGCGGTCGAAGACGGGTCGTTGTACGACGTCGTGATAGAGCGGCCAGAGGGTGGCGTTGGAGAAGCCTTCGTAATACTCGCGTACGTCCGCCGAGGTCAGCGGGACGGGCTGCAGCAGCATCCCGTCTTCTTCGAACGCGTCGACCTCGACGTCGGGCACCCCGGGCCAGCCGATCCACGCGCCTTGCCTGGCACGCAGGTACGGTTCGAGCGCTGACACCAGGCCACCCGGGCTCTGTGTCCATTTCTGGGTGCCGTCGGCCGAGCGCACGAGATCGACCGGCAGCCGATTGGCCACGACGACGAAATCCGGGCCGTTCACGGAGACCTCCTCTCTTCTGTTGTTTCAGGTAGTTCCCACAGTAGTGGTAGTGGGTGCCGGGGTCGGTCGTCCGACCGGAGGTCGGATCACTCGATCCTGCGCTTGGCTGGACGCAGCGGACCGGCCAGGCGCGGCCCTGCCAGCCTGCGCTCGAGCCTGCCGAGCTGGGTGCGGAGCGGCTGTGCGAGGTACTCGCCGAGGACCACACCTGCGGCGAGCGCCAGCCCGACAGCGATCGCGCGTGCCAGGGTGGTGATGTTGCCGTCCTCCCCGACGGCCACCTCGTACAGGCCCCGGAACGTCAGCAGACCGGGCAGCAGCGGGGTGATGCCGGAGACCGCGACGACCAGTGGCGCCACCTTCAGCCTGCGCGCCATCAGGCCGCCGCAGAAACCGAGCACGGTCGCGGCGAGCACGGTCGCCGTGATCTGGTTGCTCCCGAACAGCCGCATGAGGTTGAACACCGCGGCCCCCACGGCCCCGGCAGCGGCCGCGACCAGCATCGGGCGCATCTTCGAGTAGCTGGCCAGCGCGAAGAAACCTGCCGTGCTCGCCCCGGCGAACACCAGCAACGGCAGCGCCTCGGGCGGCGGGATGATGACCTCCGGCAGCCCCGTGGCGGGAAACCCGAGCAGTACCGCCACGTTCAGGCCGATGACCACACCGGTGACCAGCCCCGCACTCATCAGCGCGACTTCCGTGGCCCTGCCCGCCGCGGTGACGTTGTAACCGGTGATCGCGTCCTGCACGGTCGATACGGTGGACAGCCCGGACAGCAACACCGTCAGCGCCGCCGCCGCGACGAGCGAGGGCTGCCCGAACCACGTCACATTGGTCCCGACGGCGGCCATGGCGATCAGGGTAGCGACCAACCCACCGGTGACCTGCTGGAAGAAGATCGGCAGGGCGAACCGGTTGAGGAGCCTGCCGACCCGGTCGATGACGGCGCTGGTGAGGAAGGCCAGCAGCGCGGTGACGACTCCGGCGCCGATCAGCACCGCGACGCTGGCGGCCATGCCACCGAGGGCGAGCGTGGCGATCCACCGGGGGTACGGGTGGGGTGCGCTCGCGATCCGGCGCAGCTCCGTGTAGGCCTCCTCGGCGCTGATCTGCCCGCGGGTGATCTGCGTGATCAGCTGCTCCACCGCCGTGAGCCTGCTGTAGTCGAGGCTGCGGAATCGCACCACGCGCAGCGCGGTGACCGGCGACGTTTCCGTGCCCCGGTGGCAGGTCACGCTGATCGAGGTGTAGACGACGTCGACCTCGCAGTGCGGCAGGCCGAGCGAGTTCGTGACCGCGAGGATGGTGGCTGTGACGTCGGAGGCACCCGCCCCGGTCGACATCTGGATCTCCCCGATGCGCAGGGCCAGGTCGAGCACGAAGTGCACGGTGTGGTCGCTGGGCAGCGCGGGCCCCATCGCGGACTCGGAGGCGGAGCTCGGCTGCTCACCGGCGGGCGCCTCCAGGATGCTCCACGCACGGCGCGGCTGGGGCCGCCCCTTGCTCGTCTGGTCACCGGCCGGGTTGTCGGTCGGCGGTTCGAGGATGTGCCACGCCCGCTTGCGGTACTTCTGACCCTTACCGCGCTGGTTGATCTTCACAAGTCACCTCCTCACGGGCGTGTCGTCTGAACCTGTGTGGTCCATCCTCGATTCTTGGCCACTGTCGGCTTCGGCGCAGCCGCGGATCGGTTGTTCATCCGCCGGACCGCATACCCCCGCCGCGGGACGACGTGCCTGGATCGGGGGAGTGCGGACCGGAACGGTTTGCTCACGATGAAGGGGAGACGCCCACGACGTGATGAACACGAACGACCCGAACGATGCCGCCACTATCGACGTTCCCGCAGTTCATCGGCCTATCGCCACTCTCCGTTGCGAGATGGCACTGTGTTTTCCGTCACTCGCCCGTCGAGGGGTTGTGGAGGGCGTTCATCGCGGCGCGGGCGGCGCGGCTTACCATGGTCGGCGAGCTCGTCGAGGGCTCCCGCCGGCATAGCTCAGCAGGCAGAGCAACGGTCTTGTAAACCGTAGGTCAGGGGTTCGAATCCCCTTGCCGGCTCCAGATCACTGTGCGATCTCGGTTGATACCTGTCTGATCGTGCTCGGTTAGGCTTTGTGCAGCTGATGAAGGTCGGCTTCACCCCGGGCGCGGTGGCTTGGGTCTTCTGGCGAAGTCTCTCATACGGTGTTTGGCCGTCGAGACTGCCGTGTGGCCGGTCGAAGTTGTAGTAGTCCTGCCAGTCTTTGAGTCGGGCGTTGACGATGTTCACGTCATCGATGACGACGCCGTCGAGTAGTCGATAGAACTCTTCCGCGTCGATGCGATGGCTGCGCTCGACCTTCCCGTTCAGCCGGGGTGTGCGGGGCTTGATAGAGACATGGCCGATGCCCTTGTCGAGGACGTGCCAATGAAACTGGGACTGGAACTGGGCACCGTTGTGCGTGTGGATCGTCTCGACCCGGAAGGGTAGCTGCGACAGGACGTAGTCCAGGAAGTCGACCGCGGTCTTCTGGTTGTTGTGTCGGTATACCGTGAGCACGCGTAGGCGGGCGTGATCGTCGATCGCGGTGTACTGGAAGAACGTGCCGCGTCGATCTGCTGGTGTGATGGGAACACCGGTGGTCTTCGCCCTGGGGATCGGCTCGATGAACTTCACGTCGATCTGCACGTGGTGGCCGGGGGTTGCTTCTCGTAGCGCTTCCACCGCAGGTCACGACGCTTGTAGCGCTGTGACGCCGGCAGACGTCCATATCCAGCCGGTGTAGGATGCGCCACACGCCGGACTTGCTGATGTCCACGTCGTGGTAGCGCTTGAGATACATCTGGATCGTGCCGGGCCCGAAGTGGTAGTGCTGGCGAAGATAAACGATCTTGTCGACGACCTCGGCCTGTGTCGCCCGCGGACTGTTGCGCGGGCGCCGCGACTGATCCCGCAACCCGTCGGCGCCGTCGGCTTCGTACCGGCGATGCCACTTGTCATACGTAGGACGGCTGATGCCGAAATAGCGGCACGTCAGCGCCACGTTCCCGGACACTTCCTCCACATGACGTAACACCGCCAGGCGCCGACGCACCTGGCGGTCCATCTGGAACTGACTCACCAGAACTCCCAATGATCAACAAGCCCCGGTGTCAACCATCTCCAGCAGTTTTATACTCTATATGATTCGCAGCTTGTCCTCCGCCGACACCGCCGGCGGACGAGACATCGCCAACGCCTCCTGCTCAGAACCCTACAAAACCCCTGAGCCACAAATCCTGACGCGGGAGAGTTCCTCAGACATCAGGCGAGCCCTTCTATGTACATTGACTGTGCGTTCTGACGCGTTTTCCCATGTCGGCGAGGGCCAGTTCTATTTCGGCGTGCACGGTTCGCATCTCGTCTGCGTGTTTGCACCACTGCCACCAGGGGAGCCCCAGGGGCAAAGGGTGGCCAGCCGGCCACGACGTGACGATCCCTTCCGCACGTCCGGTAGGGATCGTCACATCCTCTCTACTTCGACCGTGGTGTCGGAGAAGGTGGGGGCGTTGCCGAGGTCGGCGAACGCGAACGGGTTGACGGCATTGACCGTGGACTGGTCCTTGGCGTTCTTAGGCCAGTGGCCCATCGGGGCCATCGCCACACCGGGGGCGATCTCGTCGCTGACCCGGGCCAGGGCCACGAACTGGCCGCGGTCGTTGAATACCCGGACGTACTGCCCATCGGTGATGCCGCGCTCGTCGGCGTCGGCCGGGTGGAGGGTGATTCCCTGTTCACCCTCCACCCGGCGCTGCTTGGACTGATCGCCGGCGCTGGAGTTCAGGAAGGCGTGCGACTTCGGCGAGATCAAGTTCAGTCGGTAGCCGGTATCGGCGGTCTCGCGCGGCGGCACATAATGCGGCAGCGGGTCGACCACCCCGCCGGGCTGATGCTCGTTCGAACCCTGCCGAAACAGCGGCACCACGAAGTTGCCCCCCTCGGCCGCGGCTGACGAGCGCAGTTCCACCTTCCCGGACGGGGTGGGGAAGTTGCCCTCCGCGTGCGGGGCGTACTCGTCGGCCGATGGCAGGTTCAACCGTGCCCATCCGGTCTCGCGCAGCGACTCGACGGTGATGCCGGCCATGGCAGGGTCCGACCAGTCGAACGCCTCGGCAATCATGTCCTCATCGGTGCGGGTAAAGCACTCCTCGGTGAAGCCCATCCGGGCAGCCAGCCGGCGGAACAGCTCCGTGTTCGGAATCGCCTCACCCAACGGTTCGACCGCCGGAGTGTTCAACGTGACGTAGAAATGCCCCCAGCTGAACATGATGTCGTGCTGCTCGAGTTGGGTCGTCGCTGGCAGTACTAGGTCGGCATAGCGCGCGGTGTCGGTGAGAAAGTGATCGCTGACCACGGTGAACAGGTCCTCGCGGGCCAGCCCCGCGGCCACCTTGTCCTGCTCCGGACAGACCACCATCGGGTTGGAGTTGTACACCATCAGCGCGCTGATCGGCGGGTCCAACCCCAACTCACCCGTCAACGCGCGGCCGAGGTGGAACTGGTTTACCACCCGAGTGCCCGGCGTGGCCAGCTCGGGGTGCATGAACGCGCCCCAGTTGACCGGGAAGGCCCACAGCGGCAGCTGCAGCAGCCCCCCACCGACGTGCCGCCACGCCCCGACCAGCGCCGGCAGGCACGCAATCGAGCGCACCGTCTGCCCGCCGCCCGCGTGACGCTCGACCGCCACCCCGATCCGGATCATCGCCGGGTCGGTGGTCGCGTACTCCCTGGCCAGGGTACGAATGTCGTCCGCTGGTATCCCGGTTTGCTCGGCGGCCCACTCCGGGTTGTACTGCGAGACTCGCTCGGCCAGCTCGTCGTAGCCCACGGTGTGCTCGCGGACGTACTCCTCGTCGGTCAGCCCCTCGCCGATGATCACGTGCATCATCGCCAGGGCCAACGCCCCGTCGGTGCCCGGCCGGAGCGGGATGTGCCAGTCCGCATGTTTCGCGGTGCCGTGTCGGACGGGGTCGATCACGACGACCTTTGCGCCGCGGCGCTGCGCCTCTGCCACGAACGGCCACATGTGCAAGTTCGTCGAGACCATGTTGCAGGCCCAGATCACGATGTATCGGGAGTGCACCACACTCTCCGGGTCAAACCCAGCCGTCGCACCAAGGGTCATCGTGTACGCAGTGCACGCCCCGGAATCGCAGTAGGTCCGTTCGGCGATCGTCGCGCCGAGCTTGTTGAAGAACGGGTCGCCAACGTTGAGCCCGTTCAGGATGCCCTCAGTGCCCAGATAGCTGACCGGCATGATCGACTCCGGGCCGTGCTCCGCGATCGAGGAGCGGAACCGATCGGCAATCTCGTCCAACGCCTCGTCCCAGGAGACCTGCTCGAAGTGGCCACTGCCCTTGGGCCCAGTGCGGCGCAACGGATACAACACGCGGTCTGAGCTGTAGACCTTGTCGACGTAATTGTTCACCTTCACGCACAACCCGCCACGGGTGAACGGGTGCTCCGGATCGCCACGCACCGTGGTGGCCTGCCCGTCAGTCACCGTCACCAGCATCGCGCAGGTATCCGGGCAATCATGGGGACAAGCGGCACGCACCGTGACAGTTGATTCAGGATGGCTCTCAGTCGCGGTCATCGCCAGACTCCTAACTCGCTGCGGACCAGTCTGCTCCAGGACTCGCTGCGGACCAGTCTGCTCCAGGCAAATCCCGATGACTAGACCGTGACCTTCCCCCACAGGGGGCTGTCCGATTAACGGTGGATCCGGCCTTGGCAGCGGTTAGTTGACGGTCGGGGTTGTGCGGCCGTCAAGGGTGATCGCGAAGGCGTTGAGTGCCGGTTTCCATCTCATCGCCCGTCGTGCCCGGCCACGGCCGGTGGGGTCTAGAGATCGAGTGACGAGGTAGAGGCACTTGAGTGCGGCCTGCTGTGTCGGGAAGTGCCCGCGGGCACGGACCGCTCGGCGGTACCGGGAGTTGATCGACTCCACGGCGTTCGTCGAGCAGTTGACGCGGCGGATCTCGACGTCGTAGTCCAAGAACGGCACGAACTGCGACCAGGCGTTCTGCCGGAGCCGCACGATCGCCGGGTACTGCTGGCCCCACGTGCCGCTGAACTCGACGAACCGTTCCTTGGCGGCGGCCTCGGTCGGGGTGGTGTGGACCGGCCGTAGATCCGTCGACATCTGGTCCCAGTACGTGCGGGAGGCGTGGCGGAAGGTGTTACGGATCAGGTGGATCACACATGTCTGCACCACCGCCCGGTCCCACACGGTGGTGATCGTCTCGGGCAGGCCTGTCGGCCCGTCGCAGACCGCGATGCACACGTCGGTGACGCCCCGGTTGTTGATCTCGGTGAGCACGCTGAGCCAGAACGTGGCGCCCTCGCCGCCGTCGCCGGCCCACAGGCCGAGGATGTCGCGTTCACCGTTGACAGTGACGCCGAGGACCACATAGATCGGCCGGTTGGTGACCTGCCCGTCGCGCACCCTCACGTGGATAGCGTCAACGAAGATCACCGGATACACCGGGCGGTTTCCATCGGTCGTTGCGAATCCTGATGGGAAGGGGTTCGTATGCCGCGTGGTGGTCACAACAGGATGCCGATCGGGGTCAAGCGCCGCTACTTCGAGCTGATTCGGGCTGGGTCGTCAGGCCCTTCGCCGACAACGACAGCACGATCTCATCCACCCCGGTCAACCTGCGTTGCCGCTTGCGCACGATCTGCGGCTCGAACGAGGAATCGACGTCGCGCGCGACCTCGATCTCCACCTCGCCGATCTCGGTCAGCACCGCCTTGGCGCGGGTGCCGTTGCGGGAGTGGTCACCGGTGCGGCCAGCCGGGTCGTGCTTGCCATAGCCCAGGTGCTCGCTCATCTCCGCTTCCCGTGCGGTCTCGAGCACGTTCTTCGCCAACCGGTTGAGCAGCCCGTCCGGGCCGACCAGGTCGACGCCCTGCTCCTTGGCCTGCCCGAGCAACTGCTCCGCCAGCTTCTGCGGATCCATGTCATCGGTCACGGGGTCCAGTGTTTCGGTCATGATCGATCCTTCCCGCCAAGCTCACGCTCGGCGTGTCAGACCACGACCAGATCCACCGTTGTTCAGACAGCCCCTGCCGGAGCGGCGGGGTCAAGCGTTGCCGCGAACCGCGAGCGGTAGCGCTTCGGTGAGATGCCGACCTCTTGGGTGAAGGCGGTTCGGAACGTCACCGGCGACCCGTAGCCGACCTCGGAGGAGATCCGGTCCACCGTGAGGTCGGTGGTCTCGAGCAGTTCCTTGGCCGCCGCGATCCGTTCCGCGGCGACCCAGCGCATGGGCGTGGTGCCGACGTCCTGCTCGAACCGTCGGGCGAGGGTGCGGGGCGAGAGGTTCGCCGCTCGCCCCAGCTCGGTGAGCGTCAGCGGCCGGCGGAGGTTCTCGCGCAGCCACGCGCGGAGGTTGTCCAACCAGGCGGCGCGAACCTCCAGCGGCTCGGCGTGGACGTACTGCGCCTGATCACCGTCACGGTGGGCAGCGATGACGAGGTAGCGGGCCGTGTTGTTCGCGGCGCGCTCCCCGTGGTCGCGCCGGATCAGATGCAGGCAGAGGTCGAGGCCCGCCGCCGAGCCGGCACTGGTGAAGACGCCGTTGTCCTCCACGTAGATGGCGCGTGCGTCGAGCTCGACGCTGGGGTACATCCGCTGCAGCAGTGCGGCGTGCCGCCAGTGAGTGGTGGCCCGACGCCCGTCGAGCAGCCCAGCCTCGGCGAGCGCGAACGTGCCGGTGCACAGCGCCACCATGCGGGCGCCCCGGTTGGCGGCGCGCCGCAGCTCGCGGACCAGCCGGGAGCCGACCGATCGCCCCGGTGGCACCGCAGGCACCAGCACCGTGTCGCCCTCGGCCGCGGCGCTCAGCGGCCGCTCCGGGGCCAGCCGGGCTCCGGTGTGGGTGCGAACGCCGCGCAGGTCGCCGCACAGCGTCACGTCGTAGAGCGGCCCGTGATCGGGGCCCCACTCGTAGCCCAGTGCCTCCAGCGGCATGCCGATCTCGAACAGGGTCATGCCGTCAATGAGCGGGATCGTGATCGTCGGACGCCGTGTCGTCATGATGGCAAAATCTTAGCAGTTTGCGTCAATCTTGCCACTTCTGCGGGACGGCGCCGCTTTGCGACTCTTGAGCCATGTACTTCGACGACTTCATCGCAGACCAGACCCTGAAGACCAACGACTCGTCGTCCTCGCACGACGTTCGCGCTCAGCAGCCCATCCGGCGCCTGCTTCACACCCTGTGGAGCGGCGCCCGCCAGGTCGCCTGGGGTATCGACGCGTTCTCCAGCGTCCGGCACGGGATCGACGTACCTCCCGATCACGATGCCCGCAGCCGACGCGCGTCGGAACCCCGCCACCCACGACCTTGAGGGCCAGCCGACGCTTACGACGTCGCTGGTCGGATCGATCAGGACCTTCTGACGGGGGTCTGTAACAAGATCGGTGTTTTCGGCGTTTGCGGTTAGTACTTCTGTGCGCTCGGCCAGCGGTCACCGAACGTGGTCGCGAACGCGTTCAGGGCGGGTTTCCACCGCATCGTCCACCTCGCCTGCCCCTTGCCGGCCGGGTCGAGTGACCTGGTGACCAGGTACAGGCACTTTACCGCAGCTTGCTCCGTCGGGAAGTGACCTCGCGCCCGCACGGCCTTACGATACCGTGCGTTCAACGACTCAATGGCGTTCGTGGAACACAACACGCGCCTCATCTCCGGATCGTAATCCAGGAACGGAGTGAACTCTTCCCACGCGTTGCGCCACAGTCGGATCATAGCAGAATACTGCCCAGTCCATTTCTCCTCCAGGTCGTCCAAAGCCACCTCCGCGGCGGCTACCGTAGCAGCCGCGTAAATCGGCTTCAGATCTTTCTTCAACGCGTCCCAATCACGGTTGGACGCAATGCGGAAAGAATTCCTGATCAGGTGGATCACACAGGTCTGCACCCGAGCCTGAGGCCACACATCGGCCACCACCTCCGGCAGGCCCGTCAACCCGTCGCAGACCACGAAGAACACGTCCTTCATGCCACGGTTCTTCAAGTCCTGCAACACTTGCAGCCAGAACTTCGCTCCCTCACTGCCCGGGCCAGCCCAGATGCCGAGTACATCTTTACGTCCCTCGAGTGCCACCCCAATCGCTACATAAAACGCACGGTTCGAGACCTGACCATCCCGCACCTTCACGACCACAGGATCAATAAACACCGCCGCGTAACATTCATCAAGTGGCCGACACTGCTATTCGGCCATCTCCGCCACCACAGTGTCAGTGATCCTCGGTACTGTCGCCTTCGACACCGACGCACCATAGACATCAGCGAAATGCGCGGAAATCTCGCCCGTCGTCAACCCCTTCGCGGACCACGACAACACGATCTCATCCACGCTGCCCAGCCGCCGCTGCCGCTTCTTCACGATCATCGGTTCGACACTGCCCGCACGGTCTCAGGGCACGGCCACCTCGACCGCACCGGCCGCGTCTGAGACCACGGTCTTGGCGCGCGAGTCGTTACGCACGTTCGTGCCCTCACGGCCGGGCTGATCGGCGTGTTTGGCGTGCCCAAGGTGCTCGGTCATCTCCGCTTCCAGCGCGGTCTCCAGCACGGTCTGCGTCAGCTGCCCGAGCAGCCCGTCCGGCCCGGTCAAGGCCAGACCCCGCTCCTGCGCGCGCACACCGGCCTCGTCGGCCGCGTTCTTCGAAGCTCCAGTTGTCGTCACGGCATCAACAGTCATCACACTCCGTGCCCATCCCGCCGGACCTCAGCCCGGCGTGTCGGGCCGAACCCACCGATCTTGAAACAGTTCCCGAGATCGACTCGGCGGACTTCGATGCCGTCTACTTCACCGGTGGATACGCGGGGATGTACGACTTCCCCGACAGCGAGGGCCTGCAGCGCATCACCCGGGAGATCTACGAACGTGGCGGCATTGTCGCCTCGGTCTGCCACGGCTACTGCGGCCTGCTGAACACCACGCTATCCGACGGGTCTTACCTGGTAGCGGGACGCAAGGTCACCGGGTTCGCCTGGCACGAGGAAGTCTTCGCCCGAGTGGACAAGCTCGTGCCGTACAACAGCGAGGAAGAAATGAAGAAGCGCGGCGCACGCTACGAGAAGGCCACGCTGCCGTTCGTCTCCTACGTCGTGGTCGACGGCAATCTCGTGACCGGACAGAACGCCGGATCCGCCGAGGAGACGGCGAAGAAGGTTGCCGCTCTCGTGTAACCGCTGCTCATAGACGTCGTGGCGACGACGAACGGCGACCACCACTCAGCGTGGCCTACCGCCAGCTCCGGAGTGACGCGAGCGTCGCCCTCATCCTCGGCGGCCGCAGCGAAAATGAGTTCGCGGCGTACGCGGGCCGCACGTATGGTTGCCGTACACGGGAAAGGAGGTGATCCGGTAGATGATTGGTTATCGGACGCGTGAGGTGGTCGCCGGCTGACGCTGGGGCCAACGCGAACCACGTCGCCAATTCCAGGCGGCCACCCGGCCCCCGAGCATCGGTGTTCGTCCAGCCGACTCCGCTGTCACAGCGGGAAGCGCTCGGGGGTCGCCCCATACCCGCTCGTGCCTGCGCGACCGCGAGCGGCTTGCCGTCGTTCGCCGCTTCGAGGCGGGCAAGCAGGTTCGATGACTGCCGTAATTCACGACCCCACCTGTCATATGACTGCCACTGCAATCATATGACTGGTGGGGTCGTCATGTGCACTTCGGCGAACCCTTCGGCGGGATCATCCCCGGCCCTCGCGGCGCTGTGCTCTCAGTCTTGTTGCGGACCGGCGAGCCACTCACTGGGCGACGGATCCACAGCATGGTCAGCGACGACTACAGCCTGTGGTCCGTCCAGGAAACGTTGAAAGTTCTACAGCAGCTGGGACTGGTGACGTCCCAGACGATCGGTCGCGCTGGCGTACACACGATCAACGAAGACCCGCAGCAGTGGCGCCCTTACGCCCCTCCTCGACCCCATTGCGGCCCTGAAAGCTGCCATTGGCGAAGCTGTCGACTCCACCGTGCACACTGTGCTCATCTTCGGGTCGATCGCCCGCGGTGAAGCCACAGCCACAAGCGATCTCGATCTCGCCGTCATCGCCCCACCCGAGTGGGACGGACGAAGCGAGTTGGAGGACATGGTTCGCACACGACTGGGCAACGACTGCGATGTCCTCGTCTTCACCGAAGCCGAGTTCACGAGACTGGCACGTGACGGCGAGCCAGTCGTCAGTGACATCCTCCGCGACGGCGCGGCCCTGATAGGTACAAAGCCACGGATGAGGGCAGGAGACGCTTGATGGCGACTGCCGAGCAGCGCAACCACGCCAAGGCCTTCCTGAAGAAAGCCGAGGAATACCTCGCTTCGGCCGAGGACAACCTCGCCGCGGGTCGCAATACACCCGCCGCTGGCGATGCAATCCACGCTGGTATCAGCGCCAAAGACGCCATCGTCACAGCCCTCACCGGCGCAACCAGCAAGGGCAAGGATCACGCCACGGCGGCGAAGGAACTCAGAACCGCTATGGCCAAGCGCGATCAAGCAGCCGCTGCCGAGTAGGCATTGCGCGAGCTCATCGCAGCCAAAAGCGACGACGAATACGGCGTCTCACTCACCACCGCGGCCAAGGTCGAGATTCTCGTCCGGCAAGCGCGATCACAGGTCGAGATCGCTGTCGAGATCGTTCGCCTCGGTCGATGAGACCCGAGTTTTGCCAGATTAGTGCGTAGGCTGGCTGGCCGTGTTGATGGCGTCGAGCGCGTGTTGGAGGTCGTCGGGTAGCGGGTCGGCGGCTGTG
>NZ_FZNW01000054.1 GCF_900188115.1 Haloechinothrix alba | reverse complement strand
CACAGCCGCCGACCCGCTACCCGACGACCTCCAACACGCGCTCGACGCCATCAACACGGCCAGCCAGCCTACGCACTAATCTGGCAAAACTCGGGGCGCAGCGGGAATGGCGCCCCGATGATGACTGCCCAGAAGACGTTGAAGTCCTGCGTGCGTGCTGTGGCGGCGCTGGCTGGGGTGACGCGCAAGATGCGGATGAGCGCGACGGTGCCGGACTTGGCTTTCGGTGTTGCCGTTGCGGTCTTTCCGAGCACGGCGCGAGCGATCTGTTCGGCGTCGAAGCGATCGACCGTGCCATCCATGCGGCGTGCCGGCCTGCTGGGCCGATGGACCTCGATGATCTGCTCGTCGGCCGTGGTGAGAGCCCGTGTCAACGTCGCACCGCAAGACCCGGTGCTCTCGATCCAGATCGCGATCAGCTCTCCGCGGTGCGCCCGATCGGCCGGCCGTCATCGACAATCAGACGCGCCAACTGCACACCGGCACGCGGGGTCAGGGCAGCATTGGCATGGGTAGCGTGGGACACGAAGGCCTCCTTGGTGTGAAGCGGTTACTCAACAGCTCCACTCCACACCGGGAGGCCTTCACCCATCCACGACCTCAGACGGTGTCGTCACAACACCTCAACCAACGTGACCGGACATCACAGCTAATGGATGGAGCCGGTCGAAGCCGAGCGGCAGACGCTGCACGGGGTAAATCCTTCTTCGAGCGCTTCAGCGAGGGTCAAAGTCTGTTGCTCGTGACCGGCGAGCAGTTGGCAATCGGGCTGATGGAAGCGCTTCCGGCCAGGAACGATGCATACGTCAGTGTCCACTGCGTCGAGCGAGCCTTGTTGTACGGCGCTTTCAGAATCTGGCGCTGTGGTCGCCTCGTCCACAGGCGCCATCGCAGCTGAGGCTCGTTCATGGCTCTCACCCGCGACGATGGCCGGCGCCGGTTCCGGAGCTTCGGGCTCCGCTGCGGCTGCGGACACCGACGGCACATCGCAGTCCTGGCTCGATACCGTGGCCTCGTCTGACTTCGCTATCGACGAATCGGCGGCGGCTGTTCCAGCAGCTTGGCGGCGCTTCCATGCGACGCCGGCCAGCAGGAGCAAACACAGCACCGCTAGGCCGAGCGCAATATAGGCGAGTAGCAAGCTGTTGGTTGTCCAGGCCGCTGCCATGCATGCTGCGGCGGCAATTAGCAGCACGACAATGACCATTGTGGCGCTTCCTAACTTGCTGTTGTCAGTTGCTGTACAGATGCCCGCACCGCCGAGCCGGTTGGACCATCAGCCGGTAATAGCGTGCGACGGTGACGCATCGAAACCGGCATGCCCGGTGTATTCCCGGTAGGCTGCGTCGCGGCGTCGAGAGATCTTTCGATAGTGTTGTCTCGGAACCATGCTAGCCCTGAGTCGGGCCACGTCCGTGCTGGTGGTGTATGGGGTGGCACCGTGTGATCCGTTTCTAGTTTAGGCGCTGAGGGGTTCGATTGTCTTCACCTCCTCGGTGTCTGTGGCTGTGGGTGTGTCTATTTTGGTGAGTGTGTCGAGGCTGATGTAGCGGCGGGTCTCGGTCCATTCGTCGTTTTGCTCCATCAGTACCGCTCCGAGTAGGCGGGTGATGGCCTCCCGGTCGGGGAAGATGCCGACCACGTCGCTGCGGCGGCGCAGCTCACGATTGAGCCGCTCCTGGGGGTTGGAGGACCAGACCTGGCGCCACACGCTGCGGGGCAGCGCGGTGAAGGCCAGCAGGTCCTCACGGGCGCGGGCGAGGTGCTCGGCCGCGGCGGGCAGCTTGTCCTCCAGGGCAGCGATCACGCGGTCGCATTGGGCGTGGACTTGGTCGGCGTCGGGCTGGTCGAAGATGGTGCGCACCAGGGTGGCCACCCAGGGCTGCGAGGCCTTGGGCACCTTGACCAGCAGATCTCGCAGATAGTGGGTACGGCAGCGCTGCCAGGCTGCCCCCGGCAGGGTGGAGCGGATCGCCTCGACCAGCCCGGGGTGGGCATCCGAGGTGACCTGCACGACTCCGGACAGGCCGCGAGCGACGAGGCTGCGGAAGAAGGCCAGCCAGCCGGCCCCGTCCTCGCTGCTGGTCACATCGAAGCCGAGGATCTCGCGGTGCCCGTCGGCGTTGACCCCGACGGCCAGCAGACCGTGCACGGTCACCACGCGCCCACCCTCACGCACCTTGATGGTGAGCGCATCGGCCCAGCAGAACCGATACGGACCGGCGTCCAACGGGCGGGTGCGGAACTGTTCAACCTGCTCATCCAAGCTCTTGGCCAGTTCCGAGACCTGCGACTTTGACAAGCCGGTGATGCCTAGCTGTTCGGCCAGCTGCTCCACCCGGCGGGTGGATACCCCCAGCAGGTAGCTGGTGGCCACCACACTGACCAACGCCTGCTCCGAGCGCCGCCGGCGTTCCAGCAGCCAGTCCGGAAAGTACGAGCTCTCTCGCAGCTTCGGAATCGCCAGCTCGATCGAGCCCGCCCGCGTATCCCACCGACGCGTGCGGTAGCCGTTACGGCGATTGACCCGCTCGTCGCTGCTGGTGCGGTACTCGGCACCGCACACGGCGTCAGCTTCGGCGCTCATCAGCGCCTCGGCGAAGGTCTGCAGTATCTCCCGCAGCAGATCCGGACTCGCCTGCTGCAACCTCTCGCGCAGCAGCCGCACAAGCTCCACACTGTCAATGTCGGCCATCGTGCTCACCGTCCTTCCTTCCAACGCGATCTACTCGGAAGGATCAGCACGGTGGCCGTCCCTTATCACGCCAACACGCCGTGTCAGCGCAGGTCAGCCGTACACCACACCAATGGACGCAGGCCTGAGTTCGAAGGAATTGGCGGCGGGTGGATTCCACTGTTCATGCGGCCGCTCCTGCCAACGGTAGCCCGCGGTTGACGACCGCACCTCCGGGTTGGGTGCGTCGAACATTGACTCTGTCAAGTGACGGAGCCCCAGAAGGTTGACCTCGAACACGAGGTTGTCGGGTTGGGTGCCGGGGAGGCCGGCAACGTTGATCAACGTGTCCCAGCCTGTGCCAAGTTCCTGGGCCGCAGCGTCGATACGTGCCGGATCGGCGAGGTCGGCCGAGATGTGCTTCGCGACCGTGGCCGTAGGGGCGTGGCGATTCAAGGGCCGCCGTCGCGCCGGCTTGGATGAGGTGCTCGGCTACTGCGTGTCCGATGCCGGACGCTGCGCCTGTCACCACGCAGCGTCTTCTCGTAGCGCTCGTCATCGCGAGTCCTTTCGCTCAACGTCCGCACTGGCACTGCTGGAAACTCGGCACAAGCTCGCTGCGTGGTTGAATATAATCTATACTAAAAAATAGGCCTTGTCCATTAGGGCGGGATGTGGTGAAGGCTTACATCGACACGGCAGAGTGGCTCTTGCGGTCCTGAGTTCCACGGTTCGCAAGCGGGTTCGGGCTCGATCGACAGTGTTGTTACGGGTCAGCGCTGCGCGTCGGCAGTTGAACCGTGACATGCTGTAGGTACGAGGCATGGGCATGTCGGCTGCCCCGGCCTGGCGGACGTGGCGTCGTGTAGACCATGTACTTCGGTGACGGGCCGTGCTGGTGGTCTGTCCCCGTCACCAGCGAGATTGGTAGCGCTCGTGAGGCTCTGGGCGTTACCGCTGCGACTCTGAGCGGTAGGTCCGGTCTGCCACTCTTATATCGTGGAATCCTGTGTACGCTGGCGTGGTCTGAGTTGGGGGCGTGGCAGGAGTCCAGGTGTTGCCGCTTGGCTGGATGTGAGCCGCACGGTGATGTGGGCGGCGGTGAAGGCGAGTGCTACGGCTCCGGCGAGTACGAGGCCGAATTCGCGCAGGGCGGCCACGCTGGAGGCGGT
>NZ_FZNW01000064.1 GCF_900188115.1 Haloechinothrix alba | reverse complement strand
CGCCCGCCGATGCGCGGACCCTGGCCCCAGTCGAACTGCAGCCACAGTCCCGGCTCGGGGATCCACGGGCGATACACCCGCCGATGCCCCGCCCGGTAGGCGCGCTTGGCCACCGCCACCGCCCGCCGCGTCGTTCGCGGCGACCCTGCATAGCCCAGCGCGGCCAGCTTCTCGTGGGCCACATCGGCGCGGATCTTGCCCTGCGAGCGCTCCACCAGCTCCTCGAGCTTGGGCAGAAACTCGTCAATCAGCCCCGCCGGCCGGGCCCGCTGCCCGGGCTGGCCCTGCCCACGCAGCGCGACATAGCGCCGCACCGTGTGGTGATCACACCCGGCCAGCTCGGCCGCCGATGAGCTTGCCCCCGGAGCACGGACACCTGAAGTTTGGTGGCTGCGGCTACCAGGGAGGATGTTCGTATGCCCGCACCTCACCCGCCTGAGTTCCGGCAGCGTGCCGTGGAGCTGGCCCGTCTGGGCGAGAAACCGGTCGCTGAGTTGGCCACGAGTCTCGGGATCAGTGAATCGTGCCTGCGGAACTGGATGGCCCAGTCCGATATCGATGAAAACGGCCATGCCACGAAACCGACCAGCGCGGAGAAGAAGGAACTGTCCGAGCTGCGCAAGCGTGCCCGTCAGCTGGAGATGGAAAACGAGATACTCAAACGGGCCGCCGCCTACTTCGCTAAGGAAAATGTTCTCCCAAAGTAGGGTTCCGGCTGGTCCATGAACTCGCCGCTGACGGATTCGATGTCGCGGTGGCCTGTCGGATACTACATGTGTCTCGCTCGGGCTACTACGACTGGCGGGACCGTCCGGAATCACCGCGAGAATTGCGCAACAGGGATGTGACCAAGATGATCCACGAGATTCACGCCGAGTCGCGTGGCAGCTACGGCCACCCGCGGGTGCATGCCGAGCTCACGCTCGGGCTCGGCGAGCCGGTCAACCACAAGCGGGTCGAGCGGCTGATGCGCGAGGCCGGGTTACAGGGCATCTACCGGCGGAAACAGCGCCGCATGCCGACCAACGAGGCCACCGAGGACGACCTGGTGCACCGCCGCTTCACCGTCGAGGCGCCGGACCGGCTGTGGTGCACCGACATCACCGAACACCCCACACAAGAAGGGAAACTCTACTGCGCCGCCGTACTCGATGCCTATTCACGCCGCATCATCGGCTGGTCTATCGGGAACCGGCAAACGACCGAACTGGTCACCGACGCACTCGGCATGGCAATCTTGCGCCGACAGCCTGAACCGGACTCAACTATTCTACACTCAGATCACGGCACGCAATACACTTCTTGGGCGTTCGGGAAACGACTCCGCGACGCCGAACTACTCGGCTCAATGGGCACCGTGGGCGACTGCTACGACAACTCAATGATGGAGTCTTTCTGGGGCACCATGCAACTCGAAATCCTCGACCAACGCACCTGGGAAACGCGCACCCAACTTGCCAACGCCATATTCGAATGGATAGAATGCTGGTACAATCCTAAGCGACGTCATTCCAGCATCGGAATGCTCAGCCCCATCACCTACGAGACACGCCACACCCCGCCCGACCAGGACGGCTGACCCCACACCCAACGTGTCCGTCAAACGGGGGCAACCTCACGACCGGTAGCTACCGGTGGCATCGAAAGCTTCCAGAATCTCCATAATCTCCTCCGGACTCTTCAACTCCACTCCTGTCGCGAAGCCAGCACTCACACCGGCTCCACGGCAACGCCCAACCCGCCACTACCGCGGGTCGGCACGCCACGAGTGGGGAAAAACGTGGCCACGAGTGGGGAGATCACTTGGCCACCAGTGGGGAACTATCCGGCCACCACCGGGGAGAATTCCATGGCCGCTGACACTCGCGGTGGTGACGTTGCCGGGGTGATCTTCCATAGCGACCGCGGATGTCAGTACACCAGCACCCAGTTCGCCCAGCACTGTTGCCGCCTGGGCATCCACCGGTCGCTAGGACGGACCGGGATCTCCCTCTTAACCGGCCAATGTCGGCGTTTTCGCAGCGCAGCGACACGCCGACGGATGTGCGTTGCCCACCAAGGTGTGGTCAGTGGTGCTACAT
>NZ_FZNW01000004.1 GCF_900188115.1 Haloechinothrix alba | reverse complement strand
CACCGCCAACGTGCCGTGCCCGAACTCGGCCATCACCCCCCGCGAGGCCACCTCCGCCAGAATCTCCCCCTGAATCGCCGCCGCCTGCCGCTGCAGCACCTCCAAGGACTGCAGCGACTCCACCAACTCCTCCCGCGACGCCCGCCACCACTCGGTACCGGCAGCAGGAAGAGCGACATCCCCAGAAACAACCATCACCACCCATAATAGAACACATGTTCGAGTATGTCTACCGTGCACCCATCGGCGACGGCAACGGCCTCGCCGTCGAACCCCGCGACTAGCGTGTGACTTGTGGCGGACACGCTAGCCGGCTGGGAGGTCCTGATATGGCCAGTAAGTTCACCGAGCTCGCGAGCGACTGTGCCGATCCCCACGGTCTGGCCCGGTTCTGGTGCTCGGTCCTTGACTACGAGGTGCACGACGATGAGGACGGAATCGTCACCATCGGCTCCCCTCAGGTGCCCGAAGGCAGGAACCACATCGGCCCGGTGCCACCGGCGTTGACATTCGCGCACGTGCCCGAGGACAAGACCGCCAAGAACCGGCTCCACATCGACGTCAACCCGACCGACAGGGAGCAGGCCGAGGAGGTCCGCCGCCTGCTCGACCTCGGTGCTCGGCACACCGACGTCGGCCAAGGCGATGAGAGCTGGGTCGTCCTCGCCGACCCGGAGGGCAACGAGTTCTGCGTCCTTGCCGACACCCGCCCCTGACCTGGGGCCGCGCACCACGCCGGTTCACCCCTGCGGGACCGAACGCAGCAGCTCGCGCAGGCCGTCCGCGTCGAGCAGGTCGGCCGGGCGCAGGGTGCGATTGGACCGTACGTAATGGAACGCCGCACGCACCCGCTCCAGCGGCGCCTCCGCCAGTGCCGCCCACGCCACGCGATACGCGGCCAGCTGCACGGCCAGCGCAGGCATCGCCTCCTCGCTCGGGACGGCCCCCGTCTTCCAGTCCACCACGGTCCAGCCGCCGTCCGGGTCGGCGAAGACCGCGTCCATCCGGCCGCGCACGGTCACCCCGTCGACGTCGCAGGCGAACGGGACCTCGACGTCGTGCGGGGTGCGCACCGCCCACTCGCTCGCCTCGAACGCCTGCCGCAGGGCTTCCTGGCCCGCTTCCTCCACCGCGCCGGTGTCCGCCGCACCCGGCAGATCGTCGAAGTCGAACAGCCTGCCACCGGCGAAGCGGCGTTCCAGCCACGCGTGAAACGTGGTTCCCCGGCGCGCGACGGTGTTCGGCGGGCTCGGTAGCGGCCTGCGCAGCCGAGCGGCGAGCGCACCGGGGTCGTCGGCCAGCTCGACGAGCTGGCTTACCGACAGCTGACCGGGCAGCCGCACCTCGGTGGTCGCCGAGCGGGCCCGCTCCCGCTCGGCGAGGAGCACGTCGGTATCAGCTGCCCAGCCTTCGGGGTCCTCGGTGTCCCCGTCGTCGGCGCCCTCCGGGTCCGCCTCCGCGTCGATCCGGGCACGCACCAGCGCCGCGCCCTCCTCCACCGCTGGCCGTCGCTCACCGAGCGGGTCCGCGGGCCACTCGCTCTCGCGCGCCGACTCCACGAACAGGTTCGCCGCGCCCTCCTGCGGCTGCTCCGCCCATACCTCGATCGAGCCGAGCGGCTCATCCCCGTCGGCGGCCTCCCGGATCCGCTCGGCGATCTCGGTGAGGAACGTCGACGGTCCGCGCGGCGTCGACCCGGTCTCGTTCCACCAGTACCCGGAGACCAGAAGCGAGTGCTCGGCACGGGTGAATGCCACGTAGCACAGCCTGCGCTCCTCCTCAGCGTGCCGCTCGCCGAACTCCTCCTCATGGCATCGCAGCGCCTCGATGACCTCCTTGCGATCAGCGCATCCGGACAGCTCGAGTTTCGGCAGGTCGGCGGCATCGCCCCGGAGCCCGGCAGGCAGCTCGGTCGGGGTCCTCAGCCACGAGCCCGACCGGCGCTTGCCGGGAAACACGCCGTCGACCAGGTGCGGTACCGCGACGATCCGCCACTCCAGGCCCTTCGCGGCGTGCACCGTGAGCACCTGCACCCTGTCCTCGGCCACCGTGACCTCGCCGGGTTCGAGACCGTTCTCGGCGTGCTCGGCTGTGGCGAGGTAGTCCACGAACGACAGCAACGTCGGAGCGGTCGCGTGCTCGGCGAACTCGGTGACGACCCTGGCGAACGCGTCCAGGTGCGCGTGCCCCGCACCGTCGGCCCGGCTGCCGGCCTCGACATCCAGGCGCAACGTCCGCTCCACATCGGCGACCAGCTCCGCCAGCGGCTGGTCGAGCCTGCCGCGCAGGGCGGCCAGATCGGCACCCAGTGTCCGGATCCTGCGGTAGCCCTCCGGCGAGTACCGCTCCGCCCCGCCCGGGTCGTCCACAGCGTCGATCAGGCCGGCCGACTCGGCCCGTTCGGACACCAGCGTGTCGGGATCGGCCCCCGGCTCGGCGGTGCCGGGCGAGTCGGCGGAGAGCTCGCTCGCCCTGCGGGAGAGCGCGGCGATGTCGGCCGCGCCGAGGCGCATCCGCGCACCCGTGAGCAGCCGCGCGGCC
This sequence comes from Haloechinothrix alba, assembly GCF_900188115.1. Lineage (GTDB taxonomy): Bacteria > Actinomycetota > Actinomycetes > Mycobacteriales > Pseudonocardiaceae > Haloechinothrix > Haloechinothrix alba. The sequence goes on along the minus strand of NZ_FZNW01000004.1, from coordinate 256,543 downwards.
GCGCTCCCGGAGAGCGGTTCGGCCAGCACCCGCAGTACCGCGACGAGGTCGGCGATCTCGGGCTCGTCGAGCAGACCGCCGAGGCCGACGACCTCCACAGGCAGCCCGCGGGCACGCAGTGCCTCCGCGATCGGTGCCATGTCCGCCCGCCTGCGTACGAGCACTGCGGCGGTGGGCGAGTCCCCGCCCGCGCACGCCTCGAACCAGCGTCTTGCGACTTCCCCTGCCACCCAGGCCCGTTCGGACTCCACATCGTCGAGCAGCGCACACCCCACGTCGGCGGAGGCTGCCCCGGGGCGCGCACGCAGCTCGGCGACGGCACCCTGCCCGCGCAGCGGCCCGGACAGGGCGTTCGCGAGGCTCAGCACCTCGGGCGGGTTACGGAAACTGGTCAGCAGGCCGTACTCCGCTGCGGGCCCCACGGAGGTGCCGCGTGTGGCCGGGAAGTCGGTGGTGAACCGGGCGAGGTTGGCCGCGCTGGCACCGCGCCACCCGTAGATCGCTTGCAGCGGGTCGCCGACCGCGGTAACCGGAAGCGGCGTCCTGGTGCCCCGCCCGAACAGCTCCCGCAGCAGGACCCGCTGCGCGTGACCGGTGTCCTGGTACTCGTCAAGCAGCACGGCCCCGTACCGCTCCCGTTCGATCTCGGCGACCTCGGGGTGGTCCCGCGCCAGCCGCGCGGCCAGCGCCATCTGGTCGGCGAAGTCCAGCGCGCCCTCCGCGCGCTTGCGTCGCTCGTACTCGGCGACCAGCGGCAGCAGCTGCAGCCGGAAGCGCTGGCGCTCGCAGATCGTGGTGAGCTCGACGGGCAGGTCCGCGCGCTGCCCCTTCGCCCGCGGGGCCTGCTCGATCGCGTTGATCACCCGTTCCGAGTAGGAGACCAGCTCGGCTGGGTCCACGAGGTGCTCGCCCAGCTCACCTGCCAGCCCGAGCAGCCGGGCGGTGATCGTGCCCGGCACGGCATCGGTGTCGATATCGCCGTCCCACGTCGCGACCACCCGGTGGGCCAGCTGCCAGGACGCGGTCTCGGACAGCAGCCGTGCCCCCGGCTGCACGGGGATGCGCAGGCCGTGCTCGGACAGCAACCGCCCCGCGTAGGCGTGATACGTCAGCACTGTCGGCTCGCCTGCCAGCACCCGCGCGGCACGCTCTCCCGTCGGGTCCAGCCGGTCCAGCAGGCCCGAACCGACGAGCCTGCGCAGCCGCGCCCGAACCCGCTCGGCCAGCTGGCGAGCTGCCTTGCGCGTGAAGGTCAACCCGAGCACCCGCTCCGGGGCGACCGCGCCGTTGGCAACCAGCCACACCACCCTGGCGGCCATGGTCTCGGTCTTGCCTGCACCGGCGCCGGCCACCACGAGGCCCGGCTCTGCGGGCGCGGCGATCACCTCGGCCTGCTCACCGGTCGGCGCGGGCAGCCCCAGCGCGTCGGTAACGTCCTGCGGGCTGGCGGTCACGAGGTCACCTGTCTTCCTTCCGGCCGGAGCGGGCAGCACGCACGGACCGGGCAGCGCGGGCAGTCCGGGTTCTCCCGGGCGACGAACTCCGGGCCGACACTGGCCACCGCGGCCGAACGGACCACGTCCAGCCAGCGCGCGCGCCCGTTCTCGTCGAGCGGTTCCTGCGCGCGCTGGCTCGCACCGGTCTTGTTGTGGCTCTTGGCGGGGTACACCAGGCGAGCCCCACCCGGCTCGGCGGAGTCGGTCAGCGAGATCGCCAGCTGGTAGCTGGCCAGCTGTGGATGCTCCTGCGCGTCGGCGACACTGATCGGCGTCTTCGCGGTCTTGATGTCCACGATCACCGGCCGGCCCCGCGCGTCCCGCTCCAGACGGTCCATCCTGCCGCGCAGGATCACCTCAGGAACGCCCTCCTCGCCGGGAAGCTCCACCCGCACATCCGCCTCCACAGCCTCCTGGGTCAGCTCGTCGCGGGTTACCCGAAGCCATTCGGTGAAACTGTCCACCATCCTGGCGATCCGCTCGTGCTCCTTACGGGAGAACCACGGCGCACCTGCGTCGACGCGGGACCACGCCGCTGCCAACGCCTCGTTGAGCTCGTCGGCGGTCGCGCCGGTCGCCGCCGCGTGCGCAAGCCCGTGCACGATCGTCCCGGCAACGGCAGGCAGTTCCGCGGGGTCCGTACCGCCGTGCCGTTCCAGGACCCAGCGGAGCGGGCAGCGGATCAGGAGATCCACAGTAGATGGTGAGACCGATATGGGCCCGCCATCCGCGCGCAGCGGCGCCTCGGTCGACACGCCCGCGAGGCCGTACCACGAGTCCGGGTGCGCCCCACCGACACCCGCCCTGGCCAGCCTGGCAAGCTGACTGGCGGCGCGGGCGCGGCGGCGCTCGTCGGTGCCCGGGTCGCAGACCGCGGCACGCAGGTCACCCACGAGCCTGGACATCACAAGCGGGCGGGGCGCGCGCTCCGGCTTGCGTGCCGGGCCGGCGTCCTCACCCGCGAGCGGCTCGAGCTCATCCAGGAAGCGGGACGGCTGCTCGTCCTCCCCGGTGACCGCGCTGGCCAGCAGCCGCTCACGCGCCCTGCTCACCGCGACGTAGAGCAACCTCCGTTCCTCTGCCAGTACGGGCGCGACGGCCGAGACGCCCTTCGACCCGATCCCGGAGAGCAGGTCCACCATCCGCTCCACACCCAGCAACGAGCCACGCAGCCGCAGGTCCGGCCAGCTCCCCTCCTGGAGCCCCGGAATCGCCACGACAGTCCACTCGCGACCCGCGGCGGAATGTGCCGTCCGCAGCTCGACCCCCTCGGACTTGGCGGCAGCAGGGGCGAGGCTGTCTCCCGCGATCTGCTGGGACAGCAGGTAGTCGGCGAACCCGGTCACACCGGCATGCGGCAGCCTGTCGACATATTGACCTGCGGCGTGGAACAGGGCGACCACGGCGTCCAGGTCGGCATCGGCCTGCCTGCCGAGCGTGCCGCCCCGCTCCGACTGTGCGGCCCAGCGCTGCTGGAGGCCGCTCTCCCGCCACAGCTCCCACAGCACGTGCTCCACCCCCGCTCCCCCGTCGATGGCGGCACGGCCGGCGGACAGCACCGCGCTCACCCGGCGCAGCGCCCCGGCCTCGGAATCGGCGAGCCCGGTCAACGGGTCGCCCGACCGCAACGCCTCGGTGAGCAGGTCGTCGCTCGAGCGCTGTCCCCCCGAGGCCACCTCCAGCCTGCGCAACCCGCGCCGGAGCCTGCGTAGCGCGAGGGGATCCGCACCGCCGAGCGGTGAGGCCAGCAGCTCCTCTGCGGTATCGGCATCCACAAAGGATGGATCGGCAGCAGCGCGCAACGCGGTCAGCAACGGGCGCACTGCCTGGTTGCGCGCGAGCGGCTCGCCGGAGGCCGCCGCGGACACCGGCACCCCCGCGGCACGGAACGCGCGCAGCAGCACAGGGAACACACGGCTCGCCGAGCGCGCGAGTACAGCCATATCGGACCAGGCCACGCCATCCACCAGGTGTGCCCGGCGCAGCTGGTCGGCGACCCAGCTCGCCTCAGCGGCCTCCGTGGCGAACACCCGCACCGCGACGGAAGCCGGATCGCCATCGGGCTGCCTGCCCTGCTCCTGCCGCTTCCCGCGGCGTCCTGGCCGGTGCGCGGCGGCCCCGGGCAGCGACTCGGCGACCCGGGCCACGCACTCCCGGACCGGCCCGCCCAGCCGGTGGTCGTCCTCGAGTACGACGGTGCGCGAGCCGTCCGGATCGGCGCCGGAAAGCAGGTCCGGATCGGCGCCGCGAAACGAGTACACCGCCTGGTCGGGATCACCCGCGAGCACGAACTCCGTTGCGGTGTCACCGACCAGGCGCAGCAGCTTCCACTGCAGCGGGTCGAGATGCTGGGCATCGTCGACGAGCAGGAACCGGACACGGCCGCGTTCCCGCGCGAGCAGGTCCTCCTCGTCGATGAGCGCGTACACCGCGGAGGAGACCAGCTCGGCGGCGTCCAGCGCGGGCGCTGCCGGTGCCGCCATGGCACTGCCCCCGGCCCCTTGCAGCACGGTCACCTGCTCGTACTGCGACCAGAACCGGCCTGCTGCCACCCACTCGGGCCTGCGCTCGCGCTTGCCGAGCTTGACCATGTCCCCTGGCCCGAGCCCCCGTTCCGCGGCGCGAAGCAGCAGGTCGCGTAGCTCCTCGGCGAACGCGGGCACACCGAGTGCCTGCCGGAGGTTCGCAGGCCAGTAGTCCGCGCCGGACTCGAGGTCACCCGCGAGCAGCTCGCGGATCATCGCGTCCTGCTCGGGCCCGGACAGCAGGCGCGGCTGCTGCGTACCCTCCAGGCTCGCCTGCGCGCGCAGCACGCCGAAGGCGTAGGAGTGCACCGTACGCACGAGAGGTTCGCGCACGGTCCTGGGAACGCCACCGGTGTTCTCACGCGCTGTGACCAGCCGCGTGATCGCGTCCCGCAGGGAGTCAGCCGCGTGCCGCGAGGCGGTGAGCACCAGCACCTGCTCCGGATCCTGCCCGTGCAGGATGCGCCGCGCGGCGGCCTCCGCCAGCAGCGCGGTCTTGCCGGTGCCCGGCCCGCCGAGCACGCGCACGAAGCCGTCCCCGCCGTCCAGGACCCTGCGGGCCTGCTCGCCCCACTCGTGCGCGGACCCGTGCCTGCTCCCGCGCACCAGAGCCGGTCGCTGCGTCGAGGTCATACCTGTGATCGAACCATCCGCCACCGACGCGCCCGATACGGTGGGTCCATGGACGAGGCTCTGCACGAGCGGGTACGCGATGTGGTGGCCGCCATCCCGGAAGGCCGGGTCGCGACCTACGGTGACATCGCCGCGCTCGCCGGGGCGCCCACACCGCGGCTGGTCGGGCGTGTCCTGCGGGAGGACGGCGGTGACCTGCCGTGGCACCGCGTACTACGGGCCACCGGAAAGCCCGCGGACCACCTGGGCGGTGAACAGCTGGCTCGGCTGGCCGACGAGGGGGTACCGGCACGCGACGGCCGGGTCGAGCTGGGCCGGTACCGGTGGGATCCCCGATGAACGCCACGCGGCACCTGTGTGCCCGGCGCACGCCTAGCGCTGGGGCAGCTCCGCGGCGAGCAGCTTCACGAGCGCACCCAACCGCTGGCGCTGCGGCTGCACGACGGGGACGCCGTGCTCGACGAGCGGCGCTGCGGTGACCGGTCCCACGCACGCGCACAGCACCGTACGGCGTAGCGCGTCGATGAACGCCTCGTACCGGCCGTGCTCGCGCACCAGCGTGAGCAGGTTCGCCGCCGCGGGCGCGCTGGTGAAGGCGAGCGCGTCGATCTCCCCGGCGATGGTCGCTTCCGCCAGTCGGCACACCGCGTCGACGTCCTGCGGGTGCAGCCAGCGGTACGGCTGCAGCTCCACGACGTCGGCGCCCGCGGACTCCAGCGCGTCGACGAAATCCGGTAGCGGCGCGCCGTGCAGCTGCACGGCCACCCGGAGTCCCGCCACCCCGCGGTCCAGGAGGTAGCGCAGCACGTCGGCGTTGGTCTCCTCGGGCGAGGACCACTCCTCGGCGAGTCCCTCCGCCCGCACGGCGCCCTTGGCCTTCGGGCCACGCACCACCAGACGTGCCGCTCCCAGCTCGGAGCGCAGCCGGTCACCGAGCTCCCAGTCGGTCGCTGCCGATATCCATCCCTTCAAGCCCTGCCCCGTCGTGACCACGACCAGGTCGGCAGGCCGGTCGAGCAGCGCGGTGGTCGCCGAGCGCAGCCGCTCGTCCGTGGACAGCGGAACGATGCGGATCGTCGGGGCGTGCCGTACGGTCGCGCCCTGCCGCTCCAGTGCCGTACGGAACTCCTCGGCCCGCCGCTCGGCGGTGATCCCCACGGTGCGGCCCCGCAGCGGCTCGTCCCCCGCGGCACCACCTCGCCCGGTCATGGCACACCCCCGCTCGTCGCGGGCCACTGCGTCTCACTGGGTACGGTCATGCTTCCCATCATCGCAGCCCGCAGCTGGGGACCCCGCGAGCACGGCGGGCCGCTCCGCGCCGTGCGGCCAACCACGCCACGCCTGCAGGTACCGCCGGACGACCAGGTCGACAACGCCGATGGGCACGTCTGCGCGGCCTGCCGCGAACCGGCACAGCGGCTCGGCGACGGCATCGGCGCCACAGGCCGTGAGTGTGCGCTGGAACAGCCCGGGGGCCAGGAGCCAGGACGCCACGGCGACCCTGCCCGCCGTGGCGGCGCGCAGCTCACCGACGACGCCGTCGACGCTCGGGCCCGCGGTCGCCGCGTACCCGATGCGTACCGGCGCGCCGATCCGCGCGGCGAGCGCGCAGGCAGCGTCGTGGACCCCCGTCAACGCACGCGGGTCGGTCGAACCCGCCGCGGCGAGGACCACGCTGTCCCGCCGCGTGTACCCGGCGGCGCGGAGGCGGTCGAGCAGCACTCCGATCAGCTCGGGTGCCGGGCCGAACGCCGGAGCCAGCGCCACACGGTCGTGACCGCTCGCCGCGACCTGGTCCGGGATGTCTGCACGGACGTGGTAACCGCTGCCCAGGAACGCGGGAACGACCACAGCGGGTGCTGCCTCCTCGGCGAGCACATCGGTGACGCTCGGGGCGCGCACATCGGCGTAGGCGACCCGTACAGCGGTGTCGCGCAACACCTGCCGGACACGGGAGGCGAGCTGCTCGATCACGCGCTCGCCCTCCGGGGCGCGCGTGCCGTGCGCGGCGAGTACCAGCATGCCCTCACCACCCGGGCACGGCCTCGCCCGCAGGGCCTGCCTCCCGCGAGCCCGGTACCCGTGCCGGAGCGGTGACCTCGGATTCCGGGATCGCCAGGCGGTAACCCCTCTTGACGACGGTCTGCACAATGCGCGGGTCCCCCAGCGCCGTCCTGAGCCTGCCGACCGCCGTCTCGACCGCGTGCTCTTCCCCGCCGTTGGGCAGGCTCGCCAGCAGGTCCCTGCGGGACACGACCACGCCGGGGGTGCCTGCCAGCGCACGGAGAACCGCCATCGGCGCAGGGGCGAGCTCACGCAGCCTTCCGTCCACCACCACGGCCTGGCCACGAACCTGCAGGGTGTGCCCGGACACCAGGAACGTCGGTGCCCGCCCGGTCAGCTCGCACGACAGCGTGTACGCCAGCGCCCCCATCCGTGAGCGGGACGGCCGCAGCACGGGTACACCGGCCGAGACGAGAGGCCCGGCCGCGGCCGGTCCGACCGCGGCGACCAGCACGTCATGCCGCAGCGCATCGACAAACGACCCGTACCGCCCGGTACGTTCCGCTCTGGCCAGCATGCTCGCCGCGGCGGGCGCGCTGGTGAACGGCAAGGCGTCGATCAGCCCGTCCACCGTGTCGCCGATGAGCCGGTCGAGCGGCTCCGGGTCCGGTGGACGCACCCAGCGGTACACCGCGACGTCGACCACCTCGGCCCCCGCCGCGCGCAACGCGTTGACGACATGCGGCAGCGGTTCACCGTGTTGCTGGACCACGATGCGCCGCCCGGCCACGCCCGATCCGATCAGCTCCTCGAGCAGCCCCGCCGTACTCGCCGACGCGGGGGTGTGGCCCGCGTCGAGACCCGCTGCGCGGACCGCGCCGGCGGCCGCCGGGCCACGCGCGTACAGCTCGGCGCCACGGAGCATGTCGAGCAGCGCGTCACACCCGCCCCACGCCTCCGCGGCCTCCAACCACCCCCGGAACCCTAATCCGCTGGTCACGATGACCGTGTCGGCGGGTTTCCCGACCAGGCCTCGCGTGGTGTCCCGCAACTCGGTGTCGTCGGTGACGGGCATGATCCGGATGGACGGCGCGTAGCGGACCGCGGCCCCCTGCCGCACGAACAGGGCACCGAGCTCCTCCGCCCGCCGTGCCGCGGTGACGCCGACGGTGTAGCCGGTCAACGGCGGGAGCTCGGGTCCGGAACACGCGACTGTCACGGCCCGAGCTCCCGTACGAACACGACGCCGTCGTCGAGCAGCACGTCGAAGCTGCTCACCCGCACCGACGCGTCGTCGAGGCATTCCCCCGTTCGCAGGTCGAACCGTTCCTTGTGCAACGGCGACGCGACGAACGGCACCTCGTCGGTGTCACCGACGATCCCGCGCGCGAGCACGGCAGCCCCGCTGAACGGGTCTATATTGGACAGCGCGTACACCGTACCCGAAGGGTCGCGGAACACGGCCGCCTGCGCACCGCCGGGCAGCAGCGCTGCGACTCCGCCTGCTTCCGGGATGGCATCGACGGCGCACACGCGGGTCCAGGCCGTAGGGTCGCCGGTCTGCTCGACACCGCAGTTCATGACCTGCTCACCTCCGGGGTTCCCAGCAGCACAGGGACCTTCTGCGCACGCTCGGTGCGGAAGGAGATCGTCGGGTCGGGCGCCTCCGGGGCGTTGACGAACGATGTGAACCGGGCCAGCTTGTCCGGATCGGAGAGCACGGCGTTCCATTCGTCGACATAGTTGGCCACGTGCTCGTGCATGGCAGCCTCCAGCTCGGCACAGATACCGAGGCTGTCGTCGACGATCACCGACCGCAGGTGTTCGAGACCCCCGTCCATCTCCTCGAGCCACCGTGCTGTCCGCTGTAGCCGGTCAGCTGTGCGGATGTAGAACATCACGAACCGGTCGATGAGCCTGATCAGGGTTTCCGAGTCGACGTCCGAAGCGAGGAGATCGGCGTGCCTGGGCAGCGCCCCACCGTTGCCACCGACGTAGAGGTTCCAGCCACGCTCCGTCGCGATCACGCCGAAGTCCTTGCTCTGTGCCTCGGCGCACTCCCGAGCGCAGCCGGACACGGCTGCCTTGAGCTTGTGCGGCGAGCGCAACCCCCGGTACCGCAGCTCCAGCTCGACAGCCATGCCGACCGAGTCCTGCACGCCGTACCGGCACCACGTCCAGCCGACACAGGACTTCACCGTGCGCAGCGCCTTGCCGTAGGCATGCCCCGACTCGAACCCCGCGTCGACAAGGCGGCGCCAGATCCGCGGCAGCTCATCGACCGTCGCACCGAACATGTCGATGCGCTGCCCTCCGGTGATCTTGGTGTAGAGGTCGAACTCCCTGGCGATCTCGCCGATCGCGATCAGTTTCTCCGGTGTGATCTCCCCGCCAGGCACCCGTGGGACGACCGAGTACGTACCGTTGCGCTGCATGTTCGCCAGGTGCCTGTCGTTGGTGTCCTGCAACGTGGCGTGCTCGCCGTCCAGGATGTGGCCGGTGCCGAGCGAGGCCAGGATCGAGGCCACCGCCGGTTTGCAGATCGCGCATCCGCTGCCGCTGCCGTACCGGGCGATGAGCTCGCTGAACGTGGCGATGCCCGTTCCGGCGACGATCTCGAACAGCTCGGACCTGGACTGGGGGAAGTGCTCGCAGACAGCCGTGGACTGCTCGACCCCGCAGGAGTCGAGCAGCTTGCCGAGCAGGGGGACGCAGGAGCCGCATCCGGTTCCCGCGCCGGTGCACGCCTTGAGGCCGGCGACCGACTCGCACCCTCCCTCGTGCACCGCGGACGTGATGGCTCCCTTGGTCACGGCATTGCAGGAGCAGACCTGCGCCTCGTCCGGCAGCGCGTCGACCCCGACACCGCCGGCTGCCGCCCCGTCCGGGGACAGGATCGCGGCCGGATCATCGGGAAGGGCCCGGCCGACGAGCGTGCGCAGCGTGTTGAACTCGCCGGTGTCGCCGACCAGAACCCCGCCGAGGAGGGTCGTGCCGTCATCGGAGACCACGAGCTTCTTGTACGTGCCGGCGACGGCATCGTTGACGACGACCTCGAGGGCTCCCTCCGTCTGGGCGTGCGCGTCGCCGAAACTGGCGACGTCGACGCCGAGCAGTTTCAGCTTGGTCGAGGTGTCCGCTCCGGGGAAGGTCGCCGGGTGCCCCGAGGTCAGCTGCGCGGCCACCGCCTCGGCCATCGCGTAGCCGGGAGCGACGAGCCCGTAGGTCGTCCCCTGCACCGCCGCGCACTCCCCGATGGCGTACACATCGGCGATCCCGGTCCGGCACTGCTCGTCGACGAGCACCCCGCCACGCTCAGCGATCTCCAGCCCGCAGGAGCGGGCAAGGTCGTCCCTCGGCCGGATGCCTGCGGAGAACACCACGAGGTCGGCGTCCAGATCGGTACCGTTGCCCAGCCGCGCGACCAACCTGTGCCCCTCCGGCACGATCTCCGCAGTCGACGTCGCCGTGTGTACCGTGACGTCGAGCTCGGCGACCAGCCTCGCGAGCAGCGCCCCACCCCCGTCGTCGATCTGCAGCGGCATCAGCCGCGGCGCCATCTCGACCACGTGCGGGGACAGGTCCATGTCCCGCAACGCCTTGGCGGCCTCGAGGCCGAGCAGGCCCCCGCCGACCACGATCCCGGAGGCCCTGCCGCGCCCGTCCCGCGCACGCCGCGCGGCGGCGTGGATGGCGTCGAGATCGTCGATGGTGCGGTACACGAAACAGCCAGGCAGGTCGTGTCCGGGGACCGGCGGGACGAACGGGCGCGAGCCGGTGGCCAGCACCAGGGCGTCGTACGGTTGCGCCGTCCCGCTCGCCGTGGTTACCAGCTTGCGTCCGGTGTCGACGGCCGAGGCCGCATCGCCCAACTGCAGCTCGACGTGCTCATCGGTGGCGTGGTCCGCCCCGGGCAGCGCCAGCGCCTCCGCGTCCCACGAGTCTACATAGGACGACAAACCCACCCGGTCGTATGCCGGGCGTGCTTCCTCCGCCAGCACCACGATGTGCCAGTCCCCTGCGACGTCGGCGGCGCGGACCGCCTCGACCAGGCGGTGCCCCACCATTCCGTTCCCGACGACCACGAGCGTGCGACTCATCCATACACCTCCGCGAACGCGTTGCCTCCATCGTCACCGCCCGCCGTGTCCGGCCTGATTCCCCGACGTTTCGTCCGGGTTACCATCCGCGCGCGATGCCCGCGCGGGGCCGTGACCTCGACGGAACTGCTCACACCCTGGCGTAGGACAGGCTCGGGTACCGCCCGACGGCCACCCGGGTACGCAGGTAGAACCACCACGTCGTAACCAGGCACACGGTGTAGAAGCCGACCAGTACGAGCAGGGCGGGCGTGAGCGTGCCTGCCTTGTCGAGCGAGTAGTTGAACGACAGGTTCACGAGCACGCCCCCGAAGGCTCCGACGGCGCCCGCCACGCCGACCACCGCACCGCCCTGCCGCTTGGCGGCGTGCAAGGCGACGTCGAGATCCTCCCCGGAGCCTGCCGCCCGTGCCCGGGCTTCCGCGGAGAAGATCAGCGGGATCATCCGGTACGTCGAGCCGTTGCCGAGCCCGGTCAGCACGAACAACACGATGAACGAGCCGAAGAACAGTGCGAAGCTGTCCACGGCCACGCTCAGCAGCACGCTGAGCGAAGCGGCGCCCAGCCCCGCGAATACGGCCACGGTCACCGCAGCACCACCGGCCCTGTCCGCGAGCCAGCCACCGAGCGGCCGCGTCACCGCTCCGATCAGGGCACCGAGGAACGCGAGCCCGACGAAGGACGTGAACTCGCCGAAGGCCAGCCCGATCAACGTGGGGAACGCGAAGGAGAACCCGATGAACGAGCCGAAGGTTCCGATGTAGAGGATCGACATCACCCACGTGTGCTTGTTGCTCATCGCGTTCCGGTACGAGACGCCGTCCGGCCGCGCGGAGCTGATGCTGTCCATGAACAGCCACGCGCACGCCGCGGCCACCACGATCAGCGGCATCCACATCAGCGCGGCGTAGGCCAGGTTGATCCCGGTGCCCATGGTGATCACGACCGGCACGACGAGTTGCGTGACCGCGACACCGAGGTTTCCTGCTGCCGCGTTCAGCCCCAGGGCGATCCCCTTCTTCCGCTCCGGGAAGAAGAACGAGATATTGGCCATCGACGAGGAGAAGTTGCCGCCGCCGAAGCCCATGGCGGCAGCGGTGAGCAGGAAGAACCAGTACGGCGTACCCGGGCTGGTCACCGCGTACGCCAGCATCAGGCAGGGGATCATCAGCAGGAGTGCGCTGGCGGTGGTGAACGCGCGCCCGCCGAACCTCGGGATGGCGAACGTGTACGGCAGCCGCAGTACGGCACCCACCAGGTTCGGCACGATCAGCAGCCAGAACGTCTGGCCGACGCCGAAGTCGAACCCGACGGCGCCGAGGTTGACGACCACGATGCTCATCAGCACCCAGACACTGAACCCGATGTTCTCCGCGAGGATCGAGAACGCCAGGTTCCTGTTCGCGACGCGCCGCCCGGTACGTCGCCAGAACGCCGGGTCCTCGGGCTCCCAGTGATCGATCCACCGGCCCTTCCGTCCGGTCACGCGCTGCTCGACCGCTGGCTCGATGACGGTGGTCATCTCCACACCTCCTGTGCCCCGACGCGGCAGTCGGGTGCCGGGCACGTCCGATCACAAGCTCGACGTCACGCTATGGGCCTGCTGTTTCACGGCGACGTTGTCGCGATGGCGACGGTGCTACACCTTGCGCACAGCGGAGTCGCGCCGCAGTGCGTTCGGACGACCGGGCGCTGCACGCCCCGAGTTCGCGCTCACCGACAACGCGCCGCCGGTTTGTTGTGGCGTGCCTGAGCGAGTTCACAGATCCCGACCATGGTCGGCTGTCATGGACGTTCCGCGTCGGCACAATGGGGCCGTACACGGACGGGCCCCGCACGCGGCGCGGGCCCGCGCGACACAACCGCAGTGGGGGTCGGGTATGCGCGTACGACGCGTGCAGCGGGTGGTGCTCAACTACGGGGCCGCGCTGGCACTCGCGCTGGGGGTGGGGCTCGGGACCACCGTGGCCGCGATCGGCGCCGCGGGGGCCGATCAGGAGACGCAGGCGGAGACCCGCACGGGGACCTCCACGCCGGCTACCCCGGGCGACAGCGAGCCGGACCCGGAGGGCAGCGAGACCGCGCAACCCACGTCCGGCGGGGCCACGGAGCCCACCGAACCCACGGGCACCACCGAACCCACGGGCACCACCGAACCCACGGGCACCACCGAACCCGAGTCCAGCGAGACCACAGGGACCACGGAACCCGAGCCGACCGAAACCGGCGAGCCCGAGCCCACAAGGACCACGGAACCCGGCGAGACGGACGATCCCGAGCCCACCGAGACCACCGAGCCCACGGACACCGGTGAGGCCGGCGAACCCGAGCCGAGCCACTCGCCGGAACCCACGCCCACCGAACCCAGCACGACTACCGAGCCCACGGGGTCCACGAAGCCCGCGGGGTCCGAGCCGGACACGGCGACCCCGTCGGCGAGTCCCTCCGCCGGGCCAGCACCCGCTGCGACCGCGAACGGGGACGGCAGCCGGTTCGGAGCCGTATCCTCCGGCTCCCGTCCGTCGCCGCCGTTACCCGGCGCCGCCCCGGACCCGCCGGGCTCGGAAACCGGCCCGGAAACCGGCTCCGACGCGATGTTCGACGCGCTCGTCGCGGACGTTTCCGCGCCCGACAGCGAAAGCCACGTCCCGGAGTTCGGGCTGCTCGGGCAGGAGGAGTCCGGCGGCGCGGCCCCCGGGGGCTCGGCGCGCCCGGGCTCGGCGACGGCACTGCCGCATCCCGCGCCTTCCGAGGTCAACGGCGTCGAGGTGTTCGCGGCCGGTTCGCTTGCCGCGGCAGGGGGGGCTGCTCGTACGGACCTGGGCCGCCCGGCCCCGCTCGCGTACATAGCCCCCAGCCCTCATTCGGTGGACTCCAGCCAGTCCGCGATACCGCGCACCAGGCCGGTGCAGCTGCCGCATCCCGTGGTCGCCCGCGTCGCCTCGGCCAGACCCGCGACCGAGCGCGCGCCGCGGCGCCACGCATCGACCAGCCCGGACTTGGGCACGTTGTTGCACTCGCACACCGTGACCGAGCCAGGCATGCTGGCCGGGCTGGGTGCGCGCACGGCCTCCTCGGGCAGCGCGCGGCCGAGCAGGAACGCCAGGCGGTCGGCAGGCGCAGGCGTACGGTGCGTGTAGTGGTGCGCGACGTTCGCCGCCGCATCCGGGACGCCGAGCAGCACCCCACCGGTGACCAGGTCGTCGCGCAGGACGAGCTTGGCGTAACGGCCCCGCGCCGGGTCGTTCAGACACACCACCTCGGCCTCCGGTGAGTCCGGCTCGGAGCCGACGTCGCCGAACGAGGCCAGGTCCACCCCGCTGGCCTTCAGCCGGGTAACGGCGGCCGTCCCCCGGTAGCGGCCCGCGCTGTCGGCCCCTGTGAGCAGGTCCGCGAGCACCCCGGCCTGGTCCCATGCCGGCTGTACGAGCCCCGGAGGTGTGCCGGGGTGCTGAGCACAGTCACCGATGGCGTGCACCCGGGGATCGCTGGTACGCATACAGTCGTCCACGAGGATGCCCCTGTCGACCGCGAGGCCGGCGCTCGCGGCGAGCCCGGTCTCCGGCCGCACCCCGGCCGAGACGACCACCAGATCCGCGGGTACGTAACCGCCGTCATCGAGCTTGACCCCGTCCCCGGGCACGTACCTGGCAGCGGTCGTGCCCGTGCGGAACTCGATACCGTACCCGGCGAGCGTCCCGGCGAGCACGTCCCCGGCTCCCCGGTCGAGCTGCCGCTCCATCACGTGGGAGTGCGGATGGACCACCGTGACCCTGCACCCGCGGCCTGCCAGTCCCCGTGCGGCCTCGATGCCGAGCAGCCCTCCGCCGAGCACCGCAACCGGGGTGCCGGCGCGCGCCCGGCCTGCGATCTCCTCGCAGTCGTCCAGGGTGCGAAACGCGCAGACTCCCGGGGCGAGGGAGCCGTCCTCGTGGACCAACCCGTCCACCGGCGGGATCCACGGCGAGCTGCCCTGGGCAAGCACCAGTGCGTCGTAGTCCAGTGCCGTGGGCCCGCCGCCGGGGTCATGCACGCTCACCGTGCGTGCCGCGGTGTCGATCCCGCGCACGGTCGCGCCGACCCGCAGGGTCACGTCGTGCTCGGCGGCCCATGACTCCGGATGCAACGTCACCGCATCCCGCGGGAGGGTCCCGGCCACGACCGAGGACAGCAACACCCTGTTATAGGCAGCATGCCGCTCGGCGCCGACCACCGTGACGGACAGCCGCTCCCCACGCGGGTCACGGGCGCGGATGTTCTCGGCAAGGCGCGCCCCCGCCATCCCGTAACCGGCGATCACGACCTTGCGCGGCCGTCGGGCTGTGGCGTTCATGCGACCTCCTGCCTCGCGCTCGCCTGCCTGCCGGTACCGCGGTGACGGCCAAGGCGCACCGCGCAGACCTTGAACTCGGGCATCCCGCTCACCGGGTCCAGCGCTGTGCTGGTTACCAGGTTCGCGCGGTTGTCGTCGGGGAAATGGAACGGCAGGAACACGGTGTCCATACGCATCGACGCCACGCAGCGCACCACAGCGTGGACCGTGCCCCGTCGCGAGGTCACCGTCGCGGCCTCGCCGTCGGACAGGTCGAAACGGCGTGCCGTGTCCGGGTGCACCTCCACGAACATCTCGCCGTCGACGGCCATCAGCTCATCGACGTTCCTGGTCTGCGCTCCCGACTGGTAGTGCGCGAGCAGTCGCCCTGTGGTCGCGAGCAGTGGGTAGTCCTCGTCGGTTTCCTCGGCGGGCCCCGAGTAGGTCACGGGCACGAACCGCGCGCGACCGTCCGGGTGGGCGAACCGGTCCAGGAACGGTCGCGGGGTGCCGGGATGGTCCGTGTCCGGGACCGGCCAGTGCAGCGCAACACCGTCGCGCAGGCGTTCGTAGGTGATACCCGAGTAGTCGGCGACGCCTCCTGCCGAGACGCGGCGAAGCTCGTCGAAGACGCGTTGCGGCTCGCAGGGGAAGGCCTCGGGCGGCCGGCCGAGCCGCGTGGCGAGCCCGCCGAGCACCTCGAGGTCACTGCGCACGCCTGCAGGCGGGTCGACGGCCTTGCGCCGCAGCAGCACCCTGCCTTCCAGGTTGGTCATCGTGCCGTCCTCCTCTGCCCACTGCGTGACAGGGAACACCACATCGGCCATGGCAGCGGTCTCGGACAGCACGATGTCCGCTACGGCGAGGAAGTCCAGCTCGGCGAGGCGGTTGGTCACACGGTCGGCCCCGGGTGCGGAGACGGCGACGTTGCTTCCGAAGACAAGCAGGGCCTTCACGCCGTGCTCGGTGCCGAGGGCGTCGAGCAGCTCGTACGCCGACGGGCCCGCTCCTGGTAGCTCGTCCGGCGCGATTCCCCACTGGCGGGCCACGTGCTCGCGGGACGCCGCATCGTCGATCCTGCGGTAGCCGGGCAGCTGGTCCGACTTCTGGCCGTGCTCCCGCCCGCCCTGGCCGTTACCCTGACCGGTCAGGCAGCCGTAGCCGGATCCGGCACGGCCGGGCAGACCGAGCGCCAGGGCGAGGTTGATCCAGCCGGAGACCGTGTCCGTACCGTCCGCGTGCTGCTCCGTGCCCCGCGCGGTGAGCACGTAGGCGTTGCGGGCCCCGGACAGCATCGCGGCCGCCCGGCGCTGGTCGGCCGCCGCGACCCCGGTGATCCGCTCCACCCGTTCCGGCCACCAGGACGCGGCCTGCTGCCAGGCTGGGTCGAACTCGTCGGTGCGCGTGCGCACGTACTCGGTGTCGAGATGCCCCTCCGCGACGGCCGCGTGCAGGATCCCCAGCGCGAGTGCGAGGTCGGTTCCGGGGGCAGGCTGCAGGTGCAGGTTCGCGCGCGCCGCGGTCGGCGTCCGGCGAGGGTCGACCACGACCAGCCCCTCGCAGCCGCTCGCTCCGCTGAGGTGCTGGGCGAACGGGGGCATGGTCTCGACCGGGTTCGCCCCCGCGAGCAGGATCGCGTCCGCGTCCGCGAGGTCGGTCACCGGGAAGGGCATACCGCGGTCCATGCCGAACGCCCTCGTGCCGGCGGCCGCAGCCGAGGACATGCAGAACCGCCCGTTGTAGTCGATGTTCGCGGTACCCAGCGCCACGCGGGCGAACTTGCCGAGCGCGTAGCACTTCTCGTTGGTCAACCCTCCGCCACCGAACACGCCGACCGCGTCCGCCCCGTGCTCGGCACCGATCCGGCCCAGCCGTGCGGCGACGGTGTCCAGGGCCTCGTCCCAGCCTGCCGGGTGAAGCTGCCCCCGCTCGCGCACGAGCGGGGTGGTCAGGCGCGCGGGGGAGTCCAGAAGCGCCGCGGACGTCCAGCCCTTCTGGCACAGGCCGCCACCGTTGGTCGGGAACTCCCGTGGGGCCACCGTGACCGCGCCCTGCGTGGCCTCCACCGACATCCCGCACTGCAGCGCGCAGTAGGGACAGTGCGTTCGGGCACTCCCGAGCGCCGCGGCCTGCACCTCAGCGGGTTGGTCCGTCTGCATGGGCGCCTCCCTCGTTCCCGACCGACCGTAGCCACGGGGTGTTACAGGCAGGCGCATCGAGGTTTCGGCGACTTAACATCTCACGCGCGGTGTGCCGCTCGCGCGGTGCGCGGGGTTGACAGACACGCCCTACACCAGCTCGCTGACGATACCGGCCGCCGAACGCAAGCCGTCCAGCGTGGACTGCCCGGACACGGGATCGAGCGCGTGCGTCGCCAGCCGGAACAGCACCGCACGCAGCAGCATCTGGGGCCACTCGGGCAGGTGGGACCACCCTTGGGCGAGGCCGACACCCGCTGCACCCTCGGCTATGGCGTCGACGACCACCAGCGCGGTCGCCCACTCCGCGGGGCGGTAGAAGGGGCGGAAATCCAGCACGACCGGTCCCGCACCGTCCACCCATCGCAGGCTCCGGTACAGGTCGGCGTGCACCAGCTGGTCCGGGAGTGTCACGGGGCGTGCGGACGCCGCGAGGATCTCGAACCAGCGGCCGCCCGCGCCCTCGGCCAGCTCGGCCTCCTCCTCGCCCCATGCCATCCGGTCCGCTCGCGCCCAAACGCCCGCGCGGCGCCGCAAGAACTCCGGGCGGGGGACACCGGTGAGTGCACGGTGCAGCTTCACCGAGGTCAGAACCACCTCGTCGAGCCGGGGCCTGCGGACCTCACCCGGCTCGTCGGCGATATCGCGGTAGGCGACCCAGCCGCCGATGATCTGCCGCCCGTCCGTGGCCCGCAGCGGCCGGGCGATGCGCACACCGGGGATGTCGACCGAGTTCAGTGCACGCGCCACCCAGGTCGACTCGAGCTGGTCGACGACCGACCGGAGCACGATCGAGCCGCTCCGCCACGTCCCGTCGCCCCCGGCGAACTCGAGCGAGTCGGGATCGGCGCCGAAGGCCGAGCAGATGTGCCGGGCCGGGCGTGCGAAGGGTTCGACACGGTCCTGCGATGGTTGCTCGCGCACTCCCAGGACTGTAGTGGTGTGGTGCCCGCGTTCACCAACCCTCCGTCACGCCCGGCCCGCCCGGGCGACCACCCCACCCGTGGGCGGTAAGGCCTCCCGGTGGGCGGTCACGGCCGGGACGTCAGTAGGTGGGCAGGCTCGGATCGATCTCGTTGGCCCACCCGACGACCCCGCCACCGAGGTGCGTTGCGTCGGAGAAACCCGCCTTGTGCAGTGCCGCGAGCGCCTCGGCCGAACGGCCGCCCGTCTTGCAGTGCAGCACGATCGGCTTGCCCTGCGGCAGCTCGGCCAATGCCTCGCCGGACAGGATCCGGTCCTTCGGGATCAGCTTGGCGCCCTTGATGTTGACGATGTCGTACTCGTGCGGCTCCCGGACATCGATCAGCTCGAAGTCCTCCGCCGCGTCGAACTTCCCCTTCAGCTCGGCAGGCGTGATCGTGTGCCCCGCTGCGGCGTCCGAAGCATCCGCGCTGACCACACCGCAGAACGTGTCGTAGTCGATCAACTCGGTGATCGTCGGGGTCTCCGGGTCCTTGCGGATCTTGACCTCGCGGTAGCGCATCTCCAGCGCGTCGTAGCTGAT
The DNA here is from genome assembly GCF_900188115.1 of Haloechinothrix alba. Taxonomy (GTDB): domain Bacteria; phylum Actinomycetota; class Actinomycetes; order Mycobacteriales; family Pseudonocardiaceae; genus Haloechinothrix; species Haloechinothrix alba. The sequence continues at coordinate 237,768 of NZ_FZNW01000004.1, read as the reverse complement.
CAGCCTACCGAGCAGCGGCTCGCCGATGCCGGTGATCAGCTTGATGGCCTCGTTGACCATGATCGATCCGATCGAGGCGCACAGCACGCCGAGCACGCCGCCTTCCGCGCAGGACGGAACCATTCCCGGTGGCGGCGGCTCAGGGTAGAGATCACGGTAGTTCAGGCCCTTGCCGTTCGGCGCATCTTCCCAGAAGACGCTGACCTGCCCCTCGAACCGGAAGATGGATCCCCAGACGTAGGGCATGCCCAGGATGACCGCGGCGTCGTTGACCAGGTAGCGGGTGGCGAAGTTGTCGGTGCCGTCCAGGATCAGGTCGTAGCCCCGGAAGATGTCCAAGGCGTTGTCGCTGGTGAGCTGCTCGGTGTGCAGCACGACGTCGACGAACGGGTTCACCTCGGCGACCGAGGCTTTCGCCGACTCCGACTTCGGGCGGCCCACATCCGACTGCCCGTGGATGATCTGACGCTGCAGGTTCGACTCGTCGACGACGTCAAAGTCGATCACGCCGAGCGTGCCGACTCCCGCCGCCGCGAGGTACAACAGCGCCGGGCTTCCGAGCCCGCCCGCGCCGATCACCAGGACCTTGGCGTTCTTCAGCCGCTTCTGCCCCTCGACCCCGACATCCGGAATGATCAGGTGGCGGCTGTAGCGGGCCACCTCTTCCTTGGTGAGCTCGGTGGCCGGCTCAACAAGCGGCGGCAGTGACATTCGGATCCTCCACACGTGCCCGTCCCCGTGGCCGGGCTCTGCTTCGTAGCGGCTTGCACTTGTCGTTGGTCACGCTGCGTGCGCGGTGGTTCGACCGCGCCGTCGATACCCATAACAACAGTAGGCGGGAGTATCTTCCCGTGGCGGGCCCTCCCAGATACTGGGAGCCGCGATGCAGGGACCCGGTGTCCGGCCCGCAGGCACGCGGGATCAGTCGTCGGTGTCGGCCTGCGGGTTCGGCCAGGCGTTCGGCCGGCAGGTCTTTCCGTCCGATGGCACCGTGCCCTCCTCCCCCGGTATGCCCTCGTTGAGTTCGGCGACGTAGTCGTTGTCGACGCCGAAGCTCTGCTGCATCATCACCGGCGCCAACGCACCGTCCTCGGCGCAGCCCACGTGCGGCAGCCCGAGCGCGTGGCCGACCTCGTGGTTGACCAGATACTGCCGGTACATGCCGATATCGGAGTCGAACGCCACAGCACCCCGGACCCATCGCGCGAGATTGATCACGACACGGTCGATGTCCCTGCGGTAGCAGGAGGCCTCGTACTCGATGACATAGCCGCACACGTCCGCGTGCCTGCTTGTCTTGGGCGTGGTGAGGCTGACCCGGAAGTCCGGCTCGGCGTCCTGCCCGTCGACGCGCTCGAACGTCACGTCCCCGCTGCCGATCCAGCTACGCGGGTCGGACAGGATCGCATCGACCGTCTCGGCGAAGGCATCGTTACCGCCGTAGCTCGCGGGATCGATGCCGTCCTCGACCTCGACCGTGTAAGCGTAATGCTCGGTACCCTCGCCGACCGGCTCGGCGGAACCGTCCAGGACCTCCCAGGTGTGCTCGCCCTCCTCGGTGAAGTCGCCCCCGTCCGGTAGCTCGGCACTGGGCACATCCACATCAGCGGGATCGATCGGGATCTCGCTCGCAGGCGGCTCGCCCGCGGGCGGATGTTCGCCGTGTCGTTCCTGCGCCTGGGAACTGTTGCCGACCCGCTCGCCATCGGACGACCCGGCGTCGGTTGCCGTGTCGACAGCGACGAGCAACGTCAGCACCGCCAGCGCGGGTAACGCGTAGAGCCGCCAGCCGAAACGGCGCAGCCGGCTCACGGAGCCGCGCACGCCGCCGCGCCTCGGCCGTCTCCCGGCCCCCGGTGAACCACTGCGGGCGCCCTGCTGGCCGGTCTGCCACCCGGTGCCCGCGGCACTCGGCCGCCAGGACGCCCTGAGCGGTTCACCGGCCCGTGCAGGACCGGCCGACGTGGCCGACGACGCTGCGCCGGTGGAACCATCCGTGCCACGCCGGGTGCGATCAGCGGCGCGAGTGTCACGCCCGTTTCCTGGTCGCGGTGGTGGATGCACGGCATCCAGCGTGCCACATCGCGCGGCCGCGCTCAGCGCACGCCGAGCACGGGCGCTCCGGGGTTACCAGCCGCCGTCCCGCACCGCCTGCCACATGCCCAGCATCGCCCCGGCGAGCACGGCGGGATGCTCCATCTGCGCGACGTGACCCGTTCTGTCGAGCAGCAGCAACCTCCCGTTCGGCAGCGCCCGGACCGTGCGGAGTGCCTTGCGCGCCGAGACCACCCGGTCCTGCGTGCCCCAGACGACGAGCGTGGGAACGGTTACCTCGCGCGCGGCGGCCCACAACGACCCGGCGCCGGGTGCCAGCCAGGTACGGACCAGCTCGGCCGTGCTCCGGCTGAGCGCCGGGCCCGCCCACGGGTACCGCATGCGTGCGGTGTGTTCCTCGGCGAGCTCGTCCAGCCGGTTACGCGGGAAGGCGTCGGGCTCGGCACAGCACAGCCCGATGATCTGCCGCGCGCGCTCGCGCGGCCCCAGCGCCGCCAGCTGCCTGCGCACCCGCTTACCGATCAGCGGAAGAGGGGTCAGCGCCGCCTTGGGGTCGGAGAGCCTGCGCGGGTCGGGCCGCAGGTCCGGCATGGCCGGCGAGACCAGCGTCAGGGTGCGCACCAGGGCGGGCCGGCGCGCGGCGAGCAGGATCGCGATCGCGCCGCCCATCGAGTTGCCGACCAGGTGCACGGGCGAGCTGCCGTGCCCGTCGAGATAGGCGGCCAGCCGGTCGGCCTGCGAGCCCATGCGGAAGTCGAACCCGGCATCCGGTTCGGTGAAGCCGAAGCCGGGCAGGTCGACAGCGATGCCGTGTCCCCACGGCATGAGCTGGTAGCCGAGATCGGTCCAGTTGGTCGAGGATCCCCCCAGCCCGTGCACGTACAGTACGTTCCGCCCGCCGTCTCCTGTGCTCACCTCCCCGGTACGCCGCACGAACAGCCGGGTACCGCCGGAGGTCTCGATCCCGCCCGGCCACGGGGGCAGGGACTGGTCGAGCGGTGGCAACACCGTGTTCGCAGGGAGCGGGGCGCTCCGAACGGGCCGGGCGCCGCAGCGCGAGGGTGACGTCGACATCCACACCAGCATGCACGCCCCTACCCGCATGATCCAGCGACGATCGTCCCAGGGCACGACGGTACGTAACGTCAGTCTCGATCCGGAGACGGGCCGTAACCCGTCCGGCGTCGCGGCGGTTAACGTGTTGACACGTCAGCAAGCCTTGCCGAGACAGGGCTACCCACCGGTAGTGTCGAAGCGGCATCCGGGACGGTTGCCCGTAACAAGCGAACGGGGCGCGCGGGATCAGCTACGGCGACCGGCGTCCGGCGTGGCGTTCGAGCACGCGATGGAGGAAGCATGACCGAAGCGGCGAAGCGGATCGACGCCACCAGCCTGGCACCGCGCACCCCACAGGACGCAGCAGGCCGGGGCACCGCACTCGACAGCGACACGAACGATTTCGAGCTCGGCCGTGGTTCCCGGCTGCCGCGCAACAAGCGCCGTGCGCAGCTGCTGACCGCGGCTCAGGAGATCTTCGCCGCCAACGGGTACCACGCGACCGCGATGGACGAGATCGCCGAGCACGCCGGGGTGTCCAAGCCGGTCTTGTACCAGCACTTCCCTGGCAAGCTCGAGCTCTACGTCGCGCTGCTCGAGGAGCACGTCGACGAGTTGATCTCTAACGTGCGGGCCGCGCTGGCCTCCACCCCCGACAACAAGCACCGCGTCAACGCCGCGGTAGGGGCCTACTTCGACTTCGTCAACGGCCGGACGGGTGCGTACCGCATGGTGTTCGAGTCCGACCTGCGAGGCGACGCGCAGGTGCAGCGCGCGGTCGAGCGGGCGACCACGGACATCGTGGACGCGTTGACCGACACGATCACCGCCGATGCCGGGCTCGACTCCACCCGCGCCCGCCTGCTCGCCGCAGGCCTGGTGGGGCTGAGCCAGGTCAGCGCGCGCTTCTGGATGGAAAACCCCAGCAGCATTCACCGCGACGAGGCGGTCGGCCTGATCTCCCAGCTCGCGTGGCGCGGTATCGGCGCGGGGTACCCGCTGCAGCAGTCCTGAGTCCGGCCGCAGGCACGCGGACCGTCGCGGGGAGCGGCTCCGGTAGCACGGGCATGATGTCTTCACCCGCCGTACGCCGCTACCCAGCGGCTTGACCCGAATTGATTTACTCTTTTGTGAATCGATCTTATAGTGTGAACCAGGTAGCCCGGACGACTCGGGAGGAGGCAACGATGGCCGCGCCCGCAGCCGCCGGCGACTCTTCCGGCGCGCACCGCGAGGACGTGCTGCGCTTCATCGAGCGGTTCGCGATGGCACTGGCCGATTTCGGGCTTCCGCGCATGGCTGCCAGGGTGTTCGCCTACATCCTGATCGACGACGCGGAGCGCTACACGGCCGCGGACCTCGCGTCGGGCCTGCGGGTGAGCCCGGCGGCGATCTCCGGGGCGGTCCGCACGCTCGTGCAGGCCAGCCTGATCGGCAAGGAACGCGAGCCGGGTGCCCGGGTGGACACCTACCGGATCTACGACGACGACGTGTGGGGAACGATCATGTCGCGGCGAGTCGACACGGTCGAGCCCTTCGAGCAGCTCGCAGGCGAAGGCGTCGAACTGCTCGGCGCCGACCGCCCCGGCGGTAAGCGGCTGCGCGAGACCCAGGAGTTCTACGCGTTCATGCGCCGCAAGCTGTCCGAGAACCTCGACGAGTGGCGCGAGCACCGGCGGGCACTGTCCCGCGAGGGCGCGGAGAGCACCGAGGTGCCCGACTAGGCCCTCCGCCGCGCACCCGCGGGGACCGCGGGACCGCGCCTCAGTCCACCACCATCCCGGGCTGCTCGGCCTGGCTGTGCCCGGGCACAGGGCGCAGGTCGTCCCGAGCAGGAGCCAGCAGCAAGGGACCGGTGATCAGGCAACCGTGCATCGCCTGCAGGTCCGCGCGTAGCTCGTTGAGTACCTCGCCATCCAGGCACTCGGCCGCACGCTGCCGGGTCGCCTCGACCAGCTCGGCCAGCGTCGACGTTACCCGCATGGCTCCGTCGACCATGTGGTACAGCTCGCTGGGGTCCGGAGCGCGTGCCTGCAGCGCGTGCTCGACACCGCGCAATGCCTCCTCGGCATCGGTCAACAACGCACCGACACCGCGGTCCTGCGTAGCTGCCACGGGAATCACCTCCCCTGTCGCTACCCACCGGAGTAGCTGAACCCGACACCTCGACGTTATTTGCAACGTATGGATCAACTTTTATGTTCCATACAAAGCATGTTTTTCGGTGATCAGCAGCTACCGGGGCCGGGGTGGCGGGCACGGCTGCGTGGCGAACGAGAGCCCGGATCTCAGGTGATGAGGTCGTTGATGTGCTCGGCGACCTCGCGGGAGCGCTCGTAGGTCAGCATGTGCCCGGCTCCGGGGTAGAGCACGTATTCGGCATCGGGCAGCTGATCGGCGATGACCTGGGCGTGCTCGACGGGGCACAGCCGGTCCCTGTCCCCGACCAGCACGAGCGTCGCCTTGTCGCGCAGCGCCGCGAGCGCGACGCGCCGGTCATGGCCGCGCATGGAGTCCCGGAACCCCGCGATGGAGACCGGGTGCGCCCGCAGCGCCTGCCTGGTCACGTCCAGGACATCGGCCTGCCGGGCCCGCTTGCCGAACACCAGCCAGCGCGTCGCCGGGCTGAGCAACCGCGGGTTCCCCGGCAGCGTGTCCTTGCGCCGCTTCTCGAGCAGCACCTGCAGCGCGCTCTCGACCTGCGGCACGCGGCGCGCTGCCAGGTCGGGCAGGCCGAGAGTGAGGCGGTCCATCTGGCCGGAGGATGTGGCAACGAACGCGCTGCCGACCACCCGTTGCGCGACGAGCTCCGGGTAACGCTCGGCAAGTGCCATGATCGTCATGCCACCCATCGAGTGCCCGGCGAGCACGAGTCGACCGGCAGGCACCCGCTTGTCGATCAACTCGGCGAGGTCGTCGGCGAGCTGTTCGATGGTCGCCGAACCCGGCACAGCGGGCGCTGACGCACCGTGCCCCCTGTGGTCGTAACGCAGCACGCGGACGTCGCCGCTGAGCCGGTCCGCCACCGGCTCCCAGCACGTGTTGTCCTGCGTCCACCCGTGCACCAGCACCACAGTGACCTCGGCCGTCGACGGGCCGGACTCCCGTACGTGCAGCGCGGTCCCGTCCGAGGTGAGCATCCGGTGCCGCTGGCTGGGGTCCCAGGGCGCAGCCTGCCGCTCCGCGGGCGCTGCACCCGCGTGGTCGACCGTCGTCACGCGGCATCACCCTCGCCGATCAGGAAGGACTTGCGCCACCAGTACATGCCTGGGGCACCCACCAGACCGTTCTCCTGCAGGAACGGCATGATCTTCTCCCCTGAGTAACGGAGGGTCTCCTGGAAGTACGGGTTCTCCAGCGCGACCTTGTGCCCTTCCTTCGGGTCGATGCCGACCGCGGAGTACACCCGCGGGTTGATGATGCTGCGCGTGATGTGGAAGGACACGAACGCGATCAGGAACCGCTGGTAAGCCAGCTCGGCCTTGCTCAGCCCCGGCATACCGCGCGTGACTTCCTCCCGCGCGAACGTGACGTGCCTGGCCTCCTCCAGCACGTGGATGCGGTTGACCATCCGCATCAGCGGCTGGATCTCGGGGTCGTTCATCTGCTCGCGCTGCAGCCGGTCCAGAATCTCCTCGGCGACGAGGATCGCGCCGTAGAGCGCTGGGCCGTAACCGACGACCGGCAGTACCTTGCCGAGCTGGTGCCGCCAGCGCACCGGCCCGTACGCCGGCACACCCGCCTTGCTCGCCAGCCGCGCGAACATCGTCGAGTGCCGGCACTCGTCGGCGATCTCGGTAAGCATGTACTGCGCGCGGCTCGAGGTGGGATCGGCGTCGTTGACCTCCTTGAGCAGCATCTGCATCAGCATCACCTCGAACCAGATGCCGTTGGTGGCCACGCTGATGCCCTCGTGCTTGGTCAGCTCGATGCGCTGCTGCTCGGTCAGGCGGTCCCACAGGTACGTGCCGTAGAGCGACACGCGGTGCTCGGGTATGTACCGCTTGGTCTCGTCGAGCGGAGCGCCCCAGTCGATGTCGACGTCCGGGTCGTAGAACTTGCCGGCCGAGGACTTGAGCAACCGCTCGGATGTCCGCTCCGCATCCCCCGTTCTCAGCGCCTGCGTCATTGCAAGACCGCCCTTCTTCCCCTGGTCCAGAATCACCCGCTTGTATGTAACCAGTGGTAACGGTTACCTAGTGGTAGCATGAGCTTCATGTCCGGGGATGTCAAGCGCAATCGCAAGCAGCTCAGCAAGCAGTCCAGCACACAGGGCGACGCGCGGCGCGACCGGTGGAAGAAGCACCGCATCGAGCGACGGGCCGAGTTCGTCGACGCCGCGCTACGCGCACTCGACACGCACGGTCCCGAGTTCGGCATGGAGGACGTGGCCGCCGAGGCCGGAGTGACCAAACCCGTCCTCTACCGGCACTTCACCGACAAGGCGGACCTCTACGTCGCGCTCGGGCAACACGGCACGCAGATCCTGTTCAACAGGTTGATGCCCGCGCTGAACGAGGAACTGGCACCGCTGCCCCGCATCCGCTCGGTGATCGACGCCTTCTTCTCCACGATCGAGGAATACCCCAACCTCTACCGCCTGCTGGCGCGACCCAGCCACACCGTCGAGCGCACGCCGGACTCCGACATCGTCGGGGAGGACAAGGAGTTCATCGCTACCGCGGTCACCGCGCTGCTCGGCGACTACATGCGCGCGTTCGGACTCGACTCCGGGTCGGCCGAACCCTGGGCGTACGGTGTGGTCGGTCTCGTGCAGAACACCGGCGAGTGGTGGCTGGAGCGCCGCTCCATGGGCAAGGACAGCGTCGTGGAGTACACCACCCAGATCATCTGGGCAGCGATCGACGGCATATGCCGTCAGCAGGGCGTCGTCATCGACCCCAACAGGCCGCTCGAGGTCAACAAGGTGATCCAGTTCAGCCCCCTGTCCGGGGCCTCCGAAGAAGCAGCAGAGTAGCGGCCGAGCGGTCCCCGGCAGCCCGCGGGCAACCCGGGATGACAGGGAGACCGGCCCTACCCCGGCGGCACGGTCGCCACGACGACATCGAGGAGAGCGAATCATGAGCGAGCACGACCAGGACGAGGACGGCTACGTCGGCCAGGCCAGCCTGCTCGTCGAGGACACCACGCTCACGGTGGACGTCCGGCTGCGCGGCCACTTCCAGCCCATCGACGGCTACTACCGCTGGTACGGTCGCATCGCCGCGAACCAGGAGCTCGACCAGGTGGCCCGCGGTAAGAAGAAGAAGGTCACGATCACCACGAGCGAGGGTGCGGCGTCCGGCGAGATCTCGGACCCGGACCCGTGGAACCGCTACCGGATCTCGGGTACGAGCACCCCGCCGTTCGCCGTACCGACCTCGCTCGCGGACATCGAAGGCTGACCGCGCGGCTACACGCCTCCGGCGAACCCGACCCTGCGCGCCTCGGCCGGTGTCATCTCCACGTAGGCGACCTTGGACGCCGGCACGACCACCAGCCTGCCCTTGTCGTCGGTCAGGCGCAGCAGGCCGTCATCCGAGCGAAGTGCGTCGGAAATCAGCTCGTCGATCTCGTCAAGCGACTGGCTGCTGGCCAGTACGAGTTCCCGTGCGGTCTCCTGAATGCCGATCTTGATCTCCACGCGTGCCCTCCTGCTGTGCGAATACTGCGGTGCGTGCTCCCGGAGGACCATTCACGCCTCGGCGGGCGGAGCCGCCTGCTGCAGGTGACTGACGATGCTCAGTGACCTGAGCGCGGTGAATGGCCCGGCTGATGACTACGGCTCCCGGAAGATCGTTCCTCGGCCAGGCTATCCCAATGCGGGCCCCGGCCCCGCCGCCCTCCCGTCACCGGAGGTCTCAGCCGAGCCCGAGGGCCTGCATCCGCTTGCCGTGACTCTGCTGCAGGCGGCGGAACAGGCCTGCGATGCCGGAGAGGTCGCCGGAGCCGGTGACGATCAGTTTGGCCAGCCCGTCGCGCTCGGCGGCCACGTACTGCGCCTGGGTCGTCGCCTCACCGAGCAGCCGCCGTCCCCACAACGTGAGCTTGTCCCGCAGCACCGGGTCGGCCTCCACCGCAGTGACCACCTCGTGCCGGGCGAACGCCGAATGGCCGGTGTCGTCGAGCACACGCAGCACCAGATCCTTGGTGTCCGGGTCGAGCCACGTGGCGATCTCCCGGTAGAGGTCGGCTGCCAGCCCGTCCCCGACATGCGCCTTGACGAGGGACTCGAGCCAGGACTTCGGGGCTGTCGATGCGTGGAAGGCCTCGAAGTGCGAGACGAAGGGGCGCATCGCGTCCTCGACAGCCACCCCGTGCTCGGCGAGGTAGGCCGACAGCAACCGGTAATGACCGATCTCGGCCGCGGCCATCTCCGCGAGCGCCGCCCGGCCTTGCAGCGTCGGCGCGGCACGCGCGTCCTCGGCCATCCTGTCGAACGCGGACAGCTCCCCGTAGGCGAGAACCCCGAGCAGGTCTACTACTCCGTCGCCGATCGACCCGTCACTCGCTTCGCTACGCGCTTCAGACACACGGCTACCCTAGCGGTCGCTCGAAGGCGAGCCGAAAGACTCCTCGGGTACCCCGTACGTACCGAAGGGGTCCCTCGGCTCGCCCCCTCCACCGCGTCTGTAGACCGGGGACCGCGCGCGTATCAGCGGCACGGGAGTAGGGGGTAGACTGCGTGGCGAATGTGATAACGAGCATCGTGCGCCACATTCCCGCGGCCAGGAACTTATCCTGGGGGTAGCGGCCTGCGTTACCGCGGGCAGCCGGACACGCCGCCGTGATAGTCGTCGCGGCTTCGTCGCGGCACTGACACAGCGATGCAAGACAACGGTGCGTGCACATCACGGGAAACGTCCCGACCAGGCAAGCAGCACCGCCCGGCCACGGCCGCCACAGGCCGGGTACGGGTGAGCGCGGCGCAGACACACCGCGAGTGCGACTGGCCAGGGCTGCATATGTGCGCGCTGGACAAGAGAGGCGATCGCACTGACCGCAAGCATGAACAACACTTCTGGCCATCCACCCGCAGAGAATGGTGAGTCAACCACCGAGGACACCGAACACACCCGCCTCGTGCAGGTGAGTGGCTCGGCGACAGCCGAGCCGCCCACCTTCGCCGAGCTCGGCGTCTCCGACGACATCGTACGAGCCCTCGGCGAGTCCGGTATCGAACGGACCTTCGCGATCCAGGAGCTCGCCCTTCCGCTTGCGCTGCGTGGCGAGGACATCATCGGGCAGGCGCGCACCGGCATGGGCAAGACGCTCGGCTTCGGGGTCCCGCTGCTCCACCAGATACAGGCACCCGGCGACGGCACGCCGCAGGCTCTGGTCGTCGTTCCCACGCGCGAGCTGTGCATGCAGGTCACCAAGGACCTCGAAGAGGCGAGCAAGCACCGGCAGGTCCGCACGCTGGCGATCTACGGCGGGCGGCCGTACGAGGCACAGATCGAAGGGCTGCGCGCCGGCGTGGACATCGTGGTGGGCACGCCGGGACGGCTGCTCGACCTTGCCGAGCAGCGGCATCTCGTGCTCGGCAAGCTCGCACACCTGGTGCTCGACGAGGCCGACGAGATGCTCGACCTCGGCTTCCTCCCGGACATCGAGCGCATCCTGGGCATGGTGCCCGAGCAGCGGCAAACCATGCTGTTCTCGGCGACGATGCCGGGCCCGATCATCACCCTGGCCCGCACGTTCCTGAACAAGCCGACGCACATCCGCGCCGAGGAAACCGACGCGAGCGCGGTGCACGAACGGACCAAGCAGTTCGTCTACCGGGCGCATTCGCTGGACAAGCCCGAGCTCGTCGCCCGTGCGCTGCAGGCGCGGGATCGCGGGCTCACGATGGTGTTCACGCGCACCAAGCGCACCGCGCAGAAGGTCGCCGACGACCTGGCCGAACGCGGTTTCGCGGCGGCCGCCGTACACGGTGACCTGGGCCAGGGCGCCCGAGAGCAGGCACTGCGCGCGTTCCGTGCCGGGAAGATCGACGTGCTGGTGGCCACGGATGTCGCGGCTCGCGGTATCGACGTCGACGACGTCACGCACGTGATCAACTACCAGACCCCCGAGGACGAGAAGACCTACATTCACCGCATCGGTCGCACCGGCCGGGCAGGCAAGACCGGCGTCGCGATCACGCTGGTCGACTGGGACGAGGAAACCCGCTGGAAGTTGATCTCCGACACGCTCGGGCTGGACATCCCGCAGCCGACGGAAACCTACTCGACCTCGCCGCACCTGTTCACCGACCTGGACATCCCCACCGACACCACCGGGCGCCTGCCGCTCGCCGACCGGCACAGGGCAGGCCTGTCCGCCGAGGAGAGCGACGACTTCGGCGCCGCACGCACCCGGTCGTCCCGCACCCGGTCGGAAGGGCGCGGGTCCGGTCGTAACCGGGGGCGCACACGCGGCGGCGGCCGCTCGGCCGGCCAGTCCGCCCAGGCAGGACAAGCCGGCCACGACACCGGCGAGAAGCGCTCGGACGGTACCGAGCAGGATGCCACGGCACCCGGCAGGCGCAGGCGCCGTTCCAGGGGCGGTTCGAGCTCCTCTGCCGGAAACGGTGCGCAGCGCGAACGTTCCGAGCAGTCCGGGCAGGGCGGCGGTAACCGCCGCAGGCGCCGGACACGGTCCGGGCAGGAGTCCGCGAGCAACTCGACGGAGTAACCGTGGTACGGGCGCGTTCCCGCCGTTCACCGTGGACGCGACGGCGTGACAGGGTCGTGGCCGTCTCGCTCGCGGTGGGTGTCGCCCTGGCGGGCGTCCTCGCCTGGCGCACAGGGGACAGTGTGGACACCGAGCAGGTCACGACCGGCGAGCCCGCACCTGAGCTGCAGTCCCCGGCGCGGGTACCGGGATCGTTCGCCCAGCTGTGGAGCGCACCGAGCTCGGCGACACCCGCACCGGTCGCGGTGGGAGGCACGGTCGTCACCGCCGAGGACGGCGCGGTGACCGGGCGGAATGCGCGCACCGGCGAGCCGCGCTGGAGCTACACGCGCGACCTCGACCTGTGTGCCGTATCGGATCACTGGGACAAGGTCACCGCCGCGTACCGCAAGGAGGACGGCTGTAGTGAGGTCACCCAGCTCGACCCGGAAAGCGGGCATCGCACCGCCCAGCGCAACGGCGATGCCCAGGCGGATGCCCGGCTGACCGGGGACGGCAAGCACCTGGTGACCACCGGGGAGACCCTGCTCAACGCCTGGTCCGAGGACCTGGTGCGCACCATGGAGTACGGCGACGTTCCGGCGAAGGTTCATCCGGGAAAGCAGCCACGCCAGGGGTGCGCCTACGGCTCGGTGACGGTCGCCGCGGGTCGGGTCGGCGTGGTGGAACGCTGCCCGGACGACGACACCGACCGGCTCACCGTCATCGGCACGACCCATCAGGCCGACGACGAGATGCGTAGCGACGAGCCGGACGAGCACTACAGCACGACCCTGGACGGCACGTCGGCTCGCGTGATCGCCATGTCCGAGGAGGAAGCCGGGGTGGCAGCGGTCGCCACCGGCGAGGATCAGCAGCTGGTCGTGTACGGCCCTGACGGGGAGCGACAGGCCGGCTACCAGCTGCAGCTCCCTGCCGACGACCTGGCAGGCGACCCCGATGGGCGCGTGGTCACGACCTCACGGGTCGGCGACACGGTGTACTGGTACACCGGTTCCGGCACGATCGCGCTGGCCGGAGCGAGCCTGGAGCCGCTGTGGTCGCTTCCGGACACGCTCGGGCCGCCGGTCGCGTACGGCGACGAGCTGCTGATGCCGATCGACGGAGGGCTCGCCGTCGTCGACGCGGGTACCGGCGAGGCCGAGCGGACCATCAGTGTCGACCGCGGCGCCTACGCAGGGCCCGTCCGGCTGGCCACGAGCGGCCCCGTACTGCTCGAGCAGCGCGCGGGCGAGCTGGTAGCACTCGGCGGCTGAGAGACACGCCCTACGTGAACCAGACGGCGCTCAGCGTCGTCGCCACCACCAGCAGCGAGCCCGCTGCCGCCAGACGCGACCGCAGCCCGGAATGGAGCTCGGCGAACGCCGCCGCGGCGAGCGCGACGACACCGCCGAGCAGGTGCGCCCAGATCGCCAGGGGGCGCAGCCCCGTGAGCCCTCCGGTGAGGTCAGCCACCTCGACCACCAACAACACGCCGGCCAGCAGCAACAGGCCCGCGGCGAACGTCCCTGCTATAGCGCGCAACCGAACTCCCATCCCCCAGTACCCGGGTCCCTGCCAGTCCGAGGTCGCCGATAACCCTACTGCCGTCACGCGGCGTCGATGAATCCCCGCACCGCGTCGGCGATGAGCTGCACGGCGATCGCGGCCACCAGCAGACCCGCGATCTTGGCGACCAGGGTGATCCCGCTTTCCTTGATCACCCTGATGATCGCACCGGAGTATCGCAGGCAGAGCAGCAGCACCACATGCACGGTGACGATGGCGAGTGCCAGCGCGGTGTACGCGGGCAACTGCCCCTCCGCCTGGCGGACGAACACGATCGTCGCCGCGATCGCGCCCGGCCCGGCCAGCAGCGGAGTACCGAGCGGTACCAGCGCGACGTTGACCTCCTCGGCGGCTTCCGGCTGCGCGCTCTCCCTCCCCGTCAACAGGTCCAGCGCGACCAGCAGCAGCAACAGCCCACCGGCACCCTGCAGGGCGGGGATGCCGATCCCCAGGTAACTCAGGATCGCCTGGCCTGCGACCGCGAACACGGAGATGACCGCGAGCGATACCAGCGTGGCCTGCCAGGCGGCCTTCGCTCGCGCGGCCACCGACTTCCTGCCGGTCAGACTGAGAAACAGCGGGATCGTTCCCGGCGGGTCGATGATGACGAACAGGGTGATCAGCGCGGTCGCGAACACCGTGATGTCGAGATACTCCGCGGTCAACGGCCCCCCTCTCCCCGCACGGCCGTACTGCCACGTCCCAGCCGGAGCAGCTCGGAGTACACGTCCGGGTCCGTGGTCTCGGCGCCGAGCGCGATCTGCTTGTTCGTCCCGTGGTAGTCGCTCGAACCCGTCGGCAACAGGTCCAGCTCGGCGGCCAGCTCGCGCAGCCGCGCGCGGGCCCGCTGATCGTGGTTGGGGTGGTCCACCTCGACCCCGGTCAGGCCGCGAGCGGCAAGGGTGGCGATCACGTCTGCATCGATCGTGGGGCCACGGTCGTGCGCGAACGGGTGCGCGAGCACCGTCACCCCGCCCGCGTCGGCGACCATGTCGATCGCGGACTCCACAGGGGTGTCCGCACGCGGCACGTAGTAGGAGCGGCCGCTTGCGAGATACCGCGAGAACGCCTCGTCCACTGTCCGCACGACACCGGCGTCGACCAGTGCGCGGGCCAGGTGCGGCCGCCCAGCGGGCACGTCAGGGGCGAGTTGGCCGAGCAACGCGTCCGGGTCGACGGGCAGCCCGTCGGCCGCCATACGCCCGGCCATGGTGTGCAACCGGGACCGGCGCTCGGCGCGCAACCGCCGCTGCTCGGCGAGCATCGCTTCCGACCCGGGGTCGAACAGGTAGGCGAGCAGGTGCACGCTGATCGTGCGCCCGTCTCCGGTGTGCCAGCAGCACGACAGTTCCGCGCCGGGAACCAGCGTCAGGCCGGCAGGCAACGCGGCGGTCGCCTGGTCCCAGCCGCCGGTGGAGTCGTGGTCGGTGAGGGCGATCACGTCCAGCCCGGCGGCCGCCGCGGCGCGCATGAGCTCGGACGGCGTGTCGGTGCCGTCCGAGCCGGTGGAGTGCGTGTGCAGGTCGATACGTAGATCGGAGTGACTCACACCGGCAGTCTCTCCGATCGGCCCGCCGGGGCGTCAGCCGACCAGCCTCTTCCCCGCGGCGAGCCGCTTGGCCTTGGTCATCGAGAACGACTCCGCCTGCTTCTTCTTGTCCCCGAACACCAGCTCGGAGATCGCGTCGTAGAACTCTTCCGGGTTGGGGAGGTAGTCGATGTGGTTGAGTGCCTGTATCTGGCCCGCCGACTCGAGGACCATGGTTCCGTAGCCGAGCATCCGGCCGGACGGGCTGCGCTGGTAGGTGAGGTCGGTGACCTTCGAGATCGGCATCATCAGGACCTTGGTGGTGAAGATGCCGCGGGTCATGATGAAGCGCTTGTCGGTGACGATGATGTTCTCCGCCCACCACAGCATGATCTGCCAGACGAATCGCAGGATCACGAACAGGGCCGCGTACCAGAGCACGTTGTGCACGTACACGGCCCAGTCGGTCGGCGGTAGCACGTAGGAGATCATCACGGCGACCGCCAGCAGCGCCGCCGTCTCGAAGCTGTCCCAGATCAGGGAAGCCCAGTGCCGGCGAACCCGCACGACTCGCCGCTCGGTGTCCAGCAAGTACTCGTCGGGGTCGCGTGGTGAGAACATATCCGCAGTGTCTCAGATCATGCGTTGAAAACCGTGCTGACAAAAGTGATCAGCGATTCGGCAGCGCTTTGCAGCATGCCGAGGATGCTGTGCACCATCCCCGCCGCACCACCGGGCTGCGACATCACGAAGAACAGCACGAGCAGACCACCTACGATGATGAGAGGTTTCTTCGCTTTCACGGCGATCATCCCGTCCTTCTCGTCACACCTGCATAACGGAGCAAACAGTACCGTTGTACCGCACCAACCCGGGCCAAGGGGAGGAAAGTCCCGCGCATGGGTCAGCGTATGGCACGATCACACGCCGATAGTAACTCTGCGTATTCACCATGATGCACACGGAAAGGGTCCGCTGCGTCGGCGGTGTCGTCCACGACCCGGCAGGGCGGCTGCTGCTGATCCGGCGCGCGAACGAGCCGGGAAAAGGGTTGTGGTCGGTACCCGGCGGGCGGGTACGGCCCGGCGAGTCCGATGCCCAGGCCCTCGTGCGGGAGCTACGCGAGGAAACCGGGCTCGACGTACGCCCCGGCGAGCTGCTGGGCACCGTGGCCCGCGGGGTCTTCGACATCCACGACTACAGCTGCCACGGCACCGGCGGCCCGTTGCGACCCGGCGACGATGCGGCCGATGCTCGCTGGGTCAGCGCGGCCGAGTACCACGAGCTGGACCGCGACGGCGAGATCGTCGACGGGCTCACGGAGGCCCTGCGGTCCTGGCAGGCACTGCCTCGCTCATGAGCGCGCCACGCACCCGCGGAGCCGCCACCCGGCCCGCCCCAGCGGAGAAGACCGGCTACCCCGCCAGCCACGTCATCCGCTGCCCGTGCGGTGCCGTCGTTGCCAGCACGCGCGCCAGCGGCTGACCGTCGCTCCAGCTCACCAGGCCGAGCGTGCACTGCGCCGTACGGTCGTAGCTCAGTTCCTCCTTGCCGGGGGCCACGTGGGTCAACCCGACCTCGTAGTTCTCCTCACTGACCCACCACAGCGGCCGCGCACCGGCCAGCCGGGCCAGCTCGGCCACGAACTCGGCGCGCCGCTCCGGCGCGAGGTAGGGCAGCGTGTGGCTGGTCATCACCACCAACGGCATGTCAGCAGGCAGCCGATCCACCGCGGTACGCAGGTCGTCCACCGCGTCCCCCGCTACCAGCTCGGGAGGGTGCTTACGTTGCTCGTAGGCGGCACTGCGCAGCAGGCGCGCACGTTCCGGCTGGTCGGCCCACACGCAGGCCTCGAGCCAGGCAAGCTCCTCCTCGTCCGCGGCGTCGACCGGCTCCCTGTCGAGCCCGACCCGCGCGGCCACCGGCAACTTCTTGGGCAGGTGTGGTGCCGCCGCGCCGGGCGCCAGCTCGAGCGCGCAGTGCAGCCCGATCGCCGTCTTGGCGGGCCCCGCGGTCAGCTGCTCACCACCGGCACACTGGTAGCGATAGTTGAACCGGTCGAGGCCGAGCAACAGACCGGCGCTGCAGCCGACCTCGAGCAGCGCCACCTTGCCGGTGGCCTGTTTCGCCGCGAGCGCGACAGCGGGGTACAGCACCGCGGCCCTACCCACCTCGTTGGTCTGCGTCGACCGCGTGGCCATGATGGCCCGTGCCGGTTCGGCGCGCTCCAGCAGGAATTCGCGGAACAGCGGCCACGTCTCCCTGTCGACACCGTCGAAGCCGCCGAGCGTCGGGTAGTACCGCGACAGCGGATGCAGCGGCTCGGCCTGGACGAGGCGGTGCGCGGTCGCCAGCAGCAAGGTCGGCTTCGCCTGCTCGTCCGGCGCCGCGAGCAGCAGCCCGGCGATGTCGTCGTCGGTCGCCGCGTGTCCGGCCAGGTGCTCGTACAGCGGCGAGGCGCCCGCTACCTCGTGCTCGGCGAACCGCTGCAGCCGCTGCTTGACCTCCGCGAGCCGGTCGCTACTCATGGGGCTCGGGCCGGCCGGGCTGCTCGCCACCACGGGCCGCTCCGTACGACTGCTTCGGCACCATGACCTTGCGCTGGAACGTGCACACGATGGTGCCATCCTGCTTGTAGCCGCGCGTTTCCACCGAGACCACACCCCTGTCGTCCTTCGACTTGGACGGCGTCTTGTCGAGTACCTCGGTCTCACCGTAGATCGTGTCGCCGTGGAAGGTCGGCTTCACGTGCTTGAGCGAGGACACCTCGAGGTTGGCGATGGCCTTACCGGAGATATCGGCCACCGACATGCCGAGCAGCAGCGAGTAGATGTAGTTGCCGACCACGACGTTCTTGCCGAAGTCGGTGGTCTCCTCCGCGTAGTTGGCGTCCATGTGCAGCGGGTGGTGATTCATCGTGATCAGGCAGAACAGGTGATCGTCGTACTCGGTCACCGTCTTGCCGGGCCAGTGCTTGTACACCGCACCGACCTCGAACTCCTCGTAGTACCGACCGAACTGCACGGCGCGTTCCTCCTTGCTCACAGACGGGCTCGCGGACAGCGGGCGCACGGCGCCGGCACGGCGCGCAAACACATCGAACCAGATGCCCCCTGATCATCCCCGACGTGGCTGCGCCGCGTCGCGCCACCCTGGGTTCGCGCGTGCTGTGGCGTTGCCCACGTGCGGGCAGGAACCCGTGCCCGCAGGGCGGGCGAGTGCCGCTCACCGGCCACCGTCCGGGGCAGGCTCGGCGCGTACGGCGCGGCGAGCACGGCCGCCGTTATGCCGGTGGCGGGGCCGAGGGACCGAGGGACAGCCTCGCCAGCAGGTCCCGGCCCTTCTCGGCGTTGCGCGGCTGGCACAGCACGTCGTAGCGACCCGCGACGAGCTGGCTCGATGAGGAGAAGTTACGGCGACCCTTCGCCGAGGCGTAGCTGATACCGGCGAAGGTCATGCCGAAGCACACGCCCGCGGAGATGCCGACCAGCAGCGGCGTGTACTCGAGCCCGCCCGCGCTGCCGAACAAGCTCAGCAGCAGCCCGACGAAGAGCCCGAACCACGCACCGGTCAGCGCCCCGGTACCGAGCACCTTTGCCCAGCTGAGCTTGCCGACGATCCGCTCGACAAGCATCAGATCCACGCCGACTACGGTCACGTCGGCCAGCGGGAAGTCGTTTCCTGCCAGGTGGTCCACGGCGCGTTGCGCCTCTTCGTAGGTGTCGTACGAGCCGATCGGCCATCCCGTGGGCGGTGTGGGCAGCCGCGGCTGACCTCCGGGCGCACGGCCTGCGGGAGTGAACGGATTGGTCACTGCATCACCTCTCGCGGCATCCGATCACCAATGTTGTCAATCCCCCTGTATCGAGCGTAACTCCGTTCGCAGAACGTCGACGACCTCGAACACGTCACACGGTCCCACGACACGAGGTCGCGTGGCCCTCGCGGTGGGACGCAGGCGGAGTCACCCGCATCAGGCCGGTGCGGCGTCGTGCGCGCGGCACACGCCGTCAGCGAACCGATCACGAGCACAGCGGCGACAGGTCCCCGGGCCACCGCGCACAGGGACACTCGCAGCTGCCCGTCGCGCCGGGGCAGGCGGCCGGCCTCACGTGGCCGACCGGTACTCGCGCAGTAGCCCCCTGCTGATGATGGTCTTCTGGATCTCGCTGGTGCCCTCCCCGATGAGCAGGAACGGCGCCTCGCGCATCAGGCGCTCGATCTCGTACTCCTTCGAGTAGCCGTAGCCACCGTGGATACGGAACGCCTCCTGGGTGACCTCGGCACAGTACTCGCTGGCGATGAGCTTGGCCATACCGGCCTCGACATCGTTGCGCGCACCGGCGTCCTTCAGGCGCGCAGCGTTGACCATCATCAGGTGTGCCGCCTCGACCTTGGTCGCCATATCGGCGAGTTTGAAGGCCACGGCCTGATGCTCGGCGATCGGCTTGCCGAAGCTCTTGCGCTGCTGGGCGTAGTCCACAGCGAGCTCGAAGGCACGGATCGCGATACCGCACGCCCGCGCGGCGACGTTGACCCGGCCGACCTCGATCCCGTCCATCATGTAGGCGAAGCCCTTGCCGGGCGCGTGCCCGAGCACGTTGTCGGCGGCAATCCGGTACCCGTCGAAATAGGCCTCGGTGGTGTCGACCCCCTTGTAGCCCATCTTGTCGATCTTGCCGGGAATCGTCAGCCCCGGCGCGACCTCGCCGAAACCCTCCGGCTTTTCCACCAGGAACGTCGTCAGGTTCTTGTGTGCCTTGTCCTCACCCTCGTCGGTGCGCACCAGCAAAGCGATGAGGTTCGAGCTGCCACCGTTGGTCAGCCACATCTTCGAACCGTCGATGACATAGTCGTCCCCGTCGGCACGCGCCTTGGTCTTGATCGCGGCGACATCCGAGCCCAGGTCCGGCTCCGACATGGAGAACGAGCCGCGCACCTCGCCGGTGGCCATCCTCGGCAGGAAGTGCTGC
Organism: Haloechinothrix alba; assembly: GCF_900188115.1. Lineage (GTDB taxonomy): Bacteria > Actinomycetota > Actinomycetes > Mycobacteriales > Pseudonocardiaceae > Haloechinothrix > Haloechinothrix alba. The sequence goes on along the minus strand of NZ_FZNW01000004.1, from coordinate 217,929 downwards.
TTCTGCTCCTCGGTACCGTGCCTGGCGATCATGTGCGCGACGATGAAATGCGTGTTGATCACGCCGGACACGCTCATCCATCCACGCGCGATCTCCTCGACAACCAACGCGTAGGTTAGCAGCGACTCGCCGAGCCCGCCGTACTCCTCCGGGATCGTCAGCCCGAACAGACCCATCTCCTTCATGCCTTCCACGATCTTGGTCGGGTAGGCATCGGAGTGCTCCAGCTCCTGAGCCTGCGGAATGACCTCGGCGTTGACGAAGTCGCGAACCGTGGCCAGGATCTCGGACTGGACGTCTGTCAGTCCTGCTGTCTGGGCAAGGCGGGCCATCAGCACTCCTCATCGAAGTCTCGGTGCGTCGGGGGCTCATTCATATGCCGGGCGGTTCACCGCGGTCAAGTCACCGGACGTCGCCTGACAGCCGCACACCGGCCCTGCACACAGCAGGCACCGTGCCGGTGGCCCACCGTTCTCGCGACAAGCCCCTACCTCCGTGAGTATCTCTTCCCCGCGGACGCGCGCGTTCCGCGGGGCACAATCCCGACCCAGCAGGCCGGGGCACCCCGGTCAGCCCGCACGCAGCTCGACGTCGCTACCGCACTCCCTGCAACGCACGGCGAGGACGTACACGCTGGCACCGCAGGACTCGCAGTCGTGGAAACTGCGTTCGAGCAGCGCGTCGGGCTCCTCGCGTGTGAACCACCTCACGCGCACGCGCTCCTGGAGGTTCGCAAGACGTGTTCGCATGCTGTCAAGCATCTCCCGAACCGGCGTGTCGCGCGCAAGAATGCGACGTTATCTGTGCGTTACTTCACCGGGGACGGGCCTGCTCCGATAATCCCCGATCGCGGAGAATCAGCCGGTCACGAAGCCGGTGAACAGCCAGTGCAATTCCACGCAGAATTGTGTCGAGCACCACGCGAGAACTCGTCACAGCACACGCTCGTGTGCGGTACGAAACCGGCAAGCCCGCCCTCTCGACCTGGCCTCGCCGTGCGCGGACTCACCGCTGCTCGACGGGGTCGCCGGTGCTCGCGGCCCCACCGGCTCCCTCCGCGGTGCCGCCGGCGCCGGCGGTCTGCCGACCCGGGCTGCCGGTACCGGCGGCTTCCTCCGTACCGGACCCCGACCCGCGTTCGAGACTCTCCACGGCGTCCCGGGCCCCCTCGACGGCTTGCCGTAGCGCCTGCCCGCCCTCCGAGTCCTTGCTCGTGTTGGACTCCAGGAAACGCAGCAGCTCCACGGGGAAGGGGAGTACCAGCGTCGAGTTCTTCTCGGCCGCGACCTCCACCACCGTCTCGAGCAGCCTCAGCTGCAAGGCGCCGGGCGTGTCGGCCATACGCCCGGCCGCCTGGGACAGTTTCTCGGAGGCCTGCAGCTCGCCTTCGGCGGAGATGACCCTGCCGCGCCGCTCCCGCTCCGCCTCGGCCTGCCGGGACATGGCCCGCTTCATCGCCTCGGGCAGCGACACTTCCTTGATCTCCACCCGCTCGATATGGATGCCCCATCCGACAGCGGGACTGTCGATCATCAACTCCAGGCCCTGGTTGAGCTCCTCCCTGTTCGACAGCAGGGAGTCCAGGTCACTCTTGCCGATGATGCTGCGCAGGCTCGTCTGAGCCACCTGACCGACGGCGTAGCGGTAGTTCTCCACGCTTACCACGGCCTGTACCGGGTCGATCACCTTGAAGTACACGACGGCGTCGACACGCACGGTCACATTGTCCCTGGTAATACCGTCCTGACCGGGGATCGGGAGGGTCACGATCTGCATATTGACCTTACGCATGTGATCCACACCGGGGATGATCACCGAGAGCCCTGGCTGCCGCGGAGCACCGTGCACCCGTCCGAACCGGAACACGAGGCCACGTTCGTACTGGCGCACGATCCGCAGGCCCGAACTTGCCGCCACCCCCAGCCCGATGAGCACGAGGACCAGGATCAACAGGACCGACTCCACCTCGATCACCCGCTCTCCCGCGAGACGTCTCGGCCTGCCCCCGATGCTACGCCCCGCGCGGCCACATGATGCCGGGTCGACGAACAGTGGCCCGGCGCGATCGCGCGCCGGGCCACCCCGCATGGCGGCGTCCTCCCCTGGCAGCGCACGCGGACGGATGCAGCCGCGCACGAACCCGTAGCATGGGGACAGGACGTACCCGTTGAGAAGAAGGTCCTCCCCGTGACCAGCACGCAGCATCTACCCAGTGTCGAGGACGTGCGCGGCGCCCTGGCGTCCGTGCAGGATCCCGAGATCAACAAGCCGCTCACCGAGCTCGGCATGATCAAGGACATCGACGTGGACCCGGACGGCACCGTCCGGGTCGGCATCTACTTGACGGTGGCGGGCTGCCCGCTCAAGGAGAAGATCACCTCCGACACGCAGGAAGCTGTCGGGCAGCTCGACGGCGTAGCCGATGTGCGCGTGGAGCTCGACGTGATGAGCGACGAGCAGCGCGCCGAGCTGCGCAAGTCACTCAAGGGTGATGCACAGGAGCCGGAGATCCCCTTCGCCCAGCCGGGCTCCATGACCAGGGTCTACTGCGTGGCATCCGGCAAGGGCGGGGTCGGTAAGTCCAGCGTGACGACCAACCTCGCGGTCTCCATGGCCCAGCGTGGGCTGTCGGTGGGTGTGGTCGACGCCGACATCTACGGTCACTCGATCCCGCGCATGCTCGGCTCGCAGGAGAAGCCGACCAAGGTCGACGACATGATCATGCCGCCGCAGGCGCACGGCGTGAAGGTCATCTCGATCGGCATGTTCACGCCCGGCAACACTCCTGTCGTCTGGCGCGGGCCGATGCTGCACCGGGCACTGCAGCAGTTCCTCGCCGAGGCGTTCTGGGGCGATCTGGACATCCTGCTTCTCGATCTGCCGCCGGGCACCGGCGACATCGCCATCTCGGTCGCCCAGCTGATCCCGAACGCGGAGATCCTGGTGGTCACCACGCCGCAGCAGGCGGCAGCCGAGGTGGCCGAACGGGCAGGCGCGATCGCGCTGCAGACCCGCCAGCGCATCGCGGGCGTCATCGAGAACATGTCCTGGTTCGAGACGCCTGACGGGGACCGCATGGAACTGTTCGGTACCGGTGGTGGTCAGCAGGTGGCCGACTCGCTGACCAAGGCGGTCGGCGCGGACGTCCCGCTGCTCGGTCAGGTCCCGCTGGATCCACGGCTGCGTGAGCAGGGCGACTCGGGGACGCCGCTCGTGCTGTCCGAGCCGGACGCGCCCGCCTCGGCTGTGCTGCGCGAGGCCGCCAACTCGCTGTCCACCCGGGCACGGGGCCTGTCCGGCAAGATGCTGAACCTCTCCCCCGCGTAGCGTGGCCGCGACGGCTACGTCGCGTCCGGGTCGACCGGGGGGCGTTCGCCATTGCCCAGCGTCTCCCGGTTACCCAGCGTCTCCCGGTTACCCAGCGTCTCCCGGTTACCCAGCGTCTCCCGGTTACCCAGCGTCTCCCGGTTACCCAGCGTCTCCCGGTTGCCCAGCGTGTCACCATTGCCCAGCGTCTCCCGCTTCGGCGGTGCGGGACCGCTGCCGGCTCCCCTCGGGCTGTCCGGCTCGTTCAGCCCGAACGGGTCGCTGTCCCCGTCGAACAGGTGCTGCCGGATGGCGTGTTTCGGGTGGACGTTCCGCAAGCTGTTGAGCTCCTCGAGGGGCTTGCGGAACTCCTCGAAATCCGGGCCAAGGTCCCGGCGCAGCTGGTCCCGCGCGCCCGTCGCGAAGTCCTTGACCGACCGTATGCTGCGTCCGACCCAGGCCATGGCTTCCGGAAGTCGCTCGGGCCCGAGCACGAACAGGCCGACGACAAGAATCACCAGTATCTCGCCCCAGCCGATGCTGCTGAACACCCCGAACTCCTCTTGCCGCGTGTCGCGCTCAGCTTAACGCGTGCGGCGCGGCACGGCCACCAGCGGTCGGTCCGGCCGCCGTCCGGTGTCTCAGTCGCTGCCCAGCGTCACGTCGACAGTGAGCTGCCTGCCGTCCCGGACCACGTCCATCGGGACCACGTCATCCGGCTGGTGCTCGCGCACGGCGACCACCAGCTCGGCCGCGTCCCGCACGGTACGCTCCCCGACCCCGGTGATGACGTCGCCCTCGGAGATCCCCGCGTCGGCCGCGGGTCCGTCCTCCTCGACCTCCTGGACCTGCGCGCCCTGCGAGCTGCCGGACGACACCGATCCCGCGCGCACCCCGAGCCAGGCGTGCGTAACGGAACCGTCCTCGATGAGCGACTCGCTGATCTCGACAGCGTCGTCGATCGGGATGGCGAAGCCCAGCCCGATGCTGCCTCCCCCGCCCTGGGCGTCGCCGGTGCGGATCAGCGAGTTGATCCCGACAAGCGCGCCGGTCGAGTCGACGAGCGCTCCTCCCGAGTTACCGGGGTTGATCGCGGCGTCGGTCTGGATGGCGTCGTAGGTCACCGCAGGGTCACCGCCCTGGCCCGGCGCGGTGATCGGCCGGTCGACGGCGCTGACGATCCCCTGGGTGACGGTGTTCTCCAGGCCGAACGGCGAGCCGACCGCGATCACGCTGTCGCCCGGTGTCAGCTCCGCCGAACTCCCGACCTCGATGACCGTGGGGTTGCTGACGTTGACCTTGAGCACAGCCAGGTCCGTCTTGGGGTCGCTGCCCACGATGTCGGCCTCGGCACGCGTGCCGTCGGTGAACACGACGGTGACCTCCTGGTCGCTGTCCTCGACCGCGGACGCGACGACGTGATGGTTGGTCATCACGTACCCGTCGCCGTCCACGACGACCCCGGAGCCGACCCCGCCCTGCGGCCCGGCTGCGACCTCGATGGACACCACGGCCGGGGCGACCCGCTGGACGATCTCCGACACCGAGCCGGCAGGCCGCTCCTTGCCTGCCTCCGCTTCGGCGATGGTGACCTCGCCGGTGAGCTCACTACCGGTCGAGCCGATCCACCATCCGATCGCGCCACCCGCCGAGCCGAGCAGCAGCGCGATGACACCGAGGAGGGCGAGCGCTCGCGGTTTCACCTGCCTGCCGAACAGCACCTCCGACAGGCTGAGCATCCCGGCCGAGCCGCCTCCGGGAGTTTCCGCGCTCGTGCCGGCGTCGGCTGCCCGCGCGGGGCCACCGAGGACCGCGGCGGCACCCGGATCCCGCCACGGGTCCGAGGGGTGCGACCACAACGCGGGCTCCGGCTCGTTCGACACCGGATCCCGCGGGGATGCCTCCTCCGGCGGACGCTGCAGCGAGGTGCCGGGGGCCTCGGTGGCCGCCCCGCCCGCCGCGTCCTCTGCCGGGCGGGAGAACGCCTCGGCCAGCGGCACCGGTGGTGCCTGGACACCGCTGCGCGCATCACGACTCTCGGGGGCGGCTCGCCATGCGGAGCTGGTGTCGAAACTGCCGCTGACCCCCTCCGGACGGGCGAACGCCGCCGACCATGCCGGGTCGACATCCGGCTTGTACAGCGGCCGGGGTTCCAACCGTCCCTCGTCCTGGGGCTCCTGGCCGTCCCTACGCGGCTGCTGGTGCGGATTGTCGCTCATCGCTCCCCGAATGATGCTGCGGCGCCGGAACGTCGGTTCAGGTGCACGGTACGCAGGTGGCGGCGCGCTACACGCGCCAGGTACCTCGTGGTCCGGCGGCCGGCTGGACCACCGGTCCAGGATGCCCGATTCGGGGTGAAGTCAGCGTTGCCCACCGGTCGAACGCGGCGGGTTCACGCGCGCGGACCGCAGGCGGCTACGCCCGGATCCCAGCGGCGCGCTCGAGCCCAGCGGTACGGAGCCGAACGTGGACGACCGCTCCGGGCGCTGCACGGCGACGACCTGCCCGTCCTCCGAGACGGCGATGTTGTCCGGGCCGGAGGGCAGCTCGGCATGTTCCGGAATCGACCGAAGGCTCGCGAGCAGCCCGTCCGGTGCCGACGGCGCGCCTGCGTCGTGCACAGCGCTCCGCGCTTGCCGCTGCGCGGCGACCTCTCCCGCACAGCTCGCGCACTGCGCGATGTGCGCGGCGGCACGTTCGTGCGCGCCGATCGTGAGCTCACCGTCGACGAACGCCACGACCGCGTCGGGCAGCAGGTGTGACTCGGGAAGCTGCCAGCCGGAACTCAGCCGCGCGGTCGAGACGGGCAGTCGCATCCTCCACTGCCGGCCCTTGCCGGTCGTACCTCCCAGCTCGCTCATTCCGTCGACCTCAACTCGTCCACGACACCGGCCTTGCGCCGCTCCAGCGATGCGCGCAGCGCCTGCCGGCCACGGTGTATCCGGCTCCGTACGGTACCGAGTTTAACGCCGAGCGTCGCGCCGATCTCCTCGTAGGAGAGCCCCTCCACGTCACAGAGCACGACCGCGGCACGGAACTCCGGGGGAAGCTCGTCCAGCGCGGCCTGCAGGTCCGGGTCGAGGTGGGTGTCCGAGTAGACCTGTTCGGGGCTCGGGTCGTCCCCGACGACCCTGTCGGTGTCCTCCGGCAACCCTTCCATCCGCACGCGGGAACGGCGCCGCACCATGTCGAGGAAGAGGTTGGTGGTGATGCGGTGCAGCCACCCCTCGAAGGTCCCCGGCTTGTACGACGCGAGCGAGCGGAACACCCGGATGAACGTCTCCTGGGTGAGATCCTCCGCATCGTGCGGGTTGCCGCTGAGCCGGTACGCGAGGCGGTACACGCGGTTCGCGTGCGTGCGCACGACCTCATCCCACGTGGGCGGGGTCCACGTGGCTTCAGCCGAGACGTCGTCCCCATCGACGCTTCGTTCCCCGGCGACCGTGGTGTTCACCGACATCGACTCTGTAGGCATCGTGTACGCAGCAACTCCGTTCGTCGTCTCTGCCGAGCTGACAGAACCTGCAGGTTCCTCCATGGGAGCACTCCCTACTGTCGTACTCAACGCGGACACCTCGCGAGTTGTTCCCACGTCCGCGAGGTTTCAGTGTGCGCCTCCCCGCTGGGGTCGCCGTGAGAAGCGCCTGAGAAACGTCTGTGAATCGTCCCGGTGGCGCTGACGCGCCCCCGACTGTTCAGCGCGCGGCCCCGTCTGCCGGACGGCGGCCGGACCAACCGCTGTGATTCCTCGAGCTCTGGTCCGGCCGCCGGAAGGAAGCTCCGCCAGCCGCGACCGCCCGCCCGTCTCCCACCACCCTCAACGGTGGCGCTGACGCGCCCCCGACTGTTCAGCGCGCGGCCCCGTCTGCCGGACGGCGGCCGGACCAACCGCTAGCCTCGTCATGTGACCTCCCAGACGCACCTCACCGGTCTCGCGGCCCTCGCCGAGCACAGCGAGGAGTACCTGCCCGAGGACGACGTGCTCGCCCGCGCCCGCGACGCCGCAGGCGAGCTGGGATGCCCCACCGCGACACCCTCGGTCGGTGCGACGCTGCGTTTCCTCGCGACGACACTGTGTGCCCGCGCGGTCGTGGAGGTCGGCACGGGCGCCGGGGTCAGCGGCCTGTACCTGCTCCGCGGAATGGCAGGCGACGGTGTGCTCACCTCGATCGACATCGAGCCCGAGTTCCAGCACGCTGCCCGGCACGCGTTCACCGCAGCGGGGTTCCCCGCCGGACGCGCGAGGCTGATCGCGGGCAGGGCCGTCGATGTGCTGCCCCGCCTGACCGACGGCGGCTACGACCTGGTCTACGTCGACGCCGCGAAGGTCGAGTACCAGCGCTACTACCAGCACGGCGTGGCCCTGCTGCGAGCGGGCGGGGTGATCGCGTTCGGCGGGATCGGTGCGCACGGTCGGTTCACCGACCCCGCACGGCGCGACCCGGAGACGCTGGCGATGCGCGAGCTCGCCCGCACGGTCTCCGAGGACGAGCGGCTCCGGCCGGCACTGCTACCGGTCGGCGACGGGGTCCTCGTAGCCGCCCGATCCGCCCATTAGGGGCGGCTACTCGCTCCTGCCGCCCGGCCCGACCACATGGGCGGCTACCGGCCCGGCGCCGGAGTTGTCCGTCCGCCGAGATCCGCCGCAACCCACCGGGGCCGGCACCCGCGGCTCATCCCGGCTACGGACCGCGAGCACTGCCAGCACCGCGCAGCCGAGCCATGCGGTCACCATCACGATGAGCGCGCCCCACCCCGCCCTGGCGAAGACCACGCTGCCGACCGTGCCACCCACACTGGAGCCCACGTAGTACGCCAGCGTGTACAGCCCGGAGGCTTGGCCCCGGCCCCCGCGACGAGCGGCACTCGCCGTCCACCCGCTGGAGACAGCGTGCGCGGCGAAGAACCCGGCAGTGAGCACCACGAAACCAGCGATCACCACAGGCAACGAGCCCGCGAGGGTCATCATCGCGCCGAGCACGGTTCCGGCAAGCGCACCGAGCAGGGAGCCGGTCCTGCCGAACCGGCCGACCAACCTCCCGGCCAGCGAGGACGACACCGTACCCATCGCGTACGCCAGGAACACCATCGAGGCCACGGCGGGGGCGAGGTGGAACGGATCCCCGGTCAGCCGGAACGACGCGGCGTTGTACAGCGCGACGAAAGCCCCCATCCCCAGCAGCGCCACCGAGTACTGCGCAAGCAGCACCGGGCTCGCCAGCGCGGCTCCCAGACCGCGCAGCACCCCGACCTCCCGGTCCTGCTCCGATGCCGGCCCGTCGGCGGGTACACGCCTGTTCAACCGAACCAGTGCGGCACCGGCAACGACGGCGCAGGCCAGCGCCAGGACCGCCGAGCAGGCCATGGCCGCCCGCCAGCCGAGCCAGTCCGCGCTGACGCCGGTGGCCAGCCTGCCGAGCATGCCACCGATGGTGTTCCCGGCGACCATCGCTCCGACAGCTCCCGCCACACCACGCGCGCCGAGGCGCTCGGCAAGGAACGCCGCGGCCACGCCGGGGAACCCCGCGATCGCAGCGCCCTGGACGGCACGCATCACCAGCAGCACCGTGAAGCTCGGCACCAGCGGGATGAGCGCGCCCATCAGGACCGAGACGGCAAGGGAACACGCGATGACCGGTCGCCTGCCCACGACCTCCGAGAGGGTGGCGATCGGCAGCACGGCGACGGCGAGCGCGCCGGTAGCTACCGACACCGCCAACGACGCCGAACCCGCGTCGAGGCCGAACTCCCCGGCGATCTGCGGCAGCACCGGTTGCGGGGCGTAGAGCAGCGCGAACGAGGCCACGCCCGCTGCGAAGACCGCGGCGGTGACGGCGCGCACATCAGCGCCGCGTGCTGCCAGGGCGCCCGGGCGCGTGCGGCTCCGGACGTTCGAGGACACGGCCGTCGATCGTACGTGCGAGCCGCGCCGGGCGAAGGCGAGTGTGGGAAACCAGACATGCCCCGGAGTCGACGCCGCGCGGGCGGCTTCGTCAGGCGTAGCCGGCCACGAGCTCGACGAGGGTCCGCGCGGCGAATCCCGTTCCACCGGGAACCACCTCGCGGTAGGTGCTCTCCGCCCGGGCCGGACCGGCGATGTCCAGATGCGCCCACGGCAGGTCACCGGCGAACTCCCGCAGGAACAGCGCCGCGGTGACCCCGCCGGGCCCCTGCGGGGCCTGTCGCAGGTCCGCGATCTCGCTGACCACCGACTCGGCGTGATCGTCCAGCAGCGGCATGGTCCACCACGCCTCGCCGACCCGCTGCCCTGCCGCGCACACCCGCTCCGCCAGCGAGGTCTCGCTGGCGAACACGCCACCGGTGCGCACTCCCAGCGAGACCTTCATGGCCCCGGTCAACGTCGCAACGTCGACGACCGCGTCCGGCGCCGCGCGCTCGATCCCGTAGGCGAGCGCATCGGCGAGTACGATCCGCCCCTCGGCGTCGGTGTTGGTGATCTCGCTCGTGCGCCCACCGTAGTGCCGCACCACATCCCCTGGCCGGTAAGCCGCACCCGAGACGTGGTTCTCGGCCGCGGGCACAAGCGCGGTCACCCGCGTAGCGATACCGAGGGTCGCGATCGCGCGCATCGCGGCGAGTACCGCGGCGCCGCCGGACATGTCCGTGCGCATCAGGTGCATGCCGTCCGCGGGTTTGATGGACAACCCACCGGTGTCGAAGGTGATGCCCTTGCCGACAAGCAGTACATGGGCACCGCCGACTCCGGGGTCGTAGCTGAGCTCGATCAACCGGGGAGCGCTCGCCGAACCGCCTCCGACGGCGAGGATGCCACCGAAACCGTGCTCAGCCAGCCACCCCTCGTCGCGCACACGCACGTCGAGTCCCACACGATCATCGGCGAGGTCCCGCGCGACACGCGCGAGCCAGGCCGGGTTCTTCACGTTCGACGGTGTGTTGGCGAGATCCCTGGCCAGCGCCGTGGCTGCCGCGAGCTCGCTCGCCCGCGCCACAGCCGGGCGGTAGGCGGACTCCTGACTCCCTTCCGGGACCACCAGGCGCACGCCACGCACCGGCATGTCCTGGTTCGCCGAACCGACCCGGTACCGGTACCCGCCGAGCGCGAGCCCGTACACCAGATCGTCGACCGCGTCCGGCTCCATATCGGGGGGAAGGGCGACCCGCACCACCTCTGATGCCTGCCCACCCGAGCCGGTGCACGCTTCGGCGTCGGACCCTACCGCGCGGATCAGCGCCGCACCGGCCTCCCGGTAGTCCGCTCCGGAGCCGTCCCCGGTACCCACCAGCCAGCGGGCCTGTGGCGCCGGCTCGTCCACCCTGCGTAGTTCGCCTGCCGACCCCTTCGCGCCGAGCCGAGCCATGAGCTCGGCGGGCCGGCGGTGTTCCGCGGCGGCGAGCTGCTCCCTGCCGGTCCGCCCTGCGCTGTCGACCGCCTCCCTCGACACCAGCACGGCCAGCGGCTCGTCGCCGGTACCGGATGCGACGACCTCGACCGAGGGCAGCTCACGCGGAATGGAAGGGACTCCCGTGCGCGGAACCGACACCCCGCCCCTTCCGTGCGCTGTAACCTCGTCGTTCGGATCCACCCTGCCGGCTATCCCGTTGCCTCCTGCAAGGCGACACAGAGGTCCTTGGCTTCGTCGGCCGTAATCTCGACGACGAGCCGCCCACCGCCTTCCAGTGGTACCCGCATCACTAGGCCACGTCCCTCCTTCACGACCTCGAGGGGACCATCTCCGGTCCTGGGCTTCATGGCCGCCATAGCGTGCTCCCTCCGTATCAACCAGCGCGCCCGGGTCGCGCTCGCCAAAGCCAACCGGGTCGACGAGGCTCGGTGAGCGGGCGCGGATACCTCGGACCACCCGCACCCGTAAGCGCCCGCCAGTGAAACCTCACACACCCATTGTCCCCTATCGTCGATCTCGCTGCTCAAGCGGATGGCGCCTTGCGTGCGGGTATCAACGCTGGTAAACGCCTCACCGTCGGCACGGACACCGATCAATGCAGCACCGGAGGGTGCGCGCGGCCCCGGATACGGCAGGCTGGCGGGGTAACCATGCGCGCCACCGGGCCCGGCCGGTGGCACCACCGCTGATATACCTCGAGCTCTGGTCCGACCACCAGGCAGCAAATCCCGGATCCAAGGAGGAGTGACGACGTGACAGCCAACGCCAGCACCGGGGCCGACCCGGATCAGGATATGGTGACCACCGCCGATGCCGAGGGGGTTCGCACCATCACGCTGAACCGGCCCGACTCCTACAACGCGCTCAACGTCGCGCTGAAGGAACGGCTGCTTGCCGAGCTGCGTGCGGCGGAAGCCGACCAGCAGGTCGGGGCGATCGTGCTGACCGGTGCGGGTACCGCATTCTGCGCGGGGCAGGACCTCAAGGAGCACGTCAGCCTGCTGCTCGCCGACGACCCCGCTCCCCTGCGGACCGTTGGCGAGCACTACAACCCGATCGCCACCGCGATCGCGAGCATGCCCAAGCCGATCATCGCGGCAGTGAACGGCCCGGCGGCCGGTGCCGGCGCGGCGTTCGCCTACGCCGCCGACCTCCGTATCGCGGCCACCTCGTCGAACTTCCTCATGGCCTTCGCCAACGTGGGTCTCGGGCCGGACTCCGGCGCGTCCTGGACATTGCAACGACTGATCGGCTACGGGCGCGCGCTCGAGCTGATGCTGCTCGCGCGCAAGGTTCCCGCGGAGGAGGCGCTGCGCATCGGCCTGGTCTCCGAGGTCGTCCCCGACGGCGAGGCCACGAACCGGGCCCAACAGCTGGCGGCCCGCCTCGCCGCGGGTCCGACGGTCGCCTACCGCAAGATCAAGGAAAGCCTGTCCGGCGCGGCCGAGTCGACGTTCGGCGAGGCGCTCGCCACCGAGGAGGCCGCGCAGACCGAGCTCGGCCGAACCGCAGACCACCGCGAGGCGGTCGAGGCGTTCGTCGCCAAGCGGGAACCCACCTTCACCGGGCAGTGACCGGGGCGGTCCCGGCGGTCGTGCCTGCGCAGACCACCTCGGCGACCCTGGCAGGCCGCTGGACGTTCCTCGAGCGTCACGAGGCGAGCCAGCAACCGGCCACGTGGTCGTCGACCATGCCCGTGGCCTGCATGAGCGCGTAACACGTTGTCGGCCCGACGAACGAGAAGCCGCGACGCTTGAGCTCGCGCGCCATCGCCCGGGAGGCGTCGCTCGTGGCGGGCACCTCGGATATGTCGGACGGCCGGGTGTGCTCGCCCGGAGCCGGGGCGAACGACCAGAGCAGCTCGTCGAGGGCGATCTCGAGGCCGGGGATCAGCCGGGCGTTGGCGATCACGGCCTCGATCTTGGCCCGGTTCCGGACGATGTCGGTGTCGGTGAGTAGCCGCTCGACGTCATCGGAGTCGAACTCCGCCACTCGCGCCGGGTCGAACCCCGCGAACGCGCGCCGGAACGCGTCCCGCTTACGCAAGATCACCAACCACGACAACCCGGACTGGAACGACTCGAGGCACAGCCGCTCGAACATGGCGATCTCGCCGGTCAGCGGCACCCCCCACTCGGTGTCGTGGTACTCGGCGTAATCCGGCGCGGTGTTGGCCCACGGGCAGCGGGGCAGGTCTTCCTCGGCGGTCACCAACGCCTGGGCATCACTCACGGGACCTCACCGGTACCTCATCGTCCTACCACGGCTCATCGCTCGTCCCCCGCTGCCTGCTCGACAACCAGCCCGGCATCGGCGCACCGGCGCTCGAGCACGGCAATCCTCTCGCGCGCCGAGTCCAGCTCACCACCGAGGCGGTGCAACACCCAGTCGACCTCGGACATCTTGTAGCCACGCAGCACGATCTGGAACCGCACCTGCGCGACGTCGGCTCCGGTGATGTCCTGTGCCGGCAGCCGGGTCGGCGAGGTCCCGGGCGGCAACGGCTCGAGTTCCTCGCCACGGCCGAACACCACGGCGGCGAGCAGGAACACCACCGCGCCGACGAGCAGCATCACGACGAGGTAGAGGAGCACGGTTGTCACGCGACGATCCTGGCATACCGCCTACGGCGGGGTGTCAGGGCGGCTCAGCGCGCGTTCCGGACCTCCGCACGACCCGCTCACGGACCCGCGGGCACGCCGGCCGCGCTCCGTGCCCGCAAGGTGTTCATGGGCGGCCGGTCGCCGACGGAGACCTCGGTGCTCGTGGGCAACCACTCCCCGGCCACCTGCACGAACTGCGTCAGCACGGTCCCGGTCGAGGCCGGGGCCGTCTCCTCGTTGGTCGCCGGGCGCGTTCCCGTGTTCGTCCCCGGGCCCGGGTCGGGCTGGCACCGGCTCAGCACCGTACCGAGGATCTGCCTGGCCATCACCCCGAGCTGCAGCAGTGACCGGTTGCGGTGTTTACGCACCCCGAGATTGACCTGCGCGAGCGCGTCCGCGCCGTACCGCTGTTCGGTGTCGAGCAGCAGACCGATCTCCACGCCGTACCCGGTGGCGAACGGCACCGACTCCAGCAGGCTCCGTGTGGCCGCGTACTCCCCGCCGAGCGGTTGGATCAAGCCCGACAGCGCCGGGCGGAACGCGTCCAGCACAGGGCGGGCGAGCAGCTCGGTGACGCGACCGCCGCCCGTGTCCCACTCCTCGCTCTCCACCCGGAGTGGTCGCCGGTAGAAGCCCTTGACCAGGTGTACGCCGCTGTCACACAGCAACGGGCCGAGCAACCCCGGCACGAACGCCGGGTCGGGCTCGACGAGGTCGGAGTCCAGGAAGACGAGGACGTCACCGCTGGTAGCCGCCAGGGACCGCCAGAGCACGTCGCCCTTGCCCGGCACGGGCTCGATCTCCGGCAGGATGTCCCGACACCGCTCCACGCGGGCGCCGGCGTCACGCGCCCGTTCGGGTGTAGCGTCCGTCGAACCGGAGTCGACGACGACCACCTCGTCGACAAGACCACCGACCAGCGGGCGGACCGACTCCACGACGCCCGCCACCGTGTCCTCCTCGTTCAGCGCGGGCAGTACGACCGAGACCGTGGTCTCCCCCTTCGCCTGCTCCAGCTCCCGCCTCGTCCACGGCTGTGTCTGGTACGTGTGGGACAGCGATCCATCCATGTTCGCGGAGCCACCTCATCCGATCGTGCCACGTGCGGACCTATCGATCGTGTCATGCGAGCGTGCAGGCCGGCGGGTACGTGCGGCCTGCAGGGGCCTGCCTATGACGAGGTGTCCAGAGTGGCCCATTTGTCCACGGGGGTTCCGCGCCGGGAGAAGGCCTCGAGCAGCCGCACGGGGTCGGCGTCGACAGCGAGCGTGTCCCTGTGCTCGGCGCGCAGGAACCCCTCCCGCACCATGTGCTCGACCATGCGCAACAGTGGCTGGTAGAAGCCTGCCACGTCGAGCAGCCCGACCGGCTTGTCGTGCAGCCCGATCTGCATCCAGGTCCAGATCTCGAACAGCTCCTCGAGCGTGCCGATGCCCCCGGGCAGGGCGATGAAGGCATCGGAGAGCTCGGCCATCATCGCTTTGCGCTCGTGCATGCCGTCGACCACGTGCAGCTCACTGAGGCCGGTGTGGGCGATCTCGCGGTCGGCCATGCTCTCCGGGAGTACCCCGACGACCTCGCCGCCCGCGGCCAGCGCGGCATCGGCCACGACACCCATCATGCCGACCTGTGCCCCGCCGTACACCACGCGAACGCCCTGCCTGGCCAGCAGCGCGCCGAGGTCCGAGGCGTGCTCGAGATAGCGCCCTTCTGCACCCCGTGAGGACCCGCAGAACACGCATACCGAGCCGATCCCGTTGTTCACGCCCAATCCTCCCGAGTTCGCCGCACGTCAGTGCGTGGCTTCCCAGCCACGATAAGCCTCCTGCACCACCGAGACCGCGTCGGCGATGTCATCGGTCAGGTGCAGGAGCTTGAGATCGGACTCGTTGATCTTCCCGTCGGCGCACACCGTGCCTGCGATCCAGTCGTAGAGGCCTCCCCAGTACTCGCTGCCGAACAGCACGACCGGGAACTTGGTGACCTTCTTCGTCTGCACCAGCGTCAACGCCTCGAAGAGCTCGTCGAGCGTGCCGAACCCGCCCGGCAGGCAGAGGAACGCCTGCGCGTACTTGACGAACATGGTCTTGCGGGTGAAGAAGTAGCGGAAGTTGACACCGAGGTCGACCCACGGGTTGAGGCCCTGCTCGAACGGCAGCTCGATGCCAAGGCCGATCGACAGCCCCCCTGCGTCCGACGCGCCCCGGTTGACCGCCTCCATCGACCCCGGACCACCGCCGGTGATCACGGCGAAGCCCGCGTCGGCCAGCGACGCCCCGATCTCCCTGCCGAGCTCGTACTCCGGGTCCTCCCGTCCGGTACGCGCCGAGCCGAACACCGTCACGGCCCGCGGAACCTCCGCCAACGCGCCGAAGCCCTCCACGAACTCGGCCTGGATGCGCAGTACCCGCCACGGGTCGGTGTGCACCCAGTCCGTGGGGCCGCGGCTGTCGAGCAGCCGCTGGTCGGTCGTCGTCGCCTCGACAAGCCTGCCGCGGCGGAGGACCACAGGTCCCCTGTGCTTCTCCCGGGGGTGTTCGGGGTACTCGGCACCCGGGTCGGAGTCGTGATCAGCCACGGCCGCAACACTAATCGCCAAGCCGCTCAGTCGGCGAGAAACTTCCGGAGAACATCCGCTACACCGGTGATCTCCCGCGTGTCGACGTTCTCCTGCTGCGTGTGGGCCAGCGTCGGATCCCCGGGCCCGTAGTTGACCGCGGGGACACCGCGTGCGGCGAAGCGCGCGACGTCGGTCCAACCCAGCTTCGCGACCGGCTGCCCTCCTGAGGCACGCACGAGCTCGGCGGCGGCAGGCGCGGTCAGGCCGGGAGGGGCAGGCGGTGAGCGGTCCACGAAGGTGAGCTCGAACCCGTCGAAAACCTCCGCCACGTGCTCCTCCGCCTGCTCGAGGGTGCGGTCGGGGGCGAACCGGTGGTTGACCGTCAGGACGGCCTCGTCGGGGACCACGTTGCCGCTGACCCCACCGGTGACCCGCACGGCCTGCAGCCCCTCCCTGTACGTCAGACCGTCGATGACCACCTGCCGCGCCTGGTACTCCGCGAGCCTGCGCAGCGGCAGCTCGAGAGCGTGCACGGCGTTGACGCCCATCCAGGCACGGGCCGTGTGCGCACGCGCACCCGTGCAGCGCACCTCGAAGCGCAGCGATCCCTGGCAGCCCGCCTCGACCACCGCGTTGGAGGGTTCACCGACGACGGCGAGGTCACCGTCCAGCCAGTCGGGCAGCGAGCGTTCGATGCGGCCGAGGCCGTTGCGGGCGGCTTCGACCTCCTCGCAGTCGTAGAACACGAACGTCATGTCGTGCCGCGGAGCGCGGACGGTGGCTGCCAGCGACAGGAAGACGGCGTCGCCACCCTTCATGTCCACCGTGCCCAGACCGTGCAGCCGGTCACCGCCCGGACCGGTGGCGCGCCGGACCGGGAGGTTGTCGTTGACCGGCACGGTGTCGATGTGCCCGGCGAACACCACTCGCGAGGGCCTGCCGAGGGTGGTCCGTGCCAGCACGGCGTGGCCGTCCCGGACGACCTCGAGGTGACCCGCCTGCTCGCGCAGGGCCTGCTCGATGGCATCGGCGAGCGCGCCCTCGTCCCCGGAGACGCTGGGGACGTCCACGAGGGTGGCGGTGAGCTCGACAGGGTCGGAGTGCAGATCGAGAGCGGGCATGGCGCAACGGTACCGCCGGTCCGGCTGCGAGCCGCGCGGGAACCTGCCGAGTTCCCCGGACGGCGGTTGCGTACGGTGGGAACGTGCGCGCGAGAGGAAGACGGCTGGGCATCGGTGTCGCGCTCGCCGTGCTGGCGCTGCCCGCCTGCGGTCAGGCGAGCCAGGTGCCGGACGAGATCGACGACCACGTCCCCGGGCGGATCGACGTGCTGGACACCAAGATCGACGCGTTGCGCGACGACCCGTGCCACACCGAGCCTGCGCAGCGGGAGCCGAGGGACTGTGAGAAGTTCGTCACCCAGCTCGGCAACACGGCCGGAACGATGCGCGAGATCGCCCGCGACGAGCACGAGCGGCTCGCAGGACACGCCGAGCGCCTCGCGGCACGTGTCGCCGACTACCGGGACCACCGCTGCGGCACGGCACAGCCTGCCGAGGAGGACGTCTGCGTGGACGCGCTCGTCGACCTCGCCGATACTCTCGACGAGGTGCGCAGCGAGCTCGACGAATCGACCAGGTAGGCGGCCGCGTACACGCCCTCCGCTACCGTTGAACCCGTGAGCAGTGAACAGACTTCCCAGCCCGAAAGCGCAGGAGCCACCGGCGCCGGCCTCGCGACCGTCGCCACCGACGGGACGGTGCTCGACACCTGGTTTCCCCACCCGAAGCTGGTGAGCCCGAGCGGGGACGGCGGCACACAGCGACTCACCCAGGACGAGGCCACGGAGGTCTTCGGGACGGAGGCGTCCGACGTGCTCGGGCACGACACCCTCCGGGGGGTCGAGATCGTCGCGGTGCGCACCACCATCGGCTCGCTCGCCGATGCCCCTGCCGACGCGCACGATGTGTACCTGCGCCTGCACCTGCTGTCCCACCGCCTCGTCCCGCCGCACGGGCAGAACATGGACGGCGTCTTCGGTCTCCTGTCCAACGTGGTGTGGACCAGCCACGGGCCGTGTGCGGTGGAAGGGTTCGAGTCGACCCGGATGCGGCTGCGCACGCGTGGGCAGGTCACCGTGTACGGCGTCGACAAGTTCCCCCGAATGGTCGACTACGTGATCCCGAGCGGTGTACGTATCGCCGACGCGGACCGCGCACGGCTGGGCGCGCACCTTGCCGCGGGCACCACCGTGATGCACGAGGGTTTCGTCAACTTCAACGCCGGCACGTTGGGTGCCTCGATGGTCGAGGGGCGTATCTCGGCAGGCGTGGTCATCGACGACGGCACCGACCTCGGTGGCGGTGCCTCCGTGATGGGCACGTTGTCCGGGGGAGGTAAGGAGGTCATCTCCATCGGCAAGCGCTGCCTCGTCGGCGCCAACGCCGGGATCGGCATCTCCCTCGGGAACGACTCCGTGGTCGAGGCCGGACTCTACGTGACGGCGGGCACGAAGATCGCTTTCGAAGGCAAGCTGGTCAAGGCCCGCGAGCTCTCCGGGGTCTCCGGGGTGCTGTTCCGCCGCAACTCCGCGACCGGGGCCGTCGAAGCGGTTCACCGCGACGGCAGCGGTGTCGAGCTCAACGCCGCGCTGCACGCCAACGACTGACGGGACCCACCGCTCAGCCGTACCGGCTGACGGCGACGCCGGGTGGGCCACCGGGCGTGGGCTAGGGTGTGTCTCTTGATCCCCTCCGTCGCGAGCGGGGATCAGGGTGGTGGCTGGCATCGGGTCGCGCTTGGCGGAGCCGCCGGTAGTGGGTTCCTACCGGAGGCGACGAGAACGCCGCCAGCCGCCGCGCTGGCCCCGCGCAGCAGGTACGCGGGATTGAGAGACACACCCTAGCCGGCGAGCCGCCCGGCCGCGGCCGTCACCCGCTCATCCGTGGCCGTGAGCGCGACCCGCACATGCCGCTGTCCCGCCGGGCCGTAGAACGATCCCGGCGCAACGAGGATGCCCCGCTCGGCGAACCATTCCAGGGTCTGCCACGCGTCCTCGTCCCGGCTCACCCACAGGTACAGGCCGGCCTCGGAATGGTCGATCCGGAAACCTGCCGCCTCCAGCGCGGTGCGCAGCGTAGCGCGGCGCGAGGCGTAGCGCTGCCGCTGCAGCGCAAGGGCCTCGTCGTCGGCGAGCGCGGCCCGCATGGCCTCCTGAACGGGACGGGGAACGATCATGCCGGCGTGCTTGCGGACCGCGAGCAGCTCGCTGACCAGTGCCGGGTCTCCCGCGACGAACCCGGCGCGGTAGCCGGCCATGTTCGCGGCCTTGGAAAGAGAGTGCAGGGCGAGCACACCCTCGAGGTCACCGCCGTGCACCTCGGGATGCAGCACCGACACCGGCTCGTCCTGCCAGCCGAGGGGGAGGTAGCACTCGTCGGAGACGACGATCGTGCCGCGTTCGCGCGCCCAGTCGAGCACCTTCCGCAGGTGGTCGACCCCCAGGATCCGCCCTGTGGGGTTCGACGGCGAGTTCACCCACATCATCCCCGGTCGCGCGGGCCCTACCGAGACCAGACCGTCCGACCTGGCTACCGTCGCGCCCGCGAGCCGGGCCCCGACATCGTAGGTGGGGTAGGCGAGGTCGGGGATCACGACCAGATCGCCGGGACCGAACCCCAGCAGGCGGGGCAGCCAGGCGACCATCTCCTTCGAGCCGATGGTGGGCAGCACCGCCTCGGCATCGACACCGGTGACACCGTGCCTGCGCTCCAGCGCGGCGACCACCTCGGCACGCAGCTCAGCCGTACCGTGCGTAGCCGGGTAACCGGGGCTGTCCGCCTTGGCGGACAGCGCAGCGCGAACACGCTCGGGCACCGGATCCACGGGAGTCCCCACGGAAAGGTCGACCACCCCATCCGGGTGAGCTCGCGCCGTGGCCTGGTACGGCGCGATCGAGTCCCAGGGGAAGTCCGGAAGGTCCGGCCGCGCCCGAGCGGTGACTCGCCGCCCCGGCGAGGTCATTCGCCCTGCGGTGGCAAATCCTTGATCCACTGGGGATCATGGCTCGTCTTGCCCACCTTGGCCGCCCCGCCAGGCGAGCCGAGTTCGTCGAAGAAGTCGACGTTGGCCTTGGTGTAGGCAGTCCACTCGTCCGGGACGTCGTCCTCGTAGTAGATCGCCTCGACGGGACAGACCGGTTCGCAAGCGCCGCAGTCCACGCACTCGTCGGGGTGGATGTACAGCATCCGCTCACCCTCGTAGATGCAGTCAACTGGGCACTCGTCGATGCATCCCTTGTCGAGAACGTCGACGCAGGGCTCGGCGATTACGTAGGTCACTGCGCTCTCCTACTTCCGTCTTGCCTGTCTGTCCATTCGCAGATTACGCCGACGGCCCGGACACGCGGAGGTAAGGCCACCCTTAGCCGGACAACCCGTCCGCGCGTGCCTCTACCGGATGTGCGCCGGTCATCTCCCTGATCACCCGTGACGACGAAACAGCGGGACCTTCTGCCGCGGGTTTCGCGTCGTGTCCGTCGTGTCCTCTGTCACGTACATCGGCGCCGTCCGCCGGCGGGCTCGGCCCGCGGGGTCCCTCGAAGATCCCGCCGCGGAGACTCCTGTCGCCACGGAGAGCCTTCCGTGAGCTACCCACCCACGACCTCCTCATCGAACGAACGGCCACGTTGCCACCATGCCTGCCATGGCAGGCGCGGGCAATGTCGCGGGCCTGCGTGAGCCCGCTACGGCCCGCTCCGCCGTCGCAACGGTGACGTCCGTCACGGCCGGATCCGGCGCCACCCGCGCTCCGCATACCGTCGGACACCCGGAACGTGCGAGGATCTCCCTTCGTGAAGGTTGTAGTTCTGGTTGGCGGTGTCGGCGGCGCGCGGTTCCTGCTCGGGCTGAAGGCGGCACTGGGCCTACCCCCCACCGGTCCCGGCCCGCAAGGCTCGCCCCATACGGTGACGGCGCTGGTCAACACCGGCGACGATGTCTGGATGCACGGCCTGCGTGTCTGCCCGGACCTGGACACGTGCATGTACACGCTCGGTGGGGAGATCGCCACCGAACGCGGCTGGGGCCACGCCGGTGAGACGTGGACCGTCTCCGCCGAGCTCGCCGCGTACGGCGCCGAACCCGGCTGGTTCGCCCTCGGCGACAAGGACATCGCCACGCACTTGGTCCGCACGCACATGTTGCGCGCCGGCCACCCGCTGTCCGCGGTGACCGAAGCCCTCTGTGACCGGTGGCAGCCAGGGGTACGGCTACTGCCGATGACCGACGACCGGGTGGAGACGCACGTCGTCGTCGACGACCCGGACGCCCCCGAGCAGCACAAGGCGCTGCATTTCCAGGAATGGTGGGCACGCTACCGGGCTGCCCTGCCCGCGCACTCCATCGTGCCCGTCGGCGCCGAGGAGTCCGCACCCGCTGATGGGACGCTCGAGGCGATCGGCGAGGCCGACCTCATCGTGCTGGCGCCGTCCAACCCCGTCGTCTCCGTGGGCAGCGTCCTCGCCGTGCCGGGGATCCGGGACGCGTTACGAGCGGCTCCCGCCCCCGTCATCGGGCTCTCGCCGATCGTAGGAGACAAACCGGTGCGCGGTATGGCCGATGCGTGCCTCACGGCGATCGGTGTGGAGACCTCGGCCGAGGCCGTCGGCAGGCACTACGGCTCGCGGACCGGCACCGAGACCGGAATCCTCGACGGCTGGCTGATCGCCGAGGGTGAGTCCGCGGAGGTTCCGGGAGTGACCGTGCGAGACACTCCGCTGATGATGACCGACATCGATGCCACCGCCGAGATGGCCAAGGCAGCGTTCGAACTGGCCGGGTGCGACATTGACTGAACACACCACCGGACCCCGAGTGGATCCCACCGCGGACCCCGACACCACGCAGGCAGCCACGCCGGAGACCGGAGCGGTCGCCGAGACACCGGCCGAGCACGCGGCGACGAGTATCGAGCTGTTCGCCGTCGAGGGCATCCCGGAGATCCGTCCCGGAGACGACCTCGGGGAGGCCATCG
This sequence comes from Haloechinothrix alba, assembly GCF_900188115.1. Classification (GTDB taxonomy): domain Bacteria; phylum Actinomycetota; class Actinomycetes; order Mycobacteriales; family Pseudonocardiaceae; genus Haloechinothrix; species Haloechinothrix alba. Next base: position 196,042 of record NZ_FZNW01000004.1, on the reverse strand, counting down.
CCAGCGCGGCGCCGTGGCTGCGTTCCGGGGACATCGTCGTGGTCACGAGCAAGGTCGTGTCCAAGGCCGAGGGAAGGCTGGTACCCGTCCCCCAGGATCCCGAGCCGCGCGACACCGCTCGCCGCGAGCTGGTCGACGCCGAGACGGTTCGGGTACTGGCGCGGTTCGGCCGCACGCTGATCACCGAGAACCGGCTGGGGCTGGTGCAAGCGGCCTCGGGTGTCGATGCGTCCAACGTCGCCCAGGACGAGATCGCGCTCCTGCCGACCGACCCGGACGCCTCCGCGGCCGCGCTACGGACCGCCCTGCACGAGCGGCTCGGCGTGGACACCGCCGTGATCGTGACAGACACGATGGGGCGAGCGTGGCGCATCGGGCAGACCGACGCCGCGATCGGGGCGAGCGGGCTGGCGGTCACGCACTCCTACGCGGGCGCCACCGACAGCATGGGCAACGAGCTCGCCGTCACGGAGGTGGCGATCGCCGACGAGATCGCAGCCGCGGCCGATCTCGTCAAAGGCAAGATCGCCGAGACACCGGTAGCTGTGCTGCGGGGTCTGTCGTTCGAGGACGACGCGTCACGCACGACCTCCCTGGCGCGCGACCTCATCCGGCCGCACCACGAGGACCTGTTCCGGCTCGGCACGCAGGAGGCGCGGGAGCTCGGGCACAGCGAGGCCGTCCTGCTGCGCCGGTCGGTGCGGGAGTTCTCCACCGATGAGGTCGCGCCCGATGCCGTGCGCAGGGCGGTCGCCGCCGCGTTGACCGCGCCCGCGCCGCACCACACCAAGCCGGTGCGTTTCGTGTGGCTCCGCCACCGCGAGGTGCGTATGCGAATGCTGGACGCGATGCGCGAGGCCTGGCGAGCCGACCTCGCGGGCGACGGCCTCGACAGCGAGCGCGTCGGGCGACGCCTGCGCCGCGGCGACCTCCTCTACGAGGCGCCGGAACTGGTCATCCCGTTCCTCGTCCCGCACGGCGCGCACAGCTACCCGGACAGCAGGCGCGCCGAGGCCGAACACACCATGTTCACCGTAGCCGGGGGCGCCGCCGTGCAGTCGCTGCTCGTCGCGCTCGCCACGGAACGGCTGGGGTCGTGCTGGGTCGGGTCCACGATCTTCGCCCCCGGTGTCGTTCGCGAGGCGTTGCAGCTGGACGAGGAGTGGGAGCCGCTCGGGGCGATCGTCATCGGGCATCCGGCCTCCGGAACACCCGAACCACGCGAGGTGACCGACCCGGGCGAAGGGCTCGTCGAGCTGTGAACGAGCTGCACACAGGGGCTACCGCGATGCTGCGGGACTGGCGACCGGCTACGCCCGAGCAGGACGCGCTTCGTCACTCGTTCCTGGCGTTCCTGTCCGCGCGCCCGGACGCGTGCGAGCGGGCGTGCGTACCGGGGCACCTCACCGCGTCGACGCTGCTGCTCGATCATTCGGGGGAGCACATGCTGCTCACCCTGCATCGCCGTATCGGCCGCTGGGTCCAGCTCGGCGGGCACTGCGAAAGCGGGGACGGTTCACTGGCCGGGGCGGCGCTGCGGGAGGCCGTCGAGGAGTCCGGCATCACGGACCCGGTGGTCGACCCCACCCCGGTGCATCTCGACGTGCACCCGGTCACCTGCTCTCTCGGGGTGCCGACACGGCACTTCGACGTGCGGTTCCGCGCGCACGCCCGGCCGGGAGCCGAACCCGCGACGAGCGACGAGTCACTCGACCTGCGCTGGTGGCCGGTACGCGAGCCACCGGACGGTGCGGACGACCTCACGCCACTGATCACCGCAGCGCTGCGCTGAGCCTGCCGGTGAACCGGCCACTGGGCCTGCCGGTGAACCGGCCACTGGCCGGCCCGTGGGCCCTCATACGTCGGTGGAGAAGCGGATACCGCCGTCCGGAACGGTCACGCCCGGCCACAGGCGCGCCCCGGTGATGAGCTCGCAGCCCGCCCCCACAACCGCGTCATCACCGAGCACGACGCCGTCGAGCACCGAGCCGGCACCGACCCGCGCCCGCGCGCCGAGCACGCAGTCACGCACCACGGCACCGTCGGCGACCACCGCCCCGTCGAACAGCACGGAGCCTTCCACCCGGGCGCCTGCCGCGACCGAGGCGCCCACCCCGACAGCCGATCCGCCGTCGACCACGGCGCTGCCTGCCACGTCCGCACCGCCGAGTACGAGCGACTCCCCGGTCTCCCCGGGGAGCGCCCCCGTCGGCGCGATACCCCGCACCAGGTCGGCGGATCCCTTGACGAACGCGGCCGGGGTGCCCACATCCAGCCAGTAGGTACTGTCCACTGCCCCGTGCAGGTGTGCGCCCCCGGCGAGCAACTCGGGAAACGTCTCCCGCTCGACCGAGACGGGCGTGCCGTGCGGGATTCTGTCGATGACCTCGCGCCGGAACACGTAGCAACCTGCGTTGACCTGGTCCGTCGGCGGGTCGGGGGACTTCTCCACGAATCCGGTGACCCGCCCGTCCGGATCGGTCGGCACGCAGCCGAACCCGCTCGGGTCGTCCACGGTCACCAGGTGCAGGGTGACGTCGGCTTGTGCCTTGCGGTGCGTGGTCAACAGGTGCGCCGGGTCGGCTCCGGAAAGGATATCGCCGTTGAACACGACGACGTCGTCGGCGCGTAACGAACCGGCGACGTTGCGGATGGCTCCGCCGGTGTCCAGAGGCTCGTCCTCGACGACGTACTCGAGCTCGAGGCCCAGCCGCGACCCGTCACCGAAGTACTCGGTGAATACATCGGACTTGTACGATGTCCCGAGCACGACGTGGGTGATACCCGCGTCCCTGATCCGGGAGAGCAGGTGTGTCAGGAACGGCACTCCCGCGGTCGGCAGCATCGGCTTCGGCGCGGAAAGCGTCAGCGGTCTCAGCCGGGTGCCCCTGCCCCCGACGAGTACGACGGCATCGGCTTCCTGGCTCTGCACTGCAGCCATATCTCAGTCCCCTTTCCGGTGGCACCCGCCGCACCCTTCAGCAAGGACACGCCGAAGATCACTACTTGGGCGACAGACCGTCCGACCAACTGACGCCACGCGCCGCGAAGGCATACCCTAGTCAACAACCCCGCATCCGCCACGGACCGGCAGGGCCGCGGCGGTGGGACGGGCATGACGTCGTCAGGTGCGCTGGGTGAAAAGGGCGGGAGCACGATGGATCCACTCGACAGGGCCGACGCCATGCTGTCTCGGGCCCGTGACCGGGGCACCTTCGTCGTCACACCCGACACCGCCCTGTCCCCGATGGACGAGTCCAGGACGGTACAGATCAGCAGGGCCGTCGTGGCCGACTCCGACACGGCCGACACCGACGACCCGGACGCCACCGCTGTGGTTCCACGCGCGCAGATCCGCGCACAGGACACCGCGCAGCACCACCTCACCGACCCCACGCCGACGGAGCCGCTGCCCGACCCGGACGCCGACACGCCCCCGCGCGGCTTTCCCCTGCCCGACCTGACCGAGGGCGGCACCGAGCAGCAGCGGACCGCCGAGGACGTCGTCGAGCACGAGCAGAACGACGAGCTCGTCCCCACCGTGACGCGAACCCGGCGGTCCAGCGTCACCCGCAGGCTCGACGGAGCCTGAGGTGTGTCACTCAACGAAGGTCCCGCGCGACCGCGGTCGTCGTATGCGGATCCGGCGCCCGGCTGGCCATCCGCAGCCGCACGGCGAGACCGAGCCGGACGGCAGCCAGGATCGGCTTCCAGCACGACCCTGGGTAGCGGTCCGTGAGGTAGCGATAGGCACTGGCGTGGTGGGTGGCCAGCATGCGCCGCGAGACCCTGGTCGTCGCGTGGCCACCGACGTGCATGACCTGCGCTGAGGGGACGTACACGTTGAGCCATCCCGCACGGCCCAGCCGGTCGCCGAGATCGACGTCCTCGAAGTACATGAAGTAGCGGGGGTCGAACCCCTGCACGGCCTCGAACGCTTCCCTGCGCAGCAGCAGGCACGAACCGGACAGCCACCCGGTTGTCCGCTCCGCGGGCTCGACGTCCTCCTGCCGGTAGGCGCGGGTCCACGGGTTGGCAGGCCACAGCCTCGCGAACAGGGCGTGCCCGATACCGCTGCCGAGCGTGGGCAGGGACCGCGCCGACGGGTACACGGCCCCGTGCGGGTCGGTGATCAGCGGTCCGAACGTCGCCGCTGCCGGCCACCGCTCGGTGGCCTCCAGAAGCCGGTCCAGCGCGTCCGAGCCCCATTCCAGGTCGGGATTGGCGACCACGACCCACCCGACGGAGTCGTCGAGGCCGAAGACGACCTTGTTCGCCGCGGCGCCGTAACCCAGGTTCTCGCCCATGCGCACCAGGACGACACCATCGCGTTCGGCAGCCAGCTCGGGAGTGCCGTCCGTCGACCCGTTGTCGGCGAGGACCACGCGCAGCTGGCGGGTCGTGGACTTCGCCAGGGTCTCGATGAACCTCTCCAGAGTCCTGCCCGGCGAGTAGGTCACCGTGACGACAGCGACGCCGTCACCGTACGTGCCCGATCCGGTCGTTTTGGTCACGGCGGTCATTCTCCCCGCCACGCACGGTCGTACGACTCGCGGTGCCGTTCAGCCGAGAATGCCCAGGTGAACTCCTTGGCTCGACGTTCGGCGGCCGCTGCCAGCATCGCACGGCGCCCGGGATCGTCCAGCAGCTCGGTCATGCTCCCGGCGATGTCGTCCGGCCCCACCCCGCAGTAGGCCACGGCGTCGCCACCGACCTCGGGCAGCGCGAGCCTGGCCGTGGTCAGCACGCAGGCACCACACGCCATGGCTTCCAGTACCGGCAGCCCGAACCCTTCACCGAGGCTCGGGTACGCGACCACCTCCGCTCCGCCGAGAAGGCCGGGGAGAACCTCGTAGGGGAGGTAGCCTGCGCGGATCACGCGGATCCGGTGCGGGACCTCGTCAAGGGCGCGCGCAACCTCCCCGTCCCACCCGGGTTGCCCGGCCAGCACCAGCGCGGGCCTGTCCGCCCGTCCCGCCACGGCGCGCGCGAACCCGCGGATCAGCGCGGGGACGTTCTTGCGTGGTTCGAGGGCACCGAGGAACGCCAGGTAAGGGCCCGCGCCGAGCCCGATGTGCTCGCGGGCACGGCGCACGTCCCGCTGCACAGGTACGTGGAACCGGGTGGTGTCGACCCCGTGCGGGATGACGTCGAGGGAGCCGGGCCGCACCCTGGTCACCGCGGCGAGCTCGGTGGCCGTCGCCTCGCTCGGCACGACGCAGCGAGCCGCGCTGCGCAGCGCCAGCCTGCTCCAGTTCCGGAAGAAATGCGCCTTGATGGTGGAGTGCAGCGTGGGATCGGTGAAGAACGTCGCGTCGTGCACCGTCACCACCGTCGCGGCCCGGCTGCCCAGCGGCATCGTGTAGTGCGGCGAATGCACGACATCCACGCCCAGCCTGTGAGCCAGCACGGGCAGCGAGGTCTGTTCCCAGGTCAGGCGTGCCGTGCGGGACGCGACCGACTCCGCGATGGGCACCACTCGCGCTCCGGGGGCGATCGTGCCGTAGCGCTCCCCGTCCCGCGGCTGGCACACCACGCTGACGTGGGCGCCGTCGGCATCGAGGGCCGCGACGAGCGAGTCGACGTACCGGCCCACCCCTCCCCGGTCGGCGGGGATCGCTGTCGCGTCGATCAGTACCTGCGGTTCGGTTCGTGGCACGTGTGCAGCCTACGACGCCCGGCAGGCCACGCACGTACGAACACTCGAACCAGGCCGAACCCTGCCGACGGCCCGGGGTGCGTAGGCGGGAGCGGGCAGGGCATCTCAGGAGCGGGCGACCGGCTGCGAGTCGCGGTAACCGTCCCTGTGCAGGGCCCAGACCGCTTCGGCGGCGGTGCGCCACGAGAACTCCTCCGCCCGCCTGCGCCCCTGTGCGGCCAGCTGCGCGGCCCACACCGAGTCGTGCACCACTTCGAGCAGTGACTCGCTCAGCGCCCGGACCTCACCGCGCGGCACGGTCACGCCCGCGCCACCAGCGACCTCGATCAGCGCCGGGACATCGGAGTGAACCACCGGCACCCCTGCCGCCATCGCCTCCAGCACCGGAAGCCCGAACCCCTCCGCATGGCTCGGCGCGGCGAGCACCGTCGCTCGGCGCAGCACGGCAGCCAGCTCGAGGTCCGACAGCCTGCCGAGCACGCGTACCGCCCCCGGTGGCAGGCCGCAACGTTCCGCGTGGCTCACCGGATCGACACCACCCCAGCCCTGCTGGCCGATCAACAGCAGGTCCGGCGCGCGCGGGTCCGCGCCGTGCATTCGCGCGACCGCCTCGATCAGCACGTCCAGACCCTTGCGTGGCTCGAGCGTCCCCACGCTCAGGATGTAGCGGTCGGGCAGCTCGAGATGCCCGACGTCGACAGGCAGGTCCACGCCTTCGGCAGCGGTGAAGACCTCGGTCGCGCCGTGCGCGATCACCTCGAGGCGCGACTCGCCCGGCACGTATGCCCGTAGCTCATCTGCCACCGAGCGGGTCGGTACGACGACGAAGTCGGCACGCCGCATCGCACGCGAGACCATCGACCTGTGCCAGGCGACCCCGCGCGCGGTGAGTGTGTGCGGGTGCGTCCACGGCACGGTGTCGTGCACCGTCACCGCAAGGGAAGCATTGCGATGCCTGCCGAGCGCCGGTTTGCGGGGCGGAGCGAGCGGCGTGGGCGCATGTACGGCGTCACCACCCGGCCAGTACGGCACCCCCGACTGCCACATGGCGATCAGCGCGCGGCGCGGCACCGGCAGGATGCGCGGCCCGTTCACCCCGGGGATCTCCGCCTTCTCGACGTCGTCGCGCCGGGACACCACGCTGGTGACGGTCCAGCCGGGGGGTGTGGTCTCCGCGAGCGCGCGCAGCAGTTCCGCGGTATAGCGACCGGTGCCGCCCGGCACCGGAGCGAACAACTGGTCGGCGAGCACGACGAGTTCCGGCACAACCCCTATTGTGCTTGGTGTGCCAAGCAGCCCGCTCACCAGCGTCGTGATCGTCACCTGGCAAGGCCGTTCCCGGCTGACCGAGTGCCTCGACGCGGTCGCCGACCAGGACCGTCCACATAATACTGTCGTGGTGGACAACGGCTCGACCGACGGCACGTCAGCCGTTCTCGCGCGGCATCCCAGTGCGCCGCGCGTATTGCGGCTACGCGCCAACACCGGGTACGCGGGCGGCCTCTCGGCCGCGCTGCGGCTGGTCGACACCCCCCTGGTCGCCTGGCTCAACGACGACGCCCGCCCGCACCGGCGCTGGCTCGCCGAGCTGGAGGACGCGCTGCTTGCGGATCCCACCGCGGCGGCGGCGAGCGCGTGCCTGCGACTGGAGGACGGGTCCGTGCAGTCCCTCGGCGTGCGGCTGACCGCGGACGGCCACGGCGCCGACATCGCCGCGGATCCGGCGGGACGATCCGGCGCGGAGCCGTTCGAGGTGTTCGCATTCTGTGGTGGTGCCGCGCTGCTGCGCGTCGCGGCCCTGCGCTCCGCGGGCGGGGTACCGGGCGAGTTCTTCTGCTACTACGAGGACACCGACACGGCATGGCGGCTGCGCCTGGCCGGGTGGCGGGTGCTCGCGGTCCCCGCCGCAGGCGTGCGGCACCTGCACGCCGCGAGCACGGGCCTCGGATCCGCCCGGTTCCACCTGTGGAACGAACGCAACCGGCTGCTCACCCTGGTGCGCTGCGCGCCGGCACCGGTCGCTGCGCGGCAGTGGTGGCGCTTCGCCTGCCTCACCCTCGTGCTGCCGTTGCGCAAGTTACGCGTGCCGAGCCCGGTTCCCGGCACGGCCAACTTCCGTGTCCGGCTGCGGTCGCGCGCGCTCGCAGGCGCCGTCATCCGGCTGCCTGCGGCGATACGCGCCAGGATCCGCGCAGGGGACCGACCGCGCCGCGCCGCGCTCTGGGCGCGGTGGGCCGGTCGTTGAGTGCCCGCGTGACCGCGCCGCGTCCACGATCGCCTACCGCCGTTTCGTCCCCGTGACCCTGGAGGGCTAGTGTGCGCAAGGATCGGTGACTCGAGGGCTGAAGGAGGGGCCGTGGTCGCGGGGGACATCGCTGCCGGCACGCGCGCGCGGCGGCGGGAGCTACCGCTGGTGTCGGTGATCGTGGTCAACTACCGCTGCGCCCACGAGACCGTGCGCTGCCTGCGCTCCCTCGCCGAGGTTCTGGACTACCCGCACGTCGAGGTCATCTGCGTGGACAACGCCTCTGAAGGCCCGGACGCCGGGACCATTCGCTCCGCCGCGGACGAGCTGACCGGCTGCGCTGTCGAGCTGGTCGTCGCCGAGCGCAACCTCGGTTTCGCGGGTGGCTGCAACCTTGGTGCCGAGTACGCTCGCGGCTCCGTTCTCGCGTTCCTCAACAACGACGCGCGGCCCGACCCCGCGTGGGTGAGCGCCGCCGTGGCCGTGCTGACCGCCGACCCCACGGTGGCGGCGGTGGCCAGCAAGGTCGTCGGCTGGGACGGTGCGACCGCCGACTTCGTCGACGCCGGTCTCACGTGGTTCGGCATGGGCTACAAGCGCCACGCCGACGCCCCCCTCGCCGAACTGGACCCCGCCGAGCACGAGCGTGCCAAGGACGTGCTGTTCGCGACCGGAGCGGCGATGTTCGTCCGCGCGGCTGTCTACGCCGAGCTCGGTGGGTTCGACGAGCGCTTCTTCATGTTCTACGAGGACGTCGACCTCGGCTGGCGGTTGAACCTGTACGGCTGGCGCGTACGCTACGTGCCCGGTTCGCTCGCCTATCACCGGCATCACGGAACGATGGACGCGATCGACACCGCCGAATCGGGCCGCGAGACGTTCCTGCTGGAACGCAACGCGCTCGCCGCGCTGTACAAGAACCTCGCCGACTCCTCGCTGGCATCGGCGCTGCCTGCCGCGCTCGGCCTCGCGGTACGCCGGTCCACAGCGCGCGGCGAGATCGACCCCACGCAACTCGACCTACGGCACGGCACGGCACGGCCGGACTCCGCGCCCGTACCGGTATCGCGCCAGGCACTCGCCGGAGTACTGGCGATCGACCAGTTCGTCGAGCAGCTGCCGGAGCTGGTACCGGCGCGCGAGGAGGTACAGGCCCAGCGGGTACGTTCCGACACCGACCTGGCCCCGCTGGTCCGCAACGCGCTGGAACCGGCGTTCCCGCTGCCCCGCTACCTCACCGCTCACGAGATCCTCACCCGCGCCTTCCCGGTCGGCGACACCTTCAGCAGGCCCCGCAAGGTCCTCGTCCTCACCGGCGACGCGCTGACCGCTCGAATGGCCGGGCCCGCGATCCGGGCCTGGAACATCTCGGCCACGCTTGCCGCCGAGCACGAGGTCCGCCTTGTCACGGTCAACAGCCGCTGCGATCCCCCTGCCGCGCCGTTCCGGGTCGGCTCGGCGCGGCGTCGCGACCTCGCCGAGCCGGTCGGATGGGCCGACATCGTCATCCTGCAGGGTCACGTGCTCGAGATGGCGCCCGCACTGCGCACCGAGTACGCCCACAAGATCGTGATCTGCGACCTGTACGACCCGATGCACCTCGAGGTCCTCGAGCAGTCCAGGAGCGCGACAGACGACGCGAGGGCAGCCGACCTCGCCGGCGTCACCAGGGTGCTGAACACGCAGCTGGAGCGGGGCGACTTCTTCCTCTGCGCCTCCGAGCGGCAACGGCACCTCTGGCTCGGCCACCTCGCCGCCCTCGGCAGGTTGTCACCCCAGCTCTACGACGCCGACCCCACGACCCGGTCACTGCTGTCGGTCGTGCCGTTCGGGCTGCCCGCCGAGCCGCCCGAGCGCACGGGTCCCGGGCCGCGCTCGGTGATCGACGGCATCGACGGCACCGACCGGGTCATCCTCTGGGCAGGAGGTGTGTACAGTTGGTTCGACCCGCTCACCCTGATCCGGGCCGTCGACGAGCTCCGGCACAGCAGGCCGGAGGTCCGGCTGGTCTTCCTCGGCATGCGACACCCCAACCCCGAGGTCACCGACACCGACATCGGTGCGGAGGCGATGCGGCTGGCCGACTCGCTCGGCATCACGGACAAGCACGTGTTCTTCAACGAGCACTGGGTGCCCTACGAGCAACGCCAGAACTGGTTACTCGATGCCGACTGCGGCGTGACCACGCATTTCGAGCATGTCGAGACCACGTTCGCGTTCCGCACCCGCGTACTCGACTACCTGTGGGCAGGCCTGCCTATCGTGACCACCGACGGTGACGCGTTCGCCGACCTGGTACGCGCCGAGGGGCTCGGCCGCACCGTCCCGGCGGCCGACCAGCATGCCCTCGCGGACGCGCTGGAGAAGGTGCTGTACGACGAGGAGTTCGCCGCGAGGTGCTCCGCGCGGATCGCCGACGTCGCCCGCCGCTACACCTGGCCGCGGGTGCTCGAACCCCTCGTGCACTTCTGCCGCGACCCGCGGCCTGCCGCGGACCGCCTCGCAGGGGCGGGCGGTCTGACACACGCCACACGGCCCCGCGGGACCGCGCTGCTGCGCCGCGATCTGGCACTCGTACGCTCGTACCTCGCGGATGGTGGTCCCGGAGAGCTCGCTCGACGAGCTACCGGGAGGTTGCGCAGGATGATTGGTGAGCGAATGACTCGCACGTCGCGTTCCGGAGGACAGGGCGATGGCTAATCGCGCGCTCAGGATACTGCTGGACGGGACTCCGCTACTCGGCGAACGCACGGGCATCGGCAGGTACACGGCCTCGCTGTCCGAGGAACTGGCCTCGATGCCCAAGGTGGACACGCGCGCGGTGGCGTTCACGCTACGCGGCTGGCGCAGGCTTCGCACGGTACTGCCGCACGGCGTTCGCGCCCGCGGGATGCCGGTCTCGGCCCGTGCGGTACGCCAGTTCTGGCTCCGTGGCTCGTTCCCCCAGGTAGAGCTGTTCGCGGGACCGACGGACGTGGTGCACGGCACGAACTTCGTGCTGCCGGGCACCGCGCGCGCGGCGGGGGTGCTGACCATTCACGACCTGTCGTTCCTGGACGCCCCCGAGGAGCTGTCCCCGAGCGACGCACTGCTTCCCGAGCTGATCCGTAGCGGGGCGCGCAGGGCGGATGCCATCTGCACGCCGACAGCCGCCGTCGGTGACGCAGTCGCCGAGCGCCTGGACGTGGACCGCGAGAAGATCATCGTGACGCCCCTCGGTGTGGACCCGGCGTGGTTCACGGCCATGCCGCCGAACAACGACCTGCGTTCCCGGTTCGGCCTGCCGTCGGAGTACCTGCTGTTCGTCGGTACCTCCGGGCCACGCAAGGGCCTCGACTGGCTCAACGAGGCGCACAAGACCGCCCCGGAACTGCCACCCCTCGTCTACATCGGTCCCGGCCCGTTCATGGTCAACGACAGGTCACAGGACGCCGGGTACGTCTCCGATGTCGACCTGCGCAGCGTGGTCGCCGGTGCGTCCGCGCTGGTCCTGCCGTCCCGCGACGAGGGGTTCGGGCTGCCTGTACTGGAAGCCATGGCCTGCGATGTGCCCGTGGTGTGCAGCGATGTGCCCTCGCTACGTGAGGTCGCAGGCTCGTTCGCACACCTGGTCCCGTACGGCGACACCGACGCCCTCGCGCAGTCCCTCGGTGCCGCCGTCGAGGAGCGGAACGCGCCGTCGAACTCGATAGCGCGGCGCGCCCACGCCGCGAGCTTCACCTGGCACCGGTGCGCCGAGGCCACCGTCGACGCCTACCAGTTCGCCGTGGGTTAGGCGGCTGGCCGGAGGGAACCGACACACATCACGCGGGTTCACCGGACGCGCGCTAGTGGCCCGCCAGCTCGGCGCGGTGCCTGGCGACGAACGCCGCGAGAGCTTCCCGCCAGTCGCGCAGCGGCGTCAGGCCCGCACCGCGCCACGACTCGCCGGACAGGACGGCGCGTGCAGGCCGGGCGGCCGTCCGCGGGTACTCGGCCGTGCCACAGGGGCGCACCCGATCCTCGTCCGCGCCGAGCTCGGCGAAGACCGCCCTGGCGAGCTCGTACCAGGATGCCTGCCCCCCGCCTGTGCAGTGCAGGGTGTGCCGTGCGGGGCCACGGCCGTTGGTGATCATGGCGACGAGCTCGAGCAGGCCGGAAGCGAGGTCCGCGCTCCAGGTCGGGGATCCGAACTGGTCCTCGACCACGGTGACCGTGTCGCGTTCCCGCTCGAGCTCGATCATGGTCCGCACGAAGTTGCGCCCGGTCGCCCCGTACAGCCAGGACGTCCGCACCACCCACGCGGCGGCGCCCGAACCGAGTACCGCGCTCTCGCCGGCCGCCTTGGTCCGCCCGTAGGCGTTGAGGGGGCCGAGCGCGTCGTCCGCCTCGTACGGCTGCTCGGCGTCACCGGAGAAAACGTAGTCCGTCGAGGTGTGCACCAGCGGCACGTTCTGCGATGCGCAGGCCGCTGCGAGGATCCGTGGACCGTCCGCGTTGACGGCGAAGGCACGCTGCTCATCGCTCTCGGCGTCGTCCACGGCTGTGTAGCCTGCAGCGTTGATGACGACGGGCCGCAGGTCGTCCGCGACCGCCCTCGAGGAGAGGGCGCGCACCGCGTCGACGACCGCACCGGCCTGCGTGACGTCGAGCTCGGCCGAGGACGGCGCCGTCACGTCGACGTGGACCGCGTTGGAGGAGCGCGCCAGCGCGGCGAGGTCGCGACCGAGTTGCCCGCTGCCGCCGGGTACCAGGATCGCCAGCCGCGTCATCCGGTACCACTACCCGCATCACCGGGCCCGCGCATCGCCGCCGCGGGCACGAACGCACGTCTCTTGAGCGGTTCCCACCAGTGCCGGTTCCGCGCATACCACCGGACCGTGTCGACGAGCCCGCTGGAGAACGGCACGGTCGGCCGGTAACCGAGCTCGGCGCGGATCTTGCTGGTGTCCACCGAGTACCTCCGGTCGTGGCCCAGGCGGTCCGGGACGGGCGTGACCATGTCCCACCCGGCTCCGACCGCCTCCAGCAGCTGTGCGGTGAGCTCCTTGTTCGTCAACTCGGTTCCTCCGCCAATGTTGTATATCTCGCCGGGCACCCCGGCGTCGGCGACCAGTTGAATGCCCCGGCAATGGTCACCGACATGCAGCCAGTCACGCACGTTGAGGCCGTCACCGTACAGCGGGACATGCTCACCGTCGAGAAGGTTGGTGACGAACAGCGGGATGACCTTCTCCGGATACTGGTACGGACCGTAGTTGTTCGAACACCGGGTGATGCACACCGGCACGCCGTGCGTGCGGTGGAACGCGCGCGCCATCAGGTCCGCGGAGGCCTTCGACGCGGCGTAGGGCGAGTTGGGTTGCAGCGGGTGCGTCTCCGGCCAGGCGCCTTGTTCGATCGTGCCGTACACCTCGTCCGTGGACACGTGCACGAACTTGCCGACCTCCGCGTCCGCCGCGGCGTGCAGCAGGACCTGGGTGCCGAGCACGTTGGTACTGACGAACTCGCTCGCACCCGCGATGGACCTGTCGACATGCGACTCGGCCGCGAAATGCACGACCAGGTCGACGTCCCGCATACAGCGCTGGACGAGCTCGGCGTCGCGGATATCGCCGTGCACGAAGGTCAGTCGCTCGTGCCCGGCCACCGTGGCGAGGTTGGCCTCGTTACCCGCGTAGGTCAGGTTGTCGAGCACCACGATCTCCGCGTCGGCGAGCGAGTCGTAGTCGCCGGCAAGCGCTTGCCGCACGTAGTGCGACCCGATGAACCCCGCTCCACCCGTGACCAGTACCCGCATCTCGTACCTACCTTCTGTCCGTCCCCATCTGCCCGGTGCTCGCCGCCCTGCGAAGTGACGAGCCGTGTCGCAACGGAGTCTAGGGATCATGCGTCTCCGTGACAGCCACGATTGCGCAAGTCGTGTGGCCATGACGTAGCCTGGAGCCGCCTGGCGTGGCATGCGAGCGTGCGGAGGGGCGGCTTCGGGTAAACCATGACGCGATCCCGTACACGACAGCGCTCGAGCGGTCAGATCGTCCTCACCACCGGCCGGGTGGCCGTCGCCCTGCTGGCGATCGTCGCCCTGGTCGGCACCGGCTATGCCCACGTCACCTACGACCGGCTGCTCGGCGGCATCGGCAAGGCCGACGCTCTCGAACCCCGCACAGGCGAGCACCATGACGCTCCGGACGAGGAGGACATGGTCGACGTCCTGATCGTCGGCACGGACGCTCGCACCGACATGCAGGGCAACCCCCTGTCCGCGGACATGTTGCGCGAGTTGGGCACCGAGCACAAGGACGGGGTGAAGACGGACACCCTGATCATCCTCCGGCTACCGGAGGACGGCGGCGAGGCACACGCCGTATCGATCCCGCGGGACAGCTGGGTCGACACTCCCGCCGGGGACAAGGGCAAGATCAACTCAGTCTTCGATGAGGCGAAGCAGGCCGAGAAGGAGGTCCTGCGCGCCGACGGCGTCTCCGACGGCGCCGAGCTCGAGCAGGAGTCGGACCAGGCGGGCCGCAGGTCGCTCGTCCAGGCGGTCGAGGATCTCACCGAGGTGCGGATCGACCACTACGTCGAGGTGAGCATGCTCGGGTTCTACCTGCTCACCGAAGCGTTGGGGGGTGTCGAGGTGTGCCTGAACAGCGCCACGAGCGACCCCGACGCAGCCGCCGACTTCGCTGCGGGACGCCAGGTCGTCGAGGGCGGCGACGCGCTGTCCTTCGTCCGGCAACGGAAGAACCTCCCGCGCGGCGACCTCGATCGCATCGCCCGTCAGCAGGCCTTCCTCGCCTCCGCGCTCGACGAAGCGTTCTCGACCGGGACGTTGACGAACCGGGACAGGCTCGACGAGCTCGCCGAAGCCGCGCGCCGCTCGGTCGTGCTCGATCCCGACCTCGACCTCCTCGAGTTCGCCGAACAGCTGCGCGCGTTCGCCTCCGGGCGGGTCGACTTCGTGACCGTACCCGTGCTGGACATCGCCGCCAGCGGACCCGATGGGGAGAGCATCGTCGAGGTGGACGTCGAGGAGGTACGCAGCTTCGTCGCCGAGCTCGCTGCCGCGAGGTCCGGGTCCGACCCGGGACGCGAGGCGGGCGACGGCGGAGCCGAACCGCGCGGCGGCGGCTCAGCCGCACCCGCGCCGTCGAGCGAACCGGGCGACGAACCGATCAGCGCGGACGGGGTCGCCTGCGTCGACTGACTGCCCCTCACACCCGCGCCTGCCGCGGTGGCACCAGCAGCCACCGCGCGCCGACCGGCGTATGGCAGGATCACCCGGGTGCGTTTCCATGCCGA
Source organism: Haloechinothrix alba (assembly GCF_900188115.1). Taxonomy (GTDB): domain Bacteria; phylum Actinomycetota; class Actinomycetes; order Mycobacteriales; family Pseudonocardiaceae; genus Haloechinothrix; species Haloechinothrix alba. Next base: position 180,854 of record NZ_FZNW01000004.1, on the reverse strand, counting down.
TCTGCACATCCACTCCAAGTACTCGCGAGCGTGCAGCAAGGACTGCGACCTCGACCACCTGAGCTGGTGGGCAAGGCGTAAGGGCATCACCCTTGTCGGGACGGGCGACTTCACCCACCCGGCGTGGTTCGAGCACCTCGCCGAGAGTCTCGAACCGGCCGAGCCCGGGTTGTTCCGGCTACGCCCGGACCGCGACCGGGAGATCACCCGGACCCTGCCGCCCGCCGTCGGCGCGCACGACGTGCGGTTCATGCTCTCCGTCGAGATCGCCACGATCTACAAGCGTGACGGGCTCACGCGCAAGATCCATCACCTCGTCTACGTACCCGACTTCGACGCGGCCGCCGAGTTCAACCGGCGGCTCGGCAAGATCGGCAACCTCGGTTCGGACGGCAGGCCCATTCTCGGTCTGGACTCCCGGGACCTGCTCGAGATCACCCTGGAGTCCGGCGACGGTGCCTACGTGGTGCCCGCACACATCTGGACGCCGTGGTTCTCCGTGCTGGGATCGAAGTCCGGCTTCAACGCCGTGGAGGACTGCTATGCCGATCTCGCCCCGCACATCGGCGCGTTGGAGACCGGGCTGTCCAGCGACCCGGAGATGAACTGGCGGATCTCCGGGCTCGATCGCTACCGGCTGGTGAGCAACTCGGACGCGCACTCGCCTCCGATGCTCGGCCGCGAGGCCACGGTGTTCGACACCGAGCTGGACTACTTCGCCGTGCGCAGGGCGCTCGACACCGGAGACGGCCTCGCGGGCACGATCGAGTTCTTCCCCGAGGAAGGCAAGTACCACGTCGACGGCCACCGCAAGTGCGGCGTGCGTATGACGCCGGAGCGAACCCGTGAGCACGGCGGCTGCTGCCCGGAGTGCGGGAAGGCGCTGACCGTCGGGGTACTCAACCGCGTCACGGAGCTCGCCGACCGGGCCGAGGGGTACCGGCCGGACGGCGCCGCGGGCTTTCGCTGCCTCGTGCCACTGCCCGAGGTGCTCAGCGAGATCGTCGGCACGGGCCCCAAGAGCAAGAAGGTACTCACCGAGGTCGACAGGTTGACCGCCGCGTTCGGACCGGAGCTGGCGATCCTGCAGGACGTTCCCGTCGGCGACCTGGAGTCACGCTCGGAGCTGCTTGCCGAGGCCGTCGCCAGGCTCCGGCGCGGCGAGGTGCACAGGCAACCCGGTTACGACGGTGAGTACGGCACCATCACCGTCTTCGAACCGGGTGAGGTGCGCAGTCGGGCCGCCGCGACGGCGCAGGCGTTGTTCGAGGACGTTCCCGGCGCGGGCGGGACGCACGCTGCAGAGCCGACCACCGGGGTGCTCACCGGGCAGGACGGGACCGGTCAGCCGGAGCGGCCGTCGACGGCCGCTCCGGAGCCGCGTGCGCAGCGGGTGACGGCACCACGGCCGAGCGAGCCGTCCTCGACGGGCTCGGTGCTGGACGGGCTCGACCCCGAGCAGCGCGCGGCCGCCGGGATCCTCGACGCGCCTCTGCTGATCGTGGCCGGGCCGGGCACCGGTAAGACGCGCACCGTGACGCACCGCATCGCACACCTGGTCACCGAGTGCGGCGTGCCGCCGGGTGACTGCCTTGCCGTGACCTTCACCCGCCGTGCCGCTACGGAGATGACCCAGCGGCTGCTCGGGCTCGCGCCCCGGCACACGGGCGAGGTGACGGTGGATACGTTCCACTCTCTCGGCGCGCGTATCCTGCGCGAGCAACACGCACGTGTGGGGCTCGGCGCCCGGTTCGGCATCGCCGACCACGCGACGCAGCTCGCCGTGGCGACCGAGGTCGGCGGCGATGACAGGCGGGGACGCGACCTGCTGAAGCAGCTGTCCCGTACGCGCCGCGCGGGCGGCGATCCGCAGCGGCCGCTGCCGGACGGTGCGCAGCGCTACCGCGCGAAGCTGCGCGAGCGGGACCTGGTCGACTTCGACGAGCTGATCGAGCTGCCGGTCACACTGCTGGAGTCCGACCAGCAGCTTGCCCGGCTCTACCGGGACCGGTACCGCTGGATCTCGGTCGACGAGTACCAGGACGTGGACGGCCAGCAGTACCGGCTGCTGTGGCAGCTCGCGGCGGAGCCCTCCGGCGAGCCCGCGGGCAACCTCACCGCGATCGGTGACCCCGACCAGTCCATCTACCGGTTCCGTGGTGCCGATGTCGGTTTCTTCCTGCGCTTCCAGAGGGACTTCCCCGGAGCGCGGACCGTGCACCTGACACGCAACTACCGATCGAGCACCGCCATCCTCGACGGTGCGCAGCAGGTCATCGCGCCGGACAGCCTGGTGCCGGACCGGGCGTTGCGCGCGGCACACAGCCGCGACGACGCGCGCATCGGCCTGCACCAGGCCGCCGACCCCGCGGACGAAGCGGCGTTCGTGGCAGGCGGCATCGAGCGGCTGCTCGGCGGTACGTCGTTCCATTCCCGGGACAGCGGGCACGTCGCCGACGAGGGCGACCAGGCACTCGGTCTGTCGGACTTCGCCGTCCTCTACCGCACCGACCGGCAGGCGGCCGCGATCGCAGAGGCGCTGACGCGCGCTGGCTTGCCGTTCCAGAAACGCTCGCACGACCGGCTCGCCGACCGTCCCGGTGTGGCGGAGCTGCTCGCCGAGCTCCGGTACGTACCAGCCTGCGGCGACCCGCGCGATGGCGGGAGCGGCCTCGCCGACCGTCTGCGGCGCGCGGCACGGGCCGCGGTCGACAGGCTGCCCGGGGCCGACCAGGCTACGACGGCCGAGCTGCACACCGCCGTCGACCTGCTGCTACCGCTCGCCGACCGGTGTGACGGTGATCCGGAGCAGCTGTTCACCGAGCTGTCCCTCGGGGTCGAGGTGGACACCTGGGACCCGCGCGCCGACCGGATCTCGTTGCTGACCCTGCACGCCGCCAAGGGGTTGGAGTTTCCCGCCGTGTTCGTCGTCGGCTGCGCGGACGGCCTGCTGCCCCTGCGCTGGCCGGGTGACGGCGACGACGAGGAGTCCAGGCGCGAGGAGCGGCGCCTGCTGTTCGTCGGCATGACCCGGGCACAGCGGCACCTCTACCTCAGCCACGCCGCGGGCAACGGCGAGAGGTCACCGTTTCTCGCCGGACTCGACGCGAACACCAGCGAGCGGATCGGCGACCCTGTGCCGCGCAGGAAGCGACGCGAGACGCAGCTCCGGCTGCTGTAGTACCCCCGACGTGCCCCGATGTGACCGCGGACGCGGGACCGCCCGGCGGCACGGCGCCTGACACAATGCGGGCGTGAGCATCACCGAGCGCGTTCTGTCCCCGCTGCTGTCGTCCTCGGCGGCCCGCCCCCTGGTCACGCACTACGACGAGGACCTGGGCAGCAGGATCGAGCTGTCCGTGGCCACGGTGGCGAACTGGGCGGCCAAGACCGCCAACTGGTTGACCGAGGAGTTCGACATCGAACCGGGCGACCCGGTGTGCGTGCGGTTGCCCGCGCACTGGCAGACCGCAGGCGTCCTCCTCGGCGCGTGGTGGTGCGGCGGTCATGTGGTCGATGACCCGCGGGGCGCGCGCGTGGCCTTCGCCGAACCACGCGGCGCGGACGACGTGGCGGCTGCCGAGGCCACGGCCGTAGTCGGCCTCGACCCGATGGGCATGGGCCTGGCCGAACCGCCCGCGCCGGGCGGGTTCGACTACCTGACCGAGGCCAAGCTCGCCGGGGACGACTACACACCGGTGATCCCCGTAAGTGAGGACTCGCCGGCCCTGCAGTCGATGACGACCGGGCAGGTTCTCGCTCGCGCCGGCGAGCTCGCCGCCTCCTACGGAATCGGCAAGGGGGACCGCGTGTTATCCACACGCGACTGGTCGCTTCCGGACGGTGTGCTCAGCGCCGTACTGGCACCCCTCGCCGCGGGCGCGTCGCTGGTGCAGATCACCGGTGGCACCGCCGATACGGTGGCCGGGCGCCGGAAGACCGAACACGTCACGGTCGACATCCCGGCACCCGGCTGAGACGTCACTCCGGCGCCGACTCCGTCTCGCTCGTGGCCGCGGCGTGTGCGCCTGCCTGCTTGCGCGCCTTGCGGTTCGCACGGATACGCCCGAACACCAGGTGATCGATGGAGAACCTGCCACCGTTGAACCCGATGGCCACCGCCGCGAGTGCCAGCACCAGCTCGAGCGCGTAGCCGTCCACCAGGCCCGCGTCGAGCTGTACGTAGTAGATGGCGCCGAGCCCGATCACCGCATAGCCGATCCCCACCAGCGGCAGGAACAGGCCGATGATGAACGCGATCGAACCGACGACTTCGACGATCATCACGAACACGGCGGCAGCGGTCGGCAGGGGGACGCCGCTACCTTCCATCATCTCGGCGGTGGCGCTGACACCGGCTTCCCACTTGTCGATGCCGTAGGCGAGGAACACGACAGCGATCCCCACTCGGCCGATCAGCGCAGCGAGATCCTGGATGCGTCCGTACATCGTGCGCCTCCTTCACAGGATTGGCGTGGACGAAGATGCACGCACCGTACCGCACCGCATCAGGGCGGTGTGGTCCACCATCGTGCTCTGTCCGCCGAAAGTGTTCCACAGTTCCAGCGGGACGTCACCCCACCGCAAGAGTGCGCGGATGCGCGGACGCAGGACCCTGCGACGCCTACTTGAGCAGCTGCTTGGCCATCACCATGCGCTGGATCTGGTTGGTTCCCTCGTAGATCTGGGTGATCTTGGCGTCACGCATCATCCGCTCTGCGGGGAAGTCCCGCGTGTAGCCCGCCCCGCCGAACAGCTGGACCGTGTCCACAGTGACCTCCATGGCCGTGTCCGAGGCGAACGTCTTGGCCGCGCTGGAGGCGAACGACGCCTCGGGTTCGCCACGCTCCACCTTGGCTGCCGCGCTGTAGACCATGTGCCTGGCCGCTTCGACCTTCATCGCCATATCGGCGAGCATGAACTGCACGCCCTGGAAGTCGGCGATCGCCTTACCGAACTGTTGCCGCTCCTTCACATAGGACACCGCGGAGTCCAGGGCGCCCTGGGCGATCCCCAGTGCCTGCGCCCCGATGGTGTGCCGCGTGTGATCGAGCGTCGTGAAGGCCAGCCGCAACCCGTGGCCCGGCTCACCGATGATCCGGTCGGCAGGGATCGCGCAGTCCTCGAAGTAGATCTCCCGTGTCGGCGAGCCCTTGATCCCGAGCTTGCGCTCCTTGGGGCCGATCGAGAAGCCCGCGTCGTCGTAGCGCACCGCGAAAGCCGAGATCCCGTTGACCGGACTCGACGCCTGCGGATCGCTGACGGCCATGACCGTGTACCAGGTCGACTCCCCGGCGTTCGTGATCCAGCACTTCGTGCCGTTCAGCACCCAGTGATCGCCGTCGAGCACGGCCCTTGTGCGCATCGCGGACGGGTCGGACCCTGCCTCGCGCTCGGACAGCGCGTACGACGCCATCGCACCGGATGCCACGTCACCCAGCACCCGCTGCTTCAGATCCTCGGAGGCCCCCAGGATCACGTTCATCGTGCCCAGCTTGTTCACCGCCGGGATCAGCGACGAGGACGCGCACACCCGCGCGATCTCCTCGACCACGATGTCGCCCGCCACCGCGTCGGCGCCCTGCCCCCCGTAGGCTTCCGGGATGTGCACCGCGTTGAACCCGGTCTTGGTCAACGCCTCCAGGGCCTCGGTCGGGTACCGTTCCTGCTCATCGACATCGGCGGCATACGGAGCGATCTCGTTCTCGGCCAGGTCCCGAACAGCTTCCCGTAGCTGCTCGTGCTCCTCGGCAAGCTGGTACACGTTCACGTCGTCACTCACCTGCGCCACCTCATCGCCATTCTCGTCCTCGCCGACGTCACCGTCGTGAACCGTTCCGCTCGTCCTCGCCGACGCGGGCATCGAGGGCCCGCGATCCCTCACGGATCGACCCGCACGCATCCTCCCAGGTATGTTATCGCTCGTTCACTACCTGCGGGGGTTGCGTTTCGTCACAGTCCGGCCGGAGCCCTACTCACTCGCGCCGCACCCGTTCCTGCAGGGCAGCGTCCTTGTCGAGCACCGTGCGCTCCAGATCGGCCTGGAAGCCCGCCATGCGGTCACGCAGCTCCGGGTCGTTCGCGGCCAGCATGCGCACGGCAAGCAGGCCGGCATTGCGCGCGCCACCCACCGAGACCGTCGCGACCGGCACACCTGCGGGCATCTGCACGATCGACAGCAACGAGTCCAGCCCATCGAGGTACCGCAACGGCACCGGTACGCCGATCACGGGCAGCGTCGTCGCCGAGGCGACCATGCCGGGCAGGTGCGCGGCACCTCCGGCTCCGGCGATGATCGCCCGCAGGCCACGACCTGCCGCGCTCCGGGCGTAATCCAGCATGCGCTGCGGGGTGCGGTGAGCCGAGTACACCCCTACCTCGAAAGGCACGTCGAACTCCCCGAGCGCGTCGGCCGCCGCCTCCAGCACCGACCAGTCCGAGTCACTACCCATGATCAGGCCGACCTGGGGTGCACTACTGCCCACCGCCATCTGCACGCTCACCTTCCGTCACGCTGTCTTCTGCATACGTCGGATCATTGTCAGGCCGCCCCGCGCGCCCGGCCAGTCGTGCGGCCACGCACGCGGGCGGGCGGCCGCCGCACACGTCCGGCACGACGCGGCCCCGGGCTCGCCCGCCGGCGACCGGAGCCGTGTCAGCCGTGCACCCGGTAGCCGTCCTGCCAGTACCCGTTGGCGAGCCAGTGCGCGGCCAGCCTCGCGCGTTCGGTCAGCTCGGCGAAGCTCCGCCCCAGCACGTTCACGTGCCCGAGCTTGCGGCCCGGCCGCTCCTGCTTGCCGTACAGGTGCACGTGCACGTCCGGGAACCGCGCGAACAGGTGGTGCAACCGCTCGTCGATCCCCATCGCGGGTGGCTCGGCCGCACCGAGCACGTTCGCCATCACACATGCCGGCGCCAGGGCTTCGGTCGTGCCGAGCGGGTAGTCCAGCACCGCGCGCAGGTGCTGCTCGAACTGCGAGGTCACCGCGCCGTTCATCGTCCAGTGCCCGGAGTTGTGCGGCCGCATGGCCAGCTCGTTGACCAGCACGCCGTCCTCGGTCTCGAACAGCTCCACCGCGAGCACGCCGACCACCCCGAGCTCGTCCGCGATGCGCAGGGCCAGCGACTTGGCCTGGTGCGCGAGGTCCTCGGCCAGCCCCGGAGCCGGCGCGAGCACCTCCGTGTTGATGCCGTCCCGCTGTACCGTCTCCACCACAGGCCACGCGGCGCCCTGACCGAACGGTGACCGGGCGATGAGCGCGGACAGCTCCCTGCGCATCGGGACCTTCCGCTCGACGAGCAGCGTCATCCCGGCTTCCAGCAGCTCGGTGACCAGAGAGTGCGCCTGCTCCTCGGAGGCGAGCATCCACACGCCCTTGCCGTCGTAACCGCCACGCACGGCCTTGAGCACGACCGGCCATCCGTGCGCCGCCGCGAACTCGACAGCATCGGCGACCCGGGTGACCGTGGCGAACGCCGGTGTCGGGCATCCGAGCTCGGCGAGTTTGGTGCGCATCGTCAGCTTGTCCTGGGCATGCAGCAGCGCGTCCGGTCCCGGACGCACCACGACGCCCTCCTCGCACAGCGTCCGCACGAACTCGTTGGGCACGAGCTCGTGATCGAAGGTCAGCACGTCGACGGACCCGGCGAACGAGCGCAGCGCGGACAGGTCGGTGTGACTACCCGCGACGACCTTGCCTGCCACCAGCCCGGCCGACTCCCGTTCCCCGGCGGCGAGCACGCTCAACGACTGGCCGAGCGCGATCGATGCCTGGTGGGTCATCCGGGCGAGCTGGCCGCCACCGACCATGCCGACTACGGGGAGACCGGTTTGCATATCCATGTGACCGAACGTTCCTTCTTCCGTGCGCCGAGGGCCTTTCTCGCAGGTCGGGTACCACCCACGCCTCCATCGTGGCGGCGAACCACCCTATCCACCCGCTTCGGGTTCGCGCCTACCCGACAGCCCGTGGTGCGACGTGCGCGACATCGCGAGCGGTATCGCAGGGGTCGCCGCCCCGCGTGGGTAGCGTAGCGGCGAGCGGTACCGGCACGGGCGGGTACGCGCTACCGGGAGTGGATCGCGGCACGTTCCGGTGCGGCCCCGCGCCGTCGACGTCCGGCGCGGCGAGCAGCGCGGCAGGCGATGTCGGTCCCGGTCGGTCCCGGTCAGTCCCGGTCGGGAGTGAACACGTCCGCCCGCGCCCGGTCCACCGCTGCCAACACCGCACCGCGCAGCACCGGGTTGTCGTCCACCCGGCTGACCGCGATCGCCGGCGGATTGGGGCACATCGCGGCTGCGTGCCGCTGTACCCGCGTCGCCAACTGCTCACCGCCCGCCCGGCCGACATCGCCTGCCAGCACCACAAGGCCCGGGTCGAGCACCACGCAGATCGAGGCGACTCCGACAGCCAGGCGACCAGCCAGCTCGTCCAGCAGGGGAGCTGCCGCATCCCCGGCCGTGACGGCCATCTCGACGGCCTCTGCAGGCGTCCGCGCCACGTACCCGCTCTCCGCTGCGAGCTCGAGTACCGTCTCGCCGCCGGCGAGCGTCTGGAACGCACCACCGATCGTGGGAAGGGTGCCGCTGCGTGGCGTGGCCACCGTGGCGGGCTTCGGAGCACCGGGCACCGGCAGCCATCCGATCTCCCCGGCGGCGCCGGAGCGCCCACGGTAGAGCTCGCCGTCGATGACGACCCCGAGCCCGAGCCCGACGCTCAACCACAGCAACGCGAAGTCGTTCGTCTCGGCCGCCGCTCCCCCTGCGCGCTCGGCGATCGCGGCGAGGTTGACGTCGTTCTCGATGATCACCGGCCTGCGCAGGTCGCGCCGCAGCGACTCGAGCACCCCGCCGTGCCAGCGCGGCAGGTCGAAGGAGAACCGCACGTCGCCGGTGCGCGGGTCCACCATGCCCGGGGTTCCGATGGCGAAGGCCCGTATCCGGGAGAACGGCACATCGGCCGAGCGCGCGGCCTTGTCCACGACCTCGTGGACCACTCGTGCCGGTTCCTCCGAGCCGTTCGGGTCGACGGTCAGCTCGGACACGATGCGGCCGGTGATGTCGGCGATGCCCGCCGTGACGCTGTCCGGGCCGATCTCCAGCCCGGTGACGTAGGCACAGGACGGCACCACCCCGTACACCGAGGCATTCGGGCCCCGGCCTCCCGGCCGGGTTCCGACGACCTCCACCAGCCCGCGAGACTCGAGCCTTGCCAGCAGCTGCGACGCGGTCACCTTGGACAGCCCGGTACGCTCACCCAACTCGGCACGAGTGAGCGGACCTGAGCTCAACAGCAGCTCCAGCGCCGTACGGTCGTTGATCTCGCGTAGCAGCGTGGGGGTGCCCGGTCGGGCTGGCATCCGTGTCGACCCCTTCCGTCTCGATCCGTTAACGACCCAACCATACTCTATTTTTTTAGTAAAGTTTCCTGTTAGTTTTTCCACGGTCGGGAGACGCACACAGGACGCGGGGAGCACGGACGGACAAGGAGAGCCCTAGTGAAGACAGCGAAGATCGTGGCCCTGTCGGCCGGGGTCGCTCTCATCGCCGCGGCATGTGGCGACGGGGCAGCCGACGACCAGGCCGAGGCCCCTGACGAGATCACAGTGTGGCGGCTCGGCCCACCGGACGAGGATCACAACTCGTTCATGGCCGAGGTCAACGAGGAGTTCGAGGAGCAGCACGGCATCGCGGTCGAGGTCGAGTGGGTCCCGTGGCCCGATGTCGACACCAAGTTCCAGGCGGCGGCAGCGGGCGGCGAGGGGCCGGACGTCACCGAGATCGGCAACACCCAGGTGGTGACGTGGGCCAACCAGGGCGTACTCGCCGACATCACCGAGCAGGTCGACGACTGGGAGGAAGGGCAAGCCATCCCGGAGAACCTGTGGGAGAACGAGACCCTCGACGGCTCGATCCACGCGGTGCCGTGGCTCGGCGGGGTTCGTGCGGTCATCTACCGCGCGGACTGGTTCGACGAGCTCGACATCGACATCCCCACGGACTGGGAGGAGCTGCGCGCCGCCGCCGAGACGATCTCCTCGGCCAAGGAGGGTGTGAGCGGCTTCGAGATCAACGGCGGCTCGGACGCCATGCACGCCCTCGCCCCGTTCATCTGGGGCAACGACGGCGAGATCGTCGAGCAGGACGGCGACGGGTGGGCGTCCCGGCTCGACGAGCCCGCCGCACGGGACGCCATCGCCTGGTACACCGACCTGGTCGAGCAAGGAGTGTCATCCGAGGCCGCCGTGACCCGCGACTCGGTGGAGATCTCCCGGTTGTTCGCCAACGACAAGGTCGGCATGTTCGTCGACGGCTCGTGGGCCAAGAGCGTGATCACCGACACGGCTGAGGACCTCGATGACGAGGCGATCGGCGCCTTCGAGCTACCGGCACGGCACGGCGGCGCCGCCCCACAGTTCGCGGGAGGCAACGACCTCGCGGTATGGGCCGACAGCCCGCATCAGGATGTGGCTTTCGACTACATCACGCTGCTGGCTTCGAAGGAGAAGGTCACCGAGTACGCGCCGATCGCGGGCCTGCTGCCCGCCTACCCGGAGTTGCTTGCCGACGACACCTACAAGGAGGACGACTGGCTCGGCCCGTTCGCCTCGGCCATGCCACTGGGCAAGGCCTACGCTGTGGACGAGAACTGGGTCCAGGTCGAGGACTCTGTCGTGCAGCAGATGCTGAGTGACATCGTCCGTGGCGAGACGTCCGTCGAACAAGCCACGGACGCAGCGGCCGAGCAGATGGACGAGATTCTCGACCGGTGACCGACACAGCCCTACGATCGGGGACCCGTCGCGGCCGGCGCACCGCCCCGGCCCGCGGCGGTCCCCGGCCCCGCGGGTCACGGACCCGGCTCACGCCGTACCTGCTGCTGGCCCCCACCCTCGTGGTCATCGCGGGCCTGCTGCTGTACCCGCTGTACCGGATGCTCGTGATGTCCACCCAGGACGTCGGCCTCCGGGAGATCCGCGGCGAGCCCGCCGAGTCGGTCGGGGCTGCCAACTTCCGTGAGATCCTCACCTCGGAGGTCTTCTGGCAGGCGTTGCGCAACACCGTGGCCTTCGCCGCGGTCGCCGTCTCCGCGACACTGGTGCTGGGCACGCTGGTGGGACTGCTCATCCACCGGCTGGGCCGGGTGATGTCCACTACCGTGGTCATCTCGACGATGCTGGCCTGGTCGATGCCCCACATGTCGGTGGCGACGGTGTGGCGCTGGCTGTTCGACGAGCACGGCGGGGTCGCCAACTGGCTGCTCAACCAGGCACCCGACTGGCTGACCGGAGCGCTGCTCGGACGCGCGGACTGGAGCGGCTACTCCTGGTTCCTCGACCCCCTGCCGCTCTACTTCGTACTGACCCTGGCAGTGGTGTGGCAGTCGTTCCCGTTCATCGCTGTGTCGGTACTCGCGGGACTGAAGAGCATCCCCGGCGAGCTGTTCGAGGCCGCGCGAGTGGACGGAGCGGGCCCGTGGCGAAGCTTCTGGCAGGTCACCTTCCCCCTGCTCAAGCCGGTATTCGCTGTGCTGCTCGTGCTGTCGATCATCTGGGACTTCAAGGTGTTCACCCAGCTGCACGTGCTGGCAGGCGGTATCGGTAACCCGGCTGCCTACAACCTGTCGCTGTATGCCTACGCGGAAGCGTTCCGGTCCCCGCCCCGGATGGGCCTCGGTTCGGCGATCGCGATCGTGCTCGCCGTGATCCTCCTCGTCATCACCGTGTTCTACGTGCGGCAGATCGTGCGGCAGGAGGATGTCCGATGAGGGCAGTGGCAGGAAGGCGGTCCAGCCGCGTCGCGATCAACGCCGCCGCGATCGCCGTCATCGTCTTCTCCGTCTTCCCCGTGTTCTGGATGGTCTCGACGGCGTTGAAGACCAACGAGGACATCTTCACCACCGACATCGTGCTTGTGCCGACCAGCGTGACCTGGGCGCACTTCCGGGAGATCTTCACGGAGGGAATCGGCAACACGTCCCTGTGGATCTACCTGCGCAACAGCACCGTCGTGGCGCTCGGCGCCGTACTGTTCGGCTCGGCTGCGGCGCTGCTCGGCGCGACAGCGGTGGCCCGGTTCCGCTTCCGGTTCCGGGCCTCCTTCCTCATCATGCTGCTCATCGTGCAGATGGTTCCGCACGAGGCACTGCTCATCCCCCTGTTCGTGATGGCACGCCAGGCGGGACTGACCAACCGGCTACTCGGCCTCGTGATCATCAACGTGGCATTCACGCTGCCCTTCGCGATCTGGATGCTGCGCACCTTCGTGGCAGCCGTGCCGCGGGAGCTCGAGGAGGCCGCGGAGATCGACGGCGCGTCCCGGTTCCGCACCTTTGTCTCGATCCTGTTCCCGCTGGTCGCTCCGGGCCTGGTGGCGACGAGCATCTTCTCGTTCATCACCGTATGGAACGAGTTCATCTTCGCGTTCACACTCATGGCAGACGAAAGCGGTTACACCATGCCTGTCGCACTACGCTGGTTCATCGCCCGAGAAGGCATCGACTGGGGCGGTGTCATGGCGACATCCACCGTCATGACCATCCCCGTGATCATCTTCTTCCTGTTCGTGCAGCGACGCATGGTGTCCGGTCTGGTCGCCGGGGCGGTGAAAGGATGACGCCCGCCGACCCCACCCTGCACCGGATGGCCGCGACCACCCTGCTCGCCCCGTTCACGGGCCCGAACGCACCGAGCTGGCTGTGCGAGGCGATCGCGGACGGCCTCGGGGGAGTCTGCCTGTTCGCCATCAACGGCAACGTCGCCGACACCGAGCAACTGTCGACCCTGTCGACGACCCTGAGCTCGTACGGGCAGCCGGTCATCGCCATCGACGAGGAAGGCGGCGACGTCACCCGCCTCGCCCACGCGACCGGCAGCCCGTACCCCGGCAACGCCGCGCTCGGCGCCATCGACGACACCGAGCTCACCCGCGCGGTACACCGCTCGCTCGGTGCCGAGCTCGACGTCGTCGGGATCAACCTCAACCTGGCTCCCAGCGGGGACGTCAACACCGCGACGGACAACCCCGTGATCGGCACCCGGTCCTTCGGCTCGGACGCCAGGCTGGTCAGCAGGCACACCGGCGCGGCGGTGCGCGGGTTGCAGGAGGCAGGAGTCGCCGCGTGTGTGAAGCACTTCCCCGGCCACGGGGCGACCCGCCAGGACTCGCACCACGAGCTACCGACCATCGACATCTCCATGGACATGCTGACCGGCCGCGAGCTCGCCCCGTTCCGTGCCGCGGTCACCGAGGGAGCCCAGGCGATCATGACCGCCCACGTGCGGGTACCCGTGCTGACGGGCACTGCCCCCGCGACACTGTCGCCGGCGGCGCTCGAGGGCCTGTTGCGGGAGCGGATGGGCTACGACGGCCTCGTCGTCAGCGACGCGCTCGAGATGCAGGCGATCAGTGACACCGTCGGGATACGCGAGGGAGTCGTACGGAGCCTGCTGGCCGGCGCGGACCTCCTGTGCCTTGGCGCCGTCCAGGGCCCCGACGTGCTCCGTGCGACGACCCAGGCCATTGTGGATGCTGTACGGAGCGGGCGACTACGCGCAGGGCGGCTCGAGGAGGCAGCCTCCCGGGTACGGCGGCTGCATGCCTGGCGGGCCACCGCCGGGCGAGCCGAGTTCGACGGCGCCATCGGGCTCACGGCCGCGCGGCAGGCGGTACTGGTGACCGGCGAGCCTGCCCCGCTGCGGGAGCCGCTCGTGGTGGAGATCGAGACGCCGAACTCGATGGCCTCCGGCAGCCTGCCCTGGGGTGTCGCGGCCTGGATCCCTGGTGCCGACGCCGCCCGTGTGGAGCCGTCCCGGTGCACGCCGCACGGCCGGACGCGACGGTCGTGGAGATGGGGCTGCCGACCTGGCAGCCCCCGTGCACCGCCTACGTCGCCACGTACGGGGCGGCGGCGGTGAACGGCAAGGCAGCCGCCGAGCGTCTCACCACCGCCGCCGGTTAGGGCATCCCCGGCATCGCGGGAACGGTTCGTCAGCCGCCGGAGTCGACGCGCTGCCAGACGCCCCACGGACCACCGGTCCCGGGCTCGTCACCGCGAGTCCACCACTGCGCGCGGTACACCACGCCCTGATGGCTCACCTCGTCACCCGCGTAGTACACGGTGGACTCGTCCCACTCCACGGGCCCGGGACCCGGGTCCGGCGGGTCACCGGGGTCGGATCCGTCGTCTCCGAATACCACGTCGTGGCAGGCGTAGAAGGCGTTCGCGGTATCCGCGACGGTCCAGACGGCGAGGATGAGGTGCTGCCCCTCCTTGTCGCTCGGCAGGGTGCCGGTGTGGGAGTACTCGAACGGCGGCTGCCCGCTGAACGGGACCGTGAGGAAGGGCGTGGGCTCCAGCATGTCCCTGGTGAGCGGCCGCGCCGGGGCGTAGCTGTCGTTGGTGACGAAGTACTCGAACCTTTCCGTGGAATGCGCCGCGGTGAACGACCAGCTGAACTCGTGCTCGGCCCCGGCGGTGAGCTGCTCGGTCGGCCACTGCCCGTCGCGCGGGTCGTCGAGCGAGGCGAACGGTTCGTTGCCGGCCGAGCAGATCCGGCCGTCCGCGGGACCGGCCTCCGGGAACCCGTCCGGGCCCTCCACGCTCTGGGGCTCGTACCTGATCTGGCCACAGCCGGTCACGGTGCCGTCGGCGCAGTGCAGCTGCCTGCTCGTCGGGCTGTCGGTGTAGCCGTGCGCGGCAGCAGGAGCGGCACCCACAAGTCCCAGCGCGACGGTGGTGGCCGCACCCGTGAACATCGCGACCCCAACGCGCGCGGCGGTCGAGTGAGTCATGACGGTTCCTTTCCCTCGGGGCTTGTCGGGGCTTGTCGGGGCTTGTCGGGGCTTACGCGGAAGTAGGGCCGTAGCGCCACAGGCGGGCACGTGCCTGCGAGACCGCGTGGGCACGTGCCCGGAGAACACCTGTGGTTGCGAGACACACCTCAGGGCAGTGCGTCGGCGAGCGTCGAGGTCAACGTCGCGTTCGCGTCGTCACCGTCGAGCGACCACATCATCGACCCGCCGAGACCGCGGTCGGTGATGTACTCGGCCTTCCGCTCGAGCACGGCCGGATCGTCGTAGCTCCACCACTCGTCACCGTCATAGAGCCACAGCGCACCGTGCTCGTCGTCGCGGAAACGCTGGCCCGGCTTGTCCTTGAGCACGTGGTAGTCCTCGATACCCTGCTCATAGGTGCCGTCCGCCGGTCCGGCAGCGTCCTGGTACAGACCGTCGTCGGTGCCCGGCACGCCGGACCAGCCCCTCCCGTAGGCAGGCACGCCGAGGACGATCTCGCTCGGCTCGGCACCCCCGTCCAGGTAGGTGGTAGCGGCCAGGTCCGCGCTCCACCGCTGCGGCGTCGGGTCGCCCGGCGGGGAGAACAGTTGTGCCTGGTGGTTCGTCTCGTCATCCCACGCGCCGTGGAAGTCGTAGCCCTGCACGGTCGCGTAGTCGAGCGCGTCGAACACCCCGTCGATCTCGATGCCGGCCTCGATCTTCTCCGGAGCGGCAGGCAGGAACGCCGTCAGCTCGTAGTGCTCGCCGGTCTCGGAGCCGAGCTCGTCGAGCTGACGCCGGAACTCCTCGAGCAGGAGCGTGTAGTTCCGCTTGTCCTCCTGCCTGATGACGTTGCCCGGCGCGCCTTCCGAACCCGGCCACTCCCAGTCCACGTCGATACCGTCGAAGACGCCGGCGGCCGCGCCGTCGGGCAGGCCGGGCACGTTGCCTTCGATGAAGCGGTCGACACAGGACTCGACGAAGTGCTCACGGGACTCCTGTGTCAGGGCCGCGTCGGAGAAGTTCCCCGACCACGTCCACCCGCCGAGCGAGAGCATGACCTTCAGGTCCGGGTGCTTCTCCTTGAGCTCGGCGAGCTCGTTGAAGTTGCCACGCAACGGCTGGTCCCAGGAGTCGGCCGCGCCGTCTACGCTCTCCTCCGCGGAGAACGCCTTGTTGTGGTCGGCGAAGGCATCCCCGGTTGCGCACTCCAGGTTCTGGTCGACGTCGGCGAAGGCGTAGTTGATGTGCGTGAGCTGCCCCGCCGCTCCCGAGACGTCCACGTCCCTGACCAGGAAGTCACGGTCGTAGATACCCCACTGTGTGAAGTACGCCACGCGAGTGTGCCCGTCCGGGGTATCGTCGTCCCGTCGCGGCGTCGTCGCGCTGACCTCACTGGACGGTGCGGACTCCGCTCCGGTGTCATCCACCGCGCTGACCCGGTAGTAGTACGTCGTCTCGGGTGAGCGCCCCGAGTCCGAGTAGGAGGAGACCGCGATGTCCTCTGCCACGAGGGTGCCGGCTCCGACCTCGAATCCCGGCTCGGTCGACCGGTAGACCTTGTAACCGTCCACGTCGGGCTCGTCGTTGTCCGCCCAGGTCACGTCGACCTGACTCGGACCGGACGCGGTCGCCGACACGTCCTGCGGCGCAGCCGGAGGCTCCGGGTCGGGGTCCGGGTCGGGAGTACCGTCGTCCGGTACGACGCTGATCGCCGAGAGCGTGGCGTAGCTCGCCCCGCCATTCATCGTGAAACCCACCGAGAGCCGACCGTCCGAGACGGTCGTGGTGAACGACCGGTCGCACGCGGTCAGCGAACCACACTCGGCATGGATGTCCACACCGGTCAGGACCGTCTCCGAGCCGCTGTGCACATCGAACACCCGTTGCCCGGGGGCCGTCGCCCAGTCCTCGACCATCTTCAGCGTGACCTCGTACGAGCCGTCCGGCACATCGAAGGTGTAACCCGACCCGCCGTCGAAGTAGTTGTAGCTCTGGTACAGGGCATCATCATCGGTACCGGCGATGGACTCGCCGATCGAGCCCGAGCCGTACACCGTGCCGAACCCCCACTCCCCCTGCCGGTAAGCCTGGTCGGCCGACCACTGCCTGCCGTCGGCATCGTCGTAGCCGGCACCGTTGGCGTTGGCTCGCACCGGGACCTGCGTCCCGGTCGTATCGGCCCCCTGTGCCACCGGGGCGACCACACTCAACGGCACCACGATCGCGGTGGCCGCGGCGGCGAACGAGCTCACCCTGCGAGCTGGCCACCGTCGTCGCCGGCGAACAGCCGGCCGGTTGGAGATATCTCTGATCATGGGCTTCCTCACAGACCTGTCGTCACGAGCGCGCCGCGCACGCCGCTGTCGCGTCGCGCCCGGCAAACAGTTAACTTTCTTTCCAATTAATGTCGCACCCTGCGGCTGACATCTCCCTCGGGGTCGACCTGTTCACGCCCAGTCCGGTCACATCTTTTAGGAAAGTTTCCTAAAAGAGGGATTATCGTCACGCACGCACATCCCCCATGTCAAGGCATCCGAGTAGGACCGAAGGTCGGGTAACGGTTCAGCGGTGCACCGTCGAGCGCACGCGAGCCGGGTCAGCTCTGGCTGAGCTCCTGGAGCAAGGCGCAGGTATCGGCGTAGGTCGAGCACAGCCTGCTCACCCGGATCCGCGCGCCGGCAAGGCCGCTGAGGTCGGGGTCGGCGAGGAACCGCTGGTTCGCCTCGCGGCGTACCGCGACCGCCCGGTCGGCCGGGCCGGTGGAGCGGTCGGCGAGCACCGCGATCGTGGACGGGCCGAGCACCGCGATGCTCTCGCCCGCGTCGAACACCGACCTGAGCACATCGGCGATCAGGATCATGCCGGTCAGCCTGGGCCACCCGGTGACATCAGCCAGATCGACCGACACCGTCAGCAGCACGTGGTCCTCCGGAACCGAGCGACCGTCCCGCGCGGCGCGCCCGTAGACCTCGGCCAGCCGGGTACGCAGGTACGCCGCCGTAGGCAACCCGGTCAACGAGTCCGTGACCTCGGTGTGGGCCAGCTGGTCCAACGCGACATCCGCCCACGCCACCGCGGTGACGCGCACGAACCGTGCGGGAGTGGCATCGATGTCCGGATCGGCGAACCCGCCGGCGGACCGGTCCGCGTCGAGAACCGCGTGCAGCGCGGCCAGGTCGGCCAGGGTCTCCTCCAACCCGGCACCAGCCGCCGCCCGTGCCCTGCCGAGGCCGGACAACGCCCTGTCCGTCACACCCTCGCGCATCACCGTGGCGCACACCGTGTCGACCTCGGGCAACGCCCAGTCACTGGGGAATCGCCACCCGGACGCGAGGCTGGCGGTGCGCCAGCGAGCGCGCAGCGCGCGCAGCGCGCCGGCCTCGTGGTCCCGCGACTCCTCGTCGGCCCCTGCCGTCGCGTCGGATGCGGCGTGCCCACCGCCCGGATACGCTCCCGAGGCAGACCTGTCAACCACAGCCTGTACCTCCACAGTGATGATGCGTTCGTGAAGGGAGACGGAACCACATTCGCGTCGTGACGGGAGACCGCGATACGAATTCGAACCGTCCTACCGGCTCTAGGCCGTTCGGTGGACCCGGAACGCGACGCTCGCCCGGTGCTCCGTCAGACTGAGGATGGCAACCCGTCCTATCGTGGGTGGCCCCACGACGGGACCACCCACGATAGGACTATCCCAGTACCGGCAACAGCACCGTACGCGCCGGCGCGGGACCGACCCGCGAACGTCATGCCAGGAGGAGGCCAGTGTCGACGGTTCCAGCAGAGCCAGCCGGCGCGAGCGATGCCGAGCTGATCGCCTCCGTCCGCGAGGGTGACCTCTCCGCGTACGGCACGCTCTACGAACGCCACGTCTCGGCGGCGAACAACCTGGCGCGGCAACTGGCCAGGTCCTCGACCGAGGCGGATGACCTGGTGGCGGACGCCTTCGCCAAGATGCTGGACACGTTGCGGGCCGGCAAGGGGCCGGACTCCGCGTTCCGCGCCTACCTGCTCACCACGCTGCGCCACTCCGCCTACGACAAGACCAGGCGAGACCGCAGGGTGGATCTCAACGAGGACATGAGCTCGGCCACCGGCGAGGTCGGCAGCGCGCTGACGGTACCGTTCTCCGACACCGCAGTGGCAGGCCTCGAACGCAGCATGGCCGCGCAGGCCTTCGCCCGCCTCCCGGAACGCTGGCAGGCGGTGCTGTGGCACACCGAGATCGAGCAACAGTCCCCCGCCGAGATCGCCCCCCTGCTCGGCCTGACCGCCAACGGCGTGTCCGCGCTCGCCTACCGCGCTCGCGAAGGGTTGCGGCAGGCATACCTGCAGGTCCATCTCTCCCAGACGTCCGAAGACCGCTGCAGGGCCACCGCCGACCGGCTCGGCGCGTGGACCCGTGACGGGCTGTCCAAGCGGGAACGCACGCAGGTGGAGGCCCACCTGGACGAGTGCGACAGCTGCCGCGCGCTCGCCGCGGAGCTCGCCGACATCAACGGGGCCCTGCGTGCCGTCATCGCACCGATCGTGCTCGGCGGGGCCGTGCTCGGTTACCTCGCGACCGCGGGAGCCGCCAAGGCCTCCGCGGCGGCCGGGGCGGCCGGGACAGCCGCTGCCACCACGGCTGCCGGAGCCGCGTCGGGAGCGTCCGGTGGGGCCGGTGCTGCCGGCGCTGCCGCGGGAGCGCCACGCCAGTTCCTCGGTGTCGCCGCGTCGGCGACCGCGGTGGCAGCGGCTGTCGCCGTCGGCATGGTCGCAGGCGGTGACCAGAGTATCCCGGAGGCGCAGCAACCGGCTCCCCAGCAGCAGGAGCAGCAGCAGGAGGAGGGCCCCCAACCACCGCCGCCTCCGGAGGAACCGGACTCGCCGGATGCACCACCGGCGGAGGACCCGCCGGACGGGGATGATCCGGAAACTCCGGACCTCCCGCCGCCGCCTGCCCCGGAACCGGAACCGGCTCCCGAACCCGCCCCGGCACCCGCGCAGCTGGATGCGGCCGGCCCGCCGGGCGGCATCGAGCTCACCCCTGGCGGCGAACCCACGGATGTGCCGATCACCGTGCGCAACGACGGGGAGTCGCCGTCCGATCCCGCCACGGTCACGCTCACGCTGCCCGACGGCGTCGTCGCCGAGTCCCATCCGAACGGCGGCAGCCAGCCGATGGGTGACTCGGGTGCCCGGTCGGCCGCGCCACCGCACGCCGGCGCGCGCACCCAGCAGCAGGACTCCGCCGACTCCGCGATCCGGTGCCCGAGCGGCACCGGTACCGTCTCCTGCGGCACCCGGGAAGGGCTCGACCCCGGCGAGTCGGTGACCCTGCTGTTCCGCCTGTCGGCCGGTGCGGGCGCCGAGCCCGGCGAGATCACCGGGACCGTGGACAGTGGCGACCTGGCCACGGTGCGCATCACCATCGCCGTCCGGATGGATCCCCCTGCGGACGGTGTCGCGGTCACGGCGCGGCCGTTCGGGCACGGCGTATCCGGCTCCGGCAACGGCAGGCTCTCGCACATCACGGTGACGAACACCGGGGAGACCACCGAGCGCGCCTCGCTGCACATCGATGGTCCCGCGACCGTGTTCAGCTGGCAGACACCGTGGCGTATGACCTGCACCTCCACTGCGGAGGAAACTCGCTGCACGACGCAGGACGCCCTCGAGCCCGACGACACGGTACGCGTCTGGACCCTGGTGCAGAACCGGTACGACCCGTGCGCGAACGACACCGTCACCGTGACCGGCCGCATCGGCATCGCCGAGGACAGCGACACCGTCACGGTCGGCTGGTGGTGGCCGTGCGACGTGCCACCGAACACACCACCGGGCGAACCGACCACGCCGTCGTCACCGCCCGTCCCGCAGACACCGGACACGCAGACGACGCCATCGCCGACACCGCCGACACCGCCGAGCGTGTCCACCCCGCCGAGCGTGCCACCGTCCGGCTCGCCGCCGGACGTGCCGCCCACGGCGAGCACCACACCTGCCACCCCGGAGACCTCGCCGTGGCAGGGCACACCCAGCTGGCCGCTGCCGCCCAGCTGGTCGAGCTTCCCCACCGGACCGGGTCCCGTTCCGTCACGATCACCCGATAAACCCAGCGCACCGGGTAATGACAGCCCGCACCCGCACGCGCCGCCCCGAGCACGCTGACTCGTGCCGGCGCGACCCCGTAAACTGCCTCGGGTGACTGTTGGTGATGCGCTCCTGCCGCATGTGCCGCCCGCGCTGCGCCCGGTCCTCGTCCGGCACAAGGAGCTGGTGAAGTTCGGGTTCGTCGGCGGTACCACGTTCCTCGTCGACAACGGCGTCTGGTACCTGCTCAAGCTCACGATCCTCACCGAGAAACCCACCACCGCCAAGGGCATCGCGATCCTCGTGGCCACCATCGTGTCCTACGTCCTCAACCGTGAGTGGTCCTTCCGGACCCGAGGGGGGCGGGAGCGACACCACGAGGCGGCATTGTTCTTCCTGATCAGCGGTGTAGCGATCGTCATCAACCTGATCCCGCTACTGATCTCCCGCTACGTACTCGACCTCGAGATCCCGCACGTGTCGCTGTTGGTGCAGGAGGTCGCCGACTTCACGGCCGGCTCGGTGATCGGGTTGCTGCTGGCGATGGCGTTCCGGTTCTGGGGCTTCCGGAGGTGGGTGTTCCCGCACGGGTACTCCCCGGACGACGCCACCCCGCTGCCGGTGACCGGCGACACCACCGCCGAGCACCGTCCGTGAGCCGTCCGGCGCGCGGGCGGAGGCGCCCGGCCGGTCAGCGCGGGGAGCTCTTCTCGGGCCAGTCCACCCCGGCGATCTCGGTGGACTTCGGCACCCGCAGGAAGACGCTGAACGTCGCCGGACGTTGCGCGGACAGCTCGAGCCGCCCGCCGTCGGCTTCGGCCAGCGCCCGGGCCAGCGCCAGGCCGACCCCCGTGGAGCCTGCCCCGGAGACCCCCCGATCGAACATATGCGGCACCAGGGCGTCCGGAATGCCCGGGCCGGTGTCGGACACCTGGATCACCACGGTGTCGTCCCGGTCGCGTGGCCGCGCGGACAGCGTCACCGGACCCGCACCGTGCCGCTTGGCATTGTCCAGCAGCACCCCGATGATCTCCCGCAGCCGCGCCGGGGTCGCCCGCACCATCAGTCCAGGCGCGATGCGCAGCTTCAACGTCCGCCCGTCCGCCTGCAGGACCGCGCGCCACTCCTCGGCGATCCGGGGAAGGGTGGTCGACAGCGGGAGGGGCTCCGCGCCCGACTCGCGCGCGGCCCTGGCGGCGGCGAGCAGCTCGTCCAGGACCTGGGCCAGCTGGTCGGCCTGCTCCTGAGCCGCCCCCGCATCCTCGACCACCTCGGAGTCGGAGTGCATGGTCAACGAGTCGAGGCGCAGCTGCACGGCTGTCAGGCGGCTGCGCAGCTGGTGGGAGACGTCCCCTACGAGCTGGCGTTCCCGGTGTACCAGGCTGGCCAGCGCACTGGCCGAGCTGTCCAGGGTCTCAGCGACCTGATCGAGCTCCGGCACGTTGTAGCGCTGCGGGTCCGGCCGGAAGTCTCCCGCGCCGAGCCGGGCCGCACGCTCGGCGACATGGTGCAGCGGCCGCACCAGCCTCCTGGCGGTCACCCCGGCTACCACGGTTCCCGTCCCCACGGATAACACCGCGAGCAGCAACACCGCGATCGTGACCTGGGTCTGGCGCGCGCGGAGGGGGCCGACCGGGGCCGCGAGCTCCAGGGAGGCGCTGTCGAGCAGCTCGACGCGCTCGACGATCTGCTCACCGTCGTGCTCGGCGCCGTAGGTCAGGTCCGGCCTGCCCGGCAGCCGCACCGTGAGCGACTCGTCGTCCCGCACGGCGAGACGCACCCGGCTGAGATCGAGGCTCTCGCCCTGCTCCACGCGGTCGTTGAGGCTCGCGGCGATCCGTTCGGCGCGTGTGCTCAGGTCGTCGCGGGTGATGTTGTGCACCAGCTCCCACGCGGTCACGCCGAGCGGTATTCCCAGTGCCGCCGCGGTCACGGTGACCGCCAGCAGGATCGCGAGCAGAATGCGCCTGCGCACTACCGGACCCTCAGGTGGTGTCGAAACGGAACCCGAGACCCCGCACCGTGGCGATGCGTCTCTCCAGGTCCGCCTGACTCATCGTGTGGTCACCCCGGCCGTCGATCTCGCCGCTGGCTATCGCCAGCTTGCGTCGCAGCCAGGAGATGTGCATATCCAACGTCTTGGTCGTCTTGGTTCCCAGGTCGTTCCAGACCTCGGAGAGGATCTCCTCACGGGAGACCACCTGCCCTGCCCGTTTCATCAGGACCCTGAGCAGCTCGAACTCCTTGTTCGCGAGTTGCATCTCGGTGCCGTGCACGGTGACGACCCGCGCACCCAGATCCATCCGCACGCCTGCGGCTTCCAGCACCTCGGGGGACCGGCGGCGCAGCAGCGCCCGAATCCGCGCGAGCAGCTCCGCGAGGCGGAACGGCTTGGCGACGTAGTCGTCAGCGCCCGCGTCGAGCCCGACGACGAAGTCGACCTCGTCGGTTCGCGCGGTCAACATGAGCACGGGAACGTCCGAACCGCTGGCGCGCAACCGCCGGCAAACCTCCAACCCGTCCATCTTGGGCAGCCCGAGGTCGAGCACGAGGAGGTCCGTCGGGTACTGCTTGGCCGCCTCGAGGATACCGGGGCCGTCCTCGAGGACCTCGACGTCGTACCCCTCCCTGAGCAGCGCGCGGGACAGCGGCTCGGCGATCGCCGGATCGTCCTCACCGAGAAGTACCTTGCTCACCTGACTCACTCTACGACGTACCCTCGTGAAACTATCGTGACCGTGGCCGACTACCGCACAGACTCCGAACTCGCGACCATGCTGGCCGACGCGGCCGACGCCGTCACGCTTGACCGGTTCCGCGCCAACGACCTCGCCGTGGACCGCAAGCCGGACCGCACACCCGTCACAGACGCCGACGTCGCGGTGGAGGACGCCATCCGGGCCCTGCTCGCCGAGCACAGGCCCGAGGACCTCATCGCCGGTGAGGAACGGGGAGGCGACGCGGAAGCGCTACCGGGTAAGCGTGTGTGGGTGATCGACCCCATCGACGGCACGAAGGGCTTCCTGCGTGGCTTGCCGGTGTGGGCCACGCTGATCGCACTGGTCGACGACGGGACGGTGGTATCCGGCATGGTCAGCGCACCGGCGCTGGGCAGGCGCTGGTGGGCACACGCCGGCGACGGTGCGTACACCGACGACGGGGGCGGTCCGCGGCCGATCGCCGTCTCGGGGATCCGGTCGCTGTCCGATGCGTTCCTTTCCACCACGAACCTGGCCACCTGGGCCGAGTACCACTCGCGTGCGGCGTACGTGGCGCTGGTCGACGCCTGCTGGGAGAACCGCGCCTTCGGCGACTTCTGGCACCACTGCCTCGTCGCGGAAGGTGCCATCGACCTCGCTGCCGAGCCGATCGTCAACCCGTGGGACATCGCCCCGTTCGCGGTCCTGCTCAGCGAGGCGGGCGGGCAGCTGACCGACCTGTCCGGTATCGCCCGGTTGGACGGCGGGAACGCGTTGTCCTCGAACGGGAGGCTGCACTCCGAAGCCCTGACGATCCTCGGGACCGAGCACATCCACTAACCGCCCGGGGCGAGCCGAAGGGCCCCTCGGGTACCGACGGTCAGCATTGGACGCACGGCAGGCAGGCGCGGTTCCCGGCTTCGGGAATCGCACGCTCCGGACCGGTTCACCCGCCGAGCGCGCGGACCACCCGGGACGGCGCGGGCCTGCCGAGCTGTTCGGCCATCCAGAGGCTCGTCGCCACGAGCTTGTCGAGGTCCACGCCGTGCTCGACACCGAGCCCGTCGAGCATCCACACCAGATCCTCGGTGGCGAGATTGCCGGTGGCAGAGGCCGCGTAGGGGCAGCCGCCGAGCCCGCCTGCCGAGGCGTCGACGGTGGACACCCCGGCGCGGAGCGCGGCCAAGGTGTTCGCCAGAGCCTGGCCGTAGGTGTCGTGGAAGTGCACGGCTACCGCATCGACGGGCACGCCCCGAGCGGACACAGCCGCGAGTACCCGCTCGACGTGTCCCGGAGTGGCCACTCCGATGGTGTCGCCAAGCGAGAGCTGCGAACACCCCAACTCCCTGAGCCGGGCTGCGACGTCCGCGACCTGCTCCGGAGCCACCCCGCCCTCCCACGGGTCGCCGAAGCACATCGACAGGTAGCCGCGCACGTCGAGGCCCGCGGCACGGGCGCGCTCGACGACAGGGGCGAACATCTCGAACTGCCCTGTCAGGTCGGAGTTGAGGTTGCGGCGTGCGAACTCCTCCGTGGCGCTGGCGAACACCGCGATGTGCGTCACTCCGGAAGCCAGCGCCCGGTCCAGGCCCCGCTCGTTCGGCACGAGCACCGGGTACCGCACGCCGTCGTGGCGATCGATCCCGGCAAGCAGCTGCTCCGCGTCGGCGAGCTGGGGAACCCAGTCCGGATGGACGAAGCTCGTCGCCTCCAGCGTGGTCAGCCCCGCCTCGGCGAGGCGGCGCAGGAACTCCGCCTTCACCTCGAGCGGGACGATCGATTGCTCGTTCTGCAGACCGTCGCGCGCACCGACCTCCCAGATCGTCACACGCTCGACGACGCCGTCCGCGGGGAAGCGGTCCGGCATTCCCAGTTCCCGTGTACCCATGACCTACGACAGTACCGCTGATACGGCTGCAGCTCCGGCCCGATCGGCTCAGGCGTCCTCCGTCGGGTCGTCGGCGTACTCGTTCTCGCTGACCTGGAAGTAGATCGCGGAGTGGACCTGCTCCACCGAGGGGATGTCGTCGTACTCGAGGGCCTGCTCGGAGGCGGACTCGATGATCAGCGAGCCGCAGCCGAGGATGCGGTCGGCCAGCGAGTGCTCGAACCGCACACTGTTGATCCGGTTCATCGGGATGTCGATACCGGTGCGCTTGAAGACTCCCTCCCGGGAGATCACTCGTTCGGTCGTGACGATGAAATGGGTGGTCCGCCACCGCGCGATGGGTGCGATGACCAGCCAGATGAGCGCGATCAGCCCGACGGCACCGATGGCGATCAGCGTCACCATGTCCCACGGCTCGTCGAGATCACGGGCGAGTACGGCGAGCCACCCGCCGCCCCCGAGTACGACGAGTCCGGTCAGGATCGGCACGAAAAGCATCTTGACGTGCGGATGCTTGTGCTCGACGACCTTCTCCGACTCGCTGACGATGCCCTTCGGGTAGCCCACGCTCGCACACTCCCGTATCTGTCCGTGTCCGCTCTGACCCGGTCGGTCGCGACGCACGCCTGCCGGCGTCGATATGGTGCCCTGACGTGCCGCTCGCCCGGCTTCGTACCGAGGTCGTGCACAGGCTACGCCAGACGGGCGCACGCCACGAGCGCGTGAACCGTGCTGCGTATCGCTCGATCAGGTGCGTCTGCGTACGTGGACGACGTCGCCCGCGACCACGGTGTGCCTGGTGCCGTCAGCGGAGTCCACCAGGAGCTGGCCGATCGGGTCCACGTCTCCGGCGCGGCCGGTCAGCACCGCGCCGTCCGGCAACGTGACCTCGACGGGTTCTCCCAGCGTGCGGCAGTGCATCCGGTACTCGGAATGCATCCCGGCATCGTCGATGTCCCCTGAGGAGACGCGCCACCGCCTCTCCCGGTCGGCCAGCGCCCGTAGCAACGTGATCGCCACTTCCGTCCGGTCGGTGACGCGCGCACCGTGTTCGTCCAGCGAGGTCGCTGGCAGCGCGCCCGGACCGGGCGTGACATCGGGAACCGGGTGCACGTTGACGCCGATTCCCAGCACAGTGGCCGGATGTGCCGGGTCGGCCTCGGGAACCATCTCGGAGAGGATGCCCGCGCACTTGGCCTCGGCCTCCGCGTCGCCGACGAGGACGTCGTTCGGCCACTTCAGGTGCGCAGACACGCCGGCCTCGCGAGCCACGTCCAGCACAGCCAGCCCGGCCACGAGCGCGATCGAGCTGAGGTTGCGCACGGGTACCCCGGCCGGGCGCAGCAGCACGCTCAGGTAGACACCGCAGCCGGCAGGCGAGGTCCAGGTGCGCGAGTGCCTGCCTGCGCCCGCGGTCTGTTCCCCGGCGATGCGCACGGTCAGGTCCGCGGCGCCGCGCGCGGCCGCGTCCCGCAGATCGGCGTTCGTCGATCCCGTACTGTCCACAACCTCGACAGCGGCATAGGGACCGTTCGGGGCGGCCAGGTGCGTGCGCAACCGCTCGCCGTCGAGTGCCGTGTCTGGTGCCGTCATGGTCTCAGCGTAGAACGAGTTCCGTGATATTGCTGACCTCTCACCCGCGCGTGGCGTCGCACGAGGTTAAGCTCGCGGGCTATGAGCAGCGCAACGGAGCCGATCGGACCGCCGTCGCCGGAGGGCGGTGACAAAGCCGATATCCACACCACGGCCGGCAAGCTCGCCGACCTGTACCAGCGAAACCACGAAGCCGTCCACGCAGGGTCAGAGCGCGCGGTAGAGCGCCAGCACGCCAAGGGCAAGAAGACCGCACGCGAACGCATCGACATGTTGCTCGACCCCGGTTCGTTCGTCGAGCTCGACGAACTGGCCAGGCACAGGTCGACCAACTTCGGGCAGGAGAAGTCACGCCCCTACGGCGACGGCGTCGTGACCGGCTACGGCACGGTCGACGGCCGTCCCGTGTGCGTGTTCAGCCAGGACGTCACCGTGTTCGGCGGCTCGCTCGGCGAGGTCTACGGCGAGAAGATCGTCAAGGTCATGGACCTCGCCATCAAGACGGGCAGGCCGATCGTCGGCATCAACGAGGGCGGCGGGGCCCGCATCCAGGAGGGCGTGGCCTCCCTCGGTCTCTACGGCGAGATCTTCATGCGCAACACCAAGGCCTCCGGCGTGGTACCGCAGATCTCGCTGATCATGGGCGCCAACGCGGGCGGGCACGTGTACTCGCCCGCGCTGACGGACTTCGTGGTGATGGTCGACCAGACCTCCCAGATGTTCATCACCGGCCCTGATGTGATCAAGACGGTCACCGGCGAGGAAGTGACCTTCGAGGACCTTGGGGGTGGCCGGACCCACAACACCAAGTCCGGCAACGCGCACTACCTCGGCGCTGACGAGGATGACGCGATCTCCTACGTCCAGGAGCTGCTGTCCTTCCTCCCGTCGAACAACATGGCGGAACCACCGGTGTTCGACGCGCCGCACCCGCAGGGCGAGGCCATCGCCGACGGCATCACCGACGAGGACAGCGAGCTGGACACCCTCGTGCCCGACTCGCCGAACCAGCCCTACGACATGCACGAGGTCATCAGGCGTGTCGTCGACGACGGCGAGTTCCTCGAGGTGCACGCGCTGTTCGCGCCCAACATTCTCGTCGGGTTCGGCCGGGTGGACGGCCAGAGCGTCGGCATCGTGGCGAACCAGCCGACACAGCTCGCGGGCTGCCTGGACATCGACGCATCCGAGAAGGCAGCGCGGTTCGTGCGCACCTGTGACGCGTTCAACATCCCCGTGCTGACGTTCGTGGACGTGCCCGGCTTCCTGCCCGGCACCGACCAGGAGTGGGACGGCATCATCCGGCGCGGGGCGAAACTGATCTACGCCTACTGCGAGGCCTCCGTCCCGAAGATCACGGTGATCACCCGGAAGGCCTACGGCGGCGCCTACGACGTGATGGGGTCCAAGCACCTCGGCGGGGACATGAACCTGGCGTGGCCCACGGCGCAGATCGCCGTGATGGGTGCCCAGGGCGCCGCCAACATCGTCTACCGCAAGACGCTGGCCGAGGCCGAGCAGGAAGGGCGCGACGTCGAGGCGCTGCGCAGCGAGCTCATCCAGGAGTACGAGGACACGCTGTGCAACCCGTACGTGGCGGCGGAGCGCGGGTACGTGGACTCGGTGATCCCGCCCTCCTACACTCGCGGCTACGTCTCGCGTTCGTTGACGATCCTCAACGAGAAGCGCGAATCGCTACCTCCGAAGAAGCACGGCAACATCCCGCTGTAGGGCACACCAGCCGGAGGACGTCATGAGCGAGGAAGGCAACGAAACCACCGAGGGTGAGGCGCGGCGACCGCACCTGCGTGTCGTGCGCGGCAGGCCGGACGATCACGAGGTAGCCGCGCTGACCGTGGCGCTGAGCGGGTCCACCGCACGGGAGGAACCCGAACCCGCACGCGGCGGGTGGTCCCGCTGGGCCGACCCCGCTGCACGGCTGCGCCGCCCGCTGCGGCCGGGGCCCGGTGCCTGGCGTGCATCGGCACGGCCGCAGTAACCGCACGCGACGGCCGTCGCGGCTACCCACCCGTCCAGGCGGCCTGCCGGTCGGATGATGCGCCGATCGTCCGGCCGGCAGGCCACTGATGTATCTCGGGATCCGGCCCGATCGCTAGGGTCTGGCCATGGCACAAGACCTCGACACCGCTGAGCGAGCGGCCACGGCCGACGAGCGGACGACCCTGGAGACCTTCCTCGACTACTACCGGGATGCGGTCACGCGCAAGGTCCACGGCGTCTCCGGCGAGGACGCCCGGCGCAGCCTCGTGCCGTCGGCAACAACGCTCGCGGGACTGCTCAACCATCTGTGCTGGGTGGAGTTCAGCTGGTTCGAGGTTGTCCTCGCGCAGACACCGCGATCCGAGCTACCGCGGCCGCCCTGGAGCAAGGACGACCCGGACGCGGACTTCCGGGTGGGGCCGGAGGAGTCGGTAGCCGACCTGATCGAGCGGTACCAACGCCAGTGCACGCGATCCCGGGAGATCGCCGCGCGGTACGAGCTGTCGCACACCGTGCCGAACCGCAGGCTCGGCGAGGTCTCCCTGCGGTGGATCTACATCCACATGCTCGAGGAGACCGCGCGACATGCCGGGCACGCGGACATCCTGCGCGAGCAGATCGACGGCACCACCGGCGACTGACGCGGGCCGCCGGAACTACACTCGTCGCGTGCGTTTCGTCCTTGCCTCCGCCTCCCCCGCACGGCTCGGGGTGCTGCGCAATGCCGGTGTCGAGCCCGTCGTGCGGGTATCGGGCGTCGATGAGGACGCCGTGGCCGCAGGCCTGACAGACCCCACCCCCGAGCGTCTGGTGACGGCACTCGCCGCCGCCAAGGCCGATGCCGTGGCCGCCGAGGTCGCCACCGAACACCCGGACGCGGTCGTGATCGGGTGTGACTCCATGCTCTCGCTGCACGGGGAGATGATCGGCAAGCCGAACGACCCGCGGGTCGCACGGGAACGCTGGAAGCGCATGGCAGGGCACAGTGGTGAGCTGCTGACCGGGCACGCCGTTGTGCGGCTGGACGGCGGCGCGCGCACCAAGGACGCCGTGGAGTCCCGGACGACGACCGTTCGCTTCTCCGCGCCGAGCGGTGTCGAAATCGAGGCATACGTCGCCACCGGCGAGCCACTGTCCGTCGCGGGCGGGTTCACCCTCGACGGGCTCGGCGGCTGGTTCGTCGACGGCGTCGACGGTGACCCCTCCAGCGTGATCGGTATCAGCCTGCCACTGACCCGCTCGCTGCTTGCCGAGGTCGGCGTGCGCGTGGTCGACCTGTGGCGGCCACGGAACCAGGAGTAGCCGCGGCGCGTCCCACCGTCAGCTGGTTCCGGTTGCCGCGCCAACCTCGCCCGTGCTGCACTACCCGCGAACCGCGGTACCGACATCGCCGTTTCGAGGGGGACACCGTGACCGATTCACCGGATGAGCAGGCGGGCAACACGCCGATCCCGCCGGAGTTCCCTCCGGTGGTCTACCTGCCGCTGGCCGAGCACACCGAGAACCCGGAGGAGGCCGTCGTCGAGCTGCGGCGGACCAGGGACGGGCGCATGGCGCTGATGGCCTACTCGGCGATGGACCGCCTGAAGTACTGCTGCGGCGAGCAGCAGCCCTGGATGGTCCTGCCGACGGCGTACCTGGACAACATCCAGCAGGTGCAACCGTTCGACCTGGTCCTGCTCGACGTCATCATTCCCGAGGAGCACCGGCACGGGAGTGTCTCGGCATGAGCGGGCACGGTGTCGAGGACGGTGTGCTGGACGGCATCGCCGCCACGTTGCAGGAAGCCGGGGGCGACCTCGACGAGATCGGCCGGTCGGTGCCGGATCCCCCGGACGCGGGTGAGGCGGGCCCCGCGATAGTCGGCATCGTGTCCCAGCTCGTCGACAACGCCGGGCAGCTCGTCCTCGGGCTGAAGGCGATGGGCGAGGCCATCGCCGAGGCCGGCGTGGACTACGCCGACTACGAGGTCCGCGCCGCCGAGGAACTGGAAGGCGCCGCGACCGAGGGGGAGTAATGGGCATCGACACGAAGATCGACGGCGACCCGGAAAGCATCTGGGCCACGGCCGACTGGGTGCGCGACTCACTGGCCGACGGGATCGAGGACGGCGCTTCCAAGATCCTCTCCGCGCGCAACGACGCCGACTCGGGATGGGAAGGGCCAGCCTCGGAGAACTTCCGCGGTCAGATGACCGACGGCGGGCGCAAGGCCGATGACTTCGCCGAGGCAGCCCGCCAGATGGCACGGAAGTTCGAGGACATCGGCGGTGCGCTCAAGCGCGCCCAGGACGATATGGCCGATATCTGTAACAGGGCGGCCTCAGCCGGTCTGGTCGTCGACGGGCAGACCATCCAGCCACCCGGTTCCGCCCCGCCGGATCCCGGCCCGGCACCGTCCGGAAACGGTGTAACCCAGCAGGAACGACGCGACCATCAGGACGCCGTCGCGGCACAGGAAGTGCACGCGGCCAAGGTCGAGGCGTACGAGAAGGCCGAGCGGGACGCCGAAGACGTCCGGCGGAGCTGGCAGCAGGCCGTCGACGAGCTCAACGACACGTCCAACGACACGAGCACGAAAGCCTGGTTCACGGTGGCGGACATCGCGACGGAGACCATGGCCGCTGCGAGTGCTGCCTATTCTTCGCACTTGTTTGACCGGGCACAATTCTATCGCAACGACGCCGCTCAGGCACTACGACATCTCAACCGTTCGTACACAGAGGTCGTTTACAATCGAACGGCATTTTACGATCAACAGGACTACCTGAACAATCGCAAGGCCACGAGTGCCAGCGCCGCGAGAGACCTGG
This sequence comes from Haloechinothrix alba, assembly GCF_900188115.1. Lineage (GTDB taxonomy): Bacteria > Actinomycetota > Actinomycetes > Mycobacteriales > Pseudonocardiaceae > Haloechinothrix > Haloechinothrix alba. Next base: position 149,007 of record NZ_FZNW01000004.1, on the reverse strand, counting down.
AAGAGCGATCTGCCAGAGCGCGCGCAAAATCGCAGTTGTTCGTCAAGGGTGGCGGGGCCGCGCTCGCCATCGGCGGAATCGCGTACGACATTCACCAAGGAAAGGACCCGGCGCAGGCTGTAGCTTCCGGCGGCGCGGGGTTCGCGGCTTCGGTCGGGGCCGGCGCGGCGGTGGGTGCTGTTGTTGGTGGTCCGGTAGGGGTCGCCGTCGGCACAGTTGTCGGCGCGGGAGTAGGCGTGTTCACCTCGGGCATGGTCGACTCCCTCTGGGAGAACGGCGTGGGCAACGTCGGTGACGCCGTCGTGGACGGAGGTAAGACGGTTGCCGAGACCGGACAAGCAATCGGGGAGGGACTCGCGACAGCAGGCGAGCAGACTGGCGACTTCGCCAGTGACGTCGGTAGCGCCGTCGCAGGAGGGGCCAAGGATGCCTGGGATGCCGTCTTCTGATCTCGTACCCTGGCCGGATGTGTGGCCCAAGAAGGCTCCATGGCCCCACTATCAACACATGGTGAGCATCACCCTACTCCTGTTCGTCGGTCCGTTGACTGTCGCAGTCATCGGGTATTCCACTGGGGAGACCGGGATAGCTAGTTATTCGCTTGCCCTCGCGCTCATCGGGGCACAAATATGGTGGCTCGGCTACCACGCGTGGTTTCGCGACTACCCGCAAGGTGTCGACGAACTGACTGCGTATACGACCGATAACGGAGTACCGGGTCTAATAATTCCTGTATCGAACGATGCGCCCCGTCGTACACTGCTGCTCACAGCCAGCTTGGCAGGACTACTGGCTGCTGGTGCCGCCCACGCCGCTGTACAGGACCACGAGAGTACTTACGTGTGGGGTGCGTTGGCAGTGTATTTCGCCCTCTTTCCCGTTCTTCTCACTCGAAGCAAGTTCCTCCGATCCTACCTCGTGGTTACCCGTGAAGGGGTCTGTCATCGCGGCTGGACTTTTCGGTCCTTCTTGCCATGGTCAAGCATCCAAATGATCTTCGCCGCCTACAACCGAATCCCCTATATCGTCGTCTTCGGGTACGAGGACGCCCAATGGGAACGTCGTCAACTGATGAAGGTGTGGCGACACGACAAGCCAACCAAGTTCCGCCGTAGCGACGGCAAACGCCGGATTCCCGGAATCCTCATCCAGAGCAAGATGCTGTCGGCCGATCCAGCGATCGTTCTCGCGCTTCTCGGCTTCTACCTCGAACACCGTCACGCCCGCGACGAAATCGCCAGCGGAGCTGCGCTCGCACGTGCGCGAGCGGGCGACTTCCGCTAGCCGACGCTCCGGACCGACGTGCAGTGGCTATACCCCACCTGGCCCAGCTCGAGCAGAGTTCCGCACGCATCACTGGCGACCGGTACGTGACGATCGCCCCTGCTCACGCCTGCGCCCGGTGAGCACAAGTGCGATGGCGCCTGCGACGGCTCCCCACAGCGCGTTGACGAGGAGCACGGGGACGACCGCGAACCCGAACGATGTCGCCAGCGGGCCTTGCAGCTCTCCGCTGACGATCGGCGACAGGACGGCGCTGAGGACGATGGCGAAGACACCGTAGGCGATCCCGGTGAGCACGAGGGTCAGCACGGGCTCGGCGACCCGCGCGACCACGACGGCGGCGACCCACACCACCGAGATGACCGCCGTCACCAAGACGGGACCGAGCGGCGTCCCCAACGCATCCATACCTCCGGTCATGCTCAGCACCGGACGGATCAGGGCGAACGCGCCCAGCCCGAGCACGAGTGCCCACCGCACGTTCTTGATATCGGCTATGCCCACGACATTCGTCCATCGGCGGCGACCACGGTATCCGGTAACGCCCCCAGCTCCCCCTGAGATCGACCCCGGCCCACCTCCGGGTACAGGACGAGAGGCGTACCGGGATGTGCGCTCCCCCGTTCGATGCTCGAACCCGCGCGAGCGGGCACACTGGGTCGTCGGGGATGGCCCGTCTCACGCCGAACGTGAGCAGACTCTCGATCCACGAATCGCCACGAGTCCGTAAACTCCCCCCAAGACCTTACGTACATATGTATATACACGTCAGGTGTGAGCGGCTCGTCACAGACGGTACGGGCGACTCGTTGCAGAGAGTATGAACAGCTCGTGACAGAGGAGGTTAGGGCGTGCCCGAGACAGCCCCGGAGCACGGCAGACAGCCAGTGACCAAGGTACTCGTCGCCAACCGTGGCGAGATCGCCGTTCGGGTCATCCGGGCGGCGAAGGACGCCGGCCTGGGCAGCGTGGCAGTCTACGCCGACCCCGACCGGGACGCACCGTTCGTCCGTTTGGCTGACGACGCCTTCGCGCTGGGTGGCTCGACGGCGGCGGACAGCTACCTCGTCTTCGACAAGCTCCTGGAAGCGGCCAAGCGCTCCGGTGCCGACGCCGTCCACCCCGGGTACGGGTTCCTCTCCGAGAACGCCGACTTCGCTCAGGCCGTGATCGACGCCGGGCTGACCTGGATCGGACCGTCCCCGCAGGCCATCAGGGACCTCGGTGACAAGGTAACCGCCAGGCACATCGCCGATCGCGCGAACGCGCCGCTGGTGCCCGGCACCAAGGACCCGGCGGCGTCCGCGGACGAGGTCGTGAGCTTCGCCGAGAAGCACGGCCTGCCTGTGGCCATCAAGGCCGCCTACGGCGGTGGTGGCCGGGGACTCAAGGTGGCGCGCACCATCGAGGAGATCCCCGAGATGTTCGACTCGGCCACCCGGGAGGCCGTCGCGGCGTTCGGCAGGGGCGAGTGCTTCGTGGAGCGCTACCTGGACAGGCCCCGGCACGTGGAGGCGCAGGTCATTGCGGACAAGCACGGGAACGTGATCGTGGCAGGCACGCGCGACTGCTCGCTGCAGCGGCGGCACCAGAAGCTCGTCGAGGAGGCACCGGCGCCGTTCCTGACCGACAAGCAGCGGGACAGTATCCACGAGTCCGCCAAGGCGATCTGTCAGGAAGCCGCCTACTGGGGCGCGGGGACGGTCGAGTACCTCGTCGGCGAGGACGGCACCATCTCCTTCCTCGAGGTCAACACGAGGCTGCAGGTGGAGCATCCGGTCACGGAGGAGACCACGGGCATCGACCTCGTTCGCGAGCAGTTCCGCATCGCGGCCGGTGAGCCGTTGCGCTTCACGGCCGACCCCGAACCTCGCGGCCACTCGATCGAGTTCCGGATCAACGGCGAGGACGCGGGCCGGAACTTCCTCCCGGCACCGGGCACCGTCACGCGGTTCGTGCCGCCGGACGGGCCGGGCGTCCGCGTCGATGCCGGGGTCGAGTCGGGCACTGTGATCGGCGGGCAGTTCGACTCGTTGCTGGCCAAGTTGATCGTGACCGGCTCCGACCGGCAGAACGCCCTGGAGCGCAGCCGCAGAGCCCTCGACGAGATCGTCGCGGAGGGTATGGCCACCGTCGTGCCGTTCCATCGCGCCGTCGTGCGCGACCCGGCGTTCGTCGGGGAGGACGGTTTCACCGTGCACACCCGGTGGATCGAGTCCGAGTTCGACAACGTGATCGAGCCGTTCGAGGCCGGTGCGGCCGGCGCCGAGGACTCCGACGAACAGTCCCGCAGGAACATCGTCGTCGAGGTCGGCGGGCGCAGGCTCGAGGTCTCGGTGCCGAGCGACTTCGGCGGATCGGGCAGCAGCAACGGGACAGCGACCAAGACCAAGCCACGTAAGCGCTCCACCGGCAAGTCGGCATCGGTATCCGGCGACGCCGTGACCGCGCCGATGCAGGGCACGATCGTGAAGCTTCCCGTCTCCGAAGGCCAGCAGGTGGAGGCAGGCGAGCTCGTCGTGGTGCTCGAGGCGATGAAGATGGAGAACCCGGTGAACGCGCACAAGTCCGGTACGGTCACCGGCCTGTCGCTCGAGATCGGCGAGACCGTCAACCAGGGCACCGTGCTCTGCGAGATCCAGGACTGACCACCCAGCAGTGTTGTGCTGAATGACGCTTTCAGTCCCGCTGATGGACTGAAAGCGTCATTCAGCACCCGTAGGATCGCGGTGTGGACCCGGACCTACCCGAGTTCCGGATCAGTGATGCTGACCGGCAGGAAGCGCTCGACGCGCTGAGCGAGCACGTGCGCGACGGGCGGCTGGACATCGACGAGTACGGCGAGCGGTCGGCTCGCGTCACCACGATCAAGACGCTCGGCGAGCTCGCCGAGCTTTTCGTCGACCTGCCCCGGCCCCGGCCCGCCGTGCTGGATCGCCCCGCGCAACGACGGGAACCGGCCGAGAACGCGCCAGCCACGCGCCCGGCCCGCTCCCCCGGCGCGTGGCTGGCATCCAGCGCCGTGCCGCTCTCGGCGATCCTGGCCATCGTCCTGTACTTCACCATCGCCCGAGGCATGTTCCTGGTGTTCCTGATCCCTGTCGCGGTGGCCCTGCTGGTCGGCGCCGCGAACGGGCGCGGCCGGCCGGGCGCGCGCTGACCGGCGCGCACACCCGCCGCGGGCAGCGAGTAGCGTCGGACGCGTGGAGCCCGTTGAGATCAACGCCGGAACGTACTACCTTCGCCAGCTACGCGCGGACGACCGGATCGACGACCGTCCGGCCCTGCTCGAAGCCTTCGCGGACCCCGAGACGCAGCGGTACCGCAGCTCTCGCATCGCTGACCTGGACACCGCTACGGACTACATTCGCACCCGCGAGCGGGAGTGGGCCAGTGACGAGCGCTACACCTGGGTGGTCGCCGACCAGACCACCGGGGCCCTGCTCGGCGAGGTGGATCTCAAGAACATCGATCCCGTTGACCGGACAGCCGAGCTCAGCTGCTGGACCCATCCCGCGCACCGCGGCAAGGGCATCATCACACCCGCGATCCAGGCCGTGCTGCGGTTCGCCTACGGCGGGCTCGGGCTGCACCACATCTCCTACCAGCACGCGGCGAGCAACCAGGTCTCGCGGCGGGTAGCCGAGAAGTGCGGCTTCACCCTGGACGGCACCCTTCGCGAAGCCATCGTCATCGACGACAAGCCCGAGGACCTGCTCGTCTGGTCCCGGCTGTCCACCGACGGCTGAGCGCCGGAGCCTGCCGACGCGGGGTCAACGCTGCGTGCCCACGTCGAGCGCGTCCAGGTGCGGGCGAACATCAGGGGCTACCCGCCTGCTGGCGTCCGCGGCCTCGTCGTCGGGCTGGGACTGCGAGTCGCGCTCGGCTGCCACCCGCGCGACATAGGTCTCCACCTCTCGCTCGGTGGTCTTACCGGACCATCCGAGTATCCCAGCCATGATCTCGGCGACCTGGCGAGCGCAGTCCACACCCCTGTGCGGGCACTCGATCGCGATCCGGGTGCGCCGCGCGAGGACATCCTCCAGGTGCAGCGCACCCTCGTGGCTGACCGCGTACGCCACCTCCACACGCAAGTAGTCCGGTGCGTGCTCGAGGGGGCGCAACCATTCCGGCTCGTTCTCGGCCAGCGCCAGCAGCTCGTGCACCAGCGCCCCGTACCGGTCCAGCAGGTGACGCAGCCGGTACGGATGCAGACCGTACTGCGCCGCCAACCGGTCGGCCTGGTTGACCAGCGCGTGATACCCGTCCGCCCCCAGCAGCTGTACCTTGTCGGTGATCGAGGGCTGCACCCTCGTCGGCAGATCGATCGCGGCGGCGTTGACCGCGTCGGCCGCCATGACCCGGTAGGTCGTGTACTTGCCACCCGCGATCGCGACCAGGCCGGGAGCCACCCGCGCGACGGCGTGCTCGCGGGAGAGCTTGGACGTCTCCTCGCTCTCCCCGGCAAGCAACGGGCGCAACCCGGCATAGACGCCCTCGATGTCGTCGTGGGTCAGCGGCGTGGCGAGTACCGCGTTGATCTCACCGAGGATGTAGTCGATGTCCTGCTTGGTGGCCGCGGGGTGCGCGAGATCCAGCCGCCAGTCGCTGTCCGTGGTGCCCAGGATCCAGTGATTGCCCCACGGGATCACGAACAGCACCGACGACTCGGTGCGCAGGATCATGCCCGACTCGGAGACGATCCGGTCGCGCGGGACCACCACGTGCACACCCTTGCTGGCCCGCACCCTGAAACGGCCTCGACTACCCGAGAGCTGCTGCAGCTCATCGGTCCACACCCCGGTGCAGTTGACGACCGCACCCGCGAGGACCTCCACTTCCCGGCCGTCCTCGACATCCCGGACGCGCACGCCGGAAACCCGGTCGGCCTCGTGCAGGAAGTCGACGACCTGGGTCGAGGTACGTACCACGGCTCCGTAGCGGGCGGCCGTGCGTGCCAGCATCATCGTGTACCGCGAGTCGTCGACCTGCGCGTCGTAATAGCGGATGCCCCCGACCAGCGAGTCCCGCCGGAGCGCGGGGACCATCCGCAGCGCACCCGCCCGGGTCAGGTGCTTCTGCCCGGGAACCGAGCGGGCCCCGCCCATCGTGTCGTACAGGAACAGCCCCGCCGCAGTGTAAGGACGCTCCCACACCCTGTGTGTCAGCGGGTACAGGAAGCTGACGGGCTTGACCAGATGCGGAGCCAGTTTGGTGAGCATCAGCTCCCGTTCGGCGAGCGCTTCGCGCACCAGGGAGAACTCCAGCTGTTCCAGGTACCGCAGACCACCGTGCACGAGCTTGCTCGAGCGGCTCGACGTCCCCGACGCGAGGTCACGCGCTTCTACAAGCGCGACCCGCAGCCCCCTGGTGGCGGCATCCAGCGCGGTCCCCGCACCGACCACGCCGCCACCGATCACGACGAGATCGAAGGACTCCTTACCCAGCCGCTGCCACGCGTCCTCCCGGTCCACGACGCCCAGGCGACCTATTCCCGACCAGCTGGCCGTACGCGCTTGCCTGCCCACCGCGCGCTCCTCTCGACGTCAACGATGGTGTCACGGTAACCCTGCGCGCACGCGTGTGCCCGGATTACCCCGCGCACGGTGTATGACACGTCCGGTTCGGACTGCTCGCGCCTGCCCGCTGATACGCGGCACGCTCTGGTCCTGCCGCCGACCCCTAGTCCAGGTCGTCGTGCCGCATGAGCTGCCGCCCGGCCTCGGTCAGCGAGCCGGACAGCGAGGGGTACACCGCGAAGGTCAGCGCGAGGTCGTGTGCGGTGAGCTGGTTCTGCACGGCAAGGGCGATGGGCAGGATGTGCTCGCTGGCCATCGGGGCCACCACGACGCCCCCGATGACCACTCCGGTGGCCGGCCGGCAGAACAGTTTCACGAACCCGTGCCGGAGCCCTTCCATCTTCGCGCGCGGATTGGTCGCCAGCGGCAGCATGATCGTGCGGGCCGGTACCTCGCCCGCGTCGATCGCCTGCTGGCTGATGCCCACCGTGGCCAGCTCCGGGTGGGTGAACACGTTCGCGGCCACGGTCTTGAGCTTGATCGGGGAGACGCCCTCACCGAGCGCGTGCCACATCGCGATCCGACCCTGCATGCTGGCGACCGAGGCCAGCATGAGCAGCCCAGTGCAGTCACCCGCGGCGTAGATGCCCGAGGCGCTGGTACGGGAAACCCGGTCGACCGGGATGAAGCCACGCGAGTCCGTCTCGATCCCGACCGTCTCCAGCCCGATGCCGGAGGTGTTCGGAACCGAGCCGACAGTCATCAGCGCGTGGCTACCCTCGATCGTGCGACCGTCACTGAGGTGTACGACCACCCCGTTCTCGGTACGTTCGACCTGCTCCGCGCGGGCGTGCTTGGCCAGGGTGGCACCCCGCTGGCTGAACACCTCCTCGATCACGGCCGCGGCGTCGGCGTCCTCGTGCGGCATGATGCGGTCCCGGCTGGAGACCACCGTGACGCGCACGCCCATCTCGGTGTACGCCGAGGCGAACTCCGCGCCGGTCACGCCGGACCCGACCACGATCAGGTGCTCCGGCATCTCGTCGAGGTCGTAGAGTTGCCGCCAGTCCAGTATCCGCTCCCCGTCCGGCACCGCACCGGGCAGCACGCGCGGCGTCGCGCCGGTGGCGATGAGCACGAAGTCCGCGGTGAGCCTCTCGGTCTCGCCGCCGTCGACAGTCACCTCGACCTCGTGGACGGCCAGACCCGGTTCGGCGTCGCACAGCCGGGCGGTGCCGGTGAGCACCCGCACGCCTTCACGCTGGACCCGTGCCTTGATGTCGGCCGACTGGGCGAGCGCGAGGCCCTTGACGCGGCCGTGCACCACGTGGTTGTCGACCGTGACGTTGTCCAGGTCCAGCGACACCCCCAGCTCACCCATACCGTGCAGCCCGGCTCGCGCGCCCGACGTGGCGATGAGTGTCTTCGACGGCACACAGTCGTACAGGACACAACCGCCGCCGAGTGCGTTCTGGTCGATCACGGTCACGTCAGCACCATGCTGGGCGGCGACCAGCGCCGACTCGTAGCCTGCGGGCCCACCACCCATGATCACGATCCTGGTCACGCGGCCTCCTCCGCTCGACAATCTGAGCCACTGCCACCGTACGTGGCGGCCGCCTGAACGTGCTCGGCACCCACGGCGCTGCTACCGTGAACACACAGTTCCCGCACGCCGATGATCAACGAGCTACTAGGCTGTCGACCGTGCCTCTTTACGCCGCTTACGGATCCAACATGGATCCCGCGCAGATGATGGAGCGCGCACCCTTGTCTCCCCTTGCCGGCACCGGCTGGCTCGAGGGGTGGCGCCTGACGTTCGGAGGAGAGGACGTCGGGTGGGAAGGAGCTCTCGCCACCATCGTCGAGGACCCCGAGTCCAGGGTGTTCGTCGTGCTCTACGACGTCAGCACGTTCGACGAGGACAGGCTGGACCGCTGGGAAGGCGGGGAGCTGTTCCTGCACAACAAGATCCGGTTGCGCGTGCAGACGATGGAAGGTGACGTGCTCGCCTGGTTCTACGTGCTGGACGCCTACGAGGGCGGCCTGCCGTCGGCGCGCTATCTCGGCATGCTGGCCGACGCGGCCGAGGCCGCGGGCGCGCCCGCCGATTACGTGGCCAACCTGCGTACCCGGCCGTGTATCGGGATCGGCCCCTGAACGCACCGTGTCGGGCGCTCCGGCATCCCGTGTCGGGCGCGGCTACAGTCCTCGGTGCCGGAACGCCGCCCGCCGCTCGGCCAGCAGGCGCGACGGCTCGGCGAGATCGGCTGCCGTTGCCCGTACTACGAGCCATCCGCGACACCGCAGGTCTTCCTCCCGCGCCGCGTCCGCCGCACGAGCACGACCGTGGCCAGCGCCTGATCACAACAGGCCAGAGCCGTCCTTGCCGAACGCCCGCACAGCAGGTCGGTCAGCGCCCTGTCCACCGCGTGCACCGGTAGAGCGGACAGCTCGACGACATCCCCCGGCTCCGTGGGCCCGTGATGCAGCACGACACCCGAGCGGCGAGCGGGCCACCGGTCGTAGGGCACCTGTACGTGTACGGGTGCCGGTTCGGCGGCATCGCAACCGTGCAGGGGGTCGGCAACGAGGTCGTCCACGCCCTCCAATCCGCCCGTGCAGCGGGTCGGCCGGGAGTACCGGACGAACATCCGTGGACAACCGCGCCGTCGTAGCCGCTGAAGCGCCCAGCTCGGGGTGCCGGGGCGCCCGACGCGGTTAGGAGGCGAGGACGGTGTGCACGAGCGTGCGGACACCCACCAGCAGCGCGCGCTCATCCAGCTCGAAGGTCCCCTGGTGGATGTCCCGCACCGGACCGTGGCCCGGCCAGACTCCCAGACGGGCGAAAGCCCCCGGAACGTGTTCGAGGTACCAGCCGAAGTCCTCCCCTCCGGAGGACTGCTCGATGTCGACGAGCGCGTCCGAGCCCAGCGCCGCCGCCGCACCCGCGCGCAGCTGCGCGGTACTGTCCTCGTCGCAGACAACGGGCGGCACGCCACGCCGGTAGTCGAAGTCGAGCTCGACCCCTGTCGGCGCGACCAGCGCCTCGACCGCGGAGGCCACGAGCGGCTCCAGCTCGCGCCAGACCTCTCGGTCTGCCGTACGCAACGTGCCGAGCAACGAGCCGTGCTCGGGCACCGTGTTCGGCGCATCCCCGGCATGCACCGATCCCCAGGTCAGCACCGTCCCGGAGCGGGGGTCGACCCGTCTGGACAGCACGCCGGGCAGTCCCGTGACCACCGTGCCCAGCGCGTGCACCAGGTCGGCTGTCAGGTGCGGGCGCGCGGTGTGCCCTCCCGGCGAGCTCAGTCGCAGCGTGACGAGATCGGCAGCCGAGGTCACCGCACCGGTACGGGACCCGATCGTGCCGACCGGAAGGTGCGGCGCACAGTGCAGGGCGAAGATCCGGTCGACCCCGTCCAGCCAGCCCTCCGAGATCACGTCCAGCGCGCCGCCGTGCATGACCTCCTCCGCGGGCTGGAAGATGAGGCGCACCTTGACCGGCAGCTCGGGGGCAGCGGTCAGCGCCATCGCCGTGGCCATCAGGATCGCCGTGTGCGCGTCGTGCCCGCAGGCATGCGCGACACCGTCCACGGACGACGCGAACGGGAGACCGGTGGCCTCGGTGATCGGGAGCGCGTCCATATCGGCCCGCAGCGCGACACAGGTGTCGCCGCTACCGATGTCACAGACGACGCCGGTCCCGCCGGAGAGCACGGTCGGCCGCAGGCCGAGCGAACGCAGCACCGACTCGACGAGCTCGGTGGTGCCGTACTCCCTGTTGGACAACTCCGGGTTGGCGTGAATATGCCTGCGCCAGGCGACGACATCGGACACGCTGCGCGTCAAGCTCTGCTCCAGCCAGTCCGGTCCGCGCCCGGCGGCGAGATCCGGCACGGACGCCATGCTGACACCGCTCGCCGTGATCGCACCGTCGAGCGAGGCATCGGTGATGGCCTGCTGGTCGCCACGGTCACCGGGCACCTCTGGCCGCGAGAACGCAACTGTCATTGGCCACCTCCACAGCCGGAACCGACGACGGCGCGCGAAGTCTGCGGAGGCAACGCAGATCGAGGGGCAGTCATGGTGGTACGCATTTGCCACTCATTGTGCATGACGCCGGAGCGGGTTGTGCGCCGATTCACGTAGCGACGAGACAGCCGGTCGCTCGAATGCGGCGAATGGTTACGCAGAGTTCGCTCGCGCGGTAACGTAGGACCGCAGCCCGACGGTGATCAGCCGCTCGACGGGTTCCGGCGTTCGGAGCGGACGTGCCGGCCCCAGAGCACGATGCCGAGCAGCAACACCGCGGCTCCCCCGACGATGAGCTTGTCGTCGCTGTCCTTCGCGTTGGGATCGAGGCGCGGCCCCTCGTTCGGAGCGCCCTCCTCGCCGGTGCCGTCCTCGTCCTGGTCTTGCTCCTGCTCCTGGGCCTGTTCCCCGGCCTGCTCACGGGCCTGCTCCTCGGCCTGCTCGGCCACGACCTCCGGGTCACTGGCCGCGCTCGGCGTGCCCCGCACGGTATGCTCCTCGGGGCCTGCCAGCCCGAGCGTCGGCACCAGCGCGGCGATCACTCCGACGAGCAGTAGCGTGAACGCCACGCCGCGCACCTTCGTCATCACGCTGCCTTCCGGTCCGGTTCCTGTGCCCCACGTTCGAGCCCGCGATCGAGCCCAGCGAGCATGCCCGGGAACGATATCGCCCTTGACAGTGTGCCCGTTCGACCACGGTGTGTCATCTCGGCACGCTGACAACACGGTGCTGCCCGTGCCCGCTTCCGGGCCCCGCAACCGGATCCTGCTGATGAGCCCCGCTACCGGATCCTGCTACTGGTCACCGTCGTGCGAGAAGGCGTTCAGTATGCGGTGCGCGGCCAGCGCCGGGGTGAGTTCCCCGTCCCGCACCGCCTGCTCGACGCCAGGTACGAGGTCGCGGACACCCGGGTGCCGCTCCAGCCGCGAGAGCAGCTCGTCCCGCACCATCGACCAGGTCCAGTCCACCTGCTGCTGCCTGCGCTTCTCCGCGAGCGACCCGGACGACTCGAGCGACTCGTGATGGGTGACGAGCTGCTGCCAGACGGTGTCCAGGCCCGTACCACTCAGGCCGCTGCAGGTCAGTACCGGTGGTGTCCAGTCGGCATCCGGACCGTAGAGCAGGCGGAGCGCACCCTGCAGCTCCCGCGCGGCCTTACGCGCCTGCTGCTGGTACTCGCCGTCGGCCTTGTTCACCGCGATGACGTCGGCGAGCTCGAGCACGCCCTTCTTGATGCCCTGCAGCTGGTCGCCGGTGCGGGCCAGCGTCAGGAACAGGAAGGAGTCCACCATGTTCGCCACGGTGACCTCGGACTGGCCGACGCCGACGGTCTCGACGAACACGATGTCGTGTCCGGCCGCCTCCATCAGCACGATGGTCTCCCGCGTCGCCCCGGCCACCCCGCCCAACGTGCCCGATGTCGGCGAGGGCCGGATGAACGCGCCGGGCTCGACGGCCAGCCGCGCCATCCGCGTCTTGTCCCCGAGGATGCTGCCGCCGGAACGCGTCGACGAGGGGTCGACGGCGAGCACGGCGAGGCGGTGACCCTTCTCGAGCAGCATGCTGCCGAGCCCGTCGATGAACGTCGACTTGCCGACGCCGGGGACCCCGGTGATGCCCACTCGCATCGACCGCCCCGCGTGCGGGAGGAGCCGCGTCAACAGCTCCTGCGCCTGCGCGCGATGCTCGGCACGGCTGGACTCGACCAGCGTGATCGCCCGGGAGAGCATGCCCCGGTCGCCTGCCAGGACTCCCTCGGCGTACGAGGCCACGTCGATCTTCTTGGGCGGCATGGGGTCAGTATTCCTCGCAGAGTTCCTCGCGGGTCGTCGCTACGTCCGGCGGGTGGGCGACCCGCCACACGCGCCCCCACCCACCGCGCCGTGCCCGCCCCTCAGTGCTCACCGTGCAGCTTGTCCAGCAGGTCGATGGCGGCATCGGCGATCACCGTCCCGGGTGGGAAGATCGCGGCTGCCCCTGCCTCCCGCAACGCGTCGAAGTCCTGCGGTGGAACCACGCCGCCCACGACGACCTGGATGTCGGCGCGGTCCAGCTCCGCGAGCTCGGCACGGAGCGCGGGAACGAGCGTGAGGTGCCCTGCCGCGAGCGAGGACACCCCGATCACGTGCACGTCGGCTTCCACAGCCTGGCGAGCCACCTCGGCAGGGGTGGAGAACAGCGGGCCGACGTCGACGTCGAAACCGATATCGGCGAAGGCTGTGGCGATCACCTTCTGGCCCCGGTCGTGACCGTCCTGCCCCATCTTCGCCACCAGGATGCGCGGGCGCCTGCCTTCCTCCTCCGCGAAAGCCTCCACCTTGTTCCTGGCCGCCTCCACGTGCGGAGACGAGCCAGCCTCGTCGCGGTACACACCGGAGATCGTACGGATCTGCCCGGAGTGCCTGCCCCAGATCCGTTCCAGCGCCTCGGAGATCTCACCGACGGTGGCCTTGGCACGCGCCGCGTCGATGGCCCTGGCGAGCAGGTTCGTCGACATGTCCGTGGAGTCCGCGGACGCCTCCCCCGCGGCGGTCAGCGCGCGCAACGCCTCGCCGACGGCATCGTCGTCCCGCTCCGCGCGCAGCCTGTGCAGCTTGTCCAGCTGCTGCGCCCGTACCTCCGCGTTGTCGACCTGGCGCACGTCGATCTGCTCGGAGTCCTCCCCCTCCGGCAGCCGGTGGGTGTTCACGCCGATCACCGGTTGCCTGCCGGAGTCGATCCGCGCCTGCGTGCGTGCGGCCGCCTCCTCGATACGCATCTTGGGGATACCGGCCTCGATCGCCTTGGCCATGCCTCCCGCGGCCTCGACCTCCTCGATATGCGCCCAGGCACGGCGGGCGAGGTCGTAGGTGAGCCGCTCGACGAAGTGGCTGCCACCCCACGGGTCGACGACGCTTGTCGTTCCGGACTCGTGCTGCAGGAGCAGCTGGGTGTTGCGCGCGATCCGTGCCGAGAAGTCCGTCGGCAGCGCCAGCGCCTCGTCGAGGGCATTGGTGTGCAGCGACTGGGTGTGTCCCTGCGTGGCGGCCATCGCCTCGACGCAGGTACGCGTGACGTTGTTGAACACGTCCTGGGCGGTCAGCGACCAGCCGGAGGTCTGGCTGTGCGTGCGCAGGCTCAGCGACTTCTCCGAGGAGGGGCCGAACTGCTTGACGAGCTTGGCCCACAGCAGCCGCGCTGCCCGCATCTTGGCGACCTCGGTGAAGAAGTTCATCCCGATCGCCCAGAAGAACGACAGCCGGGGCGCGAACGAGTCGATGTCCAGCCCGGCATCGCGTCCCGCGCGGATGTACTCGACACCGTCGGCGAGGGTGTAGGCCAGCTCCAGGTCAGCGGTCGCCCCGGCCTCCTGCATGTGGTACCCGGAGATGGAGATCGAGTTGAACCGCGGCATGCGCTGCGAGGTGTAGGCGAAGATGTCCGAGATGATCCGCATGGACGCCTGTGGCGGGTAGATGTAGGTGTTGCGGACCATGAACTCTTTGAGGATGTCGTTCTGGATCGTGCCTGCCAGCTGCTCGGGCGCCACACCCTGCTCCTCGGCAGCCACCACGTACAGCGCCATCACCGGCAGCACCGCGCCGTTCATCGTCATCGACACGCTCATCCTGTCGAGCGGTATGCCGTCGAAGAGCTGGCGCATGTCGTAGATCGAGTCGATGGCCACGCCCGCCATACCCACGTCCCCGGAGACCCGGGGGTGGTCGGAGTCGTACCCGCGATGGGTGGCCAGATCGAAGGCCACCGAGAGTCCCTTCTGCCCGGCAGCGAGGTTGCGCCGGTAGAACGCGTTGGACTCCTCGGCGGTGGAGAACCCCGCGTACTGCCGCACCGTCCACGGCTGGTTGACATACATCGTCGGGTAGGGACCGCGCAGGAACGGTGCGATACCGGGATAGCCGTCCAGGAAGTCCAGGTCCGCGGTGTCCTGCTCGTCGTACACCGGCTTGATCGAGATACCCTCCGGCGTCTCCCACTCGAGCGCGTCGGCGTCCTTACCGGTGTTGGCCTGCACCGCGGCCGCCCAGTCGCCGGCATCCCCGCCTTCCGGCGTGCCGAGGGGGATCTCGCTGAAGTCGGGGACGCGCCGGGCGTCGCCTGCGCCGGCTTCGGTCTCAGTCATCGGGCCACTCCCAACGTGTCCAGGGTCGCGGTGAGGACGCCGAGCGCGTCACAGCCGGTGTGCACGAACTCGGTGACCCCTGCGCGCCGGTGCTGCTCGTCCGGTTTGCCGGCGAGCAGCACAGCCTCGGCTCCCGCCGCGCGCAGCGCCTCGACCACCGCACCTGCCTGCTCGCGGTAGGCGGAGTCGGTCCCGCACAGGCACACCGCCGCCGTCTCGCTGCGCGTGTAGGCCGCGACCAGCTCCTCGATCGTCGCCGTCTCCCCGGGATCGACCGCCTCGATGCCGCCTGCCTCGAAGAGGTTGGCGGCGAACGCCGCCCGCGCGGTGTGCGCGGCGAGCGGGCCGAGCGTCGCGAGGAAGACCCGCGGACGCCTGCCGTGCGTGGCCAGGTGCGCGTCCGAACGGTCCCGCAGCTCCTCGTAGGCCTGCGCGTACCGGCGTCTCGGCAGCCCGCCGGACCGGTCCGTGCTTTCCGGCCATGGTTCGCGCCGCACCGGCTCCTCACCGAGCAGCGGGTACTCGCTCACCCCCGTGATCGGGTCGTCCCGCGTCGCCAGCCGCGCGGACCGCTGCTGCCAGGTTCGCTCGAGCCGCTCGGCCACGAAGCCGGAGTCCAGTGCGGCCTCGATACCGCCCGCGGCCTCGATCGCCTGGAACTCCTGCCATGCCGCGTGCGCGAGGGCGTCGGTCAGGCTCTCCACGTACCAGGAACCGCCCGCCGGGTCGGTGACACCGGCCAGTTTGGACTCGGCGAACAGGATCGAGCTCGTGTTGCGCGCGATCCGCCGTGCGAAGCCGTCCGGCTTGCCGATGGCGGCGTCGAAGGGCTGCACGGTGATCGCGTTGGCGCCGCCGACAGCGGCCGCGAAGCAGGCCACGGTCCCGCGCAGCATGTTCACCCACGGGTCGCGGGTGGTCAGCGACGCAGGGGACGTCACGGCATGCTGGCGCTGGGCGGCCGCGGACGAGCTCACGCCGCAGACCTCGCACACCCGCGCCCACATCCGCCGCGCGGCGCGTAGCTTGGCGATGGTCAGGAACTGGTCGGTACTTGCCGCGTAGCGGAACTCGAGCTGGGCCGCCGCGGCATCCGGGGGCAACCCCGCAGCGGTCAGGGCCCGCAGGTACGCGACGGCGCCCGCCATCGACGCACCGAGCTCCTGGGCGTCGGAACCGCCCGCCTCGTGGTACGGCAACGCGTCCACCGTGATCGCGCGCACGTGCTCGTAGGTGCCGGACACGCGCAACGCCAGCTCCACGGCCTGGGAGATGTCGTGTGCCCGGCCCGTGCCGGCGCGCAGCCCCACCGGGTCGGCACCGAGCGTGCCGACCGCCGTGCTCGCCGGGATGTCCTGATCGGCGAAGAGCTCGAGCAGGGCCTCGGCGGCGGCCGGGTAGTCCGCACCCGCGTCGAGGACCACGGGGGCGAGGTCGATGTGCACGCCGGCCAGCGCGTCGGCGAGGGAGTCGAGCGGGACGGCGTCACCGCCTGCCGTTCCGGTCCGCAGCCAGATCGAGTTGGCCCCGTTCTCCAGGTCGGCCAGTATGGCGCGGTTGGTCGCGGCGACGTCCGGATCGGCGTGCCGCACCCGGGTGTCCCACCCCGTCACCACCCTGCCTTCGGGCTGGTCGCCCCGGATGTACGGGGGCAACCCCGGCAGCCCTGGCTCACCCGCGCTCGCCGGAACGTCCTCCGCCGTGTACAGCGGGTCCCTGGCGATACCGTCGTAGGTGGTGCTGATCAGCAGGCGTTCGGGCTCGGCCGGCGCGGACTCCGCGTCGAGCATGCCGGTCTTGCGGAGCGCGGCAGCCACCTGTTCCCGCCACTGCTCACGGGTCGGGGTCGGGAACTCGCCGCCAAGGGTGAGTTCCTCTGGCGCGGACGACGTTGTCATAACTCGCCATGCTAAAGCCAAACGCACGCGACACGATGTGACGCGGGTCGCCCTCGCGCGACTCGATCGGGCCACGTTCCGGTGCATTCGACCTCGTCAGCTCGGACACAGCGAGCTGCGTCCGACACAATACGTGTGTGGCATCGCACGATTCAGGTCCCGCGGGCGGGAGCGCCGGCGAGCCTCTCGTCGTCGCGGACCGCTACCGCCTGCACGTCCCGCTCGGCACCGGGGCGATGGGCACCGTGTGGTCGGCCTTCGACGACTTCCTGCATCGATGGGTGGCCGTCAAGCTCGTGTACCTCGAGCACGCCCTACCCGCCGAGACGGCTGAGCGGATGCGGCAGCGCACGCTGCGCGAGGCCCGCGCCGTCGCTGGGATCAGCCACCCCAACGTGATCACCCTGCACGACGTGGTCACCTCCGGCGGCGAGCCGTGCATCGTGATGGAGCTGCTACCGGCACGCAACCTCGCAGGGCTCATCGCCGACCTCGGGCCGCTGTCGGTGCCACAGGTCGCCACGGTCGCCGACGCGGTCGCCGCGGCGTTGGAGGCAGCGGAGGCCGCAGGGGTCACCCACCGCGACGTCAAACCCGGCAACGTGCTGGTCTGCCGGGACGGCAGGGCCAAGCTCACCGACTTCGGGATCGCCGCGCACGCCACCGACGCGGCGCGGGACAGCGGGCACCTCCTGCTCGGCTCCCCCGCGTACATGGCCCCCGAGGTCGCCTCCGGGCACGGCGCGGGCCCGGAGGCCGACCTGTGGGGACTCGGCGCGACCGTGTTCGCCGCGCTGTCCGGGCACCCGCCGTACGACGAGGCCGACGACGCCATGGCGACGGTCCGCGCGGTTTCGCACGACCCCGTACCGCGGCTGCCGGACGGCCCTCTCTCCGACATCGTCACCGCGCTGATGCAGAAGGACCCCCGGCTCCGGCCGAGACCGCCCGAGGTTCGGCAGGCACTCGCCGCCCACCGAGCCGCGCCCGGCGCGCAGCTGTTCCAGGAATCGTTGTTTCCGCACACGGGAGTCGGGGCCGACGGTGCTCCGGAGGGTGCCGGGCCGCCCGGCGCTGCGCGCGGCGCAGGTGCCACCCCGGACTCCCCGCAGGAGGAGGCCGCCCCCGAGCCGGCGGCGCCGCTGGCAACCGACCCCGGGCCGTTGCCGTTCCGCGAGCGGGACACGGCCAGCACCGGCGGTCCGGCGACCTCGGTGGCGCTCGCCGTGGCGGCCGTGCTGCTGTTCTGCCTGTCCGCCTTGGCAGGCACCGCAGCCACACGCTGGACAGCAGGTGCCGAGATCCTGCCTGCCACCGCGCTCGGCGGCGGGGCAGGCGACGGTTCCACCGGCGAGTACGCCTACCGGTACGGCAGCCGCACGGGAAACGCGGGCAGCACGAGCGGGGCCGGTGCTGCACCGTTCACCGTCCCCGTCCCGCAGGGGTGGGCCACCTTCGTGAGCAGGCACGACTTCCGCGAGCTACCGGCGAGCACCCGGACCGAGTACGTCTCCGGCGACGGAGCCGCCGTCATCACGGTCGAGCGTTTCCCGGACTACTTCGTCCATTACGAACTCGACGACTACCTCGACGAGCTCCATACGGAGGTGCACAGGGGAGGCATCGAGCTCGGTACGCGGGAAGTCGTGGATCCGCCCGAAGGCACAGAAGCGTCGACGGCCGTATGCTACCGCGTTCCTGCCGACGGCGACCACGAAGCGCATGTACCGAGGCGCACCACGACAGCCCACCTCGCACGATCCGGCAACGAGATGTGGCTGGTCGGCGTGACCGTGCCCACCCGCGACGAGGACGCCGGGCACCGGATGCTGACCGAACGGGTCGCGCCGGGCTTCACGGTGCTCGGCTGACGCGCGGCGACCGCACGGGCCCGGCGCCCGCATGCTGCCTCCGTGCCGGTAGCCGCACTCGAGAGCCTGCGACCGGGAAGCCTTGCACTCCGTAGCACAATAGCGAAAAATCACCTGACTGAGTGATCAATGGAACGATATGGGGGCACGCACCGTGAGTGGACGACATCGCTCCGGCCCGCGCGCACGGCGGCGTACCGGGACGATCGCGGCGGCGGTCTCCGGCCTCGTCGCGGCTCTCGTCGCGGCCGCGGGGCTGGCCTGGGGAGTCTTCGACGGGCCAGGCTGCGGCGGCGACGAGCCGTTCATCGTGGATGCGGCCCCGAGCATCGCGCCCGCTCTCACCGAGTTCGCCGAAGAGGACCTCCCGGACGCGGACGGAAAGGCAGCCTGTCTCGACCCCGAGATCCGTGCCACCGAGCCGGCGTCGGTGGCCGGGGCCTACCACGCCGACAACGGGGGCCCGGACCACGCCGGGGACGGCAGCACCGCCCTGTGGATCCCCGACTCCACGCTCTGGCTCAAACGAACCCACGCCGAGGACGAGTCCGTACCCGAGCACGGCTCCTCGATAGCGACCAGCCCGGTCGTGCTGGCGACAACCGACGAGCACGCGAGCGACGTCGGGTGGCCGGATGAGCAGCTCACCTGGACCCGCGTACTCCACGAGGACGCCGTGCCCGGCGCTGTGGACCCCAACGCCAGCGCCGCCTCGCTGATCGCGGTGATGAGCATCGGCGCGCACGACTGGGACGACGGCACCCGCACACGCATCGTGCAGGCGATGGCCAAGCACGCGATCGCGCCATCGGACAACCCGTTCAACCGGCTTCCAGGAGGAGGAACGGAGCCCACAGTCGACGCCTTCCCCACAAGCGAACAGCAGGTGATCCCCGGTACGCACGAGGAGAAGGACAGCCCGGCGCCGATCGTGACTGCCTACCCCGAGGTACCCACGCCGTGGCTGGACTACCCGGCCGTCGTGCTCGCCGACGGCGATGACGAGCGACGCGAGTCCGCCGAGCTGTTCCGCGACGCGTTGTTCAGTGAGGCCGCCGCCGAGCGGCTTGCCGCGCACGGCTTCCGCGACGTGGATGGCGTGCTCTCCGGGAACGCCATGGAGACGGCCACGGGGCACGCGGAATCCGATGCCGCCGTGAACCGGGCGGTGCGCACCGACGCAGGCCCCGTGGGACCGCCACCGAGCTCCGACCGCGCCGAGTCGGCCCTTGAGAAGTGGTCCACGGTGTCCAAGGAAGGCAGGATGCTTGTGGTGCTCGACGTGTCCGGCTCCATGAACGCCGCCGTCCCGGGCACCGAGGTCACCCGGATGGAAGCCACCGTGGACGCCGTCGCCCAGGGAATGCACCTGCTCCGGCCGGGCACCGATGTCTCCCACTGGGAGTTCGGTCACGAACTCGACGGTGACAAGCATCACAGGCTCCTGTCCCCGTGGCAGGAGGTGAGCACGCACCTCGCCGATGGTCTGCCGCAGAAGCTCGACGAGAAGGTTTCCGAGCCGGGCGGCCCCACAGCCCTGTACGACACCACGCTGGCCGCCTACGAGGAGATGCTCGACGCCCGCGACGAGGAACAGCTCAGTGTGATCATCATCTTCACCGACGGCGCGGACGAGAACCCGGACGGCATCTCACGGGAGGAGCTCCTCGCCGAGCTCGACTCGCACACCGGCGCCGGGAAGGCGGTGCCGGTCGTGTTCATCGGCCTCGGCACCGACGTAGACCCCGCGGAGCTGACGGAGATATCCGAGATCACCGGCGGTGAGGTGTTCCTCTCGGAGCAGATCGGCGACCTCGAGGAGATCTTCTTCGACTCGCTGTCCGCCCTTGCCTGCGATACTCCTGGGTGTTGACCGGAAAGGTCGGTACCGACCGGCAGCGACCGGCACAGCCGGTCGGTACGGGCGGTCGGTACGGGCGGTCGGTACGGGCGGCCGGTACGGGCGGCCGGTACGGGCGAGAAGCGGAAGGAGTCTGCTATCAGCGAGGAGTACGTGCACGAGGACCCCGCCCGGCAGGCGGCGGGCGCGGCGAGCGAGATCGCGGCTCGGACCGGTCGGCAGGCGCACGATGTGGCTGTCGTGCTCGGCTCAGGCTGGCGCCCCGCCGCCGACGTGCTCGGTGAACCGGACGCCGAGCTCGATCTTGGTGACCTGGCGGGCTTCGCCGAGCCGGGAGCCGTCGGGCACGCCGGAACGCTTCGCTCACTTCGGATCGGGGGGCGAAGCGTCCTCGTGTTGCTCGGCCGCACCCACCTCTACGAGGGCAAGGGCATCGAACCGGTGGTCCACGGCGTGCGTACGGCCGCGGCGACCGGCGTCGGCACCGTGTTGCTCACCAACGCGGCAGGCGGGCTCGATGAGGACCACGAGGTCGGCCAGCCGGTCCTGATCAGCGACCACCTCAACCTCACCGCGCGGTCCCCACTGACGGGCGCGTCGTTCGTCGACCTCACCGACCTCTACTCACCTCGCTTGCGCGAGCACGCCAGGCGGATCGACCCCACGTTGCGCGAGGGCGTCTACGCGGGCCTTCCCGGCCCGCACTTCGAGACCCCCGCGGAGATCCGGATGCTGCGCACGATGGGGGCGGACCTGGTCGGGATGTCCACCGTGCTCGAGGCCATCGCCTGTCGAGCCGCCGGGGTCGAGGTGTTCGGGCTGTCGCTTGTGACCAACGCCGCGGCCGGGATCACCGGGCAGCCGCTCGACCACGAGGAGGTACTCGCGGCGGGACAGGCCTCCGCCAGGCGGATGGGCGAGCTGCTCGTCGAGCTGATCTCGGCGACGTGATGGCACCGGACCCTGGCGTGCTCGAGGCCGCCCGCCGATGGGCGGCAGGCGACGTCGACGAGCGCTGCCGCGCCGAGCTGCACGACCTGGCCGACCGGGCCGCGTCCGGGGACACCGAAGCCGCCGCGGAGCTCGACGACCGGATGTCCGGACCGCTGACGTTCGGCACTGCCGGCCTGCGCGGCCCGCTCCGCGCGGGCCCGAACGGCATAAACAGGGCCGTGGTGGCCCGCACCACAGCGGGCGTCGCCAGGTGGCTCGAGGAGCACGGGCACACCGGCGCGAGGGTGCTCGTCGGCAGGGACGCCCGGCACGGTTCCGCAGAGCTGGCCACCGAGGCCGCCGGCGTGCTCTGCGGGGCGGGCCTGACCGTCAGCGTGTTCGACGAACCGGTCCCCACGCCGGTGCTGGCATTCGCCGTCCGAGACCTCGGCGCGGCCGCGGGAATCCAGATCACCGCCTCGCACAACCCCGCGAGCGACAACGGCTACAAGCTCTACGACGCCTCCGGGGCGCAGATCGTCCCGCCCGCCGATGCGGAGATCTCCGCGTCGATCGAGGCGGCGCCGGAGGTCAGGAGCCTGACCCGGTCCCGTGCCTGGGACCGCCCCGACCCGGCCGTGGTCGACCGCTACGTCTCGCGTGCCGCCACGATGCCCCGCGGCACCGCACGCGGGATACGTGTCGCGCTCACCCCGCTGCACGGCGTCGGCGCGGACACCGCTGTCGCCGCGCTGCACCACGCCGGGTTCGACGACGTGGTCGTGGTTGCCGAGCAGGCCGAACCGGACCCCGACTTCCCGACCGTGCCCTACCCCAACCCCGAGGAAGCCGGGGCCTGCGACCGGTTGCTCGAGCTCGCAGCGTCCTGCCGGGCCGATCTCGCCGTCGCGCTCGACCCGGACGCCGACCGCTGTGCCCTCGGCATCCCGACCCGGCACGACTCGCACGACGTCTCCGGTGGTTTCCGCATGCTGACCGGGGACGAGACCGGGACGCTGCTCGGCGAGCACGTGCTCGCCTCGCTGGATCGCGCGCGGCATCCCGACCCGGTCGTCGCGACGACGATCGTGTCCTCCTCGGCGCTTGCTGCCCTCGCACGCGCACACCGGGCGAGCTACGCCGAGACGCTGACCGGGTTCAAGTGGCTGGTACGCGCCGCAGGCGGCGACAGGCTGGTCTACGCCTACGAGGAGGCCCTCGGGGTGTGCGCGGACCCTGCAGCCGTGCGGGACAAGGACGGCATCACCGCCGCGGTTCTCGCGGCCGACCTCGCCGCGTCCCGGAAAGCGGCAGGCTCGTCGATCGGGCAGATGCTCGACGAGCTGGCCACCGAGCACGGCGTATACCTGACCGCCCCCGTCACGGTACGGGTGCGCTCCTCCCGGGAGCTTCCGGGAATCATGCGGCAGTTGCGGTCCGACCCGCCGCGACAGCTCGCCGGGCGTACGGTCACCATCGACGACCTGCTTCCCGGGTCCGACACGCTGCGCCTGACCGGGGCGGGCGTCCGCGTCGTCGTGCGCCCGTCCGGCACCGAACCCAAGATCAAGGCCTACCTCGAGGTAGTCGAACCGCCCCCTGAGCAGGGCTCACCCGAGGCTCTGCAGCAGGCACGGCGTGTTGCGGCGAACGCCCTCTCGGCTCTGCACGCGGACACCCGCGCGCTGCTCGAGGGCTGAGCGAGCCACCCGCTCACCCGCCGGGGTACGCGGGCCGCGCTCCACGCGGCAACGTCGTGGTGCACAGTGAGGTCATGTCCACTATGTTGATCGTGCACCACACCCCCTCACCGAACGTGCAGGCGATGTTCGAGGCCGTCGTGGACGGCGCGACCACCGACGAGATCGAGGGCGTGACGGTCGTACGCAGGCCGGCGCTCGCCGCGACGGCGTCCGATGTGCTCGAGGCCGACGGTTACCTGCTCGGCACGACCGCGAACCTCGGCTACATGGCCGGGGCGCTCAAGCACTTCTTCGACCAGATCTACTATCCCTGCCTGGACGCCACGAGGGGGAGGCCGTTCAGCTACTACGTGCACGGGGGCAGCGACACGTCGGGCACCACCCGCGGGATCGAGAGCATCATCACCGGGCTCGGGTGGGAGAAGGCGGCCGAGCCGGTGACCGTCACCGGCGAACCCGGCAATGAGGATCTCGATACGTGCTGGGAGCTGGGCGCCACGTTGGCCGCGAACGTCATGCCGTAGCGCGCGGTCTACCATGCGGGAATGCTGCAGCTTCGACAACGTGTCCGCCGCACGGCATGCCTGGTCGCCGCGACCGCGCTGGCCGCGGCGGCGTGCACATCGGACGACGAGGACCTGCCCGCCGCGGGCACGCTACTGGACGCCGCCGCCGACTCCGCCGGTGAGGTCACGAGCGCGCACTTCGCGTTGCAGGCCACCGGCGATGTGCCCGGACTGACCGTGCAGATGGTCGAGGGGGACCTGACGACCGACGGCGGGCCGTACGGGGCCGCGCAGGGCGTGGCCACCGTGTCGATGGGTGGTCAGCTGGTGGAGTCGGAGTTCGTGCTGCACGAGGAGTCCCTCTACCTGAAAGGCCCCACCGGAGGCTTCCAGGAGATCCCCGCCGACCGGGTCACCTCGATCTACGACCCGTCCGCCGTGCTCGACCCCGAGCGCGGCGTGGCCCACCTGCTCGACCAGGTGCGGGAGGCGGAGACAACCGGAACCGACACCGTCGACGGCACCGAGACCCACAGGGTGACCGGTACCGTGGAACACCAGGTCATCGACGAGCTGATACCCGGCGTCGAGTCCGACGCGGAGATCACTTTGTGGCTGGACGAGGAACGGGACCACCTTCCCGTCAAGGTCACGCTGTCCTTCCCGGAAGCGGGCGGCGACGAGACGCCGACCGTCGACGTCACGCTGTCCGAGGTCAACGAACCGGTCACGGTGAGTCCGCCCGAATGAGCCGGCCGCGAGGCAGCGAACACGAGGGGGCCACGCTGACCGCTCCGGAGGACGACCCGGCTGGACCCGTAGCAGGCTCGCGCCGTGCGCGGTCGGTCGCGATCGGTGCGGGCGGCATGGTCGTGCTCCTCGGTGCACTGGACACCTACGTGGTGATCGGCCTGTTCAACGAGATCATGGCGGACCTGCGGATCCCGCTGAACAGGTTGGAACGCCTCACCCCGGTCGTGACCGGTTTCCTGCTCGGTTACGTGGCCGCCATGCCGCTGCTCGGGCAGGCCTCCGACCGCTACGGCCGCAAGCGCGTACTGCAGATCTGCCTCGCCGCCTTCCTGGCGGGCTCTACGCTCACTGCTGTGGCCCCCACAGTGCCGGTGCTCGTGGCCGGGCGCGTGGTGCAGGGAGTCGCCAGCGGCGCGCTACTGCCGGTCACCATGGCACTTGCCGCCGACCTGTGGAGCAGGCACGGCCGCGCGGGCGTGCTCGGCGGTATCGGGGCTGCGCAGGAGCTCGGCGCGGTGCTGGGACCAGTGTACGGAGTCGCGCTCGCCGCACTGGCCGGGTGGCGCAGCGTGTTCTGGATGAACATCCCGCTGGCGATCCTCGCGATCGTGGCCGTGCACTACGCGTTGCCCGCGCCGCCCGGAAGGGACCGGTCGGTATCCGCAGGTAAGCCGCGTGTGGATGTGGTCGGCGGCGGGCTTCTCGCCGTGCTGCTCGGCCTGCTGGTGATCGGGCTGTACAACCCCGAACCCGGGGAGCAGGTCCTGCCAGAGCGGGGAGTGCCGCTGCTGGTCTGCGCGGGAGTGGCCCTTGTGGGGCTCGTGGCGTGGGAGTTGCGCGCACGCACCAAGCTGGTCGATACCGCAGGCGTGGCGATGCGGCCGTTCCTGTCCGGTCTCGCGGTCAGCGCGGCGGCGGGCACCGCGCTGATGGTCACGCTGGTCAACGTCGACCTGTTCGCCCAGTCGCTGCTCGGCAAGGGTGACACGGGGGCGATCATGCTCCTGCTCCGGTTCCTGCTCGCGCTTCCCGCGGGCGCCCTGCTCGGGGGGCTGCTCAGCTCCCGGCTCGGCGAGCGGTGGGTGGCGACGGCCGGCATGCTGATCGCCGCCTGCGGGTTCTGGCTGATGTCCGGCTGGCCCGCCGAGGTACTCGCTGCGCGGCACGAGCTCGCCGGTATCGCCCTACCCCGCCTGGACACGGACCTCGCGTTGGTCGGTCTCGGCCTCGGGCTCGTCATCGCGCCCGTCTCGGCGGCCGCGCTCCGGGTGGTTCCACCGCTGCAGCACGGCATCGCCTCCGCCGCGGTGGTCGTGGCGCGCATGACCGGCATGCTGGTCGGCCTGGCCACGCTGTCGGCGTGGGGGTTGTACCGGTTCCACAGCCTCACGGCCGATCTCGACGTCCCGGTCCGGCCCCTGTACCCCTCGCAGGAAGCCTTCGAGGCGGCCGAGGCCGCCTACACCGCGGCCGTCCGGGAGGCGTTGCTGACCCAGTACGGCGAGACCTTCGCTCTCACCGCGGTGATCTGCGTCGCGGGCGGAGCGCTCGCGCTGCTCATCGGTTCGTCCCGCGGGAGCGAACGCTCCGGCTGAGCCCGTGTCGGGCCCGTCAGCACCCCGTGTCGGGCCCACAGACGCACTGATCCCAACACGGACTGTCGGCGCACCCGACACGGGCTTTCGCAGTGCCCGACACGCGGGGTACGCGCGAGCCGATATCCTCGACGGGTACCGCACCCGACGAGAACTGGCCGAGGAATACCCGGTGACCGAGTACCAGCCGACCGCACCCTACCGGGGGACGCGCGATTTCCTGCCCGACGAGATGTCCGTGCGAACCCAGGTATTCCACCGGCTCTACGACGTCATCGAGCGCTTCGGTTTCCGGCGCTACGACGGGCCCCAGCTGGAGCCCGCGGAGATCTACGAGGCCAAGTCCGGCGAGGAGATCGCCAACCAGCAGCTGTACACGCTGACCGACCAGGGTGGGCGCAGGCTCGCGCTGCGCCCGGAGATGACCCCGTCCGCCGCGCGCATGGTCGCCGGTAACGCCGGCTCGCTGCAGTTCCCCGTGCGCTGGTACAGCCACCCGAACTGCCACCGCTACGAGCGCCCGCAGCGTGGCAGGGTGCGGGAGCACTGGCAGATCAACGTGGACATCTTCGGTTCCGAGGCCGCCGCCTGCGAGATCGAGATGTTCGAGCTCATCGACAGCATGATGCGCTCGCTCGGCGCCGACGAGGACACGTTCGTCATCCGCGTCAACGACCGCCAGTTGCTGTCCGCGGCCCTGACCGAGCTCGTCGGGGTACGGACCGACCAGCTCGGCGAGGTCTTCGCCCTGGTGGACCGCTGGGAGAAGTACGACAGCGAGCGCCTGGCCGCCGACGCCGCGGAGATCGGGCTGGACGACAAGCAGTTCGCCGGGCTCACCGATGTCCTCGGGGCCGGAACGTCCCTGCTCGACGAGCTACCGGACGAGGTCACCGGCAACTCCAACGTGGTGCGCGCCCTGCGTAGCAGCTCCGCCGACCTCATCCGCTTCGATCCGCACATCGTGCGGGGTCTCGCCTACTACACCTCTACCGTGTTCGAGGTCTTCGACACCTCGGGCAAGAACAACCGCGCCCTGTTCGGCGGCGGGCGCTACGCGGACCTGGCGGGCCTGTTCACCCCGAAGCAGATCCCGGGCATCGGGTTCGGCATGGGAGATGTCACGCTCTTCGACTTCCTCGACACCCACGGCCTCTCCCCCGCTCCCCGCGGCGAGGTCGACGTCGTGGTCATCCCGGTGACAGCCGAGCAGGACGACGCGGCGCGGACGGTCGCGCGCACCCTGCGCAGGGCCGGGCTGCGCACCTCGGTCCCGCTGGAGCCGCGCAAGCTCGGTAAGGAAATCACCCGCGCGGACCGGGCCGGCGCGCGCGCAGTCGTCATCGTCGGCGCCGAGGAGTGGCAGGACGGCACCGTGACCGTGCGCGACCTCGGCTCGGGTGACCAGCGACAGGTACCGCACGAGGAAGCGGCCGAGGCGATCAGCACGCTGCTCGGCGCCGACCGCTGATACCCGGCGTGGTGGCGAGCCGAAGGACCCCTTCGGCTCGATCTCGTCCGGGCGCTACCGGGGTCCGTACTGCCGGTCGCCGGCGTCCCCGAGGCCGGGAACGATGAACCCGGCGTCGTCCAGCCGCTCGTCGACGCTGGCGGTGACCACCCGGGCCGGCAGGTCGGACGCGCGTAGCCGCTCCACCCCCTCCGGCGCGGCCAGCGCGCACACCACGGTGATCTCCTCCGCGCCGCGTGCGGCCAGCAGCCCCACCGTGTACTCCATCGACCCGCCCGTGGCCAGCATCGGATCCAGCACGAACACGGGCTGCCCGGACAGGTCCCCGGGAAGCGATTCCATGTAGGGCTCGGGCCGCAGGGTCTCCTCGTCCCGCGCGAGCCCGACGAAGCCCATCTGCGCCTCCGGGATGAGCTGATGCGCGCGATCGGCCATACCCAGCCCTGCGCGCAGCACCGGCACCAGCAGCGGGGGCTGCGCGAGGCGGTAGCCGTCCGTCTCGACGAGCGGGGTCCGGATGCGCTCGGTGCGTAGCGGCGTACCGCGCACCGCCTCGTACACCAGCATCATGGTGAGGTCGTCCAGCGCGGCACGAAACGCCGCGTTGCCGGTACCGGCTTCACGCATGACGGACAGGCGCACCTTGGCCAGCGGGTGATCGATGACTGTGAGGTCCATGATTCCCAGACGGTAGCTGTGTTCGTGGTTCCGGCACACACCGGCGCCTGCGTGCCGTTAGACTCACACATCGTGGACGATCAGGACGGTGGCGCGGACCGAGGATATCTGCGTGCCTCCGACGCGGACCGGGAGCGGGTGGTCCGGCACCTGCAAACCGCCTTCAGCGAGGGCAGGCTGACGATGGTCGAGTTCGAGACGCGGGTGGAATCGGCGTACGCCGCCAGGACCTTCGCCGACCTCGAACCGCTCGCGGTGGACCTTCCGGGCGGTCGGCCGGGCGAAGCACCGGGAACCGACCTCGCTACAACGCCTGGCAAGCAGGCGTCCCGCACCGGCGGAGCGCCGGGTGATCTGATCGGCGGTACCCCTGGATCGACGACCTCGATCGCCGTCATGACCGGTACCGAGCGCAAGGGCCGCTGGGTGATACCGCCCCAGCACACAAGTTGCGCCTTCTGGGGTGGGGTGGTCATCGACCTGCGACAGGCGCGGTTCGCCGAACGGCACACCACGATCACGGCGGTGGCCATCATGGCAGGCATCGATATCATCGTGCCGGACGACATCCACGTCGAGGTCAACGGTATCGGCCTGATGGGAGCGTTCGAGAGCAGCGGGAACGAGGCAGAGGAACCCCTCGCCGACGGTCCCGTGCTGAATGTCAACGGACTGGCCTTCTGGGGCGGTGTCGAGATCAAGCGGCGTCCGAGGAGGAAGCGAGGCACGTTGCCGCCGGGCGAGGGCGACTAACGGGCGGCTCACCCCGGCCACGCCCTAGACTCGGGGCATGCCGCATGCCGCAGAGGACCTACCCTTCGCGCCGGGGGATGCCGCCCGAGACGAGGCGCAGTTGCGCCGCTTCCTGCACGGAATGCCGCCGATCGACGACGGCGACATGCAGGCCGAGGTCGCAGCGTTGACGAGCGAGGTGCCCGTCCCGGACGGCGAGCTGATCGACACGGTGATCGGAATGCTCGACCTCACCTCGCTCGCAGCCACCGACACCGAGAGCTCCGTTCGCGATCTGTGCGGCCGAGCGCGCCAGCCCGACCCGCGGGCGCACGGTGTCCCCCCGGTAGCTGCCGTCTGCGTGTATCCCGATCTGGTTGCGGCGGCAGCCACGTCGCTGGCAGGCAGCGGTATCGGCGTGGCGAGCGTCGCCGGTGGCTTTCCCTCGGGCAGAACACCGCTGCCGGTCAAGCTCGCCGAGGTCGAGCACGCCGTGTCGGCCGGAGCGACCGAGATCGACGCGGTGCTCGATCGGGGCGCCTTCCTCGAGGAGCGGTACGGAACCGTTTTCGACGGGGTCGCGGAGGTGAAGCGGGCGTGCGGGCATGCGACGCTGAAGGTGATCCTGGAGACCGGCGAGCTGGTAACCGCCGAGCAGGTACGCAGGGCGAGCTGGCTCGCACTGCTCGCCGGTGCGGACATACTGAAGACCTCGACCGGCAAGATCTCACCTGCCGCGAGCCTGCCCGCGATGTACCTGCTTGCCGACGCCGTCCGCGGCTGGCACGAATCGACCGGTGAGCGCCGCGGTCTCAAACCCGCGGGAGGTATCCGCACCACCGACGACGCCCTGCGGTACCTCACGCTGGTCCGTGGGACAGCCGGGCCGCGATGGTCGACCCCGACGTTGTTCCGCATCGGCGCGTCAGGGCTGCTTGACGACCTGCTGGCACGGAGGCGGGAGCAGAACTCTTAGCCCTGCCCGGTTCCGCGCGTGCCCGAACGGGTAGGCGCGGAACCGCACTGCCTTCGCGAACCGGTGCTGTCGCGCCGGCTCCCCGACTCAGGCGCCTTGCGGTACCACCGCGTCGCGGACCTCACGGAGCAGCTCCCGCATCGCGTCCTCCGCGTCGGCAGGCCGTCGCGCCGCGATCGCGCGAGCCACCGCTTCGTGCAGGTCGAGGGCTTCGGCCACCGGGTGTCGCGGCATGAGCCCCAAACTGATCCTGCCGCGCAGGACAACGGCGATCACATCGGTGAGCGCCGCGAACATCTCGTTTCCGCTGGATGTCAGCACGAGTGTGTGGTAAGCGATGTCGAGTTCCAGAAACTCGTCGAGCTCACCCGCCTCGCCTCGGGTGCGCATCGCGCCTGAGAGATCGACCAGCCTCTCGCGGTCCTGTGCCGTCGCGCTGTTGGCCGCCGCGGCAGCGGCCAGCGGCTCGACGGCGATGCGCAGCTCCGTCAGCGAGCGCAGCTGGATGTCCCTGCCGGGCCCGGCCAGCCGCCACCAGATCACCCACGGGTCGAAGACGTTCCACGCCGAGCGTGGCTGCACGATGATGCCCACCCTGCGGCGCGAGCGCACCAGCCCCATCGACTCCAGCACACGTACCGTCTCGCGGGCCACCGTGCGGGATACGCCTGCCTGCTGCTGCAGTTGATCCAGACGCAGCACGTGCCCCTCGGCGAGCTCTCCGGAGACGATCTGCCTGCCGATCGCATCCAGCACGGTGCTGTGCAGCGCGCCGCTGCTGACCTCGTCCTTCGGGCTGCCTGAGCTCACCCACCGAGGATATCTCGCTTCGCGGTCTTCCCCGGGTGGCGTAATGGTGCTATGTTTTATCGCCAATGATACTACGAATTGATCCGTACGTGGCTACGGACGAGCGCACACGCACGCATCACGTGAGGGAAGGCACCGTGTCACACGCCGGATCGAGCGCCCGTACGGCCATCGTGGTGATGGGTGTCTCCGGGGTCGGCAAGAGCACCGTCGCCGCCCTGCTCGCCGAGGAGCTCGGCTGGACGATGGCCGAGGCCGACCAGTTCCACCCCGAGAGCAACATCCGCAAGATGACCGCGGGCACTCCGCTGACCGACGCGGACCGCCTTCCCTGGCTCAATGCCATCCGCGACCGGATCGACGAGCACGCCGGTACCGGACAGGACCTGGTCCTGACCTGCTCGGCTCTCAAACGCTCGTACCGCGACCTCCTCCGGCGGGCGCGGGCGAGGGTGCGCTTCGTCCACCTCACCGGGGATACGGAGACGGTCTCCGAGCGGCTGCTGCACCGCACCGGCCACTTCATGCCCCCGGAGCTGTTGCGGTCCCAGCTGGCGGACCTGGAACCGCTGGGACCCGACGAGGACGGGACCACGGTCGACTCGACCGCGACACCCGAGCGGATCGTCCGCACGACCCTGGCCACGCTCGCTATCGGACCGCAAGCCTGACCCGCGCGTCAACGACAAGCAACGGAGCTTCTCATGACCCAGACCCTCGGAACGGGCCCCCTGCTCGGTATCGCGGCGGGAGCCATCGCCGTGCTCCTCTTCCTGATCATCAAGCTACGTGTGCACGCGTTCCTCGCCTTGATCGCGGTGAGCATCGCAACAGCCTTCGCCGCGCGGATCCCGGCAGGCGAGGTCATCGACACCGTCACGGGCGGGTTCGGCGAGACGCTCGGGGCCGTGGCCCTTCTCGTGGGGCTCGGCGCCATGCTCGGCAGGCTCGTCGAGGTCAGCGGCGGCGCACAGGCACTGGCCGATGCCCTGGTGTCCCGGTTCGGCGAGCATCGCGCACCACTGGCACTGGGGACGGCCTCGCTGCTGTTCGGGTTTCCCATCTTCTTCGACGCCGGACTCGTGGTGATGCTGCCGATCGTGTTCACCGTCGCGCGGCGCGTCGGCGGTGGTGTCCTCCGCTACGGCCTTCCGGTGGCAGGCGCGTTCTCGGTGATGCACATCTTCGCCCCGCCGCACCCCGGCCCGGTCGCCTCAACCGAGCTGCTCGGCGCGGATGTCGGGCTCGTGCTCGTGCTGGCACTGGTCGTCGCGATCCCCACCTGGCTGGTCACCAGCTACCTCTACGGCCTCTGGGTGGGCAAGCGCATCGTCCTGCCCGTGCCGGAGATCCTCGGTGGCCCGCAGGCCGAGCACGATCCGAACCCGCCCCGCCCGGCCACGGTCGTGAGCATCCTGCTGCTGCCCCTTGTCCTGATCTTCGCCAACACCGGACTCGACACGGCTCGCGCCGCCGGGTGGCTGGACGAGCAGGCAGCCGGATACGACGTGGCGCGCGCTCGGCGCGACACCGGTCGCCCTGCTGATCACCGTCTTCGTCGCCTCGTACGTGCTCGGCACCCGCCGCGGCCGCGGTAAGGACCTCGTCGAGCGGCTGCTCGACTCGGCGCTCGGTCCGGTATGCGCGATCATCCTCATCACGGGCGCAGGCGGGATGTTCGGCGCGGTGCTCAGGGCGAGCGGGATCGGCGATGCCCTCTCCGACGCACTGGACGGTATCGGCCTGCCCGTGATCGTCGCCGCCTACGTCATCGCCACCGCGCTGCGCATCGCGCAGGGGTCGGCGACCGTCGCGCTGATCACCGCAGCGGGGCTTGTGCAGCCCGTGGTGCAGTCCGGCGCGTTCAACGGTGTCGAGCTCGCCGCGATCGTGCTCGCCCTCGCAGCCGGGTCGGTCACCGCGAGCCACGTGAACGACTCGGGGTTCTGGCTCGTCGGCCGGTTCATGGAGATGGACGTCAAGACCACCCTCAAGACGTGGACGGTCATGCAGACCACGATCGGGCTGATGGGCTTCGCGATCGCGTCCGGGATCTACGCGCTGGCCTAGTGTGACGCGACGGCCGTGCGGTGACATGCCGGCCCCGCGCGCCGGGTACGCGGGGCCGGCGACATCCTAGAGCTCACCCACGTCGAGAACACGGACCACCGCGTGCCCGACCTCGTCCGATGCGGCGAGATCGACCTCGGCGGTAATCGCCCAGTCGCGGTTACCGTCGGGGTCGTCGAACGTCTGCCGGACATGCCACCGGCCGGGTCCTGTCTCGACATGGAAGAAGGCAGGCCCGCGTGAGTCGGGACCCGTGCCGATCGTGTCGTACTCCGCGAAGTACTCCTCGAGCGCATGCTCCCATGCCTGCGAGTCCCATCCGGACTCGCCGTCGAGCTCGCCGAGCGCGTCGTAGTTGCGGCGTGCTGCCAGCTCCACGCGCCGGAACAGCTCGTTTCGCACCAGGACCCGGAACGCCCGCTCGTTTGCGGTGACCGCGCTCGGGGTGCTCGGCGGACGCACCTGATCACCGGAGGCCCCTCGTGCGGCCGGATCCGGGTCGCGGATCTGCTCCCACTCGTCGAGCAAGCTGGAGTCGACCTGTCGCACCAGCTCGCCGAGCCATTCGATCAGGTCGCCGAGCTCCTCGGTCTTGGCCTCGTCCGGCACCGTGTGCCGCAGCGCGTCATACACATCGGACAGGTATCGCAGCAACAGCCCTTCCGAGCGCGCGATCCCGTAGAAACGCACGTACTCGGTGAAGTTCATCGCCCGCTCGTACATGTCACGGACCACCGACTTCGGCGACGGCTCGTTGTCCGCGACCCACGGGTGGCCGCGCCGGTAGGTCTCGAAGGCCGCCTCGATCAGCTCCTCGAGCGGCTTCGGGTGATCGATGTCCTCGAGCAACTCCATACGCTCGTTGTACTCGATACCCTCCGCCTTCATCTCGGCGATCGCCTCGTTACGCGCCAGGAACCGTTGCTGGGACAGCACCGGGCGCGGGTCCTCAACGGTGGACTCCACGAGGGAGACGACGTCGAGCGGGTAGCTCGGCGACTCGCGGTCGAGCAGCTCGATCGCGGCCAGCGCGAACGGGGACAACGGCTGGTTGAGCGCGAAGTCGAACTGCAGGTCCACGGTCAGGCGCACGCTCCGCCCGTACTCGTCGGGCTCGTCGAGCTCCTCGACCACCCCGGCGGCCCGCAGCGCGCGGTAGATCGCGATCGCGCGCAGGATGTGCTTGCGCTGCATGTGCCGCGGCTCGTGGTTGTCCTCGAGCAGGCGACGCATCGCCGTGAACGCGGTGCCCGGCCGCGCGATGACGTTGAGCAGCATCGCGTGACTCACCGCGAAGCTCGACACCAGCGGCTCGGGCTCGGACTGGGTGAGCCGCTCGAACGTGGACTCCGTCCAGTTGACGAACCCTTCCGGCGCCTTCTTGCGCACCACCTTGCGCCTCTTCTTCGTGTCATCGCCTGCCTTGGCCAGCGCCTTGGCGTTCTCGATGACGTGCTCGGGCGCCTGCACCACGACGTAACCGTCGGTGTCGAAGCCAGCCCGACCGGCCCGGCCTGCGATCTGGTGGAACTCCCGCGCCTTCAGGTGCCGCTGCCGCACGCCGTCGAACTTGGTCAGTGCGGTGAACACCACCGTCCTGATCGGCACGTTGATCCCCACGCCCAGGGTGTCGGTGCCGCAGATCACCTTCAGCAGGCCGGCCTGCGCGAGCTGCTCGACCAGCCTCCGATAGCGCGGCAGCATCCCCGCGTGGTGCACGCCGATACCGTGCCGCACGAGCCGCGACAGCGTCTTGCCGAAACCGGCCGTGAACCGGAAACCCCCGATGTGCTCCGCGATCGCCGCTTTCTCCGCCTTGGTGCATACGTTGATACTCGTCAGCGACTGCGCGCGTTCGGCGGCTGCGGCCTGGGAGAAGTGCACCACGTAGACCGGGGCCTGCCCACCGTGCAGCAGCTCGTCGACGGTCTCGTGCAGGGGAGTCATCGCGTACCGGTAGGTCAGCGGAACCGGGCGCTGTGCCGAGGTCACCGGTGTGGTGGTCCTACCGGTCCGGTGGGTGAGGTCGGCACAGAAGAACGAGACATCGCCGAGTGTGGCCGACATCAGCAGGAACTGCGCTCCGGTCAGCTCGAGCAGCGGTACCTGCCACGCCCACCCCCTGTCCGGTTCGGAGTAGAAGTGGAACTCGTCGGCCACCACCTGGCCGATGTCGGCCCGGTCACCCTCGCGTAACGCGATGTTGGCGAGGATCTCGGAGGTGCAGCAGACGATCGGCGCGCCGGGGTTGACCGCGGAGTCCCCGGTCATCATGCCGACAGCGTCGGGACCGAACACCTCGACGAGGGCGAAGAACTTCTCGGAGACCAGCGCCTTGATCGGCGCCGTGTAGTACGTGCGTCGCCCGTGCGCCAGCGCGACGAAGTGCGCGGCCGTGGCCACCAGGCTCTTGCCCGAGCCCGTCGGCGTGGACAGGATCACGTTGGCCCCGGACACGATCTCGATCAGCGCCTCCTCCTGCGCAGGATAGAGCGTGTACCCCTGCTCGAATGCCCAGGTGGAAAACGCCTCGTACAGGGCATCCGGGTCAGGGTCGGACGGGATCTTCTCGCGCAGGGAGGTGCTGGTTGCAGTCATGTCCCGTCGAGCCTACCCAGGTAGGGTCGATCGCGTCGCCGAGCCGAACCCCGTAGGCTGCGCACGCGGAGCACATCCACGCCAGAGCGCGTAACCAGCATCGGAGGATGTAATGGCAACCGACATCGTCCCGATCGAGCTTGGGCTCCCCCAGGGTGATCTCGTTACCTTGTGGGCTCCTCGCTGGCGCGAGGACGGTGAGGAATGGGAGGCGTTCCTCGGCGACGAGGACGACCTGTACGGCTTCCCCGATTCCGCGCACCTCGCCGCGTTCATCCGCACGGCCGAGCAGCACGACCTTGTCGACCACCCGGCCTGGCATTCGGTGCCACAGTTGCACGTCCCCGAGCTGATCCCGGATGACGAGCACTCCTACGACCTCGTCGGGGTCCCCGAGCTGGTGGCCGAGGAGCCCGACTCCTGGACGCTCGGCGAGCTCGCCGAGGTGGTCAGCATGGTGCGCTCCATCGCCGATGTCTGCGAGCTGGACGACGTGCACGACGTCCTCGACGCCCACGAGGGATTCGGCCTGCTCGAGCAAGGCAAGTTCCCCGCGGGAGGACGGGAGGGCACCCGCCTGTGGAACGACCTGGTCGGGGCCGTCTCCGAGAAGTGGGACACCGTGCTCGACGCCATCGACCAGCTGGTGACCGTGCCGACCGTGGACGAGGCCACCCTGGACGAGACCGCCGAGGAACTCGCCGCCTTCCACGAGGAGTCGGCCGAGGCGGGCGCGGGCGTCAGCGCCGACGGCACGTACTCCGGCGAGTCGGGAGAGGAAGGCTCCGACTTCTGGACCCAGGTCGGAATCGACCCGATCAAGATCGTCACCGGCACCGACGAGTACTTCACGCTGCGCTGTTACCTGGACGACGAACCGATCTTCCTCGGCTCGGACGGGGAGATCCAGGTGTTCCGCTCGGAACGCATGCTGGCGCGCCAGCTCGCCAACCCGAACGAGCTCGGCAGCAACGACCTCGCCGACGTCGCGACCTGGAACCAGGTCGTCACCAAAGCCACAACGGGTGATCTCGACGTCGAGGCCACCGAGGAGAACACCTACGTGCTTGCCGGTCTGGACGCCGACATCGCCGACGGGATCGAGTACGTGGACCCGGTCCAGCTCGACCTCGCTGTGGAACTGCTCACCGATGTGGCGGACTGGGCAGGCGACGACAGCGCGAGCGATGCGCTGGCCGCGACCCAGCGTCTCGGGTGGCTGGTGTCGTTCATCGTCAACCCGGACCCGACCCGGTTGAAGCCGAGCCCGCCGTTCGACGAGGAGGTCGCCGAATGGCGCAAGCTGGTCAACTCCTTTGAAGACCGTTTGAGCCCGCACTGATCGCGAAGGACTACACTCGCCGTCAGCGCCGCCGGGCCAACGACGGCGTAGTGAAACGGACGTACAACCCTCACCGTCTACTCCAGGTTCACACCATATGGTTACTGACGAGAATCCACGTTGCGCCGTCCGGCTGACCTGGGGTAACGGGAAATCCGCGGGGGCGTTACACGACGCGCCTGTCGTATGGATAAGCTCACACCCATCCCCCGAGGGTTGTTCGCTTCCAGCTGGCGGGGCCGCTTCAGCGTCTGGAATGAGCGGTACTGCTCGCTGGGGCGAGGAACGAGACCGCGAGACTGTCCGCAGTCCTCGTGCATAAGCCCTACGCAGGAACATGACACTGCCCGTGCCGACGAAGGTCAAAGCCGTGACGCAGGAATCGAACTTCGCCCCCTCCTTCGACAGGATGCGCAACATGCTCGTGCGCGCCGCGGAGGTGCGGGAGAGCGAGCAACAACAGATCTTTGACGCCCTTGACGACATCTATGCCAGGATCGCCCCGGTCGAGTCGATCGGTGCCATTCGTAAGCGACTGTCCGAGTTGCCGGATCGCACCGAGGTCAGTGTGCTTGCCGAGCGGCTCGACGAGACCATGTCCCGCCTCGAGGCCCAGGACAAGGCCATCGCCTCGGTCAGCAGGGCCGTCGAGGGTATCGTCGACAAGCTGGCCAAGCCCTTCGCGCAGCTCGACGGCCGCCTGGATGGCGTCGCGGGCAAGTTCGAGGGTGTCGCCGGGCGCATGGACGGCCTCGAGGACAAGCTGCAGAACATCCACCGCAGGCTCGATGAGCTGGACGTCCACCTGGACAAGCAGGACAGCAAGCTGGAGTCGGTACCCAACGCGGTACACGGCCCGGTGCGCGAGCGCATCGAGGCCGCCGAGTCCGCGCTCCGGGAGCGTATGGATACAACCGACACCGAGTTCAGGCAGCGCATCGACGAGATCGACACCTCGACGAAGGAGCAGCTGAGCTCCACAGCCAAATCGATCAATTCCGACATCCTCGAAGCGACGAGCGCGATCGACGCGGGCGAGCGCATCGACGCCATCGCCGAGAAGCTCAACGAGGTCTCCGGCAGGATCGACGAGGTGACCAACCGGATCAGCAAGGTCGAGGACGACCTCGCCACCCGTGTCGGGGACTTGGATGGCACCTTGAAGGCCAGGCTCGCGACCGTGGAAGGCGCGATCTCCGAGCGGCCCGACTCCGACTCGCTCGGCTCGCTGGTGCGCAAGAGCAACGAGGAGTCCGAGCGGCGGATCGGCGGGCAGCTCGACGAGGCGATGGCCACCTTCGCCGAGCTGATGCTCGGCGGTGGGCAGCCCGCGCAGCAGAGCGTGCAACCACCACCTGCGCCGCGGCAGACGCGGCGGTCCCGTAACGGCGGCTCCAACCGCGCGCGAAACGGCACGAAGAAGGAAGAGACCCCGGCGGCCGAGTCCTCCGGCGAGGGCTGAGAGAGCCGCCGCGCGGCCGCACTGCGGCGCGAAGACACCATCAGCGAGAGCCCCGCGGTGCGGGGCTCTCGTGCGTAGGGAACCGGGGCGCAGGAAGTCCGCACGCGTATACGGGACCGTACCGAGGTAGTACCGTGTTTCGGGGAGCACCGCGCGTGACCGGACAACCCGGCCCGGTAACGCGGGTACACGGACCTACCGCACCGCCACGGCGGCGAACCAGCACGAGGGACGGACGATGGCGAGGAAGCAGACCCACTACCACGCCCATATCGACGACGCCCGGATGTCGCAGGCCGAACCGCAGCGCGCCAACTTCCACAGCGCCCTGGACGGCAGTGCGGAGGTCATCAACTGGCTGGCCACCCAGCTACGCGAGGCGGCCGGTAACCCGGACATGGAGCTGTCCGACGAGTCGGAGCTGTGGAAGCAGCTCGTCGGGTCGAAGGAGCAGATCTCGACGGGGTTGCGGGGCGGGCCGACCATCATCGCCGTACCCATTCCCGAGGACCGGTGCCCGTGCGAGCGGCCCGAGCTGCGGACCGTCCGGGGCAAGAGCGAGTAGCGCCCGGCGAGCAGCGCACGGTCAGCCGCGGCGTATGTCCAGCACGAGCGGCTGACGGTCGGCTTCGGCGGCTTCGGCAGCACCGACCGTGACGGCTCCTGCCAGCGCGTCCAGCGCGGACGGTACCGACTCCGGGCTGTCGGTGTGCAGCTCCAGTATCGGCTGGCCTCGCTGCACACGCTCCCCGCGCCGCGCGAGGCAGCGAACGCCCGCGGCGTGCGCGACGGGATCCCCGCGCCTGGCGCGCCCGGCACCGAGCCGCCAGGCGGCCACCCCCACCGCGAACGCGTCCAGGTCCGTGACGACCCCGCTGCGTTCGGCTTCCACCAGGTGCACCTCCCGCGCATGCGGCAGCTCGGCGTCCGGGTCACCGCCCTGCGCACGGATCATGTCCCGCCAGACCGCGTAGGCCGCACCGGAGGACAGCACGGCGGCAGGGTCGGGTGCGTCCGGACCGTCGATACCGGCCAGTGACAGCATCTCCCTGGCCAGTACGACGGTCAGCTCGACCACGTCCGGCGGCCCGCCGCCGCGCAGCACGTCCACGGCTTCGGCGACCTCGACGGCGTTGCCGACCGCGCGCCCCAGCGGGGTCGACATGTCGGACAGCACGGCTGTGGTGCGCACGCCGTGTGCGCGCCCGATCCGCACAAGCGCCTCGGCCAGCTCGGCCGCCTGGGACCGCGTCTTCATGAACGCACCCGACCCGACCTTGACGTCGAGCAGCAAGCCCGCCGCGCCTTCGGCGATCTTCTTACTCATGATCGAGCTCGCGATGAGCGGCACGGACTCCACCGTGCCCGTCACGTCCCGCAACGCGTACAGCTTGCGGTCGGCAGGGGCGATGCCCTCGGTCGCGGCCGCGACCACGGCACCGACCTCGGCCAGCTGGCCGACGAGTCGCGACGCCGACATCTCGGCTTGCCAGCCGGGGATCGACTCCAGCTTGTCGAGCGTACCTCCGGTGTGGCCGAGACCGCGGCCGGAGAGCTGGGGCACGGCCGCCCCGCATGCGGCAACCAGCGGCGCGAGCACCAGCGTGATCTTGTCGCCCACCCCGCCCGTGGAGTGTTTGTCCACAGTGGGCCTCTCCGAGCGCAGCTCGAGCCGCTCACCTGAGGAGATCATCGCCGCGGTCAGCCGCGCCGTCTCCCGCTCGTCCATCCCGCGCAGGCACACCGCCATCGCGAGCGCGGCCATCTGCTCCTCTGCGACCACCCCGCGGGTGTACGCGTCGACGACCCAGTCGATCTGGGCATCGCTGAGCGGCTCGGCATCCCGCTTGGTGCGGATGACGTCGACCGCGGCGAACGGTTCGTGTCCCATGTGCACACCTCGTCAACGAAACGCTTCGGGCAGGAGAGCGGACAGCGGCGTCGGTCCTTCCCCGGCGTCGACGAGACACCCGTCCCCGCCGAACTCGAGAAGTACCTGCCGGCATCGCCCGCACGGCAGCAACAGCTCCCCAGCACCGCTGCGACAGGCCACCGCGACAAGGCTGCCACCGCCGGAGAGGTGGAGCTGCCCCGCGAGCACGCACTCGGCACACAACGTCAGGCCGTAGGACGCGTTCTCCACATTGCACCCGCGCACCAACCGGCCGTCCTCGGCCAGACCGGCCGCACCGACCCGTAGGCCCGAGTACGGGCAGTACGCGCTCTGCGCAGCCGCCGTCGCCTCGGCACGCAGCTGCGTCCAGTCGATCGTGACCGGGTCCACCGCCGACACGTTACACCTCCGCCTCCAGCAGCCGGGCTGTCACGACTTGATGTACGGCTGGCCGTTCGCGGCAGGCGGGCGGATCCGGCCGACCAGCCCCGCCACCGCGAAGATCGTCAGCACGTACGGTGCCATGAGCATGAACTCGCTGGGAATCGGCGAGCCGATGATCCCGAGCACGCTCTGCAGGTTGTTGGCGAAACCGAACAGCAGTGCCGC
Source organism: Haloechinothrix alba (assembly GCF_900188115.1). Classification (GTDB taxonomy): domain Bacteria; phylum Actinomycetota; class Actinomycetes; order Mycobacteriales; family Pseudonocardiaceae; genus Haloechinothrix; species Haloechinothrix alba. Next base: position 108,284 of record NZ_FZNW01000004.1, on the reverse strand, counting down.
GAAGACCGCACCCATCGGTTTCCACCGGCCGAGGATCATCGCGGCGAGCGCGATGAAGCCGGCTCCGGCGGTCATCTCCCTGCTGAACACCCCGATCGCGCCGAGAGTGAAGTAGGCGCCCCCGAAGCCTGCGACCGCACCGCCGATGAGCACGTTGCGGAACCGGACCACGTTGACCGCGATACCGGCGGTGTCGGCGGCCTCGGGATGCTCCCCGACCGCCCGCACACGCAGCCCCCAGCGGGTGTGGAACAACGCGACATGCACCACGAGTACCGCGACGTACATGCAGTACACGATGACGGTCTGGTCGAACAGCACCGGCCCGACCACGGGGATGTCGCCGAGCACCGGGAGCTTCCAGCGGGGGAATCGACCGGGTGAGTTCCACGTCTGAGCCTGCGGGCTGAGCAGCCTGCCGTACAGGAAGTTCGTCAGACCCAGCACCAGGACGTTGAGCACCACCCCGACGATGATCTGGTTGACCAGGTACCGGATCGAGAACACCGCGAGCAGGTAGGCCACAAGCAAGCCAGCCACCGGTGCCGCGATCAGGCCTACCCACAGGTTGCCCAGCAGGGACGCGACGACCCCAGACAGGAAGGCGCCTGCGAGCAGCTGCCCCTCGATCGCGATGTTGATCACACCGGTTCGCTCGCCGAGCATCCCGCACAACGCCCCGAAGATCAGCGGAACGGACAGTGCGAGCGAGCCCTGCAGCGCCCCGGTCAGTGAGATCGTCTCCCCCGCGACAGCCCAGGTCAGAAAGGACAGCACGAATGCGCTTCCGAACAGGACGGACAGCCACAGCGGCACGGGCTCCGCGCGGGCGGTGAGCAGGAGCGCGTATCCAGCGACAGCCAGGCATAGCAACGCGAGTAGGATCGCGGCCTGCCGGGACGGCACGCCGACCGGATCGATCTCCACGATGTCTCCCGCGGTGGAGATCCCGAACGTGCTGCGCTCGCCACCGGGGGCGAGCAGGCCGAACAGCACGAGCGCGCCCAGCCCGAGGACCGTGAACATCACCGGTGCGCGCCAGCGGCGGCGCAGTGCTCGCTCGGCCCACGAGCCGACCTCGTTGCCGGTGTCCCCTGTGCTCACGCTTCCCACCCCCTCGCTTCCGGCGCGCCGAGCCCGCGCGAGCGAACCCTGATCCGGAAGATGGCCCGCACCAGCGGGGGCGCGGCGATGAACAGCACGATGAGCGACTGCACGACGAGCACGATGTCGATCGGGGTTCCCGTCTCCGCCTGCATGGTCACGGCACCCGCGCGAAGCGCCCCGAACAGCAGGCCTGCTGCCACGGTGCCCCACGGGTTCGCACGCCCGAGCAGCGCTACGGTGATGGCGTCGAAGCCCAGTCCACCCGATATCCCCGAGGACAGGAACCGTTCGGTGCCCAGCACCTGGCTCGCGCCTGCCAGCCCGGCCAACCCCCCTGCGATGCACATGGCCAGCGTGTACGAGCGTGCGACGGACATTCCTGCCGTCGTCGCCGCGTGCGCGTTGAACCCGACGGCACGCAGCCGGAACCCGATGGTGCTGCGGGTGAGCAGCCACCACACGACCGCGGCGGCGACCACCGCGAGCAGGAAGCCGAGGTGCAGCCGCGAGCCTTCGAACAAGCGCGGGAGCTGGGCCGACTCGGCGACATAGGGGCTGATCGGATCCGACCTGCCCGCCCGCCGGAACGCCTCGAGGGTCAGCAGGTAGGCGAGCAGGAACCGGGCGATGTAGTTGAGCATGATCGTCACGATCACCTCGTGGGCACCGGTACGCGCCTTGAGGAACCCGGCTATACCGCCCCAGAAGGCGCCGGCGAGAACACCTCCGAGCACGGCCACCACGAGGTGCACCACGACCGGAAGGTCCATCGTGAAGCCGATGTAGCCCGCACCGACAGCACCGAGGATGATCTGGCCCTCCGCGCCGATGTTCAGCAGCCCGGTCCGGAACGCGATCGCCACCGCGAGCCCCGCGGCGATCAGCGGCGTGGCGTTGGTCAGCGTCGCGGCGAGCGGCCGGACGGCACGGACCACGGAGTACTCACCGAAGTCGACGAGCGAGCCCCGGAACATCGCCGCGTACGCCGAGCTCACCGACTGCCACGCGGCGGCGAACGTGTCGGAGGGCCGGTCGGCGAAGTACCCGGCGGCCTGCTGCACCCTGGGGTCGGACAGGATGATCAGCAATCCCCCGATCGCGAGCGCCAGCACGATCGACAGCACCGTCAGCATCGCGCTTCCGGTGGTCAGCTCGCGCCAGAGCCGCTGGGAGACCGACGGCTCCTGCTGCCGCTGCTCGCCGCCCGACGTCGCGGTCGTGTCGTGCTCCTGCTCGCTCACGGCTCCCCCTCGTCCCCGCCGCCGTGCTCCGGGTGGCCGGTACGCGTGGGGTGCCTCGCGGCTTGCTCGAAGGCCTGCTCGGGTGCGTACCCCGCGGTCATCAGGCCGAGGACGTCGCGCTCGGTGTCACCGGGCACGATGCCGACCACGGACCCGCGGTACATCACCAGGATCCGGTCGGCGAGCGCGCCGGCCTCGTCCAGCTCGGTCGACACGATCAGCACCGGGGTCCGGTTGTCCCGCTCGGCGATGATGCGCCGGTGCACGAACTCGATCGACCCCACGTCCAGCCCGCGCGTGGGCTGAGTCGCCACCAGCAACTTCAACGGCCGGGACAGCTCCCGTGCCAGCACGACCTTCTGCTGGTTGCCGCCGGACAGCGTGCTGGCCAGGGTGTCGATGCTGCCGGCACGGATGTCGAACTCGCCGACCCGCTCGGCAGCGTTGCTCCTGATCCGGGAGTGCCTGAGCATCGGACCCCTCGCGAACGGCGAGCGGTCGTACAGGTCGAGTACGAGGTTCTCGGCGACCGTGAACTGGCCCACCAACCCGTCGGTCCTGCGGTCCTCGGGGACGAAGCCCACCCCGGCACGCAGTACGTCCCGCACCGGGCGGCCGAGCAGCTCCGTACCGGCCAGCCGGACCGAGCCGCTCGCTCTGCCCCCCAGTCCCAGCAGTGCCTCTGTCAGCTCGGTCTGGCCGTTGCCCTGTACCCCCGCGACGACCAGTACCTCGCCGGCGCGCACGTCGAACGAGACGTCGTCGACGACCAGCTGGTCCCGATCGTCGACCACGGTGAGCCCGCGCACCGCGAGCACGACCTCTCCGGGTTCGGAGGTACCGGCGTCGACCACAAGGCTGACCGGGCGACCGACCATCAGGGAGGCGAGCTCGCTCTCGGTCGACTCGGGCTGCGCCTGGCCGACGACGCGGCCGAGCCGCATCACCGTGATGCGGTCGGCGATGGCCTTGACCTCACGGAGTTTGTGCGTGATGAACACGATGGACGTGCCGTTCGCGGTCAGCTGCCGCATGATGCCCATCAGCTCGTCGGTCTCCTGCGGGGTCAGCACCGCTGTCGGCTCGTCGAGGATGAGCACGTGCGCGTCCCGCACGAGCGCCTTGATGATCTCCACCCGCTGCTGCACGCCGACGGGCAGGTGTTCGACCACGGCATCCGGATCGACGTCGAAGCCGTACTGCTCGGAGATCTCCCGGATCCGCGCGCGCGTCGCCTCGACGTCCAGCAGACCGGCGCCACGGGTCTGCTCGGCACCGAGCATGACATTCTCCGCGACGGTGAACACGGGGACGAGCATGAAGTGCTGGTGCACCATGCCGATCCCCGCTGCCATCGCGTCAGCGGGCCCGGAGAACGAGACCGGCTCGTCGTCCACAACGATCTCACCGGCATCAGCCGCGCTGAGGCCGTAGAGCACGTTCATCAACGTGGACTTGCCGGCACCGTTCTCCCCGAGGAGGCAGTGCACCTCACCGGGTTCGACGGTGAGGCGGATGTCGTCGTTGGCGACAAGCGTGCCGAAGCGCTTGGTGATGCCGCGGAGCTCGAGTTTCACCTGCAGCCCCTATCGGGGATCAGAAAGCGGCGTCGGACTGCACCTCGAGCTCCCCGTCGATGATCTGCTGCTCGAGCTCGGCGACCTCCTCGGCGAGCTCGTCATCGATCTCGCCGGAGAAGTCGTGGTACGGCGCGATGGATACACCCTCGTTCTCCAGCGTCCCGACGAACGGGTCCGGGGAGTACTCACCGTCGGCTGTCGCCTCGACGGCTTCCTCCACCGCCGTGTCCATCCCCTTGACGACACTGGTCAGGATGAGGTCGGAGTACTCGGGCAACGACTCGTACCCGTCGGTATCCACCCAGATCAGCGCGACATCGCCCGCGTCCCGTGCGGCGACCGCCGCGGACTCGCCGATCGGCCCGGCGACCGGCATGATCACGTCGGCGCCCTGCTGGATGAGGTTCTCGCTGTACTGCTGGGCGAGGCTGGAGTTGCTGAAGTCGTCGGTGAACTGCCCGTCCTGGGACTCCTTGTCCCATCCCAGCACCTCGATGTCGGCGTCATGGACCTCGTTGTAGTGCTGCACGCCGTCGTAGTACCCGTCCATGAAGATCGTCACCGTGGGGATCTTCGCTCCTCCCCAGGTGGCGACCGTGCCGGTCTCCGAGTACCCCGCTGCGAGGTAACCGGCGAGGAAGGCCGCCTCGTGGGTGTTGAAGACGAGCGGCTTGACGTTGTCGATCGTGACGGGCTCGCCGCTGTCCTCGTCGGTGTACTGGAAGTCGACGATCGCGAACCGCTCGTCGGGGTTGCTCTCGGCTGCGTCGGCCGTCGCGTCGGCGAGCATGAACCCTACGGTGACGATCAGGCCACACTCCTGGGAGACCATGCTCGACACGTTGGGTTCGAAGTCCGCGGTGGAATGTGACTCGGCTACCTGGACGTCGGAGATCGTCCCCGCATCGTGCGCGTTCACGAGGCCACGATGAGACGTCTCGTTGAAGGACTTGTCGTCGACGCCTCCCTCATCGGTGACCATGCAACCGACGAAGTCGTCACCCTCCGAGCCGGCATCGGTCTCCTCCGGGGCCTCACCACAGGCGGTAACCGCCAGTGCCGACGCCGCGAGCACGGCTCCTAGTCGAATGACAGCTGCTCGGTGCATGGCAATCACTCACCCTCCACACTCGGTCGGGGCGGCACTCCGGGCGCCTCGTCTCTCGCCGATTCACCCTGAAGTGAGCACGACGGCAGAACACTACCCGGAGATGAGACACATGCCACATGACCTCTACACTACGTAATCAAATTGTTTGCTGAGCTCCCGTTCGATCGAGTCCCGGGCTCCGGTTCGCCCCTCGAATCGCCGGTTACGGGCACCGACGATCACAGGTGGGTTGTCTTGTCGATCACAACGGACCAACCGAGTTCTCGCGGGGAACAACGGGCGGGTCTAGCATCCCCCTACTAAGGCCCACGTTGGCCACGGTCCGGGATGACCTCAGCCGTCGCGTCGAGGACGCCCCCGCGGTGCGCGGCTGGTACGCGGCCGGCAGGCGTGGGTATGCCACAAGACAATGGAGGCCGTACACCGATGTCTGTCACTGCGAGTACCGCGCCTGCGGGTACGAGCGATCGGGCGGGTGCCTCGCGTCTGAGCGGAACCTTCTACCGCGGCGACCCTGCCATGTGGTCCTGGGTGCTGCACCGCATCACCGGCGCGCTCACCTTCTTCTTCCTCTTCGTCCACGTACTCGACACCGCCCTGGTGCGAGTCTCGCCGAGCGCGTACGACGCGGTCATCGAGACCTACAAGACCCCGTTCGTCAACCTGCTCGAGGTCGGTCTCGTCGGCGCGGTGCTGTATCACGCTCTCAACGGCATCCGCGTCATGCTCGTCGACTTCTGGTCGCAGGGGCCCAGGTACCAGCGCCCCATGCTGTGGGGTCTGATCGGCGTCTGGGCCGCGGTGATGATCCCGGGTACCTACTTCATGCTCGAGCGCACCGTCTCCACGATGTTCGGGGGTCACTGATCATGTCGGCCGAATCCCTCACCCTCGACAAGCCACGTTCCCCCCGCAGGCCCGCAGCACGCCGCAACAACTTCGAGCTCTACAGCTGGCTGTTCATGCGGCTGTCCGGGTTGGCTCTCGTGGTGCTCGTGCTCGGGCACCTGTTCATCATGAACATCCTCGACGACGGGGTGCACCGCATCAACTTCGCCTTCGTGGCAGGCCGCTGGGCCTCACCGTTCTGGCAGTTCTGGGACCTGGCCATGCTGTGGCTGGCACAGCTGCACGGCGGCAACGGCATGCGCACGATCATCGAGGACTACGCCCGCAAGGACACGACGCGGTTCTGGCTGAAGATGCTCCTCTACGCCTCGATCGCGCTCATCCTCGCCGTCGGCACGTTGGTGATCTTCACCTTCGACCCGAACATCGCAGGCTGACCGCCGCCCCGACTGCCGAATCGAACACGGAGTTCGCAATGCAGTTCCACAAGTACGACGTGCTGATCGTCGGGGCGGGCGGCGCCGGCATGCGCGCCGCGATCGCCTCGGCGACCGAGTCCGGCGCGGCGAGCCCCCGCACCGCTGTGCTGACCAAGTTGTACCCGACCCGCTCGCACACCGGGGCGGCCCAGGGCGGCATGTGCGCCGCGTTGGCCAACGTCGAGGAGGACAACTGGGAATGGCACACCTTCGACACCGTCAAGGGCGGTGACTACCTCACCGACCAGGACGCTGCCGAGGTCATGGCCAAGGAGGCCATCGACGCCGTGCTGGACCTGGAGAAGATGGGCCTGCCGTTCAACCGCACCGACGAGGGGCGCATCGACCAGCGTCGCTTCGGCGGGCACACAAGGGATCACGGCAAGGCAGCGGTGCGCAGGGCCTGCTACGCGGCCGACCGCACCGGGCACATGATCCTGCAGACCCTGTACCAGACCTGCGTCAAGCACGGGATCGAGTTCTTCAACGAGTTCTACGTACTCGACGTCGTGCTGACCGAGACCGAGAACGGGCCGGTCGCCTCCGGCGCGATCGCCTACGAGCTGGCCACCGGCGAGATCCACATCTTCCAGGCGAAGTCGATCGTGTTCGCCACCGGGGGCTTCGGCAAGGTCTTCAAGACGACATCCAACGCACACACGCTCACCGGCGACGGCATGGGTATCTACTTCCGCAAGGGCCTGCCGCTGGAGGACATGGAGTTCTACCAGTTCCACCCAACGGGCCTGGCGGGCCTGGGCATCCTGCTCACCGAGGGTGCGCGTGGCGAGGGCGCGATCCTGCGCAACGAGTCCGGCGAGCGCTTCATGGAACGCTACGCCCCGACCATCAAGGATCTGGCCCCGCGCGACATCGTGGCGCGCTCGATGGTGCTGGAGGTCCTCGAGGGGCGCGGCGCGGGCCCCGAGAAGGACTACGTCTTCCTGGACTGCACGCATCTCGGCGAGGAGGTCCTGGAGACGAAGCTGCCGGACATCACCGAGTTCGCCCGCACCTACCTGGGCATCGACCCGGTGTACGAGCCGGTTCCGGTGTACCCCACGGCGCACTACGCGATGGGCGGCATCCCCACCAACGTCGACGGTGAGGCACTCCGGGACAACGACACCGTGCTGCCGGGACTCTACGCAGCGGGCGAGGTCGCCTGCGTGTCCGTACACGGCTCGAACCGGCTGGGCACGAACTCGCTGCTGGATATCAACGTGTTCGGTCGCAGGGCCGGGATGGCCGCGGCACGGTATGCCGCGCGGTCCGAGCACGTTGAGCTGCCCGACGACGCCGCGGAGACGGTGGAGGGCATGGTGCAGCACCTGCGCACCGCTACCGGTGGTGAGCGGGTCGCCGATATCCGCACCGAGCTGCAGCAGACGATGGACTCCAACGCCGCCGTGTACCGCACCGAGGACACGCTCAAGCAGGCACTGTCCGATGTACACGCGCTGAAGGAACGCTACGGCCGGGTGGCCGTGCACGACAAGGGCAAGCGGTTCAACACCGACCTGCTCGAGGCGATCGAGCTGGGCTTCCTGCTCGACCTGGCCGAGGCGCTCGTGACCACCGCGCTGGCACGCAAGGAGTCGCGTGGCGGGCACGCGCGGGAGGACTACCCCGACCGCGATGACGTCAACTTCATGCGTCACTCGATGTGCTACAAGCTCCTGCCCGAGCAGAAGGAGGAGAACGCGCCACTCGGCCTGACCGGCTTTACGTCCGATATCCGGCTGGACTACAAGCCCGTAGTCTTCACCCGGTACGAGCCCATGGAGCGCAAGTACTGATGGCTAGCCCGACACCGACCGACACCGCGGCCCACGACACCTCGCAGATCCCGGCACCGGAAGGCTCGATCACGGTCACGGTCCGGGTCCTCCGGTTCAACCCGGAGTTCGACGACGAGCCGCACTGGGAGTCCTACGACGTCCCGGCGCTGCCCACCGACCGCGTGCTCAACCTGCTGATCAACATCAAGAGCTATGTGGACGGCACGCTGTCGTTCCGGCGCTCCTGCGCGCACGGCATCTGCGGCTCGGATGCCATGCAGATCAACGGGGTGAACCGGCTGGCATGCAAGGTGCTGATCAAGGATCTGCTTGCCAAGGGCAACAAGCGAACCACCATCTCGGTCGCGCCGATCAAGGGCCTGCCGCAGATGAAGGATCTCTATGTCGACATGGAGCCCTTCTTCGAGGCGTTCAAGGCGGTCAAGCCGTACCTGATCGCCTACGGCAACGAGCCGACCCACGAGCGGATCCAGTCCCAGGCGGACAGGGAACGCTTCGACGACACCACGAAGTGCATCCTGTGCGCCTGCTGCACCACCTCGTGCCCGGTGTTCTGGTCGGACGGCTCGTACTTCGGGCCCGCGGCGATCGTCAACGCACACCGGTTCATCTTCGACTCGCGGGACGAGGGCTCCGAGGAGCGGCTGGACATCCTCAACGACACCGAGGGTGTGTGGCGCTGCCGCACAACGTTCAACTGCACCGATGCCTGCCCGCGCGGGATCCAGGTCACCAAGGCCATCCAGGAGGTCAAGCAAGCCCTCCTCTTCAAGCGCGTCTAGGCCCCGAGCCCGTGCCTGCCGGCACCCCGTGTCGGGCGTGCCGGCAGGCCGTGTCGGGCTCACGGGCAGGCTGTGTCGCGTGCGAGACCTCTCACGAACGCGCCATCGCCGGCTCGTCGGTCGTGGGTCCGGGGATCGTGTCGATCCCTTCCATTCCCTTGGTGAACTCGATCGCCTCGTCATCCATGAACGCGCGCGGGTTGAAGTTCTCATCGGCCATCACACCGTGCACCCTGCGCCGCTGCATCCCGAAGTTGCCCGCGTCGTACAGCGGCAGCAGCGCTGCCTCCCGCAGGTAGCGGTCGAACTTGGTCTTCTTGTCCACAGAGTTCACACCGACGACCTGCATGCACTTGTAGACGCAGTCGAACAGCATCTCCGTGCAGTGCACCTTGCACATCGCGCCGAGCGCCTCGCCGTGATAGTCGTGCTGATCCAGGTAGTGCGCGCCCTTCCAGCAGAAGTAGCGCGCCGCCTCGATCTGTGTCGCCACGTCGCCGAGCACGTAACCCGGGTACTGGTAGTGGAAGATGGGCTTGGGACCACCCGCAGTGTAGGTCTTCGCCCATCTCAGTGCGTCCTCGTACGCGGACCGCGCCACCGCGACCGCTCCGATCCCTGCTACCGGCCCGGACCAGGCGAAGTTTCGGTTGATCACCAGGTCCCCGTTGCCCCGGGCGCCCTCGATCACATTCGCAGCGGGCACCCGCGCGTTGTCGAAGACGATCTCGCAGTTCGGGGCGCTGCGCTGGGCGGACGTACTGATCGACCGGTAGGTGACCCCGGGGGTGCCCCGCTCGACCACAATCGCCGAGAGACCCGCCGTTCCCCCGACGGATCGATCGGTCCGGGCGATGACCAGGTTCAGGTTGGCACCGAGGTTGTCCCAGCCACCGACGTTGCACGGCCAGTACTTGCGGCCGTTGAGCACGATGTCGTCACCGTCCTGGACGGCGGTGACGTTCATTCCCGCCCCGCCGACGGCCGGGGCGTCGAAGTTCGCGGTGCCGCCGGGCATGCCCGGCGGTTCACTCGCGGCATAGCCGACGATGAACTCGCCGCTGGTGTCGGATGTCGCGCCGCCGATGAACCGTTTCTTCTGTTCCTCCGTGCCGTAGTACCAGACAGGCATCAGACCGAGCCCGTTCACCAGGACCGTCGTCCCGAATCCCGGGTCGACCGCTTGAATCTCCTCGGCCGCTATCACGAAATCCACATTCGACAGGCCGCCTCCACCGTATTCTTTGGGCAGCATCGAGAACGCGATACCCTGCTTGCACGCTTCCGCGTACGCGGGTTTTACCATCTGAAAAGCTGTCAACGGGTCGGGCTCCTGGTCGACCTTTTCCGTAATAGGAGCCAGCACATTTTGCGCAAAATCACGCGCCAGGCGTTGTACCTCTTGTTGCTCGGCAGTCAGCGTGAAATCGATCGCCATCGTAATTCGCCTCCGTGTACCGAATGATCCTCACGCCGAGCACAGGCGGGTCAGAAAGATCCGTCCGCAGTGTGAGGCACATCATAGAATATCACCGGTGTCCAGGGGCCGCGGCATCAATAAATTGATCTAGGGACGCGGTTCATAATGGCCGGAATCTGCATAACGATTATCATTAACGACACCGGAGCGTGGCGACCGAAGCCCGGCTGGACGAACGTCACGAGCGCGGGAAAGATCCATCACAGGACCGGCCTGCCCATCGGAGCGCATGCTCCCGGCGTTCGGCGACGCCGCCGCTGTCGCGTGGGATGACCGACCCCGAAGGCGAGTAACCCCCAGGATTGCTGAATGACGCTTTCAGCTCGTGAGATGGACTGAAAGCGTCATTCAGCACACCTCTAGGTCCAGAAGACGGCGAGGCCGACGTTGACCACCACGAGCCCGCCGAGAGCGAAACCGACCCACCGCGGCGCGGCCGGCTTGCGCAGGAAAGCCAGCGCGAGGCCGCCGATCGCGATCAGCACCAGGATCTTGATGCCCAGCTTCGTGTGGTTGAGGTCGTTGTCGCTGAACGGGTCCAGCGCCATCATGGCCGCACCCGTGATCAGCATGACACCGCTACCGTGCAACCACCCCTTGTTCAGCGGCGCATCCGCCCCGCCGCGCAGCTGCAGGAGGAACGTACCGACGAGCAGACCCATACCGAGCAGGTGCAGGAACAACAGCAGCTGGTGAAGGAAGTCCATCAGTGCCCCTTCGCGATGTCGTTGGCGGGAGATGTGGTGTCGTCAAGGGAACGGGAACTGCTCGCACGGAGCCCGCGCCAGCCGATCACGCCGATGATCGTACCCAGCACGATCGATACCACGGTGAGCACGGCGTGCACCACGAAGTACGACGTCGGCGACCCGTCGGCCGCCCACGAGCTCTCGCTGGCCCAGAGATTGCGCGCGAACATCAGCCAGATGGCCCAGGACCACACGCCGAAGGCGAGCAGGAAGATCGAGGTCGGGCGTGCGTGCATACCCGCAGTATCCACGTCCCCGATCACCGGCCGACACACCGGGTGAGCGCCACCACGCCCCGCACCGTACGTGTCCGTCTTGGCACGACAGAGTGTCACGGCCACGTATACCGACAGCGCCGGTCACGGTTAGCCTGTGCTGGTGCGTCATCGGTCGTGGCCCGGAGCATCCCAGCGGGGATGCACAGCTGTGCTGTCCTCGGCGTTGCTCACCTGCGCCATCGCATTCGGCCCGGTCGCGCCTGCCGCGCACGCCGACCCGGGATCGCCGTCCGGCCCCGAGTCCTGCGCCAACAGGCAGGCGCCCCCGTCGGCCGACGTGCCCTCCGAGGAACCGGCGCCCGGCGAGAGTGCTCCCGAGCCGCTCCCCGTGCCGGAGGAGCCGGTCGGTGGTGAACGCATGGCCGAGTGCGGTGTCGTACTGCCGGACGGCGCACCGGACCCCCCTGAGGAGGCGACCGCTTCCGCCTGGATGGTCTCCGACCTCGAGTCCGGGGACGTGCTGGCGGCCTCCGACCCGCACGGCAGGCACCGGCCGGCTTCGCTGATCAAGGTACTGCTGGCGGCCACCGTCATCGACGAGGTCGACCCGGACGAGGTCGTCACCGCGACGGAGGAGGACGTCGCGCAGGTCTGTACCTGCGTCGGCCTGGTCGAGGGTGAGGACTACACCGTCGAGGACTTGCTCACCGCTGCTCTGATCCATTCCGGGAACGACGCCGCGCACGCGCTCGGCAACGCCCTCGGTGGGATCCCGGAGGCGCTCGATGCGATGAACACGCTCGCCGAACGGCTGCAGGCGTTCGACACCCGTGCAGCCACCACATCGGGTCTTGACGGCCCCGGCATGTCCAGCTCGGCCTACGACCTGAGCGTGATCTTCCGGTACGCCCTGGGGCAGGCCCCGTTCAATGAGGCCGTGCGCACCAGCACGATGGACTTCTCGGTCGAACCCGACGAGGAACCCGTCACCCTGTACAACGACAACCGGCTGCTCAACTCCTACGAGGGGTTCCTCGGCGGCAAGACCGGCTACACGAACGCTGCGCGGCACACCTACCTCGGCGCCGCGCAGCGCGAGCACGCCACTGTCGCGGTGGTCCTGCTGCACGCGGAGGCCCGCCCGATACCGGTTCCCGAGCAAGCCTCCGCGCTACTCGACTACGGCTTCGACCTCGCCGAAGGCGATTACGATGCGGTCGGCCAGCTCGCGTCCGTCACCCGGCCGGAGTCCGAACCGGACGTCGCCGTGCAGGAGGGCGCGCAGCCGCCACACGATGACGACGCCACGAGCGCGTCCGGGGCCGGCAGTGCGTTGGGGCCGGTCATCGCCACCGTCGTCGCCCTTCTGGCGCTGCTGGGCATCATCGCGTTACGCCGCGAGAACAAGCAGGTGCCACGCCGGTAGCGGCGCATGCTACGCCGCCGGAACGCCCGCAGCGAACCGCTCGGCGACCACGGGCACATAGCCACGGGCATATCCGGTCCGGTTCGGATGGTACGACTCCAGGATCGGGTACGACACGCCGTTGATCCACTCCGCGCTGTCGCACACCGCGTGCCCGAGGAATGCCGCGCGCGGATCGGCGAAGCCGAAGCCGTGTGCTGCCGCCAGCTCACCGGTCACCTCCGCGAGCAGGTCCGCCGTGGCGTTCAGCTCCGCTTGCTCGCTCGGCGTGATCTGCGCGGCGAGGTTGCACTGCTCGCCGTTGAACAGGCGGGGGTAACCGACCGCGACAACGGTCGCGTTCGGGGCACGCTCGGCGATCTCGGCGTAGAGCGTGTCCAGCCTGCCGGGCAGGGACTCGGTGATGACCGTGTTCGCCGAGTCGATCTCGTCCCAGCAGGTATACGGCCACGGCCGGGCGCAGGCCGTCAGCACGCTCGCGAAACCGGCATCGTTGCCCCCTACCGAGACGGTCACGTGCGTCGTCGTGGCATCCAGCGAGTCCAGCTGGTTGGCCCGTACGGCGCTCACCCCTGCCCCGGAGCACGCCTGGAGGTCCAGACCCCCACCGAGCTCTGCGGACAGTAAGGCGGGGTAGCCGGCGGGCGAGCGGTAACACCCGTCGTCGGAGTCGTGGTATGTCCGGGTTCCGACGCCCGACGAGTAGGAGTCACCGAGAGCTACATAGGACACCTCGTCGGCGTGTGCGTGTCGCTCCGCGCCCGTGAACGTGCCCGTTGCGAGAGCGATGACCAGCATCAGGCGCAGCAACATCGGGGCACGGGACCGGCGCGGGAAGGCGAACCCACCGGCCCGGCCCGCGTGGTGCGGGTGGCCGGTGGCGGGCTGCGGCGAGCAGGCGGGGCGTTCGGGCATGGCGTGGTCGACCTCCGGCCCCAGAGGTTGCCGGACAGGCCACACCGGATCAATCGATCGAAAGAGAGAGCACGGCTCCCGATCGGTTACGCAGCGTCACTCCGCGCGCCCGTCCGGGGGCCGCTGCCCAGCGCTACCACGCGAGCGCCGCCACAACCAGCGCGCCCCGCCGCCGAGAAGCGCCCCGGTGCCGAGGATGCCGACGGTCTGGCGGGCGCTGGGTCCACGCCGCACATGCACGAGTGGCCGTACCTCTGCAGGGCCGGGCGGGTGGACGATCTGCACGATGTTCTCGGTCGCCGTGGCCGTCCACGCGGTGACGAACAGCAGGAAGCGGGAGACGATGTTGGCGAAGACCAGCAGCCCGATGATCGGCCCGAACAGCGCGCCGGTCGGCGAGGACATCACGCTGGCGATGAACAGGGACGCGATCTGCTTGAGGATCTCGAACCCCACCGCGGCGATCAGCGCGCCCTTGACGGCGCTACGCAACGTCACGCGCTCGCGCGGCAACCGCGCGATGACCCAGAGGAACACCAGCCAGTTCGCGGCGAGGGACAGCACGGTCATCAGCGTGGTCAGCCCGATCCTGGCCAGCAGGTCGTCCTCCAAGCCGACCAGGGTGAGCAGCGAGTTCGCCGCTGTGGACCCTGCGGTGGTCAACGCGAAGGAAACGATCAGGGCGAACCCCAGGCCGAGGAGTGCGAGCAGGTCGCGAGCCGTGCCCTTGAGCAGGGGGCGCTTCTTGCGTTCCTGGCCCCACTGCGCGGTGAGGGCGTCCCGCAGGTTGCGCATCCATCCGATACCGGAGTACAGGGCCGTGGCGAGCCCCAGAACCCCTACGGTCGCGCGAGAGTCCACTGCGGTCTCGACGACTTCCCCGACGGTCTCCCTGAGGCCGACGGGGGCGGCCCGTTGCAGTCGCGATTGCAGCTCGGCCAGCAGCGTGGGATCGGCGGCCAGCACGTAGCCTGCGATGGCGAAGCCGACCATCAGGATGGGTACGAGAGACAGCACGCTGAAGTACGTGATCGCTGCCGCGTAGTGAGTGCCGTACCGCTCGCCGAACGCCTCTTTCGCACGGACGAGGTGATCGATCGCCGGGTAGCGTTGCCGCACGTTCGGAACGACCTGCTGCGCGCCCCTGGCGACCTGCTGCGCCTTCTCCTTGGCCGGCCGGTTATCCGACCTACGTCGATCTGCTGCCACGTGCCAACGGTAACCGTTCGGCCGTGTTCCGCTGTGGACACCGTGCCGGTGTCGTACCGAGTGGCGTGCTCACCTACTCAGTAGCAGGGACCTACTCACCGTCCGTGTCCGGGCCGAGGGAGTCGAGCACGTCGCCGACGCGCTCGGCCTCGGCGGCGAGGAACTCCTGGTAGTGCGAGCCCGCGAGGTAAGCCTCCGACCAGCCGTACCGTTCGAGTGCCGCTGCCCACTCGGGTGACCGGCGCAGCTCGTCCAGCACCTCGAGCAGCACCGCACGGTCCTCCTCGTCCAGTCCGGGCGGTGCGAGTACCCCGCGCCAGTTCAGGAACTCGAGATCCATCCCCAGCTCACGCAACGTGGGGGCGTCGATACCGGCAACCCGCTCCGGCCCGGTCACAGCCAGCACCCGCAGCTCACCTGCTTCGACGGCGTGCAGGTGCTCACCAGCCCCCATAGCGGCGAAGTCGACCTCGTGACTGAGCAACGCCGCCAGGATCTCACCTCCCCCGTCGTAGGGTTCGTACTCGAGGCTCCCCGGGTCGACCCCGAGCTCCTCGGCGAGCAACATGACGGCGAGATGGTCCGGCCCGCCCGGCTGCGAGCCGCCTCCGGCCGAGATCTCCTCCGGGTGCCTGCGCAGCCGGTCGGTCAGCTCCGGCAGGTTCTCGTACTCGGACCCGGCGGGCACCACGATCGCCTCGGACTCCTCGATCAGCCTGGCGAGCGGGGTGAGCTCGGCGAGCTCACCGGTGAACCCGGTGATGTGGGCCGTGGCAACGAGCCCGAGGCCCATCTGCAGCAGCAGTGCCTCGTCACCTTCCTCGTAACGCACCCGGGACAGCGCGGCCATTCCCGCATCACCCGGCATGTTGACCACGTTCACGTCCTCGGCCAGCTCTGTCTCCTCGAGGGCACCGGACAGGGTGCGCGCGGTCTGGTCGAAACCCCCGCCGGGAGGTGTCGGCACGATGACGCGGAGCTCATCCGGCCCCAGCGCGGCGGTGCAGGCGGCGAGCAGCGCCGAGACCGCGACGACGGACAGGCGGGCGTACCGGGTCACGCTGCGGGAACCTCCCACCCGCGGTCGGCCCGCGCGCGCCTGCGCCGGATCAGGCCGACGACGGTCGGAAGCAGCGAGGCGGCCGCCAGCGCGAGCAGCACGGCTGGGATGGGTTTGGTCACGAACACCGACCAGTCGCCTCCGGATATCTGCAACGCCTGCCGCATGTTGCGCTCCATCAGTCCGCCGAGGATGAGGCCGAGTATCAGCGGTGCGGCCGGGAACGAGTTAGCCCGCATCAGGAACCCGAGCACACCGAAGCCGATCAGCAGCCACAGGTCGAACACGCTGAAGCTCAGACCGTACACACCCATCACGCAGAACACGACGACCAGCGGCAACAGCACCGCCTTCGGGGTGTTCAGCACCTTGGCGAACAGCGGGATCAGCGGCAGGTTCAGGATCAGCAGCACGATGCTACCGATGTACATGCTCGCCACGACACCCCAGAACACCCCGGGATGCTGCTCGAGCATCATCGGCCCGGGCCGCACACCCAGCACGAGCAAGGCACCGAGCAGGATGGCCGTCGTACCCGAACCGGGAACACCCAGGGTGAGCAGCGGGACGAAGGACCCGATCGCGGCACCGTTGTTACCTGCCTCCGGCGCGGCGACTCCCTTGATGTTGCCCGTGCCGAACGTGTCCCCGTCCGAGGCGATGCGCTTCTCGGTCGAGTACGACAGGAACGATGCGACGGTCGCGCCGGCTCCGGGAAGCACCCCCGTGAAGAAGCCGAGCACCGATCCCCGCAACGCGGGCGGGGTCATCGCCCTCACCTCGCGCTTGCTCAGCCGCAGCGACGTCACGCCGCCCTGCGCCCCTCCATGGCCGCGCCTGCTGAGCAAGACGAACACCTCGGCGAGCGCGAACACACCGAGCGCGACGATCAGGAAGTCGATGCCCTCGTACAGCTCCGGGCGGTCGAAGGTGAACCGCAGGGTTCCCGTCGCGGAGTCGATGCCGACGAGGGCGACGATCACGCCGACGACGGCCGAGATCAGCCCCTTGGTGACGTTCTTGCCCGCCAGCGACACGACTGCGGTCAGCCCGAGAACCATGAGCCCGAAGTACTCCGCAGGCCCGAAGCTGACCGCGACCTTGGACAGGGTCGGCGCGATCAGCATCAGGCCGACCACACCCACCGTGCCGCCGACGAACGAGGCGATGGCCGCCACGGCGAGCGCCTTGCCTGCCCTACCGTCCCGCGCCATCGGGTAGCCGTCGAACGAGGTGGCCACCGTTCCGGCGATGCCGGGCGCGTTGAGCAGGATCGACGAGGTCGAACCGCCGAAGACCGCGCCGTAGTAGACACCGGCGAGCATGATGATCGCGGTGGTCGGGTCCATGCCGAACGCGACGGGGATCATCAACGCGATCGCGGTCATCGGTCCCAGGCCGGGCAGGATCCCGATGATCGTGCCCGCGAGGACACCGACGAACACGAAGAGCAGGTTCTCCGGGCTCAGCGCCACGCTGAACCCGGACACCAGCTGGGTAAGCGTATCCATGGAAGGCTCCGTGAGGACGTACGTTCCGGTCCCGGAGGGCTAGAACGGGAGTGGACCGTTGGGCAGCGCCACGCCGAGCCCCTCGGACATGCCGATGTAGGCGGCGAGCGGGATGGTGACGCTGGTCAGCACGGTCACCAGATGCCTGGGGTAGCCCAGGTACCAGGCCGTCGACGCGATGTAGGCGGCCGTGGCCAGCACGAACCCGGCGACCGCGAACAGTGCCACGTACAGGCACGCCGCGACGAGGAACACGGCCAGCTCCAGCCGGGTGTCCCGCAGCCTGCCGAGCCCGACCTCGTCGGGCTCGGCAGGCTGTTCCGTTGCCGTTGCGTCCGTCGCGGTCTCGTCCTCCGCCTGCTCGGCACGCTGGAAGAACAGCATGGCCGCGAGGCCGAGGAGGAGGTAACCGAGTCCCCGTGGCAGGGTCGCCGGCTGGACGGGTACGTCGACGGCCACGAAGCCGGGAAGGTGGTACGCGCCGAGGAGGTACACCAGCGCGAACCCCGCGATCGCGACGGCGATCGTACGGTGCGAGAAGCGAAACTCCGTCATGGCCCGACGCCTTACTGGAGGCCGACCTCGTCGAGGATGTCGACGAACTCGGTGTGCTTCTCGTCGAGGAAGGCCTCGAAGTCCGCACTGTCCTGATAGGTGTCGGTCCAGCCGAGCTTGCTCGACTCCTCCTTCCAGGAGTCCTGCTCCATCATCTCCGCGAAGACCGACTCGTAGTAGGCGATCTCCTCCTGCGACATGTCCGGTGGGCCCATGACGCCGCGCCAGATGTCGAAGGTGAAGTCCACGCCGAGTTCGGTCAGCGTCGGCACGTCCGGCAGCACGTCGACCCGTTCAGAAGCCGACACGGCGAGTGCCTTCACCTCTCCGGCCTCGATCAGCTCCATGCTCTCGCCGGCACCGGAGACGGCCGCGTCGACGTGCCCGCCGAGCAGCGCGGTCGTGGCCTCGCCCCCGCCGTCGAAGGCGACGTAGTTGAGCTCGCCCGCGTCGACACCCGCGGCGTCGGCGGCACCGGCAAGGGCGACGTGGTCCATGCTGCCCGGCGCCGACCCGCCGGCGACACTGACCGCACCCGGGTCGTCCTCCAGCTCGTCGACGAGGTCGTCGAACGTCTCCATCGGAGAGTCGGCGGGTACCAGGTAGGTCATGTACTCGGTAGCGAGCCGCGAGATGGGGGTGAAGTCGCTATGGTCGTGATCGGACTCGCCTGCGAGCGGAACGAACAGGATGGGCGGGCTGGTCACGAACAGCTTGTGCGGGTCACCCGCGTTGTTGGCGATGTAGGACCAGCCGATGGCTCCGCCGCCGCCCGGCTTGTTGACGACCTGGACCGACTGGTCCACCAGGCCGGCGTCCTCCATGATCCTGCTGCTCGTGCGGGCCAGCGTGTCCCAGCCGCCGCCGGTGTCGGCGGGGGCGGTGATCTCGATCGGCTGCTGCGGGGTCCACTCCCCGCCGTCGTCTGCCCCCTCGGCGCCACAGCCGGCCAGCACCAACGCTGATGCCGCGAGCGCGGCAGGTACCGCACGCGTACGGGCACGGGTACCAGACATGTCGACCTCCCTGAGTTCTCGTTGCCATGTGATGGCTGTGAAGTGCTCCACATGCAACCAGCGGGCCTGCCGGCTCGGTAACCCTTGTGTGCGTTGCGAGGACAGTGAAGGTAGTGGCCGTTCTGGTCGTTGTGTTCACCGGGCGCTCGGGTGCGTGAACCCCGCGCACCAGGGAGGATGAGGTCCTGGACCGAACCCGGACGACCGCCTCCCGCGCGGTCCGGCCGACGACGCGAAAGGTGTGGCACGTGCGCCCCAGGCTCACCCTCGCCGGGCAGTTCCTCGCCATCCAGCTCGCGATCATCGTGCTCGTGCTCATCGCGATCACCGGGGTGTCCCTGGCGCAGGCCGACGCCGGATTCCGGCAGTCCGAGAGCCAGCGCATGCGCGCCATCGCCGAGACCGGAGCCACGAGGGAGGCCGTACGCGTCGGGCTACGCGACGTGGGCAACCAGGGCATACTGCAGCCGACGGCGGAGAGCCTGCGCAACCTCTCCGGGGCCGACAAGCTCATCATCACGCGCAGGGACCTGCGCATCCAGACCTCCCCGGACCCTGCCGATATCGACACGCAGCTCGACATCGGGGACAGTCCGGTGCTCGAGGGCCGCGCGTGGACCGGAATGGGCTCGATCGGCGGCGAGGAGTACCTGCTCGCGCACGTACCGGTCATCGGGGACGAGGGCGAGGTCATCGGGATGGTCGCGGCAGCGCGGCGCTACCCGGACCTGGCCCAGCGCCTGGTCACGGCCGCCCCGAACCTGCTCGTGTACCTGGGCATCGCGGGATCGGTCGGGATCACCGGCTCCGTACTGCTGGCACGCCGGGTCAAGCGGCAGACGCTGGGCCTGGAACCCACCGAGATCGCCCGGCTCGCCGAGCATCGCGAGGCCATCCTGCACGGCATCAAGGAAGGCGTACTCGCCCTGGACACCGACAACCGGATCACCCTGGTCAACGACACCGCTACGGAGCTGCTCCAGCTACCGCAGGACTGCGCGCACCGCCGTCTCGACGAGCTCGCCCTCGACCCCGGCCTGTACGAGGTCCTCACGACCACCGCTCGCGGGCGCGACCAGGTCGTACCCATGGGCGACCGGCTGGTGACACTCAACAGGATGCCGCTGGTCACCGACGGAAAGCACGCCGGAACGGTCACCACCATGCGTGACCGGACCGACCTCGTCGCGCTCAAGCACGAGCTCGATGTCACCCGCACCACCACCGAGGCCCTCCGCGCGCAGGCCCACGAGTTCAACAACCAGCTGCACGTCATCACCGGGCTGGTCGAGCTGGGCGAGTACGACGAAGTGAGCCAGTACGTCAACCGCATCGGCGGTGCGCGGGCGCGGCTCAGCGCGGACATCACCGCGCGAGTGGCCGACCCCTCGCTTGCCGCCCTGCTCATCGCGAAGGCGAGCAGGGCAGCCGAGCAGGGTGCCGAGCTGACCGTCTCGCAGCACACCGCGCTCGGACCGACGAGCGAGGAACTCTCCGCCGATCTGGTCACCGTCGTCGGCAACCTCGTCGACAACGCACTCGACGCTGTCCACTCCGGTCGCGCGGACAGCACCGACCGTTTCGTCGAGGTGGAACTGACCGACGGGAACGGCGGTGTGTGGGTGCGTGTGCGGGACTCCGGGCCGGGAGTGCCGAGCGAGCTCAGCGAGAAGATCTTCCAGCACGGCTTCTCCACGAAGGAATCCGGGGACCCCACCGAGCGCGGCCTCGGCCTCGCCATCATCCAGCTCATCTGCGCGCGCCGCGGCGGCGAGGTGCGCATGCAGGCGGCGGCGGGCCGGCAGCAGGGTGGGCCGGAGCCGGGTGACGAGGTCCGGGACAGCTCCGCGGTGCGGGGCGGAGCCGAGTTCATCGCGTACCTACCGTACGGGGCACCGGCGGAGAACACCGAGGAGCGCGGGAGTGTCACATGATCAGCGTCCTTGTCGTCGACGACGACTTCATGGTGTCGAGAGTGCACAGAGGAATCGTCGAGCGCATTCCGGGGTTCACCGTCGTCGGTGAGGCACGCACGGGACACGAGGCGCTCACCGCAGTACGGGACAGGCGACCGGACCTCGTGCTGCTCGACATCTACCTTCCCGACATGAGCGGGCTCGACGTCCTTCGCCGGCTGCGCAGCGGCGACGTGCCCGATGTGGACGTCCTGGTCATCACCGCCGCACGCGACGCCGAGACCGTGCGCACGGCCCTGCGCGGCGGGGTGGTGCACTACATCATCAAACCCTTCGACTCGGCTACCCTGCAGGCGCGGTTGTCCTCGTTCGCCGAGCAACGCAAGAAGCTGCACGAGATCAGCGACGCGGATCAGGCAGCGGTGGACAGGGTGTTCGGTACGTCCTCGGCGACTCCCCGGATGCCGAAAGGCCTCACCACGCAGACCGCCGAGCTGGTCAGGGACGCGCTGCTGGCCGCGGAGGACGGCCTGTCCGCGACGGAGTGCGCCGAAGCGACCGGCGTGTCACGGGTGAGTGCCAGGCGGTACCTGGAGTTCTTCGCGGAGTCGCGCCGCGCCGAGGTACGGCTGCGGTACGGGACGGCGGGACGCCCCGAACGCCGCTACCACTGGATCGCGGGCGCGTGACCGGACGTCTCCTGCGGCACGTCACGCACGCCGGTGGGGCGATCAGCCGAAACGGCCGGTGATGTAGTCCTCCGTAGCCTGCTCGCGCGGCGCCGAGAAGATCTTGGCGGTGGTGTCCATCTCGATGAGCTGACCCGGCTGACCGACGTCGGCGAGGTTGAAGAACCCGGTCGTGTCGCTCACCCGCGCGGCCTGCTGCATGTTATGGGTGACGATCACGATGGTGTAGTCGGGTTTGAGATCGTTGATCAGATCCTCGATCGCCTGGGTCGAGATCGGATCCAGCGCCGAGCACGGCTCGTCCATCAGCAACACCGCCGGGTCGACAGCGATGGCCCGTGCAATGCACAGCCGTTGCTGCTGTCCGCCGGAGATGCCGCCGCCCGGCCTGTGCAACCGGTCCTTGACCTCGTTCCACAGGTTCGCCGAGCGGAGCGAACGCTCCACGAGATCGTCGAGCTCGGAACGCTTCATCCGGACATTGTTCAGCCGGATCCCCGCTGCCACATTCTCGTAGATCGACATGGTCGGGAACGGGTTGGGACGCTGGAACACCATGCCGATCTCGCTACGGACGTCGACCGGATCCACGTTGCTGCCGTAGATGTCCCTGCCGTTGATCGCCACCTGTCCCTCGACCCTGGCCTTGGGAACGAGCTCGTGCATCCGGTTGAGCGAGCGAAGGAACGTGGACTTTCCACAGCCCGAAGGCCCGATCAGCGCGGTGACCGACCGGGGCTCGATCGTCATGGACACGCCCTGCACGGCGAGGAACTCGTCGTAGTAGATGTCGAGGTCTTTGACCTGAATGTGTTTGGCCACAGCGGGGTCCTTAGCTACTTGTCGGTTGCGCACCGTCTCCGGTGGACGTGGTCTGGGGCGCAGCGATGGGACCGTGAGGCTCAGCCTCCGGACTTGGGGGCGAACCGGTGCGAGATGAGCCGGGCAACGAGGTTGAGCGCCATCACGATGATGATCAACAGCAGCGCGGCGCTCCACGCGCGATCCAGAGAGGGATCCGGCGGCACACCCGGGTTCACGTACTGGTAGTAGGCCGACACCGGTAGCGTCGCCATACGCCCGTCGAAGGGGTTGAGGTTGACGCTCTGCGTGATCCCCACCGTCACCAGCAACGGCGCCGTCTCACCGATCACTCTGGCGATGGCGAGCGTGACACCGGTGGCGATGCCTGCGAGTGCCGTGGGGATCACCACTTTCAGGATCATCCGCCACTTCGGCACGGCGAGCGCATAAGCCGCCTCACGCAGCTCGTTGGGCACGAGCTTGAGCATCTCCTCCGTGGAGCGCACGACCACAGGGATCATCAGCACGCTCAGCGCGACCGCACCCATGAGCCCCATGCGAACTCCGGGACCGAGGATGAGCGCGAACAGCGCGTACGCGAACAGCCCGGCCACGATCGACGGGATACCGGTCATGACATCCACGAAGAACGTGATGACCGTGGCAAGCCTTCCCTTGGCGTACTCGACCAGGTAGACGCCACACAGCATGCCGACGGGCACCGAGATCAGCGTCGCGAGGCCGGTGATCATCAGAGTGCCGGTGATCGCGTGGTAGACACCACCGCCCTCGCCGACGACGCCACGCATCGAGAAGGTGAAGAACTCCACGTCCATTCGCGCCGTGCCCCTGCTGATCACCGTAGCCAGCACGGAGATCAACGGAGCGAGCGCGAGCAGGAAGGCGGACGTGACGACCGTGGTCACCGCGCGGTCCTTCGCCTTGCGCGGGCCTTCGACCAGCCGCGAGACCGTCACGACGCAGGCCACGTAGAGCACCACGGTCAGCACGGCGCCGAGGCCCGCGCTCACACCGGCGAGTGTGACGGTGCCGCCGACGGCGATCGCGACGGCCAGCGCGGCGTACGGGGCCCAGGGCGGCAGCGTCCTGCGTACCGGCGCCGCTTCGGTGAGCGTGAGGTCCGACTCTCGTTCTGTCCTGGTGGGCACGCTCATCAGTTCGCTCCCGAGAACTCGCTACGGCGGTTGATCACCGTGCGGGCGGCCATGTTGACGGCGAAGGTCACGGCGAAGAGTACGAGCCCCGAGGCGATGAGCGTGTTGACGGCCAGGCCGGTCGACTCGGGAAACTGCAGCGCGATGTCGGCGGCGATGGTGGACGGGTTACCCGAGCTGATCAGGTTGACCGTCACACCTCCCGAAACCGAGAGCACGATCGTCACCGCCATCGTCTCGCCGAGCGCGCGCCCCAACCCCAGCATCGACGCACCGATGATCGCGGAACGGCCGAACGGCAGCACCGCCATCCGCAGCATCTCCCACTGTGTCGCGCCGAGTGCGCGCGCCGCTTCCTCGTGCAGCCGCGGAACCTGACGGAACGCCTCGCGCACGACCGCTGTGATGATCGGCAGGATCATCACAGCGAGCACCAGGATCGCGACGAGCATGGTTCGCCCGGTCGCCGAGACCGGACCGGCGAACAGCGGGATGAACCCGAGATTGTCGGCCAGCCACCCGCTCGGTCCCACGGTCGCCGGGGCGAGCACCGTGAAGCCCCAGAGCCCGTAGATGATGCTCGGCACCGCCGCCAACAGGTCGATGAGGTAACCGAGCCCCTGGGCAAGGGCGCGCGGCGCGTAGTACGTGACGAACAGCGCGATCGTGACCGCGAGCGGGGCGGCGATCAGCAGGGCGAAGACGGCCGAGAGCGCGGTGCCGAACAGCAACGGCCATACGTACAACGCCACGCCACGCCCACCGGGTACCTCCTCCGGTGGAGCGGTCAGCGCAGGCCAGGCCTCAACCAGGAGGAAGGCGGCCACGCCCGCGAGCACGAAGAGGATCAGCAGACCGGCGCCGGTCGACAGTCCGGCGAAGACCCGGTCGCCTGCGCGCAGTCGGGGGCGAGCGACCGCGCTGGGTGTTTCGCTCAAAGGCACAGCCTGGTATCCCTTTCCCTGGTGTCGTGGTAGCCGGCCAACGCCGGGTCACCCGGTGGCCCGGGGTGATCCCGTACAGGGCCTCCGGGCAGGCACAGGACGTCATCCGGGCAGCCGTCGGGTACGGCTACCCGGATGACCGGTCGCTGTGCGTTCAGGTCGCGCCGATGGCCTCGATCGCCGGCGTGATCTGTTCGCGGAGCTCGTCGGAGATCGGCGCGGAGCCTGCGTTCTCGGCCGCCTGCTGCTGCCCCTCTTCACTGGCCATGAAGGTGAAGTACTCCCGGACCAGCTCACCGACCTGGTCGTCGTCGTACTCGGTGCAGGCGAGCCCGTAGGAGACGAGCACGATCGGGTACGTGCCTTCCTCCGTGGTGTCCCTCGCCAGTTCATAGGCGAAGCTGTTCTCGCCCCTGCCTTCGACCCGCTCGGAGACGTCCAGGACGGTGGACGCGGCCTCCGGCGAGTAGTTCACGAACTCGTCGCCGACTCCCACGGCCACAGTAGACAGATCGCCCGCCTGGCTTGCGTCGGCGTAGCCGATGGTGCCGTCGCCGTTGCGTACCGCCTCGACCACACCCGACGTCCCCTGCGCTGCCTCGCCGCCACCGACGGGCCAGTCACCACTCGGCTCGTGCGGCCACGCGTCGCCTGCGGCTGCGGTCAAGTACTCCAGGAAGTTCTCGGTGGTGCCGGACTCGTCCGAACGGTTCACCGGGCTGATGGGCAAGGACGGGAGCTCGGCGTCCGGATTGTCCTCGGCGATCGCCGGATCGTCCCACTCGGTGATGTCCTGGTTGAAGATGCCGGCGATGGTCCGCGGTGACAGGTTCAGCTCGTCGACACCGTCCAGATTGAACACGATCGCCACCGGCGATATGTAGAGCGGGACCTCGATGAAGTCGGCACACCGATCCTGCGCGGCGGCGAGCTCGTCATCATCGAGGTACGCGTCCGTGCCTCCGAAGTCGGACCCGCCGCTGACGAACTGCTCCCGGCCCCCTCCGGAGCCGATCGGGTCGTAGTTCACCGTGACGTCCGGATACTGGTCCTGGAAGCCCGCCGTCCATGCCTGCTGTGCGGCCTGCTGCGAGCTGGCGCCCGCGCCGGAGATCGTTCCGGCGAGCTCGCTCTCCTCCGCGGAACCTTCGTTGGCGGCACCGCATGCCGCGACTCCGAGTACGAGGGCGCCGGCTGTCGGTAACGCAACGAAGCGGCCAAGGCTGGTGCGATTCACGATCGACCTCTTTCGGGGTATTGTGCTCGATTCCCTCCGCGCGATAACGCGGACAGGTCGAACGCTAGGAGGGCGACGTGACACGAAAGGGCACTGCAGGTGAACCGAAAGGGAACAGCAAGGGGCGATGGTTCACCCTCAGGGGGACGTCACAGTGAAACAACGAAGTGTCGAGCTGCGGTATGAGACAGCCGACAGTACACTGCGCGCCGGGTCGACCGCAGGTACGCTGTAGCATCACGTTCCGCGAGCGGCATCACCGGGTGCTCACGCGTGAGTGTGATGTCAGTCGCACGACCCGGTCACTGCCCGAGCCCGGCGCGGGTACGCAGGCGAAGGCGTGGTGAACGCCGGTTGGGGACGAGGCCACGCACCGGGCTCCGGTGCAGCGTCCGGTTCAGCTCGATCCTGATCAGCTCGCGGGCGCGGAAACCGCACCGTACGTCGTCGTACGCTCGCGGGCGGGCCGTCCCGCGAGCGCGGCGAGGTTCTCCAGCTCGGCGATCGTGCGGGCCGAGCCGTGCTCGGAACCTGCCATCCGGGAGATGGTCTCCTCCATCAGAGTCCCACCGACGTCGTTGGCCCCGCCGCGCAGCACCTGCGCGGTGCCCTGCTCGCCGAGCTTGACCCAGGAGCACTGCACGTTGGCGATCCGGCCGTGCAGCGCCAGGCGCGCAAAGGCATGCACCGCGCGGTTGTCCCGCACCGTCGGGCCCGGTCTTGCCACGCCTGCCAGGTAGATCGGCGCGTTGTGGTGCACGAACGGCAGAGCGACGAACTCCGTGAAGCCCGCGGTGCCGTGTTCGGCTGCCCTGTCTGCCACACCGGCCAGCGTGCGCAGGTGCCCGACCCAGTGATCCGGCCGGTCCACGTGCCCGTACATCATCGTGCTGCTCGACGGCAGCCCAAGCCGGTGCGCGGTGCTGATCACGTCGACCCAGGTGGCGGCAGGTAGCTTGCCCTTGGTCAGGACCCACCGCACGTCGTCATCGAGGATCTCCGCCGCCGTGCCCGGCACGGAGTCGAGACCGGCATCGCGCAACTCGGTCAACCACTCGGCCACGCTGACCCCGGCCTTGGAAGCAGCCGAGACCACCTCCATCGGGGAGAACGCGTGCACGTGTATCCCCGGCACCCGTGCCTTGATCGCCCGCACGATCTCTGCGTAGTACGTGACAGGCAGCTTCGGGTCGATCCCGCCCTGCATGCACACCTCAGTCGCCCCGGCGGCGGCTGCCTCGGCCGCCCGGTCGGCCACGTCCTCCGCCGACAGCCGGAACGCGTCGGCGTCCCGCTCACGCTGCGCGAAAGCGCAGAACCGGCACCCGACATAGCACACGTTGGAGAAGTTGATGTTGCGGTTGACCACGTAGGTGACGTCGTCGCCTGCCACATCGGCGCGCAACTCGTCGGCGAGCTCGGCCAGCGATTCCAACGCAGGGCCGTCCGCGGTCAACAGCGCCAACGCCGCGTCGGCGTGCGCGGGGTCGAGCAACGCGGCAGGGTCTCGGCGGGCGAGATCGAGGCCGTCGCGAGCATCGGAGTCGATGCGTTCCGGGGCGCCGCGATCGCGCACCGCCTCGCGCAGCATCTCCCAGTCGCCGTACACGCTGTCGAAGTCGCCGCGGCGGTCCCCTGTCCTGCCCTCGGTGTCGATCGCGGTGTGCAGGTCGGCCCGGCCCGTCGTCTCGAGCCCACCGTCCGGCTCCTGCCACGGCCTGCCCTCGACAACCGAGTCGCCGGCAGCGAGCCCGTCATCGGCTGCGAGCGCGCGGACGTGCTCGTGCAGCCGGATGTCGATCCACTTCTCGGCCGCGTTGACGTACCGGGGATAGGCGGTCAGCCGCTCACGCAGCTCGAAACCGGCATCGGCCGTCCACCCGGCCAGCTCCTCGATCCGCGGCCACGGGCTCTCCGGGTTGACGTGGTCCGGGGTCACCGGAGAGACACCGCCCCAGTCGTCGATGCCGGCACGCAGCAGCAGGGCATGCTCCTGCCCGGCCAGGTTGGGCGGGGCCTGGATACTGACCCCGGGCGGCATCAACAGCCGCGCCACCGCCACGGTGGCTGCCAGCTCCTCCAGGTCCGTATCCGGCTCCGAGCGCATCGCGGTATCCGGCTTGGCGCGGAAGTTCTGCACGATGACTTCCTGGATATGGCGGTACTGCCGAGCGCGCTGCCGGATCGCCAGCAGCGACTCGGCCCTCTCGGTGTGGGTCTCCCCGATCCCGACCAGGATGCCGGTGGTGAACGGCACGCCGACCCGCCCGGCGTCGTCGAGTACCCGCAACCGGACGGCTGGCTCCTTGTCCGGGCTTGCGTAGTGCGGTTGCCCCTTCTGGGACCACAGCCGCTCGGCCGTGGTCTCCAGCATCATGCCCATGCTCGGTGATACCGGCTTCAGCCGCTGCAGCTCCTCCCAGCTCATCACCCCCGGATTCAGGTGTGGCAGCAGGCCGGTCTCCTCGAGTACCGCGATCGCGCACGCGCGCACGTAGTCCAGCGTGGAGTCGTACCCTCGCGCGGCGAGCCACTCCCGCGCCTGCGGCCAGCGATCCTCCGGACGGTCCCCCAGGGTGAACAGCGCTTCCCTGCAGCCCGCTTCGGCTCCGGCCCTCGCGATCTCCACGACCTCGTCGCGCTCCATGAAGAGCTGGTCCAGCTTGCCCGGGACGGAGACGAACGTGCAGTAGTGACACCGGTCCCTGCAGAGGTGGGTGAGGGGGACGAACACCTTGCGGCTGTACGTCACCACACCGCTGCGTCCCTGGTCCGTCGTGTGTGCCGCACGCACCCGCGAGGCCGCGCCCAGCAGGCGCTCCAGGTCGTCGCCCCGCGCGTGCAGCAACGTCGCCGCTTCGGACACATCCAGCGGCACACCGTCCTCTGCGCGCCGCAAGGCACGGCGCAACGCGGACGTCGTCGGCGCGGAGTCGGACGTGGGGTGAGGTGTGGAATCAGCCATGATCGCGAGACTACGACTCACGTCGCTGTACTGGCCAACAACCGCGCAGTCTCGCGGGGTCCCGCTAGGCCGGCGAGGATCCGTCCACGCGCGTCGACCGGTCCGCTGCACGAGCACGGTCACCGACCCAGCCGGACGTCGCGGTTCGGGACGTAACGGCCGACGGGATCTGCCCCGAAGGGTCAGCAGTGCGGTTCTGACCAGCGGAATCACCGCGCTCGCCGGAACCACGCCTACTTGCCGCACGGAGGAGCCCGGCGCACAACCCGGACACACCGAGTCCGACCGCGATCACCCCGACGGGCCCAAGCAAGCCGAACGGGACACCCGCTTGTGTTGCCTGCGCCACAATTATCCGAGCCTCCGCCGCGGCAACTCCGGAAACACTCGCGAACCCTGCCATGGCACCCCCAGCAACACCTTCCGGCTCGCCGGCGGCGACCCCAGCGGAAGCGAGGAGCCAGCCGAGCACGAGCGCACTGCATGCTCCGACGTGCCGAACGCTCCGCGTCAGCGACGGAACTCGACTACGCACCGAAGCACCTCCAGCGATACACGTCCCTCGTTCGAACGAGGCACGAGTAACAGTGACGGTCAGAAACTACCGGAGGTGAGTAACAGGCGGGACGCCACCCCGCTGAAACACGCACGACCCGGTCTTGCCGTCGCGGTACGCCGCGTGAGCGACCGCGTATCCCCATCATGCACCTGCCCGCTCGCGAAACACGCCGCACCGCACGCGTGTCGGCTCTCGCCCGCCCCGAACCACTCCGACGAGCGACGCCGGACGCCTCACTGTGCGGCCCGGCCGCGACACGGCGGCGTCGGCGCAACTCCCAGTCGAACACGGTCGTCACGGGCGCGTGATCGGACCACCGCTGGTCGAGCAGGAGCTGTTCGACGAGCACGTCCGAGGCAACTACAACGTGCTCGCCTGTTCGATGACCGCATCAGCGTGGTCAATGTGTGACGACCGATGGGTTATCAGGTCGCCCCGGCGACTTCTGAGTAGAGCCGCTAACAACACAGGAGATTCGTGCGACAATGCAGGTACCGGACAGGAGGCAGTCAATGACACACCATGATCAAAGCCCGAAACAAGCACCTTTGGCGCCGCCCCCGGTGCCTCCGGTACGACCAACGCCGAAGAAGGTCAACCACCTCCTTCACCTGGTACTCACGATCATTACATTCGGCAGTTGGGCGATCATGGTATGGCCCTGGTGGGCCATTGCTATCAACCTGTCCAACTCGCGAGCGGAACGCGAATACGAGCAGAAGCTAGCCGCGTACACGCGGGACTATCACCTGTACCAGCAAGGCCTCAGCTAAGCACCGTAGACAAAGTCCCGGCCCACACCATGGACGGACCGGGACTTTTACACGTTGACCGCTCTCAACGAACCTTGAGAGCGGTTGTGAATGCTCGCCACGCGGCGTCAGACAGGTCCAACACGCCACCCTGCCGGTCCTTGGTGTCGCGCACGCGGGCTGTGTCGCCGAAGGATACCTCGACACACTGGCCGCTACCGCCTGAGTAGCTGTCCGTGCGCCATTCCGAGTGCGTCATTGTTGCGTCCTCATCTGGTCGGCTCGACCCTTGATCGTCTGCACGGATCGATCAAAGTCTAGAGCCTGGGCCTGAAGGCGCTGCATCACGGCCGAGTACATGCTGATGTCCTGGGGCTCCTCTAGGTAGAGCCCGCCCGTGATGCTCTCGATGTAGACATACTGCGCACCGTCAGCCAGATCAAGCACCGTGAATGGCGTTCCCATCGACGGGTGGCCGCTCAGCTCCAGCGGGAGCACCTGCACGGTGATGCCTGGCTGCCGGGCTGACTCGACAAGCTGCTCAAGTTGCGTGGCCATGGTCTCCCACCCACCGATCGGACGCAACAATGCAGCTTCGTCAATGATGAACCACAGCTCTACGTGACGCTTGTGCAGCTTCTGCTGACGCTCGGTGCGGAGGTCGACACGGCGCTCCACGTCATCTGGGGTGCTTCGCGAGTGAGCGTGTGTGATGACGGCACGCGCATACTCCTCGGTCTGCAGTGCGCCGGGGATCACGTCGGCTTCCCACTCCCGGATGCGCTCGGCGTCCATCTCCAGCTCCAGCAAGCCGGCGAAATCGCCAAGCACGTCGTGGTAGCTGTGCCACCACCCCCGACGACGGGATTCACGAGTGAGCTTAGCCAAGGCATTGGCTTTGTCCTCGTCCACACCTAACGCCTCGCACAGGATCAGCGTGTCGTCGCCGTTGATCCCGACACGCATGTTCTCAATACGGGAAAGCTTCGTCGGGTCCCAGTCAGCGGCCTCCGCCGCGTCTTGTACCGACAACCCACGTGACTCGCGCTCCCTCTTCAGCTCGGCTACCAGGCACACGACGTGACTGGAGGCACACCCGTGTACATGACAGCGCTCGTGACCTTGTTGGCCATGTCGGCGATCGCGGTATTGCAGATGGTGCCGTGGAACAAGCTGATCACCCGGCGCTCGGCGTGGCACCAGTACTCCGGAGGGCGTCATCGACGCCGCTGAACACAACCCCGATGGGTGGCCCCCATACCGGATCGAGGTGGACTGACATGACCGCTGGGTGGATGTCTGAGGTGCCCGACTTACGACGACCGACGAGGCCGGTGCACTACGTGCCCGAGGACGCAGAGGTCACACCACACGTCTACGGCTGGGCCTATCGCGCTGCCTGCGGGGCCCTGCGGGGCACGGTGCATTCCAACGCAAGGCGACGGCAGCGACGAGTGAAACCCCGCACCCGACCCGGGTCTGCCTTGCGTCGTTGCCAGGGCTTTTCGCGAGACCGGGGCTTCTTGCGTTTCCCGCTTACAGCTCCCAGTCGAACACGATCGTCACGGGCGCGTGATCGGACCACCGCTGGTCGTAGCTCGCTGCGCGCTCGACCCTGCCGGAAACGGCCTTCCCGGCCAGGGTGGGTGTCGCCATCTGGTAGTCGATCCTCCAGCCTGCGTCGTTGTCGAAGGCCTTGCCGCGATAGGACCACCAGGAGTACGGACCCGGACCCTCCGGTTCGAGCGCGCGATGTACGTCCACATACCCGGCCTCGTCGAGCACCCTGGTCAGCCATGCCCGCTCCTCCGGGAGGAAGCCTGCGGTCTTCTGGTTGTTCTTCCAGTTCTTCAAGTCGATCTCGGCATGGGCGATGTTCCAGTCGCCTGCGACGAGGACCTCCTTACCCTCAGTCTCGGCGTACTCGCGCAACGTCTTCAGGTACCGCAGGAACTCGTCCAGGAACCGTTCCTTCTCGTCCTGGCGGGCCGTACCCACCTCACCGCTCGGCAGGTAGAGGCTGCCGGCGACCAGGTTGTCGAACTCGTACTCTAAGTAGCGGCCCGCCGCGTCGAACTCGGTGGAGCCGAACCCCACGCGCACCTCGTCCGGCTCCCTGCGGGACAGCAGGGCCACCCCGTTTCTCCCCTTGTCCGAGGCGGGCGCGATGGTGCAGTGCCACCCCTCCGGATCACGCACACCGGCCGCCAGCTGGTCCGGCTCGGCCCGGACCTCCTGCAACGCGACGATGTCGGCGTCGGTGTCGTCGAGCCAGGACGTGTACCCCTTGCGCGCCGCGGCGCGCAGGCCGTTGACGTTAACCGTGGAAACTGTGAACACGTCGCGCAGCGTACCGGCCACCCCCGACGAACGGTCCACTCCGGTCGGCGTGCCCGGCCCAACCGGCCGCGCGCCACGTCTCAGCCTGCCCGCTCCGCGAGCACGTCGGCATGGCAGGGTTCCGGCGCGCACCAGCAGCCGAGCGCGCGTCCGGACAGCTCGCCGCTACGCAGCCTGCGTAAGAGCTCGTCCTGCTCATCGAGCCACCGCTCGTAGCTGCGCTTGGCGGCAGCACGGTCCGTGCGGGCCTGCTTGACGAACGGGCTGGCGAAGTCGGACTCTGGCCAGGCGTGCCGGGGACCGCCATGCCCCACGTAGGTCAGCAGATCCTGCCGCACCAGCCACGGCACGAGATGCTTGTGCGGACCGGACTTGCGGACGTTCACCACGGTCGTGCGCCCGTCGAGCACCCGTGCCGCGCGTTCGCGCTCATCGTCTGTCCAGGTGGTGGACTCCTCGGGCAGCCGCTCGTGCGTCATGGCTCCCCCTACTCGTGACCTCCGGGAAGGCGCAGCCGCGGGGCCTGCTCGGCGAGCATGTCGAGCTCGGCGTGCAGGTGCTGGAAGTCGCTGTCGCCTGTGGATTCCAGGGCGATCGCCGAAGCGCGCTCGACCGTGGCTGCGAAGTCGGCCTCCGCCGCGCGCAACCGCTCGACGATGCGTTCCGGCGTCGCCGCCTGCTCGTCGTGCTGGTACGCGCCGCTGTCGAGCTGCTGGCCGAGCCGCGCCAACCGCAACGCCTCGGCGAGTTCGCCGTCCAGGCGTTCACCGATGTCGGCGAGCCAGTCCCGGCTCCGGCCTGCCGGGACCGTACGCACCAGCTCGTGGAAGGCGCGGACGGACGCGGCACAGGCCTGGTAGTGCCGACCCCACCGGCTGGAGTCGTCCAGGTCCGAGGCATCCAGTCGCTCGGCGTGCGCCGAACGCGAGCGGGCCGAACGCCGTTCCTGCTCGGTCGGCGCACACAGCCATGCCCGCGCGCCTTGCTGGGCGAGCGCGCCGAGCGCGGCACCCGGCACAGCCCCTGCGACGAGTAGTACCGCCAGCACAAGCAGCGCAGCGCCGATACCGGTGCCACCGAGCGCGCCGCCGAGCACGACCGCGCCGGGCACGGTCACCGCACCGAGCGCGGCACCCGCCCCCCAGCCCGCGCGCGCGAGCGCGTGAACGAGGGGACCGCCCTTGACGGACGTGCGGTCCCGCCAGTCCTCGTGTCGCGGGCGATCCAGCTCCCCGCCGTTATCGGCCAGCTTCAACGACCACCTCCAACGCCTGATCCCAGTATGCCTGCGTGGCCGTCGGCGCGTCGCACGACGTGCCTGCCGGCCCCTGGGCGGCCCGCCGGGCTACCCGCTGCCGGAACGAATCAGCCTGCAGCCGATGGCCGGCGAGCGAGGGCGGTCAGTGGCCCGGTACGGCGGGGGCGGCGCGCGAACACCGCATCCGGACCGGGCCCCGGCCGTGTCGCGTGGACGGGCCGGTCAGCGCGAGGCCATCTTCTTCTGCAGGTTCTCGTCCAGACTCGTGAGGAACTCGTCGGTGGTCTGGAACGGCGTGTCGTCACCGACGATGAGCGCGAGATCCTTGGTCATCCTGCCGCTTTCCACGGTCTCGATGACGACCTGCTCGAGCGTGTGCGCGAACTCGACGACCTCCGGTGTGCCGTCCAGCTTGCCGCGGTGCTCCAGGCCCCGCGTCCACGCGAAGATCGACGCGATCGGGTTGGTCGAGGTCTCCTTGCCCTGCTGGTGCTGGCGGTAGTGCCGGGTCACCGTGCCGTGCGCGGCCTCGGCCTCGACGATCCTGCCGTCCGGGCTACGCAGCACCGAGGTCATCAGGCCGAGAGATCCGAAGCCCTGCGCGACGGTGTCCGACTGCACGTCGCCGTCGTAGTTCTTGCACGCCCATACATAGCCGCCTTCCCACTTCAGCGAGGCCGCGACCATGTCGTCGATCAGTCGGTGCTCGTAGGTCAGGCCCTTGGCCTCGAAGTCCGCCTTGAACTCGGACTCGTAGATCTCGGCGAAGACCTCCTTGAACATGCCGTCATAGGACTTGAGGATCGTGTTCTTCGTCGACATGTACACCGGCATGTCCCGGTCGAGCCCGTACTGCAGGGACGCGCGTGCGAAATCCTCGATGGACTTGCGGTAGTTGTACATGCCCATCGCGACGCCGCCGCCCTCCGGGTAGCGGGCGACCTCGAACTCCATCGGCTCGGAGCCGTCCTCCGGCGTGTAGGTGATGGTGAGCGTGCCGGGACCGGGCACCTTGAAGTCGGTGGCCTTGTACTGGTCGGCGTGCGCGTGCCTGCCGATGATGATCGGCTTCGTCCAGCCGGGTACCAGGCGGGGGATGTTCGAGATGATGATCGGTTCGCGGAACACCACGCCGCCGAGGATGTTGCGGATCGTGCCGTTCGGGCTGCGCCACATCTTCTTCAGCCCGAACTCCTCGACCCGAGCCTCGTCGGGGGTGATTGTCGCGCATTTCACACCGGCGCCGTGTTTGGCGATCGCGTTCGCCGCGTCGACCGTGACCTGGTCATCCGTGCGGTCGCGCTCGGAGATGCTGAGATCGTAGTACTCGAGATTCACATCCAGGTACGGGTGAATCAACTTGTCCTTGATGAACTGCCAGATGATGCGGGTCATTTCGTCGCCATCCAGCTCGACGACGGTCCCCTGGACTTTGATCTTGCCCATGAGCGCCGGGTGCTCCTCTCGCGGATCTTCGCGTCTCTAGTTATCAGCCCTGCGGTGGTCCGTCCGCCTGCCCGGTAGACGGGGCCGCCCGTCGGCGGTCGCGACTACCCTGCAGTGCTCCGGCGGACGGAACAGAGCTCGACGTCAGCACTTCTTAGCGGTACAAGCGTACTGGTAAAGGAACAACCTGTCGCCCGTCCCCTGGTTACCCAGCAGTAATGCCTGCTGGGGCAGCACTCACCCCATCGTGCTATCCGTGACCCGGCCGCGTCGACGCTCGCCCCGCAGGTTCGACCCCATGTTCGACCGCAGCCTCGACCGCCCGCGCGGGGCGCCCTACTGTTTCTCCACCACGAACTCCCCGCACCCCGGGGAGTCGACATCGCCACGCAGCCGCGTGGCCCCCGGCGCGATCGCATCGCTGATGACCAGGGGAGTCATCGCGTAGCCTTCCGGCTGCTCGATCCAGCGATCGGGGGTGAACTCCACGGTGCCGTCCTCGTCGGCGGTGACGCGCGCCAGGAAGCTCCCCTCCGCGACTCCCGGGTTGTGGCCGAGCTCGAAGAACTCGACGACCAGCCGTCCCTGGTCACCGCCCTGGTCACCGCCGTCGATGACCAACGTCATACCTTGCCGGCCCTGCGGGCACGTGTACTCTCCCTGCCACGTGCCCGCCAGCTCCTCGACCAGCTCGGCCCCGTCGAAGGTGACAGGGGCCGCGGAACCGGCGATCGAGTCCGTACAGGCACCGAGCAGCAGCACCGCAGGTGCGAGGACGGAAACGGCGTACCGCGAACACCGGCAATCCAGGCGCATGGGGCCACGGTATCGACTGCACACCTGTACCGGCGCCGCAGCGCCGGTCAGCTACGCGCCCGGATGTGCGCCGACCGCGTCGCGGATATCGGCCCCCTTGGCGGCATCGGCCGAACGCGCGCAATGGGCGCAGCAGAAGAACCGCCCGTCGACCTCCACTCCGTGGCCGAGCACCCGGCACCGGCAGTGCTCGCACTCCGGAGCGATCCGCTGCGCGGCGCACTCGATGGAGTCGAATACGTGTGTGTGACCGCTGGACGTGCGCACCTCGAAGGCCATCCAGTAGTCGTTCCCGCAGACCTCGCACGTACCCACAACGGCACCTCCTGTCCTGACTGGGCATGCGGCACGCCGCCCACCGGCGCCCGCTCACCGTCAAAGGGTGCTCCTCGTGCTCGTGGCAGGCAACTCGAAGGCCTCCCGGCGGGTCAGCGGCCCCTGCGCGCCACCCAGACGACATCGGGCTCGCCCCGCCGGACCGCGACCGTCTCGGTACGCACCTCGGTGAACTGCGCGCGCAGCCGCGCGGTGAAGGTCGCGTCGTCCTGAGCACCCCACACCGACAGCAACCCGCCCGCGCGCAGCCGGGACCACATCAGCTCCACACCGTCCGAGGTGTAGAGCTCGGCGTTGCTCGCGCTGACGGTCCAGGTCGGCCCGTTGTCGATATCCAAGCAGAGCGCGTCGAAGCGCTCGTCCGTGCGGCCGAGCCACTCGAGCAGGTCGGCCTCGACCACCCGCACGCGCTCGTCGGCCAGCGCGTCCCCGTGCACCTGCCGCAACGGCCCCGTCGTGTTCCATGCGACAACCGCCTTCTCGCGCTCGACGACGACGACCTCGCCCACAGCCGGATGGTCCAGGGCGGCCCGCAACGAGCACCCGACCCCCAGCCCGCCGATCAGGATGCGCGCACCGCCTGCCGGGCGAGCGCCGATCTCGTCGGCGACACTGGTGACCATCAGGCGTTCCGACTCGCCGTCCCTGGTATCCATGAGGAACATCCCGTCGGCGATGACCTCGTAGTGCTCGTCGGCCGAACGCAGTGCGATGACCCCACATACGCCGTCGGCCATGTCGATGACCTCAGCCACGCACCTACGGTACCGGGACCTGCTCACCGAACACGGTGGACCGGCTCGCCGACCATCGACGCGTGACAGCGCGCTCTCCTACCCTGGAACGCGCAAGGAGGTGGTCGGCATGCAAGCGACGACAGGGGACCAGCTCCTCATCCACGGCCGCACGGTCGGTGCTGGGGAGCAACAAGCCGAGATCCTCGAGGTGCGTGGCGACGACGGTCATCCGCCGTACCTCGTCCGGTTCTCCGACGGCCACGAGAGCCTGATCTACCCCGGTCCCGACACCGAGGTCCTGAACCCGAACCGGTAGCCCGTCAGTGGAACGGGCCGCCGGTGATGGTCAGCGCGACAGCCATGATCATCAGCCCGAAGGCCGAGTAGTACGCCACATCGACGGCACGCCCACGGATCACGAGAAGGCCTGCGCGCTCGGTGGACAGCACCGCGCGCATCAGCGCCGCCGCCAGCAGCGACAGCGCGATCAGCGCCGCGCCCTCACGCCAGTGGTACTGCGCGATCCGCACCATAGCCGCCGCCACCATGACCAGCACCACCCCGAAGGGCAGGTGGGCCACCACGGGCTGCCGCCAGCGGGCGAGCCGCGAGACCATCACGCACCCCGGCTCGCGAGAACCTGACCACGGGCCCGCTCCGCGGCCTCCACGACGTTCGTCAGCAGCATCGCTCGCGTCATCGGCCCGACCCCGCCCGGGTTGGGCGACAGGTAGGCAGCGACCTCGGCCACTCCCGGCGCGACATCGCCGGTCAACACGCCGTCCACCCGGGAAACACCCACATCGAGCACGACCGCCCCGGACTTGACGTGGTCCGGAGTGACCAGGTGCGGCACGCCCGCGGCCGCGACGACGATATCCGCGCGGCGAGTCTCGGCGGCCACATCGCGCGTACCGGTGTGGCACAGCGTGACCGTCGCGTTCTCCGACTTGCGCGTCAGCAACAGGCCGAGAGCGCGGCCGACCGTGATGCCCCTGCCGACCACCGCGACGTGGGCGCCTGCCAGCGGAATGTCGTAGCGGCGCAGCAGCTCGATGATGCCGCGCGGCGTGCACGGCAACGGGGCCGGCTCACCGAGCACCAACCTCCCCAGGCTGCTCGGAGCCAACCCGTCGGCGTCCTTGGCCGGGTCGATACGGGCAAGGACCGCGCCGGTGTCGATGTGCTCGGGAAGGGGCAGCTGCACGATGTAGCCCGAGCACGCGGGGTCGGCGTTGAGCTCGTCGATCACCGCCTCCAGCTGCGCCTGCGACACGTCCGCGGGTAGTTCCCTGCTGATCGAGCGCACGCCGACCGCCGCGCAGTCGCGATGCTTCGACCGCACGTAGTTCTGCGAGGCCGGGTCGTCCCCCACCAGCACCGTAGCCAGCCCCGGCACCACGTCCTGCTCGGCGAGGGCGGACACCCTGGGCTCCAGCTCAGCGAAGACGGCGTCCTTGGTTGCCTTCCCATCCAGCAGCGTGGCCACAGCCTGCCCTCCAACGTCCGGTTCGATCCTCATCCCGTGCCGCGGCTCGCGGGACGCGCCACCTCGCCGGCCGTACCGCGTGCCCCAACGCGCTCATTCTCGCAGAGCAGCCGACCAGCCCCGCTCCCTGTGCGGGATCGACGCGCAGGCCGTCGCGGCCAGCGCCAGAAGCAGCCCGGCCACCGTTGCCACGGTGACGTCCTCGTCGTGGGCGGGCAGGAAGACATCCAGCAGGAACGACCCGGCAAGCTGACCCGCGACCGTCGCGAGTCCCAGCACGAGCACCCCGGTCCAGCGCACCACGACCGCGGCCACGGCGATGACCCCGATGCCGATGAGGCCGCCGGTGTAGAGCATCGGATGGGTGGGCGCGCCGGTAGGCCCTCCCCTGAGTACCAGCGACACCAGCCATGCCAGGACCAGGAACGACGTGCCGACAGCGAAGTTGACCAGGGTCGCCGTCATGGCGTTGCCCGAGGCCGCACCGACCCTGCCGTTGACGGCCTGCTGGACCGCGATGGCGAAACCCGCGACGATCGGCAGGACAAGCAGCCACGCGCCCGCGCCGGCCACCACGATGCCGCCTCGCATCGTGATGACCACGGCCACCAGCATGACCGCCGCACCGACCAGGCGCGGCACGCTGATCGCGCGCGGCCCGGCAGGCCCCAGGCCGATCCTGTCCACGACCAGACCACTGATCGTCTGTCCCGCGACGACACCGACCGTGAACAAGGCGACACCGAGCACGCCGACGGTGACCGACTGGCTGGCGACGAGCATCGCACCGCCGGCACCTCCGAGCAGGTGCCACGGAGGCAGCACGCGACGGGCGAGGGCATCGACCAACCTGCGCACCCCCGCGCGCATGTCCGGCACCAACGTCAGCAGTGCCAGCAGGGCGATGAGCCCACCGCCGAACGAGATCACCGCGGCCAGCATCGAGTCACCCAAGTCGGTGGCAAGCTGACCGTTGATCCGCGCCTGGACGGCGAGCGCCCCGCCCGCGGCGAGTGCCAGAGCCACGCCCGGGAACTTCCTCGTCTGCCACTTACCGTCCGCGGAGGTGACGATTTCGCTCATCCTTCACAATCGGCCCGCCGCAAAGGCTGTGCTTGTCACACGCCCCTGTGCAGAATCCCTGGTTACACGTCAAGATGTTGAGGTGGCACACGCGACGCAGCTCAACGCGACGGAGCAGGACACTCTGGTCAAGCAGATCGGCCTCGCCCTGCTCCGCGCAGCCCCGCAGGATTGGCAGAGCATCACTGCCGAGTACCGCGCCGTTGGCAAGTACCACGAGCTCGACGGCGAGGTTACCTTCACCGACGGGACCACGCGCGAGTGGATCGCGACCCACGACATCGCGTCGATGTTCGGCAAGCTCCGCGCGGGGATGTACCGCGACCAGCGCGGCACGTGGTTCAACGCGGTGTACCAGCTCGACGCTCCGGCGAGCTACAACCTCGAGTACGACCGGGACGAACCGCAGTGGAACATGGAGCCGCCGCCGCAGGCTTACTCGGATGAACTGCGCATGTTCCCCCGCTCCGACGACAACGTCCCGGAGTGGTTGATGCGGCGGCTCGCGGGCCTCGGCCCAGAGCGTCCCGGCCCGCGGTTCCGGTTCGCGCGCGTGTTCGACGGCACCGGCCCGTCGGGGCGCCCGCTGATCAACCGCACGGAGCTGGACAGCGACGAGCGGGAGAAGGTTCTCGAGTACCTCAACACCGCCCCCGTGGTGCTGCCGGGTAACGGCGTGGACACCGACCGGCTCAGCGGGCAGTCCGAACCGACCGTGCCCGTGGCCTTCCACAGCGACGGGACCTGGATCTGGCCGGCCGCGGTCAACTACTACCTCCGCGAGCACGGCGTCGCACCCGAGCCCGACCTCGTCACCCACATCCGCGCCAACGGCTTCACCGTTCCCGAGGTCAGTCAGGAGCAGCGCGCGGCGGCCAGCAGCTACATCGCAGGCGGCAACAACCAGCAAGCCCAGCAAGCCCAGCAAGCGCCGCCTCCGCCACCACCCCGTCACCAGGCCGCGCCCCCGCCGCAAGCCGAGCCGCACCCCCAACCGGGTGGAGGTGAGCCTGCGGAGCGGCACGCGGCAGGCCCACCGTCGGGCAGCGAGGCGCACGCGGCCGCGCTCGCCGACTTCCCCGTGATCGAGCGGCTCGCCAGCAAGCTCGACGAGCTGGGAGTGGATCGCGCACGCTTCCGCATCGGCGAACCAGCCCGGCACGCGTGGAGCCTGGAGCAGGTCGACAACGGGTGGCGGGTCGGCTGGTACGACGAGTCACTCACCAACCCGGCGGTCTTCGGGGACGCCGAGGACGCTGCCGCGTTCATGCTCGGCAAGCTGCTGCTGGCAGAACAGCCGGCACCGGCGGCGCCGCACGTCACCCGTGCCGACCGTGCCCAGGACGAGGCTGAAGCGGCCCCCGGAGGCGCCGCCGGACCGGGCGCGGCGGTGGCCGGGGCGGCTACAGGGGCGGCCGCTGGAGCGGCACAGTCCCAGCAGCTTCCCGATGCGGCTTCCCAGCAGTCGAAGGTCCCTGGCACGCCCGCTCAGCCGGGTCCGGGACAGCAGTGGCCGATCCAGCCGCTGCCGGGCGAGCCCCCGCTGACCCTGATCCGAGGCAAGGAGATCCGGCAGCTACCGGCAGGCAGTGAGCTGGACCGGTTCGGCTCTCCCGACGGCAACCTCACCTACATCGCGGGAACCCCCTTCGAGGAGCGATCCCTGGTGCCCGAGTGGGTGCACCGGACCTACCACGTCTACCGGGTGCAGCGCCCCATCGAAGCGCTCACCGGCGTCGCGATCCCGTGGTTCAACCAGCCGGGCGGCGGTCACGCGTACATGCTGCCCGTGTCCGTACAGGAGCTGCTCGACAGCGGCGTACTGATCGAACTCGAGCCCGGCGACCCACCCGTCGACTAGGGAATGCTGAATGACGCTTTCAATCCGTGTGGAGCGCTGAATGACGCTTTCAGCTCGCGAAACGGACTGAAAGCGTCATTCAGCGCTCCAGCGCAGGCCGTGAGCGGCGGCGAAGGCGAGGGCGGTATCGGTATCGACGTGAGCGCCGCGCAACGAAGCCTGGACGAGACCGTCGGCGTCCAGGACGGTGCCGCGTAGGTCGGCCCCGTCGAGCCGGGTCCGCAGCAACCGGGCGCCGGACAGGTCCGCGTGTCGCAGGTCGACCTCTCGCAGGTCGGCCTCGCTCAGGTTCGCCTCCCTCAGCCGTAGCCGGGACAGGTCGGTCCCGCGCAGGTCGGCTCCGCCGAGCCCCACCAGGGTCAGGTCGCTGTCGGCGACGGTGACGGGACGTATCCGGCAATCCACGATCGTCGATCCCAGCAAGCTGCATCGATGCCACGAGCTTCCGCCGAGGCTCGCCCGCTGGAACGTGCACGTACGCAGCGCAGACGAGGCGTGGCTCGACTCGCCGAGGTCGGTCCGGACGAACCTGCAGTCGGTGAACGTGCATCCCTGGGTACGGAGGCCGTGCAGATCCGCCTCGGTGAAGTCACAGCGAAGGAAGTGCCGGTCGACCCAGGTCTCGCCCGCGCACACGGCATCCCGGTAGTTCGCGTCGATCTCGGTGACGGCGTCGATGTCAGGCATGCGGCCAGGTTGGCACAGCCGGCCGACACCGAACCCGACGCCGACCGGCACCGCTCACCGGAAGTCGCGTGAGGCCGAGGGGATCCGCAGGTCCAGATGCTGCAGCCGGTCGGCGAGCACGCTGACCACTCCCGCCTCGTGCTGGTCGTGCTCGACCACCCCACGGACCAGCAGTGCCGGGCTCGACCGCGCCACACGATGGTAGCGCCCCCACAGCCCCGGGGAGCACACCACGTTGACCATCCCGGTCTCGTCCTCGATGTTGAGGAACGTCACCCCGCCCGCCGTGGCCGGACGCTGGCGGTGGGTCACCGCACCCCCGATGAGTACCCGGCTACCGTGCTCGACCGTGTGGAGACGCTCCGCGGGCAGCGCCCCCAGCTCCTCCAGGTGCTGCCGGAGGAACTGCGTCGGGAAGCTGTCCGGCGACAGCCCCGTCGCCCAGACGTCGGCGACAGCGAGCTCGACGGGGTCCATCCCGGGCAGCTCGGGTGCAGCCGTTCCGAGGCCGGTGCCCGGCAGCGTGCCGTCCTGTTCCCGAGCTACGGCACCGGCACCCCACAGCGCCTTGCGCCTGTCCGGTTCGAAACAGTGCAACGCACCGGCCGTGGCAAGCGACTCGAGCTGCGCCCTCCGCAGCCGCACCCGCCGCGCCAGGTCGGCGGGGCCGGTGAACGGACCACCACGCTCCCGCTCCGCGACGATCTCCTCGGCACCGTGCTGGCCGAGCGAGCGCACCGAAGCCAGCCCGATACGCACCGCGGGCTCCTCGCTCCCCTCCCCGAGCGGTTCCAGCCCGGTGTGTGCGGCCGCGGCGTTGACGCACGGGCCGCGCACCGTCACGCCATGCCTGCGCGCGTCGGCGACCAGCGACTGGGGAGAGTAGAACCCCATCGGCTGGGCACGCAGCAGGGCCGCGCAGAACGCCGCCGGGTGGTAACGCTTGAAGTAGGCGCTGGAGAACACCAGATGGGCGAAGCTGAGGGCGTGGCTTTCCGGGAAACCGAAGTTGGCGAAGGCGAGCAGCTTCTCGTAGATACGCTCCGCGAGCTCGGCATCCACACCGTTGCGCATCGCCCCGGCGCAGAAGCGTTCCCGCAGCCGCTCCATCTTCCTGGCCGAACGCTTGGCGCCCATCGCCCTGCGCAGCTCGTCCGCCTCCCCTGGGCCGAAGCCCGCCACGTCCACCGCGATCTGCATGAGCTGTTCCTGGAACAGCGGGATGCCGTAGGTCTTGTCCAGCGCGTTGGCCAGCAGCGGGTGCTCGTAGCTCACCTCTTCCTCGCCGTTGCGCCTGCGGATGTAGGGGTGCACCGAGCCGCCCTGGATCGGGCCGGGACGGATCAACGCGACCTCCACGGCGAGGTCGTAGAACGTCCGCGGGTTGAGCCTGGGCAGGGTGGCCAGCTGTGCCCGGCTTTCCACCTGGAACACCCCCACGGCATCGGCGCGGCGCAGCATCGCGTACACCTCCTGGTCCGCCAGGTCCAGCCGGCCGATGTCCACCGAGACGCCCTCGTGCTCGGCCACGAGGTCGATCGCGTAGTGCAGGGCGGAGAGCATCCCCAGGCCCAGCAGGTCGAACTTGACCAGCCCAGCCGCGGCACAGTCGTCCTTGTCCCACTGCAGCACGGTGCGGCCGTCCATCCGCGCCCGCTCGACCGGGCACACCTCGCTCACCGGCCGGTCGGCGAGAACCATGCCACCCGGATGGATACCG
The DNA here is from genome assembly GCF_900188115.1 of Haloechinothrix alba. Classification (GTDB taxonomy): domain Bacteria; phylum Actinomycetota; class Actinomycetes; order Mycobacteriales; family Pseudonocardiaceae; genus Haloechinothrix; species Haloechinothrix alba. The sequence continues at coordinate 64,380 of NZ_FZNW01000004.1, read as the reverse complement.
AGATGGCGCGGGAAGTCACCCAGCTCGGTGGCGAGCCCGAGCACGGGTTCCGGCACGTCCCCTCCGGTGACCTGGGCCGTGTAGGGCTGGCCGTTGACCGGGCCCGGCCGCGTGCCCCAGCGCTCCACCTGCTTGCTCCAGGCGTCCTGTTGCCCCGGCGAGTACCCGAGTGCCTTCGCCACGTCCCGCACCGCCGAGCGGGCCCGGTAGGTGATGACGTTGGCGACCTGGGCGGCACGCAACCTGCCGTGCTTGGCGTAGACGTACTGGATGACCTCCTCCCGCCGGTCGGACTCGATGTCGATGTCGATGTCCGGCGGGCCGTCCCGTTCGGTGGCCAGGAAGCGCTCGAACAACAGCCCCCACCGCACGGGGTCGACGTTGGTCACCCCCAGCGCGAAACACACGGCCGAGTTCGCCGCCGATCCGCGTCCCTGGCACAGGATGTCGTTCTCCCTGCAGAACCGGACGATGTCGGCGACGATCAAGAAGTATCCGGGAAAGCCCAGCTCGGTGATGACCGCCAGCTCCCGCTCGAGCTGGCGGTAGGCATCCGGGCAGGACTCGCGGTTGCCGTACCGTTCGAGCGCCCCGTAGTAGGTCATCTGGCGCAGGTAGCTGGCCTCGGTGTGCCCTGGCGGCACGTCGAAGGGCGGCAGTTCGGGGGCGATCAGGGTGAGGTCGAAGGAGCACTCCACACCCAGCAGGGCGGCCCGGCCGACCGCGCCGGGATACCGGGCGAACCGCTCGGCCATCTCGGCTCCGGACCGCATGTGCGCGCCGTGTGCCGGAGGCAGCCAGCCGTCCATCTCGTCCAGGCTGCGCCGCGCCCGGACAGCGGCCAGCGCGGCGGCCAACCTGCCCCGCTCGGGCGCAGCGTAGTGCGCGACGCCCGTCGCCACCGTCGGCAGCCCGAACTCCGCAGCCAGCGTGGCCAGGACGTCGTTGCGCGCGCTGTCGGCAGGCATGCCGTGGTCGAAGAGCTCGACGAGAACGTTGTCCCAGCCGAACAGCTCACCGAGCTCCCGCAACCTGTCGGCGGCGGCCCGGTACTCGTGGCCGGACTGCCCGGTGCCCAACGCCGTACGCACAGCCCCCTTCCGGCAGCCGGTGAGCACGACGCAGTTCCCGGCCACCTGCTCGGCGACATCGGTGAGCCGGTAGACCGGCTTGCCCTTCTCCGCGGTGCCCCGCACCCCACCGCGATCGTCACCGTCCTCCTCACCCGTGCCGAGCTGTCCTTCCGTCAGCACCCTGCACAGGTCGCTGTAGCCGCGCGGGTTGCGCGCCAGCAACAGCAGGTGCTCGCCCTCCGGATCGGCGACACCGTTCTGCGGTTGCGACAGGCCGATGCTGAGCTCCGTGCCGAAGACCGTACGCACGCCGAGCTCGTGCGCTGCCTGGGAGAAGCGCATCACCCCGTACATCCCGTCGTGGTCGGTCAGCGCCACGGCATCCAGCCCGAGGCGGGAGGCCTCCTCGACCAGTTCCTCCGGGTGACTGGCCCCGTCGAGGAAGCTGAAGTTGGAGTGGCAGTGCAGCTCAGCGTAGGGCACGCGGGTACCGGCCCCTGTGTGGTCGTCCTCGCGTAGCGAGCGGAGGTCGTCCGGCCTGAGATAGCCCTCACGGCGTCGTGTCCACGCCGGACTGTCCGAACCGTCGCCCTGGTCGTCCGCGCGCCGCGGGCGACCGGACAGGGTTCGTTCCAATTCGGACCATCGCATCGGCGGGTTGTACCAGCCCACTAGTCGTACACTCCCTCAACTATCCACTGTGGCTTTCCATGCTCGCGCAGCAGCAGGAGCATGGCCGGCCCGTCGCCCGCGGTCACCACCTGGATCCTGGCGCGCTGCCCCTCCGCCGCGCTGTCCCACCACCGCTCGTCCACCGGCCACGGCCCTGCCCAGCCGGTGATGTTCCTGGCTGCCCCTCCCTCGACGGCCACGGAGTGTGGCCGAGAGGTGAGCGCGCCCCGCGCGGTGAGGCTCACCGCTCTGCGCTCCTTGTCCGACACGGCGGCCGGTACCGGGCGGGCCGGCACCGCCGTCGACGACGGCGCCGGGAGCCTGCCGGGCCACGGTGCCTGCTCCCCGGCCCTGTCGAGGGGGCTTCCCCAGGACACGAACTCGACCCGCTCGGCGGGTCCCCGCCCGCCGGTCAGTACGGGAGTGCATACGCCCTCCGGACCGAGCAGGGCTTGTACCCTGGTGAAGGCGCGGGTCGCCCGTTCCGTACCGGGGTCGTCCTCCATCTCGCCTGCAGCGCCCGCGCCGTGCCACAGGTGAAGCTGCAGCGCGGCACCGTGCACCAGCTCCTCCGGCACCAGCCGCAGGTGCACCACCCCGCCCGTCGGGCGGGCCCCGGAGCCCGCCTGCAGCCAGCTCTCGAACTGCCAGCGCACACGATCCGCCACGTCGTGCGCGGTCACCGGTCGCGCGGAGCGCCAGACCCGGTGGCGCTCCTCCCCTCCCTCGGTACGGGCATAGATACCCACCCGCGTGCAGGCCAGGTCCTGCGCGGTCAGGCCGGCATGCAGCCGGTCCGCCAACGTCCTGGCCACGAACGCCGCCGTATGGACCCGCTCGAGCGGCGGATCGCAGTGCTGCTCGACAGCGAGATCCCTGGCAGGCCTGCGCGGGGACAGGGGGCGTTCGGCCGCACCGCGCGCGAGCCTGCGCGCGAGCACTCCCTCTTGTCCGAACCGGGTGGCGACGGTGCGCTCGGTCAGCTCCGCGAGCTGGCCGAGCGTGCGCAGCCCCAGGCGCCGCAACAGGTCGACGAACTCGGCCGTGCCCTCGCCCTGCTGATCGAGCTCGGCGACCGGGAGGGGCGCCAGGAACTCCGCGTCCCGCCCCTCGGGCACGAGCACCCCTCGACGTGCGGCGAGCAGGGCGGCGAACAGGCCATCGGCGATGCCTACCTGGCATTCCACCCCCGCCGTTGCCGAGACCTGCTCGGCCAGCCGCTCGCTGAACGCGTGTTCCGCGGCATCCGGTGAGTTCCTGCCCCCGAAGTACGCGGCCGCTCCCCGCACGGGAACGGCGACCACCCCGGGGCGTACCACGTCAACCCCGGGGACGAGATCCTCGACAGCGGCGACCACCGGCTCGAACAGCCGGGCGTCACGCGCGGGGTCGGAGGCGAGTACCGCGACATCGGGGCAGCGGGATTGCGCTTCCCGGCGAAGCATCCCTTTGCGCACACCGTAGCGCCGCGCCACGGCCGAACAGATGACCACGCGGTTGCCCGCGAACACCGCGGCCGGTACATGCGGGGATACGCCGGCAGCCGCGGCCGCCGCGGTGACCGGCCAGTCAGGACACCACAGCACGAGCACCCTGCCGCGGGATACGACGTGAGACGGCACTCCGCTACCCCGCTTCTCGCGCCCGAGACGTTTCCGTACCACTCGAGTGGGGAGCGGCCACTCCCCCGGACGGGCCGGGAAGCAGCACGCTCACCCGGGCGGGCTTCGCCGCGGCTCCCCTACCGGAACCGTGCACGGTGACCGCACGCTCCCGCAGGTACCCGTAGCCACCCGACTCGTCGAGGCCGTACCAGCGCCCCGGCGTACAGTGCAGCTCCAGCTCCGCCCCCGGGAAGGCATCGGCGGCGAGCAGCACGGCTCCCCTGTGCCGCGCTCGCGCTGTCAACTTCTCGGTCTGCTGGCGCGACAGTGCGTGCCGCGCCAGCAGACCGTCCCCGAGAACGACCAGGTCGAGCCCGTCCAGCAGGGCCGCTGTCACCGGCAGGAGCTCGGTTCCCGGCGCGGGCACCACCGCCAGCCTGCGCACATCCACTCCGAGCTCTGCCGCCGCGACCGCCCCGATATCGGGCATCCCCACGATCGCCGCCCACGACCCCCGTGTCGTGGCCTCGGCGAGTAACGCGAACAGCAGAGCACGCGAGCCTCGAACCGACACCGTGCTGCCTCTGCGCAACCCCCCGAGAGGAAGCGCAGCGGACAGCTCGGAACGCACGGGAAGTAGCCGTCCCGTGACCGAATCCCGCTCGGCGGCAGCGGCCATGTCACTGGCCGTGCTCACTCCTGGCAACGACGAGAGCCGTGCGACCGCCCCGGTGGACCGAACCGAGCCGGACACGATCACCACCTCCGCTCAACCACACCGAAGGCAGCACACCTTGGCGAGCTCTCGTACACCACCTGATCAACAGGTATCGAACTGGTGTTCGACACCGATAGTCAACCTCATCGCCCCGGTGCTGTCAAGCCGACTGAACGCGCGAGGAGGGAGCCGAAGGTGACATCGGGCTCCTTCTAGGGAACCGAGGTCACCTCGGGCTCCTTCCCGCTGGCGCGAGGTGGTAGGAGCCCAAGGTGGCCGCGGCTCCTTCTATGGAGCCCGATGTCACCTTCGGCTCCTACCTGGAGGGGGTGGGGTGAGATCAGTGCGCGAAGTGGCGGGTTCCGGTGAGGTAGAGCGTTACGCCCGCGGCCTCGGCAGCCGCGATCACCTCGGCGTCGCGCACCGAACCACCCGGCTGCACGACCGCGCGTACCCCGGCGTCGAGCAGCACCTGCAACCCGTCGGGGAACGGGAAGAACGCATCCGACGCGGCGACCGAGCCGCGCGCGCGGTCGCCTGCCCGCTGCACAGCGAGATGTGCCGAGTCCACCCGGTTGACCTGCCCCATACCGACACCCACGGAGGCACGGTCGTCCGCGAGCAGGATCGCGTTCGACTTCACCGCGCGCACGGCACGCCAGGCGAAGGCCAGATCGGCCAGCGTCGCCGCGTCGGCGGCCGCGCCCGTGGCCAGCGTCCAGCTCGCGGGGTCGTCGCCATCGGCATCCAGAGCATCCGCCGCCTGCATGAGCGCGCCGCCGGTGATCGGCCGCAGCTCGCGACCACCGCGCTCCGGAGCGGCGCAGCGCAGTATGCGGACGTTCTTCTTGCGCCGCAGCACGTCGAGTGCGTCCTCCGTGTAGTCGGGAGCCACGACCACCTCGGTGAACACCTCGGCGATCTGCTCCGCCGCATCCAGCCCGACGGAGCCGTTGGCCGCGATGACGCCGCCGAACGCGCTGACCGGGTCACAGGCGTGCGCCTTGCGGTGAGCCTCGGCGACGTCCGAACCGGTCGCCAACCCGCACGGGTTGGCATGCTTGATGATCGCCACGGCGGGGTCGTTGTGGTCGTGTGCGGCGCGTACGGCCGCGTCGGCGTCCACGTAGTTGTTGTAGGACATCTCCTTGCCGTGCAGCTGCTCGGCGTTCGCGAGCCCGCCCGATCCCGAGGTGTAGAGCGCAGCGTGCTGGTGCGGGTTCTCCCCGTAGCGCAGAACGGCCGAGCGCCGCCACGCGCTGCCCAGGAATTCCGGGGCCCGCGCCTGGTCGTCGGGGGCATAGGTGTCGGCGAACCACGAGGCGACCGCGAGATCGTAGCCCGCCGTGTGGGCGAACGCCTGCCCCGCGAGCCGCTTGCGTTCGGCGAGGGTGAACCCTCCTGCCGACACCCGCCCGAGCGCCCACTCGTACTGCTGCGGGTCGACGACCACAGCGACCGAGGGGTGGTTCTTCGCAGCGGCCCGCACCATGGCCGGCCCGCCGATGTCGATCTGCTCGACGCAGTCCTCTCCGCTCGCCCCGGAGGCGACCGTGTCCGCGAACGGGTACAGGTTCACCACGAGCAGGTCGAACGGCGCGATATCCAGCTCCTCCAGCTGCCGGCGGTGCTCCTGCTTGCGCACATCGGCGAGCAACCCTGCGTGCACACCGGGATGCAGCGTCTTCACCCGGCCATCCAGCGATTCGGGAAACCCTGTGACCTCCTCGACCGGAGTCACCGGCACGCCGGCGTCGCGGATGACACGGGCGGTGCCGCCCGTCGAGACGATCTCGACACCGGCGGCGTGCAACCCGGACGCGAGCTCTGCGAGGCCGGACTTGTCCGACACCCCGAGCAAGGCGCGTCGCACCACAGCTTGATCCGATGCACTCACCAGAAACTCACCTTCCGTCCAGTCACCGTATAGCGGTAGTGAGCCAGCTTCGCCACCACGTCGACGAGCAGCCTTCGCTCAACAGCCTTGATACGTTCGTGCAGGCTCGCTTCATCGTCCTCCGGTTCGATCGTGACCGGTTCCTGGGCGATGATCGGTCCGGTATCCACCCCGGCATCGGCGAAATGCACGGTGGATCCGGTGACCTTCACCCCAGCCGCCAACGCATCCGAGACAGCGTGCATCCCGGGAAAGGCCGGGAGCAACGCCGGATGTGTGTTGATCACACGGGACGGGAAACGAGCGAGAAACTCCGGGCCGAGGATCTTCAAGAAGCCCGCCGAGACGACGAAATCCGGCTCGTACGCGGCCACCGCCTCGGTCAGCGCGCGATCCCACGCGGCACGATCGCCATGATCGGCCAGCCGCACGACGAAGTGATCCACCTCGGCGTCCGCGGCGCGCTGCAGTGCCGCGATGCCGTCGCGGTCGGCGCCGACAGCGACCACCCGCGCCGGGAACCCGGCTTCCCTGGTGGACTCCAGCAGTGCCTGCAGCAGCGTCCCCGATCCCGAGGCGAGCACGACGAGCCTGGCGACGGATCCCTCTTCCGGCGCATCGTGCTGCACCTCTGCCGGCCCGGTGCCGGCCGGTACTCGCCACGGACGTTGCAACGCCGCTCCTTGCCTGGACTCGCGCGGCTACGCGCGGGATCGAACGGATGGCACAGCCAACCCTAGACATCACCCCACAGCCGCCCCGCGCGAGGGACATCATGGGGTGATCTGGGATGCACCCGAGCCAGGGCATCACCCGCCAGAGGTCCGCTCAGCGGCATCCGCGGTGCGCTCGCCCACGTCAGCGACACTCGCGCCGCTGTCCTCGCCTGCTGCGGTCTCCGCGCCGTCCTCGGTGTCCGCGCCGTCCGCAGCGGGGACGGATCCGCCTGCATCGGTGTCCCCCTGCTCCCCTGCGCTCTGCTCGGGGTCGTGACTGCGGTCTTCCCCGGCGTCTTCCCCGGGGGCCTCGGGATCCCGATGCCCACCGTCGCAGTCCTCGTCGCCGACCCCCTGCTCCTCTGCGGGGTCGGCAGGCGCGGCGGGCTGCTCCGCGCCGTCGGGCTCGCCTGCCCCGTCGACCTCCTCGACATCGTCCGCGCCCTCGCCGTCCTCCGCGGTGTCATCCGCACCGTCGTCGTCCCCGGCAGCGTCGTCCCCGGCAGCGGCATCCTCCTCGCTGTCCTCCACACCCGCCTCGGCGGTAGCCGGCACGCTTGGTCCTGCGGCAGCGACCGCTCGCGGGCCCGCGAGCCAGCTGACGACCCCCGCGGGAACGGCGATCCACCCGAACGCGGCGAGCGAGACCAGGGCGGCAGGGATCTCCATGGCACCGATGCCGCCATCACCGAGCTGACCACCGGCCATCGAGGTCAACACGAGACAGCCGAAGGCGGTACACACACCGGCGACGGTCACGCTGCGCAGCCGAACCACCGGCTGCGGGTCCGAGCGGCGCAGCACCCATCCGACGAGAACCCCCGCGCAGGCCGGGAGCGCGAGCAGCGCGGGCCACCACGCTGCGTACTGTTCCGGAACGGCGGCCAACAGCGGCATCCCGGGTAGCGCGCCCCCGGTGAGCCCGAACGGGCTCACCGATACCGGGCCGATCGAGAATCCCGGTCCGGTCACGAAGGCCAGCCCGGACAGCGCGGCATTGGGCAGGTAGACGGCGGACAGCAGCAGCATGCCGAGCCCACTACCCGCCCCTGGAGCGTACTCGGCGAACGTGTCCCGCGCGGTTCCCACCGACAACGCGGCCGAGACCAGCAGGACCAGCATGCCGGCAGCCACCAGTCCGGCGATACCGAGCAGCCCGGCACGCAATCCGCGCACAGCCGCCTCATCGATGTGGGCCCGGACATGGTCACGCGGGTCGACCCGCCGCGCGGCACCCACCGTCGCGGCGAGTCCGGCGAGCAACGCGGGGACCACGACCGCGGCACCCGTCTCCACGGTCACCGACTCCGGGCGGACCAGCAACCCGAGCCCGCCCCCTGCCAGGCCGTGCGCGGTGGAGATCACCGCGATGACCATGAGCGGGTACGGCGGATCCGTCGCCCCCAACCGCCCGACGGCACCGTGCGCCACCTTGGCCACGAGCGCGAAGATCGCCGCAGTCGCCGCCAGCGGCAGGACGCCGAGCTCGTGACCGTCGATGGAGACCGGGACCTGGTACACGGCCAGCCATCCGGGCCCCGCCGCGCGCAGCACCCCTGGCACGGAGGCGTCCGCCTGCGCGGCCGTCGCCGCGATCCCGGCGAGCACCGCTGCCACCGCAACGTAACCGGCAACCAGGGGAAGCGTTGCCGCGACGAGAAGAACGCGCAGCCTGGCAACCACAGTCGCTACACCCGTCCCTCACATCGTGCGGCCCGACAGAAACGCTGCCACCACGATCGCACCGGATCGCCCCTCAGTAGCCGCGGCACGCCGCCGGCAACGGGACCTTGTGGGCATCCCCACCCTCCCGGGCTAGCAACGGTGGCGACCGCGCCGTACCGGCCGCCCCCGGCGCCGTCAGTCGGCGCGCTGCTCCCCTTCGGCGTACTCGGAGCCGCTCTGCGCCTGCGTGGCGGAGTGTTGGTGGAACTGGCCCTGGTGCGGTGCATACTGTGTCGGCTGCGGCGACGGGACCTGCTCCTGCTGGCCGGCGGCCGGTCCGGCGAACTGGCCCGGCTGCGGGTACCCGTGCGCCGGGGACTGCGCCCCTTGCGGGGCAGGTGTGCCGAACGCCCCGTGCTGGGGCTGCTGTTGGGTCTGCTGCTGGGGTGGCATCTGCTGCCCGTACGGGCTCTGTGACCCCGGTTGCACGTACTGGCCGGGTTGCGGTGGAGCCGGTTGCTGGCTCGGCGGCGGGAGCACCCCGTACTCGAGCAGCAACGCGACCACCGCTGCCGCCATCTGCAGGAGCGCCATGATCAGCAACACCACGAGCGGCCCGGCCACCGATGCCGCGTCGATCATCGCGCTCAGCGCCAGGAGGAATCCCGTCACGCTCAGCAACGCGGCGAACGGCAGGCTCCTCGGCCCGCCGGGAAGTGCGTGCAACGCAGCGAGAAGACCGCCGACCAGCAAGAACATCACCTTGGGGCTGGAAGCGGGCACGACATCAGCGAAGCTGACGAAGTAGCTGCCGACACCGAGGGCGGTGACGACCAGCGCGAGGATCAACCCGAGCGGTGGGGCGGGGCGGCCGGTGCCACCGGATCCGTGCCCGGGCACCGACGGGAGGAACTGGGTGCCCTGTGCCTGCGGGTTCGGCTGCGGCCGGTAGGCCTGCTGTGCCTGCTGGGGGCCCTGCGCCGGGAACCCGCTGCTCGGCATCGTCATGTCTTCGCTCCTGTGTCGTCGTCACGGGTCGGGCCATGCACCGGTGGACGAACCCGCGCACCGGGCCGCTCGCCCCAGCGGGAGCGCGCCGTCCACCCGCCGCACGGCGCTCCCTCAGCTCCGGTAACAGGCTGCACCTGCAGCCGACAGGACGGACGCTAGCCCACGCCACGCGGTGCGACGGACGCGGGCCCGGTCCGGTTCCCCGGCATACCAGCGGGGCCGGGCACACATCACTGTGCCCGGCCCCGCTCGCCGTGTCGATCCCTACGAACCGTTCAGAGTTGTTTGTAGAGTTCGCGGGCGAGTTCGGCTGCTTCGCTGGGGGTCTTGCCGACGCGGACGCCTGCGGTTTCCAGGGCGTGTTTCTTGGCGTCGGCGGTGCCGGCCGAGCCGGAGATGATCGCGCCGGCGTGTCCCATGGTCTTGCCTTCGGGGGCGGTGAACCCGGCGACGTAGCCCACGACGGGTTTGGTGACGTGGCTGGCGATGTAGTCGGCGGCGCGTTCCTCGGCGTCGCCGCCGATCTCGCCGATCATCACGATCACGTCGGTGTCGGGATCGTCCTGGAAGGCGGCGATGGCGTCGATGTGGGTGGTGCCGATGATCGGGTCCCCGCCGATACCCACGGCGGTGGAGATGCCGATATCGCGCAGCTCGTACATCAGCTGGTAGGTCAGCGTGCCCGACTTGGACACCACCCCGATGCGGCCGGACTCGGTGATATCGGCCGGGATGATGCCGGCGTTGGACCGGCCCGGGCTGATCACACCGGGACAGTTCGGCCCCACGATACGGGTGGTGTTACCGGCCGAGCAGGCATAGGCCCAGAACGCGGCCGCATCGTGCACGGGGATGCCCTCGGTGATGACCACCGCCAGCTCGATCCCGGCATCGACCGCCTCGATCACCGCGTCCTTGGCAAACGCCGGCGGCACGAACAGCACCGTGACATTCGCCCCCGTCTCGGCCATCGCCTCGGCCACCGAGCCGAACACCGGCCGGGACTGCCCGTCCAGATCCACCGACTGGCCGGCCTTGCGGGCATTGACCCCACCGACGATGTTCGCCCCGGCCGCCAGCATCCGCCGGGCGTGCTTGTGCCCTTCCGAACCGGTGATGCCCTGCACAATGATCCGGGAACTGTTGTCGAGGAAGATAGCCATCACTCACACCCCCGCTTTCGCGAGCTCGGCGACCCGGTCGGCCGCACCATCCATCGTGTCGACCTGGACCAGCCGCGGCAGCCCCGCCTGCTCCAGAATGCGGCGCCCCTCGGCGGCATTGTTGCCATCCAGCCGCACCACCAGCGGCTTGTCCACCGCCTCCCCCCGCTGCGACAACAGCTCGAACGCCTGCACGATCCCGTTGGCCACCGCATCACACGCGGTGATCCCACCGAAGACATTGACGAACACACTCGCCACATCCGCATCGGCCAGGATCACCTCCAACCCGGCCGCCATCACATCGGCCGAGGCACCCCCACCGATATCCAGGAAGTTCGCCGGCTGCACACCCCCATACCGCGCCCCGGCATAGGCGACCACATCCAACGTCGACATCACCAGACCCGCACCATTACCGATGATGCCGACCTGCCCATCCAACTTCACATAGTTGAGATCCCGCTCGGCAGCCATCGCCTCCAACGGATCCGTCGCCTCCACATCGGCGAACGCAGCATGCCCCGGCTGGCGAAACGCCGCGCTGGCATCCACCGCGACCTTGCCATCCAACGCCAACACACGACCCTCCGGATCCGACACCAGCGGATTCACCTCCACCAACGTCGCATCCTCAGCCACGAACGCCTCCCACAGCCGCACCACCACATCCGCGGCCTGCTCGATCACCTCCGCCGGGAACCCACCCCGCCGCAGAATCTCCACAGCCTGCGCCCGATCCACCCCCACCAACGGATCGACCGCCACCTTCGCCAACGCCTCCGGCCGCTCAACGGCCAGCTGCTCGATCTCCACACCCCCCTCGGCCGAGGCCATCGCCAAAAACGTGCGATTCGCCCGATCCACCAAAAACGACACGTAATACTCCGCCGCGATCTGTGACGCCTCCGTCACCAACACCCGCCGAGCCACATGCCCCTTGATATCCAGACCCAAAATCGCCTCGGCCGCAGCCGCAGCCTCCTCCGGAGACTCCGCCAGCTTCACACCACCGGCCTTACCACGCCCCCCAGTCTTGACCTGCGCCTTGACCACCACCGGGCCACCCAGACGCCGCGCAACCGCAGCCGCAGCCTCCGCACTATCAGCCACCTCACCGGCCAACACCGGCACTCCATGCTCAGCGAAGAGATCCTTCGCCTGGTACTCGTAGAGGTCCACTCTCCAGTCTCCTGACGACACGCCACTGTTGTGGGGCTTGTTCCCGAGCCGGGTCATCCGCGCTCGCTGTGCACCGGTGACTACCGCTCGTTCGGGTCACTCCAGTTCGCTGCTGCGAAATATCGGATGTGACGACCCTAGCGACCTCGCCGCTCGACACGCAGCCCGCCTGCGGTGAACTCGGTCACCGCGGTAGCGTGAGCGTGGCCGCGATCACGAGCTACCGCCGAGTAGCCCGACCTGTCGCGGCACGGCCACCCGGGAAAGGCACACTGTCGACGCTGCTGAGACGACATAGAGCGCGCCGCGTGGAGGCAACCGCCTCTACCACGCGTGACACGATTCCGTAACGCAAGTCACATCCATCGGAGTAGCGCTCCGTCTACCTTGGGTAATGCGATGCGTCACGGAACCGCCGGAGGCGGGATACGGCAAAGACACGCGTGATGGATCTTGCGGATACTGGTACCTCTTCGTTACTGTCCTCCAGTCCCCATTACAGTCCGGTCACAGACAGGACAGGCACCGTGCGGCCTCGCGCGGAGTCATTGAGCGGTACCCCCCGACACCGCTCGCCGGGTCCCCCGCCCGGGTCTTGAACGGACCGGCAACCCCGAGCAACGGAAGGCCCCAGTCTTGGCTAGACACCGCTCCCCCGGCGGTCGTGCACCTTCCTCGGCCATCGCGGCGGCTGTCCGTGATGGCGCCACGCGTGAGCGCGGCACACATCGAGTACCGGCTCCTTCCTCGGCCATGCGCGGTCGCATGGTCGTCGCCGCCGTCGCCGCGGGCGCGTTCGCCGCTGCCACCGCCGGCCAGACCATCGACAACACCACCTCCAACGGGACGGACAGTGGTGTGACTCCACTGGCCAACTCCCATGACGCGGAGGAAGGCGAGCGATCTCTGGGCATGGGTGGTGGCGCACCCGTGGTCGCTCCCGAGGTCTTGCCCGCCGACACCGACAGTGATGCCAGCAACGAGGCGGAACAGCTCGCGGCCAGCCACGAGGTCACCCAGGAGCGTCTGGAGCGCGAGCGTGAAGAGGCACGCCGAGCTGCGGAGGAGGCCGCCCGCCCCTCGGTCGTCAAGCCGGCCGAGGGCACGCTCACCTCCGCCTTCGGTGCCCGATGGGGAAGCAGCCACAACGGGATCGACGTCGCGGCCCCGATCGGTGCCCCGGTCCACGCGGCAGCCGATGGCACTGTGATCGAAGCCGGTCCGGCCAGCGGGTTCGGCCTGTGGGTACGCATTCAGCACGACGACGGCCATGTCAGCGTCTACGGCCACATGAACAGCTACTCGGTAGCGCCCGGCGAGCGAGTCGAGGCCGGCCAGCAGATCGCCGAGGTCGGCAACCGCGGCCAGTCGACCGGACCGCACCTGCATTTCGAGGTGTGGCAGGGGGACGGCGGTGCCAAGCTCGATCCGCTGACATGGCTGGCCCAGCACGGGATCCACTACTGACAGCGTTGACCCGCATCCCGCTCGGTCGGCGGGCAGTACCCGGAAGCAACATGTCCGGACGAGCCGGCCGCCAGGCGGAGAATGTCCCGGGCGCACCACAGGGGGCCGCGACCGCTCCGCATGGTCAGCGGTCGCCCGGTGGCCGCCGCACGAAGTAGCCGATCGCCACCTGCCAGACCGAGCACGCCTCGACGCGCCCGCCGCCGCGCCTGCGCCTACGCACGCACCGCGCGCAGGAACCACCGTGCTGGATCCCGCCGTGAACGCGCAGCAGGGTGCGCCACGCGGCAGCGAGCGTACGCACGTCCACCGCTGCCGCGGAAGGATCCGAACCCGCCCGACGGGCGGCCGCGTCCAGGTACCGCCACACTGCGGCCGCGAACAGCGGGAACCACTCATCCATCTCGCACCCCCCATGTCGGCACCGCCTCGACTCTGTCGATCGAACATTCGTTCGACACACTTGTACCATGCATCTGCGCGTTGCCGCACGAGGGTGCGCTTCCGGGCGTGTCGGTTCAGAGTTTGGTCATCGGCACGCTGCCGATGAGCATCAGCTTGAGCTGCCCCGATGCGCCGAAGTCGATCGTCGCGGTCGCGCGCGGCCCCGTCCCCTCCGTCGCCACCACGGTGCCCAGCCCGTACTTGTCGTGGCTGACCCTGTCTCCGACATCGAGCTTCATCGGGACAGCGTCCTTCCAGCCCGTGCTCGCGGTCCCGCGAACCGGACCCGCCTTGCCACTCCCCTGACCGGAGCCCGCCCAGGTGGTCGCGGCGCGTGGCGCACCGGAACCGCCGAACGAGTCAGCGGACGGGGCCGAGCGTCGCCACTCGACCAGCTCGCTCGGGATCTCGGTGAGAAACCGCGATGCGGGGTTGCTCATCGGCTGGCCCCAGGCCGTCCTGGTGAGCGCGCGGGAGAGGTAGAGGCGGCGCTGGGCGCGGGTGACGGCGACATAGGCGAGCCTGCGCTCCTCGGCGAGCTCGGCCTCCTCGCCCAGGGCGCGCATATGCGGGAAGATCCCGTCCTCCATGCCTGTGCCGAAGACGACAGGATATTCCAGCCCTTTGGCGGTGTGCACCGTCATCAGCGTGACCATCCCGCTGTCGGCGGCCTGCCCGGTGTCCTCGGCATCGCCACCGTCCGGAGCCGGAAGCGAGTCGGCGTCGGCGACAAGCGAAACCCGCTCCAGGAACGCGGCAAGCGACCCCGCAGGGAGCGCCGGTTCCTCGTCGAGTTCGTCACCGGCCCCCGCGTCCTCGGCGGGCGCGGCGCTCTCGGTGAACTCCCGCGCTACGGTCACCAGCTCCGTGAGGTTGTCCAGCCGGGTCGCGTCCTGCGGATCGTCCGACTCGGCAAGGCCGTCCCGGTAGCCGGTACGCTCCAACACCGCCTCGAGCACATCGGCGACGTCGTCACCGCGCTCGACACGTTCGCCCAGCTCGTCGAGCAGCGCGACGAAAGCCGCGATGTTCCGCTGTGCACGGGGGTTGAGATCAGCGATCCGCCCGTCGGCCGCGGCACGCAGCGCTGCCGAGAACGAGAGGCGCTCGCGCTCGGCATGGTGTGCGACGGCGGCCTCGGCGCGCTCCCCGATGCCGCGCTTGGGGACATTGAGGATGCGACGCAGGCTGACGGTGTCCTCCGGGTTGGCGAGCACCCGCAGGTAGGCGAGCGCGTCACGCACCTCCCTGCGTTCGTAGAACCGCACACCCCCCACGACCCGGTACGGCAGCCCGAGCCGGATGAAGATCTCCTCGAACACGCGGGACTGGTTGTTGGTCCGGTAGAACACCGCGACATCCGAGTAGTCGGCCTCGCCGCTGTCGGCCAGCGCGTCGATCTCGCCTGCGACGAAGGCCGCCTCGTCGTGCTCGCTGTCGGCGACATAGCCGACGATACTGTCGCCCGCCCCGAGATCGCTCCACAGTCGCTTGTCCCTGCGGTTGGGGTTACGGGAGATCACCGCGTTGGCTGCGGACAGAATCGTCTGGGTCGAGCGGTAGTTCTGCTCGAGCATGATCGTGCGCGCCTGGGGGAAGTCCCGCTCGAACTCCTCGATATTACGGATCGTGGCCCCGCGGAACGCGTAGATCGACTGGTCGGCGTCGCCCACGACGCACAGCTCGGCCGGCTCGACCCCGGACGGGCTCGTTCCGGTGCCCACCAGCTCCCGCACCAGGGTGTACTGCGCGTGGTTGGTGTCCTGGTACTCGTCGACGAGCACGTGCCGGAATCGCCGCCGGTAGTACTCGGTGACCTCGGGAAACGCCTGCAGCAGATGCACCGTGCGCATGATGAGGTCGTCGAAGTCGAGCGCGTTGGCGAGCTGGAGCCTGCGCTGGTACTCGGCATACACCTCGGCAACCTTGCGCTCGAGCTCGTTACTCGCCTTCGATGCCGCATCCTCGTGGTCGACCAGCTCGTTCTTCAGGTTGGATATCTGGCCGGCAAGCGTACGCGGCGTGTACCTCTTGGTGTTGAGGTCCAGATCGCGGGCCACCAGGGTGAGCAGGCGCTTCGAGTCGTCGGCGTCGTAGATGGAGAAGTTCGACCCGAGCCCGGCCGTCCTCGCCTCCCGCCGCAGCAAGCGCACGCACATCGAATGGAAGGTCGACACCCACATCGTGTTGGAGCGCACCCCGACCAGCTCACCGACACGATCACGCATCTCGGCCGCTGCTTTGTTGGTGAAGGTGATCGCCATGATCTGGCCCTGGTGCACGCCCCGCTCCGCGAGGAGGTACGCGATTCGCCTGGTCAGCACCCGGGTCTTGCCGGATCCGGCTCCGGCGACGACGAGCAGGGGACCACCGGTGTGGGTCACCGCGTCGCGTTGCGCATCGTTGAGGTCGGCCAGCAGGTCCGGGTGGTCAGCCGTACTCGGAGCGTACGCCCCGGGGCGGTCGAACAGGGTGCTCATCGCCTCACCACGCTACCGGTACGCACGGACATCCGAGCGGGCAGAGTGCCCCGGGCGGATTGCGGCACAGCGCCGGAGCGGTCGTTGCCGGGCGCCGTGGACCGCGCTGCGCACACGGCCCGTTCGACGCGAGGCGCCACAGTGTGTCACGATAGCTGTATGCACCACGTGACTCGATTTTTCTACGGGATCCGGACTCCGGCTCCCGTGATCGCGTAGTGCACAGCCAGCAATCACAGCAAGCCCCGGAGTCAGCAGACCCTGGGGCTTTCGTTGTCTCAGGGGACTGGCGACATCCGGACCGACCGGAGGATCACATGACAACACGGGCACCGGAAGGCGCGGAGCACGACGAAGAACCAGTCTCCGACGTTGATACCGCCGAGACCGCCGACGTCGACCAACTCCGAGACGAGATCGACTGGCTCGATGACGAGATTCTCAGGCTGATCAAGCGCAGGGTCGACGTCTCCCGCCGGATCGGCGCCGCGCGAATGGCCGCGGGCGGCACCCGGATCGTCTACAACAGGGAGATGGACGTACTCACCCGCTACGGGGAACTCGGACCGGAAGGGCGCCAGCTCGCGATGGCGCTGCTGAACCTGGGCCGCGGGCGGCTCGGCCGGTAAGCGTGCAGGCACGAGGCGGTCGTGCAGCCGTCCTCGCGATCGCGCTCGCGGTGGGAAGCGGGACAGCGGCGGCATCGGCACCGCTGTCGACCCAGTCCCCCTACCGCATCGCGCGGTAGTGCGCAAGCATTGCGAGCTCTCTTAGCACATGTTTCCTCGGGTATCACCCATATGGCGGCGCGCGTCGGAGTGATCTCTCTCCTTTATCAGGGTCCGGTGCTGTGATGAGACACCGATCGGCTTACCCTGGTTCGCGTGAGTACCTCGGCCCCGTCGTTGCGTACGCGGCCGGCGCACCCGGACAGCGCCGGCACGCGGTACCACGCGCGGGGTAACCGGTACGCCGCCGCGGCCGAGCCGCATACCACTGCTCCATTCGAGGGCATATGCTGGGGTGTGCCGTCAGACGGGAGCCAAGGGAGGGTCACGACGGCATGACCCACGACAGCAACGATCCGGAGGACCAACCAACCCTGCCGGGGCGGCACCGCCGTAGCGGCGGGTCGACGACGTGGACGCCGACCGTGCCCAAGCGCGCGGGCGGAGCCCGCCACCGGGTGCCCGACGGTCCGGACAGCACCCCGGCCGCCGGCGTGGCGACCAGCACCGCACCCAGGGCGGGGACGAGTACCTCGGTTTCCGGCTCGCTTGCGCCTGCACCGGCCGCCTTCCCACCAGCCACCGCCGACAACTCCCCATGGCGACCTCCCGAGCAGCCGGAACGGGAAAACATCGCGGGCACCCTGCCCACCGACACCTCCTCCGGCGGCGCGGCCCTCGCACCGGATCCACCCGCGGTCCCTGCCGAGCCGGCTGCGGTTCCGGTCGAGCCGCCCGAGCGCGACGGCGGCGATCTCGCGACGGCCGGCGCCGAGCCGCACGAACCACCCCTGGCGCCCCCCGAACGGGTGGGCGTGGACGACAAGCGTCCGGCACGTACCCGAGTGACCCTCATCCCGCAGGACGAACCGGAGGACGATGCCCGGGTATACGCGGCGCCGCCCCCGGACGGCCTCGGCAAGTTCGACCTCGGCACCGTCCCGGCTTCGGTCACCCCACCGCGCTCCTGGCGCAAGGCCGCCTGGTTCGCGACGATGTCCTCCGGCGGAGTCGTCGTCGCGCTGCTCGTGGCCGGCTCGCACCTGGTGAGCCAGCCCACCGACCAGCTGGCCGACGACGGCTGGCCAGGGCTTCGCGGGGACCAGCCCGAACTGCACCACGACGGGCTTCCCGGCCCGACCGACGAGCCAGGGGCCGACACCACCACCACCGAGGGCGGTCCGGCCACCACGACCGACCCCGAGCGCATCAGCGATCTGGCCGGTGTCCGCACGCCGGAAGCAGCCGACTCGGCATCCGCAGGAACCGGGAGCTCCGGGACGTCGCAGCGCGGCCGGGACACCGGATCGGCGTCCCCGACGACCACGCGACCGCCGCAGAAGCCGTCACCGAGCCCGGCACCACGCGAGACCCGCGGTGCTCCCCTGTACTCGTTCCCTCCGGACGCCGAGACCATGGGGGACCGATCGGAGATCTTCCTGAACGAGATCACCGAGAACCCGGAACGTGCGCACGAACAGACCGGCGGCGAGCTGCACGAGGAAGGCGCGGACGGCATCGCCGAACGGTACTCCCACATCGCCTACTTCGAGATCGAGCACATCCATATCGACCAGCGCAAACGCATGACCGTGAACACGGTCAAGGTCGTCTACAACGACGGGTCGAGCACGGAGGAGCAGCGCACCCTGCGGTTCGAGGAAGGTGACAAGATCACCTCGGATTGAGCGTGCTGTTCACCCGAACAGACGATTCACGCACCGCTCGCCGACCGTGGACGCACCCTCGCCGATGACGGCTGGCAGCAGCAGCACTCACGTTGTTTCCTGGGCTACAGGACCACCAGCAACGCAGCGCATCCGATGACGGACCGCTCGATCACGAGCGCGACCGAGGACGAGCCGGACACGCCGCCACTACGCAGCGAGCGAGCAAGGGGGTCGAGACGGTGCCCCGGAGAAGGCGAACGCAGCGCCGCACGGGCGCCGTGCCGCGCTCGACCGTCGAGCTGCTGGATCCGGAGCTGCACGACGACCCGTGGATCGATCACGGCGAGCTGGATGCACTGCTGCGCGATCCGACCGTGCTGGCCACGACCGCGTCCCCGACCAGGGACGATGCCACCGGGACCGAGGGCTCCAGACCGGAGGGGGCCCAGCCGGAGACGGCCCAGCCGGGCGGCACGATCACGCGCGCCGTGAAGCTCGCCGGGCTCGTGGTCGCGACGGCGCTGCTGTGTGGCGCCATCGCGACCGCGCCCGCACTGGTCGACGCGTCGCCCGAACCGGCGCGCACCGCCACGCTCGACGCCGGCACCGCGACCGGGATGCGGGCGCTCCTGGCAACGGCGGCCCCGCCACTCGGAGATGCCACGGCCGGTGCCTCCCCCAGTACCGGCAACCCCGAACCGATCTCACCCGATTCGGCGACAGACCGGGCAACCGATCGTGCACCGCAACCATCTCAACGCGAGCAGGAAGCCGGTTCCACGGCGGCCGATAGCCCGCCGTCCGCGGAGGATGTCGTGCGCACCTTCTACGATCGCGTTGCGACAGATCCCGAGGGTGCGATCGCGATGCTCACCGATGAGGTCGTCGAGGCCTCCATCGAGCCTTCCCGGGCCTCCCGGGCACACATCTGGCGAACCGCGTCGGATCTGGAGGTACACGAGCTACGTATCCAGTCGGACGACGTGATACGCGCCCTGGTGACACTGACGGACCCGACCGGTGCTCGCCTCCGGCTCGACCAGCTCCTCCATGTCTCGACCGAACCCGAGCCCCGCATCACCGAGGTACGGCTGCTGTCCTCCCAGCACGTGCCTCTCCAGGGTTCCTGAGTGCCAGATTCATGTGCGGAGAGTGAACGCATAGCCTTGTCACGAACCGGTCACATCGGCAGGGACGGCAGTGAGCCACGCACACCGCTATCCGGTGGTGGCGCCGCGGGCTGGGGAGACAACCGATACCGACCATGAGAGAGGCGACGCAGTGAGCGACGAGGGGCAACTTGTCGCCGACCGTTATCGCATCACCCGGCGAATCGGTACCGGTGCGATGGGGGCAGTCTGGCAGGGTCACGACGAGCTGCTGGGGCGTGTCGTCGCCATCAAGCAGTTGCTCCTGCAGCCCGGGCTCGAGTCCGCGGAAGCGGAGGAGGCGCGGCAGCGCACGATGCGCGAGGGGCGCATCGCCGCGCGCCTGCACCACCCCAACGCGATCACCGTCTTCGACGCGGTCACCGACGAGCACGGGCAACCGTGCCTGATCATGGAGTACCTGGAGTCCACCAGCCTCGCGACCCTGATCCAGGACAGGGGATCGGTACCGCCACTGGAGGTCGCACGGATCGGCCAGCAAGTGGCCTCCGCCCTGAAGAGCGCCCACCAGGTCGGCATCGTGCACCGCGACATCAAACCGGGCAACGTATTGCTCACCGACGACGGCGTCGTGAAGATCACCGACTTCGGCATCTCGAAAGCCAAGGACGATGTCAGCGTCACCAAGACCGGACTGATCGCGGGCACCCCCGCCTACCTCGCCCCCGAGGTCGCGCTCGGCAACGAGCCGGGCCCGGAGTCCGACGTGTTCTCCCTTGGCTCCACCCTGTACGCGGCGAGCGAAGGGCAACCGCCTTTCGGTCTCAGCGAGAACACCCTCAGCCTGCTGCATGCCGTAGCAGCGGGCCAGATCTACCCCCCTGTCCAGTCCGGCCCGTTGACCAGCGTTCTGGCCCTGTTGCTCCATCCGGCGAAGGAGCAACGACCCGACGCCGAGCGGGCAGAGGAGGTACTGGCCGCAGTCGCCCGCGGCGAGACGCCGGTGGGCGGCCCCGTCACGCACGAGTCCGGCGTCGCCGCTGCCGGACTCGCCGCTACCGGACTCGCCGCTACCGGACTCGCCGGGGCCGACGAGGACCCCGCCGACATGCTCTACGACGACGCGGAGCCGTCGAGCACATCAGGAACCCTCACCGGCGTGGCCGCCGACGGGCCTGACGCGACCCGCGTAGCGCCGATGGCCGCGACGGGCTCGGAACCCGGCCCCGAAGGCTCGGGCACCGACACCGACGCAGAGCACAGCCGATCGGGACGCGGTTGGAAACCGCTCGTCGCGAGCGGGCTCATGGTGAGCCTCATCGTCGCACTGACCGTGTGGGTGTTCGGCGACCAGGACCAGTCACACGGCGAGGCACCGGCACCGCCGGTCACGGACGACACGACGACGCCAACGACGAGTGCCGAGCGCACGAGCACCACGTCACGGGAACGGACGACCACGGAACCGGAACCCGAGCCGACCACTCGGCCCGCGCGCACCACCGACACCGCCGACCCCACGGACAGCACCACCACATCCAGGGACACGACCACCCACCCCACGTCGAGCGAGACCGGTGGTGACGGCACCGGTGGCGAGGAGACCGGCGGCGACGACGGCACCGATGACGGCGGCGACACCGGTGGCGACGAGACCGGCGGCGGTGACACCGGTGGTGACGACGGCACCGATGACGGCGGCGACACCGGTGGCGACGAGACCGGCGGCGACGACACCGGTGGTGACGACGGCACCGATGACGGCGGCGACGGCGGTGCCGCGGAGGGTGACCAGAACACCGCTACCACTGGTCGGATTTAGGGGTTACGTGTCGGGCGAGGGCACTCTGATCGGCGGCCGATACCGGCTCGAGCAGCCGCTCGGCCGCGGGCAGTGGGGCGTCGTCTGGCTCGCCAGCGACGAACGGCTGCATCGCACCGTTGCCGCCAGGCCGCTGTGTGCCCGTCGCGGGCATGCCGACGACGAACCCGGGCAGACTGCCCAACGCGCCGAGGCACTGGCGCTGCGGGACGCCGAACTGGCCAGCGAGCTGCGCCATCCGTATGCCGTCACCGTCTACGGGGCCGTGGCCGAGCACGACGATATCTGGCTGATCACGCAGTACGTTCCCTCGAGGACGATGTCCGACGTACTCACAGCGGGCTCCCCCTTCCCTGCAGCACAGGTGTGCACCCTCGGCATGCGACTGGCCTGCGCACTGCGCGCCGCGCACGACCTCGGGCTCGTGCACCGTGCCGTCGATCCTGCGGCCGTACTGCTCGACGAGGACGGTGACGTGCAGATCACCGACTTCGTCGTCGGCCTGACGTACGGGGACTCGCCGTACCGCGCACCCGAGGTACGCGACACCCTCGCCGCTACCGCGGCAGCTGACGTGTACTCGCTCGGGGCGACACTGCACCGCGCGACTACCGGAACGCCGCTGCCCGAGCACGAAGGGACCGCCCGCCCCACGGGCACGCTGCACGACGTGCTGTTACGCATGCTGACCCGCGACCCCGCGGCCCGTCCCACGATGCGCGGGGTCGAGGAGGCCCTGACCGCGCTGGCACACGGACGATCGCCCGACCCCGCATCGCTGTCGGCACCCGACCGATCGCCGAAGCCGCCGCTCACCCAGCGCTCGGCGGCAGCACCGCCCCCGTCACGACCCGCGGTGCGCGATACGGCACCCGTGCGACCACGCACACCGCAACGCAGGGGACGAGGCCGGCTCGTCGCCCGCGTGTCCGTCACCGTGCTCGCTTTCTGCACGGCCGCGCTGTGCGGGATCCTGGTCGTCGAACTGCTGATGCGGTGACACGTAGCGCCCCTTCGGTGTAGCGGGTACACGGCGCCTGTGACCGCGCACGGCCGCTCCGTACGACGCGTTCCGGGCGGGTGACGTCAGCTGCGCACGGGACCGTCCAGCGGGAGGCAGACCGAGCAGAAGTCGAGGCCGAAAGCGGTGAGGTGCACGCTTCCGTGCACCGTGCTCGCGGATCGGCCTGCCCTCCGCATCGCCTCGATGACCGCGGGCTGGACCTCCACCACCTGGTAGCGACCGGGCTCGACCTTCTCCGAGGAGAACCACACCAGCCCGAGCCGGAACAGGTTGTTCAGGTAAGCGCCGGTTCGCTCGACATACCGGCACCCCGACTCCTGCCCGATCATGGACATCCGCTCGGCCACCAGCTCCGAACCGACGCCGAACGGCCGTCCCGTCCGCACGTCGACGGTCGGCTGCGCCCCCCGCACGGCCAGCAGGCGTAAGATCCTGGCCTCGTCCGGCGCGATCTCGTCGAGGATCCGCTCGTATGCCGGGTGCATCCCTTCGGTGCAACGCACGTCCGCCGAACGGTAGAGCAGCTCCGCGCCACGGGAACGCAGTTCCTCGGCCGAGCAGTGCACGCTCACGCTCCTGCCCGGCAACTTCCGGACCTGCCCTTCCTCGCTCGCCCCCAGCGCCCTGCGGGTACGGACGACCAGCTCGCTCGCGGCGTCCTGGGCGAGCCGCGTCGGCGCCGCCCCGTTGACCGCGGAAACGACTGCCCGTGTGCCTGTCTGCACGGTGGTGTCGACAGCCCACGTCACGATCCGCGCGCACCCCGTCGCCGCCAGCTTCGCCAACCCCGGCGCCGCGTCGATCAGGCTCGCATCCGCATTCCTCGACCCGTGGGCCGTGCCGTACCGCCGCATGCCGTCGTGTCCTCCCAATACGCTCACACTCCGAATATCGCCAGGTGCAGAAGGCCCGCGCCGAACCCGAGCACGGCACCGTGCAGGAACAGCAACCATTCATCCTGTTTGATCGCCGAACGCATGAGCTCGTTGAAGTCGTCAAGGCTCATCATGCGCATCTGCGCACCGACGAACCGGAAGATCCGGTTGGCCTGCTGCACGTTGAATCGCTCATCGTCGAACGCGATGGGCGCGAACGCGCCGGCCTCGACAGCCACCGAGCTACGGATGCGCTCGTACGTCCCCGCGCCCATCGCCAGCCGGACCGGCAGGCGGACGGGGCCCATCGCACGGTCCACCGCAGGACGCAACGCGGACTCCAGCAGCTGCCGCGTACGGTCCGAGCGGGCCCCGTGCAGCAGCTCCCGCCCCACGTTCTGAATAGTTATCACGTTGTCCGAGATGATTTTCGCGTATACGTCTGCGATCTCGGGTTTGCGCCTGATGAACAGCCCCTGGCGCCACGGAACCCACCTCTTCGGGTACACGGGCTCGAATATCATCGCGATTCCGAGATAGTTCACGACGTACCCGATAATGACGCCACCGACGGGAAGAACCCACCAGTACGGCCAGATCTCGACGGCCGCGACGAGAACGAACCCCATCGGGAACCCGAAGTAGAAGCCGAAGTTCTGCATGAACCTCAGCTCCTTCTTGCCGACCTTTTTGAACATGTCGTTCAGCAGTTCGGGATGGCGCTCCAGGTGGCGCATCACCATCAGTTTGGCGTCGATGCACTGATCGATGTTCTCGCCGATCCGGGCCGTCAGATCGCGCACGATACTCGGGAGCTGCGCCCGAACGCGCTCATACACAGCATTCCTGACCTGCTGCGGAGCCTCGGCCCACAGCTCGGGCTCTTCCCTCTCCATGATCCGCTCCACCACATCGCGAATCTCGGACTGGGCTACCCGGGTCAGTTGTTGAGCGATTCTGTCCGGATCCAGCTCGCGATAGAAGTCGGATATACTTCCCAGCTTGGCGAGCCCCTTGTCCACCGCGATACTCGCCATCTTCGACGCGCGCGAGGGAACGATCCCCTGCCAACCGAAACGACCGTCACAGCTGATCGCCGGGACGATCTGGATGCGCCGGGGCAAGAACGGGAAAAGCACCTTCAGGCCGGGGACACGAACACCGTAGAAACGCAGAGGACGGAACAGCATGATGACGCCGGTCCAGTTGGTCACATAACCGATACCTCCGGTGAACAGCGGTATCGTGATCAAATGGAGCAGCAGTTCCTGTTCCATTCGCGTGTGATCCTCCTGGCAACGCACCGGCAGAACTCGGATCGCATACACGAGCGGGCTGCGGGCTGTTCGTAGGTCGGGCTGTTCACTCGGCCGGATCACCCGGCACAAGCCCGTGACCTGCCTCGCGCCGGACTCCCGCACGGCTGGTGCAAACCTACGCCATCAGTCACACGGAATGACCGCTCCCCCACTGTCCGCACCAGGACCCGGAGTTGCTATGACACAGGTGACACGAGCGCCGGTGCTCCTCGTCACGGACCGGCCACCTCAGCCGCGGCACAACCCGTCGCCCGCGCAGGTTCCCGCCGCGCTACACCAGCCTGCGATCCGATGCCCAGCGGGACAGCTCGTAGCGATTCGACAGCTGCGTCTTGCGCAACACGCTCGACACGTGCGTCTCCACGGTCTTCACAGAGATGAACAGCTCCGAGGCGATCTCCTTGTAGGCATATCCCCGCGCGAGCAACCGCAGCACCTCGCGCTCCCGCACCGTGAGCACGTCCAGCTCCGGATCGGATACCGGTGCCGCGCCCGGACGGTCGGCGAACGCGTCGAGCACGAACCCCGCCAACCGGGGAGAGAACACCGCGTCCCCCTCTGCGACTCGTAGCACGGCGTTGACCAGCTCGTCGGACGAGATCGTCTTGGTGACGTAGCCGCGTGCACCCCCGCGTATCACCGCGATCACATCCTCGGCCGCATCCGAGACCGAGAGGGCGAGAAAGACCACCTCCGGTAGCTCCGGGCGCAGCTGCCGGAGGACCTCGGCCCCACCGCCGTCGGGCATGTGCACGTCGAGCAGCACGACCTGGGGTCGGGTCCGCACGATGCCGGTGACCGCCTCCCGTACCGAACCGGCCTCACCGACCACGTCAACCCGCTCGCTGATCTGTTCCAGCTCGGTGCGCACGCCCGCCCGGAACAGCGCGTGATCGTCCACGAGGAAGACCGTCACCGGACCGGTATCGCCACCGCCCGCGGGGGCGGTGGCGTCACCATCCGCGCTCTCGTTCCCTGTCACGATGCCCCTTCCGTTGTCACCACCCGTGGCATGGTGAGCACGACCTCGGTGCCCGCACCCGGCGCGGCGCGCACCGTGCTGTCGCCACCGTGACGCTCCATCCTGCCGTGGATGGACTCGATCAGACCCCGCCGATCCTCCGGTACCCGCTCCGGGTCGAAGCCGTTCCCCCGATCGCGCACGAACACCGCCACCTGTTCCGGCTCGACTTCGGCATAGACGCTGATCTCGGCGACGCCCGCGTGCTTGGCCGCGTTCATCATCGCCTCCCGCGCCGCCATCACCAGCGCGCCGGTCTGCCCGTCCTGCTCGGTGTCGCCGACGACGACCTGGTCGACGGCGACACCGAAACTGTCCTCCACCTCGGCGCTCGCCGCCTGCAACGCCGCCGCGAAGTACTGCTCCGCGCTCTCCGCCGGGTCGGCGGCCTGCCCGCCGGAGCCGTAGCCCGACGGTCCGTACAGCCACCTGCGCAGTTGCCGCTCCTGCCCGCGCGCGAGCTTGGCCACCTCGCGCGGCGCCTCGGCCTGTTTCTGGATCAGCGCGAGCGTCTGCAGCACCGAGTCGTGCAGGTGCGCGGCGATCTCGGCGCGTTCCTGGGTACGGATCCGCGCGCGCCGCTCCTCGCCGAGGTCACGCACCATGCGCAGCCAGAACGGCACCGTGAGCACGGCCACCCCGACCAACGTGGCGAGTACCGCCAGCAGCGCGAACTGCATCTGGTCGAAGCTCCCGCCGCGCAGCAGTACCAGGCCGAGCCCCGACGCCACCAGGAGTGACCCTGCGACGATCCGTACCGTCGCCGTCCAGCCACCGCGGCCACGCACCATGCCCGCCACGCCGGCCCTGGCGCCGGTACGCCAGCGGTACCGCTGCGACTCGTCGGCTTCCCGCCACACCACGACGGCACCGAGCACGGCCAGCGCGAGCGGTCCGGCCATCCAACCGCTGAACACGCCGGAGAGCATGCCGCCCGCGACCGTGAGCCCCACCGCGAGAGCGAGCACCCCGAACGCCTGCTGGCGCTCGGTCGCCGACACGTCGGGCTCGGTGTCGCTCCTCGCGCCCTGCGGAACGAACATCCACAGCAGCCCGTACGCGAACAGGCCTGCGCCGCTGAGCACGCACAGCAGGGCGAACGCGATCCGCACCCACAGCACCCGCACGCCGAGATGCTCCGCGAGGCCTGCCGATACACCCGCGATCACGCGGCCACTGCGGCTGCGGTACAGCTTCGGAGCACGCCCGCTCTCGGTCAGCTCGGCGCTGTGGGCGTCCGGGGTCGGGCGCGGCTCGGCACCCGCGCGCTCCGGCACCTCGGCAGGCGCGGCCGAGAGCTCACGCTCAGCATCCTGCGCTGGGGCCCGTTCCTGCACAAGGTCCATGTTCACACGGTTCACCCGGCCGGCGCATCAGGGAACGCCCCCATGAGCAATCTCAGGGATGGTCCCTGATGCCGGCAGGCGCCGCACAGCGGATGATCGTGGTATGAACGCTGGAGGAGGCACGACGTCATCGGCGGCCGATGGTATCGAGGCCACGCTGCGGGACTTGTGGGCGAGCAGACCGCGCAGGCCGCGACGTGGACGCAAGTGCGCCGGAGTGGCCGCGGCGATCGGCAACCGCTACGCTATCGATCCCGTCGTCGTGCGCGTCGCGCTGGCGGTGGCGGCGTTCGTCGGCGGTGCAGGCATCCTGGCGTACCTGGTGGGATGGCTGATCTTCCCCGAGGAGGGCGACGAGGTCTCGCCCGTCGAGTCGCTTCTCGGGCGAGGTCGTAGTTCGACGTCCCACACGCTCACCATCGTGCTGTGCATCGCCCTCATCCCGGTGGCGAGCGGGACCCTGGGCATGGGCATGCACGGCGGAGGGTTCGTCGGGTTCGTGCTCCTCGCCGTGGGGCTGTACCTGCTGCACCGCAGCAGGGGGCACGAGAACCGGCCGGTCACGCCCACCTCAGGGTCCGGCGCCGGCGCGCACCCCGGCCAGGCGACACCGAGCGGCTCCCTGCACGACCCATACGCGGCAGGCGCGGCATCGCACAGCACGGAGGGCTCGGCGACCGGGGCAGCCCGGTCGCCTGAGTCGTGGGACCCGCTGGGGGGATCGCCGTTCGGGTGGGAGTTCGCCGAGCAGGACGCGGCCGAGCCCGCGCCCGTCACCGGCGCTCCCCGCAGCCGCACGCGGGTCGGGCTGATCACCACGGGAGCCACCCTGCTCGTCGCGGGTGCGGGCACCGCGCTCGGGTTGGCGGGCCACCCGTGGTTCTCCGCGCAGCACATCGTGGGGCTGGCGCTCGCCGTGGTCGGGCTCGGCCTGCTGGCGGGCTCGCTGCTCGGCGGGGGCCGCGGCCTGATCGCGCTGGCCGCGCCCCTTGCGGTCGCCGGGCTGGTGCTGACCGCGATACCGGGACACGACCTGTACCGGGGCAGCTGGGGCAACATCGACGCGACACCGGCCACGGCCGCACAGGTGCAGCAGCTCTACGAGAACGCGGCCGGTGACGTCACGCTCGACCTGACGCGCCTGTCGGGTACGGATCCGGTCGAGACCGAGGTACGCAACGTCATGGGAAACACAACGGTGACCGTGCCGGAGGACGCCGATGTGCGGTTCAGCTGCTCCAGCGCCGTGGGCACCGTGGACTGCCTCGGCTATCACCAGGACGGCTTCGGCAGCGGGACCTCAGCCACCATCGAGAGCCAGGACCCGGATTCCGGGCGGCTGATCACCCTCGACCTGCACAACACGTTGGGCACGGTGGAGGTCCGGCGTGGCTGAGAACGACGAGCACTCCCGGCAGACCGGCCGCCACGTCGACGTGGTCACGCTGCTCACCGGCCTCGCGACGCTGGCGATCGCCGGGTACGTGCTCAGTGACGGCGCCATGGTGCCTGCCGGCCTGGACCTGCACTGGCTACTGTCGGGCGGGGCGATCACCATCGGCGTCGTGCTGCTGATCAGCTCCCTGCGCCGCGGCTCCTGACGGCTGTGCGGGGCGAGCCGAGGGACCCCCTCGGTACATATGTGGCACCCGAGGAGTCCTTCGGCTCGCCCCCTACTCGCGGCAGCAGCGGTCACTCCCACTCGATGGTGCCCGGCGGTTTCGACGTCACGTCGAGCGCCACCCGGGTCACCCCCGTCACCTCGTTGGTGACCCTGGTCGAGATCCGCTCCAGCACCTCGTAGGGCAGCCTGGTCCAGTCAGCGGTCATCGCGTCCTCGCTGGAGACGGGGCGCAGCACGACCGGATGACCGTAGGTGCGGCCGTCCCCCTGCACACCGACGCTGCGCACGTCGGCGAGCAACACCACAGGGCACTGCCAGATGTCCCGGTCCAACCCGGCAAGGGACAGCTCCTCACGCGCGATCGCGTCGGCGGCGCGGAGCGTGTCCAGCCGATCACCGGTGACCTCACCGACCACCCTGATGGCAAGGCCCGGCCCCGGGAACGGTTGGCGGTAGACGATCGTCTCCGGAAGCCCCAGCTCGAGGCCGACCCGGCGAACCTCGTCCTTGAACAGCAGGCGCAGCGGCTCGACCAGCTCGAAGTCGAGATCCTCCGGCAGACCGCCGACGTTGTGGTGACTCTTGATATTGGCCGTCCCGGCACCGCCGCCGGACTCGACGACATCCGGATACAGCGTCCCCTGTACGAGGTACCGGTAGTCACCCTGCGCGGCGAGGTCACGCTCGGCCTTCTCGAACACCCGGATGAACTCGCCACCAATGATCTTGCGTTTGGCTTCCGGGTCGGTCACCCCGGCCAGCGCGCCGAGGAACTCCTCCCGCGCATCGATCGTCACGAGCCGCACCCCGGTCGCTGCGACGAAGTCGTGTTCGACCTGGGCTCGCTCCCCGGCTCTCAGCAGCCCGTGGTCGACGAACACGCAGGTGAGCCGGTCACCGATGGCGCGGTGCACAAGGGCGGCCGCGACCGCGGAGTCGACCCCGCCGGACAGCCCGCAGATCGCGCGGCCCTCACCGACCCGCTCGGCGATCGCGGCGACCTGTTCCTCCACGATCGAGGCAGTGGTCCATGACGGGCGCAGTCCGGCGATCTCGTGCAGGAACCGCCGCAGCACCTCCTGGCCGTGCGGCGAGTGCGCGACCTCGGGGTGATACTGCACGCCCGCGATGCGGCGCTCGACGTCCTCGAACGCCGCCACCGGGGACCCGTCCGTACGCGCTGTCACGGTCGCGCCTTCGGGCGCGGCGGTCACGCTGTCCCCGTGACTCATCCACACCGGATGCCTGCCGGGCATGTCCTCGTGCAGCTTGCCGCCGGTACCCGTCACATCGAGGTCGGTCCTGCCGTACTCCCGCGTTCCGGTGCGCTCCACCGTGCCGCCGAACGCCCGGGCGAGCAGCTGGAAGCCGTAGCAGATCCCGAAGACCGGAACGCCGGCATCGAGCAGCTCCGGGGCCACGTCCGGGGCCTGTTCGGCGTACACGCTGGCCGGGCCGCCGGAGAGTACGACCGCGGCAGGGCGCTTGCTCAGGATCTCGCTCGCGGACAGGGTGTGCGGCACCACTTCGGAGTACACCTGTGCCTCACGCACGCGGCGCGCGATCAGCTGGGCGTACTGCGCACCGAAGTCGATAACCAGAACGGGGCCGGTCGAATCCGGCCCGACAGGGCTAGGCACGGCGTTCCTCCCGGTGGCTGGTGGACCGTGTCCTCATCTTCCCAGGTGGGCTCGTGCGGATGCGCGGGGAGGTCAGGGATGCACCCGTCCACCGTCGCTCCTGCGGAGGCGACCACATACGGTGAGCGTATGGACACGATCATGCCCGAGCCCCGTGCCTGCTGGGTCGCGGGCACACCCGAGCAGGGTGAGACGACGGCGACCGTAACCCACCCCTACGACGGCAGCCCGGTCGCCGACGCCGCCGTACCCGGTGATCAGCAGGTGGAGCGTGCGGTGCAGGCCGCGTCCGCGGCCGCGGCGACAATGCGCGGCACACCGGCCCGTACCCGGTCTGCCGCCCTGGCCACGCTGGCGACACGGCTACGTGACCGGGAGGAGGAGATCACCGAGCTGATCACCGCGGAGTGCGGCACGCCGATCACCCGCACCCCGGCCGAGGTCGCGCAGGCCGCGGCGTTCTGCGAGGCGGCTGCCGAGACGGCTCCGTGCGGCACCGGCAGTGCCCACCGTCACCCCGCGGCGCAGGACCGCCCGGCAGCATGGGTGACCACCCGCCCGGCGCCCCGCGGCCCGGTGCTGGGGATCGGTTCGAGCGGTGCACCGCTGTGGGTGGCGGTGCGGCACGCCGCCTCAGCACTCGCCGCAGGCGCACCGATCGTGCTCAAGCCCGCTCAGCGGGCACCGCTGTCCGCCCTGCTGCTCGGTGAGATGCTCGCCGACGCGGAGCTGCCCACCGGCTGGTTCTCCGTGCTCCCGACCGGGCACGAGGCCACCCGAGCGCTGGCCGCGGATCCCCGGCTGCCCGTCGTGCTGGCCAGTGGAGCGGGATCCACCGGTGACCGGATCGCCGCGGCTGCCGGCCGCAAGCCGGTGACTCACGACGGTGGTGGCCTGGGCACAGCGGTGGTGCTGTCCGACTGGCCGGACCTGGCCCGCGCCGCGGAACGCGTCGCGGCAGCGGGAACGGCGCCGGGTGGTGTCACGTCACGCGCGACCCAGCGAGTGATCGTCGAGGAGCCCGTCGCCGACGAGTTCGTCGCGCTGCTGAGCGAGGCGGTACGGCAGCGACGGACCGGCAGCCCCTATGACGACGCGGTGGACGTCGGCCCGCTGCCGGACGAGGATGCCGCGGGCGGTGTCACCGATGCCATCGCCGAAGCCACCGCGGCAGGGGCGCTGGTCCGGGCGGGCGGCACGCGGGACGGGGCTGTCGTGGAACCCACCGTGCTCAGCGGCGTCGATTCCGGGGTCGCGCTGTGGGAGCGGCCCGTGACCGGGCCCGTGCTGGCGGTGCGCGTGGCAGGCTCCGCAGACGAGGCGTACGCGCTGGCCGGCCACACGCCGGACGGCTCGGCGGCAGGCGTCTTCACCCGCGACACCCGGCGCGCGCTGCACGCGTGCGAACGGATCGACGCCCGCAGCGTGACCATCGGTGACGTGTCCGCCTTCTCCGGCGAGCTGTGCGCGGCCGGCACAGCCGGGGAGGCCGGCGCGGAGGGAGTCCGCGCCATGGTGGACGCGCTGCTCGCCGACCGCCGGACCGTGTTCCTCGCCGAGGCGGGCACGGAACTCGGGTAGGGCGCGCCGCCGGCTCAGCGCGCCTCGGTGACCGGCAGGCGCAGCGCGCCGGGCGCCCCTTCCGGAACGGCAGGATGCCGCGGCGCAACGGCCTCGATCCGCCGGTAACCCTCGTGCTGCGCCGGCCTCGGGTCGTGCTCACCACGGTTGGGCCAGAACGAGCACGCGCGTTCGGCTTGCGCGGTGATCGTCAGCGAGGGGTTGACGCCCAGGTTCGCCGTGATCGCCGAACCGTCCATGACCGAGACGCCCGGGTAGCCGTGCAGCCGGTGGTACGGGTCGATGACGCCCTCGTCAGCGGTGGAGCCGATCGTGCAGCCACCGATGAAGTGCGCGGTGAGCGGGATGTTGAACAGCTCGCCCCATGTGCCACCTGCCACGCCACCGATGTGCTCTGCCACCAGGTTCGTCGCGTCGTACCCCGCCTTGATGAAGGTGGGGTTGGGTACGCCGTGCCCCTGCCTGGAGGTGTAGCGCCGACGACCGAACCAGCCCTTCTTGGTGAACGTCGTGATCGAGTTGTCCAGGCACTGCATGACAAGCAGGATCATCGTGCGCTCGCTCCACCGGTAGGTGCGCAGCAACCTGGCGGCCTCGATGGGGTGGCGCGCCATGTACCGCAGGGCTTGCTTCCAGCGCGGCACCGGCGAGTCCCCGTCGGTGGCGATGGTCTGCAGCAGCCCCATGGCGTTGCTGCCCTTGCCGTAGCGAACCGGTTCGATATGGGTGGTCTCGTCCGGATGGATCGACGAGGTGATCGCGACGCCCTGGCTGAAGTCGGCGTCGGGATCCACCGACAGCCTCCCCGCGCCCAGGATGGCCTCGGAGTTGGTGCGGGTCAGCTCACCGAGCCTCGCGGAGATCCGCGGCATCGCGCCGGAGTCGCGCATCGAATGCAGCAGGCGCTGCGTTCCCCAGGTCCCCGCCGCGAGAACGACCTGCCCGGCTGTCAGCGTGTGCCGGAACCGGCTGGTGTGCCGGCCCGTCTTGCGGACGTCCACCTCGTAGGACCCGTCCCCCTTGGGGCGCAGCGCGGTGACCGTGGTCATCGGGATGACCTGTGCCCCGGCCTGCTCCGCGAGGTAGAGATAGTTCTTCACCAGTGAGTTCTTCGCCCCGACCCGGCAACCGGTCATGCACTGCCCGCACTCGGTGCAGCCGGTCCTGTCCGGCCCGGCGCCGCCGAAGTACGGGTCGGACACACGCTTGCCCGGCTCGCCGAAGTACACCGCGACCGGTGTCGGGTGATGGCTGTCCGCGACCCCCATGTCCGTCGCGACCTTGCGCATCACGTCGTCGTGCGGGGTGTTGCCCGGGTAGTCGACGACACCGAGCATGCGGCTCGCCTGGTCGTAGTGCGCGGCGAGCTCGGTCTCCCAGTCCGTGATGTGGGCCCACTGGCTGTCGGTGTAGAAGCCACGCAGGGGCCGGTACAGCGTGTTGGCATAGACCAGCGAACCACCACCGACCCCGGAACCGGCGAGGATCATCACGTCCTTGAGCATGTGGACGCGCTGGATCCCGTAGCAGCCGAGGTCAGGCGCCCACAGGTACTTGGGTAGGTCCCAGGACGTCCTGGCGAGCTCGTCGTCGCTGAACCGCCTGCCCGCCTCGATGACGGCGACGCGATAGCCCTTCTCGGTCAGCCGTAGCGCGGCAACGCTTCCGCCGAATCCGGACCCGACCACGATGACGTCGTAGTCGGCCTCACTTGCCGTGGTGTTACGCGCAGTCACAGCAAATAGCATAACCCCGCGTACCGGGGAGATCCATAGCCAGGTTACCCATCAGTCACCTCGACTGGAGAGCGCGATGTCGACAGAGCAACGTCGGGAGGCGACCCGCAGGCCGCACGCCCTCGCCCCGGCGCGGGTCCGGCCGAGCGTCACACACGCGCGGTCACTTCGACCTTCTGGAACTCCTTCAGGTCGGAGTAACCGGTCTTGGCCAGCGCCCGTCGCAGGGCGCCGAACAGGTTGATCGTCCCGTCCGCGTCCGAGGCCGGACCGAGCAACAGCGTCTTGAGGTCGACTTCCTGATCGGTGGCCGACGCGACCCGCGAACGTGGCAGCGAGGGGTGCGCAGCGGCCGACGTCCAGTACAGTCCCCGCCCCGGCGCCTCAGCGGCCGCTGCCAGCGGGGAGCCCAGCATGACGGCATCCGCGCCGCAGGCGATCGCCTTGGCGATGTCGCCGCTGCAGGTGATACCGCCATCGGCGAGGACGTGCACGTAACGCCCACCGGTCTCGTCGAGGTAGTCCCGGCGAGCCGCCGCCGCGTCCACGAGCGCGGTCGCCATCGGTACCCCGATGCCGAGCACACGATCGGTACTGGTCACTCCAGGGGTGTAGCCCTGGCCGACGATGACGCCCGCCGCACCGGTGCGCATCAGGTGCATCGCGGTCCGGTAGTCGCTGACCCCGCCCGCGATCACCGGGACGTCGAGGTCGGCGATGAACTCCTTGAGGTTCAGTGGCTCCTCGCCCTCCTGGGCGACGTGCTCGGCCGAGACGATCGTGCCCTGCACGACCAGCAGCTCGACACCGGCAGCCAGCAGGTCGGGAGCGAGCTCCGCCGCGTGCTGCGGGCTGACCCGC
Organism: Haloechinothrix alba; assembly: GCF_900188115.1. Lineage (GTDB taxonomy): Bacteria > Actinomycetota > Actinomycetes > Mycobacteriales > Pseudonocardiaceae > Haloechinothrix > Haloechinothrix alba. Next base: position 29,932 of record NZ_FZNW01000004.1, on the reverse strand, counting down.
GCCGCGACCGTGACCCCGGACTCCCGTACCGACTTGATCGCCTCGGCGATGAGTTCCCCGCGTACCGGCGCGGCATGCAGATCCTGCAGCTCACGGATCAGCATCGTGGGGTCGTCCGCCTTCTCCGCGGTACGCAGGAGGCTGGCCAACGCTCCCTCCGCGTCGGCGTGCCTGGCCCACAGGCCCTCGGCGTTGAGCACGCCGAGACCACCCAGCTCACCGATCGCTACCGCGCTCGACGGGGATACGATCGCATCAGAGGGGTGGGTGACCAGTGGTAGCTCGAAACGGTACGCGTCGATCTGCCACGCGGTGGAGACAACCTTCGACGAGCGTGTCCGCCTGGACGGCACGATCTCGACGTCATTGAGGTCATAGGCCTTGCGGGCGGTGCGCCCCATGCCGATCTCGACAAGATCCCGCACGTGAATTCCCTTCGCCTGAACGCGAGCATGCGTCGCGAGCATTCTCCCCGCACCGCCCGGCTGCCACGGACGGGGTGGGGCTGCCGCCCCGGTGGGCGTCCGCGTTACCGGGTCGTGTAGTTCGGCGCTTCCACCGTCATCGTCACGTCGTGCGGGTGGCTTTCCTTGAGCCCGGCCGCGGTGACCCGCACCAGCTGCGCCTCCTGCAACTCCCCGATCGTGCGGGCGCCGGTGTAGCCCATTCCCGAACGCACGCCCCCGACCAGCTGCTGTACGACGCTGGCGAGCGGGCCGCGATAGGGGGTGCGCCCCTCGACGCCTTCGGGGATCAGCTTGTCCTCGGAGAGCACATCGTCCTGCGCGTAGCGGTCCCGGGAGTAGGACTCGCCACCGCCGTCCTGACTGCGCGAGCGCATCGCGCCGAGCGAGCCCATGCCACGGTAACTCTTGAACTGCTTGCCACCGACCAGGACGACATCACCGGGCGACTCGGCCGTGCCGGCGAGCAGGCTGCCCAGCATCACCGTCGACGCCCCCGCGGCGATGGCCTTGACGATGTCACCGGACTGTTGGATTCCGCCGTCACCGATCACCGGCACCCCTGCAGGCCGGCAGGCCAGGTCCGCCTCGTAGATCGCGCTGATCTGCGGGACACCGACGCCCGAGACGACCCTGGTCGTGCATATCGACCCGGGGCCGACGCCCACCTTCACCGCATCGGCACCGGCATCGACCATCGCCTGCGCGCCCGCCCGCGTCGCCACGTTGCCGCCGACCACGTCGACGGTGTCGCCGAGCTCCTTCTTCACCGTGGCGACCGTATCCAGCACGTCCCGTGAATGGCCGTGCGCCGTGTCGACCATCAGGACGTCGGCCCCGGCATCGGCAAGGGCGAGCGCCCGCTGCCGCCCGTGCGCCCCCACTCCGACCGCAGCCGCGCACAGCAGCCGGCCGTCGGTGTCCTTGGTCGCGTCCGGGTACTTCTCGGTCTTGACGAAGTCCTTGACCGTGATCAGCCCACGCAGCTTGCCCGCCCCGTCGACGATCGGCAGCTTCTCCACCTTGTGCCTGCGCAGCAGCCCGAGCGCGACGTCGGCCGACACGCCGACCTGCGCCGTGATCAACGGGGCTTTGGTCATCACCTCGCTGACCGGCTGCGAGTGGTCGGCCTCGAACCGCATGTCCCGGTTGGTGATGATGCCCACCAGCGCTCCCGACGCGTCGGTCACCGGGACACCGGATATCCGGAACCGGGCGCACAGCGCGTCCACTTCCGCGAGCGTGTCCTCCGGGGAGCAGGTGACCGGGTCGGTCACCATGCCGGCCTCGGATCGCTTCACCATCTCGACCTGCATCGCCTGGTCGTCGATGGACAGGTTGCGTTGCAGCACGCCAAGGCCGCCCTGGCGCGCCATCGCGATCGCCATGCGTGCCTCGGTGACGGTGTCCATCGCCGCCGACACCAGCGGGATCCGCAATGTGACGTTGCGTGCCAGCTGCGCGCTGGTGTCCACACCACTCGGCAGGACATCGGTCTCGGCCGGCAGCAGCAGCACATCATCGAAGGTCAGGCCGAGCTGGGCGAACTTGCTGGGAAGAACACTTGCGGTCTCAGTGGTCATCGTGGATGGCTGACCTTCCTCACCCTCGTCGGTAGGCCGCTGGTGCTGGTCGAACACGCGAGCGCGGCCGGAAACGCTCGTACGCCCATGGTATCTGCATGTCATCCCACGCACCGTCCCGGAGGGTTGCTCACAGGTCGCCGGGCGGGGGCCGGCCACAGCCGGCTCACGACCGACGACCACCGGCGAGACACACCCCACCGAACAACCCCACAACCGTGAACAACCCGACCCACCACCACAGCGGGTTGCTCACAGGTCGCCGGGCGGTTTCGGCCCCCCTGTTCGAGCGACGCTCCTTCCCCTTTTAGTACCGTGCTAGCGTGCCGCACAACTTGTTGCCCCCAGATCCCTTCGCCAACGATCCGAACGATCCTGCCAAGAGCTTGGACGCCATGGACGACGACCGAGGCGAACCGATCAGTGAGGCTGAGCGGGCGGAGCTTCTTGCCGACCTCGCGGATCTCTCCATCTACCAGGCGCTCCTCGAGCCACGCGGTGTCCAGGGAATCGTGGTCGATTGCGTCGATTGTGAGCAAGCGCACTTCCACGAGTGGCACCTACTCCGGGCCAGCTTGGAGCAGCTGCTGACCGACGAGCGCATGCGACCGCACGAGCCTGCTTTCGACCCGGATCCGCACGACTACGTGAGCTGGGAGTACTGCCGGGGATTCGCCGACGGCGTCACGACGGCCAACTGAACCGAGCTCATCACGGGTCGGCACCGGCTCGCGCCGTGCGCATCGGCGGTGACGGAAGCCAGCCGTACCCGCACGGCTGGCTTCCGTCACTCCTCGCTGTCCTCGCTCTGCTGCCCGTCACCGCCGTCCTCGTCGGGCTCGGACGTCCCGATCCGCGGCGACTGTTCGCTCGTCGACGACGTGGAGCTCGAGGTCGGGGCGGGTGAGGTCGTGGTCGGCTCGCTGCTCTCGGTCGGTTCCGGCGAGGTCGTCGGAACCGGGGTCGACGAGCGCTGTTCCGTCGACGAGGCCGTGCTCGAGCTGGATTCCGAGGTCTCGGCCGCAGCCGGGGCCGCGTCGCCGTCATCCTCGTCCGTCGACCCGTTGCCGCCGTCGGAGTCCTCGTCGAGCTGCGTCATCAGCTCCTCGTGCTGCTCGCTCAGCTCCTCGCGCTCCTCCTCGAGCACGATCGCGTCCAGTGCGACCTTCGCCTCGTCGAGCGCCGAACGAGCCTGGTTGAGCTCCCCCTTGGAGATCGCGGACCGGGCCAGTTCGAAGTCGTGCCGAACCTCCGAGGCGACCTCGATGGAACGTGCCTTGTCCGCGTAGAGCACTTTGGTAACACCCCACAGCGCGTCCCCCGGCTGCGCGTCCCGTGCGGCGATACCGGTGCCCGCGAACGCGATGCCGAGCACCGTCGCCGCTGCCGCCACCGGAACCAGGTACTTCCATCTCCGGGCGCCGGAGTTGTGCTTCCTGGCCATTTCGGCCGTCCGAACAGTCGTCACGGCGGTTCCGGTGTCCACAAGCTCGGGCATCGACTCGCTGTCCACGTCGCGCCGCCAAGACAGCAGTAGGGAGTTGAGCTCCGCCTCTCCGAGCTCATCGGCCTTGTTCGGATCGGCACCACCCAGAGCGTCCAGCAACGCGTCATCGGCCTGGATCTGAGCAAGATCATCGGGCTCAGGGTCCTGACCGTCCGGACCGTACTGCCATTCTCGATCGGTCACTCAGACCACCTCCTCCGCGGCCAGGGCCTTCCTCAGCCGCGCGAGCGCGCGATGCTGAGCAACCCGAACCGCCCCAGGAGTCGACCCCACAGCTTCGGCGGCCTCCTCCGCGGACATCCCGACCACGACCCGCAACAACACGATCTCGCGCTGCTTGTCGGGCAACACGTCAAGCAGCTGCGACATCCGCGCGTTCAGCTCGCCCTGCATAGCACGTTGCTCGGGTCCGCCACCGGTCTCGACGTCATCCGGGACCTCCGAAACCGGGTCGATCCGGTTTCGCTTGGCCGCCCGATGCGCATCCGCGACCTTGTGCTGCGCGATGCCGTATACGAAGGCCAGGAACGGCCTCCCCTGATCCTGGTAACTCGGCAACGCGGTCAGCACTGCCAGACACACCTCCTGAGCGACGTCATCCGCAGAGGCGAACGAACGTTCCTGCATCCCGACCCGGGCGCGGCAGTACCGCACCACGAGGGGACGGATAGCGGATAGTAGCCGCTCGATCGCTTGAGGATCGCCCTCGACCGCAGCCGTTACCGACTCGTCGAGTCCATCCCCCACATTCGACATCGCAGACAAGGGTCCTGGCGTTACGTGTAGGCGAGCAGGGGTTGCGGCACGGACTCGGTCGGTCAGCGCCGCCGGTGACCACTCTACGGTACCCTGCGAGGTTCACTGACCTCGAAGGTGTCGATGGTGAGCGCTGTGGAATCGGGAAGCCGTGGCCGCGACAGCCGCATTGCGGCGGTCACGGCCACGCGCCCGCGAGTGTGACCTAGGCGACGAGGCCGCGACGGAAACCGTAGGCAACTGCCTGCGCCCGGTCACGCACACCGAGCTTGCGGAACAGGCGTCGCGCGTGGGTCTTCACGGTGTCTTCCGACAGGTAGAGCTCGCGGCCGATCTGGCCGTTGCTCTTCCCCTGGCTCATGCCGCGTAGCACCTGAAGCTCCCGGTCGGTCAGTTGCACCGCCGGGTCGGAGGGTTGCCGCTGGGTCGGCACCGAGGTACTGGCGAGTGTGTGCGCGAGGGCCGCGACCAGTTCGGGGCGCGAGGCGTCCCAGCGAAGGTAACCGCGTGCCCCACCGGCGATCGCCGCGGCGATGCTGCTCGCGTCGTCGGGAGCTCCGAACACGATCACGTTCGCCTGCGGGCTGGCCGAGACCAACCGCCTGGTCGCCTCGACGCCGGTCGGTACGGCACGCTGGGTGCCGACGAGCACCACATCGACCGGCTGCCGCGAGTATCTCGTCAGCAACTCCTCTCCGTGCGCAACACAGTCGATTCGGCTGACTCCGGGCACAGCCGACATCACGCGAGTCAGTCCTTCGCGAACACTGCGTCGGTCATCGCAGATCAAGACCGTCGTCACGGGGATTCCTTCCTGCAGCCGGGTGACGTTCCACTTCCCCTATCGGACACTTTTGGCCCAACCTTGACACGATCCGGTGGCTTTTTTTCGGCGACTTTCGCCCAGATGTCTGCACGCGTGCTCACATCGGTAGATGTTCCGGGGTCCCCGTACCCACGTCCGGTATAACCGTCCCGCCTGTCATCACCCTGCGAGCAGGGCACCGCAGGAGTCGGTGCCCCCGTCCGCGCACCGGACACACGCGGACCACGTGCCCCCGTGGCGACCAGCCGAGCACCAACCCGGAACGCCGCGCCAGGGACCTCCCGGGCGCCCGTCACCACGCGAGCGGCCCGGACCACCGGCAGCAGGGCGACGCCGCTACGGCTCCACCCGTCAGCCGGGCCGGATCCCGGTCACCGGACATCACCGGCCACCGGGACCCACGGCGAGGCGATAGCACATTCCCTACCCTCCGGATCGGCCTGTCGTAGCACTCTGTGTAACGTACTCAGCACAGTATGTCTCAATCCCGCTGCGTCCGCAGCACCACAACCCACATCCCCCAACCCCGCTGCGTCCGCAGCACCACAACCCACATCCCCCAACCCCGCAGCGCCCGCAGCACGGCACTCCGCTGCCACCAGCGCGGCAGGCCAGAGCAGCGACAACAGCCCGTAGCCTTCGGCGGTGTCGACGGCGCGATCGGCGAGCTCCCCGGCCTGCGCCAGACAGCCCGTATTCCCCCGCGCGGCCGCCATCCGCGCCGAGGCGAGCACGATGTCGGACTTGACCGCATGCCGGGCCGCGCCGTGTTCGCGGGACAGCTCTGCGGCCCGCTCCGCGGGTGCGCACGCCGCAGAGGGATGTCCCGTGGCCAGCTCCACCTCCACCCGCACCCAACCGCACCGCACCCTGCCTCGCCAGCCGGTCCCCGGCTGTGACGCGGCGGCTTCCGCCCCGGCAAGCAAGACACGAGCCTCCCGCCCACGCGCCATCGCCAGCGCGTCCGCGGCCAGACCGAGCCGAGCATCCAGCAGCGCGGCGTGCGCGCTCACACCGCACCGGTCGGTCACGTCCGGTGCGACCGCGCCCGTCCCGCACCCGGCGACGATCCGCGCGAGAGCGCGCGCATCCCACCGGCGAGCGGCCGCGTGCCCACCGAGCTGGCGGCGATGTGCCGCATGGGTACTCGCGGCCAGCGAGCTCACCACGGGGTCCGTGTCCCGAACGAGGTCACCCAGCACCGCCGCCGCGCGCGCGTACCGTCCGCGTGCCCCGTTGATCACCGCGGACAGCCATCGCATCTCGGGCGATCCCGACTCGGCACCGGCGACAACCTCCTCGTCCGGGCACGGGTCGCCCCCGAACGCGGCCTCGTACACACGCCGCTGCACCGGGTTCACGAGGTGATCAGCCCTCGTCCGCCGAAGCCCGCAGGCCGGCTCCGAGCGGCTCTCCCGGCGACCCGGTCAGCACGTAGGTCACTCGATCCGTGACCTCCTGTGCGGTGCCGAGATGCTCGACCGTGCCGGGCAGCTCGGCGGCGTCCCAGCCCGGTCCCCAGGTGAACACCCTGCTCCGTTGCTTGCTCCGTGCCAGTCTCGTCACGAGGTCCCGGCCGACCCCGCTCGAGCCCTGGTCCCACACCACCATCGCCGAGGGGACGCTGCGGCGCGCGATGGTCACCAAGGTCTCGGGCGGCACAGCAGAACCGAGCACGAGCGTGTCGACGCTACGGGCGGACAGCCCGGCCGCCAGCGCGTACAGCGCGACGTTGTGCCGCACCTGCTGGGCCGAGACCAGCAGCACCGGATGGTGATTGCTCGGACGCTCCACGGAGGAAGTCGCGCGGGCGAACGCCAGCAGCGCGCACTCGACGAGCACGTACTCCGCCTCGACGCCGGCGCGAGCGCCCTCCCAGCCACCGCGCATCGCGGCGAGTACCGGGGTGAGGACCTCATCGAAGCCGACGAGCGGCCCCTCCGCGTCCAGCGTCTCGTCCAGGATCCGGTGCACCGCGCGCGCGTCAAGCGCGAACGCTGCCGCGCTTAGCTTGCGCGCGAGCCGGCTCGTGCGCTCCCTGTCATCCGCAACGGCAGTCCCGGCGCCCGGCTCGGCACCCGCTGCGGCCCCAGGCTCCGGGGCCGACCGGGCAGCGTCGATCGTCACCTCGCAGTCCCGCGCGTACCTCGCCGCTTCGGCCGTCGACGCGCCGCTGAGCAACGCGCGCTGCATCACCTCGAGCCGCGCCACGTCGCCCGGCGCGTAGCGTCGATGTTTGCCGTCGGTGTGCGCGCTCGGCCCGACACCGTACCGGCGATCCCAGGTCCGCAGGGTGGCCGGAGCCACCCCGAGCCTGCGCGCGACCGCCGCCACCGGCAGGGTCGGCTCACCCGATCTCGCCGGTTCGGACGAGCCCGGTTCGGACCCCGCTCCGGCACCACGGTCGCCGGCGGCGGTTCCGTCCGCGGCCGGCGACTGCGTGGGGTCCGCGCTGTCAGCGGGCATGTCTGCGGGCACTCCCATCAATATTCCGGCGTACGCAGGACCGAGCAACCGGAGACAACCGCATCATAGGCGTTGCATCACGCTGTCGGGGGATAAAGCCGGCCTGAATTGACCATGGTCTCTTGAACAACTCTTGGCGCGGTTCTAACGTTACGTCCACTGCGCCAAATGGAGCAGTACAGCGGACAGAAGCAGGCTGACCAGTTCAACAACGACAACCGCACGTACTACTTCACTCGTAAGGCGGCGACCATGGCAGACACACGGAGGCTTCCCGGCCCCAACGCGGACGTGTGGGACTGGCAACTCGAAGGTTCATGCAGAGGGATGGACAGCGCCTTCTTCTTCCATCCGGACGGGGAACGCGGCCCGGCTCGAGCACGTCGTGAAGCGATCGCCAAGGCGATCTGTCAGGGCTGTCCGGTGCTCCAGCTGTGCCGTGCGCACGCCCTCGCGGCCCACGAACCGTACGGGGTGTGGGGCGGGCTGTCCGAGTCGGAACGCGAGAACATCATCAAGAACCGCAACTCCCGCGCCCCCGAACCCGCCCTCGCAGGTCACTAGCTTCCATCCGGCCGGGTCCCGACGCACTCAGGGGCGGCCTCCCGGTACGGAGATACCGGGAGGCCGCCCCTGAGCAACTGCGCGAGTCGGGCGCCAGGAGGCCCTCACTCAGTGCGAGTGGCCTTCGTCCTCCTCGTCGTCCTCCGGCTTCTCGACGACGGAGCCTTCCGTGGTGAGCACGGACTTGGCGATGGAAGCAGCGTTGGACACCGCCGAGCGGGTGACCTTGACCGGGTCGACGATGCCTGCCGCGGCCAGGTCGAGGATCTCGCCGGATGCCGCGTCGAATCCGCGGCCCCAGCTCTCCTCACGCACCTTGGACACCACGACGGCACCTTCGTGGCCTGCGTTGCTGCAGATCCAGAACAGCGGTGCCGACAGCGCTTCGCGCACGATCGACACCCCGGTCGCCTCATCGCCGGTGTAGCCGAGGTTGCCGTCCAGCGAAGCGGCCGCGTGCACGAGCGAGGAGCCACCGCCGGGCAGGATGCCCTCCTCCACAGCGGCCTTCGTCGAGGCCACCGCGTCCTCGATCCGGTGCTTGCGCTCGTTGAGCTCCGTCTCGGTCGCCGCACCGACCTTGATCACCGCGACACCGCCGCCGAGCTTGGCCAGCCGCTCCTGGAGCTTCTCCCTGTCCCAGTCCGAGTCGCTGGTCTCGATCTCCTTGCGGATCTGCGCGATCCGGCCGGACAGGTCGTCCGACGAACCGCCGCCGTCGACCAGCGTGGTCTCGTCCTTGGTGATCACGGCCCGCCGCACGGTGCCGAGCGACTCGATACCGGTCTCGGACAGCTTGCGTCCCAGCTCGCTCGAGATCACCTCGGCCCCGGTGACCACGGCCAAGTCCTCGAGGAACGCCTTGCGCCGGTCACCGAAGAACGGAGCCTTGACCGCCACCGCACTCAGCGTCTTACGCAGCGAGTTGACCACCAGCGTGGACAGCGCCTCGCCCTCGATGTCCTCGGCGATGATCAGCAGCGGCTTCTTCGTCTCGATGACCTTCTCCAGCAGCGGGAGCAGGTCGTTGAGCGCCGAGATCTTCTCGCTGGTCAGCAGCACGTACGCGTTCTCGAGAACGGCGCGCTGCTCCTCGGGGTTGGTGGCGAACTGCGCAGAGACGTAGCCCTTGTCGAACTGCACACCTTCGGTGATGTCCAGCTCGGTGCCCATCGAGGAGGACTCCTCGACGGTGATCACGCCGTCCTCGCCGACCTTCTCGACAGCCTCGCCCAGCAGGGCACCGATGTTGGCGTCCCTGGACGTCACGGTCCCGACCTGGGTGATGCTCTCGCGCCCCTTGACCGGGGTCGCCTTGTCCTTGAGGAACTCGACGACCTTCTCGGCCGCCGCCTCGATCCCCACGCCGAGCGCCGCGGGACTCGCACCGGCTGCCACGTTACGCAGGCCGTGCTTGACCAGCGCCTGCGCGAGCACGGTCGCGGTGGTGGTGCCGTCCCCGGCTACGTCGTTGGTCTGTGTCGCAACACTCTTGGCCAGCTGCGCGCCAAGGTCCTCGAACGGGTCGTCCAGCTCGATGTCGCGCGCGACAGTGACGCCGTCCAGCGTGATGGCCGGGCCGCCGAACTTGCGGTCCAGCACGACGTGCCTGCCACGCGGCCCGAGCGTCACCTTGACCGCGTCGGCGAGCTGATTGACGCCGCGCTCGAGAGCCTTGCGGGCCTCGTCGTCAAAGTTAATCTGCTTAGGCATAAGTCTTGCCTGCTTACCTTTCGGTGACTCATTCGTCTGTCGGGCGTGCCACGCCCGGTGCGTGGCGGTTGCCCCCGATGCCGTCGTGGCTCCGGCTGCCAGCGCCGCGACCACGACAACAGCAGGCGCCCCGGCCCCCGGGCGTACTCGGGGTCCGGGGCGCCTGCGCTGGTAGTTTGCCGCCTGGCGTACGTCAGTTGACGACAGCCAGCACGTCGCGCGCGGAGAGGATCAAGTACTCCTCACCGTTGTACTTGACCTCGGTCCCGCCGTACTTGGAGTGGATGACGACGTCACCCTCCTTGACGTCCAGCGGGATCCGGTTTCCCTTTTCGTCGATGCGGCCCGGGCCTACGGCCAGGACCTTGCCCTCCTGGGGCTTCTCCTTGGCTGTGTCGGGGATGACGAGACCAGAGGCCGTCGTCTCCTCGGCCTCACTCGCCTGGACAACAATCTTGTCCTCGAGCGGTTTGATGTTCACGCTCACCGGTTTGACCTCCACGGGTCGAAAGAAAGCGTTGGCAGGTTTTCGATGGTTACATGCTCGATGCCGAACCGTGTGCGGGCTTGCTCGCCGCCCGGATCCGGGCTCGACCGAGCCCAGGAGAACAGCAAGCTGGGCGCGCACATGCCCGTCATCTCGCAGGGGTACGACTCCTACCACCCCGTCGTCGCGGGTTGCCGGGGCGTGCTTGGTGCCGTCGTGTTAGCACTCTACCCATGCGAGTGCTAGACGCGCAAGCGGGGGCGATTCCAACGCGCATACTGCCGCGCCGCTGCTAGCATCGACCAGCACCGACGCTACAGCCATCCCGCAGCAAGCTGCTCCGAGGTCCCGCTACACGGCGTTCGTTCCCGACAGTTCCGGCACCGGATCCGCACCGGCCTTGCACGGCGCCCGCGGTGGGCCGCGGAACGGGACACCGTGTGAGCTCGACGGGAAGGTGGTATGCAGCCCCGCCCCCTTGAGACACTGATCGCCCTGCTCGGGGTCGCGGCCGTGCTCGGCGTCGTGGCGGGCGCGGTGTGGCTGGTCCGGAGCGGGGACGACGGTCCACGACCGCCCCAGGGGAGGCCGCCGCCCCCGACCGCCGAACACGACCCGGGACCGGCCCCGGAGCCCGAGCGGTTCCCGCCCGCACTGGTCACCAAGATCGACACCGGTGACGCGGACACGCGGCACACCGGGCTCGGTTCCGCGGGCGCGATGGTCGTCGAGCCGGTCGAAGGGGGTCTGACCATGTTGCTCGCCGTGCATTGGAGCGAACGGCCCGATGTCCTCGGTCCGGTGAGTAGCGCGCGGCAGACCGACCTCGAGCTGCTCGGGCAGTTCGAGGATCCGGTCCTCGCGTACTCGGGGGCCGCCCCTGCGCTGCTTCCACTCGTCACCAGTGGCGACGCCGTCTCGGCCACCCCCGACGCCGTACCGGACGCCTTCTACAGGGACCCCGACCAACCGGCCACGAACGACCTGTACGCGCGGCCGAACCAACTGCCGGAAGCCCCGCAGACCCGCCGACCGTTCCCGACCGGCGCACCACCGGCCGGCGGCGAGGCGACCGGCAGCTACCGGGTCTCGTACCCCAGCGACACCTATGACTTCACCTGGTCCCCCGACCGGCGCAGCTGGCTCGTATCGAGGAACCGGAACGCGTTCACCTCTGCCGAGCACGGGCAACTGGGGGCCGAGACGGTCGTCGTGCTCGACGTCAGCACCGATACCGGGCTGGGCATCACCGACGCCGCGGGCAGGCTGTCGCCTTCGCCCGCACGGTCGGCGAAGGCGAGGCCGCGGTACTCCGTGACGGCCGGCTGCACGAGGGCACATGGCAACGCTCCGATGCCACCGACCCGATGGAGCTGACCAGCGACGGCGGCGACCGCATCGCACTCGGTGCCGGCCGGCTGTGGGTCCTTCTCCTGCCGGACCGACCCGGGCCGGCTGAAGGGCCGGTCGACCGGGACAACAGGTCGGTTCCGTCTGGGTAACCACTCGTCTCGTTCCTTGAAACTGCCACCCGGAGCAACAGAAGATCATCCTAACGAGGGACGCCGTAAGGGGTGTCCGACACCGACGGACGGATCGCGTGTGCAGCGAGCTCGAGGGAGCATCAACCGGAGCGCGTACGCCGTCCTTGCCGTGCTGGTCGCCGTCCTCGCGACGATGCTGACCACACCGACCGGCCAGGCATCCACCGCTCGGACCTTCCCGGCACGCCATACGTCCGTCCCCGAAGGCAGCGGGAACGAGTTCGTCTGGCCGGTCTCGGGCTGGGTGGCTGCGACCCGCGTGTACGCGACCGGAGCCCATCACCAGGGCTCCGCCGACATCGCGGCCGCGCACCACACGCCGGTGCGGCCTGCACGGTCCGGCCGGGTCGAGGTGACCGGCTGGAGCCAGGCCAACGGGTGGTACGTGCGCATAGACCACGGTGGCCTCCACGGCTACACCTACCGGACCCGCTACGCGCACCTTGTCACCGAGCCGCAGGTCAGCCCGGGCGACCTCGTCTCCGACATCTACGACGGCGGCACCGTACTCGGGTACGTCGGCCGCACCGGCACCGCAAACATGAGCGGGTCGCACGTGCACTTCGGTATCACGCGCATCGACAAGAGCACCGGTCAGGCTCGGGACGTCGCCGTACCCGGGTGACGGTCACCGGGAGCCGGAACGGTTGGTACCGCATCGACCACGAGGGCCGACACGGTTGGATCAGAGGCTGGTACACCGCGGGCCGGCAGTGACCACCTGGCGTCCTGCAGGACTCAGCGGCCGCGGCACCGGCCCGTCGAGCTCACACCGTGACGGTATCGACCGGCAGCGCCGGGTCGGGTGAGAAGTCCAGCCCCGATGGCTTGCCGCCTGCTGCGACCACGTGAGCACCGAGCGCGGCGATCATCGCCCCGTTGTCGGTGCACAGCCTCGGGCGGGGCACCCGCAGCTCGACGCCCGCCTCCGCACACCGCTGCCGTGCCAGGGCGGCCAGGCGAGAGTTGGCGGCCACCCCACCGGAGATCACCAGCGTGTCCACGCCGGTCCGCAGGGCGGCCGAGACCGCCTTGGCGGTCAGCACGTCGGCGACAGCCTCCTGGAACGAGGCGCAGACATCGCCGACCGGGATCGTCTCGCCGCGCCGTTCCGCGGCCTCTACCCACCGCGCGACCGCCGTTTTCAACCCGGAGAACGAGAAGTCGAAGGCCGCGTCGGACGGGCCGGTCATGCCACGGGGGAACGCGATCGCGTCCGGATCACCGTCACGCGCGGCCTTGTCGATCGGCGGACCACCCGGGTACGGCAACCCCAACACCCTGGCGACCTTGTCATAGGCCTCCCCTGCGGCATCGTCGACGGTCGAGCCGAGCTCGGTGATCCCCGAAGCGACGTCGTCGACGCGCAGCAGCTGCGTATGGCCACCGGAGACGAGCAGGCTCAGGCACGGCCGCGGGAGCGGACCGTGTTCGAGGGTGTCCACGGCGACATGGCCTGCAAGGTGGTTGACCCCGTACAGCGGAACGTCCAGCGCCGCCGAGTACGCCTTTGCCGCAGCCACGCCCACCAGCAGCGCCCCGGCCAGTCCCGGACCGGCTGTCACGGCGATCGCGTCCAGCTCTCCGAGCGCCATCCCGGCCGTGGCACACGCACGGCGCACCATCGGCTCCATCGCTTCCAGATGTGCCCTGCTGGCCACCTCCGGAACGACGCCGCCGAACCGCGCGTGCTGCTCTACGCTGGAGGCGACCTCGTCGGCGAGCAACCGGGGAGCCTGCCCGTCCGCGATCTCGACGATGCCCACCCCGGTCTCGTCGCAGGAGGTCTCGATCCCCATCACGATGCGCGACATCAGCTGCTCCCCTCGCTACCGCGGCTCGCGGCACCGCCCGACTCGCTCGCGGCCGGGCGACGCATGGTGTACGCGTCCGCCCCGGACGGCTGGTAGTAGCTCTCGCGCAGGCCGACCGTGCGGAAGCCGACACTGGTGTACAGCGCGATGGCGGCCTCGTTGTCCGTACGCACCTCGAGGAACACCGCGGCGTCGAACGCGTCGGCACGGGCGAGCAGCCCGTCGAGCAGGGCGCGGCCCACCCCGCGGCCCTGGGCCCCGGCAGCGACACCGATCGTGTGTACCTCGGCCTCGTACTCGCCGCGTCGCCCGACGATCGCGAGCCCCGCGTAGCCGATGAGCGCGCCATCGGTGTCGTAGGCACCCAGGTAGTAGGCACCGGAGTCGAGCTCGGCGCGGAAAGCCTTCGCGCTCCACGGGGAGTCCGCCAGGAACAGCTCCTGCTCGATCTCGGCACAGCGCGCTGCGTCGGCGCGGCGCAGCCGCGCGAGCGTGGGCTCGGCCCACGACGGTTCCGGTGCCGCCGTCATGCGCTCACCCTCTTCCGCTCGCCCGGCTGCTTCGCGTGCGGCTTGCGCAGGTACAGCGGCGTCAGCGCGTCGGGAGCGGCGCCGGAACGCAGCGCGTCTGCGGCGCACGCGACCAGTCCCCGCACGGAGGGGTAGCGCGGCTCGATCGGTCGCACCGCGCCGTCGCCGAGCCTGTCCTCGTACAGCCGGGCACCGTCTCCCGCCGCGTAGGGGATCCCCGCGACGTCGACCTCGGATGGCGCGTCCACCCGCGGACCCGACACGCGCAGCCCGTCCGTGCCGTACCGCGCCCAGTACACCTCGCGCCTTCGCGCGTCCGAGACCACCAGGAACGGAGCGGGCGAGTCGACCTCGGCCGCCGTCGCGTCCAGGCTGCACACCGGGTAGGCGGGCACATCGAGACCGTGCGCCAACGCCGCCGCGCTCACCATCCCGGCGCGCAGCCCGGTGTACGGTCCCGGTCCCGCCCCGCACACCACGGCGTGCACGTCACGCAGGGTGATCCCCGCGACGGCGACGGCCTCCTGCAGGTGCAGGGTGATCAGCTCCCCGTGGGCACGGGCGTCCACCGTGACGCGGGAGGCGAGCACATCGATGTCGCTGCCGAGCGCCACCACACCCGCCGTGACCGCGGGGGTCGAGGTATCGAGCGCGAGAACCAACACACCTCACAAGCGTACGGCCACCCGCAGGGAGACCGGTATCGGTCCCTGCGAAGCAGGTCGTGCCGCGTGTGCGGCAGTCTGGTGGCATGCTGTTTCCCCGACTGGCCGAACGTGCCGACGTCGAAGCCGTCCGGTTCGGTGACCGCGCGCTGAGTTACGCCGAGCTGGCCACGATCACCGGTGAGCTCGCCGCCACCCTCGGTGACACCGGCGGCCCCGTCGCCGTGCTCGCCGAGCCCCGGCTGGAGACCGCGGTAGCCGTCCTGGCCGCGCTGCGGGCAGGAGTACCCGCCGTGCCGGTCAACCCGGCAAGCGGATCCCGCGAGCTCGAGCACATCCTCCGCGACAGCGCCGTGACCCAGCTGCTGTGCGCATCCGACACCGCCGTCCCGGAACCGCTCGGCGACCTCGTGCGCGTCGACGTCGGTGCGACGGCAGGCACCGGGACGGTGCGGCGGGAGCCTGCCGAACCTCCTTCGGACGCGCCCGCGTTGATCGTCTACACCTCGGGGACCACCGGCGCACCCAAGGGGGTCGTGCTGCCCAGGGCCGCGGTGCGCAGCACCCTGGACGCGCTCGCGGACGCGTGGCACTGGGACGCCGAGGACGTCGTGCTGCACGGCCTCCCCCTGTTCCACGTGCACGGGCTGATCCTCGGTGTACTCGGGCCGCTGCGCCGCGGCGGGACCGTGCACCACCTGGGCCGCTTCACTCCCGATGCCCTCGGCGACGCGTTGCGTGCGTGGCAGGGCAACCGGCCGGTCGTGGTGTTCGGCGTCCCCACCAACTACACCAGGCTCGCCGATGCCGCCGAGTCCGATCCCGGCCTCGCCCGCGCGATCGGCACCGCCCGCCTGCTGGTATCCGGGTCCGCCGCACTGCCCGAACGCGAGCACCACCGCCTCACCCGCCTGACCGGTCACCACGTGATCGAGCGATACGGCATGACCGAGACGCTGATGAACACCAGCGTCCGGGTGGACGGCCCGCACCGCCCCGGAACCGTCGGCGTCCCGCTGGACGGCGTCGCCCTGCGGATCGTCGACGAGTATGGGGAGCCGATCGACGCTCGCGACGGCAACACCATCGGGGAGATCCAGGTACGTGGCCCGAACCTGTTCACGGAGTACCTGCACCGCCCGGAAGCCACTGCCGAGGCCTTCGACAGGGAGTGGTTCCGCACCGGCGACATGGCCACCGTCGACGGCGACGGCTACGTCCGCATCGTCGGGCGCAAGGCGACCGACCTCATCAAGAGCGGCGGTTACAAGATCGGTGCCGGCGAGATCGAGAACGCGCTCGGCGAGCATCCCGGCGTCGCCGAGGCAGCGGTGACCGGCGAACCCGATGCCGATCTGGGTGAGCGGATCGTCGCGTGGGTCGTGCCGGCAGGCGAGTGCCCTGGCGCCGAGGAGCTGAGCAACCACGTGGCCGGGATCCTAGCGCCGCACAAACGGCCCCGCGAGGTCCGGTTCCTCGACGCGCTGCCCCGGAACGACCTGGGCAAGGTGACCAAGCGGGCACTGGGCACCTGACGCGACCGTGTGCGGGCCCGGGACCGCCGGGCAGCACCCGTCCTTCCGCTCAGCCCTCTCCCTCCGGCAGGCATGCCTGCCCGTAGGTCGCCTCGACGAGCAGCGCCAGCCGCAGCGCCAGCCCGCGCTCGTCGACGGGGTAGCCGAGCAGGTTCTCGGCCTGCCGCAGGCGGTAGAGGACCGTGTTCTTGTGCACGTCGAGCATCCCTGCAGCGGCCCGCGCACTCGCCCCGGACGCCAGGTACGCGTGCACCGTCGCACGCAGCCGGGCCGACCCTCGGTCCCTGCCTGCCAGGCCCGCCAGCTCCCTGCCCACGAGTGCGCGCATGGCGGCAGTGTTCTCGGACAGGCAGCTGACGATCTCCACATCCCGGTAGAGCACCATGGACTCGTCCGATTCCGAGCGCACCATCACCGACTGCGCGCGTACCGCCTCCCGGTGGCTGTCCCGGAAGCCTGCCACCCCCGGAGCAGGTACCCCGACGGCGATCCGCAGGTGGGGTTCGCGTCGCGCCGTCGCCTCGTCGCGGATGCGCTCGAGGTCCGGTGAGGGGCCACTGGCCAGCCAGGCCCAGACGACGCGCGCGCTGGACTGCACCGTCAGCGGGCGCGCGACCCCGAGCGCATCGGCCACCGCACCGGCGAGGGACTCGAGCCTGCCGCTGGGATCGGGATCGACAACGGCGTCCGTCGCCCACAACACCAGGCCCGTCTGGTGACGGCGAAGGTTGTGTCCCAACCGGGTACTGGCGGTGTCGATATCGACGTGATCGCCACGCAGGATCTCGTGCACCGTCTCCACCTTGCGGGCCAGCGACCCGCGCAGGCGCCGCTCCGCCTCCTCGGCATGCGCCGCCACCAGCGCGTCGATGTTGTACTCCAGCCCCCTGCTCAGCCGGTCCCACAGCAACTCGAGCACCGCCATCCGCAGGTCGGCGTCGGAAAGCTCGGTCCACACGATCCGCATCACCTCGGCCCAGAAGACCCGCTGGCCGACGCGGTACACGCGCAGCAGCATGCCGGCGTCGTAACGCCGTTGCGCCAGCGTGCGCGCCAGGCCGAGCGCACCGGCCGGAACCTCGGTCACGTCCCGGCTACCCCGGGACATCATGTCCAGGTAGGTACGCACCGCGTCCCGCGTGCTGGCGTCGAGATCGCGCCGCACCCCGGCATCCGCGGCGAGCTCGGGCAGCTCGCCGGTGAGCTGATCGTTCAACCTGGTCACGAGCGCGTCCACGGTCTGATCCGTGAGCATCCCCGAGGCGTACTCCCGCACCCACGCCTGCGCCTCGGCGTGCCGGTCGCGATGTGCCTGCTGCACGGTCCCTCCTCGGCTGCTGCTCTCGTCGTGCCTCGTACTGCGCAGCGCTCGATATTGGCCGCACAGTACAACATCTCGTGTGCAACTCGGCCACATACCCCAAGCCGTCCGCCGGAGACATGGACCATGCTGGCCAGTGAGAACAATCAAGGAGCAAGGAGCGCCGCCCGTGCAGACACCATCCTCGTCGCCGAACCGCCCCGCACACCACAACGTCCGGGGCGCTGTCGTCGCGATCACCGGGGGCGCCCGCGGTATCGGCCGCGCCACGGCCGAGGCGTTCCTGGCGCGTGGGGCCCGGGTAGCCATCGGCGACATCGACGCCGAGCTGGCAGGCACCACCGCGCGAGAGCTGGCCGGCATGCAGGGTGCCGAGGTCCGGAGCTGGTCGCTGGATGTCACCGACCGAACCTCCGTCGCGACGTTCCTGGACAGGGTCGAGCACGACCTCGGCACGGTCGATGTGCTGGTGAACAACGCCGGGATCATGCCGACAGGGGCGTTCCTGGAGGAGTCCGAGTCCATGACCGAGCGGATGCTGTCGATCAACCTGCGCGGAGTGATCGACGGTAGCCGCGTGGCGGGTGCCAGGTTCACCACCCGCGGGCATGGTTCGATCATCAATATCGCATCCCTGGCGGGGGTGCTCGGCGTCCCCGGCGTGGCTACCTACTGCGCGACCAAGCACGCCGTCGTCGGGTTCAGCGAGGCACTGCACCGCGAGTTCCGGGACGCAGGCGTACACGTCGGCGCGGTACTGCCCGGCGTCGTGCGGACCGAGCTGTCCGAGGGTACGGGGTTCCCGTCCTGGCTGGAATGGCTGACCACGGTCGACCCGGAGGACGTCGCCGAGGCGGTGGTGCGCGCGGTCGGCACGGGCAAGCCGAAGGTCACCGTTCCCGCCCGGCTCGGTGCCGTACTCGGCGCCGTCAACGCGCTACCCGAGCGCGCCAAGCGCGCCGCCGAGAAGGCGACCAGGCTGGACAGCGCGTTCCTGCAGGCCGAACCCACCGCGCGCGATCGGTATCACCAGCGGTTGACCGGAGGTTCCGCATGACAACCACCCCATCCATCGACGTGCACTCACCCGCGAACGGGAGCGTTGTCGGGCGCGTACCGGAACGCTCGGCCGAGGACGTCGGCACCGTCGCCGGCGAGCTGCGCGAGCGGCAGCACAGCTGGGAAGCACTCGGCGTGGCCGGAAGGGTGGCCTGGCTCGAGCGCTACCGCGACTGGCTACTCGACAACGAGGACCGGCTCGCGCGGGTCCTGCAGTCCGAGACCGGAAAGCCCTGGGCGGAAGCGACGATCGAGCTACCGTACGTCGCCGACCTGATCAACTACTACTGCGCGCACGCCGAGTCGTTCCTGGCACCCGAGACACCTCCGGCGCACGGCCCGCTCACGCTGACCAAGAGACAGCGGCTCGTCCGCAGGCCCTACCCCGTGGTCGGGGTGATCACCCCGTGGAACTTCCCGCTCGCACTCGCGCTCGTCGACGCGATACCCGCGCTGCTGGCAGGAGCGGCGGTTGTGGTCAAACCCTCGGAGTACACCCCATTGGTGACCAGCGAGGTCGCCTCCGGCTGGTCCGAGATCGGCGCACCGGATGTGTTCACCTGTGTGACCGGGGCGGGCGAGGCAGGAGCCGCCGTGGTCGATGCCGTGGACTACGTGCAGTTCACCGGCTCGACCCGCACCGGGCGAGCCATCGGAAAGCGCGCGGCCGAACGCCTCATCCCCTACAGCCTCGAGCTGGGTGGCAAGGACGCCATGATCGTGCTCGCCGACGCCGACCTCGACCGGGCGGCACGCGGCGTCGCCTGGGGCGGCCTGTGCAACGCCGGGCAGATGTGCACATCCGTGGAGCGCGTCTACGTCGACGCCGAGGTGCACGACGAGTTCGTGCGCCGCGTGGTGGACGCGGTCGGCGAGCTGCGCGTCGGTGAGGACGACCAGAGTTACCGCGCCGATGTGGGTGCGCTCGCCAACGCCGACCAGCTCGACATCGTCACTCGCCACGTCACCGACGCGGTCGAACGCGGGGCGAGCGTGCTGACCGGCGGCAACCGCGTGGGGTCTGGCACGTTCTTCGAGCCGACCGTGCTGGTCGACGTCGACCACGACATGGCGTGCATGCGGGAGGAGACCTTCGGGCCGACCATCCCGATCATGCGTGTCACCGGCGCCGATGAGGCCGTCCGCCTGGCCAACGACACGGCCTACGGCCTGTCCGCCAGTGTGTGGACCCGCGACACCGAGCGTGGCAGGCGCGTGGCCGAACGGCTGGAGGCCGGCGCGGTCAACATCAACGATGTGTTCGCCAATCTGTTCACCCTCCCCCTGCCCCAGGCGGGTTGGAAGCAGTCCGGCATCGGCGCCCGGCTGGGTGGCGCGCAGGGCATCCGCAAGTACACGCGCAGCCAGGCTGTCGTCACGGCACGTGTGGCACCGCGCGCGGAGCCGCAGTGGTACCCCTACTCGCCGCTCAAGGGCAGGATCGTCCGACGGCTCACGCGCCTGCTCACTGCCCGTGACCTGCGCAGGCGGTTGCGCCCGCGGTCATGATCCCGCGGGGCGGAGCGCGAGCTCGCCATCTCCGGGCGGAACCCGGGCGGTCACGTTTCGCGGGCTGACCGTGATTCCGGCCGGTCAGGCGCCCTCGCCTGCCACCGGCAGGGCACGCCGGTCCCAGGCGCCATGGGGTTCGAAGGAGGCCAGACGCGTCTCGTCGTCGCGCCGCTCGAGACGGACCATCAGGTAGTCGTCGGCGAGCATCTCCGCCACGCCCTCGCCCCACTCCACGACCAGGGCCGCGCCCTCCAGATCCGTGTCGAGATCCAGGTCGTCGAGCTGGGCGAGGTCACCACCGAGGCGGTAGGCGTCGACGTGCACGAGCGGCACACCCCGCCGGCCCGCCGGATGTGAGCGGGCGATCACGAACGTCGGTGAACTCACCCGCCCCGACACGTCGAGTCCCTCGGCAATGCCCTGGGTCAGTACGGTCTTGCCTGCACCGAGCCGGCCGGACAGCAGGACGAGGTCGCCCGCCCGCAACCCGGCACCCAGCGACCGGCCGAGCGCCCGTGTGTCCTCCGGCGTGAGTAGCTCGATCACCTGCCGAACCATCCCGTCACCCGTTCCCGCACCGACCGTCCCGTGCCGGTCTCGTCGCTGCCGACCTCGCAACTTCGCTGCAGCAGATCGATCAAACTGCTGTTGACCTCCTCCGGATACTCCAGATGCACCATGTGGCCCGCGCCGTGCACCCGGATCAACTCGGCGTTTCCCACTTCCTCGGCGATACGCTCACTGTGCGAGAACGGCGTGAGCATATCCGCGTCGCCCCCGATGACCTGCACTCGAGTGTGGCTCAGGGCGGCGAGCGCAGTGTAACGGTGGTGCTCGCCGAACGCGCCGATGAAGCTGACCAGGTCGCGCACCGGCGTCTCGCCGAGCATCCGCAACATGAAGTCCACCAAGCTCGGGCTCACATCCGCGGATCCGAATGCCAGCCTGCGCACCGCCTGCCGGGTGAGCTGTCCGCCCGCCGCACGGACGAACTCCACCAGACCGGGTTGCCAGTCCGCGAGGCCGCTCACCCCGCGTGTCAGCGGGTTGTACCGGGACAGCAACGGGCGCGACACCCCCGTGGAGGCGACCTCCCCCGCGGCTGTCGCGATCAGCGACACACCACGCACCCGGCCGTGCTTACCCGCCTTGCTCCCGTTCACCTGCTCCCCACCGACGCCGAACAGCTCGGGCTGCTGCTGGGCCAGCTCCATGATGGTCATGCCGCCGAGCGAGTGCCCCGCGAGCACGACCGGCCCGTTGGGGGCGACCGCTCGCAGTACCGCATGGACATCGCTGGCCAGCTGCTCGATCGTGCTCGTGTCGGCATCGGCACGCCCCGAGCTGCCGTGACTGCGATGGTCGTAGTACACCTGGCGCACCCGCGGGAGGGTGAGCGAAGCGAGGTCGCGCCGCTGGAAATGCCAGCTCGGAACGGACAGCGCGAAGCCGTGCACACCGATCAGCGTGACGTCCGGCTTCCCGCCATCCAGTGGTTCGATCTCCTCGACGTGCAACGGCGTGCCGTCATCGGCGGCAACGGTCGTGGTGCGGTCGGGCGCCAGCCGACCGAGCGCCTCATCGGCATACGGGTCCCCGTGCGTCCCCCTGCGGCTGCCAACCGCGAGCGCGGTGGCCGCGGCACCGGTAGCGACCGCACCGAGCCCGCCGACAACGCCGAGCAGGCGTCGATTCACAACACTCACAACCCCTCTGTGCCCACGTAACGCCGCCGTACCCGCGGCCGGAACATACCGGTGACGATCTCGTAGTCGATGGTCCCCAGCCGATCCGCCCACTCTCGCGCGGTCGGCTCCCCAGCATCACCCTGCCCGAAAAGCACGACCTCCGCACCGAGAGATGGCTCCCATTCCCCGCACTCGACCACGATCTGATCCATGCACACCCTGCCGACCACGGGGCGGCGCGCCCCGTCCAGCCACACGCTCATCCGGCCCGACAAGCTGCGCGGAACACCATCCCCGTAACCGGCCGGTACCAGTGCCACCGTCGTGTCCCTCGGCGCAGTCCAGGTATGGCCGTAGGACACCGACTCCCCCGCAGCCAGGCGCTTGACAAGGACGACGTGCGACCGGAACGTCATCGCAGGACGCAGGTCGTCACCGGTGGGAACCGGGTTGAGCCCGTAGATCGCGATACCGGGCCGCACCAGGTCGAAATGGGACGCCGGCCGGGTCAACGTGGCCGCCGAGTTCGCCAGATGGCGTGACGGAGCCAGCCCGGCCCGGCGCACGTGCCGGTAGGCGGCATCGAAACGCGCTTCCTGCGCATCGATCGAGGGGTGGCCGGGTTCGTCGGCGCAGGCGAAATGCGACCAGACCGCGACGACCTCCACCTCGCGAGTCGCCGCTGCCGCCTTCACCAGCGCGGGCCACTCCGCCTCCGGGCACCCGTTACGGCACAGGCCCGTGTCGCACTTGAGGTGCACCCGCGCACGGATGCCGGTACGGGCTGCGGCCTCGACGATCCGGCCCAGCTCCGCAGCCGAGCTCACCGACAGGTCCACGCCCGCGCGCAGCGCGCCCGCGAAGTCCGCGTCCATGCTGTTCAACCAGCTCAGCACGGGTGTGCTGATACCGGACTCGCGCAGCTCGAGAGCCTCCTCGACCGAGCACACGCCAAGCCAGGTCGCGCCGCCACGCACGGCGGCGCGTGCCACCGGAACCGCGCCATGCCCGTAACCGTCGGCCTTGACCACGGCCATCGTGGCCGCGCCCGACCGCGATGCCGCGTCCGCGAGCACCGTGACGTTGTGGCTGATCGCGCTCAGGTCGATCTCGACCTCGGCACGGGGTGGGTACACGCTTCAACCTCGCACTCGGACAGTCGCCGGTTACACGCGCTCTCCGGCCGGGGACATCGCACGAACCGACCGCACGGCATCGGGAATCGCATCGAGCACCTCGGATGACGAGATCGGCGCGCCCCTGGCGGCCAGCGCCGCCGCTTCGGCATGCACGTACGCGCCGACACCGGCCGCCGTCCACGGTGGCGTCCCCGCGGCGAGCAACGCGCCGATCATGCCGGAAAGCACATCACCCGAACCGGCCGTGGCCAGCCACGACCCGCGCGGCACCGTGACCAGGACCCGGCCGTCCGGATCGGCGACGACCGTATTGTGCCCCTTGAGCAGGACCACCGCAGAGAACCTGCGCGCCGCGGCGCGCGCCGCCGCGACACGGTCATCGCCCGGTTCCGCACCGACAAGGCGCTCGAACTCCCTGGCATGCGGGGTCAGCACCAGCGGAGTGTCCGGGTCCCGCGCGTCGAGCAGCTCCGGCGTGCCCGCCAGCAGGTTGACGGCGTCGGCGTCGACACACACCGGCACACCGGCCGACAGCACCGCCCGCACCGTCTCGCGGCCATCCGTTCCGGTCCCGAGTCCCGGCCCCACGACCCAGGACTGCACGCGGCCGACATCGGTCACCGTCCCGGTCGCGATCACTTCGGGCCACCGCGCGCGGACCGCCTCCGCCGCCGACCCCGCGAACCGCACCATGCCTGCCGTCGAGCGCACGGCAGCCCCAGTGGTCAGCACCGCCGCTCCCGCGTAGGCGCTCGACCCGGCAGCGACTCCCGTCACGCCTTGGGTGTACTTGTCGTCGTGCGCTGCGGGGATCGGCCATACCGCCGCGGCATCAGCGGCCTCGACGACCCGCAGGTCGGGTTCACCGAGCTCCCCGGCCAGCCCGATATCGACGAAGCGCACATGCCCGCACCGCGCGGGATTGAGCACATGCACGGGCTTGTGCGCGCCGAATGTGACCGTGACGTCGGCGCGTACGGCAGCACCGTGCACCTGGCCGGTGTCCGGGTCGGTCCCGCTGGGCAGGTCCACAGCCAGCACCGGCGCGTCGACGACGTCGGCCAGCTCGGCGGCTTCGGCGCGCAGCCCGCCGCGGGCCGACAGTCCCACGATCCCGTCGACGACCAGGTCGGCCTCGGCCAGCACCTCCGGGCCCGCCTCGACGGACACGATGTGACCACCGGCCCTTCGCAGCGCGGCGAGGCCCTCCTCGTGGGTCCGGTCCGGCGCCAGGAGCACAGCGGTCACCCGCACACCCCGCCTGCGCAGGTAGGCCCCGGCCCACAGCGCATCCCCACCGTTGTTGCCGCCACCGACCAGTAGCACGACCCTGCTCGCGGCGACACGACCGGCGTGCTCGCTCAGCATCCGGGCGGCCTGCACAGACACCCCGAACGCCGCCCTCTGCATCAGCGCGCCCGGCCTGGTGCGCAGCATCAGCCGTTCCTCGGCGGCGCGCACCCGCTCGGTCGTCCACACGCCGCGCATGAGCGCCTCCTACTCGACCGTGACGGACTTGGCGAGGTTGCGGGGCTTGTCGATGTCGTAGCCGCGGCTACGCGCGATCTCCGCCGCCAGCACCTGCAGCGGGACGGTGGCCACGATGGGCTGCAGCAACGTCGGAACGGCCGGGATCTCGATCAGCTCGTCGGCATACGGGCGCACCACCTCGTCACCCTCCTCGGCGATCACGATGGTGCGCGCGCCACGGGCCTGGATCTCGCTGATGTTCGACACCAGCTTCGAGTGCAGCATCGGCCGGCCCTTCGGCGAGGGCATCACGACCACCACCGGCAGCCCCTCCTCGATCAACGCGATGGGGCCGTGCTTGAGCTCCCCTGCCGCGAAACCCTCCGCATGCATGTACGCGAGCTCCTTGAGCTTGAGCGCGCCCTCCAGGGCGACCGGGAACCCGACGTGCCTGCCGAGGAACAGCACCGCCTTGGAGTCCGCGATCCGCTGTCCCAGGTCCATCACCTGCTCGGTCGTTGCCAGCACCTTCTGCACCGCGGACGGGGCGTTCTCCAGCTCGCCGAACTCCCGCGCGACCTCGTCCGGGTACTTGGTGCCGCGTGCCTGGGCCAGCGCCAGACCGACGAGGTAGTTGGCGGCGACCTGCGCGAGGAACGCCTTCGTCGAGGCCACACCGATCTCCGGGCCGGCATGGGTGTACAGCACCGCGTCGGACTCCCGGGGGATCTGCGCCCCGTTGGTGTTGCACACCGCGAGTACCCGGGCCTTCTGGCCGCGCGCGTGCCGCACCGCCTCCAGCGTGTCCGCCGTCTCCCCGGACTGCGATACGGCCACGACGAGCGTGTCCCTGTCCAACACCGGATCGCGGTAGCGGAACTCGCTGGCCAGCTCCACCTCGACCGGCAGCCTGCACCAGTGCTCGATGGCGTACTTGGCCACCAGTCCCGAGTGGTAGGCCGAGCCGCATGCCACCACGAACACCTTGTCGACGTCGCGCAGATCCTGATCCGACATGCGCTGCTCGTCCAGGCTGATCCGGCCGGAGGCGAAGTGCCCGCGCAGCGTGTTGGCCAGCGCCTCCGGCTGCTCGTCGATCTCCTTGAGCATGAAGTACTCGTGGCCGCCCTTCTCGGCGGCCGAGAGGTCCCAGTCGACGGTGAAGGGGCGCGCCGTAGCCTGCTCCCCGGCGAAGTCCGTGACCTCGTAGCCGTCCCGCCCGATGACGACGAGCTGGTCCTGGCCGAGCTCGACGGCCTGCCTGGTGTGGTCGATGAACGCGGCCACGTCCGAGGCGACGAAGTGCTCGCCGTCGCCGACACCGACGACCAACGGTGACGAACGCCGCGCCGCGACGATCTCGTCCGGCACGTCGGCGTGCGTCACGACCAGCGTGAACGCGCCTTCCAGCCTGCGGCACACCGCGCGCACACTGGCAGCGAGGTCCCCAGCCGTCGCACCGTTCGCGTAGGCGCGCGCCACAAGGTGCGCCACCGACTCGGTGTCGGTGTCGCTGGCCAGCTCGACGCCCTCGGACTCCAGCTCCGCACGCAGCTCCGCGAAGTTCTCGATGATGCCGTTGTGCACCACAGCCACCCGGCCGGACGTATCCGTATGCGGGTGGGAGTTGCGGTCGGCAGGCGGCCCGTGCGTGGCCCACCTGGTATGCCCGACGGCCGCCGTACCGTCGAAAGCGTCCCTACCCGTGCTGTCCAGGCTCGCCTCCAGGTTGGCGATCCTGCCGGCCTTGCGCGCGACGTGCAGCTCGCCCAGCCCGTCCAGCACGGCGACGCCCGCCGAGTCGTACCCGCGGTACTCCAGGCGATGCAGCCCGTTCAGCACGACGTCGAGCGCTTGCCGATGTCCGACGTATCCCACGATTCCGCACACGGCTGCCAGGGTATCGGGTGCGCCCGGCAACCCCCGGAAGGGCGGTTCGACCGTCCCCTTCCGGGGCATCTGCGCCGATTCGGCTAATCAACCGTCGCCTGCCCAGGGCTCGTCACGCCAGAACCGGTCGGGCCGCTCCTCGCGCACCTCGACCGTGATCCGGTCGGTGAACTCGACGCCGTACCGGTCGACGAACGTCACCTCTACCACGTGCGTACCGAGCGGCAGGTCACTCGGCAGCCGGGCCCGCCACAGGTGACTGGACTTCTCGGCGATGTGGTTCGGGCTCAGGCCTTGCGGGGGTGCTGGGCCGCGCCGCGCGCCCCGGAACTGCTCCCATCCCTGGGCGCGCTCGTTACCCGAGGTGCTCTCGAAGGCGTAACGCGCCACCTGCAGCTGGCGCACCGTGGCGAACGGATCGGCGAAGTCCACGCCGTACCGGACGTCCTCGCCCGCACCCTCCTGCGTACGCTCCAGCGCGAACGGTTCGCCGCCGCCGACGGTGGCCGTGACCGAGCTGTCCCGGCTGCCGTTCCACACGTTCGCCGTCAGGTACACCCCGTCATCCAGATCCTGCGGGGTGACCAGCTTCATGTCGTCAAGGTCACCGACGTTGACCGGCGGCGCCTGCTCCGCGGTCGGCGGGTTCGCCCCGGTCCAGCTACGCAGCCGTTCGAACCAGTCCCGGAACTGCGGGGTGTTGAACGACAGCCACATCTGCCGATCCGCCGGTTGGCCCGTGGCGTGGAAGCGTTCCGTGTAATCCGTTCCGGCGAAGCTCATCATATAGTACCCGCGTGGCTCACCGAGCCGGGAGATCGACATCGGCACACCGTCGATGTCGAGGTCGCCGCCGAACCACGCGCCGGAGGCCGCTCCGGCGACGATGTGGTGGAACGGCACCTCGTCCACGCCGACTGCCCCGGACCACCCCTGGTAGGACTCGCCGGGCTCGAGCTGCTCGATCGTGTGGGTATGCCCGGACAGCGACAGCACCTCGCGGTCCCCGAGCAGGTCGTACAGCTCCGCGGCGTTGTCCGTCTGATGCTGCGTCGAGGCGTTGTCGATGAACGACACCAGCGGGATGTGATGGTTGACGACGACAAGCCGGTCCTCGTCAACCGTGGCCAGGTCGGCTGCGAGCCACTCCATCTGCGCGTCGTCGATACGGCCGTTGTACGTCGGTGGCGCGTCCTCGCCGCAGAACTCCCGGTCGCCACGTTCGACGTCCTGCTCACCACACGGGTAGACCACGTTGTCGAGCACCACGAAGTGCACCTCGCCGATGTCGAAGGAGTAGTGGTCCGGCCCGTACTCGCGGCGCCACGTGTCCCTGGAGTCCTCCTCGTCGGTGGCGTCGAAGTCGATGTCGTGATTGCCGGGCACGTAGTACTGCGGGAGTCCGGCCGCGCTCATCATGTCCGTGAAACGGGGGAACAGGCCCAAGTCGTCCCCCAGCACGTCGCCGAGGACCAGCATGCACTCGGCACTCAACAGGTCGCGCGCGAGCAGCTCGTCGAGCACGCTGTCCCGGAGGTAGCCGACCTCGTTGTTGGAGTACGGCTGCGTATCGCCGAGCACGGCGCACTGGAAGTCCTCGCTCACGCGAGTCGGCACCATGGGGAAGTTCACCTCCTTAGGCACCGGCCCGGTCGGTTCGAGACCGCCGAAACGCAGCTGCGGTGACCCCTCCGGTTTGTGGTTGTACGACATCTGGGGGATGAGGTCCTCGTCGAACGGCACCGCGTAGTTGGCGGGTTTGGTGACGGACACGGTCATGTCCTCGCGGGCCGGCAGCTCGTACCGGCCGTCGGAGCCGGTCACATCGACGTCGCGCCCGTTGGACACGGTCACGCCTTCGACCCCGGAGTCGGTGTCCGGTTCGTAGGTCCCGTCGCGCCCGGTGTCGTGAAATACGGTGCCGGTGATGGTGTCCCTGTCCGGATCCTGGCGTGCACCTTCGACGACCTCGACTTCGGCCCGGTAGCCCGGATCCGGACCGGCCTCGAGCGTGCTCTCGTCCGGACGCTGAGGGTCGGTCGGCAGATCGCTGGTCTCCGCCCGCGCGGGGACGTCCTCACCGACGATCACCCCGGCCGCCACGACCGCCACGGCGAGCGCCAGACACAGCGGCACCAGGTTCCGTTTCACGTTTCGCGGCCTAATCGTGCAGCCCTCCCCTGTCGACGTCGGAATTCGCCCGGCACCTCCGGGGCAGTCACCTCACGCCACCCCGCTCGGCACCGCGCACCCGAGTGAAACCGACCCGCGTGACCACGACCTTGCACACGAGTAGCCACGACCTGGCCACGGCGACAATTCGCCCCCATCCCCCAACCAACCCCGAGTGACGCCCCGCCTACCCTCCCCAGAACCGCGGTCGCACGTTTCGCGGGCTAACCGTCCCCGCCCCGACGCGCCGGGTCACGTTTCGCGGGCTAACCGTGCCCCGGCTACCCTCGGGAACCATGGCAAGCAAGCCCAAGGCGCTACTCGAGCGGCTGGTGATGCCGGGGCCTTACGAGGTTCTGCGCGGTGACCTGGCCCTCGTCGGCCTCCCCGGTGTCGTGTACACCCCGCGAGAGGGTCTCGGCCTTCCCGCCGTCGCATTCGGACATGGCTGGCTGCAGCCGCCCGAGCTGTACCGTGGTCTGCTCCGGCACCTCGCGTCCTGGGGAATCGTGGCCGCGGCTCCGGCGACACAGCGCGGGCCGCTACCCTCGCACCGGTTGTTCGCCACGGACCTGCGCACCACGCTCGACGTCGTCACGTCGGTTCGGCTGGGCGCCGACGGCGTCAGTGTCGATCCGCAGAAGCTCGGAGTGGCCGGTCATTCGACCGGGGGCGGGGCGGCGGTACTCGCGGCGACCGAAAGGGACCCGGCCATCAGTGCCGTGGCCACCTTCGCGCCCGCGGAGGTCCTGCCCTCGGCCGCCGAGGCGGCGAGAACGTTGCGCATACCGGGGCTGCACCTCGCGGCAGAAGAAGACCTCGTCGCTCCGGCCCCGGCACACGCCAGAGCCATCGCCACAGCATGGGGCGGTCCCGTGCAGATGCGCACCCTGTCCAAGTCGACACACCTGGGCTTGACCGAAGGGTTCCACTGGAGCCGGTTGCTGCTTCACGGTAAACCTCACCACCGCACGCAGCGCACCGTACGCGGGCTGTTCACTGCCTTCTTCCGCTATCACCTCACCGGCGAGAAGGAGTACTTCCCGTTGATCGACGAGGACGTCAAGCACGCCGAGATCGACTTCGAGCGCACCGCAGCGGCACGCTGACCTGACTTTTGCCACGTTCGGCAGGTCTTGACGAGTGCGACCTGTTGACCTGCTGGTTTGTTTCGGTTGCTGGGCTGATTTGCGCACTAAATGGGGTCGTAGAGTGGCCGGGTGGCGT
>NZ_FZNW01000015.1 GCF_900188115.1 Haloechinothrix alba | reverse complement strand
CACAGCCGCCGACCCGCTACCCGACGACCTCCAACACGCGCTCGACGCCATCAACACGGCCAGCCAGCCTACGCACTAATCTGGCAAAACTCGGGTCGACGAGGACGTCAAGCACGCCGAGATCGACTTCGAGCGCACCGCAGCGGCACGCTGAGCACGCTGACCGCCCCCGGCTCTAGCGCAGGAAGTTGTTGTTCGAGAAGTCGTCCTCGTCGAACTGGTCCTCCTCGGGCTTGGCGTGACGCCCGCGTGCAGGACGGGGAAACGTGCGCGTCTGCGCATCTGACTCCCGGAGCTCGACGTTGAGCCGGTCCTGACCTTCCTCGCGAGCTCGGCGCCTTTCCTCGACCGCACGTTCGTACTCGGCGATCTCCTCGGAACGGGCGTCCGTCTCTTCCTTGACGCGCTCGGCGCGGGCACGGAAATGCGCCATCACCGGGTCGAACCGCATACGCGCGCGCCGGTAGTCCGGATTGCTGTCGTCGATCAACGTGCGTCCACTCCCCACTACAGCGTGCGCTGACGCCAACCGTCAGTTCTCCCGTCAGTTCTCACTGTCGAGATCGGCATCATCACCGATGATTCCGCTGATTCGCGCCGCTCCGCTATCGAGCTCGAGGTCCTCGAAGAGGCCCTCGATGCCGCCGATCTGGTACTGGCGCTCATGCTGCTGATCGCCACCGCCGCCCCCACCGGCACCACCCATGCCGCCCATCATGCCGCCGCCCATCATGCGCCCATGACCGGACTGTTGGCCCTGCCCGGACCCGCCGCCGGGTTCTCCTGCCGCGGGTGAACCGCTGCCAGGGGTGCCCGTCTCCGGTGGCATT
The DNA here is from genome assembly GCF_900188115.1 of Haloechinothrix alba. GTDB lineage: Bacteria > Actinomycetota > Actinomycetes > Mycobacteriales > Pseudonocardiaceae > Haloechinothrix > Haloechinothrix alba. The sequence goes on along the minus strand of NZ_FZNW01000015.1, from coordinate 143,565 downwards.
GCCGCCCCAGCCTGGCTTCCGGAACCCAGCTCGGCGGTACTCGCGATCCCCGCGCCGCTACTCGCTCCGCCAGCGATACCGCCCAGATCGCCGCCGAGCGCACCACCACCGGCGCCGCCCGCTACACCTGCACCGACCCCGCCGCCGGGCTCGTCCAATCCGGCGATCCCCGCGCCGATCGGCTCGTCGGTACCCGCGACAGGCTCGTTCGGCCACGCCTGCCCCGGGAGGTCTCCTGACCCGTCCCCCGAGGATTCGAGCGTATACGTCGTGGGCTCGCCGGAACCGTCGTCCACGGTGACCTCGACCGGGCCGCCCGCACCATCCGGTCGTTCCGCCGTCACCGTCAGCTCACCCGATTCGAACTCGATAACACCGTCCTCACCTGGTGTAAGGGCGTCGTGATCCCCGTCGATCAGATCACCGTCAACTCCCGGCGCGCCGGGGCCGGCGGTCGCGATATCTCCGTTCGCGAAGTCCAGGAAATGCTCGCGCGGCTCCCCGCGACCGTCGTCGACGGAGATGCTCATCCGACCGCTCTCACCGACCTCGGTCATGGACAGCTCGTGACTGCCCTTCGTGACTGTCAGCGCGTCGTCACCGCCCCATTCCTCGCTCGGGAGGCTGCCGCCGATCCCGCCTTGACCGACACCTGGTCCGGTGTCCGTCTCGACACCGTCCGGTACGGCAGCGCTCGGGCTCGTATGTCCTTGTGGGGTGACGCCGGGCCGATCCATCTGGGGAGAATCCGGGTTGCCTGCCCCACCGGGTGGCGACGCAATCCCGGCACCTCCGCCGCCCCCAGCCGATGGGGCCGGACCTCTTGCGCCGCTACCCGGTCCCGCGCCGGGTCCGCTCGCAACGGATCGGCCGTTCCCAGAAGCCGTCGGCTCCGGTTGCGTCAGCCGCGCGAACGGGACGTCGTCGTGGCGGAACTCGCTCAACGCCTCTTGCAGCTCACCGGCGCTCGCATCGAGCGCGTCGACCGTCGCCGGAAGCATCTCCCGCAGGTACTGCACTGCGTTGACGTAGTGCCGCGCGAATATATTGAGATTTGCGATTTCTTCCTCATACTCTTCGCGACGCGTCTCACCGCCTGCTAACCACGCTAATGGATCAGGTAAATATTTGTAATCAGAGTCCTTCTGTGACTCCTCGATAACTTCCTGATACGTGTTCTTGAGATCCCAGTAGCCGTCGCTGTCGCGCCGGTACTTGTCCAGCATCTCCGTGGGGCGCTGGTTCACCAAATCGCCGATCGCTTCCCGCATCACCTCGAGGTAACCATCCAATGCCCCTGCCAGCGCGGAGTTCACATCCTGATACTCGCCGGCATCCCTGACGACTCGATCGATCCGCTCGTAAGCAGCGTCCGCGCCGACTCCTTGCCAGCCTCCGTCGGTATCCAAGCCTGCACGAGCCGCGTTGAATGCATCCCCCAGCTCGCTCCCGATCTCTCCCATATCCTTCAGGATGTTCCTCAGGTAAGCGATCTTTCCCCAGTGGAGATTATACAATTCGGGGAAGAGAGCGTACTCGTCGTACTCTTCCCACAGGCCCACGCCGGCGTCGAAACCATCGGCCCACGAGCAGTTTCTCCACGCCGCGTACACCTCACCCAGATTCCCGGCGAGAAGCAGGTCCGACAGCTCCGCGACCTGCTCGACGAGATTGTCACTCACATCGTCGGAGTCAACATTGTGCCGAGAAAGCGCGATCTGCTCGATACTGTCCGCGATAGACGCGACCGACCCCATTACGACAACCCCTCCTGCTGCTTGACGAGTGCGTCCCGAGCCGCGAACTCGGCCTGTTCGCCCTCCTCGGCGATCTCGTGCAATGCACGGTCCAGCCGCTCGGTGAACTCGGCGAGCGCACCCATGCCCTCCGCCAGCTCGTTGACCTTCTCCAGAAGCGAATGGGAGACCGACTCTGCTTTGCGGAAACTCCCGAAGTCCCCTGCCGATATGTCCTCGGGAGTCGCATGCCGCGCTGCTTCCTTGACAGCCACCGCGAGCTTGCCAACGTCCTTCCCGACGTCGCGTACGCCCTCGGTATCGATGCCCTGGCGGTCGCTACCGTCCACCTGTTACCACCTACCCCCGGTATCCATCTCGTACGTCGACGGCTTGGACGCACGGCAGCCCCGATCGGTGCCACGATCCGGCCCCACAAGTTACCCGGAACGCCCACGCGTCGCAGCCGTTCGCACAAGTCATGTCTGCCGTACCGGAACGCGCACACCTGCGATGACGGGGGACTGGCCCGATTACGGTGCGATGCTTACGAGGCGGAGGACACCACGCCCGCCAACCGGTCCGCTGCCACCTGGGCGGTGTCCTGGTCGGGAGCCTCCACCATCACCCGGACCAGCTGCTCGGTACCGGACGGGCGTAGCAGGACTCGTCCCTGCTCGCCGAGCTCACCTTCGACATCGTCGACCGCGCTGCGAACCAGACGTGACTCCACCACAGCGTCCTTGTCCGCTACCCGGACATTGACCAGCACCTGGGGCAGCCTGCGCATCACCCCGGCCAGCTCGGCGAGCGGCTTACCGGACGCCGTCACCGCCCCCATCAAACGCAGTGCCGTCAGCAGTCCGTCGCCCGTCGTCGCATGAGCCGGGAGAACGAGATGGCCGGACTGCTCTCCGCCGAGTGAGTATCCGCCTGCCCTCAGTTCGTCGAGCACATAGCGGTCGCCGACGGCCGTGGTGCGCAGCTGCAAGCCGTGTTCCCGCATCGCCAGGTGGAGACCGAGATTGCTCATCACGGTGGCGACCACCGTCTGGTCGACCAGCTCACCGGACTTCGCCATCGCAAGCGCGAGCACCGCCAGGATCTCGTCGCCGTCGACCACCTCACCCGCGGAGTTCACCGCCAGGCACCGATCGGCGTCCCCGTCATGAGCGACCCCGAGGTCCGCACCGTGCTCGACGACTGCTGCCTGCAACGAGTCGAGATGGGTGGATCCGCACGCGTCGTTGATGTTCACCCCGTCCGGCTCAGCATTGATCGCGACCACGTCGGCGCCGGCCCGGCGGTAGGCCTCCGGAGCGGCGAAAGTGGCCGCGCCGTTGGCGCAGTCGACCACGACACGCAACCCGTCGAGTCGCTGCGGAGCTGCCACGAGGAGGTGATCGACATATCGATCGAGCGCGTCGTCGAGCTCTGCGACTCGACCGACCTCGGCACCGGTGGGACGGGTGCCGTTGGCGTGGAGACCTTCTTCGATCTCGTCTTCGATCCCGTCGGGAAGCTTGTGACCACCGTCCGCGAAGAGCTTGATCCCGTTGTCGGGCATCGGGTTGTGGGACGCCGAGATCATGACTCCCAGGTCCGCGCCGATATCGGCGACCAGATGCGCGACTGCCGGGGTAGGAAGCACACCGACCCTGCGTACGTCCGCACCCGCCGAAGTGAGCCCGGCCACCACCGCAGCGTCCAGCATCTCGCCGCTGGCGCGGGGGTCCCTACCGACTACAGCGACCGGCCTGTGCGACCGGTCGTGCGCGGCGAGCACCCGGGCGGCGCTGGCCGCAACCGCCATCGCCAGCTCCGGTGTGAGCTCGCCGTTCGCGAGACCGCGCACTCCGTCCGTGCCGAACAGCCGTGCCATCTTCACCGACCTCCTCCGAGCTCCGATGCCGAACAACGTATCGGGTGACCACCGGCACGTCTCGCCGGGGCTCCGTGCACGTTTCGCGGGCTAACCGCGACGCCGACCCGAGCGCCTCGGCGTGCACGTTTCGCGGGCTAAACGTGGTCCTGGTAGCCGCACACGCACGAAGGCGCCCACCCGGATAACGGGTGAGCGCCTTCGGGAAGTGCTTTCGCGCAGGTCAGCGCTTGCTGTACTGCGTGGCCTTACGGGCCTTCTTCAGGCCGTACTTCTTGCGTTCCTTGGCCCGGGAGTCGCGGGTGAGGAAGCCCGCCTTCTTCAGCGCAGGCCGATCATCGCCGTCGATCTCCGCCAGTGCCCGGGCAATCGCCAGTCGCAGCGCGCCTGCCTGGCCGGTCGTACCACCCCCGGTGAGGTTACCGAACACGTCGAACGAATCCGGCTTGTCCACCGTTCCCAGCGGCTCGCGGATGAGCTGCTGATGCACCTTGTTCGGGAAGTACTCCTCCAGCGGCTTGCCGTTGAGCTTGAACTCGCCGGAGCCCGGCACGAGGCGTACGCGGACGACGGCTTCCTTGCGGCGCCCCACGGCGTGCGCACTGCCGCCGGCCGCTCGCGAGGGCTTCGACGCCGCCGGCGTCTCGCTGGTCGTCACACCCTGGTCGGGCTCGGTCTCAGTGCTGGTCACAAGTTCTTCCTCACTCATTGGGCGACCTTGGTGATCTCGTGTGGCTGCGGCTTCTGCGCCTCGTGCGGGTGCTCGGGGCCGGCGTAGACCTTGAGCTTCTTCGCCTGGGCACGGCCGAGCTTGTTCTTCGGCAGCATCCCTTTGACGACCTTCTCCACCAGCCGCTCCGGCTTGGTGTCCAGCATCTCGCCAAAGCTGCGTTTACGCAGGCCACCGGGGTAGCCACTGTGGCGGTAGGCGAACTTCTGCTCACGCTTCCTACCGGTCAACACGACCTTGTCGGCGTTGACGATGATGACGAAGTCACCAGTGTCCACGTGCGGAGCGAATGTCGCCTTGTGCTTGCCGCGCAACAGTGCCGCCACTTCGGTCGCCAAGCGGCCGAGGACGACGTCCTGAGCATCGATCACGTGCCAGGCGCGAGTGATGTCGCCGGGCTTAGGGCTATACGTGGGCACGGTGCTACCTCTGTGTCCTACATTGCTTCCGGATGTCTGTGCGGGCCGAGCGCGGACGCGCCACATCGCACAACGAGGTACCAATGTACCTGTAGGCGTTCAGGCCGCATGAACCGGGGTACTTCCCCTGCTGTCGCGCAACCCTACCGGACAGACTCTCAGCCACGTGAGCATGCACGAGCACCGCATCGGGGGACGTGTGACGTCGTTGTCACGGTCACGACGCACTCGACTACGTAGCGTAGCCATCGCATCTGCCCTGGTCTTATTCGTCGCGAGATGCGGTGCCGAACGGGACGGCGACATCGTCGCCGACGGTGAAGCCGTGTCCAAACTACGTCGGCAGGAAGTTCGAGGACACCATGGAGGGGCGTACCGACGACATCCTCGCCTACGAGGACAGGAAGACCCTGATACAGCGTTGCATCAGGCTTGATGAGCGACGGCTGGGCTCCGAGACCGAAACCGCCCGGACGGGCACTCGTCCGGCACGTGTATCTACGCAGCGCAGCAGCAGGAATCCCGCTGATCAGCTGCGTCTGCTACTTTCCTGCCGACGTTGACAAAGAGTTCATCCAACTCGGCGGCGTCTACAGCGACCTCGCGGATAGTCCGTGGGAATCCATGCCCGACCGATACGAGTTCGACCTCGTATCGGAGTGCGTATGGCACGGCGCACGGGACGCGTGCAAGGTGACGGGCGCGATCGCACAGAGTGTCGAACAGGCCAGACGCGCCCTCATGAATGCTCGCAGCCTCGACGACGGATCGGTCGAGATTACCGCCGAGCTAACGTGGGACACCTTCTTTGATAGCAGAGTCATCGTATTGCCCGACGATGCAGCGGAACAGAGCGGAGGGCCTTTCGCGGACCACTCGATTACGGCACGAGTCATCCTGGACCCAGGAAGGAAAGCCGGAGAAACAGCCCTGGAGGAGCACGAGCTCGAACTACTCATGAGCTACCGGACGTTGGACGAGCCGACCGGGAGTGATTTTCCGGAACTTCCGAATGACGAAGATGTGACAGAACTCGAAACAGAAGAGGAAGCAGGCGAATTCCTCGACAGGATGGGCGAGATCACTGCCAACTGACCCGCCCAGTGGCGACCCGGTGAGTACTCGATGAGTTTCCCTCCGAACGAATCAAAACCTCAGTGGACACACCCACCAGGGCCCCGGAGGTAACACCTTCCAGTACGACACGTACGGCGGGTTCGGCGCCTTCGGGCAAGCCACAAATACATCACGGTCCAGCAAGAAGAAACCGGCGCTCGTCGGTGGGTCTACTACCGCCGTACTTGCTCGCAGCGCGTTCGGAGCATGGCTGCTTGGCGCGTTCCAGGGCGACGTACTCAGCACAAGTCACTGGAACGTGGCGTGGTCGCCATAATCACCGACAGCTATGGGAAACACGACGTGTCGGACGTTCAGTGCCCCGCGAACCAACCGATCGACCCCGGCCATACCTTCGCCTGCGCCGTGGAGGCCGCAGGTGGGGAACGCAGCGTGGAGATCCGCGTGCTGAACGACAAGCCCGAGTTCGAAGTCGGTGCACCCCGGTGAGCCAGGAGCGTGAATCCCACGCACTTCGGCATCGTCAAGAGCCAGTAACGCACACGCGTCGACGTCGACGACCGGACCCTCCTCGATCTGTGGCGGTTCCGGAGCTGGGTCACCACCGGGCAACTGCGCAGCCACCACGGGCACCACTTCCTCGGCTTTGTCGCATGCTTCGGTCTCGTCGCTGAGGTTCATACTCGACACGGATACGAATGACACGTCGTTGACAATACGAGTCGGGAAACAGTGCCCTTCCAACAATTCAGAGTCGTCCGAGACTCTCCAATCCAAACCCCCGGTCCCGATTTCCGGTTGCGATTCGATGTCAGCCTCATACTTGGCTGGGGCAGGGTCCACAACCAGCCCGGGACTATGCTTGATCGCACGCTTCGCGGTATAGACTATTCAGACACCCGTAACATCGAAAGATGTGACCCCGGGGACCACAATCCCGGGGCCACATCGCTGCGGTCGACTGACTCAGCTGAGGAACCTCTTGGCCTGCTGACCTTCCATATCGCGGTAACCTTCACCGATCCGCTGGAGGGCAGTAGCGATCTGAGCAAGGATTTGATTCAACTCAGCGTGCGCCGAATCCCAGTCCGCCTGCAACTGCCTATAGTTCTGCTCCGCTTCACCTTTCCAGGTACTGACCAACGGGTTGAGGTCACTCTTGAGGTTGTCACTGGCCTCGGTCATCGCCTTGGAGGCCGTTTCCACCTCGCTTGAAGCGTTGAACAGCGTCTCGTAGTGAACCTTCATTTCTGCGGGCATCGTTTCTCCTCCGGGAAGTCGTCGAGAGAGTTTGAGAACAGGACTCGAACGTCAGCCGTCCAGGCCCTTGCTGATGTTGCTGATCTGCTCTGCGACTTCCATCTCCTGCGCCTCGTAGGTGCTACCGGCCGACTGCAACTGCTCACCGATCCCCTGCAGGGCGTTGTTGAGCTTCACCGCGTTCTCGTCGAAGCGCTCCATCAGCCTCTCGAACGTCTTCTCGGCTTCGCCCTGCCAACCGGCCCTGGTCTCTTGGACCGTCGAGCGAACGTCGCCGAGGATCTTGTCCAGATTGCCCTTGGTTTCCTCTACGCTCTTGTGCGCCGCGCTGAATTGCGCGATCTCACCTTCGAAACCGCCTGCCATGTGGGTGAGCCCCCTTCGATCGTATTGTGCTCGTACGTCGATTGCCGCGTACGTGGCCTACGACGGTGAGCCTGCCATGGCCGGTTCCCTGCTGTCCGGAACATTCGGCAAGTCGTTGCGAGCGCAAACACGACAACGTCACGGACACGTACCAGCGATCCGCGTCACGGGTACCAGCCATCATCACGCTCCCCGCGAAGTATTCCTGTGACCTGCGAAACCGAATGTCACGTGACACCCGGCACGGTCGGCTTCGCGGGCGGATGCGCCTGTTCCGTCTCACTCGGACGAGCGGGGCGTGCGGGATCCCTCACTCGGTGATGGTCAACGTCCGCACAACCTGTTCACACGCCGGTTCGACCCGTTCGAGACCCGGATCGGTGTACTGGCACCCGACACTGACCTGCACACGTCCGTTCACCACCACGAACCAGTCCGTTTCGGACTGCTCACCGGCCTCGGTGTAGTAGATGACATCCCTGCCCGCGTACGTGGCGTCGCGATCGAACTCGGCGTACCGGTCCCCCGCCTCCTCGAGCAGCCCTTCGATCTCGTCGGCGACGCGATCGAGATCGTCACCCACGTCGCGACGCAGGTCGAACTGCTGCACCACGATCAAATCGTCACTGCCCTCGGCCCCTTCGGGTCGCAGGACGACCTGTTTCCGCTCCTCGTCGCCACCTGCCTGCGTCCACTCGGCAGGCGCGGTGACGCGGTAGTCGTACCGCGCGATCGTCGTGCCGTTCGGCTCACCGCTGCGTAGCAGCAAGACCGCACCGGCCACGGCGGCCGCGGCGACAGCCAGCCCACCACCCAGCAACCACGGCAGGGCTCTCCGCGGCCTGCTGGGGCGAGCCGGTGGAGAAGGCGCCGGCCGGGCAGCTGAAGCCGGCGGCGGAGGTTCAGGTCCGCGCTGCGGTACCGGCGCGGCAGCGGGCACCGCCTGTCGAGCTCCCTGGCCCGCAGCCGTGGGTGGAACTTGCGGCCGTACTGGTGGACGCGAGCCACGCGTGGGTACGTCCCCGGACCCGACGACCGCCGTTCGCTGCTGATCCAGAGGAACTGCAGTACCTGCCGGCGGGGAAGGCGTTCCCACAGGCGCCCCCGTACCGGCCTGCTCGACCAGCACGGCGCGCAAGGCCCCGCGCGCGACCACGGTCTCCGGTTGGTCAAGGGTCGTTGGCACGATGCCGAGGCGCTCGTGCACCAGCCGCGCGATCAGCGGTATCCGGCTCGAACCTCCGACGAGGAACAAGCCGGCCAGATCGCCGGCGTGGAAGCCAGCGCCCGCGATGGCCGATGACGCCATCTCGATCACCCGCCCCAGCGGTGCCGTGATCAGACCTTCCAGATCCGCGCGCGTCACGTGCGCGTCCGGGAACGGCTCCGGAAGGGGCACATCAGTATAGGTGTGCCGGGACAGCGTCTCCTTCGCATCCCGCACGTCCTGGCGCAGAACTCGCCTGCGACGCCGGGTTGCGAGGTCGCGGCCGTCAAGCAGCTCGCGCCAGGCTTCCGGATCCGTTACCGAGACGCTCCGCCCCACATGTTCGAGAAGGGCCTGGTCGATGTCGGCCCCTCCGAACCCCGGATCTCCCCGTGTCGCCAGCACCCGGAAACCGCCGTGCGACTCACCGGCCGACCGCGGCGCCCCTACCGAGGCATCCTGCTGCACCACACTGACGTCGACCGTCCCTCCCCCGACGTCGAGCACGGCCAGCGCGTCGACGGTTCGCCCGCGAAACGTGACGGTTCGCTCATCGCCGCGCGGGTATCCGGCAGGAGCAGCGTGGGACGGGGCGTGGGTGGCGGCGTGGAACACGGCTGCCGCCACGGGTTCGGGTACGAGAGCGACCTCCCGGGCCAGATGCCCGGCGGACTGGCGCAGCACACGGGTACGCATCACCCCCCAGTCCGCGGGGTGGGTCAGCACGAGCACGTCGACCGCGGCGTCACCCGCGAACCGGCGCGCTTCGGCGACTGCCCTGCGCAGCACAGCCCCGACAGCGTCCCGTACAGGTACCACCGAGGAGCCCAGCAGCAGCTCGCCCTCGTCGATCCGTCGTTTCGGGTGCGGTTCGTAACGCGACGGGTCCACGGCAGCATGCCGCTCGGCCTCCCTGCCGACGAACAGCGTCCCGTCCTGCGCCGCGTACACCGCGGACGGCAACAGGGAATGCCCGTCGATCACCACGACCTGTGGTTCACGATCGTCCAGGGACGCCACGACACACGTGCTGGACGTACCGAAATCCACAGCCACCCGCAGGCTCATGTCCACACCTTATGCGCGAGCCGGCACCCCACTGCCTGCCGAGCCAGGCCGGGAAGCCCGCTACGTCTCATTCCGGGTCGATCCAGGAGACCTGCATGAGCTGCTTGCCAACCTTCCGGCTGATGAACGTCCCCCTACCGGGCGGCATCGGGGACGGTTTGATGTTGCCGAGCAACTGCCCCTCGTCTTTCGAACCGTTCATGATCAATCCTGGCACGGCCAGCTCCTTGAGCTTGCCGAGCACCTTGTCGAACATCGACCGGCTGGCGCCGCCCGTACGGCGAGTCACCACGAGATGCAGGCCGACATCCTTGGCCTGGGGCAGGAACGGCGCCAGCGGTTCCAAGGGATTCTTGGCCTGCGAAGCAACCAGGTCGTAGTCGTCGACGACCACGAACAGCTCCGGCCCCTTCCACCACGAACGGTTCTTCAACTGCTCCTGGGTGACATCCGGGCCCGGCAGTCGCTTGTTCATCGAGCTCGCTACATCGTTGACGATGCCTTCCAGCTGGTTCCCCGATGCCGCGTACCCGAGTAGCTGGTCCCCCTCGAGGAAGCCCAACAAAGTACGCCGATAGTCGACGAGGATCACCACGGCCTCCTTGGCCGTGTAGCGCTCGCTGACACCACGCACGATCTGGCGCAGCAAGTTCGTCTTGCCCGACTCCCCGTCGGCGAACGCGATGAAGTGTGGATCGGCATCGAAGTCGAGGTACACGGGCGCCAGCTCGTCCTCGTTGATCCCGATCGGCACGAGCCGCGAGTCCCTGCGCGTGTCGTTGGCGAGCACATCCTCGTAACGCACGAGATCCGGCAGCAGCCGCACCGACGGCGCCGGACGCCCCCGCCAGGCATTTTTGATCTTGGTAACCGCGTCGGCGACGCCGTCACCGACCGTCTCGTCGTCGCTGGACCCGTCGATACGCGGCAGGCCGGCCAGGAAATGCAGCTCGTCGTGCGTCATCCCGCGGCCGGGACGGTTCGGGGGCACGTTGGCGGCATTCTTCCGGCTGATGTCGGACTCGCCGGGATCACCGAGACGCAGCTCGAAACGCGTACCAAGCATGTCCTTGATCGCCGGCCGGAAGTCACCCCAGCGGTTCGTCGCGATGACCACGTGCACGCCGAACGCCAGGCCCTGCGTGGCGAGTTTGGTGATCTGGGGCTCCAACTCCTCGAACTCGTCGCGCAATGCCTTCCAGCCATCGATGACCAGGAAGGCATCTCCGAACGGGTCCTGCTCGGGCGTGACGCGTCCCTGCCGCTTCATGGTGCGGAAGTCGCTCATCGAGTCGATGCCCAGCTCGCCGAAACGACCTTCCCGCTCGTTCATCAGCGTGGTCATCTCCGCGACGATCCGCCGGGCCTTGTCCGGTTCACGCCTGGCGACGGCCACCCCGCCGGAGTGCGGCAGGCCGGACAGCGACGCGAGGGTGCCCCCGCCCAGATCGATGCCGAAGAACTGGGCCTCGGCCGGGGTGTGCGTCAGCGCGGTGGACATGATGAACGTACGCAGCATCATCGACTTACCCGACTGCGGACCGCCGACGATCGCGACATGCCCGGCGCCACCGGAAACGTCCGCCCACAGCAAGTCACGCCGCTGCTCGTACGGGCGGTCCACCACGCCGAGCGGCACCTGCAACCTGCTGTTGCCGAAGAAATCGACGGGGGACAGTCCGCGCTCCTCGGTGGGGTTGAGGTTGGGCAGCATCGTGTCCAGGGAGTTCGGCTCGTTCAACGGCGGCAGCCACACCTCGTGCGCAGGCGGGCCCTGGCCGACGAGCCTGCTGACGATCACATCCAGCTCGCTCGGCTCGTTCGAATCGTCGGACTCCTCTTGTCGCGGCTCCTCTTCGACCGCCGGTTCCGGTTCGGGTTCCTCCGGCGGTTCGATGTAGTCGGGCACGAACAGCTTCGGGCGCTTGTCCGCACGCACACCGTCGGCAGAAGGGCCGGAAACCTTCATGCCCGCCGGTCGGTAGGGGCCGGAGACGTACGCGGCCTGGAACCGCACCATCGACTCGGTGTCGTACTTGAGGTACCCGCCACCCGGCCGTGAGGGAAGCTCGAACGCGTCGGGCACGCCGATCGCTGCACGCGACTCGGCAGCGGAGAAGGTCTTCAACCCGATCCGGTAGGACAGGTGGGAGTCCAGGCCACGCAGTTTGCCTTCCTCGAGGCGCTGCGAGGCCAGCAACATGTGCATCTGCAGCGACCGGCCCAACCTCCCGATCGCCACGAACAGGTCGATGAAGTCCGGCTTGGCGGACAGCAGCTCGGAGAACTCGTCCACCACGATGAACAGCGCCGGCATGGGATCAAGATCGGCACCGTTCTCCCACGCCTTCTGGTACTCCCACGCGTTCTTGAAGTTCCCGCCGTTCTTCAGCGCCTCCTGACGACGGTTCATCTCACCCGCCAGGGCGTCCTTCATACGGTCGACCAGCGTGACCTCGTCGGCCAGATTGGTGATCACCGCGGACACGTGCGGCGCCGAGTCCAACCCCAGGAACGTCGCGCCACCCTTGAAGTCGACGAGCACGAAGTTCAACGTCGTCGACGAGTGCGTAGCGAGCATGCCGAGCACCAGCGTGCGCAGGAACTCGGACTTGCCCGACCCCGTAGCGCCGACGCACAACCCGTGCGGCCCCATCCCCTCGAGGGCGGCCTCCTTGATGTCCAGCTCGACCGGCTGCCCCTGCTCGCCTACTCCGAACGGAACGCGGTACCGATCACGAACGGGGCGGGGTCGCCACGCCTGCTGGATGTCGAACGTCATCGGGTCACCCGGTAGGCCGAGGAGCTCCAGGAAACCCGGGTTGGACACCAGCGGCGAGTCCTCCTCCTCGTCACCGGACTGGCTGACCGATATCCGGTACGGCGACAACCTGCGCGCCAGCGACTCCATCTCCACCAGGCTGAGCATGTCGATACTGCCGAACCACTCGACGCCACCGGCGTTCTCGGCACCGAGGTTGTCCTCCTCGGCGATGAAACGCATGCCCCGCCTGGCCGACAACCTGTCCAGCTGGCCCGCGACGTCGAGCACCGTGACACCCGAGATGCCCTCCTCGAGGACGATCCGCTCCTCCTTGGTGAGGTCGGCCTCGTCGACGACGATGACGATGTGCGGGCCGTCGGCGTACGGGGTCTTCCTGGAGAAGCGCGGGCGTGGCTGCAGCTCCTCGGCCAGCAACTCCTCGATCTGGGCCAGCGAATTGGACATCAGACGTACCTGGCCGATGCCGTCCGTGAGCGTCGGATGCTGCGCATGCGGCAACCACTTCGCCCACTCCCAGTACTCCTTGGCCCTGCCGGCGCTGGCGACCGCTACGAGGACGTCCTCCGGACTGTGCAGCGTCACCACCTGGCCGAGCACGGCCCGGACGAACGCGCGAGCGTTGTCACGCTCGCCCTGCACGGTCACCGACGCGAAGCCACGGAAGTTCACCTGAGTGGGTAGGTCCCGGACCATCGAGTTCGACCGGGTGAACCGCCGCAACGCCAGCGTCGAGATGGGTTCGAGCTCATCGACGGGGCCGGTCTGCGGCGGAACCAGCCGGGTGGCCAGCCGCTGTGAGCCACGGCCGACACGCAGGTGCATGAAGTCCTTGTCCCCGGCCCGGCGCTCCCACATCCTGCGGCTGGTGGCGATGGACAGCAGAGTTTCCGGGTCGGGATGGGCCCACTCGAGCGCAGCTCGCTGCTCGAGCATCACGTTCCGGGTCCGCTCCCGCATCTGACCGAGATACCGGAGGTAGTCCTTCCGGTCTTCGTTCATCTCGGCCTTGCTCTGGTTGCCGCCACGGCCACCACCCAGGAACATGCCCGCCATGGACAGCATCATCATCAGCGGCATCATCAGGAACAGCGGGCTGCGCAACCCCCCGCCGGACTCCCGCATGCTCGTGAACATGAACGCCACCATCCCCAGCATGGCGACGATCATCACCACGGGCATGAGCTTCGTCAGGATGTTGCCCGGGATCTGGCGCGGGATCTCCGGTGGCGGCTCGAGGTGAACCTCGCCGCCCGGCATACGTGGCGCAGGCAGCCGTGGCGATCGCTTGAACTTCAGCGTGCTCACCGAATGAACCCCTCTTCACCTCAACGACGGCGCCCAGCGAGCCACCCACACCCAGAAGGCGACTCGCAACCGACGGCAGCGGGTAGCCGAACGGGCCGGCACACGCCGCGACCATGACCAACCCAACCCGTACCTGACCCATCAGCCCCAGGAACGCGCTCGGGCAGCCACACTAACGGACCGCTCTTCATCACGAACCGCGACTACGGTAGTCAAGCACGGCACACCGACACCACACACCCGGAACCGGGCAATCAGTACCGTGAATTTCCCCGGCCGGCCAGCGAGCACCTACTCGGATTCGATATAAGTAACCCGGCGGCACACGCAACCACGTCACACGGTGGCGGGGTGGCCGGTGTCGGCGCCCGCCGGTACGGCGAATAGGTTGTTCGGGTGTCAGGGTCGGCGGGTGCGGCACACGCGCCGGCCCGTGCCACGTAGAACCGTGGATGCACGCGCGCGGCGAGCACGCCACGGGCAGGCACGTCGACAAGTGAAGACGCAGCACGCATACGCGCTCAGGGGGCAGATAACCAGTGGCTACCGGCACAACGGTCTTCAGCCGCGTGACAGTAGTAGCACCGGGCACCCGCATCGACGTCGCGCTCCCGTCCGACATCGCGGTCGCCGACCTCGTGCCGCTTGTGGTCGACATGGCCAATGAGCGCACGGCCGACGGTGGCTCGAAGCACGGCGGATGGGTACTCGCCAAGCTGGGCGACGCACCTCTTGACCCGAGTCGCACGCTCGCGTCCCTCGGCGTCGTCGACGGGGAGTTGCTGCAGCTGCGCAAGCGCAACGAGAACCCGCCACCTCCGCTGTTCGACGACGTCGTCGACGCGATCGCCGAGACCGACCCGGACAACTTTCGGCCGTGGACACAAGAGACAGCGCAGCGCGCCGGCCACCTCGCGGGTGCGGCCGCGCTGATCACCGCAGCGCTGGCACTGTTCACCGGGAGCGGGCTGTTCGGAGGCGGCCATCTCGTACCAGCCATCGTCGGCGGTGTCGCGGCAGTCGCATGCCTGGCGGTGGGAGCGATCCTTGCCAAGGCGTACGAAGCCGTGTCCACCGGCGTCGTCGTCGCCGCGGCAGGCGCGCTACCGATGGCGTTCGTAGCCGGCTTCTACGCCGTACCCGGCGGCACCGGACGCCCGAACCTCCTGCTGGCCAGCGTGCTCGTGGTCATCGTGGCCGCGGCGGCGATCATGCTCATCGGCGCGGGACTCGACGTGTTCGTAGCGGCGGCCACGACCTCCGCTATCGGAGCCGTAGCCTTCACGTTCGCCGTGTTCATCGCCCACCCCGCCGACGGCATCGGTGCGGGCACAGCCGCAGTCGCGCTCGGCCTGATCTCGACGCTACCGAGAACGACTATCTGGCTGGCGAAACTGCCACTACCGAACGTCCCGAGCTCGGCGGAGGAGCTCAAGCAGGACGCCGGTTTCTCCGACTACGGTGCTATCGAACAACGCACCAGCATCGCGCACGAGTACATGACAGGCCTGCTGATCGGCTGCGGGGCCGCCGTCGCCATCGGCGCGGTCATCGCCGCCTCGGACGGAAGTGTGTTCGGCATCCTTCTGGCGATCACCGCCACCCTCGCGCTGCTGCTGCGCTCGCGAACCTACGCGAACGGTACTCAGGCGGTCGCGTTGCTGACCACGGGCATGCTCGCGGGCGGCGGTCTGTTGCTCGGTTGGCTGTGGACGGCAGAGCCCGGCGCGCGCCTCATGTGGGTGTTCGGGGCTCTCTTCCTCATCGCCGCGTGCTCACTCGTCGTTGGTGTCATCTTCCCCAAGCAGCGCTTCTCGCCGCCGATGCGGCGTAGTGTGGAAATTTTCGAGGCGATCTGCATCGCCATGGTGCTCCCCTTGGCACTCGGTGTCATGGGCCTGTACGGGCACCTACGCGTGGTCGGATCGGGCATTCTCGGATAGCTTGGGGGCTCTCATGCACGCGCTGGGCAGGCGCACGAAACGAGCGGTCGTCGTGCTGTTCACGGCAGCCTTCGGACTGGTCGCAGCCGGGGCATTCGCACCTATCAGCGATGCGCACGTCGGCTGGGCCGAGGAGGACGAGCGACCGGCGTGGGCACCACCCCCACCGAGCGAGCCACCTCCCAGCGCCAACGACGGGGAACCCGACCAGCGCTATACCCAGGACCAGGAGTGTGTCCAGCGGGCAGGCGACCTCGACGAGGGTATCCGGCTCAAGAACATCCCGTGGGGTCAGATGCACCTGCGTATCGACGACGTCCACGAGTACATGAACCAGCACGCCGGCTCGGTCGGCGACGGAAAGACCGTCGCCGTCATCGACACCGGCGTCACCCCGCACCCCTTCCTGGAAGACCGTCTCGAGGGTGGCGGTGACTACGTCCAGGGGGACGACGGTCTGGAGGACTGCGACGGCCACGGGACGCAGGTGGCAGGCATCATCGCCGCCGACTCCGACAGCTCCGACATCGGGTTCACCGGAGTCGCCCCGGACGCGCGGATCCTGTCCATCCGGCAGTCGAGCCAGAACTTCTCTCCGGAGAGTGACGATGAGCGGGAGCGACGCGAGCTCCTCGAAGAGGCCGAGGAAGATGAGGGCGAGGACGCCGGGGAGACCGATCCGGAGTCGGCGAACCAGCTCACCCATCCAGGGCAGGACGACGGCAGCCCGCGTGTGCAGGGCGGCGCGGAGAGCGCGGGAGATCTGACCACGCTCGCGCAGTCCGTGCGGCTCGCCGCGGACACCGATGGGGTCGAGGTCATCAACATGTCGGTGGACAACTGCCGCCGCGCCGGGGACGCACCGATAACGACGAAGGAACGGAAGCTGCAGTCCGCGGTGCGGTACGCGGTCGACGAGAAAGACATCGTCGTCGTCGCAGCCGCAGGCAACGTCAACGATGCGTGCAGGCAGAACGACCAGCCGAACCCGAACGATCCGCGGACGATCGTCTCGCCGTCGTGGTTCTCCGAGGACCTGCTGGCCGTGGCCGCGATCGACCGGACCGGTGGTGTCGCCCCGTTCAGCATGAACGGGCCATGGATCAGCGTCGCCGCACCCGGCACCGAGATCACGTCCCTCGACCCCGCGGAAGGATCGTCCCAGCTGGCCAACTTGACCATCGAGGGCGGCAATGAGGTGCCACTTCAGGGGACGAGCTTCGCCGCGCCCTACGTGGCCGGCTTGGCCGTACTGGTACG
The DNA here is from genome assembly GCF_900188115.1 of Haloechinothrix alba. Classification (GTDB taxonomy): domain Bacteria; phylum Actinomycetota; class Actinomycetes; order Mycobacteriales; family Pseudonocardiaceae; genus Haloechinothrix; species Haloechinothrix alba. The sequence goes on along the minus strand of NZ_FZNW01000015.1, from coordinate 126,527 downwards.
CCAGATGCACCCGGATCTGGATGCCCGCGAGGTCATGCACCGCATTACGAGCACGGCCCAGCACCCGGGATCCCGAGAGGGGCACGACCAGTTCACCGGCCACGGGGTGATCAACCCGATGGCCGCGTTGACGGCGACCGTCCCTGAGGAAGAAGGCATTGAACCTGCCTCGGACGTCGCCCTTCCGTCCGACATGCCGGCACCCGGGGGACCCGATCCCCTGGCGGTGACCGTCGCGCTGGCCGGAGCTGCCGGCGGGGTGAGCGCTCTCGGGGTGACGCTGTTCGTCATTCACGCGGTGCGCCGAAGCCGTCGCGACTCCACAGGAGACCTACCCGGGGACGCCGCCTGAATCACGACCACATCTGGGTCGCCCCACGCCTGGGTCGCCCCGCAACCGGCACGCCGGGACCAGCTCACCGTCCGGCGACCGCCCCTCCCGGCTCCACTTCCCCGCACGTCACCACCGTGACGACCCGCGCACGACGCGCCCCGGTGTGCGCGTTTCGCGGGCTAAACGTGCACACCGGGGCACACGCGGGCAGGGTGGCTGCGCTCACGCATCACCTGCGCGTAACGGAACGGGAGTGGTCGTCGGCAAGGCTGAAGGCCGCCAGGAAATGTCTTGGTCAGCCGTCTTCGCTGTCCTCCTCGTAGGATCCGGCGTCCGGGTCCACCGGGACGGAGTCGAACGTCCGCATCGCATCCTGCGGGTTCAGCGACGAACCGGTCGGCAGCAACCGCACGATCGCGTCCGGCGCAGGCCGCTGTTCCGGAACCCCCAGGTGCGCTGCCGTCTCCTGGTCGGGAATGCCGTAGCGAAGGCCGTGATCTGAGATGAGGTAGATCGGCCCGGACTCGAAGGAATCCTTCGACGTAGCGGCACGGACAGGCGCCGCGTGCCCCGGAGGCATGAAGAACCCGTCGAGGCGCGTGCCGTCCGGGTTCGCCTGGCCCACATCCAACATCCGGAACCGTGTACCGTCCTCATCCTCCGGTAGCGGCATCTCGTTACCGACGAACACGGCTGTGCGTTCGTCCTGATCGTCGCCGTCGCCACGGAGGGTCCAGCCGAGGCACATCGTCGCGTGCCCCTTCATCGGATCCAGTACCGTCGGCACCTCGGCCGGGTAATCCTCCACGTCGAGCTCGTGAACGTGATCCACCTCAGCAACCTGCGAGGCCTTTACCGGATCGATCGGATCGGCATCCAGCGACTCCTCGAACCGAATCATGTCGGCGACGGCCTTGGAAACTCGCTGGGGTCCTTCCCTGAGCAAGACGAAGAACTCCTCACCATCCGCGCGGTGCACGACGAACACGTCGCCGACCCGCAGGTCACCAAGGTCGAACTCGCTGGGCTCGCCATGGTCCGGGATACGAGGAGCTTCCAGGGAGTTCACCTCGGGAATGGCGTTGAGCACGCCCATGGACATGCTGCGCGGCTCGTGGTCACCGAGCTTGAGCGCCGTCTCGACCGATGGCTCGTCGAGATCGACCCGTGCGCGCACCATGTCGGAAGGCCTGTTCGGATCCTCCTGCGGGCGGTAGATCAGGTAGTCGTTGCCGTCGTCCCCGGACGCCAGGATCGCCTCGTCGCCGCCGAGTTCCCTACCGAGATCGGATACGCCGGCCAGCACCGCGGTCTCCCGCTCGGCCTGCTCCATCGCCTCAGACGGCGTGAGATCGTTGCGGAAGTCGATGTTGTCGCACACGGCCCAGTCGTCGGAGATGTACTGATCTTCTTCCGGGATCAGTGGGGGCCCGTCCGGAATGCCGTGCATCCTCCCGCGCTCGATGCCCTCCAACCTGTCGTCCGGTACGACCTCGGGCTCGACGGCTTCCACGGAACCATCGCCTCCGCCCTGCGCGTCGTCGCCGTCCTGGCGCGCCATCAACAGCAACCGAGCTGAGGAGACATTGAACGTGGGAATCAGCATCTCCGGCGCCTCATCGGTCGCGGCGGTCTTGACATAGACCTGGCCGGACTCCTCACCGATGACGATGCCCTCGTTCGGGGGCTGTGGCGACGGCCGAAGAATACCGAAGATCAAGAACCCGAGAAGGCCGAGGGCAGCGATGACAACTCCGACGCCCGTCGCACGATTGTGTGTACGGAGCGGGTCGTGCAGCATCACGGCGTCCTTGCGGACGAGCGCCGACTGCATCCGACGCAGCACGAAGCGGTACGCCTGGACCTGAGACTTGGTTGTCGGATTCGATGGCATTACGGACCTACAGCCCTCCCAGTCGAGGTACGGTTCCGCACGATAGCCGTACGCAGACCGTCCATGTTGGTTTTCTACCAATGAGCGATAGTCTGCACACTCGCGGGGCCAGCAAGCTTCGGCAGCACACATGAGGGGAAGAGATCGAACGGATGTCCGTCAGCACTCCTCCACGCCCGACCGGGCCAAATCCGGGGCCGCAACAACCCGGTGGTCGCCCTCCCGGCCCCCCGCCGGGCAGGGAGGGTGCACCGAGCGGCACGCCGCCCCGACCGGCCGCGCCTGGGCGCCCGGTCGCTCCCGGTGGCCCACACCCACCTGGTGGCGGGGCGCATCCGCACAGCAGGCCGGTACCGCCGCCTCCGGGAGGCCCCGGCGGTACCGCCGGACCGCCCCGCGGCCCTGGTGGCCCGGGCGGACCTGGTGGTCCGGGTGGCCCAGGAGGCCCGGCTCCGCAGCCCGGCGGGGACGAACCTGCGTCGGAGAACAGCGGAGCCGCGTACGTCAGCTCTACGGCACGCCGCCGCAACACCAGCAGGAACCTGCTCGGCCTGCCTGTGATCAACCTCATTGTTCTCGAGGTCGGTCTGGCCATCGGTCTCGTCCTCATCGCCATCGACGAGTCCCTGCTGTACGTGGGGCTCGGAGTGCTGCTAGTGGCACTCGTCATCACGTTCCTACGCGTGAAAGGTCAGTGGTTCACGCATTGGCTCGGGCGCACGACTCGTTTCCGGTTCCGGCCACACGAGCGGACGACCACGCCGGTAGCGCAAGCGAGCCTCGAAGACATCGCCGAGGAAGCCGACGAGGATGATTCGGTCATCGGCGGAAACGACCCACGGGTCAACCTCCTGCGCTTGGCCATTCCCGACCTGTTCGTCGCCCAGGGCACCGACCACGACGGCCGGTCGGTCGGTCTCGCCTGGCATGACGGTGTGTGGACGGCCGTTCTACTGGTCGAACCCACTCCCGCCCTCGTCTCCACCGCCGGAGACGCGCCGAGCCTGCCCCTGTCGTCGCTGGCCCCCTGCCTCGAGGACCGGGGGGTCGTGTTGGACTCCATCAAGGTGCTCTGGCACTGCTATCCGGGTAGCAACGCACTGCCTTCGGACTCGCCGGCCCTCGCCGCCTACATGGAGGTACTCGGGCCGCTGCCCGCTGCTGCTCGCCGCACCACGTGGATCGCCGTACGACTCGACCCGCGTCGCTGCCCCGCAGCCATTCGCGAACGGGGCGGCGGTGTCGTCGGTGCCCACCGCGCCCTGATCGGCGCCCTCTCCCGTGTCCGCAACGCCCTCGACGCTCGCGACATACCAACCCGTCCGCTCGACCCGGACGAGTTGCTGCGCTCCGGAGTGTCCGGTGCCGAACTCAGCGCCGCCGCCGCGTCCGGTGACCCGGTGAAGCTGCATGAGCGCTGGGACGGCGTCACAGCGGCCGGTGTCGGGCATGCGAGCTACGCAATCACGGGGTGGCCGAAGGGCAGGATCACAAACACCCTCAACGCGCTCACCAGCGTGCGCGCCCTGTCGTCTACGGTGACGCTCTCGATCTCACCCGCGCCGGATGAAGGGCAGGTCGGTTTGCGCGGGCTGATCAGGGTCAGCGCTCGCAACCCACGTGAGCTCGAAGCAGCGGATCAGCGGTTGACCGGCGTATCCGGGCGACTCGGATTCTCGTTGACGTCGCTGCACGGACTCCAGCTCTCCGGGTTCGCAGCGACCCTGCCGATGGGAGGTACGGCGTGAGCACTCGCGTGCGTGACACAACCAAGACGTCCGAGGTCGCACCCGAGTTCGTCGTCGACCCCGAGCTTCTTGACGCGATCAGTCCCTCCGGGGATCGCGGCGGAATCGTTCTCGGATCGGGCATGAATGGCGAGCCGCTGACCGTGTCGGCCCTGCGCGCGACACCTACCCGAATCGTGCTGGTCGGTGGGCTCTACCTGGCCAGGCAGGTGGCGATGCGAGCTATGGCGGTCGGGGCGTGGATCGTCATCGCAACGGGGCGGCCTGCAGCGTGGCAGGTCGTGAAACAGGCGGCCGGCACTCAGGCGGACGGACGACCTTCGCCACACGTGCAGATCAGGAGACTATCTCCTGTGGAGCTACCGCGCCCATCCGAGAACGCCCCCCTTCTGGTCATGCATGACGGCGGCCCGACCCCGCAGGAACTGTTCCCGCCCAGATCGCCGTGGCAGACCACTGTCTACGTGCTGCCCTACCTACATCCACAAGCCAGCTCGACAGCCAACGCATCGGATCTGGTTCTGATGCAACGACTTCCTTCCGGGCAGGCTGAACTGGCCGCGCGCATGTGGTCATTGCCGCCACAAATGGTGCACCAGCTGACCACCCTCAAGGACGATCAGGTAATCACCCTGGGCCGCAACATCTGGCGCCCCATCCGGTTGGTAACAACACAGCAGGAGCAGCAGATACTGGGGCCCATCCGCCGCGGCGATTGATCGCGATCATTCTCGCGTCACACCACCGACGAACTCGCCACAACGAGCACGCGCGCGCCCGGCTGGGCGCGTTTTGCCCGCGAAACGCGCCCAGCCGCACCCGGCGACGGTGACGGTGACGGTGACGGTGAGGCAACGAATCTTCGCTCGGACGGGTGCGATCAGGAAGTTTCTTGTACGAACGGCACGTCGGTGCAAATGATTACTTGCAGGTATCGAGCTGCAGCTGCACGTTGGTTTCGTGTCGAACTTCTCCGGTACACCGAATCTCAACGACGTCTTCCGTGGTTCAGCGGCGCGGCGCGCCGGGATGATCACAGAGTCTCAGCTGCGCAGTAGCAAGTACCGTCGTCTTTTCCAAGACGTCTACGCGCCCGCGCATCTGCCGGTTACGCATGAGCTCCGATGCCGAGGGGCTGCTCTCATCGCACCGCAGCAAGCGATTCTCACCGGCCGTTCGGCCGCGACTGTACGTGGTGTACACCTCGCCAGGCCGCACGATCCGGTCGAGATCATCGTTCCCGAGAAACATCGTTTCGGCCCCGTACAGGGAATTCACGTTCGTAGAACGGAAACAAGTCGCAAGGATTCCAAGTCATGGTGCGGAATCAGACTGGCTCGCGCACGGCGAATCGCTCTGGACCTCGTCCTTCGACTTTCCCCGCGACGGCACGGTTGGGTACGCAGGGTGCGGTTCGCAGTTCCGGACCTCGACGCCTTCCTGCGTTCCGGTCACGTGCGACGCAGCGCACTGTTCCGGTACTTCCGCTGTCGCCGCAACCGCGGGATCAGGCTTGCCCGAGCCGCACTCGAACTCACCGACGCTCGGGCCGAATCGCCGCCGGAGTCGGATCTTCGCGTCGTCTTGTACTACGGCGGGCTCAATCCGCGTCCACAATACGTAGTACGGTTCAACGGTCGCTTCGTAGCGCGACTCGATCTCGCACTGGTCTCGGACAGAATCGCGGTGGAGTACGACGGTCGATGGCACGATCATCCGGCGCAGCAGCGACAGGATCGACTACGCCGCGCACGGTTGAAGCTGGCGGGGTGGCGGACCGTCGTCGTGACAGCCGAACGCCTTGCCACCGACGTACCTGGCCTGCTCGACGAGATTCGACGTGTACAGGCGACGCGACCAGCAGGATAGGCTCAACGTCCGTCGCCGAGCGAGCGCATCCGGCGGCTTGCTTCGGCTCGAGCTGCGAGCGAATCGTTGTCCGGGTAATCAACCCCGGTCATCGTAAGACCATGGGCCGGGGCGACAGCGCTACTGCGTTCCCCTTTCTGAAGCAGTTCCGCCGGCCAGTTCACAGCGCGCCGACCATCACCGACGAGGAGCGACGCACCGACGAGACTGCGCACCATGGAGTGACAGAACGCGTCCGCAGAGACGGTCGCCTCGATGACATGATCCCCTACACGTTGCCATGAGAGTTGCTGCAGCTCTCGGATCGTCGTCGCGCCTTCACGCTGCTTGCAGAAAGCGGCGAAATCGTTGAGCCCGACAAGCCCGTCGGCTGCCCGGTTCATCCGATCCACGTCCAGCGGTTTCGGCCACGTCAACGTGTCGATTCGACATAGCGGATCGACACCCCAAGGGGCATCCGAAACCCGGTAACGGTAGTGCCGTCGAACGGCTGAGAATCGCGCATCGAAGCCGCCAGGAGCGACTTCGATCGCTGTCACGCGGACATCCGCAGCTACGTACCGATTCCACCGGTGCCGCACGCGCTCAAGCTCCGGTACGCCCCGCGTGTCCACGTTTAGCCCGCGAAACGTCGATCCCGGGGCCAGGGAGGCGACATCGACGTGTGCGACCTGGCCGGTTGCGTGCACGCCGGCATCGGTACGGCCAGCGACGACGATCGAGCCGGGGACCGAAGCGCCAGGAGGGTGCTTGGCCAGCGCGTCCTCCACAACTCCCTGGACCGTGCGTAGCCGCGGCTGCTTGGCCCAACCCGAGAACGCTGTGCCGTCGTAACGAATATCCAGCCGCAAACGGACGAGCCCGCCGGCCCCATCCGGGGCGGCGGGCTCGTCCGGGGCAAGTCCGTCAGTTGTCAGGACTCGTCCTTCTTGTTCTCGCCCTCCTCGGACTCTTCCGGGGAGGTGTTCTCCGCGCCGGTCGCATCGGACTCGGACGTGTTCGCCTCAGGCGCATCGTCACCGTCCGACTCCCCCGCCGAACCGGCCTCGTCGGCCGACTCCGCGAGTGCCGCGTCCGCGGCAGCGTGTCCGGCCGCCTTCGCCTCGTCAGCAGGCTGATCCTTGGCGAACTTCGTGCCGCGGGCCTTCTCGGCCTCCGACGTCACCGTCTTCTCGGACACCAGCTCGATGACAGCCATCGGGGCGTTGTCACCTTGCCGAGGCGGCGTCCGCGTGATCCGGGTATACCCGCCGTTACGGTCTTCGTAGAACGGGCCGATCTCAGCCATCAGCTTGTGCACAACCGACTTGTTGCGGATCACCTTCTGGATCTGGCGGCGATTGTGCAGATCACCGTTCTTCGCCTTGGTGATCAGCTTCTCCGCCAGAGGACGAACCCGCTTCGCCTTGGCCTCGGTCGTGGTGATCCGACCGTGCTCGAACAGGGAGGTCGCCAAGTTCGCCATCATCAACTTCTCGTGGGACGGTGACCCGCCGAGACGGCGGCCCTTGGTTGGAGTAGGCATTTACAGCTGCTCCGTCTCTGCGTAGTCCTGGCCGTCATCGTGGCCGTTTTCAGAAATCTCGTCGACGTCCGAGATCCCCTCGAAACTGTCCTCGGACCAGCTCTCACCCTCGTAGTTCGCAGCCGCCGCGCTCGGGTCGAACCCGGGGGGGCTGTCCTTGAGAGCGAGTCCCAGACCGACAAGCTTCATCTTGACCTCGTCGATCGACTTGGCGCCGAAGTTCCGGATGTCGAGAAGGTCTGCCTCGCTACGTGAGACCAGCTCACCAACGGTGTGGATCCCTTCCCGCTTGAGGCAGTTGTAGGACCGGACCGTGAGGTCGAGGTCCTCGATCGGCATCGCGTACGCGGCGATCGTGTCCGCCTCTTGCGGGGACGGACCGATCTCGATGCCCTCGGCATCGACATTGAGCTCGCGCGCCAACCCGAACAGCTCCACCAGCGTCCTACCCGCCGACGCCACAGCGTCGCGCGGCGTGATGGACGGCTTGGTTTCCACATCCAGGATCAGCTTGTCGAAGTCGGTGCGCTGCTCCACACGCGTGGCCTCGACCTTGTAGGTCACCTTCAGCACCGGTGAGTAGATCGAATCCACCGGAATCCTGCCGATCTCCGCGCCTGCCTGCTTGTTCTGCATAGCGGGCACGTAGCCACGGCCACGCTCCACGACGAGCTCGACCTCGAGCTTGCCCTTCGCGTTCAGCGAGGCGATGTGCAGGTCCGGGTTGTGCACGGTGACACCGGCCGACGGCACGATGTCCGCTGCGGTCACCTCACCCGGCCCCTGCTTGCGCAGGTACATCGTCACCGGCTCGTCCTCTTCGGAGGACACGACGAGCTCCTTGACATTGAGGATGATGTCGGTCACATCTTCCTTCACACCAGGAACCGTGGAGAACTCGTGCAGCACACCGTCGATACGGATGCTCGTCACCGCTGCGCCGGGAATCGACGACAGCAACGTACGACGTATCGAGTTGCCGAGTGTGTAGCCGAATCCGGGCTCGAGCGGCTCGAGCGTGAACCGGGAACGGGTCTCGGTGACTGTCTCCTCGGACAGCCCCGGGCGCTGGGAAATCAGCACTGTCGATCTTCCTTTCCTGCCGGCGACCGCTATATGACGCCGGATTCCTTTATTGACGCAACTCGAGGTCCCGGCCGAGAGGCCGCCGGATCACTTCGAGTAGAGCTCAACGATCAGCTGTTCCTGCACGGGAACGTCGATCTGAGCGCGCTCGGGCAGCTGGTGCACGAGCACCCGCAGGTTCGACGGAACGACCTGCAACCAACCCGGGATGGGCCGGTCACCGAAGGATTCCTTCGCGGCTACGAACGGCAGCATCGACAGCGACTTCGCGCGCACGTCGATGATGTCGAACTTCGTCACCCGGTAGCTGGGGATGTTCACCTTCTCGCCGTTGACAAGGAAGTGACCGTGGCTGACCAACTGCCGCGCCTGACGACGCGTGCGCGCGATACCCGCGCGGTACACAACGTTGTCCAGCCGCGATTCGAGGATCTGCAGCAGGTTCTCACCGGTCTTGCCCTGCCGACGCACAGCCTCTTCGTAGTAGCGACGGAACTGACGCTCCAGCACGCCGTACGTGAAGCGAGCCTTCTGCTTCTCCTGCAGCTGCAGCAGGTACTCGCTCTCCTTGATCCTGCCCCGGCCATGCTGCCCCGGCGGGTAGGGACGACGCTCGAATGCTTGGTCACCACCGACGAGATCAACCTTGAGGCGACGGGACTTCCTGGTCGCGGGTCCGGTGTATCGAGCCATGACTATTACTCCTCCCCGACCTCGTCAGACCCTGCGCCGCTTCGGCGGGCGGCAGCCGTTGTGCGGCTGCGGGGTCACGTCCTGGATGGTGCCGACCTCGAGACCGGCGGCCTGCAGCGAACGAATCGCGGTCTCCCGGCCGGAACCAGGTCCCTTGACGAACACGTCCACCTTCTTCATCCCGTGCTCTGCTGCCTTACGCGCGGCGTTCTCCGCCGCCATCTGCGCAGCGAACGGCGTCGACTTCCGCGAACCCTTGAACCCGACATGCCCGGACGAGGCCCACGAGATCACCGCACCGCCCGGGTCGGTGATGGACACAATGGTGTTATTGAAAGTGCTCTTGATGTGCGCATGGCCATGCGCTACATTCTTTTTCTCCTTGCGCCGGACCTTCTTGGCGCCCGACGCGCGAGACTTCGGTGGCATTACTGCGACTCCTCTTAGCGCGAGTTCTCCTGGTAGGCGGCCGCGGCTTCGCGCTGGCCGCGCCGGATCACGGTGCCGGCATCGGTATAAAGCTGGCGCAAGGCCAACGGGCGCGCATAGAGCGCCTTCGCGGACATGCATGATCCGTGGCGTTGCTGGCCACGAGCCATGCGCACGACCTTCCTGCCTTGCCCGCTCACGGTTACCTGGCCTTCTTCTTACCTGCGACGGTCTTCTTCGGGCCCTTACGCGTGCGCGCATTGGTCTTCGTGCGCTGGCCGCGCACCGGCAGACCGCGCCGCCAACGGAGGCCTTCGTAGCAACCGATCTCGATCTTCCGGCGGATATCCGCGTTTACCTCGCGACGGAGGTCGCCTTCAACCCTGAAGTTGTCTTCGATGTAGTCCCGCAGCTTGACCAGGTCCTCGTCGGTGACGTCCTTCACCCGAGTGTCGGGGTTGACGCCCGTCGCCGAGACCACGTCCTTGGCGCGGGTACGGCCGATCCCGTAGATATACGTGAGCGCGATCTCCAACCGCTTTTCGCGGGGGAGGTCAACGCCTGCGAGTCGTGCCATTGGCCTTTCCGCTCCTCATTATCTTGTACTTCAGGTCTTCTCCCCGCCCGTTCCGGGACCGACTCGCGTGTCCCACCGCCTGCTCTCGCCTGCGGTGTCCCGGCCCCGGCCTGAAGTTCCCGGGGGTGCGCTGTGACGTCGTCACAGCAGGTGCGGGGAGGCGTCATGGAGTTGTCGTCGCCGTTCTCCACCAGTGCCTGGTGATCAGCCCTGCCGCTGCTTGTGCCGCAGGTTGTCGCAAATCACCATGATGCGCCCGTGTCGCCGGACGATCTGGCACTTGGCGCAGATCCGCTTGACGCTCGGCCTTACCTTCACGTCTGCTGCTCTCCTGCTTGTGGTGTCCGTGTCAGCCCCGTGATGGAGCCGTCCCCTCATCAAGCTCGCCGTGATCACTTGTAGCGGTAGACAATCCGACCGCGCGACAAGTCGTAAGGCGAAAGCTCTACGACTACCTTGTCCTCGGGCAGGATACGGATGTAGTGCTGCCGCATCTTGCCGCTGATGTGTGCAAGGACCTGATGGCCGTTCTCCAACTCGACGCGGAACATCGCGTTGGGGAGCGGTTCGATCACGCGGCCTTCGACCTCGATGGCCCCGTCCTTCTTGCCCATGTCCTCCGCGTTTCGTGATTAGTTGAGCAGTATGTGGTTGCTATTGTCATCATGTGGCACGCACACCACCCCGGCTCCTGTGAGCCATGTTCGCGAGGGATTTCACGAGCAGGTCGGAACCGGCGTGATCGGCACGCCAAATACCAAGTGTACGCAACCGTGCCGCGGACGGGGCATCCGGGGCACGTTCTGGTAACCCTACGCCGTCCGCTGGCTCGCTGAGCAGGGCAACTCTACCAGCTACCGCTGCCGGCCCGCACGTTTAGCAGGCTAACCGTGCATCCTCGAGCGTGGTGAGAACCCAGGGGCCGTCCGTCGTGATCGCTACCGTGTGTTCCCAGTGAGCAGCGCGGGAGTTGTCCGAGGTCACGACCGTCCAGCCGTCATCGAGCTCTACCGTTTCGGCTGACGCGCCGGTCAACATCGGTTCGATCGCCAGCGCCATCCCCGGCTCCAGCCTCGGTCCCTTTCCCCGGCGGCCCGCGTTCGGCAGGAACGGGTCCATGTGCATCGCGCGGCCGATTCCATGGCCGCCGTACTCGGTGACCAGCCCGTACGCCGCTGCGTCCGCGCTACGTGCCTGTTCAACCGATCGCTGTACGGCATGGGAGATATCGGTCAGACGCGAGCCTGCTCGGGCCGCGTCGACCCCGGCGAGCATGGCTTGCCGCGTTCGCTCCGACAGCGCCCGGTCGGCCTCGGACGTCTCACCGAGTGCGATCGTGACCGCTGCATCGCCGTACCAACCGTCCAGCACGGCACCACAATCGACCGACAGGAGGTCGCCGTCGCGAAGAACGGCATCCGTATCCGGTATACCGTGCACAACCTGCTCGTTGACCGAAGCGCAGATCGAGCCGGGGAATCCGTGGTAACCCTTGAACGCAGGCACGGCCCCGGCGTCACGGATACTCTGCTCGGCCAGCTCGTCGAGCTCCGCGGTACTCACACCGGGCCGGGCGGTCTCCTGCACCGCACTGAGTGTTCGCGCCACGATCAGCCCGGCAGCGCGCATCGCGTCGAGCTCGTCCGGTGTCTTGATCTCGACGCCCGGCCCACGTCGCCGAGCACGGAGAAGGCGCAGAAAGCGGGAGATCATGAACCGCCGGTGAACGCGTTCAGCGCGTCCAGTGCCCGCGCGGAGATCTCGTCGATCTCGCCGGAGCCGTCGATCGTGACGAGCCGATCGGCGTAGTACTCGAGCAGCGGAGCGGTCTCGGTGTGGTAGACGTTCTGCCGATTGCGGATGACGTCTTCCGTGTCGTCCGTGCGGCCACGGGCCAGCAAGCGCTGGACGACCTCCTCGGTGTCGACCTTGAGCTCGACGACTGCATCCAACTTCACACCCTGCTCGGCGAGCATGTCTTCCAGTTCGGCTGCCTGCGCGGTGTTGCGCGGGAAACCGTCCAGCAGGAAGCCGTGCCGCGCATCGCTCTCGTTGAGCCGCTGCCGGACCATGCCGTTCGTCACGCTGTCCGGTACCAGCTCACCTGCGTCCATGTAGCTCTTGGCTTCACGGCCGAGCTCGGTTTCCTCCCCCACGTGCACCCGGAACAGGTCGCCTGTCGAGATGTGCGGAATCCCGAGCTTGCGGGAGAGAGCCGCGGCCTGCGTGCCCTTACCCGCTCCCGGGGGACCGACCAGAACAAGACGCGTCATCGGAGGAACCCTTCATAGTTGCGCTGCATCAGCTGGCTTTCGATCTGCTTCACCGTGTCGAGCCCGACGCCCACCATGATCAGCACTGCAGTGCCGCCGAACGGGAAGTTGATGTTCTGACCCGGATCCGTCACAGCGAGGAAGAAGTTCGGAAGGATGGCCACAGTACCGAGGTAGATCGACCCGGGCAGCGTGATTCGCCCGAGCACGAACCGCAAGTACTCGGCGGTCGGACGGCCCGGTCGGATACCCGGAACGAACCCACCGAACTTCTTCATCTCTTCCGCGCGGTCGTCCACGTTGAACGTGATCGAGATGTAGAAGTACGTGAAGAACATGATCAGCGCGAAGTAGCCGGCGATGTGCACCGGACTCGACTGATCGACCACGTGATCTTGAATGAATGTCTGGAGCCAGGTGACATCCGTCTGCTCGGCGGCCAACCGCTGCAACAAGTCAGGCAGGTACAGCAGGGAGGACGCGAAGATGACCGGGATGACGCCTGCCTGGTTCACCTTGATCGGCAGGTATGTCGACGTCCCTCCATACATCCTGCGGCCGACCATGCGCTTGGCGTACTGCACGGGGATTCGACGTTGTCCCTGCTCGACGAAGATCACGCTCGTGATCACCGCAAGAGCCAGCACACAGACGACGACAAAGACGGCCTCCCCGCGACTCTGCAGGATGTTGCCGCCCTCGATGGGGATCTGCGAGGCAATGTTCAGGAAGATCAGCAGCGACATACCGTTGCCGATGCCGCGTTCGGTGATGAGCTCACCGAACCACATCATCGTCGCGGTACCGGCCGTCATCGCGAGAACCATCATCGCTGTGGTCGCGACGCTGTCGTCCGGGATGACGGGATCCTCGACGCCACCGAACAGCTGGCCGCTCGACGCGAGCGCGACGAGGCCGGTGGCCTGCAAGCAGGCGAGTGCGAGCGCGAGGTACCGGGTGTACTGCGTCAGCTTGGCCTGACCCGACTGACCTTCCTTCTTCAGCTGCTCGAAGTGCGGAATCACCACGGTCAGCAGCTGGACGATGATGCTCGCCGTGATGTACGGCATGATGCCGGTCGCGAAGATCGACAGCTGGGTCAGCGCACCGCCGCTGAACAGGTCCATGAGCGAGAACAGGACATCGTCGCCCTGTTCCTCCCTGGCAGCCTGCACAGCAGTGTAGGAGACCCCGGGCGCCGGGATGATCGCACCGAGCCGATAAGCCGCCACGATCATGAGGACGAACAGGATCTTCCTGCGCAGGTCCGGGGTGGCGATGGCCGAGCGGATTGCGCTAAGCACCCGGGAGACCTCCTCGGCATCGCCGGTCGGGACACCGGCGATTGGCTCTGCCGGCTTACCACCGGCTGGAAACGGCAATACTCACTGGCAGCCTGGCCAGCGGCACACCCGGCACAGTGACCAGGGGAGCTCTCGTGACTCTAACAGCCGAACGCGGGCGTCGTGCAGCTAGCCTGCACATCGGCGCGCGTACTTACCGCTGGCTCAGTACGCACCGCGACGACTCTATAAACCGAGCACGGATCCCGTCACCGGTCCCTTCGTCGGTGACCCGGATGCACGGTTAGCCCGCTAAACGTGCACGGCGGGCAGCGCACCGGACGCGCGACGGCGGGAAGGGGGTGCGCATGGAGCGACCCCCTGCCGTGGCGGGAGGGCACAGCAGGGGGTCGTCTCGAGCTCGGGTGTCGCGGCCAGGGACTGGCGGGTCAGCGGGTCCGGGTCGGGGCCGTCGTGGCCGAACCGCCTGCGGACTCGAGCTTGGACTGCGCCGATGCGGAGAACTTGTCCGCCGTGACGTCCAGCTTCACGCCCGCGACGTCGCCATCCCCGAGGACCTTGACCAGCTTGCCCTTGCGCACGAGGCCCTTCGCCGCGAGGTCGGCCGCAGCGACCGTACCTCCCTGCGGGAACGCACGGGCGATCTCGCCGACGTTGACGGGCTGGTACTCGGTGCGGAACTGGTTCTTGAAGCCGCGCAGCTTCGGCAGCCGCATCTGGAGTGGCATCTGGCCACCCTCGAACCCGGCAGGCACGTTCTTACGCGCCTTGGTTCCCTTCATACCGCGACCGGCGGTCTTGCCCTTGGAAGCCTCACCGCGCCCGACGCGTGTCTTGTCGGTCTTGGCGCCCGGGGCGGGCCGGAGGTGGTGAATCTTAATGGCCATTACGCGACCTCCTCGACCTTCACCAGGTGCTTGACTGTGTGCACCAGTCCACGCACCTCGGGAGTGTCATCGCGCACCACGGACTGCCGGATCTTGCGCAGACCGAGCGTACGTAGTGTGTCGCGATGGTTCTGCCTGGCACCGATCTTGCTCTTCACCTGTGTGATCTTGAGTTGTGCCATGCCGTCACACCTCCTGTCCGGCACGCTGCCGCAGCATGCGCGCAGGCGCGACGTCCTCGAGCGGCAGGCCCCGACGGGCAGCCACCTGCTCCGGAAGCTGCAGCTGCTTGAGCGCGTCCACGGTCGCATGCACGATATTGAGCGCGTTGTCGCTACCCAGCGACTTGGTCAACACGTCGTGCACGCCGGCGCACTCGAGCACCGCACGGACCGGTCCACCGGCGATGACTCCGGTACCGGGGCTCGCCGGACGCAGCAGCACGACGCCTGCCGAGGCCTCGCCCTGAGCCGGGTGCGGAATGCTGCCAGCGATACGCGGCACACGGAAGAAGTTCTTCTTCGCCTCCTCGACGCCCTTGGCGATCGCCGAAGGCACCTCCTTGGCCTTGCCGTAGCCGACGCCGACGTGCCCGTCACCGTCACCCACGACGACCAGGGCGGTGAAGCTGAAACGCCGACCTCCCTGGACCACCTTGGCTACGCGGTTGATCGCGACAACGCGCTCCAGGTACGTGGACTTCTCTTGGGCCGCCCCGCCGCGGCCGCCGTCACGACGGTCCCTGCGGTCCTTGCCACCACCGCGCTCGCGGTCGTTGCCTGGGCCGCCCTGGCCGCCGGTAGCTCGGGTACGTCCCGGCATCAGACTTTCCTTCCGTCATCGATACTGCTGAACAACATCTAGAACTCCAAGCCCGCCTCGCGAGCGGCGTCGGCCAACGCGGCGATCCGGCCGTGGTAGTCGTTGCCGCCCCGGTCGAGCACGACAGCGCTGACGCCTGCGCCCTTGGCACGGTCGGCAACCAGCTCGCCGACCTTGGCCGCCTTGGCCTTCTTGTCGCCCGCCAGCTCGCGTACATCGCCTTCCAGGCTCGACGCCGAGGCCATCGTGTGACCGGCCGTGTCGTCGATCACCTGCACGGTGATGTGCCGAGAGGAACGGTGCACCGCAAGGCGCGGCCGCTGGGGCGTTCCGTTGATCTTCTTGCGGAGCCGGAAGTGCCTGCGGGCCTTGGCAACTCGCCGCCGGGTGGACACGTCCTTGCCGACGGGCTTCCTGTTCGTCGTCTCGCTCATGATCACTTACCCGTCTTTCCGACCTTGCGACGGATGCGCTCACCCTCGTAGCGCACACCCTTGCCCTTGTACGGATCCGGACGGCGCAGCTTACGGATGACGGCAGCCGTCTGGCCGACCTTCTGCTTGTCGATTCCGGACACCGAGAACTTCGTCGGGTTCTCCACCGAGAAGGTGATCCCCTCCGGGGCAGGAACCGTCACCGGGTGCGAGAAGCCCAGCGAGAACTCGAGGTCCGAGCCCTTCGCCTGCACGCGGTATCCCACACCGTGGATCTCGAGCTTCTTCTCGAAACCCTCGGTGACACCGACAACCAAGTTGTTGATCAGTGTTCGGGTGAGGCCGTGCAGTGAACGTGAGTAGCGCTCGTCGTCCGGACGGGTCACCTCGAGGCTGCCGTCCTCGGCACGGGATACCCTGATCGGCTCGGGAACGGTGTGCTCGAGCGTGCCCTTCGGCCCCTTGACCGCGACGTGCTGGCCGTCGATGGACACTTCGACCCCGGAGGGGACGGTGATCGGATGCTTTCCGATACGGGACATACCTGACTCCCCTCTCTCACCACACGTAGGCGAGGACTTCCCCGCCCACACCGTTACGCATTGCCTGCCGGTCGGTCTGCAATCCCGACGAGGTCGAGATGATCGCGACGCCGAGCCCGCCGAGCACCTTCGGCATCTCCGTCGACTTCGCGTAGACCCGCAGTCCTGGCTTGGACACGCGGCGCAGCCCCGCGATACCGCGCTCGCGGTTGGGGCCGTACTTCAACGTCACGACCAGGTTCTTGTGCTTCTCGCCTGCTTCGTCGCGGTAGTCCGAGATGTAGCCCTCACGCTTGAGGATCTCGGCGATGTTGGCCTTCAGTTTGGAATGCGGCAGCACGACCTCGTCGTGGAACGCCGAACTCGCGTTTCGCAGACGTGTCAGGAAGTCTGCGATCGGGTCGGTCATCGTCATGGTGACCTGTCAACCTTTCTCGCCCTGGTTCCCCGGGTCACACCCGGTGCGGCCGAGGCCTGTGGCGAACGTGGAGTCGTTACCAGCTTGATTTGTGCACGCCAGGCAGCTCGCCGGCGTGCGCCATCTGGCGGAAGCACACACGGCACAACCCGAACTTGCGATAGACCGACCTTGGCCTGCCGCACTTCTGGCACCGCGTGTAACCGCGGACCGAGAACTTGGGCTTGCGCGCGGCCTTGGCGATCAGCGATTTCTTGGCCATGTCGTTCAGCTCTCCTTGAACGGGAATCCGAGCTTGGTCAGCAGCGCCCGACCCTCGTCGTCGGCGCTCGCCGTGGTGACAACCGTGATGTTCATGCCGCGAGCACGATCGATGTCATCCGGGTTCAGTTCGTGGAACATCGACTGCTCGCTCAGGCCGAACGTGTAGTTGCCGTGCCCGTCGAACTGCTCGCCGGACAGCCCCCGGAAATCCCTGATGCGCGGCAGCGCGATCGTCAGCAGCCGGTCGAGGAACTCCCACATCCTGTCCCCGCGTAGCGTCGCGCGAACACCGATGGGCATGCCCTCACGCACCTTGAACTGCGCAATCGACTTACGAGCCTTGCGCACCTCGGGCTTCTGCCCCGTGATGGCAGCGAGGTCGCGCACGGCACCCTCGATCAGCTTGCCGTCTCGCGCTGCCTCCCCGATCCCCATGTTCACCACGACCTTGGTGAGTCGTGGGATCAGGTGCACGTTCGAGTAGCCGAACTGCTCATGAAGCTCGCTCGCGATCTCGTCCCTGTACCGAGTCTTGAGCCGCGGTACCGGCCTCTCGCCGCCCGCGGCGGCAGCGGTCTGCTCGTCGTTGGTTGTAGGAGCAGTCATCAGATGTCCTCACCCGTCCTACGCGAGACGCGAACCTTCTTGCCTTCCTCATCGAAGCGGTAGCCGACCCTCGTCGGCTTACCGTCCGCATCGACAACCTGCACGTTGGACACGTGGATCGGCGCTTCCTGCGTCACGATCCCGCCCGACTGGCCGCCCCGTTGCGTCTGGCTGATGCGGGTGTGCTTCTTGATCCGGTTGACGCCCTCGACGAGAACCTTGTTGTCCTCGGGGTAGGAATGGATCACCTTGCCCTTGGCGCCCTTGTCCTTACCGGCGATGACCTGGACCGTGTCGCCCTTACGCACCTTCACCTACAACACCTCCGGTGCGAGCGAAATGATCTTCATGAACTTGCGATCGCGCAGCTCGCGGCCAACAGGTCCGAAGATACGAGTACCGCGTGGGTCGTTGTCGTTCTTGATGAGCACAGCGGCGTTCTCGTCGAACCGGATGTAGGAGCCGTCCTGGCGACGCTTCTCCTTCACCGTGCGGACGATGACGGCCTTGACCACATCGCCCCGCTTTACGTTGGCCCCAGGCATGGCGTCTTTCACGGTGGCGACGATGACATCGCCGATGCTCGCGTAGCGTCGTCCGGAGCCACCGAGCACACGGATGGTCAGGATCTCCTTCGCACCCGTGTTGTCGGCGACGCGTAGTCGCGACTCCTGCTGGATCACGTCAACTCCTGTGTGTCTCGCCGGTTCTCGGTTCTCGCCCGAGCCTTGCGGAACTTGCGGGGCTTACTGCCCCCTGCTTGTTACTTGGCCTGCTCGACGACTCGTACGAGCCGCCAACGCTTCGTCGCCGACATCGGGCGGGTCTCCATGATGAGCACCCTGTCGCCCGGGCCGGCCGTGTTCTCCTCGTCGTGCGCCTTGACTCGCTTGGTCGAGCGCATGATCTTGCCGTACAGCGAGTGCTTCTTGCGGTCCTCGAGCTCGACGGTGATCGTCTTGTTCATCTTGTCCGAGACGACGAGACCCTGCCGAACCTTCCGGTAGTTACGGCCGGAATCGACCTTCTGCGCAGGCTTCTTCTCGATCTGCTGCTCGCTCATACGGTGGCGTCCTCTTCGGTGTCTACCTCGTCAGGGGAAAGGGAAAGTCCAAGCTCACGCTCGCGCATGACCGTGTAGATCCGCGCGATGTCCGTACGGACCGTCCGCAGCCGCCGGTTGTTGTCCAGCTGACCTGTCGCCATCTGGAACCGGAGGTTGAACAGCTCCTCTTTGGACTCCTTCAACCGCAGTACAAGCTCCTCGGAAGTGAGCTCACGCAGTTCCGAAGCGGCAACTCCTCCGCCCGTCTTGCTCACTGGAACTCACCACCTTCACGGGTCACGATCCGGCACTTCATCGGCAGCTTGTGAATCGCCCGACGCAGCGCTTCCTTGGCCATCGGCTCGTTGGGGAAGCTCATCTCGAACATCACGCGCCCCGGCTTGACGTTCGCGACCCACCACTCCGGCGAGCCCTTGCCCGAACCCATGCGGGTCTCCGCGGGTTTCTTCGTCAGCGGCCGGTCGGGGAAGATATTGATCCAGATCTTCCCGCCACGCTTGACGTGCCGCGTCATGGCGATACGTGCCGACTCGATCTGCCTGTTCGTCACGTAACCGTGCTCGAGCGCCTGAATACCGTACTCGCCGAAGCTCACGCTGGTGCCGCCCTTGGCTCGCCCGCTCCGTTTCGGCGCATGCTGCTTGCGGTACCTGACCTTGCGTGGGATGAGCACTACTCAGCCCTCCCCGTTCTCGTCTGTGGAGCCGGCCTCGCCCGCCTTGTCGGCGACCTCGGGCGCGGCGTCGATGGCGGCGTCCTGGCTCGTCCGTGTCTGCTTGGCCTCCTCGGCAGCCGAACGGCTGGACTCGGTGCCGGAAGCGGTGGTGCCCGCTGCTCCCGAGCGGCGGCCACGGCCCGAACGCTCACCCCGCTCCTTGCGCGGCGCCCGCTCCGAGGCAGCAGCCGAGTCACGCGCCTCGCGCGCCTTCAAGCCGCCGACCAGATCGCCCTTGTAGATCCAGACCTTGACGCCGATACGGCCGAACGTCGTACGGGCCTCGAAGAAGCCGTAGTCGATGTCGGCACGCAGCGTGTGCAGCGGAACACGACCATCACGGTAGTGCTCGGAGCGCGACATCTCCGCGCCGCCGAGGCGACCGCTGCACTGTACGCGGATGCCCTTCACCTGCGGTGACCGCATCGTGGTCTGGATGGCCTTGCGCATCGCACGGCGGAAGGCGACACGGTTCGACAGCTGCTCGGCGATTCCCTGGGCGACCAGCTGGGCGTCCGCCTCGGGGTTCTTCACCTCGAGAATGTTGAGCTGCACCTGCTTACCGGTGAGCTTCTCCAACGAGCCCCTGATACGGTCCGCCTCGGCGCCTCGACGGCCGATCACGATGCCGGGCCGCGCGGTGTGGATGTCCACACGCACCCTGTCCCGGGTCCGCTCGATCTCGACCTTCGAGATACCCGCGCGCTCCATGCCCGTCGAGAGCAGCTTGCGGATCTTGACGTCCTCGGCGACATAGTCCGCGTACTGCTTGTCGGCGTACCAGCGGGACTTCCAGTCGGTGGTGATGCCCAGCCGGAAGCCGTGCGGGTTGATCTTCTGGCCCACTACTGGCCACCTGCCTTCACGCTGTCATCGGCCTTCGCGCCGGACTGCTTCTTCTTGTTCTTCCTCTTGGTCGGCTCGCCCTTGGGGCGGGACTCGACAACGACGGTGATGTGGCTCGTGCGCCGCCTGATCCGGTACGCACGTCCCTGCGCGCGCGGCCGGATCCGCTTGAGCGTCGGCCCCTCGTCCGCGGTGGCGTTACGGATCCACAGCGTGTCCGGGTCGAGACCGAGGTTGTTCTCCGCGTTGGCGACGGCACTGGCGACCACCTTGGCCAGCTGCTTGCTGGCCGTCTGCGGGGCGAACCGGAGCACGGCCAAGGCCTCGTTGGCGCTGCGACCCTTGATCAGCTCGATCACCCGGCGCACCTTCATCGGCGAGTCACGGACGAAGCGAGCCCGCGCCACGGCGGTAGGCAGCTCTGATTCCGACACTGCCGTGTCCGTAGCGTTCACTTGGGCGTTCATCGCTGCTTCCTTCTTGCTCTCGGGTGCGGAACTGGCCCGCACACTGCCTTCGTGCCCGCTCAGCGGCGGCGTGACTTCCGGTCGTCCTTGACGTGGCCCTTGAATGTCCGCGTCGGCGCGAACTCCCCGAGCTTGTGACCGACCATCGCCTCGGTGATGAACACCGGGACATGCTTACGCCCGTCGTGCACGGCAATCGTGTGCCCGAGGAAGTCGGGCGTGACGGTCGACCGGCGCGACCACGTCTTGATCACGGTCTTCTTGCCGGACTCGTTCAGCGCGTCCACCTTCTTGAGCAGGTGGCCGTCCACGAACGGGCCCTTCTTGAGGCTGCGTGGCATATGCGATTACCTCCCTGCTCAGCGCCTCTTGCCGGTACGGCGGCGACGTACGATCATCTGGTCACTCGGCTTACGCTTGCGCGTGCGGCCCTCCGGACGACCGTTCGGGTTCACCGGGTGGCGACCACCGGAGGTCCTGCCCTCACCACCACCGTGCGGGTGGTCGATCGGGTTCATCACGACACCACGCACCGTGGGGCGCTTGCCACGCCAGCGGCTGCGGCCCGCCTTGCCCCAGTTGATGTTCGAGTGCTCGGAGTTGCCGACCTCACCGACCGTGGCGCGGTTGCGTACGTCCACGTTGCGGATCTCGCCGGAGGGCATCCGCAGCTGGGCGTTGCGGCCCTCCTTGGCCACCAGCTGCACCCTCGAACCGGCCGAACGCGCGATCTTGGCTCCGCCACCGGGACGAAGCTCGATGGCGTGGACGACCGTACCCGTCGGGATGTTGCGCAGCGGCAGGTTGTTGCCGGGCTTGATGTCGGCTCCGGCGCCGTTCTCGATCGTGTCGCCCTGCTTCACCTTGTCCGGGGCGATGATGTAGCGCTTCTCCCCGTCGGCATAGTGCAGCAGCGCGATACGGGCGGTGCGGTTCGGGTCGTACTCGATGTGTGCCACCTTGGCAGGTACACCATCCTTGTCGTATCTCCGGAAGTCGACCACGCGGTATGCGCGCTTGTGCCCGCCACCCTTGTGCCGGGTCGTGATCTTGCCGGAGGAGTTTCGCCCACCTTGCTTCGGCAGCGGACGGACCAGCGACTTCTCCGGTGTCGACCGGGTGACCCCTGTAAAGTCCGAACCGCTCGAGCCACGCCGTCCGGCGCTCGTAGGCTTGTGCTTGCGGATGCCCATTTCTACGCAGTCCTCACCCTCTAGACGGCTGAGCCGAATATCTCGATCGGCTTGCTGTCCGCGGACAGGGTCACCACGGCTTGCTTGGTGTCCTTCCGCTTGCCGTATCCCAACCTGGTCCGCTTACGCTTGCCCTGCCGGTTGAGCGTGTTCACGCCGACGACCTTGACGTCGAAGACCTTCTCGACCGCGATCTTGATCTGCGTCTTGTTGGCGTCCGGGCGGACAAGGAACGTGTACTTGTTCTCCTCGAGCAGCCCGTAGGACTTCTCGGAGATGACCGGCGCGATCAGCACGTCGCGATGATCCGGGATCGCCACGCTGCTCACTGCTCGTCACTCCCTTCGGCGTCGCTCGTGCGGGTCTTGCCCGATGCGGAACCGGACAGGAAGGCCTCGAGCGCGGACTTTGTGAAGATCACGTCGTCGTTGACCAGCACGTCATAGGTGTTGAGCTGGTCCGGAGTGATCAAGTGGACGTACGGCAGGTTCCGCGCGGACAGCCAGGCGGACTTGTCCGTGCGGTCGAGTACCACCAGCACACGCTTGGCCTCGGAGACGGCGGCGATGGCCGCCTTCGCGGTCTTGGTCGACGGCTGCTCACCACCGACCAGCTCGCTGATCACGTGTACCTGGCCTGCCCTCGCCCGGTCGGACAGTGCGCCACGGAGCGCCGCCGCCTTCATCTTCTTCGGCGTCCGCTGGCTGTAGTCGCGCGGAGTCGGCCCGTGCACGGTGCCGCCGCCGACGAACTGCGGGGCCCGGGTGGAGCCCTGCCGTGCGCGGCCGGTGCCCTTCTGCCGGTACGGCTTCTTGCCGCCGCCTCGAGTCTCGCCGCGTGTCTTGGTGTCGTGCGTGCCCTGCCGCGCGGCCGCCAGCTGAGCTGTGACCACCTGGTGCATCAACGGGATGTTCGCCTGCGCGTCGAAGACCTCGTCGGGTAGCTCGACGGTGCCGTCGGGCTTACCGGCGGGGCTCTTCACCTCGATCGTGCTCATGCCTGCACACCACCCTTCGCGGCGGACTTGACCAACACGAGTCCACCCTTCGGGCCCGGAACGGCACCCTTGATCAGGAGCAATCCGTCGTCCGCACGCACGTCGTGCACGGTCAGGCCCTGCGTGGTGACCTTGCTGTTGCCCATACGACCGGGCATCTTCTTGCCCTTGAACACGCGACCAGGTGTCGCGGCCCCGCCGATGGCGCCCGGCTTGCGGTGCACGGCTTGCGTACCGTGGCTGGCTCCCTGCCGCGAGAACCCGTGCCGCTTGATGGTGCCCGCGAACCCTTTGCCCTTGCTGGTTCCCGTGATGTCGACGGTCGAGCCTGCCTCGAACAGCTCGGCGGTGATCTCCTGGCCGACCTCGTAGCTGTCCGCGTCCGAGGTCCGCAGCTCCACGATGTGGCGCCGAGGTGTCACGCCTGCCTTCTCGAAATGACCGGACTTCGGCTTGTTGACCTTGCGCGGATCAACGGTGCCGAAGGCCAGCTGCACGGCCGAGTAACCGTCGTTGTCCTTGTTCCGCACCTGGGTAACCACGTTCGGACCAGCCTTGACGACGGTCACCGGGACGACCCGGTTCCGCTCGTCGAAGAGCTGGGTCATACCGAGCTTGGTGCCCAGAATGCCCTTCACTTGCCTGTCAGACATGAGTCTCAAATCTCCGCCGCTGCGCTGCGCTTATTGGATGTTGACGTCGACGCTTGCCGGAAGGTCGATCCGCATGAGCGCATCGACCGTCTTCGGGGTCGGATCGACGATGTCGATCAGACGCTTGTGCGTGCGCATCTCGAAGTGCTCGCGCGAGTCCTTGTACTTGTGCGGCGAGCGGATGACGCAGTAGACGTTCTTCTCGGTCGGCAGCGGCACCGGCCCGACCACGTTCGCACCGGTACGCGTCACCGTCTCGACGATCTTGCGCGCGCTCGTATCGATCGCTTCGTGGTCATAGGCCTTGAGCCGGATGCGGATCTTCTGTCCCGCCATGGTGGCAGCTCATTCCTTATCAGTCTCGTGCCGCTAACTGTCCCCAGGAACCCGCGCACACACTTTCCGCACGCGGGGCCTGGTTTCCGCACGTCAACGAGAGGACCTCCGGTCCACGCGGTCGGGCGTGTCGCGCCTGACGCACACGCAGAACCGCGACAACTCGTCGGCGTGCCAGGTAAGTCGTGTCAGTGAGGAGTGTTCCGATCCGGAAGCACTCCTGGATCGTGGCCTCGCACAAGACGGCGGCCGACGACCCCACGGTTACTCACACACAGGCGGCCGCGTTCCGCGAACCGGCCGCCCTGTGCCGAGCAACCCTCATAGTTTCGCATATCGAGTGTTGCCACCCGGAACCGGGGGTCACCGCCCCCGGTTCCGGGATCGGGCTGAGGCGGCACCGGCCGCCTCAGCCCGTGAGTCACTTGGTGATCTTGGTGACCTGGCCTGCGCCGACGGTCCTGCCACCCTCACGGATGGCGAACCGCAGCCCTTCCTCCATGGCGACCGGCTGGATCAGCTCGACACTGATCTCGGTGTTGTCACCGGGCATGACCATCTCGGTGCCTTCGGGAAGGCTCACGACGCCGGTGACGTCGGTGGTACGGAAGTAGAACTGCGGGCGGTAGTTGTTGAAGAACGGCGTGTGCCGGCCACCCTCGTCCTTGGACAGGATGTAGGCCGAGGCCTCGAAGTTGGTGTGCGGCGTAACCGCGCCGGTCTTCGTGACGACCTGCCCACGCTCGACGTCCTCACGCTTGATGCCGCGCAGCAGGAGCCCGACGTTGTCGCCTGCCTCACCGTAGTCGAGGATCTTACGGAACATCTCGACACCGGTGACCGTCGTCTTGGTCGACTTGTCGCGGATACCGACGATCTCGACCTCTTCGTTGACGTTGATCTTGCCACGCTCGACACGACCCGTGACCACGGTGCCGCGGCCGGTAATGGTGAACACGTCCTCGATGGGCATCAGGAACGGCTTGTCCGTGGCACGCACCGGGTCCGGGATGTTTTCGTCCACGGCATTCATGAGGTCCATGATCTTCTGGGCCCACTCTTCCTCGCCCTCGAGCGCCTTGAGCGCCGAGACCTGGATGACCGGGGCCTCATCGCCCGGGAACTCGTACTCGTTGAGCAGCTCCCGCACCTCGAGCTCGACCAGCTCGAGAATCTCGGCGTCATCCACCATGTCCGCCTTGTTCAGCGCGACCACGATGTAGGGCACGCCGACCTGGCGAGCCAGCAGCACGTGCTCCTTGGTCTGCGGCATCGGGCCGTCGGAAGCGGCGACCACAAGGATCGCCCCGTCCATCTGCGCCGCGCCGGTGATCATGTTCTTGATGTAGTCGGCGTGACCGGGCGCGTCGACGTGCGCGTAGTGGCGCGTCTCCGTCTGGTACTCGACGTGTGCGATGTTGATCGTGATACCGCGCTGCTTCTCCTCAGGCGCGTTGTCGATCATCTCGAACGCCGACACCTTGTTCAGCTCAGGGTGCTTCTCGTGCAGCACCTTGGTGATCGCCGCGGTCAGCGTGGTCTTGCCGTGGTCGACGTGACCGATCGTGCCGATGTTGACGTGCGGCTTGTCCCGCTCGAACTTCGCCTTCGCCACTGGAATGTCCTCCTGGACTTGTACTCGTGCTCGCGCCGTCGACTCGTGACATCGGCCGGCGCTATCTGTCTGGTCGGTGTTGTGCGGACCTTAGGGAGGACCCCTCCGCCCGCGGGGCTCTGGGGTTCTACTCCCCCGTCGCCTTGGCGATGATTTCCTTCGCCACGTTGCTGGGAACCTCGCCGTAGGAATCGAAGTGCATCGAGTAGTTCGCCCGACCCTGAGTCTTCGATCGCAGGTCGCCGACGTACCCGAACATCTCCGACAGCGGAGCCAGTGCCTTCACGACACGAGTTCCCGAACGCTCCTCCATGGCCTGAACATGACCACGGCGAGAGTTCAGATCGCCGATGACTTCGCCCATGTATTCCTCGGGCGTCGTCACCTCGACCGCCATCAGCGGTTCCAGCAGTACCGGTTTGGCCTTCTGAACGGCTTCCTTCAGCGCCATCGAACCAGCGACCTTGAATGCCATCTCAGAAGAGTCGACCTCGTGGTATGCACCGTCCACCAAGGTCACCTTGACCCCGACGAGCGGGTAGCCGGCCAACACGCCGTACTGCATGGCGTCCTGAGCACCCTCGTCGACCGAAGGGATGAACTCCTTCGGGACACGGCCACCGGTGATCTTGTTGTCGAACTCGTAGAGCGCACCGTCCGCAGAGGTCTCGAGCGGGTCCAGGTTGATGATCACCCGGGCGAACTGGCCCGAACCACCCGTCTGCTTCTTGTGCGTGTACTCGTGCCCTTCGACCGGCTTCCGGATGGTCTCCCGGTAAGCAACCTGCGGCTTACCGATGTTGGCCTCGACCTTGAAGTCGGACTTCATCCTGTGCACAAGCACGTCGAGGTGGAGCTCGCCCATGCCGGAGACGATCGTCTGACCGGTCTCCTCGTCCAGGTGGACCCGGAACGTCGGGTCCTCTTCCGCCAACTTCTGAATGGCGGTGGACAGCTTCTCCTGGTCCGAGCGAGTCTTCGGTTCGATCGCGACCGAGATGACCGGCTCGGGGAAGGTCATGGACTCGAGTACCACCGGGTTGCCGATCTCCGACAGCGTGTCACCGGTGGTGGTCTCCTTGAGGCCCTGCACGGCGTAGATGTGCCCGGCCTGAGCCTCTTCCACAGGATTCTCCTTGTTGGAGTGCATCTGGAAGAGCTTGCCGATGCGCTCCTTACGCCCCCTGCTGGCGTTGAACACCTGCGTGCCGGAGCTGATCTTGCCGGAGTACACGCGCATGTAGGTGAGTTTGCCGAAGAACGGGTGCGCGGCGACCTTGAACGCCAGCGCCGCGAACGGCTCGGTGGTGTCGGCATTCCGTGTCACCCCGGTGTCGCTGTCCGGCAGCTTGCCCTCCACCGCCGGCACATCGAGCGGGGACGGAAGGTAATCGACCACCGCGTCGAGCATGGGCTGCACGCCCTTGTTCTTGAACGCCGAGCCACACAGCACCGGGAACGCTTCCCGGTTGACGGTCAACGAGCGGATACCCGCCTTGATCTCGTCCTCGGTGAGCTCCCCACCACTGAAGTACTTGTCCAGCAGGGCCTCGTCGGTCTCCGCGACAGCCTCCACGAGCTGCTCGCGGTACTTGTTCGCCGTCTCGACGAGATCGGAGGGGATGTCCTCGATCTCGTACTTCTCGCCCTTCTGCACGTCACCGCGCCAGGTGAAGGACTTCATCGACACCAGGTCGACGACACCCTCGAAGTCGGACTCCGAGCCGATGGGTAGCTGGATCACCAGCGGGCGCGCGCCGAGGCGGTCGGAGATCGTGCCGACGGTGAAGTAGAAGTCCGCGCCCAGCTTGTCCATTTTGTTGATGAAGCAAACCCGCGGTACCTCGTACTTGTCCGCCTGGCGCCAGACCTGCTCGGACTGGGGCTCCACGCCTTCCTTACCGTCGAACACCGCGACGGCGCCGTCCAACACCCGCAGCGAGCGCTCCACCTCGACGGTGAAGTCGACGTGCCCCGGCGTATCGATGATGTTGACCTGGTAGTCACCCCAGAAGGTCGTGGTAGCCGCAGAGGTGATGGTGATGCCCCTGCTCTGCTCCTCTTCCATCCAGTCCATCGTCGCGGCGCCGTCGTGCACCTCGCCGATCTTGTAGTTGATCCCGGTGTAGAACAGGATCCGCTCGGTGGTTGTGGTCTTGCCGGCATCGATATGCGCCATGATGCCGATGTTCCGGACCTTGTTGAGGTCGGTCAGCACGTCGCGTGCCACGAGAGTTTCCCCTGTCTTCAGCGTGAATCCCGACCGGTGTGTGCCCGGTCGGGAACGGCGGTCACCAACGGTAGTGGGCGAATGCCTTGTTCGATTCGGCCATCTTGTGCGTGTCCTCGCGGCGCTTCACGCTGGCCCCGAGGCCGTTGCTCGCGTCGAGCAGCTCGTTCTGCAGGCGCTCGCTCATCGTCTTCTCCCTGCGCTGCTTGGAGTAGCGCACGATCCAACGGAGCGCGAGCGTGGTCGAACGCCCGGCGCGCACCTCCACCGGAACCTGGTAGGTGGCGCCACCGACCCGGCGGCTGCGCACCTCGAGGGTCGGCTTCACGTTGTCCAACGCCCGCTTGAGCGTGATGACCGGGTCGGTTCCGGTCTTCTCCCGGGCGCCCTCGAGCGCCCCGTACACGATGCGCTCCGCGAGTGAGCGCTTGCCGTCTCGCAACACCTTGTTGACCAGCTGGCTCACCAGCGGGGAACTGTAGACGGGATCGGAGATCACCGGCCGCTTCGGGGCCGGACCCTTGCGGGGCATCAGCTCTTCTCCTTCTTTGCGCCGTACCGGCTGCGCGCCTGCTTGCGGTTCTTCACACCCTGGGTGTCCAGCGAACCGCGGACGATCTTGTAGCGAACGCCGGGAAGATCCTTCACTCGACCACCACGCACGAGCACCATGGAGTGCTCCTGCAGGTTGTGGCCCTCGCCAGGGATGTAAGCCGTGACCTCGATGCCACTGGTCAACCTCACACGTGCGACCTTCCGCAGCGCCGAGTTCGGCTTCTTAGGGGTCGTGGTGTAGACACGGGTGCATACACCCCGACGCTGTGGGCTTCCCTTGAGCGCTGCGGTCTTCAGCTTCGCAGCCTTGTCGTTGCGGCCCTTGCGGACCAGCTGCTGGATGGTGGGCAATGGACCAGCTTTCTCTTTCGTTCACGTCATTGCTTCTCGCCTTGGCCTCGGTCCCCGAGGTCGGGCGTGTCGGCCGCTCGTAGGCCGAACGTCGAATACGACTTGCTCGAGGTATCCGAGGGGGTCTCCGTGTCGCGCCAGACGATCACCTGTGAACGGCTGAGCGCGCCCAGCGGGCATACGGAGTGGCCCGACAGCGCCGGGCACAGACGTCAAAGATACCTACCCTCATATGAGGGGGTCACATCGGGGGGCACTTCGTACCAAGCACCGCGCGTCACGATCATACCAACCTCGCGGTGACCACCAAAAGTAGCCGAACCCTACCCCACGGTCGGCGATGATGCGGCACCATGAGGTGCGTCCGGGAACGGCTGGGGGTCACCCTCCGGCACGTACGTCAACAAACCACGTGGGGGCTTTGGTGTCAGCAGAGTTCGACCGGCTCGTCGCGGAGTTCGACAAGTTCAAGTCCAAGATCCAGCAGCTCGACAGCACGTTCTCGACCGTCGACGAGATGCAGGAAGAGGTCCGCTCGCTCGAGGTGAGCGCGACGGCTCCGGATCGTTCCGTGACCGTCACCGCGGGTCCGGGTGGCTCGGTCACGGACCTGAAGCTCAGTAACGAGGCGATGCGGCAACAGCCTGCCTCGCTCGCCGCCACCATCATGGCCACCTTGCAGCAGGCGGTAGCCGAGTCCGCGCGCGAGGAGGCCGGGATCGTTGCCGCGCACATGGCCTCGAGTGCCCCGTTCGGGTCCGCGGACCAGCTGCTCGACGCCCAGTCGCAGGCGCTCGGAACCAGCAAGGAGGATCTGCGGTCCCAGATGGGGGACAGCCCGACAACGGGCTCTCGCGGCAGTGCGGCACGGCAGCCGGAACTCGACGACGAGGACGTCGGCCGGAGGTCGTTCGCCGGTAGCGCCGAGAGCACGGTGCCGGAGTCCGAGCGGGGCGGGTCCGCCGGGGACGCGTTCCTGCGCAGCCTGTTGAACGACGAGGAGGATCGGCGATGAGCGCAGCGGGATTCCGGGTGGACCCGGACGTCATCAAGAAGTACTCGGAGGACGTCGGCCAGTACTCGGACCAGGCCGCCCAGATCAAGGACCTGGTCGCGCAGGCCGACGTCGGGGATGAGTCGTGGGGCGTGGTCGGCATCTTCACGAAGGACTCGTACACGCAGGCACTGCATCAGCTCCAGGAGCAGATGCAGGCGTTGATGGACGGGGCACAGACGGCGGCCGAGAAGTTCGCGGCCACTGCCGAGGCATACCAGGAACGCGAGGACGAGGCCGTGCGAGTCATGCAGGACGTACTCGACGCCCTCGACACGTGCCCACCACCGCCCGGCATCCGGAGAGCTTGACCGTCCAGATCGTCACGGAGGTAGGAATCATGGCTGACGTCGAGGACGTTGCCTCGGACATCGATATCGAGTCGGATGACAGCCCGGCGATCGACGTAGCCGGTGGTATCGGCGAGGTACCCGTAGCAGGCAGTGCCGTCGGCCTCGCCGGAGACACGTTCGGTGCCGGGCAGAGTGTCGCGGGCCTTCTCAACGGGGGTGAGAACGAGCCCGGTGTCGGCGAGGTGGCCCTCGAGGCCGGCGATGTCCTGACCGACGCGGGCAGCTTCGTAGCCGAATGCTCCGACACGGTCACGAGCATGGTCACCAATCCAGCGGGCTGGCTGGCCGGCAACGGGCTCGATTTCTTGCTCGAGCTCATCACGCCGTTGCAAGACGCCCTGGACACGGTGACGGGGGACGCGCCCGCCCTCGAGACCGCAGCAGGGAACTTCGTGAGTATCGGCGAAGGCCTGCAACAGATGAGCGAGAACTTCGTCGAGGTCGCAGACACGTCGCTGGCCGGATGGAACGGCGAGGCTGCGGACGCGGCGCGCGACCAGCTGGCCGATTTCGCCGACGGAATCAGCGGGATCGCGGCACACTCGGGCCACGTCGCCGAGATGCTCGAAGCATCCGCAATGGTCATGGAGGCCGTTGAGGAAGCCGTCAAGTCGCTGATCTCCGACTTCGTCGGATGGTTGATCATGACGTGGGTTCCCGCACTGGCTTCGAGCGTGGCCAGCCTGGGCTCTTCCATCGCTGCGGCCCAGGCCGTCACCGCGACCAGGGCGGCGATCACCTCCTCACGAGTGGGGCGCACGGTACAACGTCTCGTCGACCTGTTGAGGAAGGTCTCCGCGTTCTTCGACAAGATCAAGAGGCTGCTGGGCACCGGTGGCGGCATGCTCGGCAAGGCACTCGGCGGGAACGCAGGCAGTTCCGTCGGCTCGTCCGTGGGTGAGGCCGTTTTCGCGGGTGGAAGCGCGTACGTCCAGCAGCGGACAGGCTTCGACCCGGGAGCCGCCCCACTCGAGATGGCCCCGTCGTTCGCCGATCACCACGTCGCACAAGCCCAGGACGGTTCCCCGGACATTCCCGAAGAGCAACCGTCGCACACCGGGACCCGTCAGAACCTGGACGTCTAGCGGGACCCGACCGCCGTCCCGTCCCATCGACATCGCCCGTCCGCGGCGGGATCTATTCGAAGGGAAATCATGCACCCGGACACCCTCGGCAATATCCTCCTGGCCGGTATCGGATTACTCGTCGTACTCGCCCTGGTCGCGATTCCCTTCGCGAAGAAAAAGCGCGACCGGAAGGTCGCCGACCTGGCACGGCAACTCTCGGCCGTCGAACGATCCAACGACCTCAGCAATCCCCCGAGCTTCGGCGTGCGCCCCAGAACCATCACCGGGGTCGGTGGCGTCCCGCGCATTCACGGCGATTTCGACCGCGTGATCGAGGCCAGTTACCACGGGCACACCGTCCTCGTGATCGACTACACGCTCAACTGGAACTTCAAGGACTCGCGAACCGGCGAAACAATCGACCGATGGAACATCTACGACCCGGGGCATGTCGGCGTCGAAAACACGAAACGCGGCGAGACCATGCAGGTTCCCCAAATCAGTCGCGGGGATACGTCGCGGCGAATCATCTATGAACGACACATGGTGCAGGTCCGGACACCATCGGTACCGACGCTGTGCATCCAGCGCCGGATGCGCAACTTCCGCCGAAACCACCCGACGAGTATGCACTTTGTGAGTGACGAGGACCTCGAGGAGTACACCGTAGGCGACGCTCGGTTCGACGAGCTGTTCCAGGTACTGACCGCCGAACCGGCGTTCGCGGGCGCTGTCCTGTCGCAACCCGTCGTCCACGCTATGACCAGCGACAAGTGGTTCCACAAGCGCATGGTCGTCTTCGAGGGCGGCGCGCTGTGGACCCAGGACAAGGCACACATGTACGACACCGACATCCGCGACACCATCGACCGCCTCATCCGCTTCGGGCAGATGATCCCGCAGGACGTGTGGAACAGGCACCGCCTGACCCAGTAGTCGCGCCGCTCGCCTCTATCGCGCGCTGCGCTGCGCCGTTACGGGTGTGATGGCCGATACACCGCATCGGCTGACGATGCGGAGTATCGCGTCATGAGTCGCGACCGTCGCCATCTCCCCGGTGTCAAGCCCATCGGCGCCGGCCCCCACACCGGCTCACGATGACCAGGAGGAGGGCGACATGTACGCCAACGCAGCGCGCAACGACCGATTCATCAACCTGCACAGCGAGCACACGCCGGTGCTCTCCCGCTGGTCGTACCACCCGGAGGAACCGTTCTCCATCACCGTGGCGTTCCAGACGGGCGTGGATCAGTGGGTCGAGTGGGTCTTCGCACGGGACCTGTTGATGGCAGGCGTGGCCGGCCCGGCCGGCATCGGTGACGTCCGTTTCATCCCCTTCGACGACGGTGACGAGCGTCTCCTGCTGCTGCAGATCGAGTCCGACCAGGGACGGGCGTCCTGGTTCCTGGACCGGCGGGAAGCGGAAGAGTTCCTCGAGGTCACTCTCGAGGAGGTTCCGGCAGGTGCCGAGGAGCAGTACTTCGATGTCGACAAGCTGATCGAGGAGATCGCCGACGTCTGAGCCGGGTACACGGCTTCGGACGCGCCAGGCACGACACGGGAAAAGGCCCGGGGACGCGGGGGCGTCCCCGGGCCTTCGTGTCATCCGGGTTCCGGTTGAGACCGGCCTGTAGGCGCGCCTACCGGAAGTCTCGTCCGAAGTCGTAGTCGTCGAGTGGCACGGCCACACCGGTACCCGTACCGAACACGTCGGGCGTGTAGTACCCGTCGTCGTAGGACGGGATCGCGTATGCCGCGACCCTGGCCTCCTCCGTCGGCTGCACCTGGATGTTGCGGTACCGGTTGATGCCGGTACCGGCCGGGATCAACTTACCGATGATCACGTTCTCCTTGAGCCCGACCAGCGCGTCCGACCTGCCGTTGATCGCGGCATCGGTGAGCACGCGAGTGGTCTCCTGGAAGGAGGCCGCCGACAACCACGAATCCGTGGTCAGTGACGCCTTCGTGATACCCATCAGCACCGGTCGACCCGAGGCCGGGTCACCGCCCTCGGCCACAGCCTGGCGGTTGACCGCCTCGAACTTGGTCCGTTCGGGCAGTTCACCCGGCAGGAAGTCCGTCGCACCGGAGTCGATGACCGTGACACGGCGCAGCATCTGCCGGACGACGACCTCGATGTGCTTGTCGTGGATAGACACACCCTGCGCGCGGTACACCTTCTGCACCTCGTCGACGAGGTGGATCTGCGCCTGCCGCGGGCCCATGACGCGCAGCACCTCGTGCGGATCGGGCGTACCCTCCAGCAGCTGCTGGCCGACCGCGACATGATCGCCGTCGCCGAGCGGCCCGTCCGGGGTGATGGCCAGTCGCTGACGTCTGGACAGCTTGTCCATCACGATCTCGTCGCTGCCGTCGTCCGGGATCAGCGTGATCTTCCAGTACCGTTCGCTCTCTTCCACCCGGATACGCCCGTCGACGTCCGCGATCGGCGCCTTGCCCTTCGGCATCCGGGCCTCGAACAGCTCCTGCACACGCGGCAGACCCGTCGTGATGTCGTCACCGGCGACACCACCCTGGTGGAAGGTACGCATGGTCAGCTGCGTACCGGGCTCACCGATGGACTGCGCCGCGACGATACCGACGGCTTCACCGACATCGACGAGCTTGCCGGTAGCCATCGAGCGCCCGTAACACATCGCGCAGACGCCGGTGCCCGACTCGCAGGTCAGGACGCTACGCACCCGCACCTTGGTGACCCCCAAGGAGGTCAGCTTCTCGATAGCCGGGTCGCCGAGGTCGTCACCGCGGTTGACGGCGACGTTGCCGTCGGCATCGGTGGCGTCCTCGGCAAGCGTCCTGGCGTACACGCTGGCCTCGACGTGCTCCGGTCGCTGCAACGAGCCGTCGGCGGTCTTCTCCGCGATGGTCATGAGGATGCCGCGGCTGGTGCCACAGTCGCGCTCGCGCACGATGACGTCCTGGGAGACGTCGACCAGGCGCCGCGTCAGGTAACCCGAGTCGGCAGTACGCAGCGCCGTGTCGGCGAGACCCTTGCGAGCACCGTGCGTGGAGATGAAGTACTCCGCCACCGACAGACCCTCACGGAAGTTCGCCTTGATCGGGCGTGGGATGTACTCACCCGTGGGGTTGGACACCAGACCACGCATACCAGCCAGCGAGCGAACCTGGGTCATGTTCCCGCCTGCACCGGAACGCACGATCATCGCGATCGAGTTGTCGTCCGGGAAGCTGGCCTCCATCGCCTCGGCCACATCCTCGGTGGCCCTTGCCCACACCTTGACGAGCTCGGCGTTGCGCTCGGCATACGAGAGCTGGCCGCGCTGGTAGCGCTTCTCCACCTTGGCCGCCGTTTCCTCGTACTCCTCGAGCAGCCGCGACTTCTCCTCCGGAACGATGACATCGGAGATGGACACCGTCACGCCGGAACGGGTGGCCCAGTAGAACCCGGCGTCCTTGAGCTTGTCGAGGATCTGCGCCACGTACGTCATCGGGTAGCGCTCGGCGAGATCGTTGACGATCGATGCCTGGCTCTTCTTCGGCAACGCCTCGTTGACGAACGAGTAGTCGGGTGGAAGCAGCTCGTTGAACAGGACCCTGCCGAGTGTCGTGTCCGCCAGCCACGGCTCACCCGGCTCGCGACCCTGTTCGCGGTAGGCCTCCTCCTCGCCCTTCGGCGGCTCACGGTCATAGATCCGGATCTTGACCGGCGCCTGCAGACCGATCATGCCCCTGTCGAAGGCCATGATCGCCTCGGCTGTCGAGGAGAAGGTCAGACCGGCACCCTCGGCGTTGTCGTCCTGCCGTGTCAGGTGGTACAGGCCGGTGACCATGTCCAGCCGAGGCATGGCCAGCGGCCGCCCGGAGGCCGGCGACAGGATGTTGTTCGCCGACAGCATCAGCACCCGCGCCTCGGCCTGTGCCTCCGCGGACAGCGGCAGGTGCACCGCCATCTGGTCACCGTCGAAGTCGGCGTTGAACGCCTCGCACACCAGCGGGTGCAGCTGGATGGCCTTGCCCTCGACCAGCTGCGGCTCGAACGCCTGAATGCCCAGCCTGTGCAGCGTGGGCGCCCGGTTGAGCAGCACGGGGTGCTCGGTGATGACCTCTTCGAGGACGTCCCAGACCTGGGCGCGGGATCGCTCGACCATCCGCTTGGCGGACTTGATGTTCTGCGCGTGGTTGAGATCCACAAGGCGCTTCATCACGAACGGCTTGAACAGCTCCAGCGCCATCTGCTTGGGCAGCCCGCACTGGTGCAGCTTCAGCTGCGGACCGACGATGATGACGGACCGGCCCGAGTAGTCGACACGCTTGCCGAGCAGGTTCTGCCTGAACCGGCCTTGCTTCCCCTTCAACAGGTCGGACAGCGACTTGAGCGGCCGGTTACCCGGACCGGTGACCGGCCGGCCGCGACGCCCGTTGTCGAACAGCGCGTCGACAGCCTCCTGGAGCATCCGCTTCTCGTTGTTGACGATAATCTCGGGTGCACCGAGGTCCATCAGACGCTTGAGGCGGTTGTTCCTGTTGATCACTCGCCGGTACAGGTCGTTGAGGTCGGAGGTGGCGAACCGGCCACCGTCGAGTTGCACCATCGGACGCAGGTCCGGCGGGATCACCGGAACCGCGTCGAGCACCATGCCACGCGGGTCGTTGTTGGTGGCCTGGAACGCCGAGACCACCTTCAGGCGCTTGAGCGCACGGAGCTTGCGCTGCCCCTTGCCGTTGCGGATGACCTCGCGCAGCGACTCGGCCTCGGCATCGACATCGAACTCGGCGGCAAGCTTCTGGATCGCCTCGGCGCCCATGCCGCCGGTGAAGTACTCGCCGTAACGGTCGTAGAGCTCGCGGTAGAGGGTCTCGTCCGAGATCATCTGCCGC
Source organism: Haloechinothrix alba (assembly GCF_900188115.1). GTDB lineage: Bacteria > Actinomycetota > Actinomycetes > Mycobacteriales > Pseudonocardiaceae > Haloechinothrix > Haloechinothrix alba. The sequence continues at coordinate 90,464 of NZ_FZNW01000015.1, read as the reverse complement.
GGCTCGAGCTTGGTGAAGGTGTTCCACACCTCTTCGAGGCGGTCCAGATCGCGCGTGGCCTGCTCGCGGATCTGGCGCATCTCGCGCTCTCCGCCTTCCTTGACCTTCCTGCGCGTATCCGACTTGGCGCCTTCCGACTCGAGCTCGGCGAGGTCCGACTCGAGCTTCTGGGCACGCGCCTCGATGTCGGCGTCCCGCTTGGACTCGATCGACTTGCGCTCGGCGGCGATCTCGTTCTCCAGCGTCGGAAGGTCGTTGTGCCGCAGCTCCTCGTTGACGCTGGTGACCACGTACGCGGCGAAGTAAATGATCTTCTCGAGATCCTTCGGCGCGAGGTCGAGAAGGTACCCGAGCCGGGACGGAACACCCTTGAAGTACCAGATGTGCGTCACGGGCGCGGCGAGCTCGATGTGGCCCATCCGCTCACGGCGGACCTTGGCGCGGGTGACCTCGACACCGCACCGCTCACAGATGATGCCCTTGAAGCGCACCCGCTTGTACTTACCGCAGTAGCACTCCCAGTCCCTGGTCGGACCGAAGATCTTCTCGCAGAAGAGCCCGTCCTTCTCCGGCTTGAGCGTGCGGTAGTTGATCGTCTCCGGCTTCTTCACCTCGCCAAAGGACCACTGGCGGATGTCGTCAGCTGTGGCCAGGCCGATGCGGAGCTCATCGAAGAAATTGACGTCCAGCACGTCGGTTCTTCTCCCCTTTTGGTCGTTCGGCTGAGTAGTGGGGCCGATCGGCTCGCTCGGGCGGTTCTACGCGAACCGCCCGAGCGGGCGAGGTCAGTGCACGACGTCGTCCACGGAGGGCGACTCGTTGCGGGACAGGTTGATGCCGAGATTGGCCGCGGCGCGTTCCAGATCCTCGTCATCCGAGTCGCGCATCTCGATCGCGCCGCCGTCGGTGGACAGCACCTCGACGTTGAGACACAGCGACTGCAGCTCCTTGAGCAACACCTTGAACGACTCGGGGATCCCCGGCTCGGGGATGTTGTCCCCCTTGACGACCGCCTCGTACACCTTGACGCGGCCGACAACGTCGTCCGACTTGATCGTGAGCAGCTCCTGCAGCGTGTAGGCCGCGCCGTAGGCCTGCATCGCCCAGCACTCCATCTCACCGAACCGCTGACCACCGAACTGTGCCTTACCGCCGAGCGGCTGCTGGGTGATCATCGAGTACGGCCCGGTCGACCGTGCGTGGATCTTGTCGTCGATCATGTGGGAGAGCTTGAGCGTGTACATGTACCCGACAGCGACCTTGTACGGGTACGGCTCGCCCGACCTGCCGTCGAACAGCGTGGCCTTACCGTCTCCACCGACGAGGCGCTCACCGTCCCGGTTCGGGTTCGTGCTCTCCAGCAGCCCGGTGATCTCGTGCTCCTTGGCACCGTCGAAGACCGGCGTCGCGGTGTTCGTGCCGGGCTCGACCTCGTAGAGGTCCTCCGGGAGGTCCTTCGCCCACTCCGGGGTCCCCTCGACCTTCCATCCCTGGGAGGCCAGCCATCCGAGGTGCATCTCGAGGACCTGCCCGATGTTCATGCGTCGTGGCACACCGTGCGTGTTGAGCACCATGTCCACCGGCGTGCCGTCCTCGAGGAACGGCATGTCCTCCTCAGGCAGGATCTTGCCGATCACGCCCTTGTTGCCGTGCCTGCCGGCCAGCTTGTCACCGTCCTGGATCTTGCTCTTCTTCGCGACGTAGACGCGGACGAGCTCGTTGACGCCCGCGGGTAGCTCGTCGTCCTCGTCACGGGAGAACATGCGGATGCCGATGACCTTGCCGGTCTCCCCGTGCGGGACCTTCAGCGAGGTGTCTCGCACCTCGCGCGCCTTCTCCCCGAAGATGGCCCGGAGCAGGCGCTCCTCCGGAGTCAGCTCGGTCTCACCCTTGGGCGTGACCTTCCCGACGAGGATGTCGCCGTCGCGCACCTCCGCACCGATCCGGACGATGCCGCGCTCGTCGAGGTCGGCGAGGACGTCCTCGGAGACGTTCGGGATGTCCCGCGTGATCTCCTCGGCACCGAGCTTGGTGTCCCGGGCGTCGACCTCGTGCTCCTCGATGTGGATCGAGGTCATCACGTCATCCTGGACGAGCCGCTGGGAGATGACGATGGCGTCCTCGTAGTTGTGCCCCTCCCACGGCATGATCGCGCACAGCAGGTTCTTACCGAGGGCCATCTCGCCGTTCTCTGTCGAGGAACCGTCGGCGATGACCTGGCCGACCTCCACACGCTGACCCTCGTGCGCGATCGGCTTGTGGTTGATGCACGTGCCCTGGTTGGACCTGCGGTACTTGTACAGCCCGTAGGACTTGCGGCTCCCGTCGTCGTGCATGACGGTGATCAGGTCCGCCGATACCTCCTCCACGATGCCGGCCTGCTCGGCGAGCAGCACGTCGCCGGCGTCGACCGCGGCACGAAGCTCCACACCGGTACCCACGAGCGGCGAGGTGTTCCGCAGCAGCGGCACCGCCTGCCGCTGCATGTTCGCGCCCATCAGTGCGCGGTTGGCGTCGTCGTGCTCGAGGAAGGGGATCATGCCGGTCGCGACCGAGACCATCTGCCGTGGCGAGACGTCCATGTAGTCGACGCCCGAGGGCGCGACCAGCTCGACCTCGCCACCCTTCTTACGCACGAGGACGGACTCGTCGGTGAAGTTGCCGTTCTCGTCGATCGGCGCGTTGGCCTGGGCTTTGACGAAACGGTCTTCCTCGTCCGCGGTCAGGTAGTCGACCTGGTCGGTGACCTGACCGTCGACGACCTTCCGGTACGGGGTCTCGATGAAACCGAACGGGTTGACCCGCGCGTAGGAGCACAGCGAGCCGATCAGGCCGATGTTCGGGCCTTCCGGCGTCTCGATCGGGCACATCCGCCCGTAGTGCGAGGGGTGCACGTCGCGGACCTCCATGCCCGCCCGCTCCCTGGAGAGCCCCCCGGGTCCGAGCGCGGAGAGGCGACGCTTGTGCGTCAGCCCGGCGATGGGGTTGCCCTGGTCCATGAACTGGGACAGCTGGGAGGTCCCGAAGAACTCCTTGATCGCCGCCACGACCGGCCGGATGTTGATCAGGGTCTGCGGGGTGATCGCCTCGACGTCCTGGGTGGTCATCCGCTCCCGGACAACCCGCTCCATCCGGGAGAGCCCCACCCGGATCTGGTTCTGCACCAGCTCCCCCACGGTACGGAGTCGCCGGTTACCGAAGTGGTCGATGTCGTCGGTCTCCACCGGGACGGTCCTGCCGTCCTCGGGCCCCGGGGCACCTCCCGCAGGCATCTCGGTCTCGCCCGCGTGCAGGCGCACCAGGTACTCGATGGTGGTGATGATGTCGTCCTCGGTCAGCGTGCCACCCTCGTACGGCAACGACAGCCCGAGCTTCTTGTTCATCTTGTAGCGGCCGACGCGTGCCAGGTCGTAGCGCTTGTTCTTGAAGAACAGGTTCTCCAGCAGCGTCTGGGCGCTCTCCTTGGTCGGCGGCTCACCAGGACGCAGCTTGCGGTAGATGTCCAGCAGCGCCTCGTCGGTGCCTGCCGTGTGGTCCTTCTCCAGCGTCGTCAGCAACGTCTCGGAGAAGGAGAAGCGCTCACGAATGGCCTCCGCGCTCCACCCCAGTGCCTTCAGCAGCACGGTCACCGGCTGCCGGCGCTTCCTGTCGATGCGCACGCCGACGGTGTCCCGCTTGTCGACGTCGAACTCGAGCCACGCGCCCCGGCTCGGGATCACCTTGACGCTGTAGACGTCCTTGTCCGAGGCCTTGTCGATCGACTGGTCGAAGTACACGCCCGGCGAGCGCACCAGCTGCGAGACCACGACCCGCTCGGTGCCGTTGATGATGAACGCGCCCTTGTCGGTCATCACGGGGAAGTCGCCCATGAAGACCGTCTGGGACTTGATCTCACCGGTGTTGTTGTTGACGAACTCGGCGGTGACGAACAGCGGAGCCGCGTACGTCATGTCCTTGTCCTTGCACTCCTCGACGGAGGCCTTGACCTCGTCGAAGCGCGGATCGGAGAAGGACAGCGACATGGCGCCGGAGAAGTCCTCGATCGGAGAGATCTCGCTCAGGACCTCCTCGAGGCCGCCGACCGGGTTGTCGTCGCCCTCGTTGACGGCGCGCTCGAACCACGCCTCGTCACCTGTGAACCATTCGAACGATCTGAGCTGCAGGTCGAGCAGGTCAGGAGTCGCCAGAGGTTCACGAATCTTCGCGAAGGAGACCCGAGGGGGCGCTCCTGGGATTCCCGATGAAGTGACAGCAGATGTGCTCGCAGTTGTAGCCTGGTTCGCGGGAGAGACTGCCAAGATGCGTCCTTCCGGGGACAAATGAGCGGTTGAACAGCCACGTCACGGTGCCATAGGGTCATGGCAACTCCGTTACGCGAACTGCCAAGGGTGCGGTGGTGCCCACCATCGTAACGCCCGGCTCAGCGCAGCATGAAAGCGGGCAGCGCAAAAGGTCAGTCTAGCCGTCCACAGCGCGGCTGTCGAGGGGACGCGCCCAGCTCCACCCAGCGGGGTCCCAACTCACACCGCAGCCGCTCAGCTGCTCGTCACGACCGACACACCCGATCGTCGACGGCCCGTCCGACCGTGCTCCACCAAGCGTGACGCGCGCGGGCCTCGGAGTCAAGTGGGGTGGCGGTGCGGCGTACGTGTTCATCCTCGCGTCACCGCCCGGCGCACCGCTCAGTTACCCTGCTCGCCGGTGTCCTGCTCGTCGCCGTCCCCCTGCTCGCCCTCGGTGTCCTGCTCGTCGCCGCTGCCCTGCTCGCCCTCGGTGTCCTGCTCGTCGCCGGAACCGGGCCGGCCGATGTCACTGTCCTGGTCGGTGTAGGTGTCGAGCTGAGCGATCTTCCACTGGCCGTCCTGGCGCTGGGCGGTGACGGCGAGCTGACTGCCGCCCACGTTGCCTTCCTCCTGGCCCTCCCGGTTCGCGGACTGGTCGACGAACACGAGCAGGCGCGCCCGGTCGTCATCGAGCTCGATCACGGCTGACCGGCTCACCCGGGTCTCGAGCACCATCTCCTGTTCCGGTGCGATGCGTTTGACCTCGCTGTAGAGATCGTTGTACGTCTCCCGCACATCGTCGGTGATCAGTAGCTCGTCAGCGGCCTGCTCGGTCTCCTCGATAGCCGCGTGGTCGTAGGAGAGCACCCGCTCGACGGCCGAGCCGATGTCCTCCTTCACCTTCGCCGTGGCAGAGGCGTCGACCAGCGCCTTGTTGGACGTGGCGCCGCTGACCTGGCTGTACTGGTAGCCGAAGAAACCGGCCAGGCCGGCCAGTGCGACCCCAGCGACAGTCAGCACGACCGTCAGAGCCTTGGCAGACGGTCCACGCCGCGCGGTTCCTCCGGATCCGTCCCCGTCGCTGCCGGCGTCACCGTCCGACCGCGCCGGGACGTCCTCGTCCGCCGCGCCGGCACCCTCAGAGGCGTCCGCGGCGTCCGCGGCGTCCGCGGCGTCCGCGGTTCCGGACCGCTCGACCTCGCCGGCGACGGCTGCGCCCCCGGCCCCGGTGCTCGCTTGCGCACTCGGCTGCGCACCGGCCTCGGGCCGATCGGCGATAGAGCCTTCGCCGAGCTGCGCGGTGTCGGATCCCGCCGGCTCGGGTTCGGCCGACCCGGTCTCCGGCACGGCCGTCCCCACCTGCTCGGCCGGTCCGCCTGCCTCGCCGGTGATGGATTCAGTGGCTGAATCAGCGGCCGACTCGGCGTCCTGTGGCTGCTCGGCCGGGGTGTCGTCGTCTGCGGGGCGCGGACGCGGGCTCGGTGACGGCCGCTGCTCCTCCTCCGTACCCGGCCGCGCATGCCCGGCGACTCGCCGGCGGCGGTTCGGCTGTCCCGATGAACCCGGGCGCCGTCGATTGGGTGTTGGCACGCGAACTCCGAATCCTCACATCTGTCGGGGAGTGGTCATTCACCTTCGCCGGGCGGGACGACGGGTACCTGGTCGATACCGGCCAGCTTCCACGCCTCGTCCCCGTCCGTGTCGACCCGCTCCATGTGCAGCTGCACGCGAATCCTCTTGGATACGCTCTCCTCGCCCTGGGTCACGTCGACGCCGAGCGCGGCGAGGACCCCGGCACTACCCTCCTGGACATCCAGCTCGTCCACAGCGATGTCGAAGACGGTCGTACTCGCCGACTGCTCGCTCTCCGCGACGAAATCACGCAAGTTCTCCCAGCTCAGCTCGATCTGTTCGCGCATCTCCTCGGTGGAAACCGCGATCTGGTTGTCCCGGAACTCGTCCGGGTTCTCGTGGTCGAACTCCGTGTAGGCACGAGCCGCCCGGTCCGCGGCCTCGATGACCTCGTCTCGCTGCTCCGCGATGGTCGCGTCCTCCCCCGAGGCCGACGTCCACCACAGCACGCCGAGTACGGCCGCGGCGACGAATGCCACGGCGAAGAACGCCAGCGCCGCGACAAACGCGTTCCTGACCGTCAGCAGGCCAGTCGGTCCCGACTTCGTCACTGTCCAGCCCTCATCGTGTATCGGCTCGGCCGCGGGTGCGGATCGGTACGGGTGGAAAGTTCCCCTGGTGCGAGAACGGCCCGCGCAGCACGCACGTACCGCGAACGGTGTGATTCGGCTGAACGGGTCATTCCTACTCCAGGGTAGGCAATCGATGTGATATTTCCGTCAACAGTATCGCTACGGCGCGTCGCAGCCGCCGTGCCCAGGCTCGTTGTCCCCGACTGCCGGGGCTGCGCGGCTAACCGGGCAGCCCCAGCAGCTCGGCGAGGCTGTTGTTCGTCGAGCCCGAACCACCTGCCAGTCCCGGCGTGTTGGCCGAAGCGGCCTGCCGCCGCCGTTCCTCCTCGAGGGACTCCTGGCTACGGTCGCTGTTGGCCTCGACCTCGTCCTCCGATGGCAGCGACGGCACACCCGCGAACGGCGCGTTCTGCGCTCCCCGCACCGCGATCGGGCTACCGGGCGGTTCGGCGCAGTACGCCTCCCTGTTCGGCTCGACGGGCGAGTCGTCCGTGCCCGCCCGGCGTTCGGTCCCCTCGTAACCACGGGTGCACGGCGGCGGGTCGAACAGGTTGAGCACGAAGCCCAGCCGCGCCTTGCCGTCGTCGGTCAGCACGGCATCGGCGCCGACGGCGAGGATGGGGTAGCTGACCAGAACCTGCTCGAGGCCGTCGAGCCGCGGGGCCTGAACGTTGGACACCGCCAGCAGGTTGGCGACCAACGAGCTCAGCCCTGGGCCGATCTCCTGGACGACCTCGCTGAACTGCTGCGCGGCAGGCGTCGTCGCGTCGATGAGGTTACGGATGTCCTCATCCGACTCGACGAGCTGCTCGGACAGCAGGTTGAGGTCCCTCGAGAAGGACTTGAAGTTGCCGGCCTGCTCGTTCTGCGTCTCCAGGACCGTGTTGCCGGACCGCAGCAACCGGACCGTGTGCGGGAGGTTCTCGCTGGATGCGGCGACGAACTCCCGCGTGGTGTCCATCAACCGTTCCAGGTCGTCGCCGGTGCCCCGGAATGCCACGTAGGACTCGTCGACCAGGGTGCGTGCGTCCTCGTGTGGCAGCGATCTGGCGAGCTTGTCCAGGTCGGTGATCACGTCCTCCACGCCGAGCGGGATCGACGTGCGTTCCTGCGGGATCGTCGTCCCCTCCTCGAGATAGGGCCCTGAGTTTGCCCGGGGGCGCAGGTCGACGTACTGCTCACCGATCGCCGACCGGTTCGCGACGATGGCATCGAGGTCGCGCGGGATGTCCGGGGCGTCGTGTTCGATGTGCAGGTCGACCTCGAGACCGTCCCCGTCCAGCCGCAGCTCGCCCACCCGGCCGACATTGACGCCGCGGTAGGTCACCTCGGCGTGGCTGAAGATCCCGCCCGAGTCCGCCAGTTCGGCGGTGACCGTGTAGCCCTCCTGGCCGAAGTACTCCCCGAAGTCGGTGAACCGCACGAGTGCGTACACCACCGATACCGAGGCCACCACGACGAAGGCCACCAGCTTGATGCGTATCGACCGGCCGAGCATCAGCTACCACCCCCGGACAGCAGGTCGTCGACCAGTCCAGGGTCTTCCGCGGAGCCGTCGCCGGCATCGGAGCCACTCGTGGACTCCTCCGGTGCCGGCGCGGAGGACTCGGACTCCGGTAACGGAAGGACGAGGCTCGGGTCCACGAGCTCATCCTCCCCGATGGGCAGCTCGCTCAGGATCGGCAGCCCGTCGAACGGGTTACCCCGGTGCCTGCCGAAGTTCTCCAGGATCTGTTGCACCTCGAGGTCGAACGTGATGAACAGGTTGGCGTAGTCGCCGACCATGCCCTCGGTCGAGCTGTCGGTGAACGGGAAGGTCGCCAGGATCTCCAGCGCCTTGGGTAGGTCGGCATCGGCCTCGGCGAGGTTGCGCAGGATCGGTTCCAGTGCCTCGAGGTTGGCCACCAGGTCCTGCTGGCTGCGCTGGACCGTGTCGACCGCAACCTCGGAGAAGTCGTCGAGGGCGCGAAGCATCTCCACCAGGTCACCGCGTTGCCGCTCCAGGGACTCCAGGCCCGGGCCGAGATCGTCGAGGGACTCGGTGATCAGGTCCTTCTGCTCGTTCAGCTCGGCCGAGAGCCGGTTCAGCCCGTCGAGCGCGTCCGAGATCTCGTCGGTCTGCCCGTCCAGCCCCGCCGCAAGGCTCTCCGCGTTGCGCAGGAAGCCCTTGATCTCGGTCTCGTTGCCGTAGGCCAGCTCGTTGAGCTCACGCGTGATGGTGTTGATCTGCTCGACGCCACCGGCGTTGAGCAGCATGGACAGCGCCCCGAGCAGCTCCTCGACCTCCACGTTGCGGCTGGTGCGGGAAAGCGGGACGTGCGCGCCGTCCTCCAACGAACCTTCCGCCGAGTCCGCCGGCGGGGCGGTCAGCTCGACGTACTTCTCACCGAAGAGGCTGGTCTGCTTGATGTTGGCATCGGGGTTGGCAGGCAGCTCGACCTCCCGGTTGACGAGGATCGTCACCTCGGCGTGCCAGCCGTCCTCTGCGAGATCGATCTCCTCGACCCTGCCCACATCGACCTCGTTGAACTTCACCGTCGACTGGGGGACGAGGTCGAGCACGTCGGTGAACTCGATGGTCATCTCCACCGGGTCCGGCCCGAGCTCGGCCCCGCCCGGCAGCGGCAGGTCGTAGATACCACTGAACTCCCCGCAAGCCGTCAGTGCCATCGTCACCGCGGCGAGCATCGCCATCAGGGTCCTGCGCGGACGCCTACCTCCGTACGGACGTGCCATCACTGACCACCTCCCTGCGGAGTGGGTCCGGAGAACTCGTCGACGGAAGGCAGCGGAAGCTCACCCTGCTGCATCGTCTCGATCATCTCCCCGGGGGAGGGAAGCCGGCCCTGCAACGGACCGGTGAGCTCGTCGCAGGCCGCGCCTGCGGCCTCCAGCTCCTCCGGCCCACGATCCACCAGGTAGCAGGCCAGCGTGAACGGCGACATCGTCAGCTCGTTGAAGTTACCCCGGGCGTCGAGCGTACCGCCGGTGGCGTTGTAGGAGTTGATGACATTGTTCAGCGCCGTCGGCGCGACATCCATGAACTCGGCGAGCGCGGCACGCTGCTCGACCAGTACCTGGGTGACATCGGCCAGCTTGTCGACGTTCGACCGGATCTCCTCGTGGTTGTCCTCGATGAACCGCTGCACCATGTCCAGCGTCACCCCGAGCTGCTCGACCATGGCGCCGAGGTTCTCCCGCTCGTCGGCCAGGAACCCGCTGATGTCGGCGAGCTGTTCCTCGAACCGCCGGACCTCCTCGTCGCTGTCGGCCAGCGTGGACGTGAACTCCGCGAGGTTGCGAACCGTGCCGAACAGCTCCTCGGAGCTGCCCGACAGGGTCTCGGACAGCTGCCCCATCTTCGTGATCGTCTCGTTGAAGTTCTCGCCCTGGCCGTCCATGTTCTCGGCCAGCGTGCTGATCAGGTTCGACAGCGAGCCGTCCTCGTTGGCGCCCTCCGGTCCGAGCGCGTCTGCGAGCCGATTCGTGCTCTCGTAGAGATCGTCGATCTCCAGCGGCACGGCAGTGCGTTCCTGGGGGACCATCGCCCCGTCCTCCAGAACCGGACCACCGGTATAGGCCGGGGTGAACTGCACGTACCGGTCACTGACCAGTGAGGGTGCCACGATCACGGCCTTGGCGTCGGCGGGGATGTCCACCTCGCTGTGGTAGCTCATGGTGACCTTCACGCGGTCGCCCACCGGTTCGACCGCCTCCACGGTGCCCATGTCCACGCCGAGCACCCGCACGGTGTTGCCCTCGTACAAGCCGATGGCGGCCGGGAAGAACGCGGTCGCCGTCTTCTCGCCGTCCTGCTGCAGCCACCACACGCCTCCGGCGACGACGAGCCCGAGCACGCAGGCGATCGCGATCCAGCGCGTGAGGCCGTGGGAGAGGTAGCTTCCGAGCGTCCGCAGGCTCATCGCGGATCACACCCCTCCTCGTTGTAGGGGCCTTCCGACGGCGGGAGCAGCCCGCAGATGTAGTTGTCGAACCAGCGGCCGCTACCCACGACGTTGGCGAACTTCCTGATGAACGGTGCGAACTCTTGCAGTCCCTGGCTGAGCGCCTCCCTGTTGCGGTGCAGCATCGACGTGAACTGGTCGAGCTCCTGCAGCACCGGGTTGAGCTGTTCCTGGTTGTCCTCGACCAATCCCCGCAGCTGCTCGGCGAGTTCCTGCGTCCCGCGCAGCAGGGCGCTGATCGCCTCCTTGCGCTGGCGAAGCTCGTCGAGCAGCCGGTTACCGTCCCGCATGAGCTTGACCAGCTCCTCGTCGCGCTCGCTCAGCGTCTGACTGATCTGTTCGGTGTTGGTGAGCAGCTCCTTGAGCTCGCTGTCCCGTTCGGAGATCGTGTCGGACAGCTTCGACAGCCCGGTCAGCGCGCCTTCGACGTGTTCAGGGGTATCGGAGAAGGTCTCCGACATCACATCGAAGCTCTCGGCCAGCCGCTCGGTGTCGATGGCGTCGGTGGTCTCGGAGAGCTCCCGGAAGGCCTCGAGGACGTCGAACGGGGAGCTGGTCCGCTCGAGCGGGATCGGCTCACTCGGGTCGAGCACCTCCTCCCCTGCCGGGTCCAGCGACATGTACTTCTGGCCGAGCATGTCCTTGAGCTCGATACCGGCCCGCGTGTCGTCGCCGAGCCACGTGTCCTTGACCCGGAAGTCGACCACGACCCTGTCGCCGTCGAGGTTGACCTCGTCGACCTCGCCGACCTTGATGCCTGCCACCCGGACCTCGTTGCCGCTCTGCAGCCCGGCTGCCTCCTCGAACTCCGCGGAGTGCAGCGTTCCGGCACCGATCACCGGTAGCTTCTCCGAGTTCATCGCGGCCACCACCCCGAGGACCAGCGCGACGATACCGACAAGCGCGATCGGGATCGGGTTGAACTGCTGGAAGGACTTCATGCTGGTCCGCACCTTTCAGCGTCCGACTCGCCTATCGGGATCGTGACCGGCTCGGAGTCCGGCGTCAGCCGGACATCGGCCTCAGCCATGCACTCGAAGAAGTTGAACCACGAGCCGTAGCTGCCTGTCCGGCTGATCTGGCGGAGCTTCTCCGGCATGAACTGGATGAAGTGTTCCACCGTGCCTTCGTGCTCGTTGAGGTTCTCGGTCAGCTCGCCCAGGTGCTCGATGTCGTTGCGCAGCGGACCGCGGACCTCCTCGAGGAACCCTGACGTCGTCGACGACAGCTCCCCGACGGCCTCCACGGCCTCACCGATGTGCTCGCGGTCCTCGGACAGTCCCGAGACCAGCTCCTGCATCCGGATGAGCGTCTCGTTGAACTCCGGAGTGCGCTCGTTCAACGCGGCGAGGACCTCGTTCAGGTTGCCGATCACCTCGCCGATGACCTGGTCCTTGTTCGCGATCGACTCGGTCAGCGACGCGGTGTGCGCCAGCAGGCTTTCCACGGTGCCTGCCTCGCCCTGCATGACCTGGATGATCTGGTGCGAGAGCTTGTTGACGTCCTCGGGTGTGAGGGCTTCGAACAGCGGCTTGAAACCGTTGAACAGCTCCGTGAGGTTCAGGGCAGGCTGGGTCCGTTCCAGCGGGATGTTGCCACCGACCGGCAGCAACTCGTCCGAGGAACCAGCGCCCGGGTTCAGCGCGACGTAGCGCTGACCGGCGATGTTGCGGTACTTGATGATCGCCGTGGTCGCAGCGGGCAGCTCGACCGAGGAGTCCACCGAGAACTCCACCTCTGCCAGGCGCCGGTCCACGACCTGCACGCTTTCCACCTGACCCACACGCACCCCCGCGATGCGCACGTCGTCGTTCTCCAGCAGCAAGGTCGCGTCCGAGAACCGCGCCGAGTAGGTCTCGGTCGAGGTCAGGTTGATGTTGGCGATGCTGATGCCCAGCACCGCGGTGGTCACTGCCGTCACCACCACGAAAATGATCAGCTTGACCAGGGAGGAGGTCATGGCCAGCGCGTTGCTCACTCGAAGCTCACCTCCGCCCCGCGGTACAGCGGACCGACCAGCAGCCCGGTCCAGCCAGGCATGTCGTCGGCGTCCTTATCGAGTTGCAGGCCGACCAGCTCGGACAGCACCATGTGTTCGGCAGGCGTGTTGGCCGGAGAGTTCGCCGGGTTCGCCCCCGCAGTCGATCCGCCGCCGCCCTGTTCCTCGGGGCGCGTACCCGGGGCGCAGTCCAACCCCTCGGGAATCGGATGCCCGAACGTCTCGATCGCATCGCACGGGAACGGCTGCCCGTCCAGCTCCGACCGCGCCGGTGGGGGGTGCTCGCTGCCGTCGTCCAGCGCGAACGGCGGGTACGGGTACGGCAGCGGATCCGGCAGCTTGTCCGGGTCGACGCAGTACGGTCCGCGGTAGCCGAGCTCGTCGGACCACTGGTTGTACTCCGGCTCGTCCTGGCCCGGTTCGTACTTGCCCCTGTTCGGGGTGATCACCACCTCGGCACGCAGTCCCGGATCCTCGGTGCCCTTGCCGAATGCCTCGTCGAGCCGGTCCACAGTGCCGGCCATCTGGCCGATCACGCACGGAAACTCCGGCGAGTACAAGCCGATCGTCTCCATCGCGGGGCGGGACGTCTCGTTCAACGCGATGATGTTGTCGCGGTTCGCCTCGAGGAACGCGTCGAAGTCCCGCGCCGAGGTCGTCACGCTGCCGTACAGCTCGAACAGGTCCTGCTGCTTGTCCACGACGGTCCGCGCGTTCGCCGCGAAGTTGTCCAGCATCTGCGCGACGTCGGGCACCGCATCGGAAAGGTTGTGGGAGTACTCGGCGAGGTTGGCGAAGTTCTCCTGCAGTTCGGGCAGGTGCGGCTCCAGCTCGGCGAAGTGCTCGCTCATCTGCGTCAGAGTCTCGCCGAGCTCGCCACCACGCCCCTCGAGCGCGTTGGCCATCACCGTCAACGTGCTGTTGAGCTTCTGCGGCTGTACCGCCTGCAGCGTCGGGAGCAGGTTCTCGAACGCCGCGTACAGCTCGAGCGCCGTACGCGTGCGGTCCTGCGTGATGACGTCGCCGTCGGACAGGCTCGGGCCGGTGCCCTCGCCCTCGAACTGCAGCGAGACGAACCGCTCGCCGAACAACGTCTTCTGCGTCAGCAGGGCCGTGGCGTCGGCAGGAACGATATCGATCTTGTCGGGGTCCAACGCCAGCTCCAGCGTGGCACCGTCCTCGCGCGGGACCACCCGGTCGACCTGACCGACGATAACTCCACGCGCCTTGACGTCCGACCGTTCCTTGAGCTGGTTACCGACCTTGTCCGTCTCCAGTTTCACGGTGGCGACCGGGGTGAACGCACCCTGAAAGTCCGCCACGCTCAGCCAGACGGCTCCCACGACCAACCCGATGAAGGCCACCCCGAGCAGCCTGCGGCGCAACGTCGTAAAAGCTCCCGGCGCACTCATCCCGCGATCCTCACCGTCGTCTCCAGGCCCCAGATAGCGAACCCGAGGAAGAAGTTCACGAGCGCGACGACCACGATCGTCAGTCGCACCGACCGCCCCACCGCGACACCGACGCCTGCCGGGCCGCCCGAGGCGGTGTAGCCGTAGTAGCAGTGCGACATGATGATGATCACCGCGAAGACGAGCACCTTGAAGAACGAGATGAACACGTCCTCGGGCGGCAGGAACAGGTCGAAATAGTGGTCATAAGTACCCGGCGACTGCCCGTAGAAGTACACCACGATCGCCCGGGATCCCGCGTACGAGGCAAGCAACCCGATGATGTACAGCGGGATGATCGCGACGAACCCGGCGATGACCCGCGTCGTCACCAGGAACGGCAGGCTCGGCACACCCATGACCTCGACGGCGTCGATCTCCTCGGAGATCCGCATCGCCCCCAGCTGCGCGGTGAACCCCGCCCCGACGGTCGCGGTCAACGCGAGTCCGGCCACCAGCGGGGCCACCTCACGGGTGTTGACGTAAGCGGAGGCGAAACCGGAAAGGGCTGCCGTTCCCAGCTGGTCCAGCCCGGCGTAGGCCTGCAGACCCACGACCGTGCCCACGAACAGCGTCATACCGAGCATCACGCCGACCGTGCCCGCGATCATCGCGAGCGCGCCGCTGCCGAAGCTGACCTCGGCGAGGATACGCAGGACCTCCTTGACGTACCTGCGCAGCGTGCGCGGCACCCATGCCAGCGCGCGCACGTAGAAGGAGAGCTGGTCGCCGAGGTCGTCGAGGACCGCAAGCGGGCGGTCGACGGCGCTGCGGGCCGTCTTGGTCAGGGTCGTTCGCATCGTCATCGGCGATCAACTCCCCGGTGGCGGGACGACCTGCAGGTACACCGCCGTCAGGATGAAGTTGACGAAGAACAGCAACAGGAAGGTGATGACCACCGACTGGTTGACGGCGTCGCCCACTCCCTTCGGCCCACCGGACGGATTCAGCCCCCGGTAGGAGGCGACGACCCCGGCGATGAACCCGAAGATCAGTGCCTTGATCGTGCTGATCCACAGGTCGGGCAACTGCGCAAGCAGCGTGAAGCTCGCGAGGTACGCCCCGGGTGTCCCACCACCCAGGATGATGTTGAAGAAGTACCCGCCAAGCACGCCGACGACACTGACCACCCCGTTGAGCAGCACCGCGACCAGCATGGCCGCGAGCACCCTCGGCACGATCAGTCGCTGCACGGCGGAGACGCCGAGCACCTCCATCGCGTCGATCTCGTCGCGGATGGTCCGCGAGCCGATATCGGCACAGATCGCCGAACCACCGGCACCTGCCACGATCAGCGCGGTGACCACAGGGGCCGCCTGCTGCACAACGGCGAGCACGCTGACCGCACCGGTGAACGACTCGGCGCCGAGCTGCCGGGTCAACGTTCCCAGATGCAGCGCGATCACCGCGCCGAACGGCACCGAGACCAGGATCGTCGGCAGGATGCTGACGTTGGCGATGAACCAGGCCTGCTGGATGAACTCCCGCAGCTGGAACGGCCGCTGGAAGAAGCCACGCGCGACGTCGAGACCCAGCGCGAATAGCTTCCCGGTCTCGCGCAACATCCCCAGACCGGGGATCTTACGAGGGGGTGCTGCTGTGGTCACTACTGGTTGCTCCACCACTGTGCGTCGGTGTGCCGGCCACTGTCACTCTCGGCGGCGCGGTCGCCCGGACGGTTCGCGACGTCCTCCGCGGGCAGCTCGCCGTGGTGCTCGCTCGGCAACGGCATCGTGCTGCCTGCCGCGCCACCCCCGGCGTGCTGTCCCGCGCCGACGAGCTGGTGGGGGCGTACCCCGTAGTGCTGCTGCTCCTCGGGTGAGAGCGACTCGATGATGCCTTCCTGCGCCTCCGGTGACAGGGTGTGCAGGATCTGCATGACCCGGTCCTTGCGGCGCCGCTCGCCCTGACGCTCGGGCAGGCCCGGGGTGGGTTGGATCTGCGGCACCACGCCGCGCACGTCCTCGGTCCCGCCGTCGTGGTGACCGGCCTCGACGTTGGCCTGCTCGGCGGCCATGGTCGCACTGTCCTTCTCCTCGGACATGCCGATCGGGCCGAGCCTGCGCCCGTTGAGGAACTGCTCGACCACGGGCTCGTCACTGGTCAGAAGTACCTCGCGCGGACCGAACATGACCAGCTCCTTGCGAAAGAGCATGCCCAAATTGTCCGGAACCGTGCGCGCCACGTTGATGTTGTGCGTCACGATCAGGATCGTCGCGTCGATTTGCGCGTTGAGGTCGATCAGCAGCTGGGACAGGTACGCCGTGCGGACCGGGTCGAGCCCGGAGTCCGGCTCGTCACACAGGATGATCTCCGGGTCCAGCACCAGCGCACGCGCCAGCCCGGCGCGCTTACGCATCCCGCCGGAGATCTCGCCGGGCAGCTTGTCCTCCGCGCCGGACAGCCCGGTCATCGCCAGCTTCTCCATGACGATCCGCTTGATCTCGGCCTCGCTCTTCTTGGTGTGCTCGCGCAACGGGAAGGCCACGTTGTCGTAGAGGTTCATCGACCCGAACAGCGCGCCATCCTGGAACAGCACCCCGAAGAGCTTGCGCGTCTCGTACAGCTTGTGCTCCGAGCACCGCACGATGTCGGTACCGTTGACCACGCACGTGCCGGTGTCCGGCTTGAGCAGCCCGATCATCGACTTCAGAAAGACCGACTTACCCGTACCGGACGGCCCGAGCATCACCGAGACCTCACCCGGCGGAAGCGACAATGACACATCCCGCCAGATGGGCTGACTCCCAAACGATTTGGACAGCCCCTCTATGACAACCTCGGCACCCATCGGACCTCCCGGATCTCACTCGCCGAGCACCCAACCGAATCGACCGGTTCGTGCGCACACGCGAATGAACATACTTCCCCGTCCACCCTGTGCAACGAGCGATTCGCGGATAGGTTACTCGTCGGTCATGTCTTTCTCACAGACTACGTACCCCGGCTTGCCATCACCGTAGGCACGGAACATACCCCGATTGTGCCTTGCGTCATAAACAGCGTTGCTGTCCCGTTGCCAGGCGACACCGTCACTCACCCACGTGAGGGCGGGGCTACCGCGCATCACCAGCACATGTACCCGGGCAGGGCGCCTCGTGGTCGCGCCTCGTCTTCGCAGGCGGTGCGCGCAGCCGATAAAGAGCGGGGCGGGCACCCAGCCGGATGCCCGCCCCGTGAACTCGCTCGCACGAGTTACTTGATCGTGATGCTCGCGCCTGCTTCCTCGAGCTTGGCCTTGGCGGCCTCGGCGGCCTCCTTGTCGACCTTCTCCATGATCGGCTTGGGGGTCTCCTCGACCAGCTCCTTGGCCTCCTTGAGACCCAGGCCCGTGATGACCTCGCGAATCACCTTGATGACCTGGATCTTCTTGTCCCCGGCGCCTTCGAGCACGACGTCGAACTCGTCCTGCTCCTCGACGGCCTCGGCTTCGCCGCCCCCGCCGGCTGCCGCCGCAGGCGCGGCCGCCACCGGCGCTGCGGCCGTAACGTCGAAGGTCTCCTCGAACTGCTTGACGAAGTCGGACAGCTCGAGCAGCGTCATCTCCTTGAATACGTCAAGGAGCTCCTCGGTGCTCATCTTGGCCATGGTGGCCCTTCCTCTCTGTTCCTACGCGGGTGATGGGGTCGTGTACAGCCCGTGGCTCATGCGGCAGCCGACTCGTCGCCTGACCCGGAACGCTTGTCCTCGAGCGCGGCGGCGAGGCGGGCAACCTGCGAGGCAGGTTCCGCGAACATGGTCGCGGCCTGGGACATCTTGGCCTTGAACGCACCAGCTGCCTTGCTCAACAGCACCTCACGGCTGTCCAGCTCGGCGAGCTCGTTGATCTCGTTGACGGAAATCGGACGGCCGTCCATGTATCCGCCCTTGATCACAAGAGCCTTGTTGTCCTTCGCGAAGTTCTTCAGGGCCTTGGCGGCCTCGACCGGCTCGTCCTCGACGAACGCGATGGCCGTCGGCCCGATGAAGAGTTCGTCGAGCCCTTCGACGCCCGCGTCCTGCACGGCGCGCCGGACCAGGGTGTTCTTCGCGATCCTGTACTTGGTGCCCGAGCCGAGGGTGCGACGCAGCTGATTGAGCTGAGCCACGGACAGACCCGTGTACTCGGTGATGACTGCCGCCGAGCTGTTGCGGAATCGATCCGCGATCTCGGCGACGGCCTCCACCTTCTCCCGAGTCGCCATGGTCGCCTCCTCTCGTGGCGTTAGTTGATCAGCAGACCGAGAGCGGCCCAGAAGGCCCGGAGACGACGAAACGCCCCGGCACAGGACGGCACGGGGCGTGACACTCATGGCGGGAGCACCCGCCGGGAAGCCTCGTTCCTCCTACGCCGGCCGCCCGCTCGCCTGCGGATCCTTCGTTGAGACGCACCGGAGTGCGACTCAAGACCAACGGTCTTCGGTAGAACCAGGAGACAAGGATACGCCTACGCCCCGAAGGCCGACTCGGTGGGGTCGCTCCGCCCGCAACACGGACACCTCGGGCACTCCCACATCACCACGGACAGTCGCACATCCGGCATCATGGGTGACGTGGTGCAGCAGCCGAGTCAGCCAGGTGAGGACCCGCAGCAGCCCGGTCCGCCGCCCGGACCGGGCGAGAAGCCGCCTGCCGATGACCACTCCGGGCACGAGCCCGGTGATGCCCGCCCCGCGGATCCCCACCCTGGAGATTCCCGCCCTGGAGATTCCCAGCACGGCGGTGCCCGGCCCGGGGACGCACTGTCCGGGGACGCACTGCAGCCGTTCACGCCGGCGGACGCCGCGCCTGCCGGACCGGCCTCGCCGGGCGCCGGATCGCAGGGCGAGACCGATCCCGGTGCTGCGCTGGACCCCGAGCAGCTTCGCCAGTTCCAGCAGTTCCAACAGTTCCAGCGTTTCCAGGAGCTGCAGCGCCAGCGGGGCGCCGAAGCGCCCCAGCACAGCACGGACGTGCCCCCGCCGCCGGTCCCGTACGGGTACTACCCGTATCCACCGCGGCCACCACTGTGGCGTCGGCTGCTGAACAGGTTCGTGCGGCGGCTGATCTACGTGGCCGTCGCGCTCGTCGGGCTGATCATCGCCTTCAACGTCGCCTTCGACTACGTCTTCGGTTCCTCCGACGACGATGACCGCCCCGCCGAGGAGACCGGCGGCGGGACGTACGAGACGAACCCGATCCTCCCCACGTCGCCGCGTGAGGCCGTCCGGATGGTGTACCAGAACATCGCACAAGGACGGGCGGACCTGGCCTGCGGCCGCTTCGGCGACGACGTCCAGCCGCGGTTCGCGCGCAACATGGGCGCTGCCGACTGCCAGGCGGCCGTCGAGTCGCTCCACCAGGCGGTCACCAGCCGGAACAACTACGCGGAGCCCACCTTTCCGCGGGATGTGGACCCCGCCCCGGAGGCGGACACCGTCCGGATCAGCTCCTGCGAGATGCGGGTACGCGACGGTCCCGAGCTCGGCATGTTCACGGTCAGCCGGGTCGAGCAAGGGCAGTGGTTGATCACCGACCACGACCCCGAACCCGATCCCTGTCCCGGAACGGAGAGCGGCGGCTGAGTCGCTTCCCGCGCCCGCCCGCCGCAGCCGGCGGGGGCGCTCCGGTACCGGCCGGAACGTGTCGAGGGGAGGCCCGCTCCGGGACCTCCCCTCGGTGACCGTGCCCGTCGTCGAGCTACGCTGCTTCGTCGCCGAGCATGTGGCGAGTGCGCGTGTGATCGACAGGTATACCCGGCCCCATCGTCGTGGTGAATGTGACCTTCTTCAGGAACCGGCCCTTCGCCGCCGACGGCTTGGACCGCAGCACCTCGTCCAGTGCCGCAGCGTAGTTCTCCACGAGCTGCTCGGGCGTGAACGAGGTCTTGCCGATCATCAGGTGCAGGTTCGCCTGCTTGTCAACGCGGAAGCTGACCTTGCCGCCCTTGATGTCGGCGATCGCCTTCGTCACATCCGCAGTCACGGTGCCGGTCTTCGGGTTCGGCATCAGCCCGCGCGGACCGAGCACGCGGGCGATCTTTCCGACCTTGGCCATCTGGTCCGGCGTCGCGATCGCGGCATCGAACTCGAGCCAGCCACCCTGGATACGCTCGATGAGTTCGTCCGACCCGACCACGTCGGCGCCCGCGGCCTCGGCCTCCGCGGCCTTGTCTCCGGTGGCGAACGCGACGACGCGGGCGGTCTTTCCTGTGCCGTGCGGCAGGTTCACGGTGCCGCGGACCATCTGGTCGGCCTTGCGCGGATCCACCCCGAGCCGCATGGCGACCTCGACGGTGGCGTCCATCTTCGTCTTGGAAGTCTGCTGGGCGAGCTTCACGGCCTCCAACGGCGTGTACAGCCGGTCACGGTCGATCAGCTCGGCTGCCTGGCGATAGGCTTTGCTGCGCTTAGTCATGTGCTGTCCTTCTGCTCTCGTGGATCAGTTGTGGTACAGGCCAGCGCCCGGCCTCCCACAGTGCGCCCGCCCGGAAGGCGAGCGCGCGAATCGCTACTCGATCGTCAACCCCATGGACCTGGCTGTGCCTGCCACGATCTTGGCGGCCTGCTCCTCGTCCTCCACGTTGAGATCGGGCTTCTTCGTCTCCGCGATCTCCTTGACCTGGTCCCAGGTGACCTTGGCGACCTTGTTCCGGTGTGGCTCGCTGCTGCCCTTGTCCACACCCGCGGCCTTCAGCAGCAGCTTCGCCGCAGGCGGGGTCTTGAGCTTGAAGTCGAACGAGCGGTCCTCGAACACGGAGATCTCGACCGGCACCACGTTGCCGCGCTGCGACTCGGTTGCGGCGTTGTAGGCCTTGCAGAACTCCATGATGTTCACACCGTGCTGCCCCAAGGCTGGACCAACCGGCGGGGCCGGGTTCGCCTGACCGGCCTCGATCTGCAGCTTGATAATTGCTGCGAGCTTTTTCTTCTTCTTGGGTGGCATCCTGTGCTTCCTAATTTCCTTGACCTGTCCGCGACACCGGAACGGCGCCGCGCCTGTTCCCGACCCGATCCTGCCTGTGTATCGGGTGGAAGCCCGGTCGGTGCTGTCAGATCTTGGAGACCTGGTTGAACGACAGCTCGACGGGAGTCTCCCTGCCGAAGATCGACACCAGCACTTTCAGCTTCTGAGCGCCCGCGTCGACCTCGGAGATCGTGGCCGGCAGCGTGGCGAACGGGCCGTCCATGACCGTCACCGACTCGCCGACCTCGAAATCGACCTCGACAACCTCGGCCCCCTTGTCCTGCGCCTCGGCCTCGGCGCCCTTGCTCTCCTTGGCAGCGGGAGCCTGCTCCTCCTTGGGCAGGAGGAACTTCATGACCTCGTCCACGCTCAACGGGGACGGGTGCGAGGTCGCGCCGACGAAACCGGTTACTCCGGGGGTGTTGCGGACCGCGCTCCAGGAGGCGTCGTTGAGGTCCATCCGGACAAGGACGTAACCCGGCAGCACCTTACGCTTGACCTGCTTGCGCTGGCCGTTCTTGATCTCGGTGACCTCCTCGGTCGGCACCTCGATCTGGAAGATGTAGTCCTCGACGTCCAGGGTCTGCCGTCGAGTCTCCAGGTTGGTCTTGACCCTGCTCTCGTAGCCGGCGTACGAGTGCACGACGTACCACCGTCCCGGCTTGCTACGCAGCTCGGCGCGCAGCGCGGCGGCCTCGTCCACCGGCTCGGCCTGACTCTCCTCCGAACTGCCTTCCCGGACCTCGTCCGTACCGCCGGAAGCCTCGTCCTCCGGCTGGTCGTCCGAACCATCGGCTCGGCCGTCCCCGGCCGTCTCGGCAGCCTCGGTGCTCTCGCGCTCTTCCTCCCCCGGAAGCGCCGCAGGCACGTCACCGCCCTCCGAAGCATCCGCCGTGAAGTCCTCACCCTGCTCACCGTCGGCAGCGGTCGAGGCATCGGCAGTAGCGACCTCGGTGTACTCCTCGGCCCCTGCCGCGCCGTTCTCGGACGTCACTGTGAAGTCCTTTCTCTGTCTCGTGTGCAAGGTATCCGGCGCCTCCCGCTGGCGAGGTGCTCAGCCGAATATGGCGAACACCACTCTGGCGAACAGCAGGTCCAGCGCCCAGACGAGCCCGATCATGAAGAGCATGAAAGCCAGCACCACGACCGTGTACGTGCTCATCTGTTTCCGTGTCGGCCAAACCACCTTGCGGAGCTCGCCCAACACCTCGCGGATGTACCGCACGATCCGCTGATGCAGCGGCTGCTTCTCCTCGATGGTGCCCGCCTTGGCTGCGGACCCCTCTCGACCACCCGAGGAACCAGCACCAGCACCAGCACCAGACGACTTACGCTGCGGGTTCGCCTGGTCGCGGTTGTTCCGTCCGTTTCCCTTCCGCGCGGAGCCACGCCGCCCGCGCCGAGACGCGGCGTTGTCCGGACGAGAAGGACGCTGCGCGTCGTCTTCCTTGTCCTTGTCGCCGTCCTCGCTCACGAGCCACTCCTCCGCTGCGCCTGATGGTTCACCTTGCAGGGGTGACAGGACTTGAACCCGCAACCTGCGGTTTTGGAGACCGCTGCTCTGCCAGTTGAGCTACACCCCTTCGTCCGGACAGCCGCTGCACGAGCCGACCGCACATGTGCTGGACACCACGACCCCACCCCGGATTCCCTCGCGGGGTCGATGAAGTGGAGGTTCCAACTCCGAAAGTGTACGGCAACGCGCAGCACGGGCTGCAACCGAGTCCCTCGGACGACACTTCCGGTGATGGTACCCCGCCCCGACCGGCGACGCGATTTCCGCGGCGCACCGCGGCCGTGAAACCATGGGCCCATGGTCACACCCGACGGTGCTCGCACAACAACTCCCACGACGTCGGCCCGGCGTGTCTCCACACGGATCGCCGCGATCACACCCTCGGCAACCCTCGCGGTCGACGCGAAGGCCGGCGAGCTCAAGGCGAGGGGACGCCCGGTCATCGGGTTCGGTGCAGGCCAGCCAGACTTCCCCACGCCTGACTACATTCTCGCGGCCGCGGAGGACGCGGTACACCAGAGAGTGAATCACGGCTACACGGCCGCAGCGGGCCTTCCCGAGCTGCGGGAAGCGATCGCCACCAAGACCGAACGTGACTCCGGCGTCGAGATCGAACCGTCCCAGGTCCTGGTCACCAACGGGGGCAAGCAGGCGGTGTACTCGGCGATGGCCACGCTCTGCGACCCGGGTGACGAGGTCCTGCTCCCGGCTCCCTACTGGACGACCTATCCCGAGTCGATCAAGCTCGCAGGCGGCGTCCCCGTGCAGGTCACCGCGGACGAGTCCACCGGCTACCGGGTCACGGTCGAGCAGCTCGAGGCCGCACGGACCGAGCGAACCAAGGCGCTGCTGTTCAACTCCCCGTCGAACCCGACCGGTGCTGTCTACCCGCGGGAGGAGGTCGAGGCCATCGGGAGGTGGGCGCTGGAACACGGGATCTGGGTGATCACCGACGAGATCTACGAGCACCTGGTCTACGACGGCGCGCGGGCGCACTCGATCTCGGCCGTCGTCCCGGAGCTCGCCGACACCACCCTCGTGCTCAACGGGGTCGCCAAGACCTACTCCATGACGGGCTGGCGCGTCGGCTGGATCGCGGGCCCGCAGGACGTCATCAAGGCAGCCGCGTCCTACCAGTCACACCTGTGCGGCAACGTGGCCAACGTCTCGCAGCGTGCCGCGCTCGCCGCGGTCGCAGGCCCGCTGGATGCCGTCGCCGAGATGCGCACTGCCTTCGACACCCGGCGCAGGAAGATCGTCGAGCTGCTCGGCCGGATCCCCGGCGTCGACTGCCCGACACCGCAGGGCGCATTCTACGCGTACCCCTCGGTCAAGGCGCTGCTCGGCAAGCCGTTGCGCGGCTCGACGCCGACGAACACCGTCGAGCTTGCCGACCTGCTCCTCGAGCACGCGGAAGTGGCTGTGGTCCCAGGCGAGGCGTTCGGTACGCGCGGCTACTTCCGGTTCTCCTACGCCCTGGCAGAGGAGGACCTCGCCGAAGGCGTTCGACGGGTGGGCGAGCTCCTCAGCGAGATCAACTGAGCGGCCAGGTTGGAGCCGAATGTGACAGCGGGTTCATAGAAGGAGCCGAATGTCACATTCGGCTCCTTCGTTCTGGTGGGGTGGCCGGCCGGGTGCGCTGTCAGGTCAGGCGCACGGTCGCGGTTGCTTTGCCCAGCACAGGCCTGCCCTCGAACTTGGCGGTGATCGATACCGTGGCGATGTCGTCCTCGACCGCAGTCACGGTGCCCGAGCACTCCACGAGCGCGCCGTCCTCGTCGTCCGGAACCACTACGGGACGGGTGAAGCGGGTGGCGTAGGACAGCACCCGTCCCGCGTCGCCGACCCACTCGGTGACGACCCTGCCCGCGATTCCCATCGTCAACATGCCGTGCGCGATCACGCCGGGCAAGCCGACCTCGGATGCCACCCGGTCGCTGAAGTGGATGGGGTTGAAGTCCAGTGAGGCTCCCGCGTAGCGCACCAGGTCGCCGCGCGTAACGCGGACGCTCAGCGGCGGAAGCTCGTCGCCGACCCGTATCGTCATTGTTCCCCCCGGACGACCAGCTGGGCGCGGCCGGTACAGACCAGCTCGCCCCCGTCGGTGTGTATCTCGGCGCGCAGCGTCAGGAAGTCGTTGCCCGCGCGGGCGAAGATACTGTCCACATGCGTGGTGACCTCGAGACGGTCCCCGGCATGCACGGGTCGTTCGTGAACGAAGCTCTGGTCCCCGTGCACCATCCGGTCGTAGTCGAGCCCCAGTTCCGGATCCGAGACCAACGCATCGATCGCGCCAAGGTTCGCGATGGTCAGAAACGTCGGCGGGGCGATCACATCCGGGTAGCCCGCGGCTCGCGCGGCTTCGGCATCCCGGCTGAGAGAGCTGGTGTCCCCGATAGCGTCTGCGAACTCCGCGATTTTGGCCCGGCTCACCTCGTAGACCTCGCTTGGCGGGTACGAGCGGCCGATGAGCGACTGATCCAATCCCACGCGATCAGCCTACCGGCCCGGTCCCAGCGCGGTGGACGGTGCCGTCCCGGCGCCGCGACCGCTCCGGGACACCGAGCCACGCCACCGCAGGGACGGTCCCGGACCGGAGATCCGGCCTAGCGGGTCTCTTTGTGCAGCCGGTGCGTGCCGCAGTTCATGCAGAACTTCTTCATCTCCAAGCGGTCCGGGTCGTTGCGCCGGTTCTTCTTGGTGATGTAGTTGCGGTGCTTGCACTCCTCGCACGCCAGCGTGATCTTCGGTCGTACGTCGGTTGTCGCCACGGCACGCACCTTTCTCTGCTTACTCGTTGATCCACCCTGCAGGCATGCCGGGGCTTGCCGAAACGTTGCCCTGCCGGGGTGGCCAGGGCTGCTGCCACGCCCTGGCTCGTCCGAGGCCATCGGACCTCGGCAAACTCGCGTGGAACACGCCAGGACCCTCGCCTCGCAGCGCACTCCACACGGTCTGCGGTAGCGGGAGCGGGACTCGAACCCGCGACACCACGATTATGAGCCGTGTGCTCTAACCACCTGAGCTATCCCGCCGTTGCCGTCCACACCGCCACCAGGATACCTCCGGTGCGGCGGGCTGCCTTCCGCGCAACGACGTGCCTGTACCCCGGCACGCCAGGAGGCGGCGAGCAGCGCACGCAGCCGAGCCCCAATACGGATTCGAACCGTAGACCTTCTCCTTACCATGGAGATGCTCTGCCACTGAGCTATTGGGGCAGCGCGCTCAACATCGCGAGCGCAAGAAAAACTGTACACAGTGCCCGCGAACGGGCGGCAAGCGGGGTCGGTCGATGCCCCGCCTGCACCCGAGAACCCGGGTGCAGGCGGTACCGGCGCTCAGTTGAGCAGCGTGAGCACGGCCTCCGACTGGCGGTCCACCGCGCGGGTGGTGCGGGCGTGCAACCAGGCTTCCAGCCGCCGCTCGGACAGCGGTCGCGAGATCAGGTAACCCTGTGCGACATCACACCCCATCGATTCGAGCTGATCCCGCGCCACGTCCTCCTCGACGCCTTCCGCGACCACCGTCAACCCGAGCGAGTGCCCGAGCTCCACGATGGAGCGCACCACTGCAAGGTCGCCAAGATCCGTCCCCATCCCGAGGACGAAGCTCTTGTCGATCTTGACCTCGTCCACGGGTAGCTGGCGCAGGTACGCCAGCGAGGAGTACCCGGTACCGAAGTCGTCGACGGCCAGCACGACCCCGAGGGCGTGCAGCTCGCGCAGCACCGGCAGCGCGCGTTGCGGGTTGGACATCACACCCGACTCGGTCAGTTCCAGAGTCAGCAGCTCCGGAGGCACCGCGAACCGTTCGAGCGCCGCGGCGACCTGTTCGGGGAACTCGGCGTCCAGCAGGGTGCGCACCGACAGGTTCACCGCCACCGAGATGCGCAGTCCCTCGTCCAGCCACCTCCGCACACGTGCCAATGCCTCGTCGAGCACGAACGAGGTCAGCGCGCCGATCAGGCCGGCGGCCTCGATCGCCGGAACGAACTCGTCCGGGTGGAGCTTGCCGAACTCGGGATGTTCCCAGCGCACAAGGGCCTCGACACCGCGTACGTGCCTGCTGGGCAGCGAGACCTTCGGCTGGTAGTGGACCGACACCTCCCCGTTCTCCAGCGCCTGCCTCAGTTGCGTGACCAGCTGGAACCGCCGCATGAAGATCTGGCCCATGCTGGGGACGTACCCGCGCACCTCCTCACCACTGCGGGTGGCCCGCACAGCGACGTCGGCGCGCTGCAACAGGCCGTTGATATCGACCTGGCTCGGGCTCTCCTCCACGTCGATGCTGGCGTAGCCCACCGACGCGTTGGCTTCCACGGTGAGCTTGTCCACGGCGTAGGGGGCCGACAGCTCGGTCCGGAGCCGTTCGGCGATCGTGCGCGCCTCGGCTTGCTCGCACTCGGTGAGCAGCGCGGCGAACGACGCGCCCTCCAGCCGCGCCACCGGGACCAGCGAGCCGAGCACGTCCCGCATGCGGCGACCTGCGACGACCAGCATCCGGTCGGCCCACGCGTAGCCGAGCGCATCGGAGACGGTGGAGAACACGTCGAGGTCGACCCGCACGACGACGGTCCCGGCCTGCTCCTCCAAGGTGCCTCGCGCGACCTGGCAGAAGCCCGGCCGGTTGAGCAGCCCGGTCAGCGGGTCGTGGTAAGCGTCGTGCCGCAGGGTCGCCATCAGCCGCCGGTTGTCGAGCGCGGTAGCCAGGTGCGCCGCCATGGTGCCGATGAGCTGGATGTCCGCGGACCCGAACCCGCGCCACCTGGACAGCCGGTCGTGCGCCTCCAGCACACCGAGAAGCTGGTTGGCACTGCGCAGCGGCACCACGAGCACCTCCTCGGCGCCACGTGCCCGCAGGGCTGCGCCGACGTCCTCCGTCGCGTCGGAAACCCGGAAAAGCCGCGCGTGCGTGCCCGGCAGGCGCACGATCGAGTCGTCCAGATGCCCCTTGCCCGCAGGGGGCACCGGGTCACCTGCGACGACGGTATGCGTGCCCTCGGGTCCGTCCAGCCGCAGCCGCAGCACGATGCGGCGCGCGGAGAGCTGATCCTTGATGCGCTCCGCAAGGGTGAACCACTCACTCGCGGCGAACTCGTGGGCGAGGTCGTCACGGTCACCAGCGGGCTTGGCCGCGGCGTGCCGCCCCGACCGCGCGACCATGAGGCTGACATCGGTGAGCGCCTCGAGGTCACGCTGCTCCCGCAGCAGTCCGGAGTACGCCCAGTACAGCGCGGCGAGGCCGAGAGCGACCGCGAACACCAGCGGCCAGGCATACTGCACGTCGGTGACGATGAGGTAGGCGCTGAGCCCGACGGCGGCGTTGATGAAACCCACCACGAGCACGCGGCCCATCAGGCGAAGGCCCGTGCCCGCGCGCATCCGCCTTCGCAACACCCACACGGCGCACAGCGCCAGGATGGTGCTGGCCACCGGCGCGCTCACGGTCCCGACGAAGGCGGCGAGCCACTGCGCCCCGACGGGGCCGGTCAACGCAGCGACCAGCCCGGCCATCGCGAACGCCACGGTGATCTCGATGGTCATCACACCGGTGTTGTAGAGCACACGCCCGGAGACCTTGCGTGCGATCAGGGTCCCGACGCCCGCCACCAGGTGCGCGGCGAGCACCACCTCGAACGGGCCGACCATGAGACCGATCACCAGCGGGATCTCGGTGAACGAGATCGTCCACGAGATGCCGCTGCGGACATCGACGTTGATGGCGAGCTGCTCGGCGATGACGAACCCCGCGGTCAGCGCGAGCCCGATCCACAGCAGATCAGCCGAGTAGTCGAACGGCAACCAGGCTCCGACGGCGGCGGCGCCGGAGAGCGCGATCGCGACGACTACGAGCGTGTAGCGGTAGAACCTACGCTCGTCGCCCGGCCGACCCCGCTGTTCGGCCGACGGATCCGATCCCGGCGCAGCACGACCGTCCTCGGCGCCTACGTCGTCCGCCATAAACCCTCCTCCCGGCCATCCGCAGCGGCCGAGTACATCGATCGATCGATAGGCCCGTCGATCGTCATGGCCCGGCGTACGTAGCTTGCCTTGTTCCGGGCCGCTACGCCAAGACACATTCGAGCAGACACTCTACCTCCGCCAGGGGAATGCAACCCGACTTCCGGGCCGCGGTCGCAGCCGAGCGTGACCAACCGCCGGGTACGGGCCGGACCGGGGCCATGTCCACGCCCCGGTGACCTTCGCCGCCGCGCCCGGCTGCCGGCGCTCGGTGACCCCCGTACGAGATCACCAGGCAGGGTCCTCGCGAGCTGCCAGGATGGTCGCGACTACCTCGTCGAAGTCGTCTGCGACCCGGTCCGGCCCCGCGGTGGCCAGCTGTTCCCTTCCGTGTACACCGGACGTGACCGCGATGGACCGCATCCCTGCGGCCTTCGCCATCACCACGTCGTGGCTCGTGTCGCCGACCATGACGGCGCGTTCGCCGGAAACGCCGCAGCGGCGCATGATCAGGCGGGCCATCTCGGGGTCCGGCTTGGGCCGCGACACCTGGTCGGCACCAACGACCATCGCGAACCGGTCCCGAAGCCCCGCAGCCGCCAGCAGGGCGTGGGCGCCGGCGTGGGACTTGCTTGTGGCCACCGCCAGCGTGAACCCCGCCGCACGCAACGTCGCCAGCCCTCGCGACACGCCAGGGAACGGGAGGCTCTCCGCCTCGGGAAGGGCGATCTCGTCGAACAACGCCCGGTACTGTCGCATCCCCCTGGTCACGGTCGGGTCGTCCTCCGGAAGCCCCAGCAGCGTCGAGAACGCCTGCTCCAGGGGGAGACCGATGGTCGCGCGAATCTCCCCAGCGTCCGGGACGGCGACATCGATGGAGGTGAACGCCGCTGTGCAGGCCTCCACGATCAGACCCGGCGTGTCGAGCAACGTCCCGTCCAGGTCGCAGGCGATGACGAACGTCACGGCATCCTTTCGCAGATCCGCGCCGACGCGGTGAACCCGCTCGATCACGATGCCTCCTGCGGGCGTCACCGCCGGGCGAGACTATCAACTCGATAAACCCACCGCGTATCCATTCCCTTCCGGCGCGCGATGCAGGAAAATCGGCCCTGCAAGGAACTTTCTGTACATAACGGGCGATTCACCCAGCCCGGTTCGCCGGGCGTCGCCCGCCGTCCGGGGCGACAGGCCGCACGCTTTCCTCAGGGAAGCCCTCAGGAAAGCTCCGACCGGCGGGGGTGACCAGCCCGCCGGGACCGCCGTGCGGGCGCGGCTCCGGAACCGACCCGTGGAGCCGCGTGTGACGGCGATGCCGACTGACCTCCGGCGGACGGTTTCCGCGATCGTTGTCGCCGCGTTCATGTTCATCGCAGGCACGGCCAACACCGCCGGCACCGCAGCGGCGGGCGACGCGATACGACCGGCCAACCACACGTCCGCGTCCGAGGGCACCGGCCGCGCGTTCGTCTGGCCGACCACGGGGTGGATCGCCGCGAACGACACCTATGTCGGCGGCGTGCACCACCCGGGCGCGGCCGACATCGCCGCACCGCACGGCACGCCGGTACGAGCGGCCCGTGCCGGTCGCGTGGTGTCGACCGGGTGGAGCGATGTCAGCGGCTGGTACGTACGGATCGAGCACACCGCTGCCGGCTCCTACCACTACTTGACAAGCTACACGCACCTGCTCGAGGAACCGCGCGTACGTGAAGGGGACGTCGTCTCGGCCACTATCGGCGGTGGGACGGTCCTCGGCCACGGTAGCCGTACCGGCAACGCCAACATGAGTGGCCCGCACACCCACTTCAGTATCAGGCGAGTGGACAAGGTCACCGGCAGGATCGAGCAGCTGAGTATCCCCGGCCTCACCATCGGGAGCTGGGTCGACAGCGGCGACCACATACCCGGCGCCTACAGCGGCCTGACACCGATACCGGTGGAGCCCGCTCGACCCTTCGACGTACGGGTCACCGAGCGTCGCGGGCTCGGCATGTACGGGTCGACTCGGCGACGGGGCGACGACTACCTCGGAGCGATCCCGCGAGGCACGGTGGTCACTGTCACCGGAAGCGAACGCGGGCAGTACCGGGTGCGGCACGAGGGCCGCACGGGCTGGGTCGCGCACTCCGGAACCCGGCCGGCCGGTTCCACCGCTACCGGAGTCCGCGTCACCACCCGGTACGCGACGGTCAACGTACGACGCTCGCCCGGCGGGCCCGTCATCGGTGTCGTGCGGGGCGGTACGCGCCTGACCGGGTTCGGCACCGGCGAGTCGGGGACGTGGAACCGCGTGCAGTGGCGATGCACCCCGACAACGAACCGCAGCGGCGTGGCAGCCGACCGCGGCCGCGAGACCGGCGGATGCCCGGGCCTGTCCTCGACGCAGTCCATGAAGTACGGCTGGGTCAGCAGCGGTGTCAGCTACCCCACGTCGTACTTCCCGACCCGCACGCGCGTCAGCGGGGTGACCATCTACGGCGACGCCGTCGTCGACGGCCTGAGCCGCCCGGACAACGACGTCACGCTCGGCTCGCTCGGGATTCGTTCCTGGGTGACCGTGACCGGTAGCAGGAACGGCTGGTACCGCATCGACTACGGCGGAACGCGTGGCTGGATCCGCGGGTGGCTCACCGCGGGGCGGCAGTAGTCGCCGGGCGCGCCGGCCAGTCCGCCGCGCGCTCTCCCGTGGATGATCCCCTACGCGGCTGGTGAAAGTCGCCACACACGGGCCACAACGTGGGGGCATATCGGGGGCGAACACGCGGTGGAAGCCGGACCCAGCCGCACACGGCCGGACACACGAAAGCGCCCCGCTGCCTGCTCTATCGCAGGTCAGCGGGGCGCCTGTGCTGGGTGGCGGGTGAGGGATTCGAACCCCCGAAGGCTAGGCCAGCTGATTTACAGTCAGATCCCTTTGGCCGCTTGGGTAACCCGCCAGGGCCGGAACCATGCCGACCTCGAACAGCATACAAACCGGCCACACGGATCCTGTCACGGGGTCGAGGCTCCGTGGGGTCCGCGATGCCCGAGCGCGACGTCCCGCGCGCCCTCCGGCCGCGCTACGTCGTGGCCGGGAACACGGCGCACCGGGCGGCACTGGAGTGACCGACGTCCCCGCACTCGCGCTACAGTGCAGCCACGTAGCAGCCGAGCAGCGGCCGACGATTCGCGAGGTATGGAGATTCCGTGGCTGACCCGTCTTTCGACATCGTGAGCAAGGTCGACCGGCAAGAGGTCGACAATGCACTGAACCAGGCGAACAAGGAGCTTTCCACCCGCTTCGATTTCCGTGGCACCGGTGCCGGTGTGAGCTGGACGGGTGAGGAGGCGGTCACCATCGAAGCCGAGACCGAGGAACGTGTCCGCGCAGCCCTTGACGTCTTCAAGGAGAAGCTGGTCAAGCGCGGCGTCTCGCTCAAGGCGTTCGACCCTGGCGAGCCGGCGGCGTCGGGCAAGCAGTACAAGATCGCGGGCAAGATCGTGCAGGGAATCTCGTCCGAGAAGGCGAAGCAGATCGCCAAGATCGTCCGTGACGAGGGCCCCAAGGGTGTGCAGGCCCAGGTCCAGGGGGACCAGCTCCGCGTAACGGGGAAGAAGAAGGACCACCTGCAGGATGTGATCTCCCTGCTCAAGGGCAAGGATCTCGATATCGCTCTGCAGTTCGTCAACTACCGGTAGGCGGCCGATCGCGCTGGGGAGGCCGAGTTGAAGGGCATCGTTCTCGCCGGGGGCAGCGGTTCGCGCCTGTACCCGATCACTCAGGCCGTGTCCAAGCAGCTCCTGCCGGTCTACGACAAGCCGATGGTGTACTACCCGCTCTCGGTACTGATGCTGGCGGGCATCCGGGACATCCTGATCATCTCGAGCCCGCCTGACCTGCCGAACTTCCGCAAGTTGCTCGGCGACGGCCGTCATCTGGGGCTCAGATTCAGCTATGCCGAGCAACCGGCCCCGAACGGTCTCGCCGAGGCATTCCTCATCGGGGCGGACTTCATCGGCGAGGACCCGGTGGCTCTCGTGCTGGGTGACAACATCTTCTACGGGCAGGGATTCTCCCGCCGCCTGCAGGAGGAGGTCGCCACCGTCGCGGGCTGCACGCTGTTCGGCTACCCGGTCAACGATCCGGGCCGGTACGGCGTCGGCGAGCTCGACGATGCCGGCAACCTGGTCTCCATCGAGGAAAAGCCCGACCGCCCTCGCTCGGACAAAGCCATCACCGGCCTGTACTTCTACGACAACTCCGTTGTGGACATCGCGCGGTCCCTCCGGCCGTCGTGCCGGGGTGAGCTGGAGATCACCGATGTCAACCGCACCTATCTCGAGCTGGGCACGGCACGGCTGGTCGATCTGGGGCGCGGGTTCGCCTGGCTGGACACCGGGACGCACGACTCCCTGCTCGACGCGGCCCAGTTCGTCCAGGTGCTCGAGCACCGCACCGGGGTGCGCATCGCCTGTATCGAGGAGATCGCGCTGCGCATGGGTTTCATCGACGCCGACCAGTGCCTCGAGCTCGGCCGCGGGCTGGCCACCTCCGGGTACGGTGACTACGTGATGAGCATGGCGCGGCAGTTCGCCGTGGCCGGCTGACCGCGCAGCCCGGTGGACCGCAGGCTGATCGCGCGCGCGGCTCAGCGGGAACGGCGCCCGGCCATACCCTCCAACCGCCGCACCCGGTCCGCCATCGGCGGATGCGACGCGAACAGCCGGGAGAACGACTCACCGGCGCGGAACGGGTTGGCGATCATCAGGTGTGACTGGGACACCACACCGGGGTCCGGGCTCAACGGCGCGGCCCGCGTGCCACGTTCCAGCTTGCGCAGCGCCGACGCCAGTGCGAGCGGGTCACCGGTCAGCTCGGCACCCGACGCATCCGCCTGGTACTCCCGTGACCTGCTGACTGCCATCTTCACGATGCCGGCTGCCAGCGGCCCGATGAAGACGAGCAGGAGCCCGAGCAGCGGGTTGCCGCCGTTGCGTCCTCCGGCGAACATCGCGATGTAGGACAGCACGGTCACCACGCTGGCCAGCGCCCCGGCCACGCTGGAGATCAAGATGTCCCTGTTGTACACGTGACAGAGCTCGTGCCCGAGAACGGCACGCAGCTCCCGCTCGTCGAGTATCTCCAGGATTCCCTGCGTGCAGCACACCGCCGAGTTCCGCGGGTTGCGGCCGGTGGCGAACGCGTTCGGCGCCCTCGTAGGGCTGACATACAGCCGTGGCATCGGCTGCCTGGATGCGCTGGACAGCTCGCGCACGATGCGGTACATCGCAGGCTGCTCGGCCTCGGACACCGGCCGTGCACGCATCGCCCGCAGCGCGAGCTTGTCGGAGTTGAAGTAGGCGTAGCCGTTCATCGCCAGCGCGAGCACCATGCCGATCAGCAGCGCTCCCTGACCACCGATCAGCCAGCTGATGCCGACGATCAGCGCACTCATCAGACCGAGCAGCAGCGCGGTCTTGAGCCCGTTCCGATGCGTGTGCACCTACGCGCCTCCCACTCAGCCTCGTTGCACTCGACGAATGCGTTTCGCCCAGCCAACGACCGAGTGTGGTGCAGAAGTTCCGCGCCGCGGCCGCCGGAGCGATGCCGGTCACACCACACGACCGACCCGCGGCCGGATCGTCATCCCTCGCGCAGCTCCAGGGTGCAGCATTTCGGGCCACCGCCTGCCTTGCGCAGCTCGGAGATGTCGACGCCGAGCGGTTGGTAGCCGCGTGCGGCGACGGACGCCGCCAGCCCCTCGGCCTCACGGGGCAGGATCACGGTGCGGCCGTCCGAGATCGCGTTCAGGCCGAACGCCTCCGCATCGGCGCGCCCTGCGAGGACCGCGTCCGGGAACATCCGCTCGAGCGTCCCGCGCGACTCCGCGGAGAACGCGTCCGGGTAGTAGGCGATCACGGCCTGTCCCGACTCGTCGGCAGGCGAGAGCACGAACAGTGCCGTGTCGAGGTGATAGTAGTGCGGGTCGACGAGCTGCAGCGACACCACAGGCGCGCCGAGGACCTCCTGGGCCTCGGCATGGGCCCCCGGCTCGGTGCGGAATCCCGTACCGGCCAGCAGCTCCCTGCCGGTCCAGACGAAGTCGCCTTCCGCTTCGTTGATCGCGGTGGGCATGACGATGTCGCGGTAACCGTTGGCGAGAAACCACCGCCGGTAGTGCTCGGCCTCCGGGGCGCGCTCGGCGTTACGGAACCGGGCACCGAGCACGGTCCCGCCGAGGACGGTCGCGGCGTTGGCAGCGAACACCATGTCGGGAAGCCCCGGCTGCGGTTCGATCTCCTCGACCTTGTGCCCGAGTGCGATGTAGTGCGCGCGTATCCGCGACCACTGCTCCATCGCGCGGTCGGCGTCCACCGGACGGTCCGGGTTCATCCACGGGTTGATGACGTAACGCACCGCGAAGTACCGCGGCGGGCACATCAGGAAACGGCGCGTCGTGGGTACGGGTTCGCGCGCGTAGCTCACAGGCATCGGGGCAGCCGTCATACATCCCAATCTAGTGGGGTGTTTTGCGGCGATCAATTGACAAGTATTGCGCCACTACGGTCAGAATATTGCGTATGAACGAGCTCGATCAGCGAATCGTTTCGTATCTGGTTCGCGATGCGCGCGCCAGCTACGCCGAGATCGGCCACGATGTCGGGTTGTCCGCGCCCGCCGTCAAACGTCGTGTCGACCGGCTGCTCGACGAGGGGGTGCTGCGCGGTTTCACCGCCGTGGTCGACCCGGAAGCGCTCGGCTGGGGGACCGAGGCCTTCGTCGAGATGCGCTGCGCGGGAAACGTCTCCCCCGCGCGCATCCGCGGTGCGGTCGAGTGCCTGCCCGAGGTCGCCGCGGCCTACACCGTCTCCGGAGCGGCGGACGCGATCGTGCACCTGCGCGCAGCGAGCATCCACCACATGGAGTCGGCCCTCGAACGTCTCCGCGCGCTGGAGATCGTGGAGTCCACCGTCTCCACCGTGGTGCTGTCCACCTTGCTGGAACGAGCACCGGTACCGTCGGCACGGACATCGAACCCGCACGAACAGGGGCACGCATGAGCGGACAGGTCACCACCGAGCACCGTGACGCGGTCGCCGTGATCACCGTGGACGCCCCCGACCGGCGCAATGCCCTCACCCTGGACCTGTCGGCGCAGCTGGAGTCGGCCGTCGCCGCCGCGGAGCAGGACGAGAACGTGTACGCGGTCGTGGTCACCGGGGCACCGCCCGCGTTCTGCGCAGGCGCTGACCTCTCCGCGCTCGGTGAGGCACGCGAGGAGGGGCTGCGGGCGATCTACGCGGGCTTCCTCGCCGTGGCGCACTGCTCGCTTCCGACCGTCGCCGCGGTGGGCGGGGCAGCCGTCGGTGCCGGGCTCAACCTGGCGCTCGCCGCCGATATCCGTGTCGCAGGCCCGCGTGCGCGGTTCGACGCACGGTTCCTGCGCCTGGGTATTCACCCGGGTGGCGGGATGACCTGGATGCTGCAACGCGCGGTCGGCCCCCAGCAAGCGACCGCGATGACACTGCTCGGCGAGGTGCTGGACGCGCACGCGGCACGGGAAGCCGGGTTGGTGCTGCGCACCGTCGACGGCGAGCACGACGAGCTCGTGGCAGCGGCCTGCTCGCTCGCCTCCGGCGCGGCGGACGCACCGCGGGAGCTGCTCACCACCACCAAGCGGACCATGCGCACGACCAGGTCGCTCAGCGAGCACCAGGCGGCCGTGGACACCGAGATCGCCCCGCAGATCGAGTCGATCTCCTCCCCCGAGTTCACCGAACGACTCACCGCGAGCAAGGGACGCATCAGCGGCAAGTGACCCCGGCGCGGGGCGCGAGGGCAGCTCGGGTGACGTGACTCGAGTGAATTACCAACTTGTGAGTAAGCACTGTTTATCGATTCTGTGCGCTCACTCACGACTTCCTCGGCAGAGCCGTTACCATAGGTAACCTTGTGGGGTATGACCTGCTCCGAAGTTGTTCCGTCCACGCAGTGGAATAGCAGGACTTCGGTTCGTCAGAACAATGCCGTGCGAGCTAGCCTCAAATCATGGACGGACACGCATACGCCCGGCGCCCGGACGCCGGTGACGCATCGCGCGATCGCCCGTGAACTCGACACGACTGCAGATAGGGACACGCGAGGCAGCGAGGCCGCACCTATCGGGAAAGCGAGAGCTCTTCACTGATGACCACGGATGATTCCACGGCACTGCGTGCAAGCCGTTCCACTGAGGTGACTCGCCTGGAGCGGGTTGTGGTGCGGTTTGCCGGCGACTCCGGCGACGGTATGCAGTTGACGGGCGATCGGTTCACCTCGGAGGCCGCCGCGTTCGGCAATGACCTGGCGACGTTGCCGAACTTCCCGGCGGAGATCCGGGCGCCGCAGGGCACGCTGCCCGGTGTGTCGTCGTTCCAGCTGCATTTCGCAGACTACGACATCCTCACACCCGGCGACCGGCCGGATGTGCTGGTGGCGATGAACCCGGCCGCGTTGAAGTCCAACATCGGTGACGTGCCGCGCGGCGGAACGGTGATCGTCAACACCGACGAGTTCACCTCCCGGAACCTGACCAAGGTGGGTTACGAGAGCGACCCGCTGTCCGATGAGTCGCTCGAGCCCTACACCGTGCACCACGTGGCCATGTCCACGCTGACCAAGGGTGCGCTGGAATCCACGGGCCTGGGCAAGAAGGACGCCGAGCGCGCCAAGAACATGTTCGCCCTGGGGTTGCTGTCGTGGATGTACCACCGCCCGACCGAGGGCACCGAGCGGTTCCTGCGCGAGAAGTTCGCGGGTAAGCCGGTGCTGGCCGAGGCCAACGTGCTGGCGTTCCGGGCCGGGTGGAACTACGGCGAGACCACCGAGTCGTTCGCCACGACCTACGAGGTCGCCCCGGCGTCGCTGCCGTCCGGCACGTACCGGCAGATCACCGGTAACCTCGCGCTGGCCTACGGCATCCTCGCCGCCGGGCAGCAGTCCGAGCTTCCGGTGATGTTCGGCTCCTACCCGATCACCCCGGCCTCGGATGTGCTGCACGAGATCAGCAAGCACAAGAACTTCGGTGTGACCACCTTCCAGGCCGAGGACGAGATCGCCAGTATCGGCGCGGCACTCGGCGCCTCCTACGGCGGCGCGCTGGGCGTGACCTCGACGTCGGGGCCGGGCGTGGCCCTGAAGTCCGAGACGGTCGGCTTCGGCGTGATGACCGAGCTGCCGCTGATCGTGATCGACGTGCAGCGCGGGGGGCCCTCGACCGGATTGCCGACCAAGACCGAGCAGGCCGACCTGCTGCAGGCGATGCACGGGCGCAACGGTGAGTCCCCCGTGCCGATCGTGGCGCCGGCCTCACCGGGCGACTGTTTCGATGCCGCGCTGGAAGCCGCCCGCATCGCGCTGACCTACCGCACCCCGGTGTTCCTGCTCTCCGACGGGGCGATCGCCAACGGCTCCGAACCCTGGCTGATCCCGAACGTCGAGACCCTTCCGGACCTGCGCGTGAACTTCGCCACCGAGCCCAACGCCACCGACGGCTCCGGCGAGTTCTGGCCCTACGTCCGCGACACCGAGACACTGGCTCGCGAGTGGGCCCTGCCCGGCACCCCGGACCTGCAACACCGCATCGGCGGCCTGGAGAAGCAGGACGGCGCAGGCAACATCTCCTACGACCCGGACAACCACGAGCGCATGGTGCGGCTACGGCAAGCCAAGATCGACGGCATCACCGTGCCGGAGGCCACCGTCGACGACCCGACCGGCGACGCCAGCGTGCTCGCTCTCGGATGGGGCTCGACCTACGGCCCGATCGGCGCGGCCTGCCGCCGCGTGCGAGCCGCGGGCCTGCCGATCGCCCAGGTCCACCTGCGCCACCTCAACCCCCTACCGGCCAACCTCGGCGAGATACTGGCCGCCTACGACCGCGTGGTCCTTCCCGAGATGAACCTCGGCCAGCTCGCCCAGCTGCTGCGCGCGCGCTACCTGGTCGACATCATCAGCCACACCAAGGTCGCCGGCCAGCCCTTCAAAGCAGAAGAACTCGCAGACACCTTCACCGACATCATCACCAGCTCCAACGGCAAGGAGGGTCACCTGTGACCGCGATCGATCTCGGGCTGCCCGCCCTGGGCGGCTTGGACGATGTGCCCACGACCGAGGAGCCGGGCAAGGCCAAGGACTACAAGTCCGACCAGGAAGTGCGCTGGTGCCCCGGTTGCGGTGACTACATCGTGCTCAACACGGTGCAGTCGTTCTTACCGAGCTTGGGGCTCAAACGGGAGAACATCGTGTTCGTCTCCGGGATCGGCTGCTCGAGCCGTTTCCCGTACTACATGAACACCTACGGCATGCACTCCATCCACGGCCGCGCCCCCGCGATCGCCACCGGTCTGGCCACCAGCAGGCCCGACCTGTCGGTGTGGGTCGTCACCGGGGACGGCGACGCCCTGTCCATCGGCGGCAACCACCTGATCCACACGCTGCGCCGCAACGTCAACCTGACCATCCTGCTGTTCAACAACCGCATCTACGGGCTGACCAAGGGCCAGTACTCCCCCACCAGCGACCAGGGCATGGTCACCAAGTCCACCCCGATGGGCTCGGTCGACACCCCGTTCAACCCGATCTCGCTGGCCCTGGGCGCCGAGGCCACCTTCGTGGGCAGGGCCCTGGACTCCGACAAGAAGGGCCTGTCCGAGGTACTGGGCGCCGCTGCCGCCCACCGCGGCTCGGCGCTGGTCGAGATCTACCAGAACTGCCCCATCTTCAACGACGGCGCGTTCGACGTCCTCAAGGACAAGGACGAAGCAGCCAGCAGGTTGATCCCGCTACGCTCCGGCGAGCCGGTCACCTTCGGCCCACAAGGCGAGTACGCGGTGGTCCGCTCCGGCTTCGGCGGACTCGAGGTCGCCGCAACCAGCGAGGTCGCCACCGCCGACATCGTCACCCACGACCCCACCATCGACGACCCCGCCTACGCCTTCGCGCTGTCCCGCCTGGACGACCAGACCCTGACCCACACCCCCACCGGGATCTTCCGCCAGGTGCAACGCCCCACCTACGACGACGCCGCACGCGAGCAGGTCAGCAAAGCACGCCACGACAAGCCCGCCGACCTGCAAGCCGTACTCACCGGCAACGACACATGGACCGTGTCCTAGGCCGACCCGGCCGGCTGGGTCGGCACAGCCTGCTCGGCCCGGCCCGCCCTGGGCAGGCCCCGAACGGGCATCTCCTGCGCCGCGTGTCCGTGCCGGGGCCGAGCAGGCTCGGCCCCGGTCAGTAGGCTCCGGTCACGCCAGGGGCCGGAACCCGACCCGTTCGGCATCCGCCGCGCTCGCGAACCACACCTCGGCCACCATTCGTGGGTACTGCGGTGAGTCCTCCGTGCAGTAACGCAGGGCCGTCACGCTCGCCTTGACGGGATATTCCGGAGCGGGTTGTCCCCCGCCGGGCAGCGGCATGGCCGACCCGGGGCCGAAGGGCCCCGATGAACTCGAGCTGTCCTGCCCGACCTGCCCCGGAGGCTGCTCGGCCGCCGCAGCGCCCGCCGCGTCCTGTCCCCCGGAGCCGAACAGGTCATTGCCGCCCGGCGTGGCGTCCTGCCGTTGGGGCCCACGAGATTCCTCGGCGGGCTCGAACAGCGACCCGCTGGTCGCCTGCGCCGACTCCGGATGCGGCGCCCTCCTGGCCACCGGACGCATCGACGGCTGGATCGGCTTCGGCGGTTCGAAGCCACCCCGGATGCTGTGGTTCGCGCCCCGCGTGCGCTTCGGCAGCGGCGGGCCGTCCGGTGTCACATCGGTCTCCAACGGCTCGGAGAACGGGTCCGACAGCGCGGTCGAGTCCTCCGCCCCGGTCGCCGTGTCCACGTCCGCCCGGCTCCCCGTGGCTTCGCCCGCCCGCTCCTCTGCGCCGTAGCCGGTCGCGTCCTCCGCGCTCCGTTCGAACCCGTGCTCGACGCCGGCACCGGCGTGGGCGGACGACA
This sequence comes from Haloechinothrix alba, assembly GCF_900188115.1. Classification (GTDB taxonomy): domain Bacteria; phylum Actinomycetota; class Actinomycetes; order Mycobacteriales; family Pseudonocardiaceae; genus Haloechinothrix; species Haloechinothrix alba. The sequence goes on along the minus strand of NZ_FZNW01000015.1, from coordinate 50,196 downwards.
GCTCGTCGACGCCGGCACCGGCGTGGGCAGACGACAGCTGCTCGTCCGAGCTGCTCCAACGCTCGGCACCCTGTTCAGGCGCGGACCACTGCCGCCCGGCGTCCTGCTCGGGCGCGGAGAACCGCTGCTGTGGCTCGGCTTCTGATTCGAACGTGGTACCCAGGTAATCCGGCTGGGGCTCGTCCGGGGCGAAGAGCTCGCTGCCGGTCGCCTCCTGTGGCTGCTGCACCGTCTCGCTACCCGCGTACGCGGCGTCCTCCTGCTGCCACGACGTGCCGGCCGGGTACGCGGCATCGCCGCCGCCCTCGTACACCTCCTCGCCTGCCGCGAAGCGCTCGGCGCCGGCATGCTCGGCCGCGCCGTACTGCTGCTCGCCCACCGAGATGTAGTCGGTTTCGCTGGGTGCGGTGCCCTGGAGATCCGTCATCTCCCTGGGCTGCCCGCTCTCGTCTGCGGGGGCAGGTGCGGCGGCACCGTAGTCCCCGTAACCGGGGGGCTCGATGAAACGAGTCCGTTCGGCGTCCTGGTTCTCCCGGTGCGCCGGAGTCCCGCGCGAGGGCATACCCGGTTGCTGCGAGGGTTGTTGTTGCTGGGGGGACTGCTGGGGGGACTGCTGGCGCGTCACCGGCTCCGTGAAGCGCGCGTGCTGCTCCCGGTGCGGCTGCCCGGGATCCACCCGCCGGGGTGGTGCCGCCGAGAAGCTGTCCGACTCCACCCATGACGTACGGCCGTGCCGGACACTCTGGTCCACCCCGGGCGGCGGAGGATGTTCCTGCCCCGGTTCCCGTTGCGGCCACGCCGCACCGGACGCGGCGTCGACCGGGTCGTCGCGCTCATCGCGGCCCCCTGTAGCGGCAGGCGCACTCTGCCCGTACGACCGGTCCCGCTCGCGTTCCTCATCCAGGTGACGCTCGAGCTGCCGCACCCGCTGATGCGCGGGACGGACGAGCAGTACCCAGGTGAGCAGGACACCGATGAGGAAGGCGACGAGTGCCCACAACCAGACTTGCGCAAAGACGGACATGCTCCCGACAGTCTCCCTTCCCGGCGGGTCACGCACCATCCAGCGGACGGGGGCCGCTGGCACGCCACCGGAGTTGACATGCTGACGTGGCCACCTTAAGGGTGGCTCGCGGTAGGTGGATCGGGGCAAGCGGTCCGCTCGCACCCTGCCCCTGGTACGGACAACCCGACATACGCATCATGCTCCGACTAGTGGGTGCGCGCGACAAGGTAGTCGGCTATGGACTCGCAAGCCGCCCGCGCAGCCGAGTCCGGAAGGGCCTCCAGCTCGGACCGTGCTCGCTGAGCGTAACCGGACAGCGTGACCCGCGCATGCTCGAGGCCACGGGAGTCCCGCAACAGCTCAACGGCCTCGCCGATCAACGCGTCCTCGGACAGCGGGGCCGACAGCAGCTCGACGAGCCGCGCGTTCTCCCTGTCGTCGTTGAGCGCGTACAGCATCGGCAACGTACGCACGCCCTCGCGCAGGTCGGTCCCTTGTGCCTTACCGAGCTCGTCCGACGGGGAGGCGATGTCGATGATGTCATCGGAGATTTGGAACGCCGCGCCGATCAGCTCTCCGAATCGGCGCAACGCCGCGACCTGCTCGGGCGGGGCACCGGACAGCATCGCGCCGAACCGTCCCGCGGTCGCGATCAACGAACCCGTCTTCTGCCCGATCGCTGTCAAGTAGTGGTCGATCGGATCCTCACCGTCCCTGGCTCCCACAGTCTCGCGCATCTGGCCGGTGACGAGCTCACCGAACGTCTCGGCGATGATCCGGGAGGCCTCCGAGCCGAGGCCTGCGACCAGGCGCGACGCGTGGGCGAACAGGAAGTCCCCTGTGAGGATGGCCACGGTGTTGTCCCACCGCGCGTTCGCGCTCGGCGCCCCGCGGCGGATGACCGCCTCGTCCATCACGTCGTCGTGGTGAAGCGTGGCCAGGTGGACCAGCTCCACGGCAGCGCCTGCCGTCACCACGTCGTCGCGGCCTTCGCTACCGAACTGGCTGGCCAGCAACGTGAACATCGGGCGGAACCGCTTGCCGCCCGCATCGACGAGGTACAGCGCCGCGTCGTGCACGAAACGCACGTCGCTGCGGACCACGTCACGCAGGCGTGACTCGACCGCACCGAGACCCTTGGCCAGGTCGGTGAGCAGGCCCTCATCGTCGACCTGCAGACCGATGGCTGCCTTCAGCTCCGCGACAGCGCCGCTGCCCAGTGACGGATCGGACATCTCGCGCGCGGCGTCTTCGAACTCGGACACGTCGGCTAAGCCCTCTCCAGCAGCGGACCACGATCGCCGCCAAGCCTAGTCGGGCGCCTCGGCGGCGTCGTCGCCGGCTCACACGTGGACACCCGCGAGGTCAGAAGGCGAATCCGCCTGCCCCGGCCCATTCGAGTGCGAACCCGGGATAGATGCCCAGCAGCAACGTCACGATGGTGCCGGCAGCGATGGTGACGGTGGTGAAGGCCCCTGGCACGGTGACGCTCGCCCCGCCGGCAGCCGGCTCGGAGAAGTACATCACCACCACGACCCGCAGGTAGTAGAACGCGGCCACCGCACTGAACACCAGGGCAAGCACGACCAGCGGAGCGAGGCCCTCGCCGAGCGCTGCGGAGAACACCACGAACTTGCCGACGAACCCGCTGGTGAGCGGGATCCCGGCGAGCGCGAGCAGCAGGAAGGTGAACACCCCGGCGATCAGCGGCGAACGCTTCGCCAGCCCGGCCCAGGACGACAGGTCGGTTGCCTCTCCGTCGGCGTCCCGGACCAGGCTGACCACCGCGAATGCCGCGAGGGTGGTGAAGCCGTAAGCGAGCAGGTAGAACATCGTCGCGGCGAGCCCGCTGTCGCTGAGGGTCATCACCCCGATCACGAGGAACCCGGCGTGCGCGATCGACGAGTAGGCGATCATTCGTTTCACGTCACGCTGCGTCAGCCCGAGGACAGCCCCCACCGCCATGGACACGATCGCCACGGCCCACAGGATGCCGCGCCATTCCCAGCTGACTCCTTCGAAGCCGACGTACAGCACCCGCAGCATCGCACCGAATGCGGCGACCTTGGTGCACGCGGCCATGAACCCGGTCACCGAGGTCGGAGCGCCCTGGTAGACGTCCGGCGTCCAGGCGTGGAACGGTCCGACGGAGCCCTTGAACAGCAAGCCCACCACGAGCAGGCCGAAGCCCGCGAACAGCAGGGTGTCCGAGCGGTCGCTACCGGCGGCGGCCGTGGCGATATCACCCAGCCGGACCGAACCCGCGTAGCCGTACAGCAGGGCGAGGCCGTAGAGGAAGAAGGCGCTCGCGAACGCGCCGAGCAGGAAGTACTTGACGGCGGACTCCTGGGACAGCAGCCTGCGCCTGCGGGCGAGCCCGCACATCAGGTACAGCGGCAGGCTCAGCACCTCCAGCGCGATGAACATCGTCAGCAGGTCGTTGGCCGCGACGAACGTCATCATCCCGCCGAGCGCGAACAGGGTCAGTGGGAAGATCTCCGTCTGCATCCCGCGCGCGCCGTCAGCGGGCGCGGCGCCATCACGCCCGCCGGTCGTCTCCGGTTCGCGGGTGCTCACCGACCCGCCGGCGCCTGCGGCGCCACGCAGCGCGGCCTGGGACACGAACGCGCCACCCGGCTCCACCGTGCGTTCGGCGATGAACAGCAGCGCCACGAAGGACAGGGCGAGCAACGTTCCCCAGAGGAACAGCGCGGGCGCGTCGATCGCCAGGGTGTCGACCATGGTCGTGACGCCCTGCGCCGGAGCCCCCGGAACGTAGGCGCCGAGAGCGATGCCCGCTCCCGCGAGTGCGACCAGGCTCACGGTGACCTGTACCGACCAGCGCAGGTGCCGCGGCACGAACGCCTCGAGCAGCACACCGACGGCGGCCGCGCCGAGCACGATCAGCACGGGCAGCATGGCCGTGTAGTCGACGGACGGAGGAGAAAGGGCCGTCACCTGCGCTCCGAACATCTCGAGCCTCACCTCTCGTCACCTTCCTGCACGGCACTCAGCGTCGCCTCGACCGACGGAGTGACCACGTCCACGACCGGCTTGGGGTACAGGCCCAAGCCGATGATCAGAACGACCAGCGGCGCCAGCACGGCCAGCTCCCTGCGGGATGTGTCCCGGACGGCCTTGCGCGCCCCGGTTTCCGGTGCCTGCACTGCACCCGGTCCACCACCGGCGCCGACAAGCGCGTCCCCACGCACGGGACCCTGCATCACCCGCTGATACAGCCACAGCACGTACACCGCCGCGAGCACCATGCCCAGCACGGCGAGCACGGCGAACACCGGCCTGGTCTCGAAGGCACCGAGCAGCACGAGGAACTCGCTGATGAAGGCGTTGGTCCCGGGCAGTGCCAGGGTCGCGAGCCCCGCCAGCAGCATCATGCCGCCGAGCAGTGGCGTCAGCTTGGCCATACCACCGTAGTCGGAGATCGTGCTCGAGCCACCCCGCGCGATCACCATTCCCACCACCAGGATCAACATCCCGGTGGCCAGGCTGTGGTTGACCATGTACGTCACCGAGCCGACCTGGGCCTGCGCGGTGAAGGCGAAGATGCCGAGCGCGATGAAGCCGAAGTGCGCGATCGAGACGTAGGCGATGAACCGCTTCATGTCCTGCTGCCCGGCGGCCAGCACCGAGCCGTACAGCACGCCTGCCACGGCCAGGGTGAGTACCAGCGGGGCCAGCTCGACGCTCGCGGCCGGGAACATCGGCAAGCAGTAGCGCAGGAAGCCGAACGTGCCGACCTTGTCGAGTACGCCGACGAGCACGACGGCCACGCCGATCGGGGCCTGACCCGCTGCGTCCGGCAGCCACGTGTGCAGCGGCACGAGCGGAGCCTTCACCGCGAACGCCAGGAAGAACCCGAGGAACAGCCAGACCTGCGTACTCAGCGGTGCCTCGGAGACGACCGATACCAGCGTGGCCCAGTCGAAGGTCCCCTCGCCGAGCTCGTCGGCGGCCAGCACGTACGAACCGATCACCGAGGCCAGCATGATCAGGCCACCGAGGAACGAGTAGAGGAAGAACTTCACCGCCGCGTACTGCCTGTTCGGTCCGCCGTAGGCCCCGATGAGGAAGTACATCGGGATCAGCATGACCTCGAACAGCACGTAGAACAGGAACACGTCGGTCGCCGCGAACACCCCGATGGTCAGCGACTGCTGAACGAGCAGCAGCGACAGGTAGCCGCCCGCGCTGCGGCCTTCCGGAAGCTTGTCCGTGACACCGAGGACACCGATCACCAGCGGGACCAGCAACGCGATCACGGCGATCATCACCAGCGCGATCCCGTCGATGCCGAAGGCGAAGTGGATCCCGAACTGCGGGATCCACTCGATAGAGCTGGTCTGCTGCATCCGGTCACCTGCCGGCTCGTAGCCCGCCCACAGCGGCACCACCAGCAGCAGGGTGGCCAGCGAGAAGCCGAGCGCGGTCAGCGTGGCGAGCCGGTCATTACCGCGTAGTCCCGCGACGACGGCGGCGCCGACCAGTGGCAGCAGGATCAGCGCGAGTAGCCAGGTCATACGAACCTCACCATCAACAACAGGCCGAGGAGCACACCGGCTCCGGCAAGCATGGACAGCGCATAGGAGCGGACGAACCCGGTTTGCAACCTGCGCAGCCGCCCGGAACCGCCGCCGAGCCCGGCCGCGAGGCCGTTGACGACCCCGTCGACGCCCCTGTTGTCCACGTAGACCAGCGCCCTGGACAGCCAGATACCGGGACGCGCGAACAGCGCCTCATTGAGCGCATTACCGTAGAGATCCGCGCGGGCCGCCTGTACCACCGCGCTCACCCGTGCTGGGCGCTCGACCGGGGTCTCTGGCCTTGCGACCAGCAACACGGCCAGGACCACCCCGAGGGCTACGGCGGTCATCGTGGCGGCGACCACGGTGCCGTGGCCGAGCACCGGCTCGGCGCCGTGTTCCAGCTCGCCGAGCGACGGAGTCAGCCAGTGCACAAGGCGCTCGCCCTGCACGAAGAAGTACCCCGCGCCCACGGAGCCGACCGCCAGCAGCATCATCGGCACCGTCATGACCGGGCCCGACTCGTGGGGGTGGAACTCGCGTCCCTCGCTGTCGGTCAGCTCCGCCCAGCGCTGCTTGCCGAAGAACGTCAACACCATCAAACGGGTCATGTAGAAGGCGGTGATACCTGCGCCGAGCAGCGCGGCGCCGCCGAAGACCCAGCCCTGCCAACCGCCCTGGCCGAAGGCCGCGTCGATGATGGCGTCCTTGGAGTAGTAGCCGGACAGGAACGGGAACCCGATCAGAGCCAGGTACCCGAGTCCGAAGGTGACGAAGGTGATGGGCATCTTCCGGTAGAGACCACCGAACTTGCGCATGTCGACTTCGTCGTTCATGCCGTGCATGACCGAGCCCGCGCCGAGGAACAGACCCGCCTTGAAGAAGCCGTGCGTGAGCAGGTGCATGATCGCCAGCGCGTAGCCGAACGGGCCGAGCCCGACAGCGAGCATCATGTACCCGATCTGGCTCACCGTGGAGTAGGCGAGCACCTTCTTGATGTCGTCGTACGCGCAGCCGATGATCGCTCCGACCAGCAGGGTGACCGCACCGATGATGGTCACGACCAGCTGCCCGGTCGGGGTCACGTTGTAGATCGGGTTGGCCCGTGCGATGAGGTAGACACCCGCGGTCACCATCGTCGCCGCGTGGATCAGCGCGGAGACCGGCGTGGGACCTTCCATCGCGTCCGGCAGCCACGCCTGCAGCGGTACCTGGCCGGACTTGCCGCACGCGCCGAGCAGCAACAGCAGCGCGATCACCAGAGCGACGTCGGTGGGTACGTCGCCGATCCCTGCGAAGACCTCCGCGTACGAGGTTCCGCCGATGTGTTTCCACATCAGGAAGATCGCAACGGCGAGACCGATGTCGCCGACCCGGTTCATGACGAAGGCCTTCTTCGCAGCGGTCGCCGCGCTCGGTTTGTACTGCCAGAAACCGATGAGCAGGTAGGAGGCCAGCCCGACGCCTTCCCAGCCGAGGTACAGGCTGACGAACCCGTTGCCGAGCACGAGCACCAGCATCGCCGCCACGAACAGGTTCATGTAGGCGAAGAACTTCCTGCGCTCCGGGTCGTCTCCCATGTAGCCGAGCGAGTACACGTGGATCACCGCGCCCACACCGGTGATCAGCAGGGCGAACGTCACCGACAGCGGATCGATCAGCAGCGCGATGTCCACCTGCAGCTCGCCGACGGGGATCCACGAGAACAGGTGCGCCTCGGCCGAGCGGTCCGCGGCCTGCCTGCCGAGCAATGTGGTGAACAGTGCCAGTGCGTAGGCGAAGGATGCGATGACCGTCGCGCACCCCAGCAGGTGCCCCCACCCGTCCGTCCGCTTGCCACCGGCGAGCAGGACGAGTGCGCCAAGGGCGGGCAAGGCCACCAGCAGCCACGATGATGCGATCACTGTCTAACCCCTACAGTCTTCCCGTTCGTTTCCGGCAGCACTCCCACTCCCCGGGGTCAATACTTCAGCAGGTTGGTGTCGTCGATGGACGCCGACCTGCGAGTACGGAAGATGGACATGATGATGGCGAGCCCGACGACCACTTCCGCGGCCGCGACCACCATGACGAAGAACGCCATGACCTGACCGTCGAGGGTGCCCTCGATCCGGGCGAAGGTGACCAGGCTGAGATTGACCGAGTTCAGCATCAGCTCGATGCACATGAACACCACGATCGCGTTGCGCCGCACCAGGACACCGACGGCCCCGATGGAGAAAAGCAGCGCCGACAGCAGCAGGTAGTACTCCGGGGTCACCGCTCGCTCCCCTCATCGTCGGTCGTGCTCGGCCCCGCGCCGTCGCCCTCGTCGCCGTGGACGCCCTCGGCCTGCTCGGCGCTGTCCAGCGCACGCATCCACCCGGGCGGCGAGACGCGACGCGCAGTCGGCGTCGACTCGATCAGGTCGGACAGCGAGTCCTCCGCGATGCTGCCGTCCGGCAGTAACGCAGGCGTGGCCACCGAGTTGCCGGTGGCGAACACGCCGGGCCCCGGCCTGCCGGAAGGCCGCTCGTACTCGCCGCGGAAGCGCGCCTCGACCAGCTCGCGCTGCGAGCGCTTGACTCCCTCGTCACGCTTGTCACGCTGGGCGAGCACGATGCCCGCGAGGCCGGCGACGATCAACAGGGCGGCGGTGAGCTCGAACGGGAACAGGTAGTCGGTGAAGATCAACTCACCGAGCCCGCCTGCGCCACCGCCTTCGGGGCTCGTGGGGTCCAGCGGCGGGGCGAACTGCGTGTCGCGCAGCGACCGGACCAGCGCGGCCGACAGCAAGACCGCGAAGCCGACACCGAAAACCGCGGCTGCCAGCCGTTGACCACGCAATGCCTCGACCAGCGCGTCCGAACTGTCCTTTCCGGCCATCATCAGCACGAACAGGAACAGCATCATGACCGCGCCGGTGTAGACGATGATCTGGGTGAAGCCGAGGAACGAGGCGTTCTGGATCAGGTAGAACACGCCGAGCGTCAGCATGGTGACCACGAGCCACAGCGCGGAGTGCACCGCGTTGCGCACGAAGACCATGCCGAGCGCGCCCGCGACGGCCAGCGGACCGAGTACCCAGAACGCGGCGGCCTCGCCGGCCGTCACCGCTTCCTGGCCGGGAGTCTGGGCCAGCACGAGGCCCGCCTCGACGAACGACGTCACTGCAGTGCCTCCTCGTCCTTGCCGGACCGGTCACGCTCGAGCTCCGGACCGTAGGTGTAGTAGTCCTGCTCGTCGTCGCCGAGCCGCATGGGGTGAGGCGGCTCCTCCATACCCGGCAACAGCGGAGCCATCAGGTCTTCCTTGGTGTAGATGAGCTTCCGCCGGTCGTCGTCGGCGAGCTCGTAGAAGTTGATCATCGTCAGCGAGCGCGTCGGGCATGCCTCGACGCACAGCCCGCAGCCGATGCACCGCAGGTAGTTGATCTGGTAGTCCTTGCCGTAGCGCTCCCCTGGCGAGTAGCGCTCCTCCTCGGTGTTGTCGCCACCCTCCACGAAGATCGCGTCCGCGGGGCATGCCCACGCGCAGAGCTCGCACCCGACGCATTTCTCCAAGCCGTCCGGGTGGCGGTTGAGCTGGTGCCGAGCGCGGTAACGCGGGGCCGTGGGGTGGAACTCCTCCGGGTACTGCTCGGTCACCACCTTCTTGAACATGGTCGAGAAGGTGACCCCGAAGCCCTTGATCGGATCAAACATTCCCATTGTCGTCGGCCTCCTTCCGGCCTTCGGTGCCGATCTCGGAGTTGCTGCTGCGCCCACCGGAGCCGGTCACGGTCCGCCGCTTGGGCTTCTTCGGCACCTCGAGGTCCAGCGGCGGAACCGGGTAGTCGCCACCGGTCACCGGCACCCGGTCGTCATCGGCAGGGGCCGGCTTCTCCGGGATCAGCAGGCTCAGCAGCACGATGACGGCGATAACCGCGCCACCGAAGATCAGGATCTGGTTCGTGGTCACCTCGGCGTCGGTCCGGATCGCCCGGATGCCTGCGATCAGCACGATCCACGCCAGGTTGACGGGGATGAGCACCTTCCAGCCGAGCCGCATGAACTGGTCGTAGCGGAACCGCGGCAGGGTGCCGCGCAGCCAGATGAACAGGAACATGATGACCAGGCACTTGAGCACGAACCACAGGAACGGCCACCAGCCCTCGTTCAGCATCCCGTCACCGATCATCGACAGCGGCCACGGCGCCATGTAGCCACCGAGGAACAGCGTCACGGTGAACGCCGACAACGACACGATCATCACGTACTCGGCGAGGAAGAACAGCGCGAACTTCAGCGAGCTGTACTCGGTGTGGAACCCGCCGACCAGCTCCGACTCGGCCTCGGGCAGGTCGAACGGCGCCCTGTTGGTCTCACCGACGATCGAGATCAAGAAGATCACGAAGCTCGGCAGCAGGAGGAACGCGAACCAGCCGTCCACCTGGGCGTCGACGATATCGCCTGTGGACAGCGACTGGGCGTACAGGATCACCGCGACCAGCGACAGGCCCATCGCGATCTCGTAGGAGATCACCTGCGCCGCCGACCGTAACGACCCGAGCAGCGGGTACGGCGAGCCCGAGGCCCAGCCGCCGAGCACGATGCCGTACACCCCGATGGCCGAGGCTGCCAGGACCACGAGCACGCCGACCGGGATGTCGATCAGTTGCAGGTAGGTGGTGTGCCCGAAGATCTCCACCTGCGGCGCGAAGGGGATCACCGAGAAGGTGGCGAACGCCGTAGCCGCGGAGATCACCGGCGCGATGAAGTACACCTTCTTGTCGGCGTTGGCCGGGATGATCTCCTCGGCGAACGCGAGCTTGATGCCGTCGGCCAGCGACTGCAGCCAGCCACCGGGGCCCACCCGGTTCGGCCCGCTACGGTGCTGCATCCGCGCCACGACCTTGCGCTCCCAGACGATCATGAACAGCGTCATGAGCACGCCGAAACCGAACAGCAGGACGACCTTCAGCAGCACCAGCCACAACGGGTCATTGGCCAGCACCTCACCCCGGGTCATCTCCTCGGGGGCCTGGGCGAGAAGCGCGTTCATCCTCGGTCTCCCTCTGTACTCGCCGCCGCGAGCCCGACCGCGGCACCGTGCCCGGCCCCGAGAGCGCTACGCACCGAGACCGGGGACCGTGCGGGCACCCAGACGACGTCATCGGGCATGTCCGTGAGCTCGGCGGGCAGGGTCAACGTACCGAGCTCGGTGTGCACGCTCGCAGGCTTCCCCCGCTCGATACCGAAACGCTGCGCCGTGGCAGGCGACAGGCGCAGCACGGCGCGCCGCGCGGTTCCGGCCAGGTAGGGCTCGTCCACCTGCAGGGATGCGTTGTCGATCAGCTCACGCCAGGTCGCGAGCCACACCTGCCCCGTACCGAGCTCGCGCCGCGCCGACGAGCCCGCTTCCACCGGTTGCCCGGTGGCCGTGCTGCCGCGCAGTTCACAGACCTTCGCGAGATCCGCGGCGGCCGCGGCAGGCGTCTGGGTGAACAGGTCGACGTCCATCTCGACGGCCAGCGTGTCCAGCAACCGGCAGTCCGGGAGCGCACCCGTACCGGCGAGGGTGACCTCGAAACCGCGGGAACGTCCCTCCCAGTTGAGGTAGCTGCCGGACTTCTCGTCGGCAGGGGCGATCGGCAGGACCACGTCGGCGAGCTCGGTGACAGGGCTCGGCCGCATCTCGATGCTGAGCACGAATCCGGCGGCGCGGAGGGCCCGCAGCGCACCCTCGGGGTCCGGCAGGTCATCGGGGTCCACCCCGCCCACGACGAGAGCGTCCAGCTCGCCTCGCGCGGCCGCGGCGAGCATCCCCGCGGTGTCGCGCCCGCGCCGCGCGGGCAGCGCCCCGCCCTCGAGCCCCCACAGCGACTCGAGCTCGTTCCTGGCGCGCTCGTCGTCGTACCGGATGCCACCCGGCAGCAACGTGGGTGCGGCCCCCGCGTCGAGCGAGCCACGCTCCCCGGCACGCCGGGGCACCCACGCCGCCCTCGCCCCGGTACGCCGCACCAGGCTGTCCACGGCGGCGAACAGTCCGGGGACCTCAGCGGCCCGCTCGCCGACCAGCACGAGCGCGCCGTCCGTGCGCAGTGCCTCGTCGAGGTCACTGGCGTGCTCGGCGATCCCGTCGAGCACGGCCGCCTCCGCACCGGGCGCGCAGGTGAGCAGCTCACCGAAGGTCTTACGCACAGCGGGCGTCGCCCACTGCCCGATGTGGAACACCCTGGTTCCGCGGTCCCGCGCCGACTTGCGCAGCCGCAGGAACACGATCGGCGACTCCTCTTCCGGCTCGAAGGCCACGCACAGAACGGCGGGAGCCTTCTCGATGTCGGCGTAGCTGACCGCCGAGCCCGGTGAGGTCCCGAGCACGCGGCCGGTCAGGAACTCCAGCTCCTCGTCCGAGTGGGCGCGGGCGCGGAAGTCGATGTCATTGGTACCCAGTGCCACACGCGCGAACTTGGCATAGGCGTAGGCGTCCTCGACGGTGAGCCGACCGCCGCTGAGCACGCCGACCCCCGCGCCGGCGCGCGCGCCGAGCAGCGCCTCGGACGTGACCCGGAGCGCCTCCGTCCACGACGCCTCCCGCAGCACGCCGTCGCCGGAGTCGCGCACGAGCGGCTTACGGATCCGGTCCCGCGCGGCGGCGTAGCGGAAGGCGAAGCGACCCTTGTCGCAGTCCCACTCCTCGTTGACCTCCGGGTCCTCCCCGGCCAGCCTGCGCATCACCTTGCCTCGCCGGAAGTCGGTGCGCTGGGCACACCCCGCGGCGCAGTGTTCGCAGACGCTCGGCGCGGAGACCAGGTCGAACGGGCGGGAGCGGAAGCGGTACTCCGCTGAGGTCAGCGCGCCGACCGGGCAGATCTGGATGGTGTTGCCAGAGAAGTAGCTCTGGAACGGCTCGCCCGCCGAGGTGTGCGAGGCGGAGTCGACGATGTCGCTGGTCTCCGCCGTACCGACCTGCTGGCTCGGCCCGCGCTCCAGCATCTCGATGAACGGGTCACCGGCGATCTGCTCGGAAAAGCGCGTGCAGCGCTGGCACTGCACGCATCGCTCGCGGTCGAGCAGCACCTGCGAGGAGATCGACAGCGGCTTGGGGAAGGTCCGCTTGGTGTCGACAAATCGAGAGGTCGCCCTGCCGTGCGCCATGGCCTGGTTCTGCAGCGGGCACTCGCCACCCTTGTCGCAGATCGGGCAGTCCAGCGGGTGGTTGATGAGCAGTAGCTCCATCACCCCCTCCTGCGCCTTGTTCGCGACCTCGGAGGACTTCTGGGTCTGCACGACCATTCCGTCCGCGACCGCGATCGTGCAGGAGGCCTGCGGTTTGGGCATCGCACGCCCGTTCACCTCGACCTCGACGAGGCACTGGCGGCACGCGCCTGCCGGGTCGAGCAGGGGATGGTCACAGAACCGCGGGATAACGGTGCCGATCCGTTCGGCGGTGCGGATCACCAGCTCCCCTTCCGGAGCGATGACCTCCTGCCCGTCGATGGTCAGCTTGACATGCCCTTCCGGCACCTGCGTCTGCTGTTCCTCGGGTGCGATCGTCATGACTGGGCTCCCACCAAGGCCGATTGGGCGTCTCCCCCTGAACTGGCCGCAGACGAGGTGGCGTTCTGCCTGCACAGCTCGAGGAACTCGGATCGGAAGTACTGGATTCCGCTGGTGATCGGGCTGACCGCGCCGTCACCGAGCGCGCAGAAGGACCGGCCGAGCACGTTGTCGCACACGTCGAGCAGCGTCTCGATGTCCTCCTCGGTGCCGCGGCCGTCGACCATCCGCTCGAGGATCTGCGCGAGCCAGTACGTCCCTTCCCTGCACGGCGTGCACTTTCCGCAGGACTCGTGCCGGTAGAACTGCGTCCATTTCATGACTGCCCACGGCACGGACACCGTCTCGTTGAAGATCATCAGGGCTGTGGTGCCGAGCATCGAACCTGCCTCGGCCGCACCCTCGAAGTCCAGCGGGACATCGAGGTGCTCGGCGGTGAACAGCGGAGTGGACGAGCCACCCGGCGTCCAGAACTTCAGCGGGATACCGTCCTTCATCCCGCCTGCCAGATCCAGCAGCTCGCGCAGCGTGGTGCCCAGCGGCGCCTCGTACTGGCCGGGATGCTCCACATGGCCGGAGATCGAGTAGATCTTCGGGCCGGGCGACTTCTCCGTCCCCATCGCACGGAACCAGTCCACGCCCCCGTTGACGATGAACGGGACCGTCGCGATGGTCTCCACGTTGTTCACCGTCGTCGGCTGCGCGTACAGCCCCGAGGCAGCGGGGAACGGCGGCTTGAGCCGCGGCTCGCCCCTGCGACCCTCCAGCGAGTCCAGCAGCGCGGTCTCCTCGCCGCAGATGTACGCGCCTGCCCCGGCGTGCACGGTGATGTCCAGGTCGAAGCCGGAACCGAGGATGTCGGAACCGAGGTAGCCCGCCTCGTAGGCCTCGGACACCGCCGCGCTGAGCCTGCGCATACAGTGCAGCACCTCACCGCGCACGTAGATGAAGCAGCGGTGCGCGCGCATCGCGTAGGCGGAGATGATGCAGCCCTCGATCAGCGAGTGCGGGTCGGCCATCATCAGCGGGATGTCCTTGCAGGTACCCGGCTCTCCCTCGTCCGCGTTGATCACCAGGTAGTGCGGCTTCTCCTCATCCTTCGGCATGAAGCCCCACTTCACGCCTGCGGGGAACCCGGCACCTCCACGTCCGCGCAGGCCCGCTTCCTTGATCAGCGACACGAGCTGTTCCGGCGTACCGCGCAACGCCTTGCGCACCGCGGTGTAGCCTTCGAGCTGCTCGTAGGTGGACAGCCGCCACGAGTTCGGCGAGAGCCACCGCTTGGTCAGCACTGGCGTGATCGGATCGCTCACTTCTGCTCCACCTCCGGCAGGGCGACATCGTCCGGCATGGCGGGGGCGGTCCAGCCACGATCCTGCGCCAGCCGCGCGCCGCGCACCGTCTCCTCGGCGGCGGTCGGCGCATCAACATCGGACCGGGACTGTTCGGAGTCATCCGGGAAGAACCCGGCGAGCTGCAGCTCCGCCGAACGGAAGTCCGTCAGCGGCGCCCCCCGCGTCGGAGCCGGCTTGTCCCCGTTACGCAACGCGTCGACCAGCTCGACCGCGCTGTCCGGTGACTGGTTGTCGAAGTACTCGTAGTTCACCTGGAGCACTGGTGCGAGGTCGCATGCCGCGAGGCACTCGGCGTGCTCGATCGTGATCGAGCCCTGCTCCCCCGGCGTACCCGCGGTCTCCTCGTGCCCGAGCGGCCTGCCCTCCTCGCCGAGGTGCTCGCACAGCCTGCGATACACCGCGTCGCCGCCGAGGGCGGCACACAGGGTGTTGGTGCACACGCTGACCAGGTGCTGGCCACACGGCCGGCGCTTGTACATCGTGTAGAACGTGACGACCCCGCTGACCTCGGCTTCACTCAGGTCGAGATGCCGCGCGCAGAAGGTGATGCCCTCCCGGCTGACATAGCCCTGCACCGACTGCACCAGGTGCAGCAGGGGGAGCAGGGCCGACCGGGACTGCGGGTAACGCGCGATGACCTCGCGTGCCTTGGCATGGATGTCCGCGTCGAAGACCTCCCCCGCCGACGGGTCGGTCGCGGGGTCCACGGACGGTTCCCGCGCGGCTGACCGCGCCTGTTCGTGCGCCTCGGTCACCGATCACACCCTCCCATCACCGGATCAAGCGAGGCGACGGCCGCGATGACGTCCGCGACCATCCCCCCTTCCGACATCGCCGGCATGGACTGCAGGTTCACGAAACTGGGGTCACGCACGTGAACCCGCATCGGTCGCGTACCGCCGTCCGAAACCATGTGGTACCCGAGCTCGCCGCGTGGCGACTCGACCGCGGTGTAGACCTGGCCGGGCGGCACGCTGAAGCCTTCGGTCACGAGTTTGAAATGGTGGATCAACGCCTCCATCGACTGGCCCATGATGTTGCGCACGTGATCCAGCGAGTTGCCGATCCCGTCGGAGGCCACCGACAGCTGGGCGGGCCAGGCGATCTTCTGGTCGGAGACCATCACCGGTCCCGGCTCCAGCTTCTGCACGGCCTGCTCGATGATCCGCAACGACTGGTGGATCTCCTCGACCCGCAGCACGTACCGCGCGAAGGCGTCGGCGTCGTTGGAGACCGGCACCTCGAAGTCGTACTCCTCGTAGCCGAGGTAGGGCTCGGTCTTGCGCAGGTCCCATCCGAGCCCGGCAGCGCGCAGTATCGGACCGCTCGCGCCGAGCGCCAGGCACGCATCGACCGGCAGGTAGCCGACGCCCTTCAGGCGGTTCTGCCAGATCGGCTGGCCGGTGAGCATCCTGTCGTAGTCCGGCAGCCGCTTCTTCATCAGCTTGACGAACTCGCCGACCTTCTCCGGCGTGTCCTCCGGAACGTCCTGGGCCAGACCGCCCGGCCGGATGTACGAGTGGTTCATCCGCTGCCCTGTGAGGTACTCGAGCAGGTGCAGGACCTCCTCGCGTTCCCGGAACCCGGCGGTCATCGCGGTGAGTGCGCCCAGCTCCATGCCACCTGTAGCCAGCGCGACCATGTGCGAGCTGATCCTGTTGAGCTCGAGCAACAGCACGCGGATCACCTGCGCCCGGCGCGGGATCTCCAGGCCGAGCAGCTTCTCGACACCCATGCAGTACGCGGCCTCGTTGGACAGGGGTGCCAGGTAGTCCATTCGTGTCACGAAGGTGACGCCCTGCGTCCAGTTGCGGACCTCGGTGTTCTTCTCGATACCGGTGTGCAGGTACCCCACGACCGTGCGCAGGTTGGTGACGGTCTCACCTTCGATCTCGACCACCAGCCGCAGCACCCCGTGCGTGGACGGGTGTTGCGGGCCGAGGTTCATCACGATCCGCTCGTCCCCGCCGACGTCGGCCATGGCCTCGTCCCAGTCACCACCGGTGACGGTGAAGACCCTGCCTTCGGTCGTGTCCCTGTACTGGGCGTAGGGGTCGCTTTCCGAGCCCTCCGGGCTGGTGTCCACGCCCGTGGTCACATCCGCCAGCCCCTTGTCGTGCAGCGTGGCGTCGTGTGCGCGCGCGTCGCCGGAGCCGTTGGCACTGTCGTTGTTGCTCATGAGTACGCCCTCCGCTGGTCGGGGGGAGGAACCTCGGTGCCCTTGTACTCCACGGGGATACCGCCGAGCGGGTAGTCCTTCCGCTGCGGGTGCCCTTCCCAGTCATCGGGCATCAGGATGCGGGTCAGGCCCGGATGGCCGTCGTAGATGATGCCGAACATGTCCCAGGCCTCTCGCTCCTGCCAGTCCGCTGCCGGATAGACGTCCACGATGGACGGAACATGCGGGTCGTCGACGTCCACGCAGACCTCGAGCCGGATCCTCCTGCGGTAGGTCATCGAGGTCAGGTGGTAGGTGGAGTGCAGCCGCTGCGGCACATCCTCCCCGAAGTCGACACCGGAGACCGAGCTGCAGAACTCGAAACGCAGCGCGCCGTCGTCACGCAGCGTGCGGCAGACACCGACGAGATGCTCCCGCCGCACGTAGAAGGTGATCTCGCCACGGTCGACCGTGATCTGCTGGATCGCATCGCGCGGGATCCCGTTCTCGTCCAGCGCGGCAAGGAAATCGTCGACGAACTCGTCGAACCAGCCGCCGTAGGGCCGTTCGGCAGCGGGCGGGACGTACGCGGGCAGGCGGAGCCCGCCGTAACCGGAGGTGTCCCCCGTCCCGGAGACACCGAACATCCCCCTGCGCGCGCGGCCGGCGACCACCGGCTCGGCCGGGCGCGCGCCATACGGCTCGAGGCTGTCGCCACCGTTACCGCCGCTGCGCTCGGCACTGGACTGGGTGCCGCCCGGCTGTGGCTTGCTCTCCGCCACCTCGTCGGGCTGCGCGGCCGGCCCCTGCGTGCCGGAGCCGCCGTCGGAGCCCGCATCGGCGGCGCTCGAGTCGGTGGTGGGTGTGGTGGGTTCGTCAGGTTCGGTCACGCTGCCTCATCGCTCCTCAAGCAGCTCGAGCGGGATGGTGCTACGACGTCGCCCCTCTACCTCGTTGGCGGGGACCTCTGCCAGCCGCGCTTCGCGGGTGGACTTGGGGGCGTGTTTCACCGACGACGGCGGAAGCGGGAGCTCCTCACCGCGTTCGGCCTTCTCCTCGGCCCGCCGCGGCCCCATCGGCTCCTCGTTGATCTTCGCGTGCAGCTTCATGATCGCGTCGATCAACATCTCGGGCCGGGGCGGGCAACCCGGCAGGTACATGTCGACGGGAACGACGTGGTCGACACCCTGCACGATGGCGTAGTTGTTGAACATCCCGCCGGACGAGGCACAGACGCCCATGGACAGCACCCACTTGGGCTCGGACATCTGGTCGTAGATCTGCCGCAGGACAGGGGCCATCTTCTGGCTCACCCGCCCGGCCACGATCATCAGGTCGGCCTGCCGCGGCGACGCGCGGAAGACCTCCATGCCGAAGCGGGACAGGTCGTAGCGCGGACCGCCGGTGGTCATCATCTCGATCGCGCAGCAAGCCAGCCCGAAGGTCGCGGGCCACAACGAGGACTGTCGCGACCAGTTGGCCAGCTTCTCCACGCTGGCCAGCATGATCCCGCTCGGTAGCTTCTCCTCAAGCCCCATGATGGGTCCCTCCCTGCTCGGCTCGACTGCGGGTCGTACACACCGCGTGCGCACCGAGCCACGCACGCGAGCGCGGGTGACGCGCGATCAATCCCATTCCAAGCCCCCTCGCGCCCACTCGTACACGTACGGGACGGTGATCGCGACGATGAAGATCGTGACGGCGACGAAACCGAACAGGCCGATCGAGTCGGCAGCGACCGCGTACGGGTAGAGAAAGACCATCTCGATGTCGAACAGGATGAACAGCATCCCGGTCAGGTAGAACTTCACCGGGATCCGGCCACCACCGACCACCGGTTGAGGGGACGCCTCGATACCGCACTCGTACGGTTCGACCTTGGCCGAGTTGTAGCGCTTCGGCCCGACCAGCGGGGCGATCACGACCGAGAAGAGCGCGAACCCCGTGGAAAGCGCGAGGAGCAGCACCAGCGGGAGATAGGTCTCGACGCTGCTGGTGACTCCCGCTTCCTGCGCGAAGTGCCATACGTCGGTGGCTGCTGCGGCTGGCTCGGCCTCGAGCATTGGCACCGTCGTCCTTTCCTGCTCCGGACACAGCCCTTGCCGGCTGGGCGTTCCTGTCCTGTTCCGCAGTCTCTGCGGGGCACCCTAAGAGACCCGGATCACGTCCGGCCCCAACGGGTTACCGGTCAACCACCCGCCCGGGCGGGCCGCGAACCGGCGGACGTCTTGTGAATCCGTTCACAAGCATGCGCACAGCGTTGTGAACGCGTTCACAAGATCTGGCCGTAGTCTAGGACGCACATTACGCCGGTTGTGACCTGGCCCCCCTTTCGAACACGATTCGTCTCCCGCAGGGTCCTCACCCCGCATCGGTGACGTCGCCGCCGAGCGCAGCGGGAACGACGTGGTCACCCGGGAGATACGCCGCGCAGGCGGCGCGCGGCACCGGGCAGTCACGAGCGCCGAACCGGAGACGCGAGAAAGATCACACGGCTTTTACGGCGCGACGCCGCCGTGACCAACGGCACCGCCGTGATGACCGGGCGGGTCCCGCGCACGGCGCGGGTGAGGCCGCCGAGCGGGACAGCGGTGCCTACGCGCTCGGAGTCAGCCGGGACGCCGTCGTGATCAGGCGATCCACCGCGTCGCCGCCCCGCGTCTGGTAACAGCCCGACATACCCTTGTAGATCAGCGGGAGGAGGCTCTTGATGCGCAGCCCGTACTTCGTCGACGCGCGCATCACCTTCGGGTTGCCGATCGCCTTGGCGAACAGGTTACCCAGCCGGTAGTAGCCACCCATCTCCTCGGACAGCGCCCGCGGATAGCCCTGCAGGGCACGTTCCCTAGACGGCCCCTCGGGCCGGGCGAGTGCCTGTACGACGCACTCGGCGGCCAGCTGGGCCGACTCCATCGCCGCGGAGATGCCTTCCCCGTTGAACGGGCTGACCATCCCCCCGGCGTCCCCGAGTAACAGCAGGCCGTTGCGGTAGTGCGGGGTGCGGTTGAACCCCATCGGCAGGCCCGCGCCACCGATCCGGCCGATCGCGTTCTCCTCCCGGAACCCCCACTCCTGAGGGGTGGAGTCCAGCCACGAACGCATCAGGGCCCGGTAGTCGGTGTTCCGGAACGCCTTGCTCGTCGACAGGATACCCAGCCCCACGTTGACGGTGCCGTCGCCGAGCGGGAACGCCCATCCGTAGCCGGGCAGCAACCTGGGGTCGTCCGGGTCACGCCGGTCCCACAGCTCCAGGTGACCCTCGATCATCGGGTCGTCGTGCTTCGGGCTCTTGTAGTAACGCCGGACCGCCACGCCCATCGGCCGGTTGTCGAGCTTGTCGATCCCGACCGACAGCGCGAGCCGGGCCGACACGCCGTCACAGGCCAGCACCAGCGGCGCGCGGTAGGCCACCGGCTCCTTGTCCGGCCCGAACTTGCCGCGCACCCCGACGACCCTGCCGGTGCGCTCCTCGGTGATCGCTTCGGTCACCGCCGTGCGCTCCTGCAACCTCGCCCCCGCACGCTCGGCGGTACGGGCGAGCAGCTCGTCGAAGTCGTGGCGGGTGCGCGAGACCCCGTAGGGCGGGTAGTTGCTCAGCTCCGGCCAGTCCAGCTCGATGGTGTGCTCGCCCGCGAGGATGCGCAGGCCCCTGCTGTGCACCCAGCCCGCTTCCTCGCGCGTGTCGATCCCGAGGTCGATCAGCTGCTTGACCCCGCGCGGGGTCAAGCCGTCCCCGCACACCTTGTCCCTGGGAAACGTGGTCTTCTCCAGTACAAGGACATCGACACCCGCGCGGGCGAGGTAGGTCGCCACGGTCGCCCCCGCAGGGCCCGCACCGACAACAATGACCTCCGCGTCCTCGTCGGGACGACGCCGACTCGCCGTGCTCATGGCGCCACCCTAGCCCGGGCACGCTCGGTGTCCCCCGGCCCGTGGGTCACACGTGCCGTCACTCCTGCTCCGGCTTGACAGCGCGGTGGATCGCGACCACCCCGAAGGTGACGTTCAGCCATTCGACACCGGACCAGCCGGCAGCGGCGATGATCTCGCCGAGCTCGCGCTGCTGCGGCCACGCGGCCATCGACTCGGCGAGGTAGGAGTACGCGTCCGGGTTCGACGAGACCCGCTTACCGAACCAGGTCAGCACGCGCATGAGGAACTTGGTGTGCAGGAACCGCATCAGCGGGTTGGGCGGGGTGGAAACCTCGCAGATCACCAGCCGGCCACCCGGTTTGACCACCCGAGCGACCTCGGCGAGCGCGGCAGCGGTGTCCACGAAGTTGCGCAGGCCGAACAGGATCGCCGCGGCGTCGAACGACTCGTCGGCGAACGGCAGCCGCAGCGCGTCCGCGGCCACCATCGGCACGCCGCGCTGCTTGCCGTTGCGCAGCATCTCCACCGAGAAATCGGCCGCGACGCACCACGCGCCGTGCCTGGCGAACTCGGCGGTGGACACCCCGGTTCCCGCGGCAAGGTCGAGCACGCGATCACCGTGGGTGGCGTCCAGGATGTTCGCGGCGACGTTGCGCCAGCGCCGGTCGAACCCGAAGGTCATCGCCGAGTTCGCGCGGTCGTACCCCTTCGCTACGTCATCGAACATCGCCGCGACCTCGCGGGGGTCCTTGTCCAGATTGGCGCGCGACATAGTGAGCAGCCTAGTAACCCTGCCCCACCGGCGGTACGCGCGGGCAGTGCGAGCGCCCCGGCTTCCGCGTCCGCAGCCTGCCGCGCGCCCTACGCGCTCATCCGTCCCGCGTACCCGTCCTCGACGGCGTCACCGCCGGGGCTCACCGGCGAGCCGGTGACGTCGCCGTAGTGCACGAGCAGCTCGGCGCAGACCGCCTGCCAGGTGCGCGCGCGTACGGTGGCTCGCCCGCGCGCACCCATGCCGGCACGCGACCGGTCGTCTGCGAGCTGATCGATCCGGCCGAGCAGGGCAGCTCGGAACGCGCCCCGCTCCACGGGGAGCAGGTAGCCGGTCACGCCGTCACGCACCAGGTCCATCGGACCGCCCGCGGCAGGAGCCAGCACGGGCACGCCCGAGGCCATCGCTTCCTGGACCGTCTGGCAGAACGTCTCGTGCGGGCCCGTGTGCACGAACACGTCCAGGCTCGCGTACACGGCAGCCAGCTCGTCCCCGTAGCGAGCCCCGAGGAACGCCGCACCCGGCATGCGCCGGCGCAGAGCCTCCCGCGCCGGACCGTCCCCGACCACGACCAACCGCACGCCGGGGACGTTCTCCAGCGCGGCCAGCCTGTCCACCTCCTTCTCCGGTGCCAGCCGCCCGACGAACCCCACCAGCAGCTCACCGTGCGGAGCCAGCGCCGCCCGCAGGCCGCGGTCGGCGAGCTCGGGAGAGAACCGCGAGACGTCCACCCCGCGCCGCCACAGGTGCACCCGCGGCACGCCGTGCTCGTGCAGTTGCCGAGCCGACTCCGTGGAGGGGGCGAGCGTACGGTCGACAGTGCTGTGCAGCCGCCTGATCCATCGCCACGCCGCCCGGCGCGCGAATCCCAGCCCGTACGAGTCGGCGAAACCCGCGACATCGGTCTGGTAGACGGCCACGCTCGGCACGCCGAGACGGCGCGCCGCCTGCGCGCCACGCGCCCCCACCACGAACGGGGACGCGAGGTGCACCACGTCCGGGCCGAACTCCTCCAGTGCCGCGTCCAACGCCCTTGTCGGCAACCCGACCGGCAACGACTTCACGGCGGGTAGCTGCACAGCGGGCAGCCGGACGACCCGCGTGTCCCCGTACCACTCCATACCGGAGCCCGGTGCGATCACGAGGGTCCGGTGCCCAGCGGCACGCAGGTGTTCGAGCACCCGCAACACCGAGTTGGTTACGCCGTTGACCTGGGGCAGGAAGGACTCGGTCACGATCGCGATGCGCACGTCCCAACCATCACAACCGCGAATGACCGGACGAACCGCGCCGACGTGGCCGGTGAGCGAACACCCGGGGAAGTGTTGCTGACCCGCGACGCGGGCCGCGCGCTCGATGCCCGCGCACCGGACCGCACGGAGCAGGCGTGGCCGCCGCCGCGCTCGGCGAGAACTGGCCCCGGTCGGCCGCTCAGGAACGCAACGCCGCGGCGACCGCCGCACCGACGGCCTCGCCCAGCCCGGTGTGCAGCTGACGCCGCGACGAGCGGTCCACGACGACCTCGACCACCCGCAGGCCGCGCGCCGGCCGCAACGCCTCCCGCAGCTCCGTGCGCGTGTGCGCCCGCGTGTGCGCGACCCGGTACCCCGCGCACAGTGCCGCGATGTCCGAGCCGTGCGGCGTCCCGAACACGCGCTCGAAACTGCGGGAGTGCTCGTCGGCTCCCTGCTCGAGCAGCGAGAAGATACCGCCCCCGTCGTCGTTGAGCACCACGATCGTCAGATCCGGCAGCTCCTCACCGGAAGGGCTCAACAAGCCGTTGATGT
Organism: Haloechinothrix alba; assembly: GCF_900188115.1. Taxonomy (GTDB): domain Bacteria; phylum Actinomycetota; class Actinomycetes; order Mycobacteriales; family Pseudonocardiaceae; genus Haloechinothrix; species Haloechinothrix alba. The sequence goes on along the minus strand of NZ_FZNW01000015.1, from coordinate 27,184 downwards.
CGTGCAGGAACGTCAGGTCGCCGAGCAGGGCGTAGGACGGCCCGCGGTGCGCCGTGGCCGCACCGAGCGCCGTCGAGACCGTGCCGTCGATACCGGCGACGCCCCTGTTGCGGTGCACCACGATGTCCGGTCGGGCCGAGCCTGCGGACAGCGCGACATCCCGTGTCGGGTTGGACGAACCGATCACGAGCAACGACTCCGGTGGCAGCGCGTCGACAAGCTCGGCCGCCACGCCGGGACCTGTCGGCCACGGTGCCGCGGCCAGCGTCTCCGACACGGCGCGCCGCGCGGCACCGTCGGCCCGCTGCCAGCGCTCCAGCCACGTGGGATCGGCAGGCTTGGTCGGCTCGGCGAACCACTGGCCGACCTGTCGCACGTTGTGCGCCGGAGCGGGCCAGTCGGTGTCCGGGCGTACCAGCAGCACCTCCACGTCCTCGTCGGCCAGCAGCGACTCCACCTGCCGGAACACCGTCGGCCGTCCGATACACAGCACCTGATCCGGCTTGTGCGCGGCGACGAACTCCGGAACGGCGAGCAGCCAGGCACCGCTGGTCATGGCGCAGTCGCCGGACAACCCGGCCGCCCCGGTCTCGGAGATGATCGGCCACCCGTGCTCGGCGGCCCACTCGCCGGCGGCCCGCACTCCGGAGTCGCACGCGATGACCAGCCCGCACCGCGCGGACGGGACCACGAACGCGGGGAATGCACCGAAGTCGGGCAGCTCCGTCCAGCGCTGCCCGTTCGCCCGCCCGTCGAGCGACTCGCACCACGGCTCGTCGAGCCCGTCGGAGTCCGGTACCAGCGGCTCGCGGAACGGGACATTGAGGTGCACCGGACCGGACCGCCATTCCCCATAGGCCGCGTTCCATGCCCGGCAGACCTGGCTGCGCCAGTACGCGTTCTGGCCGGGCCGTTTCTCGGCGACGGCCAGCTCGTCGAAGTAGCGCACCGCGCTCCCGTACAGCCGGTCCTGCTCGATCACCTGGTTGGCCCCTGCGGCGCGCAGCTCCGCGGGCCGGTCCGCGGTGAGCACGATCAGCGGGACGCCGGCCCGATCGGCCTCCAGCACCGCGGGGTGGAAGTTGGCAGCCGCGGTACCGGAGGTGCACACCACCGCCGCCGGGCGTCCGGTGCGGGCGGCGATGCCCAGTGCGAGGAACGCGGCGGTGCGCTCGTCCACCCGGACATGCATCGCGAGGCGTCCGGCCTCCGCCGCGTCGTAGAGGGCCATGGACAGCGGTGCGTTGCGGGAGCCGGGACAGACCACGACGTGCGAGACGGTGTTGCGCACCAGTTCGTCCACGAGGACACGCGCCTGCGCTGTGGAAGGGTTCATAGGCGCTCCCCCGACGGCCGTGCTCCCCGTCGCGCTTCTGTCGGCATCAGCACACCCGTTGATCTCCCGTCGCAACAGCGGCACTCCCGGCCAACTATCCTCCCAGACGTGCCCGATCCCGATACGCCAGCCGCAGCCGACCCGTCCCGGCCCGTCTCCGAGCTCTTCGATCCGCGAGCGTGGACCGAGGTCGAAGGCTTCGACTTCACCGACATCACCTACCACCGTTCCGCCGAGAGCCGGGGCGGCAAACGCGTGCTCCGGGTGGCGTTCGACCGCCCCGAGGTGCGCAACGCCTTCCGCCCGCACACCGTCGACGAGCTCTACCGCGCACTCGACCACGCAAGGATGTGCTCGGATGTCGGCGCGGTCGTGCTCACCGGCAACGGGCCGTCCCCGCACGACGGCGGCTGGGCGTTCTGTTCCGGTGGTGACCAGCGTATTCGTGGCCGCTCCGGATATCAGTACGCCGGCGGCGAGACATCCGACACCATCGACCCTGCGCAGGCAGGCAGGCTGCACATCCTCGAGGTCCAGCGGTTGATCCGGTTCATGCCCAAGGTCGTGCTGGCCGCGGTGCCGGGGTGGGCGGCAGGCGGCGGGCACTCGCTGCACGTGGTGTGCGATCTCACGATCGCCTCGGCCGAGCACGCCCGGTTCAAGCAGACCGACGCGGACGTGGGCTCCTTCGACGCCGGGTTCGGCTCGGCCTACCTCGCGCGCCAGGTCGGGCAGAAGTTCGCCAGGGAGATCTTCGCGCTCGGCAGGACCTATACCGCCGAGCGGATGCACCACATGGGGGCGGTCAACGAGGTGGTCCCGCATGCCGAGCTGGAGGCCGAAGCCCTGCGGTGGGCGTGGGAGATCAACGGCAAGTCCCCGACGGCGCAGCGGATGCTCAAGTACGCGTTCAACCTGATCGACGACGGCCTGCCCGGCCAGCAGGTCTTCGCGGGTGAGACGACGCGGCTGGCATACATGACCGACGAGGCCGCCGAGGGCCGCGACGCCTTCCTCGAGAAGCGCGACCCTGACTGGACCGACTACCCCTACTTCTACTGAGCGCTGGCGAGCGACTACTCCACGGTCACGCTCTTGGCCAGGTTGCGGGGTTTGTCGATCTCCTTGCCCAGCCCCAGGGCGAGGTGGTAAGCGAAAAGCTGCAAGGCGATCGTGAACACGATCGGGTCGAGCTCGGGATGGGTACGCGGGAGCCGGATCACCTCGTCCGCGAGCCCCTCCGGAAGGTCGACGCTGGTCACCGCGATGACCGGCCCCCCGCGCGCCTTGATCTGCTCGAGCGTCGAGATGTTCTTGGCCAGCAGCTCGTCGTCGGCGACGAGCACGACAGAAGGCATGCCGCCGTCGATCAGCGCAAGCGGCCCGTGCTTGAGCTCAGCGGCCTGGTAGGCCTCCGCGTGAATGTACGAGATCTCCTTGAGCTTCTGGGCACCCTCCCTGGCAGCAGGCCAGTACCAGACCCTGCCGACGAAGAACATCCGCGCGGCCCGGCTGAACCGCTCGGCGACGCGGGCGATCCGGTCCTCCACCGCGATGACCTCGCCGATCCGTTGCGGCAACGCGTCCAGCGCGGAGACGATCCCGCTGCCACGCGAGACGGAGAGGTCTCGCACGCGGCCGAGCAGCAGGCCGAGCATCGCGAAGCACACAGCCATGTTCGTCACGGCCTTCGTGGACGCGACCGGGACCTCCGGACCGGCATGCAGGAAGACCCCGTTGCCGCACTCCCGCGCGATCGCGCTTCCCGGCGCGTTGACCAATCCGATCACGCGCCCGCCCTTGCGCTTGAGCTCCTGCACGGCAGCCAGCGTGTCCTTGGTCTCCCCGGACTGGCTGACCGCGATGTACAGCGCGTCCGGGTCGATGACCGGGTTGCGGTAGCGAAACTCCGAAGCCGGCTCGGCATCGGCGGGAATCCGGGCCCACTCCTCGATCAGGTTGGCGCCGATCTCACCTGCGTAGTAGGCAGACCCGCAGCCGAGGACCTTCACCGAGTGGATCGAACGCAGCTCGCGGGCGTCCAGGTGCAGACCACCGAGGTGCGCCGTGCTGAACCGTTCGTCCAGCCGGCCGAGAACCGCGCGGCGCACGGCTTCCGGCTGCTCGTGGATCTCCTTGTGCATGTAGTTCGCGAAGCCACCCAGCTGGTAGTCCTCTTCGGTGAGGTCGACCGTGGTCGCGGTCTTCGCGGTCCGGTTGGCGCCGAGCGTGCTTGTCCGGTAGTCACCCGCGCCGATCGTGGTCAGCTCGCCGTCGTCCAGGTAGATGACTCGCTGCGTGTGCCGGACCAGCGCGGCCAGGTCCGAGGCCACGAACATCTCCCCGTCGCCGATGCCGAGCACGATGGGGCTGCCGTCCTTGGCCACCACGAGCTCCTGCGGCCGGGTCACGTCCACGACGGCGATGCCGTACGCGCCGTCGACGCGCGTCAGCACCGTGCGCACCGCCTCCTCCAGGCTCGCAGCGCCGTCCTCCAGCTGCCCGGCTGTCAGGTGCGCGAGCACCTCGGTGTCGGTGTCGGACGCCGGCGCCACACCTGCCGCGAGAAGCTCCCTACGCAGGTCATCGGCGTTCTCGATCATCCCGTTGTGCACGACGGCTACCCGCTTGCCCGCGTCGGTGTGCGGGTGGGCATTGGCGTCGGCCGGCTCGCCGTGGGTGGCCCACCGGGTGTGCGCGATACCGGTCGTGGCGGCGTGACCTTCGCCGACGCGGTCCCGCAGCTCCGGCACGCGCACCGCTGCCTTGGTGACGTGCAGCGTGTCGCCTGCCGTCACCGCAAGGCCCGCCGAGTCGTACCCGCGGTACTCCAGCCGGTGCAGTCCCTCGAGCAGGATCGGTGTCGCCTGCTCGGCGCCGACGTAGCCCACGATTCCGCACATTCCTACCTCCCCGTCCGGTCGACCGGCGCGCCCGAACGGTCAGCCGTACACCATCCGCCTGAGCTGGCGCCTGCTGACCTCGCTGCCCCGAACGGCCTGCCCGGAATCGGGCAGGACGCTGAATGACGCTTTCAGTCCGCCGGGTGGACTGAAAGCGTCATTCAGCACACCCGCACAATGGTGGGGTGCGGGAGGTCTGGGTCGATGGCAGCGAGGCGTCGGTGCACGAGCTGGCCGACGCGCTGGCCGGTGCGCTCGCGGGCGCGGGAACGGTGCTCCCACTCGACGCGCACGACCCGCAGGCCGGATCCGTCCGTGCGGCCATGCGCCCCGGCGAACCCGTCGAGGACGCGACCACGGCGATCGTGCCCACCTCGGGCTCGACCGGGCCCGCGAAGGGTGTGCTACTGTCCGCGCACGCCCTGACCAGCTCGGCACGGGCCACGCATGCCCGGCTCGGCGGGCCGGGGCGGTGGCTGCTGGCCACCCCGGCGCACTACATCGGGGGTATACAGGTGCTGGTGCGCTCGCTCCTTGCCGGCACGCGTCCCGCGGTGCTCGACCTCAGCGCCGGGTTCCGGCCGGACGAGTTCGCCGCCGCCGCACGACCCGTGCTGCGCGGCACGGGGCCGCGCTACACCTCGCTGGTGCCCACGCAGCTCACCCGGATCCTCGACGCGGGCGGCCCGGCCCTCGAGGCCGCGAGGGCTTTCGACGCGATCGTGGTGGGTGGTGCGGCCACACCCGCACCCCTGCGCCGCCGTGCTGCCGACGCCGGCCTGACCGTCGTCAGCGCCTACGGCATGAGCGAGACCGCGAGCGGATGCGTCTACGACGGGACGCCGCTGGAGGGCGTGGGCGTTCACCTGGAGCCCTACGGTGACGGGGCAGGCGAGGGCGGCGACGGGGACACGAGCAGCGACGCCGCCTGCGATACAGGAGGGGTTCCGGGACGGATCGCGCTGTCCGGCGACGTCCTCGCGCACGGCTACCGCGCCGACCCCACCGCCACATCGGCCGCGTTCTCGGGCGGCCGGTTCCATACGAGCGATCTGGGGCGGTTCCGCGCCGATGGTCGCCTGGACGTGCTCGGCCGCGCCGACGACGTCGTCAACACCGGCGGCGTGAAGGTGCCGCCTGCGCTGGTGGAGCGGGCCCTGCTCGACCATCCCGGCGTGGACCAGGCCTGCGCCGTCGGGATTCCCGATGCCGAGTGGGGGGAGATCGTCGTCGCGGCGATCGTCCCGACCGACCCCGCCGGGCCGCCGGCAAGCGAGGCGCTGGCCGAGCTCGCCCGCGCGGCAGGCGGTCGCACGGCTGTCCCCAAGCGCATACACGTGCTCGACTCGTTCCCGGAGCTGGGACCGGGCAAGGTCGACCGCTCCGCACTGCGCAGCACCCTCACCCGGCCGGCAGGCACCGGCCGTGAACGACGTGCGTGACGCCACACCAGCAGCCCTGCCGCGTCGCCCGGCCGCGCAACGGGTACGTCCTGCACACAGCCTGTCAAGGCCGCCGTCCGACAAAGTTTGGCCGGCTCGCGTAACGGCACCGGCGGTCGCCGTACCACCCGGTAACGGACATGCTGGTACGTAGTCGGACGTCTGCGCGCGGCGCGAGAAACGTCCACCACAGAAAGTCCCCGAGCCTGTTTCCAGGAGGTCTGAGTTCGTGTTCCAGCGCATCGCGATCGTCAACCGGGGGGAGGCCGCGATGCGGCTCATCCACGCGGTCAGGGAACTCGGAGCCCAGGGCCCGTCGCCGCAGATCATCGCGCTCTACACCGACGCCGAACGCACGTCCACATTCGTGCGGGAGGCCGATGTCGGCTACTGCATCGGAGCGGCGGCGGACCGGCCGTACCTCGACCACACCGTGCTGGAACGCGCGCTGTCCGACACCGGAGCCGACGCGGCCTGGGTCGGCTGGGGATTCGTCGCCGAGGATCCCGCGTTCGCCGAGCTCTGCGAGCGCATCGGCGTCACCTTCATCGGCCCGAGCGGCGATGCCATGCGCACCCTCGGCGACAAGATCGGCGCGAAGCTCATCGCCGAGGAGTCGGGCGTTCCCGTGGCGCCGTGGAGCCGCGGCTCCCTCACCGACCTCGACTCCGCACTGCGGGTGGCCGCGGAGATCGGCTACCCGTTGATGCTCAAGGCGAGCGCGGGCGGCGGTGGGCGCGGCATCCGCGTTGTGCGCTCGGACCAGGAGCTGACCGCGGCCTTCGACAACACCAGATCGGAGGCACAGCGCGCGTTCGGCAGCGGGGTGGTCTTCCTCGAGTCACTGGTCACCGGCGGGCGGCACGTGGAAGTGCAGGTCATCGCGGACGGCCAGGGGACGGCCTGGGCGCTCGGGGTGCGTGACTGCTCGATACAGCGGCGCAACCAGAAGATCATCGAGGAGTCCTCCTCTCCGCTGCTGGACGCCGAGCAGGTCGGCGAGCTCAAGGCCGCAGCGGAACGGCTGATCGTGGCCGCCGGTTACCGCGGCGCCGCTACCGTGGAGTTCCTGTACGACCCGGACGAGAAGCAGCTCGCGTTCCTCGAGGTCAACACGCGCCTGCAGGTCGAGCATCCCATCACGGAAGCCACCACGGGAGTGGACCTGGTCAAGGCCCAGCTACACGTCGCGGCGGGCGGCAGGCTCGAGGGAGACCCGCCCGCCGAGTCCGGCCACGCCGTCGAGGCCCGGCTCAACGCCGAGGACCCGGACCGCGAGTTCGCCCCGGCCCCCGGCAGGATCACGCTGCTACACCTGCCTGCGGGACCCGGTATCCGGGTGGATACCGGGGTCGCCGAGGGGGACACCATCCCGGCCGATTTCGACTCCATGATCGCCAAGCTCATCGCCTACGGCCGCACGCGGGACGAGGCGTTCGCCAGGCTACGCCGCGCGGTGTCCGGAACCTCGGTGATCATCGAAGGCGGGGTCACCAACAAGAGCTTCCTGCTCGACCTGCTCAACGCCCCCGAGGTCACCGGTGCAACGGCCGACACCGGTTGGATCGACCGGGAGCGCGGTGCGGGACGGCTCGTCACGCACACCCATTCCGGGATCGCGCTCGCCGCCGCGGCGATCGAGGCGTACCAGGAGGAGGAACGTGCCGAGCGCCAGCGGCTGTTCACCACGGCGCACGGCGGCAGGCCACAGGTCCAGCACGAGGTGGGGCGGGCCATCGACCTCCGGCTGCGCGGCGCCGACCACCGCATCACCGTCGCGCGGATCGGTCCTCGCCGCTTCCGCGTCGCGTTCGGTGCGGGGCGGGACGACGCGGAGACCGCCCCGCGGACCGTCGACGCGCAGCTGGAGCGCTTCGACTCCGGGCGGCGGGGCGAGCAGGAGTCCGCTGCGGCCCGGTTCTCGGTCAACGGGCACACCTACCGGCTCATGACCGCCACACACGGGCCGGTTCACCTGGTGGAGGTCAACGGCGTCACGCACCGGATCAGCAGGGACGAGGGAGGCGTGCTGCGCTCCCCCGCACCCGCGCTGGTGGTGTCCACCCCGCTCGCCGAGGGCGACGAGGTCGAAGCAGGTGCACCGGTGCTCGTGCTGGAGAGCATGAAGATGGAGACGGTGCTGCGCGCGCCGTTCGCCGCGCGGCTGCGCGAGTGCCTCGTCTCGGTCGGTAGCCAGGTCGAGGCGGGCGTACCGGTGCTGCGCCTGGAGCCGGTCGGCGACACCGACGACACCGACGACGGCCCCGCGGCCTGCCAGGACACCGAGCAGCTCGGCTTGCCGGAGGTCGCGGGCGATGTCGCCGCCGCGGAGCGGGTGACACGCGGGCTCGAGGAGCTGCGTGGCCTGCTGCTCGGCTTCGACGTCGACCCGGTGGACGAGCACCGCACGCTTGCCGACTACCTCACCGCGCGGGACGAGATGGCCCGCGCCGGCGAGCGCCCGCTACGCGGGGAGGTCGAGCTGCTCGGCGTGTTCACCGACCTGTGCGAGTTGAGCAGGAACAAACCTGCCGGGGAGGAGGAGCAGGCAGACACCCGGGTACACAGCCCGCGCGAGTACTTCCACACCTACCTGCAGAGCCTCGACGTCGAGCGGGCCGGGCTGTCCGAGGCATTCCAGGCCAAGCTGGGCAGGGCGCTCGGGCACTACGGGGTCGCCGACTTCGAACGTACCGACGCACTCGAGGAAGCGGTCTTCCGCATCTTCCTCGCCCAGCAGCAGGTCACCTCGGGTGCGGCCGTGGTGACGGCGCTGCTGCAGCGCTGGATCGAGGAGGCCCCGCCAGGCAACTCGTTGCGCGACCTCGCGGGCGAGGCGCTGGAGCGGCTGGTCACCGCCACCCAGCTGCGCTTCCCGACCGTCGGGGACCTGGCCCGCGGTGTGGTCTTCCGGTGGTTCGCCCAGCCGATGCTGCGGCGCGGCCGGGCCGAGGTGTACGCGAGGGTGCGCAAACACCTGCGGTACCTCGACGAGCACCCGGACGCACCGGACCGCGAGGAGCGGATCTCCGAGATGGTCGCCAGCCCCGAGCCGCTGGTGCGGCTGCTCGGGCAGCGCATCACCCGGCCGGGCACCGACCTGGGGCCGCTGCTGGAGGTCCTCGTTCGCCGTTACTACCGCACACGGGGGCTGGAGAACGTCCGCTGCGAGCACGTCGGCGGGCGGGCACTGGTCTCGGCCGAGTACGACCTCGATGGTCACCGGCTACGCCTGATCAGCACGGCAGCCGATATCGCCGAACTGGGCGACGCGGCTCGCGCCGTCGCCGAGCTGGCCGGGCAGACCGACCTGGCAGGCCTTGTCGTCGACATCTACCTGCATTGGGACGACCAGCCGGACGACGCCGACGCCAAGGCCGCCGCGTTGCGTGGGGTGCTCAGCGAGATCCCGCTTCTGGCGAAGGTGCGCAGGGTGACGACCTCGGTGGCCGGGCGCACCGGCGACGCGATGCATCACCACTTCACGTTCCGCCCCGCCGCGACCGGGCTGGCCGAGGAGCGCCTGATCCGCGGTATCCACCCGCTCATCGCGCAGCGGCTCGAGCTGCAGCGGCTACGCAACTTCGACGTCACCCGCCTGCCTTCGGCCGACGAGGACGTCTACCTGTTCTCCTGCGTGGCGCCGAGCAACCCCTCCGACGAGCGGCTGGTTGCGATGGCTCAGGTACGCGACCTGACCCCGCTGCGCGACACGAACGGCAGGGTGGCCGCGCTGCCCGCGGTGGAGGGCACCCTGGCTGCCTGTGTCGACGCGATCCGGAAGGTACAGGCGCAACGGCCGGCCAAGGGCAGGCTCGACACCAACCGGATCCTCATCTACGCTTGGCCGCCGAGCGAGCTGACCGCTCAGGAGATCAACTCGATCGCGCAGCGGGCCGTGCCCAGCACGGCAGGTGCAGGCATCGAGGAGGTGATGTTCCTCGGCAGGCAGCGCGACCACGCGACCGGCGAGCTGCGGGACGCCGCCGTACGGGTCTCGTACGAGCCCGAGTCCGGCGTCCGGCTGGACGTGACCGAGCCGGATGTCGAGCCGATCAAGCCGCTGGACGACTACGACCAGAAGGTGCTGCGGGCACGCAGGCGCGGCACCGTCTACCCCTACGAGCTGGTCGACACGCTCGCCGGCTCAGAGGGGACGTTCACCGAGTACGACCTCGACTCCGCCGGCGAGCTGGTGCCGGTGGACCGGCCGAAGGGGCAGAACAGCTCGGCGATCGTGACCGGGGTGGTGAGCACCCCGACGGAGCGGCACCCGGAGGGGGTGCGCAGGGTGGCCCTGCTCGGCGACCCGACCAAGGCCCTCGGCGCGCTGGCCGAGCCCGAATGCTCCAGGGTGATCGCCGCGCTCGACCTTGCCGAGCGTATGCGACTGCCGGTGGAGTGGTTCGCCGTCTCCGCGGGCGCGAAGATCTCCATGGACTCCGGTACGGAGAACATGGACTGGATCGCGGCCGTGATCAAGCGGATCGTGGAGTTCACGCAGGGTGGCCGCGAGATCAACATCGTGGTGGCCGGGATCAACGTCGGAGCCCAGCCGTACTGGAACGCCGAGGCCACCATGCTCATGCACACCAAGGGCATCCTCGTGATGACGCCCGACTCGGCGATGGTGCTCACGGGCAAGCAGTCGCTGGACTTCTCCGGAGGGGTCTCGGCCGAGGACAACTTCGGCATCGGCGGCTACGACCGGGTGATGGGCCCGAACGGCCAGGCCCAGTACTGGGCCCGCGACCTCGCGGGGGCGCGCGACGTGCTGATGCGGCACTACGAGCACAGCTACGTCGCGCCGGGCGAGTCAGCGCCGCGCCGCGCGCGGACCGACGACCCCGTCGACAGGGACGTATCCTCTTCCCCGCACGAGCACGAGGGCAGCGACTTCACGCGGGTAGGTGAGATCTTCTCGGCGGAGACCAACCCCGACCGCAAGAAGGCGTTCGACATCCGCACAGTGATGCGCGCCCTGGCCGACGCCGACCACGAGATGCTGGAGCGTTGGGCGGGCATGGCCGACGCGGAGACCTCCGTGGTCGCCGACGCCCACCTCGCGGGCATCCCGGTGTGCCTGGTGGGCATGGAGTCCCGGTCCGTTCCACGTCGCGGGTTCCCGCCGACCGACGGTCCCGACACCTACACCGCGGGTACGCTGTTCCCCCGCTCGTCGAAGAAGGTCGCGCGGGCGATCAACGCGGCGAGCGGGAACCGGCCACTCGTCGTGCTGGCGAACCTGTCCGGGTTCGACGGCTCCCCGGAGTCGCTGCGCAAGCTGCAACTGGAGTACGGAGCCGAGATCGGCCGGGCGATCGTGAACTTCGACGGCCCGATCGTGTTCTGCGTCGTCTCGCGGTACCACGGCGGCGCGTTCGTGGTGTTCTCCAAGGCGCTCAACCCGAACATGACCGTGCTCGCCGTGGACGGCTCGTTCGCATCCGTGATCGGGGGCGCCCCTGCCGCGGCCGTGGTGTTCGCCGGGGACGTCAACGCTCGCACCGCCGCCGACGAACGGGTACGCGAGCTGGAGCAGCGGATCACGAACGCATCCGGGCCGCAACGTGCCGCGCTGACCACCGAGCTGGACGAGGTTCGTGCCTCGGTGCGCGCGGAGAAGCTCGGCGAGGTGGCCACGGAGTTCGACCGTGTGCACAGCATCCGGCGCGCCGTCGACGTGGGATCGGTGGACGCGATCATCCAGCCGGACGAGCTGCGACCGCGGATCGTCGCGGCGCTGGAGCGCGGCTTGGACGGGTAGGTGCGGCCCGGCCGCACGTGCGCGGCCGTCAGGACGGGGTACCGGCGGCCGCGCACGTACGGTGGGAAAAAATGATCCCATGGCCACGCTCGCTGAATGGATCGAAGGGGCACGCCCCCGCACGCTGCCGAACGCCGTCGCCCCGGTACTCGCGGGCACCGGGGCGGCGGCGTACGCCGGGCACGCGTCGCCTGCGTACGCGGCACTCGCCCTGGTCGTGGCGCTCGCCCTGATCATCGGCGTGAACTTCGCCAACGACTACTCCGACGGCATCCGGGGTACCGATGACCGCAGGGTCGGGCCGGTGCGGCTGGTCGCCACCGGGCTGGCAACCCCCGCATCGGTTCGCGCGAGCGCGCTGAGCTGCCTGGTCGTCGCCTGCGTCGTCGGTGCCACGCTCATCGTGCTCAGCGGCCACTGGTGGCTGTTCGCGGTCGGGGCGGCCTGCGTCGCCGGTGCGTGGTTCTACACCGGCAGTGCCAAGCCGTACGGCTACGCGGGCTTCGGTGAGCCCGCCGTGTTCGTGTTCTTCGGGCTCGTCGCCGTGCTCGGCACGATGTACGTCCAGGCAGACGTGGTGAGCCCGACCGCGGTTGCGTGCGCGGTCGCCATCGGCGCGTTCTCGGCAGCGGTACTGCTTGCCAACAACCTGCGGGATATCCGGAGTGACTCGGCGGTCGGCAAGCGGACCCTTGCCGTACGGCTGGGCGACGGGGGTACGCGCAGGCTGTACGTGGCACTGCTGGTGCTGCCGTTCGTCGCGAGCCTGCTCGTCGGTACGTGGCATCCGCCTGCCACCTTCGCCGTGGTGTCCGCACTGCTGCTCATCGCCCCGCTACGGACGGTGCTCGGCAGGCACGCCGGCTACGCGCTCGTTCCCGTGCTGCGCGACACCGGCCTGGCGATGCTGCTGTGGGCGGCTGTCACCGCGACCGCGCTGGCGTTCGGATAGGAGCCGAAGGTGACGTTGGTTCCATCCAGGGAGCCCGACGTCACATCGGGCTCCCTACCGGGGGATCGAAGCGGCCGGTGACGAGGAAGTCGTCGAGCACCGCGCGATGCGGTCGCAGGTCAAGGCCTTGCGCGGCGACCCAGCTGTCGTCGTAGTAGGTGTGCGTGTAGCGTTCGCCGCCGTCGCAGACCAGGGTCACCACACTGCCGGTCTCCCCCCGCTGCACCATGCGCGCGATCACCTGGAAGGCGCCGTACAGGTTGGTGCCCGTGGAGCCGCCCGCACGGTGGCCGGTGTACTGCAGCAACAACCGCATGGCCGCCAGCGAGCCGGCGTCCGGGACCCGGATCATCTCGTCGATCACCTCGGGCAGGAACGAGGGCTCCACTCTCGGCCGCCCGATCCCCTCGATCCTGGAAGGCATCCCCGTCGTGTAGTCCATGGCCCCCGTCTCCCACGCGTGGCAGAACGCGGAGTTCTCCGGGTCGACGACGACGATCCTCGTGGGGTGCCTGCGGTAACGCACGTACCTGCCGATGGTCGCGCTGGTCCCGCCCGTACCCGCGCCCACGACCACGGCACTCGGTACCGGGTAACGCTCCTCACGCATCTGCATGAAGATCGACTCGGCGATGTTGTTGTTACCCCGCCAGTCCGTGGCCCGCTCGGCGTAGGTGAACTGGTCGAGGTAGTGGCCCCCGCACTCCGCGGCGAGCCGCTCCGCCTCGCTGTACATCTCCGGCGCGGTGTCCACGTAGTGGCAACGTCCCCCGTAGAACTCGATGAGCTCGATCTTCTCCTTGCTCGTCGAGCGAGGTACGACGGTGACGAACTCGAGCCCCAGCATGCGCGCGAAGTACGCCTCCGACACGGCCGTGGACCCGCTCGATGCCTCGATCAACACCGTCTGCGGCCCGATCCTCCCGCTGACCAGCCCGTAGAGCAGCAGCGAACGGGCAAGCCGGTGCTTGAGGGACCCGGTCGGGTGCACCGACTCGTCCTTGAGGTAAAGATCGATGCCCCATCGCCGGGGAAGCGGGAACATGTGCAGGTGCGTGTCCGCGCTGCGGTTGGCGTCGGCGTCGATGATGCGGATCGCCTCAGCCACCCAGTCACGAGTCGAGTACTGGCCCATGGCGGCCGATTATGCAGACCCGGGCCGCGACCGGCCCGGGTCGTCCTCGGCGGCATCGGTGGTCTCGTCGCCCTCGTCCCCGGCACCGGTACCGTCCGTCACGCCGTGCCCAGCGGCAGCAGCCGAGCCGGCGACCGGGCCTGCCTCATCCGGCAGCTCCCCGCGCAACTGCGCACGTAGCCGCGCGCGTTCCGCCTTCCGCCGCTCACCACGCTCGGCCAGACCGGCGGTGACGCGCGCGTTCAGCCCGCGCAGCAACAACAGGCCCAGCGGCAGCGAGAGCACGAGGGCGATCGCGATCGCCACGAGCAGCGGCACGTTGACGAGCACCAGCACGATGGTGCCTGCTGCCACGAGCCCGAGCCTGGCAAGCAGGTACAACGTCAGGTCGACGGCGAAGTCGCCACCGGCCCGCCCGGTACGCCACTCGTTCACGGTGCCCACGCTACGCTCCACGGTCAGGTGCCGTTCGTGCCGCCGCCCGCCAGCGCGGTGTTGTTCGGGCGCCCCTCGAACCGGGTGGACAGCACGACCGTCGTGTGCGTGCGCGAGACACCGGGAATGCGGCGCAAGCGCCCCAGTGCCAGCTCCAGGTCATCCATGGTCGGCACGCGTACCTTCACCACGAAGGCGTCGTCACCGGCCACCGCGTAGCAGCTCTCCACCTCTTCCAGCTCGGCGAGGGCATCGGCCACCGCGTCGTCGGATGCGGTGTCGGACGGTTGCACGCCGACGAGCGCGGTCACGTCCAGACCCACGGCCCGGGGGTCGACGACGGCGTGATAGCCGGTGATGACCCCGGCGGCCTCGAGCTTGGCGACACGCTCGTGCACCGACGACGCCGAGAGGCCGATATGACGCCCCAGCTCGGCGTACGTCGCCCTGCCGTTGTCCCGCAGGGCGGCAATGATCTTCCGATCTATCGCGTCCACAGTGCCTCATCGAACAGGATGGGGGTCGCGGCCGCGCGCCGGGAAGCTCCGATGGACACGCGGGCGGCACTCCCGATGTGCTGATGTCTCGCCAGCAGGTTACCTTCCCGGGGTCCCCGCGGCGCGCGGGACCGAACGTGGCGGCGCCACACCGGCCGGTTGTACCGGCCGCAACTCGCTCACCGCGTGAACCGGCTGTGCTTTCCTCGGCCCGCTCGCCGGGTGAGCGACCAGAGGCGATGCCCGATTCATCCCCTTACCTACTCTTTACTCTCAGCCAACCGTTCGAGTACCCGCCAGGCGAGATGCGACGCTTGTGGCATCAAGCAGCCAGTGCTGCCAAGATAGGGTATACCTGCACGATTGGCGGCGGGTATCGCACTGATCGCGATAAGGAGGTCAGATCATGACCGCGACCGTGCCTCAGTCGGGGGGCCGTCTGCTCACGCCCGGCGAAGTCGCAGAGCTGTTCCGCGTCGATCCGAAGACCGTGACCAGGTGGGCGGCCTCGGGCAGGATCGGCTCCATCCGCACGCCTGGCGGGCACCGCCGTTTCCGGGAAGCCGAGGTCAACGAGCTTCTCGCCAAGTTGACATCGGAGGCGGTCGAGTAAAATTCGACATTAATGCCCCGGTTTCCCTCTCCCCCGCCACGAATGCGGCTAGTCTCGGGGTAGAGGACACCAACGCGGCACAGCGGGAAGGAGCGAGCATGCACTACCTGCTCGCAGCGGTCGGCGTAATCACGATCGCGGTGCTCTTGTGGCGGGTGTTGAGTTCCGAACGCGGCGACACCACGCCGACACACAAGGCAGCGCCCGTCGCACCGGACGACGACCCGGACTTCCTTCGCAAGCTCAGCGAGGAACAGCGCAGGAAGCGACGCGACGACGAGCAAAACTAGCCGTCCCGGCCAGAAGTGCCCCACGCCCCCTCGGGAAACCGAGGGGGCTGTGAGTTCTCCCGGGCCACCGTGCCCGTGACCGTTCCCGGCAACCCGGTCCCGGTGCGGGTTCGGCGAGGTCTCCCGGTACGAGTCGTCAAGGACTGGTGAAGCCGTCGGCGACCGTCGCGCCGAGCTCGAGCAGCTTGAGCCGCGTCCCTTCCTGGAGCTGGTCCAGCTCGATCTCGGCACCTTCCTCCAGATGCGCGTCGAAGGGGATCCGGCACACGGCACGAGTACGTGCCCCGAAATGAGCCTCGAGCTTGTCCAGGTCGACCGAGCTCATCTTCGGCCTCACCGAGTTGATCACCACGACGGAGCGCTGCACCAGACCGCCGTAGCCGTGCGCGTCCAACCAGTCCAGCGTCGCCGAGGCACTGCGCGCACCGTCCACCGAGCCTGATGAGACCAGTACGAGTGCGTCCGCGACATCGAGGACACCCTTCATCGCCGAGTGCATCAGCCCGGTACCGCAGTCGGTCAGCACGATGTTGTAGAAGTGCTCGAGCAGGTCGACCGCACGGCGGTAGTCCTGCTCCGAGAACGCCTCGGACACCGCAGGGTCCTGCTCGCTCGCCAGGATCTCCAACCTGCTCGACCCCTGGGACGTGTAGGCACGTATATCGCTGTAGCGGTGGATCCGGTCGGCGTCCCGGAGCAGGTGCCGCACCGTCGCCGTCGTCTCCATGGGTATCTTCTGTGACAACGTGCCCCGGTCCGGGTTGGCGTCGATGGCGACGACCCTGTCCCCGCGCAGCGACGCGAAGGTCGACCCGAGGGTGGTCGTGGTCGTCGTCTTGCCGACACCACCCTTGAGGCTGAGCATCGCGATCTTGAAACAGCCGCGCAGGGGTTGGTTCACCCGCGCGATGAGCTCCCTGCGCCGGCGGTCGGCGGGGCTCTCACCCGGGTTGATGAGATGCCCGCTCGCCACGTAGACGGCCTTGCGCCAGCCACTCTGCGGGCGACGCTTCACCGGTTTGATCAGCTGGGCCGAGGCCAGCTCATCCGGACCGGCAACGGAATGCCGGCCCCGGCGCGGGCGTCGCATATCGTCCACCGGGTGCGCCGCCTGCGGCTGCGCTCCGGGATGCGGCTGCCCGGGGGCGTACTGCTGCTGGGCCTGTTGCTGGGCCTGTTGCTGGGCCTGCTGCTGGGCTTGTTGCTGGGCTTGCTGCCAGGGCGGCTGCGGCGGGCCGAGCGGGGGGAACGGTTGCTGGTTCTGGTCGTACGGCAACCCGCCGCGCGGGTCACCCTGCGCGGTGCCGGGTCCCGCAGCGTGCGCGGGGTCCCCCGGAGGCACGACCGGCGGCAGCTCCTGCCGAGTCGCCGAATCCGCCGGTGCCCACCCCGCCTGCGCCTGTTGCTGCTCATCCACGGGCGGGTGCGGATGCGAGTCCGTGCGCTCCTCCGCTGACTCCAGGCCGTCGACGTGCGAGGGCTGTCGAGTCGTTGCCTCGTTGTCCGGCTCGCTCACTCGTGTGGTCCTCCCTGTCCGGCCCCGGTCGGGCCATTCGCCGTGCGCGCTGGGTCCTGCCGCCGGTACTCCCCTGCTGGTACTTCCTGCTGGTACTTCCTGCTGGGGCCCGCCACGTGCGCAACGTCTGCGGTGCCGACGACACGTGGTCGCCGCACCCACCCCGACGGTAGTCGCACCAGGCCACCCCGCGCAGAGTGGCCGTCCCCGCCCACCCGACGGCGGGCTCGAGCCGAAGGGCTCCTCGGGCACCACATATGCACCGGGAGGCCCCTCGGCCCGCTCTCACGCGGGCAGGCCGCTAGTCCACCTGAGCGTACGAGTGCAGGCCCGCCACGACGAGGTTGATGAAGAACAGGTTGAACACCACGACCGCGAAGCCCGCTATGTTGATCATCGCGGCACGGTCCCCGCGCCAGCCGGCTGTCGCGCGCGCATGCAGGTACGCGGCGTAGATCACCCAGGTGATGAACGCGACCGTCTCCTTGGGGTCCCATCCCCAGAAGCGGCCCCAGGCCGACTCCGCCCAGATCGCCCCCGCGATCACCCCGAAGGTGAACAGCGGGAACGCGAAGACCGTGACGCGGTAGGCAACCCGGTCGAGCAGCTCCTTCGACGGCAACCGCCGCACCAGGGAGGAGAACCGGGCCGGGTCGCGCTGGTGCGCCGAGTGGAACAGGTACAGCACGCTGGCGACGCCGGGCACCAGGAAGATCCCGGAGGACGCCGCAGCGGCGGATACGTGGATGACCAGCCAGTAGGACTGCAGCGCGGGCTGGACAGGGACCGCCGTGCTGTACAGCAGCGTGCCGCCGAGGAACAGCAGGAGGACGACGGGCAGCAGCACGAACGCCGACAGGTGCCGCACAGCGTGCCTGCTGATCACGACAAGCCAGGTCACGACGGCCGCGAAGCACAGCACCATGAGGAACTCGTACATGTTCCCCCACGGTGCGCGGCCCGTGGACCAGCCACGGAACACCAGCGCGGCCAGGTGCAGCAGCATGCCGAGCACCATGACGGCCACACCCATGCTGCCGAACCGCTCGGCCCGCCCCCTGTGGCGGCGTTCGGCGGGGCCCACGGCCGGGCTCTCCGGAGGCTCCCCGCCGCCGGCCGTCGCCACGGCGGACTCGTCCTGGCCTGCCACGGCGCGCGTCCCTGCGCGCTCGGCCGCCTCCTGCCCTTTCCTGCCGAACGCCTGCTCGACGAGGAACAGGATCATGGCCAGCAGGTAGATGGCCGCCGCCGAGCTGTACGACCAGTCGGACAGCTGCGACAGAGTTGCGTTGACCGGCATCAGCTGCGATTCCTTTCCGAACCGTTCCGGGCGTCCCACTCGCCGCCCGTATCGTCGAGCAGGTCCGCGGCCAGCCGGGTGAACTCCTCGCCGTACCCGGCCTGGTCGGTTCTCGCCAGACCACCGACGTGCACGAGGCTACCCGCGCCCCCGTCGCCGGACGGGCTCACCCGGATCCACAACCTGCGGCGTTTGACGATCAGCGAGGCCGCCAGCCCGACCAGCATCACGATCGCGAACGCGAGCACCCAGCCCTGCGTGGGATCGTGCGAGACCTGCAGCGACGCCCATCGGTGGACCCCGTCGAAGGAGATGCGGGTGCCGTCGTCGAGCTGGATCTCCTCACCGGGCCGGAGGTTCTCCCTTGCGACCCGCTCCAGCCTGTCCTGCTCGACCATCTTCTCGTCGATCTCGAAGATGGACTGCCCGTAGCCGGAGTCGATGCCGAGGTCGCCACGCATCACGTCGACGGCGACGGCCGGGTCGTCGAGGCCGGGAGCGGACGAGGTGAGGATCTTGCCGTTGAAATGCGCCGTCGGCGCGAACAGGCCAGTGATCGCGATCTGGTTGGAGCGCCGCCGGGCCTCGTCGGTGACCCCTGGCGGGTCGAACTTGGTCGCCCCGTCGGACAGCAGGGTGATCTGGTCGTTCGGGCGCCACTGGGTGGCCTTCGTACGCTGCTGCCCGTCCGGGAAGGTCACCGTGAACTCCGGCGCGAACCCGTGACCGAGGAGGTATACCCGGTCCCCTTCGGTGCGCAGCGGGTGATTGACCTGCAGGTCGTACGGCCGCCACGTGTCGTCGCGCAGGTCGTCGCCGGACTGGTACTCGATGTCGGCGCGGTAGTTCTCCGGCTGGCCGTTCGGCAGGTAGTCGGCCTCGAAGTCGTTCACCCGCACGCAGAACGGCGTCAACCCGGTCCCGTCGACGTTCAACCCCGCGTTGAACGTGTCGTAGGCATAGATCCCGGAGTTGCAGAACTCCGAGCCGTCGGCGTGCACGATCACCTGACCCTCGTACTTGTACATGTGCCCGACGGCGAAAGCGATGATCAATCCGAGCAACGCGAAATGGAACACGAGGTTGCCGGTCTCCCTCAGGTAACCGCGCTCGGCGCTGATGGTGCGTGCGCCGTCCTGCTCGGTGCGTTCGACGCGGCGCCACCTCGACAGCCGGTCGTGCGCCCTGGCGACCACCGTGTCCGGATCCGCGCGCAGCTGCCCCTCGCGGTGATGCGGCATCCGCGCGAGGTTGCGTGGCGTCAGGACGGGTCGGGCGCGCATCGACCTGACGTACTCGACGCTGCGCGGCACCAGGCACCCCACAAGGGACACCAGCAGCAGCAGGTAGATCGCGGAGAACCACACGCTGCCGTAGACGTCGAAGAACTGCAGCCGGTCGAGCAACCTGCCCCACCAGCCGTAGTCCTCGATGTAGCGGGACACGGCCGAGGCGTCGACCATCCGCTGCGGCAGCACGGCGCCGGGGAAGGCGGCGAGCGCGAGCAGGAAGAGCAGGATCAGCGCGACCCGCATCGACGTCAGGCCACGCCAGGTGTTGCGCGCGAACGCCAGCGCCCGCCGCGCCGGGGTGTCGCGGTAGGTCCGCTCCCGCCCTGCGGGATCGCCGTCTCCTCCAGTGGTCATATGGGCAGCACCACGTCGGTGATGAACGCGTCCCGCATCCACGCCATGAGCCAGCCCCAGAAGCCGGAGACGAGCATGATCCCCACCCCGAGCATCAGCACGCCGCCGAAGATCTGCACGCGGCGGCTGTTCCTGCGCAGCCAGCCGGTCGCCCGCATAGCCCAGCGGGTCCCGAACGCGATCAGCACGAACGGCAGGCCGAGTCCGAGGCAGTACACCACGACGAGCAGGAACCCCCTGGCCGCCGTCTCCCCCGTCGAGCTGGCGATGGCCAGCACCCCCGCCAGGGTGGGACCGACACACGGAGTCCAGCCGAGCGCGAAGACCCCGCCCAGCATGGGAGCTGAGACCATGCCGGCGCGCGGGACGGCGTGTACCCGCACCTCCCGTTGCATGAACGGGACCAGGCCGAGGAACACCAGCGCCATCGCGATCGTGAGTACCCCGCCGACGCGTTCGAGCAACCCCTGATTGATCAGCAGCGCATCGGCGAGCCACACCACTCCGCCGATCCCGGCGGCGAACACCGCGGTGAATCCGAGCACGAACAGGACGGCGGCGAGTACGACCCGGTACCGGCCCGCACCCCGCTCCTCGTGTTCCGAGACGGCGGGAGCGTCCGCGCCGACCATGGCGGACATGTACGCGAGGTAACCCGGCACCAGGGGAACGATGCACGGCGACGCGAACGACACGAGCCCTGCGAGCAGCGCGACGGCGGCCGCGAACAGCAGGGGCCCCGATACCGCCAGCTCAGTCACGCCGTCCACGCAACCCAGCGTAGGCAGTGGCGTGCGTCTCAGCCCTTCCGGGGCACTACTCGGCAGCCAGACGCTCGACCTCGGGGCGCAGGTCCTCGTACAGCAGCTCCCGCAGGAACACGGCCGCCACACGCTGCTGGCGGTCCACGATGATGGTGGACGGCACGATGTTGCGCGGGTAGCCGGACAGCGCGAGCAGCGACTTGCCAGGCGGGTCGTAGATCGACGGGTAGTCCAGCCCGCGGTCGGCCATGAAGTCCTGCGGGGCCTTGCGCGACGGGTCGCGCACATCGATACCCAGGACCTGAACTCCCTCGTCGGAGTACTCCTCGTGGATCCGCTGCATCACGGGGGCCTCCCTGCGGCACGGACCACACCACTGGCCCCAGATATTGATCACGATGACCTCGCCTGCGAACTCCTCCGTGGAGATCTCCTCGTCCTCGTCGAACAGGTCCTCCCCGGCCACGGGAGGCATGTCCTGCCGTTCCTCGACCGGGTACCGGATGTCCGTATCGCCTCCCGGTGCGACGAAGCTGAAGTCGCCACCCGCGGGGGCGCCATCGGCGCCTGCCTCGCAACCGGTCACGGCCAGCAGCGCCACCGCTGCCAGCGCCGCGTACGCCGTCCACCGGGTCATGCGCCGGTCACCTTCGGGTCGGTACGTCCCACCGGTTCGCTGTACACGACCTCGCCCAGCATCTCACCACGGAAAACCAGGCTCGTCACCGACGCGAGCGAGCACTGCCGGTTCCGCGGGTCGTGCCACAGCCTGCGCATCTCCAGGAACCGTCGCAGGGTCCAGATCGGCAGCTGGTGCGACACGCACACCGCCTCACTTCCCTCGGCCGCCTCCCTGGCGGAGTACACCGCGGCCAGCATGCGCCGTGCGATCTCGGTGTAGGGCTCACCCCAGGACGGTGTGAACGGGTCACGCAGCTTCCACCAGTGCCGTGGCTCCCGCAGCACGCCGTTGCCGACCGACACGCGGTATCCCTCGAACTGGTTGTCCGACTCGATCAGCCGCTCATCGGTGCCGGTCTCCAGGCGGTGCGCGTCGGCGATCGGCTCCGCGGTCTGCTGCGCGCGTTCCAACGGCGACGAGACCACGTGCACGATGTCGTGCCGCGCGAGCGTCTCGGCTACCGTGACCGCCTGCTTCACGCCACGCTCGGACAGCCGGTAGCCGGGCATCCTGCCGTAGAGGATGCCCTCGGGGTTGTGCACCTCGCCGTGCCGCACGAGGTGCACGACGGAACGCGCGCTGTCCGAACCGGGGCGGCTCATGCCGTCGCTTCCGCCGCGGCCCGCGCCGCCGCAGGCAATGCCGCCTCGATGGCCTCGAACGCGTTGTCGTCCATCGCGGTGTTGACGAACCATGCCTCGAACGCGCTCGGTGGCGCGAACACGCCCTGCTCGAGCAGGGCGTGGAAGAACGGCCTGTAGCGGAACGACTCGGCCTTGCGAGCTCCGTCGTAGTCGTGCACCGGCTCCTCGCTGAAGAACACCGACACCAGGTTGCCGGCCTGTCCGATGGTGTGGGCCACCCCTGCCGCCGACAGCGCCTCCGTCAGCATCGTGCTCAGCCGCTGCGCGTTGGCGTCCAACACGTGGTACGTCGCCTCATCCGCGGCCCGCAGCGTCGCCAGCCCGGCCGCGGCGGCCACCGGGTTACCGGCAAGCGTGCCCGCCTGGTACACCGAGCCGCTCGGCGCGAGCATGGCGAGCACGTCGGCCCGGCCGCCGAACGCAGCGGCAGGCAGGCCTCCCGACATGACCTTGCCGAAGGTGTACAGGTCGCCGGCCACCCAGTCGAGGCCGTACCAGCCTGCCGCCGACACCCGGAACCCGGTCATGACCTCGTCCATGATCAGTAGGGCGCCGTCCTCCGCCGTCAGCCGACGCAGCTCTGCGTTGAACCCGGGCACGGGAGCGACCGCACCCATGTTGCCGGCGGCGGCCTCGGTGATCACCGCGGCGATCCGGCCCGCATGCTCGGCGAAGCAGGCACGCACGGCCTCGATGTCGTTGTACGGCAGCACGATGGTGTCTGCGGCCTGCGCGTCGCTGACCCCTGGCGAGGTCGGCAGGCCGAGCGTCGCCACCCCGGAGCCCGCCTGCACGAGCAGCGCGTCCACGTGACCGTGGTAACAGCCCGCGAACTTGACGATCTTGTCGCGGCCGGTGAAGGCGCGCGCCAGACGGATCGCGGTCATCGTCGCCTCGGTTCCGGAGTTGACCAGCCGTACCTGCTCGACCGGATCGACCCGCCTGATGATCTCAGCGGCCAGGTCCACCTCGCCCCGCACGGGCGTGCCGAAGGACAGCCCCGAGGCGGCGGCGGACCGGACGGCCTCGACGACGGCCGGATGGGAGTGCCCCAGGATCATCGGCCCCCAGGACGAGACCAGATCGACGTAGCGGTTGCCGTCCTCGTCGGACAGGTACGCGCCCTCGCCGGAGACCATGAAGCGTGGTGTCCCACCGACCGAGCTGAACGCCCGCACCGGCGAGTTGACCCCTCCGGGGATGACCGAGGTCGCTCGCTCGAACAATTCCTGCGACTGCTGGATCCGCACACTCACAGCAGCCAGTCTGGCACGTGGCCTGTCGGGAACGAGCAGGGGTCAGGTCGTGCCTGTCCGTCCCACCTACCTGTTGCGCGGGGCCTGCGCGAGGGACTGTTTCAAGATCGGTGGGTTCGGCCCGACACGCCGGGCTGAGGTTCGGCGGGATGGGCACGGAGTGTGATGACTGTAGATGCCATGACGACTGGGACTTCGAAGAGGCCGGCTGGTGAGGCCGAGGCGGACGCGCAGGAGCGGCTGGCCGCCGAGATGATCAAGCAGGCGCAGGAGCAGGGTCTGGCCCTGACCGGGCCGGACGGGCTGCTGGGGCGGCTGACGAAGACGGTGCTGGAGACCGCGCTGGACGCGGAGATGACCGAGCACCTCGGGCATGCCAAACACGCTGATCAGCCCGGCAGGGAGGGCTCGAACGTGCGTAACGGTGCCCGCACGAAGACCGTGGTCTCCGACGCTGTCGGCGAGGTCGCGGTGGCTGTGCCGCGGGATCGTGAGGGCAGTGTCGAGCCGGTGATCGTGAAGAAGCGGCAGCGGCGGTTGGGCAGTGTGGATGAGATCGTGTTGTCGTTGCATGCGAAGGGTTTGACGACGGGCGAGATTTCTGCGCATTTCGACGAGATTTATGGTGCGTCGGTGTCGAAGGAGACTGTGTCGCGGATTACCGATACTGTGGTGTCGGAGATGGCTGAATGGCAGTCGCGTCCGCTCGATGAGGGGCGGTTTCTAGTGAACGTTGCGAATCGTTGTTGTGGTGTGTCGACGGTGCCATTGTTGCATCAGTTGGTGCGGGCTCCGGTCGCCTAGGCATTGGCGTGGTCGGTGGTTGAGCTCGGTGGCGATCTCGTCGAGTTGTTGGGCCGTCCACGCACGTAGGTCGGTTCCCTTCGGTAGGTACTGGCGCAGCAGGCCGTTGACGTTCTCGTTGCTGCCGCGCTGCCAGGGTGAGTGCGGGTCGGCGAAGTAGATCGTGACGCCGGTGGCGTGTTCGATCCGTTCGTGGTGGAACATCTCGTTGCCCTGATCCCAGGTCAAACTGCGGCGCAGGCCGGTTGGAAGCTGGGTGAACGCACCGATGAGCGCGTCACCGACCGACGGGGCGGAGTGGTCGCGGTCGAGCTTGACCAGCAGTGTCAGCCGCGTTTTGCGTTCCACCAGCGTGGCGATCGCGGAGCGCTGGGCAGCGCCGACGATCAGGTCACCTTCCCAGTGGCCGACCTGTCGGCGGGTTTCGACGCTGGCCGGCCTGGTATGGATCGACCGCATCGTCGTGGACTGTTTCAGCGCGCCGTCGCGGGAACGGCCCCGGCCACGGCGGTGCCGATAGGTGCGACCCGTGCGCAGAACTGCCGGATCCGCTGGGACGATCACACCGCGATAGACGGCTTCATAGATCGTCTCAGCGCAGACATGCCACGAGGTCCGACGCGGCCAGCGCCGTCGCAACCACCGGCTGATCTGCGCCGGCGACCACCTCGTGGCCAACGTGCCCGCCACCACCGCGCGCAACGCGGCATCGATCGCGAAGCGGCGAGGCTTGGGGCGTTGGCGGCGCAGGTACGCCTGGTTGTGCGCATACCACGGTTGATAGCGCCCGTCCGGCTTGCGGTTGCGGGCGATCTCCCGATACACGGTTTGGTAGCTCTTGCCGATCCGAGCGGCGATGTCTGTAACCCGCTCTCCGCGGGCGAGCCCATCGGCGATCTCAATCCGATCGTCCTGGTTCAGATACCGCGAGCTAATCGGTTTGTCGATGGCGTCCACCCGGCCAGCATCAACGAACCACACCGACCCGCAGCTCAACGACACACCCACTGCCTGGGCAGCTGCCGAGCCTGACCATCCAGCCCGAATCAGCTCGAAGTAGCGGCGCTTGACCGCCACCGGCATCCTGTTCTGCCCACCACGCGGCATACGAACCCCTTCCCATCAGGATTCGCAACGACCGATGGAAACCGCCAGGTGTACGCGGCGGTGTTTATCGACGCGATTGTCGTGAAGGTGCGGGATGGGCAGGTGTCGAATCGCGCGTTTTACGCGGCGATCGAGGTGACACTCGAGGGGCGTAAGGACGTGCTCGGCTTGTGGGCCGGCACCGGTGGTGAGGGCGCGAAGTTCTGGCTGCAGATGTTGCAGGACATGCGCAATCGTGGGATGCGGGATGTGTTCTTCGTGGTCTGCGACGGGTTGACGGGCCTGCCGGAGGTGGTCGCTGACGTGTGGCCGCAGGCGCGGGTGCAGACGTGTGTGATCCATCTGATCCGGAACTCGTTCCGGATCGCGTCCAAGCGTGATTGGGACGCGTTGAAGAAGGACCTGAAGCCGATCTATGCGGCCCCTACCGTGGGTGCCGCGGAGGTGGCGTTGGACGAGCTGGAAGACAAGTGGGGTGGCCAGTATTCGGCGATGATCAGACTGTGGCGTACCGCATGGGAGGAATTCACACCGTTCTTGGATTACGATCCGGAAATTAGGCGCGTGCTGTGTTCCACAAACGCCATCGAATCGTTGAATGCGCGGTATCGTAAGGCCGTGCGGGCATGAGGACATTTCCCGACCGAGCAGGCTGCGCTAAAGTGCCTGTACCTGGCCACCCGGTCACTCGACCCGACCGGCAAGGGACAAGCACGATGGACGATGCGGTGGAAACCGGCATTGAACGCGTTCGCGACCACGTTCGGTGACCGCTGGCCGAGCGCACAGAAGTACTAACCGCAAACGCCGAAAACACCGAACTTGTTACAGACCCGCTCGAGATGGTGTCCTTGCTGATCCGGGCACCGGGGAGGTCTCGGCGAAATGCGCCGAGACCTCCCCGGTGGTCAACCCGCGGGCAGTCAGCGACAGCACCATCTCGTTGACCCCCTGCAGCCGGCGCTGGCGCTTACGCACGATCTGCGGGTCGACCGAGCCGTCCCGGTCGCGGGGTACCTCGATGGCGACCGGGCCGATATCGGTGGTCACCGTCTTGGTGCGGGTGCCGTTGCGCGAGTTGGCGCCGTTGCGCCCGGCCGGGTCGTGCTTGTCATAGCCGACATGCTCGGCCAGCTCCGTCTCCAACGCGGTCTCCAGCACCTGCTTCGTCAGCCCGGTCAGCAGCCCATTCGGCCGGGTCAGCTCCACACCCTCGGCACGCGCCTTGGCCACCAGCTCCGCGGCCAGTTCCTGCTGCTCAGTCGTCAACG
Source organism: Haloechinothrix alba (assembly GCF_900188115.1). Lineage (GTDB taxonomy): Bacteria > Actinomycetota > Actinomycetes > Mycobacteriales > Pseudonocardiaceae > Haloechinothrix > Haloechinothrix alba. Next base: position 824 of record NZ_FZNW01000015.1, on the reverse strand, counting down.
AGTCCATCGACTCGATCATCTCGGTCATGAGCGATCCTTCCCGCCAAGCAAGCTCGGCGTGTCAGGACCACTTACACCATTAGCTGGCTCTGGCTCACATTCGGTGGTGACGGTGTGTGTCGGTTCTGGGTGGTGCCAGGGTGAGTCCGGTGTGACGTTGATCAACTTCTGAACATAGTGTTATCGGGGCTGTCTTCGGTGGTCATTGAGGGTGTCGACGATAGTGCCGGGGCTATCGTGGTGCGGCCCTCGACGCCGTGTGGGCCGGTGGCCTGCCCGGGATGTGCCGTCCCGACGGGGCGGGTGCACGGCTATATCGTGCGGCAGGTCGCCGACGTGCCGGTGGACGGGCGGTGGGTCATGCTGCGGGTGCGAGCGCGACGGATGCGTTGTCCACGACTTGGTTGTCGACGACAGACTTTCCGTGAGCAGCTGGCCTGTGTAGTTGAGCGGTATCAGCGCCGCACCGCCCGGCTGGCTGCGCAGGTGGGCCGTGTCGTGGCCGAGCTGGCCGGGTTCAGTGTCGGGATGTCACGGCACACCGCACTGCGGGCGCTGCTGCGGCTACCGGTTCCGGTCCGGCCGGTGCCCGCCGTGATCGGGGTGGACGATGTCGCCCTGTGTAAGTGACAGCGCTACGTGACCGTGACCATCAACGCGGAGACCGGCGAGCGCGTCGATGTCCTTGCCGACCGCACGGCTGACACGCTCGAGGCCTGGCTGCGCAAGCATCCCGGCGTGCAGGTGGTCTGCCGGGATGGCTCCGGCGCATATGCCGAAGCCATCCGACCTGCGCTGCCCACCGCGGTGCAGGTCGCTGATCG
>NZ_FZNW01000069.1 GCF_900188115.1 Haloechinothrix alba | reverse complement strand
TCCGCCCTGGGCTATGCCAGCCCCGAGCAGTGGGAACAGCAGGAACTACTCAAGGCCGCATAACCACGTGTCCGGCCAACAGGGGAAAGGTCACCAGAGCACCCATTCACTCGCGGCGGATTATGCGTCAAAGTAGACAACTATCTCGACCGGGTGTACAGCCCTGACCGAGTGCTGTTCCCGCTGCGACGTACCGGCCCGAAGGGTAGCGGCCAGTTCGAGCGAATCAGCTGGGATGCTGCCCTCGACGAGATTGCGGAACGGTTTACCTCGATCGCAGCCGAGTACGGTCCCGAAGCGATCATGCCTTGCAGCTATCTAGGTACCGAGGGAATCCTTAACGGTCTCAACGTGGGAGACCCGTTCTTTGCCAAGCTTGGTGCGACCATCGCCGAAAGGACCTACTGCGACTCCGGATCATGCACTGCGTACACCATGACGATCGGAGATACCGCCGGTGTGGACCCGGAAAGTCTTGTCCATTCCAAGTTCATCCTGGTCTGGGCTTGCAATGTGATGAGCACGAACCTGCATCTCTGGCCATACATCGCCGAAGCACGCAAGCGTGGCGCCACGGTAGTGGTTGTCGATCCGGTCGCAACGCGGACCGCACGGGCGGCGGACTGGCACATCGCGATCCGGCCGGGTACAGACGGCGCGTTGGCGCTGGCCATGATGCACGTGATTATTAACGAGAACCTCACCGATGAGGACTACATCGCTAAGTACACCGTTGGCTATGAGGAGCTCGCCGAGCGCGTGCAGTCGTACTCACCTGAATGGGCGGCTCAGGAGACCGGGGTGCCCGCTGAGGACATCCGGATCCTCGCACGGCAGTATGCGCAATCCCAACCTGCGGTAATCCGGGTTGGTGTCGCGGTCGAGCGGCACGCAGGCGGTGGACAGACGATGCGCTCCTTGGCCTGTCTGCCCGCTTTGGTCGGCGCCTGGCGCCGACCTGGAGGTGGCATACTCCAGCTTCCACTATGGGCGTTCCCGGTGAATTGGGCTGCGTTCATGCACCCGGAGATGCTTACGCCGGGCACGCGCGTGGTGAACCAGTTCCTGCTCGGTGAGGCGCTCACTGGGGAGATGCAGCTGGATCCGCCATTGAAAGCGCTGATGGTCTACAACTCTAATCCAGTCGTGGTGTGCCCGGATCAGGACAAGCTCGTAAGCGGGTTACTCCGGGACGATCTCTTCACTGTAGTTAGCGAGCAGTTTGTGACGGATACTGCGCAGTACGCCGACATCGTGCTGCCTGCCACGACCCAACTGGAGCAGAAGGACATCATGTTCTCCTGGGGACATCTGTTCGTCACGTATAACCACTGACCTTTCCCCTGTTGGCCGGACACGTGGTTATGCGGCCTTGAGTAGTTCCTGCTGTTCCCACTGCTCGGGGCTGGCATAGCCCAGGGCGGAGT
>NZ_FZNW01000011.1 GCF_900188115.1 Haloechinothrix alba | reverse complement strand
GAATGCCTCAATGACCGCACTCCCAACGAACTCATGCGACGATGGCAACGTCAACAAGCACCAGCGTGATTCGCAACGTTCACCAGAAACCGCCCGGTCTGGCCGATCGTCTACATCGACGCCCTGTGGATCAAGATCCGGGACGGGGCGGTGACCAACCGGCCGGTCTACCTTGCGGTCGGGGTGGACCTGGATGGCTGCAAGCACATCCTCGGGCTCTGGATCGGCCCCACCGAGGGTGAGGGCGCTCGCTTCTGGATGTCGCTGCTGGCCGAACTGCGCAACCGCGGCATCCAGGATGTGTTGATTTGTTGCTGTTACCTGGCCACCCGCACACCGGCCCACCGGCCGCGGTACGGCACGACGCGCAATCCGGTGGAAACTCGTTGCCGACACCGTCGCCATCACCTTCGAGGTCCGCATCACCCCGCGCGGAGACTAATCAGCGCCAAACCGGATCCACGAATCATGTGACAATCCCCGTAGTCGACGTGATGTACAACTTCCTTGCGAGCTTTTCGGGCGTTTCGTACTCGGCAAATTACACAACGCAGAAAACTGTCGAGCCATCCTTGTCGATCAATCAAAATACGCGCTCCCGGCGAATGTGTGACAGATACGATCATAATAAAGTCAATTATTATGGCTGTGTAACGTCCGGACGCGTGCACGCAGGCTGCGTCGAGTGCGCCAGGTGTACAGGGCCAGGTGTACAGGCTTGGGTATCTCCGGATTCGCCGGTATCCAAGTGCACGGTGTGTACGTCGAGGACGCCCCTACCGACATGGTCACGGGTCGCCGGAGACGTCGATCATCCTGCTCCACAGCGACGCTATACGTGCTACCTCGGTGCCGTGTGGCCGGTGCACGCGTAGTTGGCACGGCGGTCGGCCACGTTCGTCGAGCAACGCGTGGGCGAGGGGTCGGTTCGTGGCTGTGGGCACCAGGTACGAAGCCCTGACGATCAAGCGTTGCAGTCACAGATCGACAGGATAATCATGGTTATGTTAGTGTCATCTCGGCGTAGGACCCTGGAGGTATATATGTATCCTGGAACGCATGCGCACCGCACGCCGGACAAACCTGCAGTTGTCATGGCAGAAACCGGGGAGCAGCTGAGCTATCGCGTCCTGGATGAGAACTCGGCCCGGCTGGCGAGGGTTCTTAACGACGCCGGGTTACGTCGCGGCGACGTGGTCGCGATGTTGTCGGAAAATCGGCTCGAGTGCTTCGAGGCGTACTGGGCTGCGTTGCGATCCGGGCTTTACATCAACGCAATCAACACCCACCTCGGTGTCGAGGAAATTGCGCACATCGTTAACGACAGCGGGGCTCGCGCTCTGGTCACGACGGCGAAGCAGGCTGAAGTCGCCGAGGCACTGGTGGCGCATACGTCCGGTGTGGCCAATCGCTATGCCATCGACGGGCACCTCACGGGACACCGCGACTACGGAACCGCCCTGGCGGAAGCAGGGCCACGGCTGACTCACGAACCGCGCGGTGCGACAATGCTGTACTCGTCGGGCACGACGGGCGAACCGAAGGGTATCAAGACGGCATTGCCGGACGCCTCCGTGAGCGACCCGGGTGAACCGATTACGCACTTGTTGCAGCGAATGTACGAGCTCACCGCCGCCGACGTGTACCTCTCACCTGCACCCATATATCACGCGGCACCGTTGAACTGGTGTGGTGCCCTGCACGCCTTGGGCGCAACCGTGGTGATGATGAAGCGCTTCGACGCCGAGGGGGCGCTGCGGGCGATCGAGCATTTCGGGATAACGGTGACTCAGGTAGTTCCGACGATGTTCGTACGCATGCTCAAACTCCCGGAGAAGACCCGCGAAGCATACGACATGTCCAGCTTGCGGGTGGCAGTTCACGCAGCCGCGCCGTGCCCGACAGACGTTAAACGCGCAATGATCGACTGGTGGGGTCCGATCCTGCACGAGTACTACGGTTCGACAGAGGGAAATGGCATCACGTTCATCGATACTGAGCAATGGCTGCGCAAACCGGGGTCGGTGGGCCGTGCGGCACTGGGGACAGCGCGAATTTGCGACGATGACGGCGCCGAACTCGGTGCCGGGGAGGTCGGCCTGGTGTACTTCGAACGCGATCACCTGCCGTTCGAGTACCACAACGATCCGGAGAAGACCAAGATCGCGCAGCATCCGCAGCACCCTACATGGACCACGGTCGGTGACGTCGGATATCTGGATGAGGACGGATTTCTCTACCTGACGGACCGAAAGTCCTTCATGATCATTTCTGGAGGGGTCAATATCTACCCACAGGAGATTGAGAGCGTGCTGACCCTGCATCCCGCGGTGGACGACGTTGCTGTAATCGGTGTGCCGGATACGGATATGGGCGAGCAGGTCAAGGCGGTGATCAAACCTGCTCATGAACTGGAAGCAAGCAATCAGCTGGGTGAAGAGCTAATCGAATACGTGCGTTCGCGCTTGGCGCATTACAAGGCGCCTCGCAGCGTTGATTTCGTGACGACACTGCCGCGCACCGCCACCGGCAAGCTCCGTAAGGGAGAACTACGCGATCAGTATGTCGACCAGTAGCAGGTTGTGGTGTCGATCCAGCCAGACGTTTCCGTGTGCGGATACACTCCAGGAATGCCAAGTACGTCGGCCCGTGATGCGCTTACGGCGTGGCGTACCGGCGTTGTTCGGAGCGCAGCAGGAAGCGGCGGCGTAACGGCTTCTTCGACGCACAATGCGACTCGAGTACTGGACCAGGGCTGCGGAACAGGGCGCTGTAGCAGTGAAGCGCACTAGGAAGGGACATACCTCGACGTCATGAAACCATTATCCGCTTTGGTTCGACTGGTGCGGATCGCCGATCCAATGTGGTTTTGTGTCGTAAGGAATGCGAAGTTCAATGTGATGGAGTAAAAGGATTCGGAGTTGATTATGAGTGAGTACCAATACTTGGTGACCGATATCGAGGATGGTGTGGGAATTATCCAGCTCAACCATCCGGAAAAACGTAACGCGTTAGGATGGGCGCTACATTATGAGCTCATCCACGCCTTCGACAGCTTTGCCGAAGACGAAGATGTCGCGGCCGTGCTGCTGGTTGGTAACGAGGATTTCTTCTGTGCAGGATGGTCACTGGATATCCTGCAAGACACCAGCGACAGCGAGCGCACTCGCTTCGTCGATCTTGCGCTGAAACTAATGACCACGATCTACGACTACGGCAAACCCACAGTCGCGGCCGTAGCAGGCGTGGCGCCCGGATACGGTATGGATCTGGCCAATATGTGCGATATCACGGTCGCCTCCGACAATGCCGCTTTCGGATCTAGCCAGGCCAAGTATGCGATGAACGGCTTTTACCATGGCATGTTGCGCAAGGTCGGAGCACAGCGGGCGCGTCGGATGCTGTTCACCGGCGATCCTATCGACGCGCAGGAGGCCTATCGCGTGGGTTTGGTCGACGAGCTCGTACCTGCGGGCACGGTATACGAAGGTGGCCTTCGACTGGCGAAGCACATCGCCGAGTCGGGCGCGGAGCTGACGACTGTGCTCAAGCAGGTAGCGCTGCGTGCCGGCAACATGGGTCACGTAGAAGCCACGGCTTACGAGTTGCGGGTCACTGCGGATCTTGTGCAACGGGGTCTGTTCACGCGGAAGTTGGCGGAAGGTCTAGAACACCTACGTTCCGGCAAGAGCAAGGCGACAGAGCGGTTGCGCTCGTGACCGCTACGGAACGGGCGACGGGCCTACATCTCAGGTGGTGTGATCATCTCGGTGTGTCTGGTGGCGCTGCGTGAACATTCCGGACCGGGGCTCGTGATCGGTGCTGCAGGATGGTCAGTGGCGGCGACGAGCTCGAGACGTGACGTGGCCGGGTATGTCTGAGCTCGGCGCCTTCGGCGAGGGGATAGTTGCACGGGGTCTTGGTGATGCATTGGCGTCGGTCATGGCGTCGGCACAGGCCCCCCGCTCGGACAGCCGTCACCCCGGGACCGAGACGGATCATCCATGATCGGCCGGTCGGGCTCGAGCGCGATTCGCATGATGGGACGACAATCGCCACAGGTCGTGCTCCCGAGTCGCACTGAGGTTAGCGCTCGGCGGACACCCCCACCACAGTCCGGACGCTGCGGGAAAGGCCAACCAACGATGGCGACCGCGACCTGACCGGTTACGCATTGAGAACGGCATGAACCAGGCGATCGAGCTCGGCTACGATTTGCGAGCGCGTATGGAGATGGCCGACACGTACTACGTCGTTGACGATGGCTCTGGCTGCATATACGAGTACGCGGCTGGAGGACACCTCTAGCTCGGGTCGTCGCAATCGCAGCGCGTTCACCCACAAGTCTATGTTCGCGGACAACTCGGATGTGATGTGGCGCCTGGCCCGCGGTGGCAGATTGATCGCTTCATTCACATAGACGCCGAACAACTGCCGTTGCTGAACGCCCAGTTGAATGTAACTACGCGCCAACTCGTCCAAGGACACAGTCCCATCGTGGTTGCCATGGCTGGTTTCCAGCCGATGGGCAGCATCCGAAAAGGCTGCCTCCAGGAGCTCGGACTTCGTCGTGAAGTGGTGATATATGCTCGGACCAGCCAGCCCGACCGCTGCGCCGATGTCGTCGAGACTGACCGCCGCGTATCCGTGTTCGTGAAACAGATCGATGGCGGTCCTCAGCAACTGTTCACTACGAGTAAGCGAAGTGTCGGCATGATCGTGCTGTGCACTCGCTGCCGGGGTTCCTTGATCTGAGTGAGGCATCGTCGTGCGAGCGACCGCGACTGCGGCTCTAGTAAGCCAACCTTGGTAAGCGGGCCGTGGCATGTTTACCACCCCCATCGACGGACTGGCCAGCGTCGCCAACATTGCGGTGACGACGAGCGCCAGCTCACCACGATCGAGGTCGGGGCGCGCAGTTCGCACACGAGCGGAGCACCGAGAAACGAAATCATCGAACCGGGCCTGGAGCTTCACGCGTTCCTCACCATTGAGGTGCCGAAGCTCGCGTTGTAGAAGGGTCCACAGATCGCGCCTCTCGAGTGCTGCCCCAGCGAGGCCGGCCACGAGGCATTCCAACGGCTCGTCTGCCTCGTCGAAAGCGGTGTCGACTACCTCGAGTCCGCTTTCGATGGCCCCTGCCAAGAGTGCGTGCTTGTTCCGAAAGTGGCGATAGACAGCTGGTGCTGTGATGCCGACCGCGTTTGCGACGTTCGCGAGTGACACCTGGTGGAAACCGTATCGATGAAACAGGCGCGCCGCCGCTGCGGAGAGCTGCTGCCTACGCTGTTCGGCTCCGGGTCGAGCCACGTCGACGTGACGACCTCCCTGTGCTGTCGTGCTTGCCACACCTCAGTCTCTCATCGGAGTAGCGCGATCGTGCCACTGCCCAGGGTGAGCATACGCGGTCACAACGTCTTGTTCAGTGAATATTAACTAGACTAGTATCGCACGTGCCCCAACCAGGCAGTACCGGAGGGAACGCCAATGATGTCCGATCCGTCACCAGAACAGCCCCCCTTTATGCATGGCGTCCCTCGTGGTTCACGCGGACGGCGAAACCGTTCAGGGGTTTTGAATACCATCGCGCCTATCAACATGGTGATCGATCTGGGCAGCGAATCGCGCACCCGGAGCTCGAGCCTCGCCCTCAGCGATTTCGGCGATCTGGCGTTGAACGGTGCTTCGCGGAACATCGGAGTATCCGAGGTCGTGGCGCGCCTTGGCAAAGGTGGGACCCGATCGGTCTCGGAGGCCCGGGTCGGTTTGGACGACAGGGCGCCGGAAGGGGTCCGCCGGCATAGTCGTCGGCTCGGTCCACTGGAATCACTCGCGAACCAGGCGACCACCGGTAAGGAGTGCTGATGAGCGCCGACAACCAGAAGTCTCCGTTAGCCGGTCGGACCATCCTGATGTCGGGTGGCAGCCGAGGAATCGGACACGCCATAGCGACCCGTGCGGCCCGCGACGGCGCGAACATCGTGCTGCTGGCCAAGACCGACGCTCCGGACTCGCGGCTCCCAGGAACGGTGCACACTGCCGTTGCCGACATCGAAGCCGCAGGTGGCAATGGGCTCGCCGTAGTAGGAGACATCCGCAGGGAAGAGGATGCCACGCGCGCGGTCGAGAGCGCTGTGGAGACCTTCGGCCGGATCGACGTCGTGTTGAACAATGCCTCGGCGATCGCACTGGAGCCGATCGGCACGTTACCCCTCAAGCGTTACGACTTGATGCTCAACGTCAATGCTCGCGGCACTTTTGTGCTGGTGAGCGCTGCATTGCAGCATCTTTACGAGTCCGACAACCCGCACGTGCTCACCTTGTCGCCGCCGTTGGATCCAGATCCCGTGTGGCTGCACCGGCATGCTCCCTACACTCTCAGCAAGTACGCCATGACGATGCTGACTCTGGGTCTGGCTGGGCAGGATCATCCCAAGCCGTTGGCGGCGAACTGCTTGTGGCCGCGTACCACAATCGCGACTGCGGCGGTGCGGAATATCGTCGGCGGTGATGCGGCTATGGCGGTCTCCCGCCGACCCGAGATCATGGCCGATGCCGCCCACGCCATCCTGTCCCGCAAGGCGAGCGAATACACCGGGCAGTGTTTCCTTGATGAGGATGTTCTACGCAGAGTGGGAACAACGGACTTCAGCGCCTATCGCTACGGCGATGCCGATGAAGCCGATCTCAAACCAGACTTGTTCTTGCCCGGAGGTGAGCATGCCTGAGCTTGCTCGCACGCTCTACGACGAAGACCAAGAGCTGTTCCGTGAAACCGTGCGGTCCTTTATCGATGCCGAGGTCGCACCCTTCGATGAGGAATGGGAAAAGCAGGGGATCGTTGACCGATCTCTGTTCCGCAAGGCCGGCGCCGTCGGGCTCCTCATGTTTGCCACACCGGAAGCTTACGACGGAGCCGGAATCGACGACTGGCGGTTCAACGCCATACTCAGCGAGGAGTTCGGCCGCTCCGGCTATGCCTCGGCCGGACTTGGACTTGCCTTACAAAACGACGTTGTCGGCCCGTACATGCTCGATCTGACCGATGACGATCAAAAGGCCCGCTGGCTGCCTGGTACGACGTCCGGTGAGCTGATCGGTGCGATTGGCATGACCGAACCCGACGCGGGTAGTGATCTGTCCGGTATCGCCACACGGGCCGTCCGTCACGGTGACGAGTACATCCTGAATGGTTCGAAAACGTTCATATCTAATGGCCAGAACGCAGACCTCGTGGTCGTCGCCGCACGCACGTCCGAAGACAAGCATCGTGGTCTGACGCTCTTCGTCGTCGAACGTGGCATGCCTGGCTTTGAGCGAGGTCAGAACCTGGACAAGATGGGCCTGCATGGTCAAGACACCAGCGAGCTGCGGTTCACCGATGTGCGCGTTCCGGTGGCTAACCGGCTCGGTGAGGAAGGGCAAGGATTCTTCCAGCTCATGCGCAACTTGCCCCAGGAGCGACTCTCGCTGGCGGTATCGGCGGTTTCGGCTGCAGAAGGTGTGCTGGCTCGTACGTTGGAGTACGTAACTGAGCGCCGTGCCTTCGGGCGCCCGATCGGTTCCTTTCAGCACAACAGGTTCTTGCTGGCCGAGTTGCACAGCGAGGTGGATATCGCACGGATCTTCGTGGATCACTGTGTAGCGCTGCACGCGCGCGGGCAACTCACCGCAGCCCAAGCAGCCAAGGCGAAGTGGTGGTGCACGGAGCTTCAGGTCCGGGTTGCCGACCGTTGCCTGCAGCTGCACGGCGGTTACGGCTATATGCGCGAACAGGCCGTCAGCCGCGCCTTCACCGATGCCCGCATTCAGACCATTTATGGAGGGACCACCGAGATCATGAAGGAAATTATCGGTCGTGAGCTCGGGTTGTGAGGCCGTCGGCTTGAGTTCGCCGGTATCTCTGGATGTGACTGAAGGCGTTGCGTTGATCGGCCTGCACAGACCCGAGCATCGTAATGCCATCGATCTGCCGATGGCACGGGCGCTTCGTGACACGGTTGCCGAGGCCAGGAGGTTGTCGAAGCTGGGCGCCGTGGTCCTGTTCGGGCACGGTACGGAGTTCTGTGTCGGCGGTGATCTTCAAGAGTTCTCCGCGGCCGCGGACCGCGGTGCCTTGGTAGGCGAGCTGGCGACGACTGCGCACGATGCGGTACTTGAGCTTCGCTCATTGCCTGCACCGCTCATCAGCGCCGTACACGGCGCGTGCGCCGGGGGCGGGCTCGGTTTCGCGCTCGCCGCCGACCTCGTCGTCGCCGAGCATACCGCGCGGTTCGTCGTAGCGTACACAGCTGCGGGCCTTACGCCCGATTGCGGGGTCTCCTGGGTATTGCCGCGCCTGGTCGGTCCGCCTCGCGCCAACGACCTGATACTGACGAACCGAGAACTCGACGGCGCCGATGCTGAACGACTCGGTATGGTCAGCCGCGTCGTCGAGTCCGGAACCGCCTATGAGCACGCTATCCAGCTAGCGCGTTCGCTGGCCGACGGACCGCGTCCAGCGCTGGCCGAATCCACCCGGTTGGTGCGTTCCGCCAACGGACGTTCGCTCGAAGCACACCTACAGGCGGAAGCGGACTCGATCGTGTCCGTGGCCAGAACACGGGATGCCGGTGAACGGATCGCTGCCGTCCTGCAGAAGGGCTTCCGGTCGTCTAGCCCCAATGAATCGACAAAGTGAGGTAATTATGGAACAAGCTGATATCGTTGACGATGCATTCTTACGCCGCTTCGCCACTGATTGGCTGTCCGCGTGGAATTCGCACGACACTGAACAGGTCCTGGCCTTGCTCCACCCTGACATCCATTGGGAAGACACTGTCTTCTGGACCGATATACTGTACGGGCGCCAAGCGGTGCGAGATTACGTTGAGCGGATTTGGCAGGTAATGCCCGACGTCGTATTCGACGAGACTCAACTGTTCACCGCACCCCAGGACGGTCGAGCGCTCGTTCTGTTCCGCCAGTCCGGGCACGGGCCGCCAACGCTCGCCCCAAATCGCCAGTTTGCGACCTACGGGTGCGACATCTTTCTGGAGTTTCGTGACGGTTTGCTGTCTCGCTACCTGGCGCAATATGAAATCACCGATATGATGCGCCAGCTCGGTGCGCTACCGCCTCGTGAGGGAAAGATCGGCGGTGCTTATCTACTGTCGCTACTCAATCGCAAGGATTGGCCTTCATCAGCGCAGGCCGGACCGTGATCCAACCCAGCTGATCATCGAGGTGCGTAATACCCCGCAAGGGTCACTGCAATCCTCCCCCGCGCGGGCCTCGTTTCGTCACGCAAGACCGAAATAAAGAAGGTGCAATTATGAGCAATTTCGACAGTATCAAGTCCGAAGTCGAAGACGGTGTCGGCGTGATTACCTTTGACAGGATCGACAGGCGCAACGCGCTCAGCGTCGAACTGATGACGGACCTGAGCGACCAGTTGGACGCGTGGAATCACGACGACGAAGTTGCTGCTGTGGTACTCACCGGTGGTGAAGATACCTTCTGCGCAGGCCTGGACCTCGACCTGCAATCGGGATTCACTGAAGAAACACGCGCAATCTACTCCGAGGCGTGTCTTCGCGCCTACAGCACATTACTGGATTACCGGAAGCCGACGATCGCTGCTATTGGTGGCCCTGCGCTGGGTGGCGGATGTGATATCGCGGTGTTTGCCGACATACGGATCGGAGGTGATAATGCGGTCTTCGGGTACCCGCAGATCAAGTTCGGACTGACCCCCTACTTTTCCCCACTCTGGCGTATTGTCGGCTTGAGCCAGGCGAAGCTGCTGACGTTCTCGGGTGATCAAATTGACGCCGATGAGGCCCTGCGGATCGGTCTCATCGACCGAATGGCTACTCAGGGTAAGGTCGTGAACAGTGCGACGGCCCTCGCTGCTTCGATCGCAGAGACGACCGTGACGTCTGCGGTAAACAACAAGGAAATAGCGCGGAGGTCACCCGCGATGGATCCGATAAGCGCGCTTTCGTACGAGACGCTCGCCTATCGCGAGGTCATTTGGCACCCGGATGTGATCGCTCGCATCGAGGACGCCTATAACAAGATCAGGAAGAAGAAGTAGTGCGAATGTCAGATATGGTGGTCCTCAACAAGGAGGAGTTCCGGATCATCTGAGAGTGACGGGCCTTCGTGGCTTAATGGTGGTGCGTGGGTGGGGGCAGTGAAGCCTGACGGTGATCCAAGCGAGGTGAAGCAATACATCCTGGGGAGGGACATCCAAGACAGGGATCGGGTTGTATGCGTGCTGCGAACCGGATCGTAGGCAGAAGATCAGGCTGGGCGTCGGGAGTTGATGTGCTGGTAGGCGCGTGCTCGGTCCATCCTGCCGGGTTGACGAGTCAGTGTGAGACGGGCGGATCGTCGAGTCATCCGGGGCAGCGGGAAGGTGACAGCATGGACGCATACGGGGCCCGATGAGGCGTCATCACCGGAGGGCTCGACATCATGGTTGGTGAACAAGTCAGCATTGAGGGAGATGGCCCGGTACGGCATCTCGTCCTGAATCGGCCGGACCGACACAACGCGCAAACCCCGGTGATGTGGGCTGAGCTAGCAACGGTGGGGCGGGAACTGGCGGCCGACCCGGACGTGCGATGTCTTGTGATCTGCGGTGCAGGTGACACGTTCAGCTCCGGAATCGACCTCAACGAGTTGCGCGATCCGAATGGCTTCATCAAACGTCTCGCGGCCCATCCGAACGGGGACCCCGATCCGATGCTCGGCGATATCGCCGTAGCGCAACAGGCGTTCCAGTGGATGCTGCGCGCACCCTTCCTCATCATCGCCGCGGTCACCGGGGTCGCGTTTGGCGTGGGATTCCAGCTCGCGTTGGCAAGCGACGTCCGGATTGTCGCGTCCGGGGCGCGATTGGCCTTACGGGAGGCATCCTACGGACTGATTCCAGACATGGGAGCGACCGCATCGTTGCCGCAGCTGGTAGGTCGCGAGCGGGCGTTGGACCTGATGCTCAGCGGCAAGGAGATCACCGGAGAGGATGCGGTGACTCTGGGAATTGCGCTGAGTGCCCATCCTGACGCGGATGTGGTTGCCGCGGCCGAAGAGTACGCCGCGGCGATCGCGAGTATGCCGCGATCGGGAATCGCCTACGCGAAGGCTGCAGTTGACGAGCCGAGCCAGGAACGCAGCCTTCGGCAGGCCGCACGTGGCCAAGCTGCATGCATCCGTCAAGCATCCCTTCCGGAATGACGCTTCGATGGTGCTGGATTCGCGGCTCTTCGTCACGGACCTTGGAGTGGTGGGGAGGGCGGCCGGGCGGCACGCCGGGTAGGAGTGGCTCGCGGTGGGACCTGGCGTCTTCCCGGCCCGTGCTCGGAAACAGTACGCCGAGCCCCTCGCGGAACTGTCGCACCCGGGACTCGCCGGACATCCCAGGGTTTCAGTGGCACCTGTGCAGGCCCGCGTGTGCTGCCCGCGACGTGCCTCGATGTTTATGGTCCCTGATCGAGAGCTGCGGATCATCGCTGGGTTTGAGGAGACGGCGACGGGATCGCCTACGGGTTGACCTGCAAGAACGGAAACGTCGGAGGTCGGGCTGCGGCGGGGGCTTACCACGCGTCGGACTTGTTGAATCCGGTTGCCGACGTGGTCGGCCAGCGCGGCACGACAACTCATTAAGACTCCAACCACCTCGAGTGTCTCGGGACCAATGGTGGTAGGTGCCGCTCCCCTTATACCTGGGTCTGGTGCAAATCACGACGATCTGGCGCCACGGTGATGGCTTCGGAGGACCCGGAAGCTCGCGCGAGAACGAGATGCACGTATTGATCAAGCGCCCATTTCAGCTGGGCATGGTCGATCGGTGACTGGAGCTGCTGCATACCGACCACGATACTGAGCCCCAGTGCCGCTAGATGGTTAGCCTGTGGATCGCATGGCAACAGGTTGAGCACGGCTCTGCGGATCAGACCGAGACGCAGCTCGTCGACCTCATGCTGAACTGCATGGACCATCTCGTTGACCCTGCTCCATGCCCGGAGCTCCGCTTCGGCCTCGTGGGGAACGGTCATCGCTTGCTCCGAGAGCTTCCGGAAGCGCTCAGCGGGTTCGTCAATGACCTCGGCCACCTCGATGATGCGCTTCGTCTCGTCCTGCCGCCAGGTCTGGAGAAACTGAGCGATGAAGTCGTTGAGGTTTCGGAAGTAGTTGTAGAACGAGCCTGTCGTGACTCCCAGGACACTGCAAAGCCTTACGACCTGCAGGCTCGTGAACCCTTCGCTCGAAAGCAACTTGTACGCGCTATCAAAGTACTGCTGGCGCGTGACCGACGTCGGCACTATGGCTCCGATCAAGGTCTGGTGCCATTCCGGCACGTGCTGCGTATACCGCCCTCGCTCTCAGCATAACAGCACCTATCCCGTCACGCGGGAGGCGCGACCACTGGCCAGCACGAGGGCTACGACTCACACATACACAGCCACTCCTAGTAACGACTTCGCATAACCGAGACTATCCGCTGGTGGACGATACGGATGTGAGAAGCCTGGTCGGCGCTTCCCAGGGACACGCTCGGCACCGTGCTTCGGATGCTCGTCAGACGATACAGAAGCAGGCGCGCAACCGCGCTTGCACATAATCGAGGTTATGTTACGCTACCGCAAAACGCGTGGCGTCAGTCACTAGCGCGGCAGGCTAGCGAACAGGACCAAGCAGCGACCGTGTCGGCAACCGTGGTTCTCCGTAAGCCTTCGTATCGACGAGCGTGTGTCGCGGTGCACGTTGTGCATCCCGGCGTACCGGATAGCACCGATCAGGAGCTGACGAGATGGATGTGCGCGGATCGCGCTGTGTAGTCACAGGCCCGAGACCGGGCGTCGGAGCGGAAGGAGCGCGGCAACCGGCCTACCAGGATGCGGCCGTCGCGGTGTTGGATGTCGAAGCGCCAGACGTTCCTGCGGGGCGCTTCGTGGAGTGCGACTCGTCGAACCCTGCAAGCACCGACGATGCGGTTGACGAACTCGGCACGGGTCGGGACGTGGTGTGTAATGTAGCCGGCTTAGCCGGTACGGCCCCTGCCGAGCTCGTGATGAGGGACAACTTCCCGGGACATCGGCATGTGACAGAGCGACTACCGGACCGCATGAACGACGGTGTCTCGCTTGTCGCGGTGGCATCGATGGCGCGGTTCGGCCGGCCTCGGCGACTGGAGCAGCTCCGGCAGTCGCTGAACAGAGACGACCTCGACTGCGGTCCCGTGCGGCTTCGCGACAATCAAGTTTCTGGAAATGCATACAGTTTTTCGAAAGAAGCTGCAACGGTATACGTTATGACGATGGTCCTGCCCCTGGCCGAGCGAGGTCTACGCATTAATGCGGTAAGTCCAGGACCTGCCGAGGAACCTGTCTTGGACGATTTCGCGACGATAGTGGGTAAGGACGACTTGCCGAGTGTACGAAACCTCGTCGGGAGGTACGCCGAGTCGGCAGACATCGCTCCGGTCACGGTCCACCCTTCATCGGGCGATTCCGCCTGGATAAAGGGTAGCAACATCATAGCCGACGGTGGCATCGGAGACGCAATATTGTCAGGGGTGATTACGGGTCCGGACCGATGACGCGGATACGTATTCCGGTATCCGCCAATGAACGCCGTCACCGTGAGAGGAGTATCCATGCCAGGGTTCGCCACTACCGAAGAAATCAACAAATATATAGGTGGAATATTCGAAAAGGCGTTGGACGACACCGATATCGGACCCCGGCTCATGGCCACCGGAATGACATTGCGAATGAACTTCTCGGATCCAGAAGCTGTTATAACCGTCGATTTTCCGGGGCAGAGTATCCTTACCGGAGAAGACGCGATAGTAGACGCTGACGCGATACTTTCGATGTCGGCAGATACTGCGAACGGCTATTGGCAGGGGAAAGTGAGCCTGCCGCTCGCCATGGCCAAGGGAAAACTGACAATTGGGGGATCGGCCGCCGAGCTGTTGAAGCTGGCACCGCTCGCAAAAGATCTTCATCCAGTCTATATCAGCATGCTGGAAGAGAACGATCGTCACGATCTGATCATTGCGTGAACGCACTGTTGGGAGAGGTCATGACCGCGACCAAGCGGGACTACGACACGGTTGACATTTCGGACCCGGCGTTCTGGGAAAAGACACCCGACGAACGCGAGAGGGTGTTTTCAGTACTCCGCCGTGAACGACCGGTCTCGTGGCAGCGTCCGATATCCAGTCCCTTGATGGGCGAGGTAAACGAGAACGAAGCAGGATACTGGGCGGTAGTGCGGAACGAGGACATCGTCACGGTAAGCCGGCGGACCGACGTCTTTTCGTCCGCAAGAGGTGTGACGTTCGAGGACATGCCGTCCGAGGTCCTGGAGATGGCTAGCTCGATCCTGACGATGGATGCGCCTCGGCACACAAAAGTCCGAAAACTGATTTCCTCGACCTTTACGCCGAAGCGGATCTCCCTCATTGAGGACCAGATTTATCGTCAAGCCCACGAAATAGTACGAGGGATTGCGCATTTGGGGGACGTCGAGTTCGTTTCGGCGGTATCCGCGCGACTCCCCATGTGGACCATATCAGAGATGATCGGAATCCCTGAGGAGAAGCGTGAGGAGGTGAGAGAGGCTGCCAACCTGATGATTTCGTGGGATGACGATGAGGTCAGTGACGCACTCGACCCTGCTACTGCGATGCTTAACGGAATATCTACGCTGCACGGAGTGTGCCAGGACGTCATCGACGCTCGGCGCGCGAGCCCTGAAAATGATTTGCTGACCGCCCTTGTACAGGCAGAGGTCGACGGCGCAAGCCTGACCGACGATGAAATTCGTTCATTTTTTACCCTATTGTGCGTGGCTGGCAACGACACAACCAAGCAGACGACGACCCATACGTTGCGCGCACTGACCGAGTATCCCGATCAACGTCGCTATCTCGCCGAGGACTTCGACGGGCGAATCGATACCGCAGTTCTGGAGTTCGTGCGCTGGGCGAGTCCTGTTATGACGTTCGGACGAACGGCATTGAAGCGGTTCGAACTAGCCGGCCGGACGATCGAACCGGGCGACAGGGTAGTGATGTTCTACGCTTCCGGAAACCAGGACGAAACGGCATTTGACAGTCCGGAACGCTTCGACCTCAGCCGTGACAATCGCAATCACGTAGCATTCGGTGGCCGCGGTCCGCACTACTGCCTGGGAAGTCATCTTGCGAAAACGCAGCTAAAAGCGATCTTTTCGGAGCTTTTGACTCAGTTGCCGGATATTCGGGCTGAGGGCGAGCCCGAATATCTCGCCAGTACGTTCATCAATGGAATAAAAAAACAGCGGTGTGTATTTACGGCACAGGAATGAAATGATCGAACAGGTTCCATGGTTTCTGAGGCAGGGAGCCCGGATGTATGAGGTAGGGGTCGACGAAGGCCTGTATATGCGATTCGCTCGACGGACCGGGAAGTATCGCGCGGAACATGCGCTGCCTGCGATGGATACGCTACGAGCGCAGGATCGCTCCGGAAACGGACCGTCCTGCATATCAGGACGTGAGCATGAGTGCGCTCGGCAGACTCCACGTCATGAGGAGCGGATGACGCGGTGTGGAGCACGACTGCAGGGAGCGGCACGCAGAATGCAGACGGACGCAGCATCCGGGAGTCGGTTCCGGTGTCATCGAAACGAACCGGACGTGACGAGCCTTCGTGACCGTATGAAAAGTCGATACGCTGAATACGGGTCGAAGGCTTGGTTGCATTTGATCGAATCCGGGTCGTACCGCGTATCGGCGTGGACGTTCGCCGGCGGCGTCGATACATGCTGCGCCGGGTCAGGCATTGCCGACCGGTGTCGACGGTCTCTGCGTCCTCCGGTCATTCGTTCGTAACCATATCGAGTACTGAGTCAGGGACTGTATATGAGGGTAAGGCAAGTCGACCAGCGAGAGCAGGGTGCGCGCGGCATCAGCCGGCGGGGCGTGGGCGGTGTTCCAGAACCGGTACGCTCCATCGTCGTACAGGTCGGGGAGATCATCCAACTCGCCGCGCGTGTATTACACAGTGCACTGCGATATCCACGCGGATACTGGCGGGATGTGGTCGACGAATGCTATGTACTCGTGAAGAAGGGGCTCGTACCGTCGTTCGCTACCGTGGGGTTCTTCACGTTTGTCGTATCGGCCGGTGCGTATGGAATCCTGTCGAGACTGGGTGCGGAACACCTGATGGCGCAGTTTACGCTGACTATTTCGATCAGAGAAGTAGTAGCATTCATGGCGGCCATGGTTGTCGCGGGAATCATGGGAACGGCTATAACCGCGGATCTCGGTTCACGGGTTATTCGGGAGGAGATCTCGGCGTTTCGCGTTCTGGGTTTGGATGCCGAACGGCTGCTGGTCGTTCCCAAAATGTTGGCCCTGGTTGTGATGACAGCCCTTCTGGCAGTCGTATCGGTTGCCGCGGTGGTTGCGTGTGGCGCACTGGTGGGAACCGTTGCGGGCGACGTGTCGTTCGCAGCGTACTGGGATAGTCTGCTCCGTAATATTACGGCACCGGACTTGGTGAATCTAGCTGTCAAGACAGCGCTGATGGGTTTCGTGATCGGTGTAGTGCACAGCTACAAAGGTCTGAACGTCAGCGCCGGACCGGAGGCCGTCGGGCGTGCGGTAAACCAGTCAGTCGTGATTACCTTCATAGGAATCTTTATCGTAAACCTCGGTATGAACGCGTTTAGTCTAGCAATGTATCCCGATATGAACGTGTTGCGGTGAGAGGCATGTGCCATGAGTAATTCACGGAGTGTGGGAGGCGCTTCGGCAGCAAGGGAGCGAATAAACCAGGAAGGCAATGCATCGGACCCGTTGGACAAATTGGCGGCGTCCACAGTATCTGGACTGGATACTCTCGGTAAAATAGCCATATTTGGCTTCGGAATGTTTGCGGATCTGCCGTTCGTAGTACGGCACTACTTTTCGGAGGCGATCAGGCAAGCGGGAATATTGGTAGTTTCCAGTAGCGTGGTGCTGTGGGTATTCACGCTGACCATAGGGCTGGAAGCGGCGCTGCTGGCGCACTATATCCTGGGCAATGTCGGTGCTCAGGATTACGCGGGAATGTTCATCGCGTTCGCGGTTATGCAGGCGACGAGCGCATCTACCTTCGGCTGGATATTTGCGGCGAAGGTAGGTTGTGGTTATGCCGCCGAGCTCGGAACCATGCGCATTACTGAGGAGGTGGATGCACTTCGGGTGATGGGGATGCACCCCCGCGCATATTTGGCCGGCACGCGGCTGCTGGCGTGTCTTTTGGCTGTACCGTTCATTTTTGTCGTCACATTGACAATGATGTTGGCCGGCGGGTGGGTTATGGCGGTGCAGATATTGGGTACGACATCTAGCGGTGGTTTTCTGGACGTTCTGTGGACATTTATGACACCGTTAGATGTGTTGTTGGCATTGGTATGGTCCATGGCCACTGTGGTCGCGATAGTCGTCGTCAGTTGCTACTTTGGTTATAACGCGTCCGGAGGGCCGGTCGGTGTCGGTACTAATACTGCACGTTCGATGGCGCTTAATCTGATCGTGGCGAGTGCGTTCACGGGATTATTTTACCAGGTGTTTTTCGGTATGAACGTAGCCTTTCCCATTGCGAACTAGAATGTCACATAAGAGCCGTTTCATCACGGTTGATGAAAATTCATACAGGATCAGGTGCGTGGTATGAGTACTAATTCGGGTTTCGGGGACGGGAACACGCTGCCGCTCGGACGGTCATCCGGGACATCCACGGTACACCGGGGAGAGCTTGATCGGGAGCGGAACGTCAGCGTGCGAGATCTTCGTAAATCGTTCGGCGATGCGACGGTGATGAATGGGTTGACACTCGAGTTCGAGGACAACGCTGTCACGACGGTGCTGGGCCCGTCGGGTACGGGTAAGAGCGTGTTGCTGAAGCACATCGTAGGGTTACTGGAGCCTGATTCGGGTCGTGTGGACGTGTTCGGCAAAAACATCTGGAGCATGAACGAGAACGCTCGTGCGGAAATGCGGAAACGGTTCGGTGTCCTGTTTCAGGACGGGGCATTGTTCGGTTCCATGAACGTGTTCGATAACGTGGCGTTTCCCTTGCGTAAGCATACCGAGATGATGGAAGAGGATGTTCGGGATGTGGTGTGGAACAGTCTGCGGGAGGTAGGTCTGGAGGCGGCGGCGAATCGGGAGCCGGGCGCTTTATCTGGGGGAATGCGCAAGCGGGCGGGTTTTGCGCGGGCACTGGTGATGCAGCCGGAGGTGGTCATGTTCGACGAGCCGGATTCCGGGCTGGACCCTGTTCGTACAAGTCTGCTGAATGATTTGATCTTGCAGGTGCATGAGCAGCATCAGGGAACATACATACTGGTTACGCACGACATCGAGACAGCGCGGAAAGTCAGCGACTACGTCGCGTTGGTGTGGCAGGGAACGGTCATACACTACGGACCCACGGCGGAGGCGTTTGAATCGGACGATCCGTTCGTGCAGCAGTTTCTGACGGGATCGTCCGCTGGACCGTTAGGAATGGATTGAAGATGGCGCTGACGAAGTGGGCTGCGAGCGCGGCCGTATCGGCATTGGTACTGGTCGGTGGCGGGGTGGTGCTGGCCACGGGTGTCGGGGACGAGAGTTACGAGCTCCGGACGGTTATGGGCAACGCAGCCACACTCAAGAAGGGGACTCCGGTACGGATCGATGGATTCGATTCCGGGATGGTGACCTCGGTATCCACCAAGGATGGCGAGGCCGTCGTTGATCTTGCTGTGGACGACGAGCACGCGCCGGTGCCGAGTGGTACGGAAGTCGAGGTTCGCTGGAAGGCCGCATTAGGGGAGCGGGTCGTGGAGTTGGTGCCGGGCCCGGAGGGGAATGCGGAAATGCCTTCTGGGTCGATGGTTCCGGTCGCACGGGAACAGGTGGACGTCGATGACGTGCTGGCGACGTTGGACCCTGAGACGCGTGAGCACGTGGCCTCCATGGTGCAAGGTCTCGATGAGACGACGGGTGGCCGGGCGGAGGAAGTCAACTCGCTACTGGAAGAAGGCGGTCCGGCGGTGGACGCCTTGGGTGAGGTGCTTAAGGCGGTCGGTGAGGACGGTCATGCGATTCGGGAGCTTGTGTCGAACGTGCGAGACATGATGGAGCCACTGACGGAGCGTCAGGACGAGCTGCGCACGACGGTTACGGATCTGGCGAGCACTACGGACGCGATGGCCGTGCACCACGAGCAATTGGGCGAGGGTCTGGAACAGTTGCCCGCCACCATGGAGGAGGCATCGCGCACGCTGGATGCGGTTCCTTCCGCGGTGGACGAGACGGTTCCGCTTCTTGAGGACCTGCAAGCGGCAACGGCACAGTTGCCGTCGGCCGCGCAGCAGCTCAGTCCGTTGCTCGAGGAGCTGCGACCGGCGGTAGGCGAGCTCCGCCCCACGTTGGAGTCGGCCAGTTCGCTTTTGCAGCGGACTCC
This sequence comes from Haloechinothrix alba, assembly GCF_900188115.1. Lineage (GTDB taxonomy): Bacteria > Actinomycetota > Actinomycetes > Mycobacteriales > Pseudonocardiaceae > Haloechinothrix > Haloechinothrix alba. Next base: position 167,683 of record NZ_FZNW01000011.1, on the reverse strand, counting down.
GACGCTGTTGGATAGCTCGCATGACGTGCTGCCGGGTCTGAACGAGACGGTCGATCAGGCGAACCCGGCTGTCGACTTCGTTCGGCCGTACACACCGGACCTGATGGGATGGCTGAGCAACTGGGCGGGCGCCTTCGGAAACTATGACGCCAACGGCAATGTCGCTGCGGCCGTGATTCGTGCCGGGGTGAGTAGCTTCGATGAGAATCCCGGTTTGGGACTGACGATGAATCTGGATCCCGCCCCGCCGCCAGGCAAGGCGTCGGATGAACCTTGGACGGACGCGCACGGAAGTGAGATGCGATGACCGTGTCAGTATCGAGCGGGTGGCGAAAGACGATCGGTACGGGTGTGTTGGTGGCGCTCGTCGTTGCGACAACTTTTGCCGTCGTGAGTACGAACGGCGACGATCAGGTTATGGTGACGGCAACATTCGCGGACGCGAACCCGCTCGTCGAGCAGAATCGTGTGCAGATGGATGGCGTGGTGGTTGGTGAGATCTCGTCCATCGATCTGGTGGATGAGGTCGCGGAAGTCCGGATGACCGTCGAGGACTCGGTTCTGCCACTGCACGCGGACGCCGGCGCCAAGATCAAGCCGCGAACACTGCTCGGTGAGCGATATGTCGAGCTGGATCGCGGTAGTGAGAGTGCCCCGCGCTTGGACGAGCCCTACGCGATTCCGGAGAAGTCCACGAGCAGGTCGGTTGATCTGGAGGATGTTCTCAACGAGGTCGATGATCCGACGGGCACGGCGCTGGCATCTCTACTGACGACGCTGGGAGAAGGTACCGCGGGACAGGGCGAGAATGTCGATGCTGCGTTGCAGGCACTGGAACCTGCGATGCGGGACACCGAGAAGCTTGGCAGTGTCCTGGACGAGCAGAACGAGGTGCTTGGCGAGCTCGTCGACAAGACCGCTCCGGTAGCCGAGTCGCTGGCCGGCGACCGAGGTGAGCATCTGGACCAGCTGGTCGAATCGACGGAAACGTCCTTGTCGGCCGTGGCGTCGGAACACGCCGCGGTGGACAGCACACTGCGTCAGCTTCCTGAGACTCTGCGGCAAGCTCAGAAGACGCTGGCAGAGCTCTCCGGAATGAGCGAGGAGACGACCGAGACCCTGCGAGATGTCCGTCCGGTTACGGGCAATCTGGAGGAGATCACAGCCGAGCTGGACCGGTTTGCGGAAGCCGCTGATCCCGCCCTGGCGGCGCTACCACCGGTGCTGGACCGGGCGGAGACGTTGTTCGAGCAGGCACGGCCGCTGGTGGAAGACCTACGCCCCGGTGGACAGGCGTTGGAGAGCGTGAGTGGCTCCACGGACGAGTTGACCGCGGCACTGACACCAGAGATCACTACCGTGCTCGATTTCGTCAAGTTCTGGGCGCTGAGCACGAATGGGCGCGATGGTGTCGGGCACTATTTCCGTGGCGTTGTTGCGAATACGCCCCAAGTGCTGCAGCAGATTCCCGGCACGCCGCTCGGCTTGGGTAGCTCGGGTGAAGATGCTCAGCACACCGCGGCAGGAGCGACAGACAGCGAGAGTTTCTCCGCCGAAGATGCGGGTCAGGACCGTTCCGACCATCAGTCGGCAGATCGTGACAAGGAAGACGCGGATAGTGCGACCGGGCTGGGTGAAAAGCAGGAAGAGGCCCTGCTGGAACAGTTCCTGGGAGGTAACTGATGGCGGCGGTTACGGGGCGAACGACGCGGTCGTTCATGGTCGGCGCTCTGGGCTTGGTGGCTGTACTGGTCCTCGTGTACGTGGCGGGATCGGCGCAATCAGGACTGCCCTGGCAGGAGACCAGCAACGTCGAAGCCGAGTTCGACGACGTGGCCACACTCGAACCAGGGTCCGAGGTCCGAGAGAACGGTGTGCGTATCGGGCAGGTCAGTGATGTGTTCCAAGATGAGGTCACAGTGGCAACGCTCCAGCTTGACGGGGATGTGCCGGTCTACAAGGACGCCCGCGCGATCATTGCCGACGAGTCCGCCCTGGCGAACCGCTTTGTCGAGCTTCATCGCGGCAGCGAACAGGCCGGCGAGCTCGGGAACCATCGGATCCCGGTCGACCAGACCGTGGGTGCGACGGATCTCGCCGATCTCCTGGACGTTTTCGATAAGCAGACGCGGGACCAGATGACCAGCGCATTGCGCGAGCTCGGCGGCGGCGCGGCAGGGCATAGCGAGAACCTGCACGACCTGCTCAGCGCGGCACCCGACCTGCTCGAAGACGGCGGGGAAGTGACCGCAGCGCTGGCAAGTCCCGAAGCGGAGTTGCCAGCGCTGCTGCACAACGTGGAAAACCTGGCGAATGAGTTTCACGGGCGCGAGCACCAGATATCCGGAATGGTCACGCAGCTCGACGACACGCTCCGTGCGGTCAACGTCGACAGTACTGAACCCTTGCGGGACACACTGACGGAGCTCCCGGACACCCTCGAAGACGTGCGCACCGAGGTGAGTACGCTCGACCAGCCGCTGACTGATGCCCGGGTGGCGGTGAGCGGAATGCGCGAGGGTACCGAGTCGCTCGGGCACGCAACACCGGATCTTCGGGGCTTGTTGACAGAGTCGATCGAACCGCTGGACAAGATCCCCGGTGTGGCCAGCAAGGCGACACCCGCAGTCGAGGATCTCACCCAGACAGTGGCAGACCTGCGACCGCTGGCGCCGCGACTGTCCGAAGGACTGCTCGACGCGGCACCACCGCTGGAAATCCTAGCGCCGTACAGCCAAGACATCGTTACGTTCTTCCAGCGTATCAAGAGTTTCGTATCGCAGTCTGTCGGCGACGGTCGGCACGTCGCACGGTTGGGTCTCGGGTTCTCTCATCTCTCGACGGTAGCCGGGGGTGCCATCGAGGATCCCACGTTGCGGCGCAACGTCTACCCCGAGCCGGGCGAAGTCGACCACAACCAAGCCGAATCGCTCGTCGAATCGGAGACAGGAGGATCCAATTGATGCGTGGCCTCCGACAGCCAACGTTGCCCCGGTCGTCCTTAACGCTCGGCGTCGTACTCGTCGTTGCGCTGGCTGCTGCGTACGTTCTGGCCTACTCGAAAGACCAAATAGGGATGACGTTACGTACAGGCGAGACTGTGACCGCCGAGTTCGACGGTGCTCCGGGCCTCGATCCGGGCGTGAGCGACGTGAAGGTGGCCGACGTCATCGTCGGGACGGTCGGGGACGTCGACCAGACCGAGCAAGGCGGGGCCCTGGTGTCGATGGACGTGGATGCCGGAGTGGTGGAGAAGCTCGGGCGTGCGCCGTCGGCGCGCATCCGTGCGACAACCTTGCTCGGCGGCAGACATTACGTGGACCTGCAACCGAGTGGCGACGGCGAGGTGTTCACCGGGGAGACGATCCCGTCAGAGCGCACCAAGCTCCCCGTCGCACTCGACGACGTACTGAGTGCTGTGCCGCCACCGGCGCAAGACGGTGTGCGGACAACGGCGCGACAGCTGGACCGGACGTTGGAGCAGGGCGGTACGGAGGCCATGCAGCGGGCGTTCGACGAGGCGCCTGAGGTGCTGAGCCCAGCGGGTTCGGTGCTGTCCGCGGCTCAAGGCCGGCGACCAGGACGGGACTTGAGTGAACTGGTCACCAACACCAACGCCATGGCCGACGTGCTGACCCAACACGATGGGCAACTCGGGGAGATCGTCGACTCGTTCGCCGGCGTGAGCTCTTCGCTGACAAGCGAGAGTGAATCGTTGGCCGAGGTCACGCGAGGCATGCCGGACACCTTGTCGAGCACGAGGGCTGGACTCCGCTCGCTACGTGGGACACTCGGCCGCCTCACCGACACGGCAGGCAAGGTGCGGCCGGCGGCGCGGGAACTAGAACCGTTCCTGCGTGAGCTGGACAGTGTGTCCCGGCAAGCTCGTCCGGTCGTCAACGATCTCGTGCCGGTACTGGAGCGAGCACGCCCGGTCGTAGATGAGCTCGTACCGACATCCGAACATGCGACGGAAACCTTCGATAACATCAGCGGACCGGTTCTGGAACGGGTACGAGGACCGATCATGGACGCGACGACCTCGTCATGGCAGGGAACCGGCCACTATGAGGGTGGTGGCAACGGGCACAAGTTCTACGAGGAACTCGGCTACCTTGCCGCGCGGACCGCACACCTGTCGCACTATGGGGACAACAACAGCCAGATAATCGCGCTGGGCGGTGGCACCGGAATCAGTGGTGTCGGTGGCACAGGCCTCGGACTCCAGGACTTCCTTCAACTCACGGGGTCGATGCCTGTCGCCGGTGATGAAGGTGTCGCGGAACAGGACGTCGCCGGCGACGCTGTCCCGCGCCCGGACGAATCATCATTGCCCCTTCCGGACGGTACCTCACCGCTGCTGGGCGGCGAAGGCGGAGCGAGTGAATAGGAGATGGCATCATGAAGACGAGATTCTCACTTCGCCGCAGCTGGCAACGCCTTCGCACCATTCCCGGTCTGGGCCGCAATGTGACTGCATTGGCGAGCCTCGTGGTGTTGGGGCTGGCGGCACTGACGTTCCTTCTGGGAAATCTGAGCTTCATACCCCCCGGGGCGGACAGGTACGAGTTCTCGGCTGACTTCGCGAAGGCATCTGCCGTCAACGTGTCCCACGACCCGCCGGTACGTATCGCCGGAGTCGAAGTCGGCGTCGTGACAAACAGTGAGGTGACGTCCGACGGGAACGCACGATTGACATTCTCGCTGGAGCCGGGGCACGAGATACACGCCAACGCGCGGGCTGTACTGCGTTCTAAGAATCCGGTCAACGAAATGTATGTCAATATCGACCCAGGCGGGCCGCCGGCTGAGTCGCTCGAGCAGGGCGAAGTCATACCGGTCGGGCAAACTGAGCGACCAGTGCAGCCGGACGAGGTACTCGAGCATCTCGATACCAGAACACGCGACGCGGTAACCAACCTGCTGGCGACATCAGATGTCGCTCTTGCCAACGCACCGGAAACCCTTCCGGACGGCGTGAACGCGACGACAGACGCCATGATCTCGTTCAAGCCCGTGGTGGCGAAACTCGACGAGCGGCGGGACAAGATCAGTAAGCTCGTCACCGCGTTGTCGCGTATCAGTACCGCGGTCGGTGGCAACAACGAACGGCTGACGGAACTGGCGAACTCGTTGCAACGGACGTTGGGAACATTATCGGAACGCGACCAGGAACTGCGGAAGACGCTCGCGGAGCTTCCGGGAACGACGGACGAGCTGTCCCGTGCCATGACGAGTGTGGACAGCTTGGCGGGAGAACTCGATCCGACATTGGAAAGCATTGATGATGTCGCCGATGAGCTTCCGAATACCCTGGGACGGGTCCGGGAAACGTTGGATACGGCGGGCAACACGGCCGAAGCCGCCGGGCCGGCGATCGACCAGGCAGAGCCGCTGCTAGAGGATCTCGATCCGCTGGTCCGTGACGTTCACGGTGCTCTTGACCACTTGGAGCCGGTATCGGGCAACCTCGACCCGGTCACGGAAGCGGTCGTTCCCTATCTCAATGACCTGCAAGCCTTCGTGTACAACACCTCGTCGGTGTTCAAGTATGCGGACGGCCAGGGTGGTTTGGTTCGCGGCCACGTGACGGTCCCGCTGCCGGATGGAGGGGTCATTCCCGGATCGCAGGGTGGCGAGCCCGGGCCGGACGCCGAGGAAGGGGGTCAATGATGGACGATAGTCGAGCGAGCCTGGCGTGGAAGAGCGGAGCCCTGGTGGCCTTCGTCATTGGCTGCGCACTCGTGTTCGGGTTCCTGTTGTCCGGTACCGGCTCCAAGTTGCCCCTCACCGGAGACGATTATCGTGCCTCGTTCGTGACCGAGGATGTTCTGAATCTGGTTCCTGCCGGCGAAGTCCGGCTGGCCGGCGTCGATGTCGGCCAGGTCGAGGAGGTTGAGAACCTTAGCGACGGCGGAGCCCGCGTAGAGTTCAGCCTGGACTCTGAGGCAGCACCGTTGCATGAGGGTGTTGAGGTGCGTGTGGGCGAGCGATCGCTCGTCGGCGAGGGCTACGTCAAGGTGACGGCGGGGGACGGGGCGGAATTGGATTCCGGCACGCAACTTCCTCCGTCGGCCGTGCAGCCGAGCGTACAGCTGCACGACGTGCTCCGTAGCCTGGATTCCGAGACGCGCGAATCCTTGGGCGGTCTGTTCCGGACGTTAGGTGAGGCAACTGACGGCTCGCACGGGGATGTTGCGAAGATGCTTGAAGGCATGGGCGATCTCGGCAGAGAAGGGCACACGGCGATCGATGCGATCGCTGCACAGTCCGAGGACCTGACGGCTCTCACGCGTGAAACCTCGGCGGTACTGGAGGCGCTGAATACGGGTGAGGGGCAGATACAGACTCTGGTGGAGAGTGCTGACCGGCTGACCTCGGCGACCAGTGGGCATTCGGAGCAGCTTGAGCAGACCATGCGGAGATTGCCTGGTGTTCTGGAACGAACACAGGTCGCGTCGACGGAACTGGCTGATCTTTCCGGAGCGCTCGTGCCGGTGGCCGCGGACTTGAGGTCAGCGGCTCCGGACGTCAATACGGCGCTGAAGCAGCTCCCGGAAACGACGGAGGACTTGCGGGGCTTGCTTCCAAGTCTCGATTCGACGTTGGTGGATGCGCCGGCGACACTCGAACGTCTACCGCGGTTCAATCAGGATCTGCGTTCGATGGTGCCCCAGCTGGAGACGATGCTGTCGCACGTGAACCCGATGCTGGACTACATCGAACCGTACGGCCATGAGCTAGCCGCCTTCTTCACCAACTTCAGTGGGATCCTTGCGCATACGGACGAAGAAGGTATCAACTATCTCAAGATTCAACCGTTCGCAGGCCACGCTCAAGCGCCAGTAGGAAGTCCTTTCACGCTCCCCGATCCTCTCAGTGACCACACACCGTACCCGGCCCCCGGGACGCTTGAGGAGCCAGGAACGGGACAGGGTTTCGAAAAGGTGCGTTCGCAGTCCGACGAAGAGTGACGCAATCAAGAGGACGATTGATCTCCGGTGAAGAAGCGCGGCCTGCTTCCGACGATCTCCTGCGCTCGAGGCCGGGCTATGGGTAGTGGAGGCACGTTGGTGGAGCCTCGTGATTCGAGAGCGTAAGGACCCAGACACGGTCGTGGGCCGGGGTCCGCGTACAAGGGGCCGGTTAGTGGCCGTGGTGGCACTCGTGTTGTTGGTTTCCGGCACAGGGTTGGCCGGCCTGCTGCGCTTCCAGGTGGATACTGACGCGAAGTCGTTTCTCCCGGCGGGTGACCCATCGGTTGAGGCTCTGGAGGAGCACGCGAGGTCGTTCGGTGGTGAACCGATCGTGGTTATCCTCGAGTCGGGTAACGCGCGGGAGCTGTTGCTCGACCAGGAGCGGATCGGTGCGTTACTCGGTCTGGAAGGTCAGCTGTCGGAGCTGCCAAACGCTGCGGCCGTGTACGGTCCCGCGACAGTGCTGAATCAGACGGCTGTCTCGGCGCAGCAGATGCTCGCGCGGATAGCGGGACGACGGGATGTGATCCGTGTCGAGGCAGAGGAGGAGGCGCGTTCGGAGGGACTTGGTGCCGAGGAGGCGGGCGAGCGGGCGGATCGTGCTGTGGCCGATTTCGAGGCCCGTTACGGCTCGCTGCTGCTGAAGGGCTTGCCCGCCGGTCTCCCGACGCTGCACAATGCTCAGTTCGTCGACAACGTCGTCTATAACGATTCGGGTGAGCCGCGTTCGCAGTGGCGGTTCGTCGTTCCTGGTGCGGACAACCTGGCTGTGTCGATTCGCCCTCGCGAGAATCTGGATCAGGGCAGTACGCAGGAGCTTGTCTCCCGGGTCCGGTCGGCCGTCGAGGATTCGGACCTGGAGTTCTCCGACGTCACGGTCACCGGAACGCCCGCTGTGACGGCGGGTGTGGCTCACCAGGTCACGCGGGAGCTGCCCTTACTCGGTGGGTTGGCTGTGGTCTTGTTGCTGGGACGGTTCCTGCTGGTTCCCACCCAGTCGGGCTGGATGCGCCGGCTGTGGCCTCTTGCCGCCGGGCTGATCGGTACCGCGGCCACGCTGTCCATCTTCGGGTGGCTCGGGATTTCGATGTCGTTCGGAGCGATCGCGCTACTGCCACTTCTGCTGGGTGTTGGCACCTCGTTCCCGCTCTATCTCCAGACGCGCACCAGCCGACGCCGCGTACTCGTGACGGCGTGCGCGACCGCAGCCGCGTTCGCCTCCCTGCTCCTGTCGCCACTCCCGTTCGTCCGGGAGCTGGGCATGGCGTTGTCGGCCGGTGTGCTCTTGACGGCTCTCACGGGGCTTGCCGTCGGTCCGCAGCACGATGGCTCAACTGTCGATCGCGCCGGCGACGAACCTGCCCTGAGTCGGGCATCTTCGCTGCGAAAGTGGCGCAAGTGGTCGGTACTCGCCGGCGTGCTCGCCCTTGCGGGGGGTGGTTGGGCGACGCTGCCCGGAGCATCGATCGAGGCCGACCCTCGAGAGCTGGCGAAAGGAGTGCCCGCGATCGAGGATGCCCAGCACGCTGAGCAAGTCCTCGGCTCGTCCGGGGAGCTCAACGTGGTGTTGCGTGGCCCGGATGTGCTCAGTACCGAGGCGCTCGACTGGTCGAGGAAGGCCGAATCCGAGCTGCTCGCCGCGCACGGTGACAGTATCAGTCCCATACTCACGGTGTCCGGGCTGTTCCAGTTCCTCGGCGCCTCTCCGACTGCGGACGAGATCCGGGCGGGGATGGAGATCGTTCCGCAGTACCTTACCAGCGCGGTGGTTCGCGGCGACGGCAAGAAGTCCGTGATGAACTTCGGTATCAAGATCCAGGACCTCGGGCAGCAAGGAGAGTTGCTCGCCGATATGCGCGAGACGTTGCCGCCCCCACCACAGGATTACACCGTGGAGCTCGTGGGGTTGCCGGTCGCGGCCGACCGCGCGTACACGCTGTTGTCCGAGAATCGGTACATCTCCAATACCGCTGGTATCGCCGCTGCGGGTGTGGTGCTGCTGGTGGGTCTGCGTAGACGCGTCGACGGCTTGCGCGGTGTACTGGCAGCGACGATCGCCACGGGCTGGGCATTGGGAGCGCTGTCCGTAACGGGTATCGCACTCACCCCGCTGACGGTGATGCTTGGTGCGATCGCGGCGGTGTCGGCGTGCGAGTTCACGGTGTTGCTCGCGGCTGGGCGTCGACTCGCGTCGTCGAGGACGCGGCGGTTGGTGACGTGGGCCGCGGTGACCTCGGCGGTGGGCTTCCTGGCGTTGGTTCCGTCCTCACTGTGGTTGTTGCGGGAGTACGGGCTCGTGCTCACCGCAACTGTCCTGCTCTCCTACGTCGCTGCCAGCGCCGTTGTCCGGTTGCTGCCCGTATCCGTGGATCGGGGTCGTGCCACTACCGTGCCGGCGTTGGCACACAAGGAGGTTTCCGCATGAAGTTCCTGAGGGGTCCGCGTGGCCGTGCCGGTGGCGCCGAGGCATCGGAGCCGGAGAGGGTCGGAGATGACGGCATCCGTGGGCAGGAGACCGATGGCGCGGACACTGGCATCGACACTGCAGGGGTCACCGCCGGTCAGGAACGGACGGCTGCCTGGTGGCGGTCGACACTTCCGGGGTCCTTCCGCGTGCGCGTGGCTTTCTGCACGTTGCTCGTCCTGGTCATCGCTGCTGGGAGTGCCGTCGTCGTCCATGATGTCGTCAACCGGCTACCCGGCGACGCCGCGCTCCGGGTAGGCGAGGAGGTCGTCACCGAACAAGAGCTTCAGCAACGCGTTGAGGTCCTCGGTGGGCTGTATGGCGTCCAACCGCCCGAGGACCCGGACAAGCGCGACACGTTCAACCGAGACGCCGCCAAGTCCGTCGCGGTCAGCAAGATCCTGGACCGCACGGCCCAGCAGGAAGGTATCGAGGTCGGGGAGAAGGAAGCTCGCGACCAGTTGGCGACAGTCATCGACGAGAACTTCCAGGGCAAGCGGGAGGCCTTCACACAGATGCTCGGCGAGCAGGGAATCTCCGAACAGGATGTACTCGACGAGATCTCGCGGCAACTGCGCAATACGCGGATGTTCGCCAAGGTGACGGAGTCGGCGGAACAGGCAACGGACGAGGACGCGCGCACGTACTACGAGGAGAACGACAAGGAGATGGTCTCCCCGGAGCAGCGGCGCATCAGCAATATCGTACTCGAGTCACAGAAGGCTGCCGAGGACGTCGCGAAGCAGGCCAGAGGGGGAGCGGACTTTGCCGCGCTCGTCGAGGAATACACCATCGACGAACAAACCAGGAACGAGGGGGGCGACCTTGGTTGGGTGAAGAAGCAGGATCTCGAATCTGACTACGCCGGGGCCGCGTTCGGGGCCGAACCCGGCGACGTGTTCGGACCGGTCCAGAGCCAGGGCGGATGGAATGTCGGCAAGGTCACCGAGGTCGAGGAGGCCACACAGTTGTCTTTCGAGGAGGTCCAAGACGACCTCAAGGCGCGACTGGACAGGAATGCGCAGGTCGAGCTGTGGCGCGAGTGGCTGGGCGACAAGATCGCAGCCGCTGATGTCGAGTACGCATCGCAGTACCGCCCGGACGACCCCGAGGCACCCCCAGAGGATCTCACCAATCGCTGAGCGCGTGGATACGGACACGAGGAGAGAGCAGCCATGGTCATCGCTGTAGCATTCGTGCTGTCCCTGGCGGCTGTGACAGCCGCGATCCTGACTGGCACGACCGTGTTCGCCTACGTCGGCATCGCACTCGCGCTACTCGCCCTGCTGCCACTGGCGTGGCGAACCTGGCAGGACGCGGCGCGTCGACGTTCGTCGCAGCGACAGCAGAGGCCGAACGCGGATGACGATCAGGATGCCGACAACACTCACGACGTGCCCCAGGACAGCGAAGACCAGGCCTCGGCCGCAGCGGACATCGAGCCGACGTCCGATACGACCACGACGGCCCCGCCAGCCGCGGATACACAGGTCCAGATGCAGGGTGTCACGACCGTAACCGCCGGTGGCGTCGAGCCGGCAGACCCCGACGCTGCCACGCTCGTGCACGTCATACCGGGCCGCAAGAGATTCCACCGCGAAGGCTGCGCCCTTCTCGAAGGGCATTCTCGTGAAAAGCTCACCCTTGTGGAGGCGCGCGAAGAAGGATTCAGCCCGTGCAGCCGCTGCGCGACCGTGGGCGCCGCATCCGCCTCACCTGGGAACGAGGAAGGGTAGACCACGTACCCATTCCTCAATCCGGCCGAACAGCCACCCCCAGGCCTCCTGGATGAAAGTTGCCCACTGCACTGGGGCCACCAGGGCGAACACGACGGCCGACAACACGACAACCAGGTACATGCCGAACAGGACGTCCCAGCGATCGAAATAGATCCTCGTCGTTCCCGGAAACCGCACGCTTCGCAGGATACAACCTTCGTCACTTGTGTTCGTGACTGTCCGACGGCTGGCTCTGTCCCGTATTCGGTGGTTGCGGTGGGTAGGCGTTGGCCGAGCAGGATGCGGTGGAGGTGGGGAGGCCTGCGGTCCGTGCATCTGCCGTTTGATCATTCTCGTCTTGGTGTTCACTTCTCTGGTGCGTCTATTGTGGAGTGGTGAAGTGACTGCAGCGCGCAGGGAGTTCTGGTCGAACTCGAGCCCGCGGGTGAACGTGTGCAGGCGGGGGCGGATTCCCGAGCCAGGCGTGGTCGATCCAGTCCGTGAGGTGCTCGTTGTTGCTGGCGTCGGGGGTGAGTAGGGCGGCGAAGTTGCCGATGCGGGGCAGCGAGCCCCGTCAGCTCGGGCCAGGCAGTCGTAGATGCGTCGAGCCGTTCCCGCTGGTGGTCTGTGAGCTGGTCAAGTTGGGTGAGTAGGTCACGAGTGAGCCGCTCGGGAGAGATCGCTGCCAGTCGGACTCGATGCGTCCGTGGATGCTGTAGCGATACAGCAGGGTCTGACCACCGGTGTAGCCGCGCTGCTCAATCGCGTCCAGTAGCTGCAGCACAGGCACGGCTGGGTCTTGTTCGCGCCGGAGCCGTTTCGGCAGGCCACCTGCACGCCGCGATGCTCGCGGGCCACGCGGCTGACCTGCGTCCTCCGCCGGGCAGTGCGCCGCTGATGGCGCTCCAGTACTGCTACCAACTGCTCACGCACGGTCCGCCGAGAGCACACCGGCCTCGGGCAGCGCATTCGACGCACCCGCACCCCACCCCGTCGCCCATCCATCGAGCGCCGGCGACCCGGCGCTCGACATCGGCGTGCACCCGCCCCGATTCGACGGCGCCGCCCGGGCACGCCACCGGACAGCCCAGTTCCTGAGCCGCTGGGATGCCCTGGTACGAATCCGAGATTCGTACTGCATACGTCTCATCCATAGGTAGTAGCGCTTCGTTGCGTCATCCCTGGTCAAGCCAGTGCCCCCGGCAGGACTCGAACCTGCGACCTAGAGATTAGAAGGCTCTTGCTCTATCCAGCTGAGCTACGAGGGCATGACGTTGCGGCATCCGTGCCGCGACCAACAGCATTTTAACGTCCGGCCTGTGTGTGATCGTCACAGCTAGGGCGTTGCGTTAACCGCTGGTGGTCATCGGCGGGTGTGTCGCTACCGGGAACGCTGTGCTGGAGTGGGAGCGTCACGAAGGGAGCCATGAGATGAGTCGTTGGGCCGATCAGGTGGGGGAGGGGCACGGTGCCCGGTATGCGTCCCGGTTCGCCGACCTCGCCGAGTCCGGGGTCGATGTGCACGGCGAGGCCCGGTTGTGCGCGTCGCTGGTGCCGGAGGGGTCGCGGGTGCTCGACGCGGGATGCGGCACCGGCCGGGTGGCGGCGTGGCTCGCCGAGCACGGATACGACTGCGTGGGCGTGGACCTGGACGCCTCGATGCTGGCCCAGGCCGAGCGCAGCACGCCAGCAGTGCCGTGGGTGCGCGAGGACCTGGCGACCCTCGACCTCGCCGAGCACGGAATCGAGGCAGGCTTCGATCTGGTGGTGGCCGCGGGGAACGTGATCCCGCTCGTCGCGCAGGGCAGCGAGCACGTGGTGGTGCGCAGGCTGGCCGCGCACCTGCGCTCGGGCGGGCTACTCGTCGCCGGGTTCGGTCTCGACGCCGCGCACCTGCCGCTCGCCGAGCCCACCGTGACGCTGGCCGACTACGACACCTGGTGCCGCGACGCCGGTCTCGAGCTGCGGCAGCGCTACGCCACGTGGGAAGGTGACCCGTACGACGGGGGCGGGTACGCGGTCAGCGTCCACCTGTGCCGGTAGTAGCGCCGGTGCGCGGATGGCCAGTAGCGTCCGCTGGTACCGCGTCGAACCCGTCGCTCTGCCGACGACCGGACACCGCAGGAGGCCAGAATGTTCGTACCGTTCAGCGCTCGCGACTTCCTCGACCGTGCCGTCACCGTCTACGGCGGGCGAACCGGAGTCGTCGACGAACCCGACCAGCCTGCCGAGCCGCTCGGTGAGCTGACCTATGCCCGCCTCGGGGAGTACGCCCGGGCCCAGGCCGCCGGGCTGGACGCGCTGGGTATCGGGTTCGGTGAACGGGTAGCGATCGTCTCGCACAACAGCGCGCGGCTGCTCACCTCGTTCTTCGGCGTGACCGGGTACGGCAGGGTCCTCGTGCCGATCAACTTCCGGCTGACCACCGAGGAGATCAGCTACATCGTGGAGCACTGCCAGGCGAGCGCGCTGCTGGTCGACCCCGAGCTGGCCGACTCGCTGGCCGGTATCGACGTGCCGCACCGCTTCATCCTGGGCAGCGACAGCGACGCCCAGCTGTACCGCTTCGGAACCGAACCGGAGCCCTGGCAGCACGACGAGCACGCGGTGGCGACCATCAACTACACCAGCGGGACCACGGCCCGGCCCAAGGGCGTCGAGCTCACCCACCGCAGCATCTGGGTCAACGCCACGACGTTCGCGCTGCACGCCGGGGTGACCGACCGGGACGTCTACCTGCACACCCTGCCGATGTTCCACTGCAACGGCTGGGGCATGCCCTTCGCGATGGCCGGCATGGGCGTCCCCCAGATCGTGGTACGCAAGATCGACGGTGCGGAGATCCTGCGCCGGATCGACCGTTACGGGGTCACGGTGCTGTGCGCCGCCCCCGCCGTGGTCAACGCCGTGCTGGATGCCGCCAAGAACTGGGACGGCGAGATCCCCGGTCGCGACCGGGTCCGGGTGATCGTCGCGGGCGCCCCGCCACCCACCACGACGATCGAGCGGGTGGAGTCCGAGCTCGGGTGGGAGTTCATCCAGATCTACGGGCTCACCGAGACGTCACCGCTGCTGACGATCAACCGCGCGCCCGCGGAGTGGGACGGGTTGCCCGCCGAGCAGCGCGCGGCCAAGCTCGTGCGCGCGGGCGCCCCGGCGCTGGGGGTCACGCTGCGGACGTCGCAGTCCGGCGAGGTACTCGCCCGGTCGAACGTGGTGCTCGAGGGTTACTGGCGGCAGCCGGAGGAAACCGAGAAGGTGCTCGGCGACGGCTGGTTCCACACCGGGGACGGGGGCGTGCTCGACGACGAGGGCTACCTCACGATCAGCGACCGCAAGAAGGACGTGATCATCACCGGCGGCGAGAACGTCTCGTCGATCGAGGTCGAGGACACGCTGTTCAGTCACCCCGCCGTGGCCGAGGTCGCCGTGATCGGTGTGCCCCACGAGAAGTGGGGCGAGACGATCAAGGCTCTCGTCGTGCTCGAACCGGGCGCGCAGGTGACCGAGGACGAGCTCATCCGGCACTGCAAGCAGCGCATCGCCGGGTACAAGGCGCCGACCTCGGTCGAGGTTCGCTCGGAGCTGGCCCGCACCGCCACCGGCAAGCTGCAGAAGTTCAAGCTGCGCGAGCCGTACTGGCAGGATCGGTCCCGTAGCTGAGCCCTCGGACGAGGTGAGCGGGGCCAAAGTCGGGCCAACCCGCCGTACGCGGATGGTTGTCCCGGTTCTACGCTGCTGATGTGCCCCCTGAGCAGCCACGATCCGCCGAGGAAGCGCCCGCGCCGGCACGGCGCCCGTCCAGCGCCCTGCCGTTGCTCGCGGCGGGTGTGGTGCTCGCCACATTCGTGGCGATCGGCCTCGTCGCGCTGACCGGGGTCGCCGACTACTCCGTCCTCGGTATCGAAGGCCCGGAGGTGCTCACCGGCTACGGCACGGTCGTCACCCGGCTTCTCGCGGATATCGCGGCCGTGGTGTGTATCGGTTCGCTCCTGCTGGCGACGTTCCTCGTCCCGCCGCAGCGGACAGGCCTCGTCGGCGCCGACGGTTTCGCGGCGCTGCGCACGGCGGGGGTTGCGGCCTGGGCGTGGTTCATCGCGGCTGTGGCAGCCGCGCTGTACTCCGCGGCCGACGCAGGCGGGCGCGGTGCCCACGAGATGTTCGACCCGACGGTGCTCGTCGGGCTCGTCTCCGCGGTCGAGCAGCCGAAGGCGTGGCTGATCACCGCGTCCATCGCGCTGGTGCTTGCGCTCGGCTGCCGCCTGGTACTGAGCTGGCAGTGGACGGCGTTGCTGTTCCTGTTCTCCATCACCGGCGTGCTCCCCGTGGCGTTCACCGGGCACTCCGCCAGCGGCGGGGCGCACGACCTCGCCACCGACAGCCTGGTGTTCCATCTGGTGGCGGCAGCGCTGTGGGTGGGAGGGCTCATCGCGGTCGTGGCGCTCGGCTGGCGCCGCAGCCCGCACATCGGGTTGGCCGCCCGCCGCTTCTCCTCCGTCGCACTCGCCTGCTGGGTCGCCATGGCGCTGTCCGGGCTGGTCAACGCGTTCGTGCGGGTCTCACCCGCCAGCATCCTCGAAACGCAGTACGGCTTGCTGCTCGTCGGCAAGGCGACCGCTCTCGCCGTGCTGGGTGTGTTCGGCCACCAGCAGCGCAGCCGGGCCGTGCGTGCCGTGGTCGAACGTGGCGACCGGCGCCAGCTCCTGCAGCTCGGCGGGGTGGAAGTGCTGATCATGTTCGCCACCCTGGGTATCTCGGCGGCACTGTCCCGCACTCCCTACCCGGCCGAGGGCACGGAGGAACCGGGCACCGCCGAGGTGCTGATTGGTTACGACCTGGCCGGGCCACCTACGCTGGCGCGTCTGCTTTTCGACTGGCGCCCGGACCTGATCTACGGCACGGTCGCGATCGCGCTTGCCGTTCTCTACCTCGCAGGCGTGCGCAGGTTACGCAGACGTGGGGATCCCTGGCCGGTGGGTCGCACCGTGGCGTGGCTGAGCGGCTGCGCTTCCATCCTGATCGCCACCTCCTCGGGGATCGGCCGCTACGCCCCCGCAATGTTCAGTGTCCACATGGGCCTGCACATGATCATGTCCATGGTCGCTCCCATCCTGCTCGCGCTCGGCGGTGCGGTCACACTCGCGCTACGGGCATGGCGACCGGCGGGCAAGGACAACCCGCCCGGCCCACGGGAGTGGCTGCTCACCCTTGTCGAGTCGCGCCTGGCCAGGATACTGACGCAGCCCGTCGTGGCGCTGGTGCTGTTCGTCGGGTCGTTCTACCTGCTGTACTTCTCCGGCCTGTTCGGCTTCGCGCTGAACTACCATTCGGCGCATGTCGTGATGAACGCGCACTTCCTGCTTGTCGGCTACGCGTTCTTCTGGCCGCTGATCGGCATCGACCCCGCGCCCAGGCGGCTGCCGGCGCTCGGCCGGCTGGGTGTGATGTTCGTGTCGGTGCCGTTCCACGCCTTCTTCGGCGTGATCCTGATGAACGCGACCACCGTCGTCGGGCGCGAGTTCTACACCAACATCGGGCTGCCGTGGGTGACCGACCTGCTCACCGACCAGCAGCTCGGCGGCGGGATGGCGTGGGCACTCGGCGAGATACCGGTACTGCTGGTCTTCACGGCGCTGATGGTGCAGTGGGCACGCGCCGACGCCAGGGAGGCCAGGCGTATCGACCGGCGAGCCGATGCCACCGACGACGAGGACCTGGCCGCCTACAACGCGATGCTGCGACAGCTGGCCGAGCAGGAACAGCACCGGCAGCGGTAACGCGCCGGTGGCCGGGTGGTCAGCGGCAGGGTGGCGCGGTGCCGCTGACCACCCGGTGCTAGTGCGGGTCCAGCTCCCGGACCTCCTCGTCGGTCAGCAAGCGGGAGCGGATGAGAAAGCGCACTCCCTCCGGCGCCTCCAGTGAGAAGCCGCTGCCGCGCCCGCCGACCACGTCGATCGTCAGGTGCGTGTGTTTCCAGTACTCGAACTGCGATCCGGACATCCAGACCGGGATCGGCTCGAGCCCGTCCACCTCGAGGTCGCCCAGGTGTACATCGTTGCCGCCGACGCGGAACTCACCGAGCGGGTAGCACATCGGAGCGCTGCCGTCGCAGCAGCCGCCCGACTGGTGGAACATCAGGGGCCCGTGGGTGTCCCGAAGGCGGCGGAGCAGCTGTGCCGCCCCCGGGGAGACATCGACGCGTCCGGTCATCGTCAGAAGAACCCGAGCGCCTGCTCGGAGTAGCTCACCAGCAGGTTCTTCGTCTGCTGGTAGTGGTCGAGCATCATCTTGTGGTTCTCCCTGCCGATGCCCGACTGCTTGTAACCGCCGAACGCCGCGTGGGCGGGGTAGGCGTGGAAGTTGTTCACCCAGACCCGGCCGGCCTCGATGTCGCGTCCGGCGCGGTAGGTGGTGTTGCCGTCCCTCGACCACACCCCCGCGCCGAGGCCGTACAGGGTGTCGTTGGCGGTCTTCATCGCGTCCGCGTAGTCGTCGAAGCCGGTGACCGACACGACGGGCCCGAAGATCTCCTCCTGGAAGACACGCATCTTGTTGTCGCCTTCGAACACGGTGGGCTGCACGTAGTACCCGCCTGCCAGCTCGCCGCCGAGGTCGGCGCGCTCGCCACCGGTGAGCACGCGGGCACCCTCGGCCTTGCCGATGTCGATGTACGACAGGATCTTCTCCAGCTGGTCGTTGCTCGCCTGGGCCCCGATCATCGTTTCGGTGTCCAGCGGATGACCCTGCCGCACCGCCCTGGTCCGCTCGAGCGCGTCGGCAAGGAACGAGTCGTAGATGCTCGACTGGACCAGCGCGCGCGACGGGCAGGTACACACCTCGCCCTGGTTCAGGGCGAACAGGGTGAAGCCCTCGAGCGCCTTGTCGTAGTAGGCGTCGTTGCGCGCGCAGACGTCCTCGAAGAAGATGTTCGGGCTCTTGCCACCCAGCTCCAGCGTCACCGGGATCAGGTTCTCGCTGGCGTACTGCATGATCAGCCTGCCGGTTGTGGTCTCGCCGGTGAACGCGACCTTGCGCACCCTGCTGTTGGAGGCGAGCGGCTTGCCTGCCTCGACGCCGAAGCCGTTGACCACGTTGACCACGCCCGCCGGAAGCTCCTCGCCGATGATCGACATCAGCACGTGGATCGAGGCAGGGGTCTGCTCGGCGGGTTTGAGTACCACGGCGTTACCCGCGGCCAGTGCGGGCGCCAGCTTCCACGTCGCCATCAGGATCGGGAAGTTCCACGGGATGATCTGGCCGACCACCCCGAGTGGCTCGTGATAGTGGTAGGCGACCGTGTCGTCGTCGAGCTCGGAGATGCCGCCTTCCTGGCTGCGGATGGCGGCGGCGAAGTAGCGGAAGTGGTCGACGGCCAGCGGGATGTCGGCGTTGAGCGTCTCCCGGACGGGCTTGCCGTTCTCCCAGCTCTCGGCCACCGCGAGCGCCTCGAGGTTGGCCTCCATCCGGTCGGCGATCGCGTTGAGAACGTTCGCCCGCTCAGCGGCGGGTGTCTTGCCCCAGCCGGGCGCGGCCCCGTGCGCGGCGTCGATGGCCCGCTCGACGTCGGCCCCGGTGCCCCTGGCGATCTCCGTGAACGGCTGCCCGGTCACCGGTGTGGGGTTCTCGAAGTACTGCCCCTTGGCAGGCGGGACGTACTCGCCGCCGATGTAGTGGTCGTAGCGGGACCGGTAGCTGACCAGGCTACCGTCCGTGCCGGGTGCTTCGTATCGCGTCATCGCATGCTCCTTCGGTCGCTGCGTGCTCGACGGGTTCTGCGCCGTGACGCTAGGAACTGCGGCGTTGCAGCGACGTTGCACGCCTGTGACCGCCCTCACTAGTGTCAGCGGGTATGAACGGGCACGCCCTGTCCGAGCTCCTGCACGACCCGGACTCGTACACGAAGATGCTGCAGCGGGTGCGTGAGGCCGTGCTGTCGGGCTCACCCGCGCCGCACGCGCCGCGACCGGTGATCTCCGAGTCGTGGCAGCGGTCCCTGGCCGCGAGGGTCGACCCGGACGACCGGCTGCCGCCCGTGGTGTTCGCGCCCGATGAGCTCGACGAGGTCAGGCAGTGTCACCCGCTCTCGGCTGTACTGCCGTTGCTCCGCCAGAACCTCGTCAGCATCGCCGACGAAGCCGAGCACATCATGATCGTCACCGACGCCCAGGGGCACATCCTCTGGAGGGAGGGCGCGACGGGCGTGTGCCACCGGGCCGACGATGTCCTGCTGACCGAGGGCGTGCGGTGGTCCGAGGACGTGATCGGCACCAACGCGATGGGCACGGTGCTGGCCACGGACGAACCCGTGCAGATCCACTCCGCCGAGCACCTGGTTCGCACCTATCACGAGTGGACGTGCGCGGCCGCGCCGGTCCACGACCCGGACAGCGGGGAACTACTCGGCGCGGTCGACGTGAGCGGCCCCCTGCACACCGTGCATCCGGCGATGCTGGCGCTGGTCTCGGCGACGGCGAACCTCGCGGAGGGCCAGCTGCGGGCGCGGCTGGCCCTGCGGGAGG
Organism: Haloechinothrix alba; assembly: GCF_900188115.1. GTDB lineage: Bacteria > Actinomycetota > Actinomycetes > Mycobacteriales > Pseudonocardiaceae > Haloechinothrix > Haloechinothrix alba. Next base: position 148,005 of record NZ_FZNW01000011.1, on the reverse strand, counting down.
AGCAGCTGCGCCGCGCGCAGATGCCGCATCTGGACGCACTGCACGGCGAACCGGGTGCGTTGCTGTCCTCGCGAGGCCGGGTACTGGCCACACGGTCCTGCGATTCACTTCCCTCTACTGTGGACATTCAGGACAGTGCAGGGGATGTGGTCCTTCCGGACGGGCGGCACGGCACGCTGGAGCCTCTCGAGGAGGGCTTCCTGCTGCGTTTCGCCGATCGGGGAGCCCGGAGCCGAGTATCACCCCGGCGCCTGTCGCTGACGTTCCTGACCGACGGCGCGCCGAGTGTCACTGTGGACGGCCGGGAAGTTCCGGTCACACTGCGGCATGCGGAGATCTTGACGTTGCTCGCGCTCAACCCGGGTGGGATGAACGCGGAGAAGCTCGCGTTGCGCCTCTACGGTGAGACCGGGAACCCGGTCACGGTTCGTGCGGAGATCCACCGGCTGCGCACCTACCTCGGCGCCGACGTGATGGGGACCAAGCCGTACCGCATCCTTGCCGATGTCGATGCGGACTTTCTCACGGCGCGGCGTGCGTTGCGTGACGGCTCGGCCGCCGAGGTCGTCGCCGCGTTCGACGGACCGCTGTTGCCGGACTCGGAGTCTCCCAGCGTGCTCGAGGAACGGGAGTCACTGACGGCGCTCGTGCGCCGTACGGTCCTGCACGGCGGCGACGCGGACGCGCTGTGGGACTACTGGGCGACCTCCTGCGGAGCCGATGACGGGGAGATCGTCGACACGCTGTGCAGTCTGCTGGCGTGCGACGATCCCCGGTTCGGTGTCGCTCGGCATCATCAGCGGCGCCTGCGGCGGGCCTCGTCGTAGCGACCAGCCGATACCTGTGCCCGAACCCGGCCCGTGGGCGGGTCGAGCGCCGCCGGCGATCCCTCCACATGCGCAAGCGCTGTACACAGATTCGCGCCGGACCCCCGCGCACGGCCGCCGAGAGCGCAAGCTGGTCGCACCGGTACACCAGCGGCGAGCTGAGCGAGAGGTGAGCGAGATGGCGGTGGGTGAGACGATACTCGGCCTCAACGGCACGATCGGATCCGAGCTGCACAGGCGCGTGGCGGACGACGGTACCGAGTCGGTCGGCTTTCGCCTGGTCAGCGCCGAGCGCCGGTTCGACAAGGAACGTGGCGAGTGGGTCGACGGCAGGCGCTGCGTGATCTGGGTGACCTGCTGGCGCCGGTTGGCCGCCAACGTCTGCGCCTCCCTGCGCAAGGGCGACCCGGTCCTGGTTACCGGCAGGCTCTACACCCGTGAGCGGGACGCGGGCGACGTGCTGCACCAGAGTGTCGAGCTGGATGCCTTCGCGGTGGGGCCGAACCTGGCACGGGGAGCGGTGCAGCTCCGGCGGCGCCGGGACGTCGGTCCGGGCCGTGCACAGCTGCCCGCCGCGGCGTGAGGGGCCGTATCGCGGTCGGAAACGTGACTACACAGGGTTAGCCGGAGGCTTCGTTGGCGCGAGCGGGCACACCGCCGTCAGGTCGCTGAGGCGACGGCTCTACGATCGCGGGCATGGCCGAGTTCATCTACACCATGAAAAAGGTGCGTAAGACCGTCGGGGACAAGGTCATCCTCGACGACGTCAGCACCGCGTTCTACCCGGGCGCCAAGATCGGCGTCGTTGGGCCGAACGGAGCAGGCAAGTCCACCGTTCTCAAGATCATGGCAGGGCTCGACAAGCCCAGCAACGGGGAGGCTTTCATCCAACCGGGGGCGTCGGTCGGGATCCTGCAGCAGGAGCCACCGCTGAACGAGGCCAAGACCGTGCGGCAGAACGTCGAGGAAGGCCTCGGCGAGATCAAGGTCAAGCTCGACCGGTTCAACGAGATCGCCGAGCAGCTGGCGACCGACTACACCGACGAGCTCATGACCGAGATGGGCAAGCTCCAGGAGGAGCTGGACCACGCCGACGCCTGGGAGCTGGACTCCCAGCTCGAGCAGGCGATGGACGCCCTGCGCTGCCCTCCGGGCGAGGAGCCCGTCAACCACCTCTCCGGTGGGGAGCGTCGCCGGGTCGCGCTGTGCAAGTTGCTGCTGTCCAGGCCCGATCTGCTGCTGCTCGACGAGCCGACCAACCATCTCGACGCGGAGAGCGTGCTGTGGCTCGAACAGTTCCTGGCGAACTATCCGGGAGCGGTACTCGCGGTCACCCACGACAGGTACTTCCTGGACAACGTCGCGGGCTGGATCATGGAGCTCGACCGCGGCAAGGTGATCGGCTACGAGGGGAACTACTCCACCTACCTGGAGAAGAAGCGGGAGCGTCTGGACGTCCAGGGCAAGAAGGACGCGAAGCTCGCGAGGCGGCTGAAGAACGAGCTCGAGTGGGTGCAGTCCAACGCCAAGGCGCGGCAGAGCAAGTCCCGCGCGCGGCTGGAGCGCTACGAGGAGATGGCCGCCGAGTACGAGAAGACCCGCAAGCTCGACTTCGAGGAGATCCAGATCCCGCCGGGGCCGCGCCTTGGCAACGTGGTCGTCGACGTCGACGACCTCAAGAAGGGGTTCGGCGACACGACACTGATCGACGGCCTGTCGTTCAAACTGCCCCGCAACGGCATCGTCGGGGTGATCGGTCCGAACGGTGTCGGCAAGACGACCCTGTTCAAGACCATCGTCGGTCTGGAAGAGCCCGACTCGGGTTCCGTCAACGTCGGCGACACCGTCAAACTGTCCTATGTTGATCAGGCTCGCGCGGGGATCGATCCGGACAAGACCGTGTGGGAGGTCGTCTCCGACAGGCGCGACTACATTCACGTCGGCCAGGTGGAGATGCCCTCGAGAGCTTACGTGAGCGCGTTCGGCTTCAAAGGACCCGACCAGCAGAAACCGGCCGGAGTGCTCTCCGGCGGTGAGCGTAACCGGCTCAACCTTGCGATGACGTTGAAGCAAGGCGGTAACCTGATCTTGCTCGACGAGCCGACCAACGACCTCGATGTGGAGACGCTCGGCTCGCTGGAGAATGCGCTGGAGCAGTTCCCCGGCTGTGCTGTGGTCATCTCGCACGACAGGTGGTTCCTTGACAGGGTGGCGACCCACATCCTTGCGTGGGAAGGCACCGAGGAGAACCCGGGTAAATGGTTCTGGTTCGAGGGCAACTTCGAGGGATACGAGAAGAACAAGGTCGAACGGCTCGGGGTCGACGCCGCCCGGCCGCACCGGGTGACGCGTCGGAAATTGACCAGGGATTGACGCGGGCAACGACCGAGCGGAGGGCGCGTGGCAGCCAGCAAGCACAGGGCCGGCAGTCGACCTGCCGACCCGACCTCGCAATCGGATCCGGAAGCCGGTTCTGTCGAGGCGCTCCTCGACCAGGGCACGCGGCTTCGCCTGCGCGCACCCGAGTTGGCGATGGTGTGCGGCGAACGGGCCGCATCCCTGGCCGAGTCGGCCGACATGGAACGCCTGTGGATTCACGCCGAGGCGCTTGCTGTGTTCGCGCGCGTCCGCCTCGGTCACCGCGCCAGCGTCGTCGACCGTGCGATGGCGGCGTTACGCGCCGCCGAGGCAGGCGGGCATCGTGACCTGATCGCGCTGCTGCGTACCGACCTCGCGCTGTGCTCGCGCAGCATCGGCGTACCGCTGACCGGGTTCGCCGCGTTGCGGCCCGTGCTCACCACGCGGGACACGGCACCGGTGGACAGGGCTGTCGCGCTGGTACAGCTCGTGGGCTGCCTCAGCGCGCTGGGGCGCCGTGGTGCGCTGGATCGTGCGCTCAACGAGGCCGAGGAGTTGGTCGACAACGATCCCTCCCTCGACGAGGACGGTCGGCTGACCCTGCACGCGGCAATCTGTGGACGGGCCGCGGCGCACCTGCGCCGCCACGGCGACATCTCGGCGTCCATGGACTTCGCGCGCCGCGGCCTCGACACCATCGGCGGGCTCAGCGACACCTCCGCCGACGGGGGTCAGCTGGGTGTGCGGCTGACCCTGGAACTGACCTGCGCGTTGCTGGACTCCGGCGCACGGGACGACGCGGCGGCGCTGGCCGAGCCCGTGCTGCGTGAGCCGCCACGGGCGGCGGCCATCTCGCCGATGGCGTGGCTGCGGCTGGCCGTGGCGACCCGCATCCACCTGCCGTCCGGTTCCGCCGAAGCCGCGGCCGGGTTGGTGCGGGAGGCGCTGTACTACGCACGGCGGCACGACCTGTACGCCGTGGTCGGCCGGTTGCTGCACGAACTCGCCCATATCGAGCAGCAACTCGACCGGCCGAGCGAGGCGGTGGTCTGCCTGCAGGAGGCCCGCATCGCCGAGCATTCCTACATCCGCGCGCGCAAGCAGGCTTCCGCGTTGCTGACCGGGGAGTTCGGCAGGGGCGAACATGCGACGGTGGACATCGAGAGCCTGCTGAGCTCGGCCCACCCCCAACATCTCACCCCGGGACGCAGGCAGCCCGCCCAGCCGACCCAGAACGCCCAGCCGACTCAGCCCACCCAGCCGGCGCACCATGCCCAGCCGGCGCACCATGCCCAGCCGGCGCAGGCAGCTGAGGCCACCCCGTTCCCGGCCAAGACGCGCAGCGCCGCCGGTTTCGCCGCCGCTCGGGCCGCCCAGGCCGGGCAGGAACGGCAACAGCCCGGGCAGGCCACTCCGGCCGCCCAGGCCGGTCAGGAGGGGCAGGCAGCCGGGCACGCGCAGCCGGGCGGCACCCACGGCCCGCGATGGCAGGACGCGGCGGCCCATCACGCGGCAGCCCAGAACGCCGGGGCCCAGCACACCGGCGGCCAATACACCGGGGCCCAGCACACGGGGGCCCAGCACACGGCACTGCCGTACCGGCAGGGACGTGAGCCGGAGAGCCCCGCGCAGCCGACCCACGCGGCACCGCCGGGCGGGGCGCCCCAGCCGGATGTTCCCGCGGCGTCGGCGGGAGCCGGCGATCAGGAACGCCAGCACGGCGACAGTTCCGCGACGGCACGGGACGTACTGGCGCGGCTCGGCGTGCACGTGGGCAGTGGCGGAAGCGGCGGCAGGCGCAGGGCCGACGACCGGGCAGCCGACACCGGAGGCGAGCCGGCTTCCTCGCGCGACCGCGGGCCCGGGAACGCCACCGCGGGGCCGCCAGGTCAGGGCCGTGCGGCGGACCGTTCCACGGGCTCGGGCGGGCCACCCTCCGCGTTCCCGCGGTTGCGCGTGCCGGAAGGTCTGGAGCCCCCTGGGACGAAGCAGGAGCCGATGGACGGGGCAAGCCGGTACGGCGACGCGGCACCCCCGTACGACCGGGTAGGCGATGCCGGGCTCGCATCGTTCGGGTCGGACCCCGCCTCGCGTGACACGGCCGCGAGCGGCGCGGCGGCAGGTGACGACCCTGCCGAGCAGGATCAGCAGAACTTCGACGAGATGGACAGCTTGCTGGAGGTCTTCAGCAGCTGGCGGGCCGGCTCAGGGGGCGCGGATGGCGCGGGGTCCGGCTACGGGCCCGGCTATGGCCAACGTGGCCGGGAAGGTCGTGCCGTGCCGTTCCGCGGCGCGGCCGAGGACGGCTCCGAGCGTACGCGGGGGACGAACGGTCGCTCGTTCGGGCCGAGGTCGACAGGGGGTCGCCACCGCGGCGAGGCGTGAGTGCGCGCGGTCGTCCGCGTTGCCCTCGGCGTCGATCGTGCGGATGGCTGGTCACACGCCGCACGAGGGCGGCGGCTGCGCGCCGCGTCACCGTTACCGGCATGCTCGGTGGAGCCCGCCGCCAGCTAGGGTGACCATGGATGTGACGCACATCGCATCCGTGTCGAGGGAAACGGGGAGTTGCCTGGTATGAGTACGGCGCGAGTATCGGACCGGTCGCGATCGCGCTCGACCGACGACGGCGTCACGCGAGAGATCAACCCGGAGCGGCAACGAGACGACCTCATCGAGGCGGCAGCGGGGCTGGCGCCGGACATCGCCGATCTCGTCCGGCTGTACTACCGGCACGTCCCCGCCGAGGACATCGGCGGGGACGAACCGGCCGATCTGGTGGGGGCGGTGCGTGCGCACCTGCGGCTGGCCGATCAGCGCGTGCAGGGGCGTCCGGTGATCCAGATCCTCAACCCGGACCCGGACGAGGACGACTGGTCGAGCGAGGCCACCGTGGTACAGATCGTCACGGACGACATGCCCTACCTGGTCGACTCGGTCGCCGCCGAGCTCGCCCGCAGCGGGGTGGAGGTGCAACGGATCGTCCACCCCATCGTCGTGGTGTCCCGCGACGTCACCGGCACACTCACCGAGGTGCTGCCCCGCGCGGACGCTGATGCACCTCCGGAGGGCACCCAGGCCGAGTCCTGGATGTGCATCGAGCTCGACCGTATCGGCGACGCATCGCGGGCGAGCGAGCTCGAAGGCCGCCTGGATTCGGTGATCAACGATGTGCGCGAGGTCGTCGAGGACACCGAGCGCATGGCGGAGACGGCTCGCAGCCTCGCCCAGGAGCTGGAGACGAGTCCCCCGCCGCTGCCCGAGGTCGAGGTTTCCGACGGCTCGGAGTTGCTGCGGTGGCTGGTCGACGGCCACTTCACCTTCCTCGGGTATCGCAGGTACGAGGTCGTCCCGGACCCCGACTCGGAGCGGGGCGAGCCCGCACTGCGCGCCGTGCTCGCCAGCGGGCTCGGCGTCCTGCGCCAGGACAGCATCGCCGCGCGCAGCCTGACGGCGGGACCGGACATGGCCGAGACCGCGCTCGCGCCCACGTTGCTCGTGCTGACCTCGGCCAGTGCTCCGTCCACTGTGCACCGGCCTGTGCATCCGTACTACATCGGTGTCAAGACGTTCGACTCCGATGGAAACGTCGACGGGGAACATCGCTTCCTCGGCATGTTCACCACCTCTGCGCTGCACGCCGACGTGCTGGACATCCCCGTCATCGCGCGCATGGTCCGGGAGGTCATCCACAGGGCCGGGTTCCCGCTGGAGTCGCACTCGGGGCAGCGCATGCTCGAGGTCCTGCAGGAATGGCCGCGCGCCGAGCTGTTCTCCACCGACATCGACTCGCTGTACACGATGGCCACCGGCGCGATCACGCTGGCGGACCGCCGCAGGCTGCGCCTGTTCCTGCGTAAGGATCCCTACGGCCGCTTCTACTCCTGCCTGGTGTTCGTGCCACGGGACCGTTACTCGACGCGCTCGCGTCAGGCCATGCAGGAGGTGTTGCTGCGGCAGCTGGGCGGCACCAAGGTGGAGTTCGCGACCCGGCTCGGGGAGGCGATGCTCGCGCAGGTGCACTTCACGGTCTACACCGACAGCGCGGACGAGGCCGAACCGGACTCGCTGCGGATCCAGGAACAGCTCAACGAGGCGGTGCGCAGCTGGGAGGATCATCTGGTCGAGGCGATCCTTCAGGAGCGGCGTGATCAGGGTTACCACGGCCAGCCACACGCCGAGGAGACGGCCAGCGAGCTCGGGCAGCGTTTCGCCGCCCGGTTACCCGAGGCGTACAAGGAGGACTTCGACGCGGCCGACGGCCTGGCCGACCTGCGTACGCTCGAGGGCCTGTCCGCCGACCACGACGTCACGATGCGCTTCTACGTTCCGCACGGAGCCGTCCGCGGGGAGAGCCGGTTCAAGATATACCTGCTGGATGAAGGCGTGACGCTGTCCAGCCTCCTCCCGATGTTGCAGCGTATGGGCGTGGAGGTCGTCGACCAGCGACCCTACGAGATCCACGGCGACGGGGGGAGCCGGTTCTGGATCTACGACTTCGGCCTGCGGATCGATCGCGACGTGTTCGACGCGGTACTCGCCGAGCCCGGGCTGGGCGGTCTGCGGGAACGGTTCCAGGAGGCCTTCTCCGCCATGTGGCACGGGCGGGCCGAGGTGGACGGGTTCACCGGGCTGGTACTGCGGTCCGGGTTGACCTGGCGGCAGGTGGCCGTACTGCGTGCCTACTCGCGGTACCTGCGGCAGGCGGGTACGCCCTACTCGCAGGCTTACATCGAGGACGCGTTGCTGGCCAACAGCGTGATCGCCACGGAGCTGGTGAACCTGTTCGAGGCCAAGTTCGCGCTCGGCGTCGACGAAGAACGGCGTACCGGGGCCGTCGAGGCCTGTCGCGCGGAGATCGCCGGCCGCATCGATGCCGTGTCCAGCCTGGACGAGGACCGCATCCTGCGCCGCCTCCTCACGGTGATCACTGCGACGTTGCGCACGAACTACTTCGTCACGGAGGCCGACGGCACGCCCCGGCCGTACGTGTCGTTCAAGCTCGACCCCCAGGTGATTCCCGACCTGCCGGAGCCGCGGCCGCAGTTCGAGATCTACGTGTACTCACCGCGGATGGAAGGTGTGCACCTGAGGTTCGGGCCGGTCGCGCGCGGTGGCCTGCGCTGGTCGGACCGCAGGGAGGACTTCCGTACCGAGGTCCTTGGCCTCGCCAAGGCCCAGGCGGTCAAGAACGCCGTGATCGTGCCGGTCGGCGCCAAGGGTGGCTTCATCGTCAAGCGTCCGCCCGCGTCGAGCGGGGACCGGGCGAGCGACCGCGAGGCTTACCACGCCGAAGGAGTGGCCTGCTACCGCATGTTCATCTCCGGCCTGCTGGACCTGACCGACAACCTCGTCGAGGGACGGAACGTCCCGCCCGCCGGAGTCGTGCGCTATGACGGTGACGACAACTACCTCGTGGTCGCCGCCGACAAGGGCACAGCGACCTTCTCGGACATCGCGAACGAGGTCTCGGCCGACTACGGCTTCTGGCTGGGTGACGCCTTCGCGTCGGGCGGTTCGGCCGGTTACGACCACAAGGCCATGGGAATCACCGCCAAGGGTGCGTGGGAATCGGTGAAGCGGCACTTCCGCGAGCTCGGTGTGAACACCCAGGCGCAGGACTTCACCGTCGTCGGAGTCGGCGACATGGGCGGTGACGTCTTCGGCAACGGTATGTTGCTGTCCGAGCACATCAGGCTGGTGGCCGCGTTCAACCACATGCACATCTTCGTCGACCCCGACCCGGACCCGGCGAACTCGTTCGCCGAGCGCAGGCGGTTGTTCGACATGCCACGTTCCACCTGGGACGACTACGATCGCTCGTTGATCAGCGAGGGAGGTGGGGTGTTCAGCCGCAGCGCGAAGTCGATCGAGGTCACGCCCCGGATGCGCGCGGCACTCGGCCTGGAGGACGACGTGCGGCGGCTGGCGCCGACCGAGCTGATCAGGGCCATCCTGCTCGCCCCTGTCGACCTGCTGTGGAACGGCGGCATCGGCACGTACGTGAAGTCCTCCCACGAGTCCCATGCGGATGCCGATGACAAGACCAACGACGCCGTGCGGGTGGACGGCGAGCAGCTGCGCGTGCGGGTGGTCGGCGAGGGCGGCAACCTCGGGTTGACCCAGCGTGGCCGGATCGAGTTCGCCCGGGCAGGCGGCAAGATCAATACGGATGCGGTGGACAACTCGGGCGGCGTGGACTGCTCCGACCACGAGGTGAACTTCAAGATCCTGCTGGAACGGCTCATCGCATCCGGGCAGCTGGCGCGCGCGGACCGTAACGCGTTGCTGGAGTTGATGACCGACGACGTCACGGCACTGGTACTGGCCAACAACTACCGGCAGAACAAGGTGCTGGGTATCAGCAGGCAGCACGCAGCGCCCATGGTCTCGGTGCACCAGCGGCAGGTCAGCTACCTCGAGTCGCACGCAGGGCTGGACAGGGAGCTCGAGGCCCTGCCGAGCAACGAGGAGTTCAAGGAGCTGGACAAGGCCGGGTGGGGACTGACCGCGCCGGAGCTGGCGAGCCTGCTCGCGCACGTCAAGCTCAATCTCGAGGACGAGCTGCTGGCCAGTGAGCTCCCGGACCAGGAGGTGTTCGCGCGCAGGCTGCCGGGTTACTTCCCGGAGGCCCTCCGCGCCCGCTTCGGCGATGCGATCTACACGCACCCGCTGGACAGGGAAATCGTGACGACGCTGATCGTCAACGAGGTCGTCGACGGTGCGGGGTTGAGCTACGCGTTCCGGTTGAACGAGGAGACACACGCGAGCGCTACCGATGCCGTACGTGCCTTCGCCGTTGTGACCGCCGTGTACGAGCTGCCGCAGCTGTGGCAGCGCATCGACGAGCTGGACAACGTGGTGGCCAGTGACGTGACCGACAGGCTCGTGCTGGAGACGCGGCGGCTGCTCGATCGAGCCTCCCGTTGGTGGTTGACCAACCGCCCGCAACCGCTCGCGGTCGGCTCCGAGATCAACCGTTTCGCCGGGACGGTCGCGCGGCTGGCCCCCAAGGTGCCCGGTTTCCTGCGGGGCAGCCATGCGGAGTCGTTGCGGGCCGAACGCGAGCAGCTGGACGAGTGGGGTGTCCCCGGCGACGTCGCCGAGCGGGTGTCGCTGCTGCTGCATGCCTACGGCCTGCTCGACGTCACGGAGGTGGCCGAGCTCGCCGAGCAGGACATCGACATCAGCGGGGAGCAGGCTCCGGAGGAGACGGCGGAGCTCTACTACGCGTTGTCCCACCATCTCAACGTCGACTCGTTGCTCACCTCGGTGAGCGAGCTGGAGCGGGGCAACCGGTGGCACGCGCTCGCCCGGCTGGCGCTGCGTGACGACATCTACTTCTCGCTGAGGGCCATCACGCTGGACGCGCTGCGCAGCAGCAACCCGGGCGACCCTGTCGACGACAAGATCGAGCAGTGGGAGACGGTGAACGCTTCCCGGCTGTCCCGGGCACGTGTGGCGCTCGACGAGATCAACCGCTCCGGCAGGCTCGACCTGGCCACACTGTCTGTCGCCGCGCGCCAGATGCGCAGTATGGCGGGATAGCCCACCGTGTCGGGCCACTCGGCACCCCGTGTCGGGCAGCGATCGTGTCCGAGCGCCCGACACGGGGTGTCCGATTGCCCGACACGCCTCCGCGTACGGTTGTTGACGTGACGAAGTTACAAGTTCCCGACGTCGGTGAGCGGGAGAGCCTGGGCACGTTCGTCGCACGGCTTGTCCGCCTCGACGCCCAGGCCGTCGTGCGCCTGCGCGCGCGTGGCGACGGCATCGTCGACGCGTGGGCGAAAACGCCGTTCGACGTGCTCGCCACGCGCAGCGTCGTCGGCGAGGTCGATCCGCGCGATCTCACCGTATCCGGCAACGAGCTGCTCGCGGCACTGTCGGTGGCCGGTGGCGAGCTGATGAATCCGGGCCGTCCCCAGGACCTGATGTGGCGCTCCGAGCTCCCCGGCGGGGCGGGTTTCCGATTCGTGGAAGAACTGCCGGTGCACGTCGTCACCGACGTCACAGATCGCGGTCTCGCTGTGGCAAGGGAGAACCTCGGCCCGAAGGGCACGCCGCCCACGTCGCTGCTCGATCAGGAGGTTCTCACCGTCAGCGACGAGGACACCGAGCTCAAGATCTCCCTGCGGTGCCTGTTCGCGCTGGCCGGCATGGGCTTCACCGGCTCCGCGGACGATCGGGTGCGGGTCAGCGCCAACAGCGGGTGGTTGCGCCTCGACGCCCGCTACGGCGCCGTGCTGCGCCAGCGCCGTAGCCTGCTTCCGCTGGTGTTCTGAGGGTCCTCCCGACGCGGCCGCCGGGGGCGTAGTCGGGCCTTACCGGATCCACGCCGCGGCGTCGGTCGGCAGCGTGCCGTCGGTGACCGTGGTACTGGCCAGCAGCACCTCCCCTTCGGGCAGCGGCACCGGCGCGCCGCTGGCATTCAGCACGCACACCAGGCCGCCGGCCCTGCGGAATGCGAGACACCCTGTGGGCGCTGTCGACCATTCGAGCGTGCCGTCGGTGGAGTCGAGCAAGGTGCGCCGCAGCTCGATCGCCGAGCGGTACAGCGACAGGACGGAGTCCGGGTCCTCCAGCTGGGCCGCGACGGTGCGGTCGGACCAGTCCGCAGGCATCGGCAGCCAGGCCTGTTCAGCGGTGGAGAACTCGTACGGCGGTGCCGTGCCTTCCCAGGGGATCGGGACGCGCGCGCGGTCACGCCCCCGCTCGTCGGTGCGGGTACGCGTCATCGGGTCGGCCGACGAGCCCGGAGGAAGATCCACATCCGGCAGGCCCAGCTCCTCGCCGTTGTACAGGTACACCGCGCCCGGTAGGGCGAGCTGGACGAGGGCCATCGCCCGCGCCCGGCGAGCGCCGACCTCACCGCCACCGTACCGGGTGACCTGCCGGGACAGGTCGTGGCTTGCCAGTGTCCATGCCGGCAAGCTGCCCGCGCGGCCCGCGGCGTCGAGCGACCTGTAGATCGCCTCCTGGATCGCGTCGGAGTCGAACGGGGCCTGCGACAGCAGGAAGTTGAACGCCTGGTGGAGCTCGTCGGGAGCGAGGTACCGGGAGAACCGGTCCTCGTCGAACGTCCAGACCTCACCGATCGCCATCCGGCCCGGGTACTCGTCGAGTACGGCCCGGATGTGGCGGTGGATGTCGTGCACCCCGTCATTGTCGAAGCGCGGGTCGAAGTAGGCGCTGGTATCAGCCGACCCAGCCGCCCGTGGGTCCATGTCCTCGAGAGCGGGCGGCTTGGCCATGCCGTGCGCCACGTCGATCCGGAAACCGTCCACGCCACGGTCGAGCCAGAAGCGCATCGTGCGCGCGAAGTCCTCACGAACCTCGCTGTTGTTCCAGTTCAGGTCCGGCTGCTCGGGTGCGAACAGGTGGAGGTACCACTGGCCGGCATTACCGGCCGAACCGTCGCTGATCTTGCTCCACGCGGGCCCGCCGAACGCGCTGACCCAGTTGTTCGGCGGCTGCTGCCCGTCGGGACCGCCGCCCGGCCGGAAGATGTATCGGTCCCGCTCCGGACCGGCTGCCCCGGCCGCGCAAGCCTGCACGAACCACTCGTGTTGGTCGCTGGTGTGGTTGGGTACCAGGTCGATGATCACTCGCATGCCGTGGGCATGGGCGTCCCGCACGAGCGAGTCGAACGTGTCGAGGTCTCCGAAGACCGGATCGACCGCACGGGGGTCGGCCACGTCGTAGCCGCCGTCGGCCATCGGTGAGACGTAGAACGGCGTCAACCACAGGGCATCCACCCCGAGCAGCTCCAGGTAGCCCAGGCGCGAACGGATTCCGTCCAGGTCGCCGACCCCGTCACCGTCGGAGTCGGCGAAGGATCGGACGTACACCACGTACACGACGGCGTCCTGCCACCAGGCAGTATGCCGGTCGGCCCCCGTGAACGCCTCCTGGCGTGGCTCCCGGTTCGCCTCCACCACGCCAGGCGAATCGCTTCTCACCCCTCGTCGCATGAGCAACCATCCTGCCATCCCGCCGCACGGGTGGGGTAGTACGGGCCAGGTCTGTCACACCCAGCTGTTCATCATGCTGTGGGCGGCCATTTCCAAGTAGTCCCACAGCCGTTGGCGGTACGGCTCGGCGATGCCTTCCTCGTCGACGGCGATACGCATGCACCGCAGCCACGCGTCCCGCTCGACCGGTCCGATGGAGAACGGCGCGTGCCGCATCCGGAGTCTGGGGTGGCCTCGCTGCTCGGAGTAGGTCTGCGGTCCTCCCCAGTACTGCATGAGGAACAGGCGCAGGCGCTCCTCGGCGGGGCCGAGATCCTCCTCCGGGTAAATGGGTCGGAGTACCTCGTCGGCGGCTACTTCCTGGTAGAAGCGGGAGACGATCCTGCGGAAGGTCGGTTCCCCACCGATCGCCTCGTAGAGAGTCTGCGGGGTCTGCTGCTCCGGCTGTGCTGTACTCACGTGACCATCCTGACGTATCGCCGCCGCCACGTGCGACCCGGCAGGGCAGAGGGCGCCCGGCGGGCGGGGGCCTGCCACGTGGGGTGGGTTCGTTGGCGCCTGTCGACGCTCCGCGGTGGTGCTCGCTAATGGGGACCGAACAGCCGGGGGAGTGGACGCTCGAAGCCCGCCTCGGTGAGCGCTGTGCTGATCTTGCCGGACAGTGCCCGCTGGACCATCCACTGGCTGCCCGGCTTCACCTTCACGGTGAGCCTCAGCTGGATGTTCTCCGGTGTCATTGCGGTCACCCCGAGCACCTCCGGTGGTTCCATCACCTCGTTGCGGACCGGATCCTCGCTCGTCACCTGCGAGGCGACCGTGCCGAGCAGCTCACTGGCGCGCTCGACGTCGGAGTTGTAGGCGATGGGCACGTCGACGACGGCAACGGCGAAGCTCTGGCTGTAGTTGCCGATCCGCATGATCTGGCCGTTGCGGACGTACCAGACGGTGCCGTTGATGTCGCGGAGGGTGGTGACACGCATACCGACGGCCTCCACGGTGCCTTCGGCCTCACCTCCGTCGACATAGTCACCCACCCCGTACTGGTCCTCGACCATCATGAAGAGGCCGGACAGGAAGTCCTGTACGAGGCTCTGCGCGCCGAAGCCGAGCGCGACACCGGCGACGCCTGCCGAGGCGAGCAGCGGGCCGAGGTTGATCCCCAGCTCGGCCAGGATCTGCAGCCCGGCGATCCCGCAGATCACGAAGCTGGTGATCGACCTCAGGACCGAGCCGAGGGTCCTGGCGCGTTGCTGCCTGCGCTCGATGAGCGTGTTGCTTGGCACGCCCTGAGCGCGTTCCCGCAGCGGGCGCAGCAGCGCCGGCGTTCTGCCGTTGTTCTCCCGGGGGAGCCGGGTGACCCTGTTGATCAGTTTGTGCAGCAGGTACCGGAGTACGAGTGCGGCGACGAGGACGACCAGTATCTTCAGCGGCTTGGCCACCAGCCAGTCCGCCGAGGCCGCGATCCAGTCGTTCCCGGTCAGCCGGTAGACGTTCGCGCACCACGTACCGGTCTCCGTCGCGCACTCGGGTTGGCTCAGAAATGCGTTCACGATCGGTGCGTCCTTGATCGTCGTCGGATAACGTGGTCGCTAATGAGTATGCGCGTGACACGACCCTCGATCGACGTGCTATTGAGGGGCAAGGTGTGGTCGACTAGGACTGCGCCGATGGAGGTGGTCGAGTGCGGGAGCGAGAACCGGTCCCGATAACCGACCCCGTTCCACACCGGAACGGGGACGTATCGGTACGCGAGCGCGGCACGACGCCCCGGGGTGCGCAGGAGCCTCGCCGGGGCGGACGCAGGTCGGGCGGGCACAAGCGTGCACGCTCCCGGGAGTCCGACGGTTCGCCCCCGAACTGGGCGCGCAGCAGGGTTCTCCTGCTCAACGCCACATTCGAACCGCTGACGGCGCTGCCTCTCAAACGCGCCATCGTGCTGGTCGTGTGCGGCAAGGCGGAGATCGTGCACAATGACCCCTCAGGGTTCGTGTTGCACTCCGCACGTACCGCGATTCCTGTCCCCTCCGTCATCAGGCTCGGCAACTACGTACGAGTACCGTACCGCGCCCAGGTGCCGCTGACGCGCGCGGGAATCATGCATCGTGACCGGTTTCGCTGTGCCTACTGCGGAAGCAAGGCGACAACGGTCGACCACGTGGTCCCGCGCAGCAGGGGAGGGGCGCACACCTGGCAGAACTGCGTGGCCTGCTGCTCGAAGTGCAACCACCGCAAGGCGGACCGGCTACTCGCCGAGCTGGGGTGGACGTTGCGCACGGTTCCGGAGCCCCCCCACGGCCCGTACTGGCGGCTGCTGACCCAGATCAACGACCGGGACGCCGATTGGCGCCCCTATCTGGGAGCGCCCGCCGCGTAACGGCCGCGCGCACACGCCTGGCCCAGCCGGTGGCCCAGCCGGTGACCCAGCCGGTGACCCAGCCGGCGCTCCTGCGCCCGCGTCCCTGTTCACGCGGGCCATCCAGGTGCGCAGCCTGGCGTGCTGATGCGTTCGTCGCGCTACTTCCAGGCAGCAGCGTCCGGCTGTCCGGCCGGGTGCGGGAGTGGCAGCCCTCAGGCGGCGGTGACGCGGGTCCCGCGGGTGACACGGGTCCCGCAGGTGACGCGGGTGCCTGCGGTGATGCGGGTACCGGCCGTGACGCGGGTCCCGCGGGTGACACGGGTCCCGCGGGTGACACGGGTGCCAGCGGTGACGCGGGTGCCACGGGTGCCAGCGGTGACACGAGTACCTGCGGTGACGCGAGTGCCACGGGTGACGTCGGTGGTCTCAGGGGCGAGAGGCGTGCTGAGCATGAGCGTGTCCTTCTGGTTGCGGCGTGTACATATCGACGACCGGGTCGCATAGTGCAACCCCCGTACAGGTGAAAAGTTACGAGGGATGCGTGTGGTGAACAAGGTGCCAGCGACGAGTGCGGGCCTATCGACGTTCAGTTGCCAACGTTCGCGCTACGCTCTTGGGCTCATCGTCGGAGACCGTCCCGCGACACTCGGCGGACGGTGTTTGTGGTGCGACGACCGGCTCGACGCGGGGACGGCATGGCCGCGACGAGCGCCGCATCGGATACGCTCACACCGTGAGTGTGCTCGAGACAGTGTTGTACCTAATCGTTATTCCCGGGGCCATCTACGGGCTGATCAGCCTGGTCGCGCTGCGGTCCAAGCTCGCGTCCACGACGCGCTACCGGCCTGGTCAGGAATGGGAGTACCCGCCGGTGTGGTGGAGCGCCAACCCCGAGGGGGTCGGTTCCCCCGCCGAGTACGGCGCCGAGCCGCGCGGGCCCGCACGGCAGGAAACCGCACGCGTACGGGGAGGTGCCCGTGGCACTTGGTGAACTGGCTCGTCCGGCCGAAGCCGTCAGTGAGACCGAGCTGCAGGAAGGTTCGGTCGTTACGGCGAGTGGACGCGTGTCTGTCGCCAGGGAGTACCAACAGACTACTCCATCCGGCCCATTCAAGCCGTGGCAGCTTGCCCGTATCGACGAGGCACTGACGCTGTCGAGTCGGGACACCGGCCTGGATTTCAGTGTCTACCTCGGCGAGCTCGGTGAGGACAGCCGCGCGGGTGCCGAGCGACTGTTCGACCGGATCGGTGAGCGCGAGCACGCGTCGGTACTGATCGCGATCTCCCCGGGTGAACGCGTCGTGGAGATCGTCACCGGGGAGACGGCGACCAGCCGCCTGTCGCAACGCGCGCTCAAGCTCGCCGTGATGAGCATGGTGGCCTCGTTCAAGGAAGGCGACCTCTGCCGCGGCATCGTCACCGGGCTGCGCATGCTCGCCGACCAAGCAGGCAGGGTCGGGTCCTGACCGGCACGCCGTGAGTGGTGGGGCGCACGCCCCACCACTCGACGCGCGCCGGTGCAGGCTGCCGGCGTCACGACCCCTGATCGAAGTCGCGGGCGGCCAGCGCGCGCACGATGCCGGCACGCCCTTCCGAGACCAACCTGCGCAACGCAGGCGGGTGATCCGCGGCGAGCCAGGCGTCGGCGACCTTCACGCTGCGCCGGTCCACCGACCACGACGGGTACAGCCCGACCACGATGGGCTGGGCGCGCTCGCTCGACCGCCGCTGCCACACAGTGTCGATCTCGTCGAAGTAGGTGTCCACGTAGCCTGCGAGCAGGTCCTTCTGCGCGGGATGGCTGAAGCCCGAGATGATCGCGTCATTGACAGCGTTGGGTAGCTCGTCGTCGTGCACGGCCCGCTCCCATGCCAGCGCCTTGGCCTCGGGGGTGGGACGCAGCGCCATCGCGCGCTCGTAATGCCTGCGCCCCGTCGAGGTGTTGTCCCGCTCCAGCTCGGACTCCACCTCGGCGTCGCCTGCTTTGCCGTGCGCGACAAGGGCTTGCAGCAGCCGCCACCGCAGATCGGTGTCGACGACCAGGCCCTGCAGCGGCGCGGACCCATCGAGAAGCCCGGCGAGCATCGCCAGGCAGTCCTCGTCGAGCACCGCCCCGGACAGCGAGTTGACGCAGGCCAGCTGGTGGTCCGAGCCGGGTTCGGCAGCTGCGGCGAGCTCGCGCAATCGTGCCGTGAACATCGGCCAGCCGTGCTGGGCCGCCCAGCCCGGGTCGGCGTAGGAGCTCAGCGCTGTCTGCGCCTGCAGCAGCACGCGCTGCACCACGCCGATCTCCTCGCCGAGGTGGATGCCGCGCGTCACCAGTGTCACGAAGTCACGCGCCTTGAGCTCGGCTTCTCTCGTCATCTCCCACGCGGCCGACCAGCACAGCGTGCGAGGCAGCGACTCGCCGATGTCTGCGATCCTGTTGATCACCGTCACCAGCGAGTCGGGGTCGAGGCGCATGGTGCAGTAGGTGAGGTCGTCGTCGTTGACCAGCACCAGCTTGCCGCGTGGCACGCCGACCAGCTCGTCGACGGTGGTGCGCTCCCCGGAGACATCCAGCTCGGCCCGGTGGGTACGCACGAGGCCGCCGCCGGCGTACTCGTCGTAGACACCCACGGCCAGCCGGTGCGTGCGCAGCTCGCCCGAGCCCGGTTGCGCCCCGGACTGCAGGATCGCGAAGTCGGTGAACGTCCCGTCCTCGTCGACGGAGTACGTGGGACGCAGGGCGTTGAGCCCCGTGGTCTCCAGCCACTGTGCGCTCCACCAGGACAGGTCACGGCCGGAGGCTTCCTCCAGCGCGGCGAGCAGGTCGCCGAGCGTGGCGTTGCCCCAGGCGTGCTTGTCGAAGTAGACGTTGAGCCCGGACAGGAAGTTCGACAGACCCACGTAGGCGACGAGCTGCTTGAGCACGCTGGCGCCCTTCGCGTAGGTGATCCCGTCGAAGTTCACCTCCACCGCCTGCAGGTCCACCATGTCGGCCGCGATCGGGTGGGTGGACGGCAGCTGGTCCTGGCGGTAGGCCCAGGACTTCTCGATGTTGGCGAAGCTCGTCCACGCGTGGGTGTACTCGGTGGCCTCGGCCTGAGCGAGCACGCTGGCGAAGGTCGCGAAGGACTCGTTCAGCCAGAGGTCGTCCCACCAGCGCATGGTCACCAGGTCGCCGAACCACATATGCGCCATCTCGTGCAGCAACGTCTCGCAGCGTCGCTCGTAGGCGTACCGGGTGACCCTGGACCGGAAGACGTAGTCCTCCAGGAACGTCACCGCTCCGGCGTTCTCCATGGCGCCCGCGTTGAACTCGGGGACGAACAGCTGGTCGTACTTGCGGAACGGGTAGGTCACGCCGAAGTTGCGGTGGTAGAAGGCGAAACCCTGCTTGGTCTCGGCGAACAGCCGCTCGGCATCCATGTACTCGGCCAGCGACGCCCTGCAGTAGATACCCAGCGGGATGCGGATGGGCTCGGCAGCTGCCGAGTCACCGTCCGCGCGCTCCTCGACGTAGGTGTCGTGCCAGCAGGCGTACGGGCCTGCGACGAGCGCGACGAGGTAGGTGGAGATCCGTTCCGACTCGCTGAACAGCGTGCGCACCGCGCCACCCGGAGCATCCTCCCGCGAGGCGACAGGGGCGTTGGAGACCACGTTCCAGTCGCGCGGGGCGGTCACCGCGAGTCGGTGCGTCGCCTTCAGGTCCGGCTGGTCGAAGCAGGCGAACATCCGCTTGGCATCGGCCGTCTCGAACTGGGTGTAGAGGTAGACGTTGCCGTCGACCGGGTCGACGAAGCGGTGCACGCCCTCGCCGGTGTTCATGTACGAGCACTCCGCGTGCACGGTGAGCTCGTTGTACTCGGCGAGGTCGCCGAGCGGGAGGCCCTTCTCCTCGGTGTAGCCGGAGACATCGAGCTCGACGCCGTTGAGCGTCGCGGAGTGCACCCTGGCGGCAACGATCTCGATCCAGGTGCTCGTACCCGCCTCGGCTGCCGTGAACGCCACCGTCGTGCGCGAGTCGAAGGTCTCCGAGCCCGGCTCGCCTGCACCGTCGGTGAGGTCGAGCTCGATGTCGTAGGAAACGACCTCGAGAAGGCGGGCACGTTGCTTGGCTTGGTCACGGGTCAGGTTCGGAGCGGCCACAAGCACCTCGGTTCACGGTATGGATCGAACTGTCGGGGGTCGTTACCGCATCCAATCATGCATGTGCATCACGCCTCGCACGACGGTATGCGGCGGGTACGTCCACCCGCCGACCGCGCGCGCCGCGTTCGTGGAACACAACGCTTCGCGGCGGTGTTGACCCTTCTGGACGCTCCATCAGACGTATACACGATCCCGAAAGGGGAACCGTTGACAACGGCACACGACGCGCAGGGCCCGACCAGGGTGGACTTCTACTTCGACCCGGCTTGCCCGTTCGCGTGGGTCACCTCGCGATGGATCCTGGAGGTCGAGCAGCTCCGCGACCTCGATCTGCGGTTCCGGGTCATGAGCCTGGCCGTGCTCAACGAGGGGCGTGACCTTCCGGACGACTACCGCGCGCTGCTCGATCGGGCATGGGGGCCGGTCCGCGTGGCGATCGCCGCGGCCGAGCACGCCGGTGAGCAGGTGCTGCGCGACCTGTACACGGCGATGGGAACGCGCCTGCACAACAGGGGGATGCAGGACTTCGACGCCGTGATAAGCGAGTCGCTCGCCGAGGTGGGGCTGCCCGAGGACCTCGCCAAGGCCGCCCACAGCACCGACTACGACGAGCGGTTGCGCGCCAGCCATCACGAGGGGATGGATCCCGTCGGGATGGACGTGGGGACCCCGACCATCCACATCGACGGGGTCGCGTTCTTCGGCCCGGTGCTGACCTCGATCCCGCGAGGGGAGGAAGCGGCGCGGGTGTTCGACGGTGCGCGGCTGCTGGCAGGCTACCCCGACTTCTTCGAGCTCAAGCGGACGCGCACGGGCGAGTTCGACTTCAGCTGATCGCCGAAGCCGCTGACGCGGACCAGTTCGCTGTGCCAGGGTGGTAACTCGAAGTCGGGATCAACGAGGCACGAGGAGGCCCTGTGGCGGCGCCAGCGACCACCAGGATCGGTCATTTCGTCGACGGGCAGACACGGTACGAGTCCAGCGAGTCCATCGATGTGTTCGACCCCGCGAGCGAGGAGGTGATCGGGTCGGTCCCGGCAGGGACGCGGGCCGAGGTGGACTCCGCGGTCGCCGCCGCACGTCGCGCGTTCCCGGAATGGTCCGCGCGGCCGGTGGCCGAGCGCGCCGAGGTGGTGCGCGCGATCTCGAACGGGATCGCGGCACGCCGGGACGCCATCGCGGCCGACATCACGGCCGATGTGGGGGCGCCGATCACCTTCGCGACCAAGGTGCAGGCCGTCTTGCCTGCCGCAACCTCGGAGGCGGTCGCCGACCTGCTCTCGTCGGGCGAGTTCTCCTTCCGCGAGGAGATCGGCAACTCGCTCGTCGAGCGGGAGCCGGTCGGTGTGGTCGCCGCGATCACGCCGTGGAACTACCCGCTGCACCAGATCATGGCGAAGATCGCTCCCGCGCTGGCAGCAGGCTGCACCGTGGTGCTCAAGCCGAGCGAGGTGGCACCGCTGTGCACCCGGCATCTGGTCGACGTGCTGACCGAAGCGGGTGTGCCTGCCGGTGTGGTCAACATCGTGCACGGCACCGGCCCGGAGGTCGGGGCGGCGCTGGCGGGCCACGAGGACGTGGACATGGTGTCGTTCACCGGCTCGACCCGTGGCGGGCGGGCCGTGTCGGCGGCAGCCGCGGACACCATCAAGCGGGTGGCTCTGGAGCTGGGCGGCAAGTCGGCGAACGTGGTGCTCGATGACGCCGACCTCGGCAAGGCGGTCAAGCTGGGCGTGGCGAACGCGTTCCTCAACGGCGGGCAGAGCTGCAACGCGTGGACCAGGATGCTCGTGCCCGAGTCGCTGCACGACGAGGCGGTCTCGCTGGCGTGCGAGGCGGCGGCGAAGTACGAGCCGGGCGATCCCACCGACGGCTCGACCCGGCTCGGACCGCTGGTCTCGGAGACCCAACGGGACAAGGTCGTCGGGTTCATCCGCTCCGGCGTGGAGTCCGGGGCGACCCTGGCGTTCGGGGGACCCGAGCGGCCGGATGACCGCGACACCGGGTACTTCGTCCGGCCCACCGTGTTCGCGGGGGTGCGGCCGGATGTGACGGTCGCGCAGGAGGAGATCTTCGGCCCCGTGCTGTGCGTGATCCCGTACTCCGACGAGGACGACGCTGTCCGGATCGCCAACAGCACCGTTTACGGGCTCGCGGGCGCGGTGTTCTCCGGGTCCGACGAGCGCGCCCTGTCGGTCGCGCGCCGGATGCGTACCGGTCAGGTGGACATCAACGGCGGCGCGTTCAACCCGCTCGCGCCGTTCGGCGGGTACAAGCAGTCCGGTACCGGACGCGAGTTCGGCAAGTACGGTATCGAGGAGTTCTGCGAGGTCAAGTCCATCCAGCGGTGATGTCGGGGGGCGGGTCGGTGCCCGGGTCGGGTACCGGCACCGACCCGCCCGGCTCGCTGATGACCACGCGGCTCGGCGTGCGCGCCCGGCGTACCGCGGCGGCGAACTCGCGAGGCGGCTCGACAAGCGCCCGCCGCATCCGCGCGCCCGGTCGCCCAGGGGCGCGGGGCAGACCCATCGGGGCGAGTGTTCCCCAATGCACCGGCACAGCGAGGCGAGGGCGGATCCTGCCGACGGCCACGGCGGCGTCCTGCGGGGTCAGGTGGCCGGGTCCGAGCGACGGGCCCCAGCCCCATACCGGCAGTGCCGCCACGTCCACCGGCCCCAGCGAGGACATCCCGTCGAACAGGTCCGTGTCGCCCGCGAGGTAGATCCGCAGCCCGTTCGCCTCGAGCATGTGCCCGATAGCCGGGGACTGGGGCCCGTGGGTGAGCCGCGGTCCCCAGCGGTGCCCGGAGTGCACGGCGCGGGTCGCCGTGACGCGCACGTCCCGCTCGGTCAGCTGCCCCCCGACGTCGAGCTCCTCCACCCGGCGGAAACCACGGTCGCGTAGCCACGCGCCTGCGCCGTGCGGCACCGCGATCCGCACGTCCTCGCCGAGCAGGCGCAGCGAGGGCAGGTGGAGGTGATCGGCATGCAGGTGGGAGATCAGGACCAGGTCCACACCCGTGTAGGAGGCCGCGTCGGGCGTCCGCGTGACCCTGCTCAGCGGGCCGACACGAGCGGTGAGTACCGGGTCGGTGAGCACCGTGGTGCCCCCGAGGTCCATGCGCACGGTCGAGTGCCCGATGAAGCGCATCGTCGGGTCGGTCACACCCCGAGTATTACGTGTCCCGGGCATCACGGGCCAGCATCGCGCGTTGCGCCGCGACGAACTCGGGCCCTACGGGGTCGCCGTGCCCGGGTACCACGATCCGGGGCCGCAGGGCGAGAACGGCGTCCACCGCGGAAGGCCAGTCCGCCGGGTGGGAGTCCTCGCCCACCGACGGAGGCCCGCTCTGCTCGACGAGGTCGCCTGCGAACACGACGTCGCTGTCCGGCACGTGGATGACCACGTCGTGGTCGGTATGGCCCCGGCCGGGGTGCAGCAGCCTCACCTGCCGGCCACCGAGATCGAGGGTGGCGCCGCGGGTGAACGTCTCGGTGGGCAGCTCCAGCCGTGCGCGCTGCAGGGCCTCGGCGAAAGCGTGTTTGGCCTCGTGCCGGTAGTGCCGCGTCCATTCGGCCCGTTGCGCTTCGGCGGTCCCGGTGAGGGCGGCGCCGCATCGCGCGTGGGCCCACACCGGGCACGGGGTGAAGGCTGCCGTGCCGAAGGCGTGGTCGAAGTGGGCGTGTGTGAGCACCACGTTCCAGGGCACGGTGGTGATCTCGCGTACGGCCGCGGCGAGCTCGGCCCCGTGCACCTCGTCGCGGCCGGTGTCGATCACGAGGCATCGCCGCGTGCCGGTCACCAGCCCGAGTGCCTGTTCCAGCTCGGCGTACCGGCGCACCAGCACCCCGTCGGCGACCTCACGCCAGACTCCGTGCTCACCCACCATCGCACCCCACCATGTTGTGCTGAATGACGCTTTCACTCCACCAGACGGACTGAAAGCGTCGTTCAGCACACCCCTGGGTCGTGTCCCGGTCACGATGGGCGGGATGGCAGACTCGTGCCCGTGCGCGTCTATCTGGGAGCCGATCACGCAGGCTTTGAGCTGAAGAACCACCTGTCCGGGCACCTGTCGGGTCAGGGGCACGAGGTCGTCGACGTCGGGCCGCACGTCTACGACGAGGTCGACGACTACCCCCCGTTCTGCATCGAGACGGCGCGCAGGGTCGTCGCCGACGAGGGCAGTGCCGGGATCGTGATCGGCGGCTCGGGAAACGGTGAGCAGATCGCGGCCAACAAGGTGCCCGGCGCGCGAGCGGGTCTCGCGTGGAGCGTGCAGACGGCCCAGCTGGCTCGCCGGCACAACCACGCCCAGCTCATCGGTATCGGTGCGCGGATGCACTCGACGGAGGAGGCCACCGAGATCGTGGAGTCCTTCCTGGCGACGCCGATCGACCACGACGCCCGCCACGCCCGCAGGGTGGAGCAGCTGCTGACCTACGAGCGCACCGGTCAGGCACCCGCGTTGCCGGATCCGTCCTGACACGACCCGATGCCGGAGGGCCACACGCTGCATCGGCTCGCGCAGCTGCACACCCGTCGTTTCGGTGGCCGGGTCGTGTCGGTGTCCAGCCCGCAGGGCCGGTTCGCGAGCGAGGCAGCACAGCTGGACGGAGCGGAGTTCCTGCGCGCCGAGGCCTACGGCAAGCACCTGGTGCATCACTACCGCGAGCGTGCCTCGGTGCACGTGCACCTCGGGCTGTACGGGACGTTCAGCGAAGCCGAACGACCCGAGAGCGAGCCCGTCGGCCAGGTGCGGATGCGCATCATCGGCCCGACGCACTGGACGGACCTGCGCGGCCCGATCCGCTGTGAGCTCGTCGACCCCGGCGAGCTGGACCGGCTGCTGGCCGGTCTGGGGCCCGACCCGCTGCGTGCGGACTCCGACCCCGGCGATGCCTGGAAGCGGATCTCGCGGTCCCGCACCTCGATCGCGGCGTTGCTGATGGACCAGTCGGTGCTCGCGGGCGTCGGCAACGTCTTCCGCGCCGAGTTGTTGTTCCGGCACGGCATCGACCCCGCGACGCCGGGGGAGCAGTTCGCCGAGCGTCGTTGGGAGCGGATGTGGACCGATCTGGTGGAGCTGATGCGCCACGGGGTACGGACCGGCCGGATCGACACGGTGCGCCCGGAGCACATGCCGGAGGTGACCGGCAGGCAACCGCGGGACGACCGGCACGGCGGCGAGGTGTACGTCTACCGACGGGCGGGCCAACCGTGCCACGTCTGCGGGAGCGAGGTGGCGCTGCGCGAGCTGGCCGGGCGCAAGCTCTACTGGTGCCCGCGCTGCCAGGGAGCGTGACCGGTACCGGGTGCCGCCCGGCGTGCGGGAGGGGCGACCGGTCAGAAACCGATATCGCCGATGTCGAATCCGGAGCCGCCGCCGAGCTCGCCACCGCCGGGGTCACCACCAGTGTCACCGGTGCCGGCGCCTGCCGAGTCGCCTCCGGAGCCGCCCTCGAGCGCGCCTTCCTGGTCCGCGTCGTAGCCTGCCTCCCACGCCTGCGCGCTGGGTATCCCGCCCATCCCGGAGAACAGTGCGCTGAACAGGAACATTGATCCCAGTCCCCACGCACCTGCCGTGAGGGCGGGTTTCCACCACGGTTCGCTGTACCACCCGGCGGGTACCGGCCTGCCCGCGACGCGGCCGCCGGGGAAGTAGTGCGGGGTGTCCTCGCCTGGACCGGGTGCCGCCGCGTAGCGGTGCCCTTCCACCTCGACATCCCGTGTCTCGGAAACCGCGCCTGCGCGTGCGCGCTCCGCCTCGTCGGGTAGGGTCGGGCCGGGGTCCATGCCCATCGCCGTACGCGCCGCGCACACGTAGTAAAGGCCTTCCACAGCGGTGTCGGTCACCAGCCCGGCCTGGTGCAGGCTCTCCGCCCGCTCGAGCTGTGCGCCTGCCGCCGTGTAGCGCTCGGAGGCGTCGCTGATCGCCTGCTGGGAGGCGATGTCGGTACCGGTCAGCGAGAGGACCTGGCCGCCGAGCCGCTCGACCCAGCGTCGCGCCTCTGCCTTGGCATCCTCCAGCTCCCGCTCACGGCGGCTCCTGCGTTGGCCGGAAACGTAGACCCAGGCGACGACGAGTGCGACGAAGGCTACGACACCGATCAACAGCTCGTTCATGTGGCACTCCCGGCTTGCTTCGCATCTGGACCCGGCACGCGACCACCGTCGACCGTGGCCTCGTACCGGCGCGCGCCGACCGTGCGGCCGTACCAGGTCGCGCCGGTGGGCCCGGTGTGGCGTGCCACACACTTTTGCCGCATCGTACCGTCCGGGTTCGGCATCGTGACCCGTTCGGCGCGGCTCACGTGGTGATCACCACGTGACGGGGTTGCCCGGACGTGGCGCGGCGCGGGGTGTCCCGCGCTACGGTCGTAGCCATGCGGAAGTTCCGGTCGTCCCGACCCGCTCGTGTGCGCAGGTTCCGGCGCGCAGGTTCCGTCGTACCCTCGACGATCGCCTCGCTGAACACCGTCGTCGCCGTGCGGCTGGCCGACCTCGTCGAGCAGGACCCGGAGTTTCGCGATCAGGCGCTCGAGATGGGCGTGATCGACCACAAGTGGCTGGAGGACCCGGCGGCGCGCCCCATCTCCAGGGTGGCGCCGGTGGAGGTGATGCGCCGGTTCCTCGAGCGCTCGGTGGAGCGGCGACCGTCCGCCCTCGCCCGCCTCGGGCTCAACGCCCTGCAGGTGCTCTCGGTGGATGGCGCCGCGATCGGGGGCTCAGGCAGGCAGGCGCGCGTGACGGTGGTGTTCACCGACATCGAGGGCTTCACCCGCTACACCTCGGCGCACGGGGACGAGGCGGCGCGCTCGCTGCTGGACGAGCATCACCGGGTGGTGGGCCCGATCGTGCGACGCTGGGGCGGTCGTGTAGTGAAGCGGCTGGGGGACGGGTTGATGTTGACCTTCGCCGACCCGGGCTACGCGGTGCGGGCCGCGGTGGAGCTGGTCGACGAGCGGCCGGCCGACCTGAAGGTGCGGGCAGGTGTGCACACCGGTGACGCGGTGGTGACCAGGGACGACCTTGTCGGCCACGTCGTCAACGTCAGCGCGCGGATCACCGACCTCGCCAGGGGCAACCAGGTGCTGGCCAGCGACGAGGCGATCGAGGCCGCGGGGGAGCTGCCGGGGCTGTGGCTGTCCAAGCCCGCGCGCAAGCGTGTGAAGGGGGTCGATCACCCGGTGTCGGTGTACCGGGTGCGCGCCGGCGAGCACACGTAGATCAGCGACGGACATGCTGACGCCCGCCGCGCACAGCGTTGCTGTCTCGAACGCGGGCGAACCGTCCCGTACCCCTACGGCAGGCAGATGTAGTAGGCGTTCTGCGGATCGTGCTCGAGGGTGCGTATCCGGATGTCGGTGAATCCTGCCGACTCGAACAGCTCGCGCGCCCGCTGACGGCCCCACATCGCGCCGAGCCCGGTGCCGCCCCTCGCCAGGGACACCGTCATGCAGTGCAGGCACGACAGCGTGTAGAGCAGTGGCCCGAGCGGGTGCTCACGGTCCCCGTGATGGGTGCTGCTCGCGTCGATGTCCTGGGCGAGGTAGACACCGTCGTCGGCAAGAGCGTGGCGGATGCCCCGTACCACCGCGGCCGGGTCGGCCTGGTCGTGCACGGCGTCGAAGGTGGTGACCATATCGGCCGATCCCGGCATTTCGATCTCGGCGAGTCGCGCGGCATCCTCCACGGAGAAGGAGACGTTGCCGAGCCCGCGCTCGGCCGCGGTGTCGCGTGCGTAGGCGATCGCCTCCGCGGAGAGGTCGTAGCCGACGAACGTGCTGCGCGGGAACCAGCTCGCCAACGCGTTGAGGGCCCGGCCCCTGCCGCAGCCGACGTCGATGACGCGGATGCCCTCGGCGAGCCGCTCGGTCAGTCCCGGTACGAGCGGGAGGATGTGGTCGTACAGCGCCGAGAGGACGGTCTGGGCGCTGTCTTCCTCCATGACCTCGTGGAAGCGGCCGAACTCGGCGTAGTCCACGCCACCGCCGCGGCGGAAGCACTCGACGATGCGGTCTTCGACACCGCCGAGCAGCGGGATGTACTGGGCGAACGCGGCGAGGTTGTCCCCGCCGGAGACGCGGGTCAGCAGCTGGGCGTGTCCGGCGGGAAGTGTGTAGGTGCCGGTGTCCGGATCGTGCTCGACGATCGCCCCGACGGTCATGGCTCCCAGCCACTCGGTGACGTAGCGCTCGTCGAGACCCGCGTGCTCGGCGAGCGCCCCGATGCCTGCGGGGCCGGTCTCGGCCATGGCATCGAGCAGGCCGGTGCGGTGCCCCACGGAGAGCATCAACGACAGCGCCCCATGGTTGAGTATGTCGACGAGCCGTTCCTCGACGTCGGTCGCCTGTTGCTCGCCTGCGGTTCCGGTGCTGGTAGCCGCGGTGGTCATCAGGTGCCCCTTTCTCTCGCGTGGCCGTTTCGGCTCCAGGGTGCGCGGTCGCGCTTGCGGCTCGGTTACAGATGGCGTACACGTCAGACCTGTCGGGCTACGGTGGTCGCGAGACAGGACGGAACCCCCGGCCGGGGCGGACACGGGAAGCGGGCGCGGGTCATGCGGTTTCGGGTCCTCGGGTCGCTGGAGGTCGATCGCGAGGGAACGGTGGTCGCACTCGGCAGCAGACGCCAGCGGGCACTGCTGGCGGCGCTGCTCGTCGACGCGGGCAAGGTGGTCCCTGTCGAGACGCTCGCGACGGCGCTGTGGGAGGACCGCCAGCCTGCGGACCCGCGCAACGCGATCCAGACGTACGTGGCGCGGCTGCGTGAGGCACTCGGCAGCGAGGTTCGCCTCGTCACCCGCAGCCCCGGTTACGCCATCCTCGTCGATCCCGACCAGGTGGATGCGCTGCGCTTCGAGCGGCTGCTGGCGCGTGCGCAGGAGCAGCGCGGGCAGCCTGCCGTCGCGTGGGAGCTGCTGGACGAGGCGCTCGGGCTGTGGCGCGGCACGGCGTACCCGGAGTTCGCGGGAGGTATCGCGCGCGGCGAGGCCGTGCGGCTCGCGGAGCGCAGGCTGGTCGCCATCGAGGAACGCGCGGAAGCGCGTATCGCGCTCGGTGAGTCGCGTGAGGTGGTCGGGGAGTTCGAGGCGCTGCTGACCGAGCATCCCTTGCGGGAACGGTTCGTGGAACTGCTCATGCGAGCGCTGGCCACTGTGGATCGGCAGGCCGAGGCGCTCGCGACCTACCGCCGTTACAGGGAACGCCTCGCCGACGAGTCCGGGCTGGACCCGTCCGGCTCGCTGGACGCCGTGCACGACCGGATCGTGCGGGGCGAGCTCACCGGATCGGCGACGGGGCCGGCCACGTGGCGCGGGACGCAGGAACGTGAGCCGAACACGGAAGCTGCACCGGCTGTGCCGGTCATGACCACGTCGCTCGTAGGGCGCGAGCACGAGATCGCCGGAGCGCGTACCGCGCTCGACCGGCATCCCGTTGTGACGCTCACCGGTCCGGGGGGCGTCGGCAAGACCCGGGTGGCAGCCGAGGTCGCAGGCGCCGTGCACCGGGACGCGCGCCACGAGGTGGTGTGGGTCGAGCTCGCCCCGGTGTCCGACCCGGCGGCCCTCGACCACGTCCTCGGCGCCGCGGCGGGTGTCGACGTGTCCGTGGGGCCGTCGCCGCGGGCGGCACTGCTGCGCGCGCTCGCCGCCCGCACGCTGGTTGTGGTGCTGGACAACTGCGAGCACCTGCTGGAAGCGGTCGCGTCCGTCGTCGACAAGGTGCGGCAGCGGTGCCCGAGGGTGCGGGTGCTGGCGACCAGCCGCGAACGGCTCGCCATCGAGGGCGAGCAGGTGTATCCCGTCGCGCCGCTGTCCACCCGCGCCGCTACCGGCGCCGAGGACGGCGCCGACTCCGTACGGCTGTTCCTCGACCGCGCGGCGTCGGTCACCGGGGGGAGGGACCTCTCCGACCGGTTGCCCGCGGTGCGGGAGATCTGCCTGCAACTGGACGGGTTGCCGCTGGCGATCGAGCTTGCCGCCGCCCGTACGGCCTCGCTACCGGTCGAGGACCTGTGTGCCGCGTTGCGGGACGGCGCGTCGGCCACCGTCGGTTACCGCCGCAGCGAGCCGGGACGCCACCGCACCCTCGGCGCCGTCGTGGAATGGTCCTACCAGCTGCTCGACGGGGATGAGCAGCGTCTGTTCGAGCGGCTCAGCGTGTTCGCGGGCGGGTTCACCCTGGACCAGGCCCACGCCGTGTGCGGCGCAGACGCGCAGAGCAGGACGGTGACCGTGGAGCAGGTCGCGGCACTCGTGGAACGCTCACTGCTCGGTCACGCCGCCGAACCGGCAGGAGGAGATCACCGGTACCGGATGCTGCGGCCGGTGCGGCGGTTCGCCCGCGAACGGCTGGCCGGCCACGGTGCGCTCGAGGCGACCCTCACCGGCACGCGGCGGTGCTGACCGGGTACGCGGAACGAGCAGCGGGTCCGCCGATGACGGACGAGGGGCGGCGCAGGCTGGATGCCTCACTCGACGACCTGCGCGAGGTGCGGCGCCGAGCCTGGGAGACCGGCGACGTCGCGCTGCTCGGCAGGCTCGTCGCGGCGCTGTACCGGTACTCGTACTGGCGGACGGTCGCCGAGCTCGGCGTGTGGGCCGACGAGGCGTTGACGATGGAGGGGGCCGACAAGGAACCCACGGCTCCGCAGATGCACGCGGCCGCGGCAGCGGCCGCGTGGATGCGGGGCGATCTCGAGCGAGCCCGGCGGCTCGCCACCCGCGGTGCCGGGCTCGGCGCGGGACCCGATGACCCGGCACGCACGCTCGTCTACGAGGCGCTCGGCGACGCGGTCTTCTTCGAGGGGCGACTGTCCGAGGCCGAGGCCGCCTTCGGCGAGGTCGTCCGGCTGTCATCGCTCAGCGGTGACCCCGACGGGGAGACGCTGGGACGTACCAGCGTCGCCATCGTGCTGGCCTGCATGGGACGTGCCATCGACGCGGTGCGGGAGGCGGACGCCGCGGGCCGCGCAGCCACCCGGGCCGGTCACACGGCGCAAGCCTTCGCGCGGTACACGCAAGGCGAGTGCCGCGCCGAGACAGCGCCCTGGGAAGCTGTGGCTCTGGTCGAGGAGGCCGCCGAGCTCGCACGCGACTGCCAGGCATGGTTCGTCGAGGGGGTCGCGCGGCTCACGGCGGCCAGCCTGCGGGGCCGCCACGGTGAGCCCGCGCGCGCCGTACCCGCCTACGCGGACCTGCTCCGGCACTGGCGCCGCAGCGGGCACCGGACCCAGCAGTGGACCACCCTGCGCAACCTTGCCGAGCTGCTCGTGCGGCTGGGCGCCGACGAACCGGCGCTGGTCATCGCGGGGGCGGAGGCGCAGGAAACGGCCAAACCGAGCTTCGGGATGGAGTCCGACCGGCTGAGCAAGGCCCTCGCCACGGCTGGGGCACGCCTGACAGAGCAGCGGTCCGAGGCCGCGCTGCGGCGCGGCAGGCTGATGGACCGAGACGACGTCGTCGACTTCGCGATCACGACGTGCGCCGAGTTGTCGGGCCGCTGAACGCGCACGCCCACGGGACGGCGTCGCTGGTCGTTCGCCGCACGACCGTTGCGTTGCCGTACCGCACGGTGCTCCTTGTCGAGCAGGCGGTTACCGGTGCGGCGGGATGTTGCGGTTGACGCGGAAGACATTGTCCGGGTCGTAGTGGGCCTTGACCTGCTGCAGGCGCTCGAAGGTGGTTCGGTAGGCGCACGCGGTCCTGGTGGTGTCGTCCTCGGCCATCTGGAAGTTGACGTAGTTCCCGCCGGTGGAGAACGGCCGGATCTTCTGCCATCCCTCGCGGACCGCTGCGACGATCCCGCCGCCGCTCGCCTGCGGTGACCACACGCCGGAGAACCCGCTGATGAACCGCGCGTCCCGGTTGCCGACCGCCCCCTCGTCGCGTTCGTTCAGCGCACCCGCGAGATGGAAGATGACGGAGAACGACAGGGGTGAGGCGACTGCCAGCGCGGCGTCCCGGAACGTGGCGAGGTACTCGCTGGACAGCTCGGGCAGGAACTCGGTCTTCCAGTACTGGTGCAGGCCCTTGGGCTCCATGTTGTCGATCATCGACTGCTGGACCACGTACGGCTTCTCGCCGACCAGGTCGAAGATCGGGTCCCCGAGGGCGCGAACAGGTGCGAGATCGGCCTCGGCGGTCGGGCCGCTGTGGCAGAGGAGCAACCCGACGACGGGCTTGAAATGCCATTCCTCAGGGACGAACGGCGCTGGTGGGGCGAGCCGGATCATCGCCACCGCCGTCAGCTCGCGCGGCGCCGACGCGGTGAGTTCGCGGTAGGTAGCGAGCACCTCGTCGGCGCGGTCGGCGCTCCAGGCGATCAGGCCTCCGGTCACGATGGGTCCGACTTCGTGCAGCCGGAACGTGAAGCGCGTGACGACGCCGAAGTTGCCGCCACCGCCGCGGATCGCCCAGAACAGATCGGAGTGCTCCGCCCGGCAGGCGGTCCGGAGCTTCCCGTCCGCGGTGACGATCTCGACCTCCTCGAGGTTGTCTGCTGCCCAGCCGAACCGGCGCGTCAGGTAACCGAAGCCGCCGCCGAGGGTCAGGCCGGCGACGCCGGTCTCGGACACGAACCCGAGTACCGTCGCGAGCCCGTGTTCCTGGGTGGCCCTGTCGACGTCCTGCAGCAGGCAACCCGGACCCACGTGCGCGAGCCGGGAGGTGGCGTCGACGGTGACGTCGCGCATCCGGGACATGTCCAGGGTGAGCCCGCCCTCGGCGATCGCGGTGCCCGCGATGTTGTGGCCGCCGCCCTTGACGCTCAGCAGGAGACCGTGCTCAGCGGCGAACCGGACGGACGCGGCGACGTCCCGTGCCGATGTCGGCTGCACGACAAGGGCTGGTTTCTTGGTGACCGTGGCGTTCCAGAGCACGGTCGCCTCGTCCCAGCCCGCGTCGCCGGCCGTGAGCAGCGGACCGTCGATCCTGGAGCTGAGCTGTTCGAGCTCGGTCGAGGTCAGGCTGATGTGGCCGCCTTCGAGACCGGTGACGTCGAATGCTGTCGTTCTCATATCGCGCTGCCCTTCTGCGTCCTCCGTGGCTACGGGGTAAGGGTCCGTGCCAGGCAGCTACGTCCGCATCGGCCGGATCAACCAATCCTGTGTTGCGTGGCGACGTGGGTAGATCTGTGTAGGTGTGGCGATTCGACGTATGCGGGGTCGTTCGGCTGAACCCCGACCGGGGCCCTGCCGGTAGGCCCGAGAACCCGCCCGTCCGCCCGGATCGTTCGGAGCTGCCAGCAGGGTCCTTTCCTGACATCTGGCGCGGGAGTCCGGAGTACGGTACGACAGGGACATGTCGCCACACGACGAAGCCGACCCCGCATACGACGTGGCCGCATCCGGTGCAGGCACGCACGCGCGCGATGAGCTCGCGGGCTCTGCCCGTGGCTGGCTGCGCGTCCAGCTCGCGGTGGTCGGCTTCATCGGGCTGTGCGGTGCCCTCTGGACCACCGGAGGGCCCGCTGGACCGGCGTGGCTGCAGTGGCTGGCCGCGGCGCTCGCCGTGCTCGCCTTCGCGCTCGGCGGCTCGGCGATATTCCTGGTTGCACGGGTGGCGTACCCGGTGCGGGAAACGGCGCCTGCGAGCGCGCTCGGTGACGGTGCGCAGTCCCGGACGTGGGGCCGGCTCCGTGGTGGTACCCGCCTCAGCTTCCTCGCATTACTGCTGGTCGTCGCCGCCACCCTGACCGCATGGTGGCCGGATACCTCCGGCGGCGGCGCGATCGAGGTGCGCGACGTGGGCGGTCAGGCATGGTGCGGCCGGCTCGGGGACGCACCCGCCGGAGCGGTCCGGGTGAACACCGCCGACGGCCCGGCGACGATCCCGCTCGATCGTGTCGCCGCGCTCCGTGAGGTGGACAGCTGCTGAGGCTCTCCGGAACAGGGGAGGCCGGCGGAGCTGCTGACGGAGCTGCCGCGGCTGGATGATCGGGGTTTCGGATCGCGGCGAATCGCCTCGCCGCGTTCGGCGGTACGCCTCATGCCTGGCTGCGTCTCGGCTCGATCGTTAGGAATCGGAATTTTCCGCCACGCCATGCTCGTCTAGGCTCGTTGGATGGAGACCAGCGACGTGCTGGTGGCGGCCCGCGAGGCGTACAGCCGTCACGACTGGCATTCGGCCTGCAAGGGGTTCGCGGCGGCCCGTGAGCAGGGTGAACTCTCGCCCGATGACTGTCATGCCGCGGCGAAATCGGCGTGGTGGCTCGGCCGAATCGCCGAATGCCTCGAAGGCTTCGAGGAGGCGTACCGCCGGTTCCTGGCAGCCGGACAACCCTTGCAGGCGGCGATGTCGGCGTTGCTGCTCGGCATCCATTCCCAGGAGCGTGGCGAGACAGCGCGGGGCAGCGCATGGTTGTCGCGGGTGCGCAGGCTGGTCGCGGACGAACCCGACAGCGCGGTGCACGGTTACCTGCTCTATACCGACATGTTCGCCACCATGGGCGACGGGGACGTCGAAAACGCGTTGTCCTACGCGCGCCGCATGGAAGCGCTGGGGAACAGGCTCGGCGACCCGAATGTGGCCGCGCTGGGCGTACTCGGCCAGGGGCGGGCGTTGGTGAAGCAGGGATTGGTTGGCGACGGGTTGTCGCTACTAGACGAGGCGATGCTGGCGGCGGTGTCCGACCAGCTCGACCCGACCTGGGCCGGAGCGATCTACTGCCACCTTATGGACGTGTGTCAGGAGCTGCTCGATCTTCGCCGAGCGGTGGAGTGGACGATGGTGGCGACGCGCCAGTTGGATGTGCATCCTGAGGTCAGCACGCTACCGGGAATCTGCCGGGTCCACCGCGCGCAGGTGTTGCAGGTCCAGGGCGACTGGAGACGGGCCGAACGCGAAGCGAGCCGCGCGTGCCAGGACATGTCGCACGTTCACGTCCTGAGCGCGGCCGAAGGTCATTACGAACTGGGCGAGATCCGCAGGCTCAAAGGCGATCGGACCGGCGCGGAAGAGTCGTTCAAGCACGCCCATCGGCTCGGCCGCGACCCGCAGCCGGGACTGGCGCTGCTCAGGCTCACGGAGGGCCGAGTCGACGTGGCGGTCGGATCACTGCGTGCCGCACTGGCCTGCGAGCGAAACGACCGCCTGAAGCGCGCTCGGCTGTGCGCGGCACAAGTCGAGGTGGCCACCGTTGCGGGAGACCTCACGACTGCCGCTGGTGCGTGCGCAGAGCTCGAGAGCACTGCGCACGCGTACGGCAGTTCGGGACTGGAGGCGACTGCGTCACAAGCGCGGGGACGGGTACACCTTGCCGAGGGGTCCGCCAGCGAGGCGTTGGCCGCTCTCCGTGCGGCCTGCCGCAGTTGGCAGGACTTGGATGCGCCTTACGAGGCCGCGAGGACGCGGGTGTTGATCGCGGAGGCCTACCGCGCGCTCGGCGATGACAGTGCCGTCGAGCTCGAGCTCGAAGCCGCCCGCGTCGTGTTCCAGCGGCTGGGCGCCGCCACCGATGCACGGCACGCCGCCGAGCGCGCTGCCAGTGCACCGCTGCCTGGTGGGCTGAGTGACCGCGAGGTCGAGGTATTGCGCCTGGTGGCCACGGGCCGCAGCAACAGGGAGATCGCCGCGGAGTTGGTTATCAGCGAGAAGACGGTTCACCGACACCTGTCCAACATCTTCGGCAAGCTCGAGCTCTCGTCTCGTACTGCCGCCGCTGCGTTCGCCTACGACCACGGTCTCGTTTCCCAGCGGGATGGGTAGTCGTACCCACAACGAGCTCGGTCGTCAATGGCTCGCTTTTCCGATGAGAGTTTCAGCGTGCGCTGCCAGGCTCGACGTCGTAGCCAGCGGGTCGGATGCCCGCTGGCATCGACCGAAGGAGGACGACATGGACCTGTACGTTATTTTCCGCCGAAGCGGCTGGGGCAGTCAGGCCGAGCTCGCAGCCGCGGACGCGCGCTCGAACGCAGAAGCGGACAAGCGCAACGACACCGTTCGCAAGATCCGCTCCTACCTGCTCGAGGAACCCGATGGCCGGTTGGGCACGCTGTGCCTGTACCAGGCGACGGGCCCCGAGGCGTTGCTGGAACATGCCGAGGCCGCTGACCTACCGTGCGATGAGGCCGTGCGTATCAGTGCGATCGACATCCACCGGCCTGATCCCGAGCTCAGCGCGATCTGATCGTCGGATACCGAGCTCCACCTCGTCTGTTGTGGACGGCACCACGGTCCCTGCTGGTAGGCCCAACAATCCGTCCGCCTTCTCCGGATTGGCTGGCACTAGCAGCAGGGACGTCGGTGTCAGCCTGCCGGGAGAGGACATCTCGGTCGCTTCTGCCTCGATGGGGCTTTCCGGGTCGGCCGGCTGATGGTGGTCGCGGAATCGCCCGTCCGCGTTCACCACGTCCGCTGAGAGCAGGTTGTCGCACGCCGGCCCGTACTTGCGGTTCAGGTAGCCGGTACCGCCGCCAAGGGTCAGCCCCGCGACACCGGTGCCGGGCATGATGCCTCCGCTGGTCGCCAGGCCGACGGTCTGGCGCGCGACCGCTCACGCCACGCATGCGGATCGCGGGCTTCCGAACACTGGCTTCGGGGTCGGACAAGTGGGATGATTAACGCGGTGATCGTGGCGCCCCGCTCGGTGCGTGTGCCGGACCAGGCGCAGGCTGATCCGCCCCTGCCGGTGGTCGGGCCGGGACGGTTCCTTCAGTAGGGATTCCCGATGCACGCTACCGACGCAGTCACGCAAGGCCGGGAGTCGTACGCGCGTCGCGCCTGGCGGGATGCCTACGAGCAGCTGTCGGCGGCGGATGGGCCTACGCCGTTGGACGCGGACGACCTCGACCGGCTCGCGAAGGCTGCGTACTTCATCGGCCACGACGATGCTGCCGTCGAGGGCTTCGAGCGGGCCCATCGAGCGTTCCTCGATCGGGCTGACATCGGCCGCGCCGCCCGCTCCGCGTTCTGGCTCGGGTACTTCCTGGTGCAACGCGGCAGGCATGCCGAGGCGGGTGGCTGGTTCGGACGGGCCCAGCGGTTGCTCGACGAGCACGCTCTGGATGCCGTCGAGTGCGGCTACCTGCTGATTCCCGCCGCGAGGAGGGCACTGGACTCCGGTGACCCGCACCGGGCCCACGAGATGTTCGACGAGGCCGTGAGGATCGCACACCGCTTCGGCGACGCCGATCTCATCGCGCTGGGCACGATGGGTCGCGGGCGGGCACTGATCTCGGGCGGCGACGTGCGCCGGGGCATGGCGATGCTCGACGAGGCGATGCTCGCGGTGACCACGGGCGACGTGTCGCCGATGGCGGCCGGGCTCGTCTACTGCGTGCTGGTGATCTCCTGCAGGGACATCTTCGACTGGCGCCGTGCGCAGGAGTGGACGGTGGCGCTGACCCGGTGGTGTGCGAACCAGCAGGACCTCAAGCCGTACCGGGGCCAGTGCCTCGTGCATCGTTCGGAGATCATGCAGCTGCGCGGCGAGTGGCCCGATGCCATGGCGGAGGCGCAGCAGGCCTGCGAGCATCTGGCCGACCCGCCGGGGGACCCTGTACTGGGGATGGCCCATTACCAGCTGGCTGAGTTGCTGCGGCTGCGCGGCGAGTTCTCGGGGTCGGAACGGGCCTACCGTAAGGCGGGTGAGGCCGGACATGCCGTGCAGCCGGGGCTGGCGTTGCTGCGCCTGGCCCAGGGGCGTATCGACGAGGCCGAGGCGGCTATCCGGCGGGTCGTCGCCGAGGCCGAGGACGACCGCGTGAAACGCTGCCGGGTGCTGGCCGCGTTCGTCGAGATCGTGCTGGCCGCCGGGGATATCGACGCGGCCCGCACGGCGAGCGACGAGCTGGCGGAGTTCGCTGCCGATCTCGACACCCCCTACCTGCGTGCGGTCGCTGCGTCCGCACGCGGGGCGATCATGCTCGCCGACGGTGACGACCACGCCGCGTGTGTGGCGCTGCGGCGCGCGTGGCTGTCCTGGCAGGAGCTCGACGCGCCGTACGAGGCGGCACAGGTGCGCCTGCTGATGAGCCGGGCCTGCCGGCGGCTTGGTGACCATGACACGGCGAGCATGGAGCTCGATGCCGCCCGCCGGGTGTTCGAGCAGCTCGGTGCGGGCCCGGCGCTGACCAAGGCCGCCGAGCTGTCCGGCCGGTCGAGGGCGAGCGCACCCGGCGGACTGACCGCGCGCGAGGTCGACGTGCTTCGGCTGGTCGCTACGGGGGCGAGCAACCGCGAAGTCGCCGACCGGCTCGTGTTGAGCGAGAAGACCGTGGCACGCCACCTCAGCAACATCTTCGCCAAGCTCGGCGTCGCGTCCCGGGCCGCAGCCACCGCCTACGCCTACCGGCACCAGCTGGTGTAGCGCACCTCGACCCCAGGGGCGGCTACACAGAAATGCCCATCCGTCCCGGGCCGCCGGAGATGGGTGCTTCCGCCGAAGCGCCGGTGGGTCGGTTTGCCGGATGCTCTGCTCGTCGGTGTCGGCGAGGAGAACGGGGACCGATGATGCCAACCGAACGAGATCCAGGCGTGAGGCGCGGGCCCGGCGACCACGTGGCCGGTCGCACCGAGATCCACGTGAGCGTGCACAGCCGGGACTGACCGGACCCTGCTGAGGAGAGACGGCGATGACCACCGGGTTGCGGACCACCGAGCAGCGGCGCGTCGCGTGGGAGAAGATCGCCCCGGCCTACGACGAGTACGTCGCGCCCCTGGCGACCACCCTCGCGCAGGCGATCATCGGTGAGTTCGGTATCCGGCCCGGCCTGCGTTGCCTCGACGCGGGTGCGGGCGTCGGGGCGCTCGCCGTCCCGGCCGCCCGGCTCGGTGCTCGGGTCGTCGCCGTCGATTTCGCACCCACGATGATCAGCAGGCTCACGGCACGGGCGGCTACAGCCGGACTGTCCGATCTCGACGGTCAGGTCATGGACGGTCAGGCCATCGAGGTCGACGACGGGAGCTTCGACGTGGCCGCCTCGCTCGACGGCATCGCCTGGTTCCACGATCCCCGCGCGGGGCTGGCGGAACTGGTGCGCGTCACGAAGCCGGGTGGCCGGGTGGTGGTCGCCGCGTCCGGGGCGCCGTGGCGGACGGAATGGGGCAGGTTCTTCCGGAGCGCCCTGCACGTGGCGGTGCCCGGTGCCGCCCGGCCCGCGGACCTACCTGCATACGCGGAGCCGTTCGACGATCCGCATCAGTTGCGTCGCGCGCTTACCACAGCCGGGCTTGCCGGTGTGCAGGTGATGACCACCGACGTCAGCACGCGGTTCCGGTCGGCCCAGCACCTGTGGGACGTGGTGATGTCCGGCGACCCGACCGGGACCGGGCGGAGCATCGGGTTGACCGACCGTCGGATCGCAGACACCCGGCAGGTGCTGGACGGGATGTTGCGGGAGCGCTCGGGCGGCCGTCCCGGAGCAGTACTGCACACCGGGCTCGCTGTTGCTACCGGAATCAAACGATCAAGGGGACGGCCCGTCCCCGCACACACCAAGGAGAGAAGATCATGACATCGACAACGTCGACAACCCGGGCGCGGTTCGGTGCCACCGCCCTCGCGCTGGCACCGGCGATGATGTTCGCGGCGCTCGTCAGCCACCCGTTCATCGCGCGGTTGCCGGACGCTACCGGCGTCGCTTCGGCCGTCGAACAGGGCACGACGCAGTGGGGAGTCGTACACCTGCTCACCGCCGTGGGCGTCATCCTGACCGCGCTGGCCTTCCTGGCTGTCCGGGTGTGGCTGCGCGACGCCGGGGAGGACCGGCACAGCGCGTGGGCGCTGCCGTTCGTGCTCGCCGGCAGCGCCCTGTACGCGCTGCTGCCTGCGCTCGAGTTCGCGCCCATGGCGGCCGCGTTGACCGGAGGTGACGTCGCCGGAGTCCAGAGCGAGCTGCAGCCATGGTTCATCCCGATCCTGGCGAGCGGCGGGCTTCTTTTCGCCGTCGGGATCGTGGGATTCGCATGGGCTGTCGCCTCCTGCCGGATCCTGAACCGCTCACTGACGTACCTGGTCGTCACCGCGCTCGTCGTGCTTGCCCTGTCGCGGATGGTTCCGCTCGGCGCGGTGCAGTTCTACGTGCAGGCCATCGCCGGCCTCGTCGCGTTGTGGCCGCTGGCGTACCAGCTCTGGCGCGCACCGCGGTTGACACGGGCCAGCTCGGGACGGGCCGCGGCTGCGCGGCAAGCACCTGCCGTGTCGTGAGCCAGTGGGGCTCGGTGACGGGACGAGTCACCCGTGCCGTTACCGACACCGACCCTGCCGGTAGGACCACCACGTGCCCGGTTCACCCGGTGCGAGTGGCACGACCGGCAGGGTCCCCGGATCTGTGTCGTACCTCCGGCATACCGTGCTGTCCGACGAGGGGAGGACATCGTGCCCGACGCAGTAACGCCCTTCACCGTGGCCCAGGCGCGCGCGGCAGGCTGCGACAGGGCGGCCATCCGGCGTGCGCTGCGCAGCGGAAGGTGGGTCCCGCTGCGGCGTGGAGTGTACGTCCAGGCAGCGCAGCTCGCCGCCGTGGCGGGTTGCCCGGAACGGCGTCATGCCGTCGACGTGGCGGCGGTGCGGCTTGTCCTCGGCTTCGACGCGGTTGCGGGTGGGAATTCCGCCGCCCGGATTCTCGGGCTGGACCTGCTCGACTCGCGTGTCCGGGAACCCGTCCTACTGACCGGTGCGGCGGCGGTCAAGGGCACGCACCGCAACGGCTACGTGCTGCGTTCGGCGGCGCTACCGAGCCATCACCGGGCGACCAGACACGGCGTCCCGATCACATCCGCTGCGCGTACCGTGGTGGACCTGGCGCGAACGCGGTCCTTCGCCGAAGGCGTGGTGGTAGCGGACTCGGCGCTGCGGGCGGGTCTGGTGTCGATCGCCCGGCTGCGCGCTCTGCTCGGGGAGTGCTCGACGTGGTCCGGTACGACTCGGGCACGGCGGGTGATCGACTTCGCCGACCCGCTGGCGGAGTCGGTGTTGGAGTCGCTGTCCCGGATCGCGATACACGAGCAGAACCTGCCCGCACCACGCACCCAGGTGACGCTCGGCGACGATCGTGGCCCGCGCTGTCGCGTCGACTTCCTGTGGGACGACGTTCGCGTGGTGGGGGAGGCCGACGGGCTCGGCAAGTACGAGCCGGGTGATGGCCGCTCCGCACGTGACGTCGTGCGTACCGAGAAGCGCAGGGAGGAGTGGCTCGCCGACGCGGGCTACGAGGTGCTGCGCTGGGGTTGGGAGGACGCGAACGACCCGCCGCGGCTGGCACGGCGGGTCAGGGCGGCCTTCGCGCGTGGAGCCGAGCGCCAGCGCGGTCGCCAGCAGCCCGGTGCGGCGTGAGTTGATCACCGACCCTGCCGGTAGGCCCATCACGTGCCAGGTTCGCCCGGCACAAGTGGCACTACCAGCAGGGTCCCGCGCGCCGCCGGCGCTCATTGCGGCGCGACTACGGGCATGGCCGAAGTCGACAGTCGCTCTGCCCGGTCACGGATGCGGCAGGCCAGCCCCACCTCCGCCTCACGTTCAGCGACCGTTCTCGCTTCCTCCGCTAGGCGGCTGTGTACCGTGGCGACCCTTTCGAAGTATCCGGCCAGCTGGCTCGTGGTCGCGTGCGGGCCAGGACGGCGCAGCACAAGACAGGTCAGTTCGGACAGCGTGCTCATCGGGCCGGGCACCGGCACGCTCGTGGGGGAGAAGGATCGGTTGGCTTCCATGACCGTTGCCCTTTCACGTCCGGTCCCGCGTTCCGCCGCTGGGACGACTGCCCCGAGCATGCGATGGGCCGGGCCGTTCCCACATCGGGAACGTCCCCCTCGTGGTCGTGCCTCGGTAGGGGATCGGCCATCGCATGCGGAGCCGGGCGCCGGCGCGGTCAGCTTGCGGCCAGGAAACGATCGATCTCGTCGAGAAACACGGGCCAGGCAGGCTCGGTTCCGGTCAGGATGTGGTTGCGGCTGTCCAGCAGCACGAGCCGGCTGCCGGGGATGCGCGCGGCCAGTTCCTGCGCCTGCGCCTGCGGCACCCGCACGTCGCCGCGCGCGTGCACGATGAGGGTGGAGCAGCGCACCTGGTCCACGATGCCGGTCACGTCGATGTGGGCGAACGCGTCGAGGAACCGCACCACATTCTCGGTCGAGGTGGTCATGCGTTGTAGCTCGTTGAAGGCTTCCCAGGTCTGCCGGGTGGCGTCGGGCATCAGCCGGCTGGCGAAGACCTGGCGCAGCGAGGGGTCGTCTCGACGCCAGCCGGTCCTGGCGAGCGGGCTGGGACATCGAGACGCACGGGCTGGTCGGGGCACCGCCGACCCGGGTGCTGCCAAGTCAGGGTCGGCACGACACCGTCGACAGGGCGCTGCGGTTCCGCGACCTCGGGGTCTCGGCGATCACGTCTGTACCCACGGACGCCGGTGACCGGATGGACCTTGCGGCGCTGAGCCGGCTCCTCGCCGCCGACGGGGACCACGACTCTCACACCCGGGAGGCGGCGATGCGGATACAGCAGGACGGTACGACCTCGATGGGCGGGACCACCTGGCGAGGACGGGCGCCGTACCTGCTGCGGTCGGGCCCGGGACGCTGCTGACGGTGCGCCGTGCCGAGCCCGCCCCCGCTGGATCCGCGAGCACCGACCCGTGGGCACTGTTCCGGCGGCTGGTCGCGGCCTCAGCGCTGGTCATGGCAGTCTCGGCCGTACTCGTCCTTCGCGTCCCACGCGCCGCGAGCCGGGAATCGCGCGCGTGACAGAGCGTGCGGGCGTGGGCAAGCCAGGGTGAGGTGATCACCGATCCCGCTGGCAGACTCAGAATGTGTCCCTGTTGCCCGACCCGATTGGCTCCCCCAGCAGGGTCCCCGCCGGTCGGCACGACCACGGGCACCCATCCGGTCATTTCGGATCAACGTTCTCAGGAGGAAGCTGGGAGGATGTCGGTGCGACTGGCGGAGTTGCTGACAGGACTGTCGCGGCTGGGCGATCTGGGCTTCGGGCTGCAGGCCGGTGAGTCGCTGCGTTCATCGGCACTCGCGATCGAGCTGGGCCGCTCGCTGGACCTGCCGGACGAGGACGTCCGGGCGGCGATGTACACGGGACTGCTGTTCCACGTGGGGTGTGTCGGCTACGCGCACGAGACAGCGCGGGTGTTCGGGAACGAGTTCGTCGTGAACATGGCCGCGGAGCAGTCCGATCTGGCGGACCCGCGGGACGTCGCGGCGACGATCGTTCCGGCGGTGACACGGGGTCGCTCGCCGCTGCGGCGGGTACAGCTGGCCGTCACCTCGCTCACCAGGGGCAAACGTTTCGGCGCCGCCTACGACACCGCCTCGTGCGAGGTCGGGCGGGACGCGGCGCGACGCCTCGGCCTGCCCGACGGGGTGCAGCACAGCATCTACCACTCCGCCGAGTGGTGGAACGGAGGCGGCTCGCCTGCCGGTCTGGCAGGCGAGGCCATCCCTGTCGCGGCGCGACTCGCCATGCTCACCGGCATCGCCGTGCTGTTCGACACCATCGGTGGGGTCGAGGCGGCAGTCGACGCGGTACGCCGCCGCGGCGGCGGCATGGTGGATCCGCAGCTCGCCGAGCATTTCACCGGCCGGGCGGCGGCGCTGCTGGGCAAGGTCAACGCCACCGACCCCCGCGACCTGGTGCTGGAGGCCGAGCCCGGACCGGTGGTGTCGGTACCCGAGTGGCGGTTGGTCGACATCGCCGGGGTGTTCGGCGACCTTGCCGACCTCAAGACGCCGTACACGCACGGTCACTCGCGCGAGGTGGCCGCACTGGCCCGCGCGGCCGGGCAGCGGCTGAACCTGGGCCCGGACGAGGTTGCCGACCTCGAGGTGGCGGGACTGCTGCACGATGTGGGCCGGGTAGCCGTGTCGACCACCATCTGGGAGAAACCGGACCGGCTCAGCGCGCACGAGTGGGAGCAGGTACGGCTGCACGCCTATCACTCCGAGCGG
This sequence comes from Haloechinothrix alba, assembly GCF_900188115.1. Classification (GTDB taxonomy): domain Bacteria; phylum Actinomycetota; class Actinomycetes; order Mycobacteriales; family Pseudonocardiaceae; genus Haloechinothrix; species Haloechinothrix alba. Next base: position 104,469 of record NZ_FZNW01000011.1, on the reverse strand, counting down.
ATCCTGTCGGGATCGGACCGGCTTGCACCCCTCGCGCGGCTGGTCGGAACGCATCACGAACGGTGCGACGGGAGCGGCTATCACCGTGGTTGCGCGTCCACCGAGCTCACGATGGCAGCGCGGGTGCTGGCGGCGGCCGACGCCTACCAGGCGATGACCCAGCAGCGGGCGCACCGGCCTGCGCTGGCGCCCGAGCAGGCCGAGCAGTGGCTGCGCGACGACGCGGCGGGCGGCCGGCTCGACGCGGATGCCGTGGCCGCCGTGCTGGCCGCGGCCGGGCACATGACTGCGGCGGTCCGGCGGGAGCTACCCGCGGGATTGACCACCCGTGAGGTGGAGGTGCTCCGGCTGGTCGCGGGAGGGTGCAGCAACAAGCGCATCGCCGAGCGGCTGGCGATCTCCAGGCGCACGGCCGAGTTCCATGTGCAGCGGATCTACACGAAGATCGGCACGTCGAGCAGGGCGACGGCAGCCATGTTCGCCATGGAGCACGACCTGCTCGACGGCCAGGACCGGTAGTTCTACTGATCCGCGCTCCGCCGCGGCCGGTGCAGGCTCGGGAAGAACCCACCGGGAAGGAGCCACACATGGACACCTGCCGCATTCACCGAGCCATTTCGGCCGACGGCACTGAGATCGCCGGACGTGTGCACGGCCACGGACCGCCGCTCGTACTCGTGCCGGGCGGCCCGGCCGACGGCGAGACCGCCTGGCCGGCGCTGCTTCCGCACCTGTCTGAGCACTTCACCTGCTACGCGATCAACACGCGTGGCCGTGGCATGAGCGGAGACCACCCCGACCACTCGCGCGAGCGCCTCGTGGCCGATGTCGTCGCGTTCGTCGAGAGCATCGGGAACGAGGTGCTGCTGTTCGGCCACTCGGCGGGCGGGACCCACGCCCTGGAGGCAGCGGCACACACCTCGGCGGTCGGCGCGCTCGCGCTCTACGAGCCGACGCTCACCGAGCTCGCCGACGAGAAGGTATCCGCACGGTTCTCGGACGCCTTCGCCCGGGTGCGCCGTGCCGTCGACGAGGGGAGACCGGCCGACGGGGCCTGGATCTTCCTCGAGGAGCTGGCCATGGCCAACGACACCGAGCGGGCGATTCTCTCCGAGGTGGACGCGGCCCGGGAGATGGCGCCGCTCGTCCCCGTCGTCCTGGAGGAGCAGGCACAGTCCGGCCTTCCCCGGCTCACCGAGCTCGCGCTACTCGAACGGGTCACGATGCCGGTGCTGCTGCTGCGCGGCTCGCGGACCAACCCGTTCTACACCGCGGTGGTGACCGAGCTCGCCGAGCGGATCGCCGATTGCCGGGTACGCGAGATCGCGGGCGTCGGTCACCTCGGGCCCGAGATCGAACCTGAGCCGGTCGCGGCCGAGCTGGTGCGTCTCCGCGAGGCTTCGGGCCTGCGACACGGCTGAACCGTCGCGGGGCGTCCGGGACGCCAGTGCCAGCTGCTCGTGATGAGCACATCATGGTTCGTTATCTCTGAGATCGACACGGTCGACCGGAGCGCTTCATAGCTGCATGTCACAGGGTTTGAGTGTGTCATCTTCACGTTAATAACGATAATTTATGTGAACAACACTTGACTTGATGTTAAGAAAGCAGCAAACTCCTGTGACACAGACCACCACGAGGGTGTTGTCCCGGGTCGGGGACCGCACTGCTCGACAGCGAAGGCTTCTGGCCGAGCAGCGCGGGGGACTCGCGTGGTTGCGCGCCGATCATTCGGAGGTTTCGTCAGCACCATGGACCACAACCAGTTTTTCGACAGTCTCGCGAGCAGGGGGATCAGCAGACGGGGCATGTTGCGCATCGCCGGCACCGCGGCAGCCGTCGCCGCCGGCTCACCGATATTGCAGGCCTGCGGCTTCGGCGGCGCCGGGGGGCAGGGCGGCGGCTCCGAGGCGGACGCTGTCACCGGCTCGTTCGACTGGCGCAAGCACGAAGGCACGACCGTGCGGCTGCTGATGAACAAGCACCCGTACACCGACGCACTCAAGGCGAACCGGAAGGAGTTCGAGGAGCAGACCGGCATCAGCCTGGAGATCGACGAGTTTCCCGAGGCGAACTACTTCGACAAGCTCACGCTGGAGCTGCAATCCCAGCAGGGCAACTATGACGCCTTCATGCTGGGTTCGTACATGGTGTGGCAGTACGGTCCACCCGGCTACCTCGAGGACCTCAACCCGTGGATCCAGAACTCGTCGGCCACGCACGCCGAGTTCGACCCCGATGACTTCTTCCCCAACCTGCTCACCGCGGGGCAGTGGAACTTCGAGAAGGGCGCTCCACTGGGCGGCGAGCAGCAGTGGATGCTGCCGTGGGGATTCGAGACCAACACCGTCGCCTACCGCAAGGACGTGTTCGACAAGCTCGGCCTGCGACCCGCGGAGACCTTCGACGAACTGATCGAGGTCGCCGCCGCCATCACCGAGAAGGCCCCGGCGGCGGGCTTCGGTGACATGTACGGCATCGCGGTGCGCGGCTCCAAGGAATGGGCGACCATCCATCCCGGGTTCATGACGATGTACTCGCGGATGGGCTTGACCGACTTCGACTTCTCGGGTGGCGAGCTCGTCCCGAAGATGAACTCGCCGGAGGCGGTCGAGTTCACCGATAAGTGGGCCCGGATGGTCCGGGACTCGGGGCCGTCCGGGTGGACCTCCTACACCTGGTACCAGGCCTCCAGCGATCTCGGTGCAGGCAAGGCGGGCATGCTGTTCGACGCCGATATCGCGTCGTACTTCCAGAACACCGACACGGCCGCGGAGGGCAAGATCGCCTGGTACCCGGGGCCCAAGGGTCCCGATGGCTCGCTGGACACGAACATGTGGATCTGGTCGCTCGGGATGAACGGCGCATCCGAGAACAAGGAGGCGGCGTGGTGGTTCCTCCAGTGGGCCACGTCGAAGGAGCACCTGCAGTTCGCCGCGACCGAGAAGCAGCACATCGACGCCGTCCGTCAGTCGGTCGCCGACTCGGGCGAGTACAAGGACATGCTGTCCAAGCACACCGGGTTCATCGAGACGTTCGAAGAGGTCATGCCGCACACCGAGATCCAGTTCACCCCGCAGACCAGCTTCTTCGACGCCACGACCTCGTGGGCTGCCGCGCTGCAGCAGATCTACGGTGGCGACGACGCGGCGTCGACCCTCGACCGTCTGGCCAGTGACCTCGACAGGACGGTCAACCAGTGATGTCGGCACCCGTCGATACCGAAGACCGGCAGCCCAGCGCTGCCCAGCCGTCGCTGCGCGCGGCGCCGACCGTCTCCAGGCGGCGCCGCGCCCTGCGGCCCTACATCCTGGTCGTCCCGGCGGTGTTGCTGTGTGTGGGCGTGCTCTACCCGTTCGTCCTCGGTGTCTCGTACACGTTCTTCGACTTCTCCGCCACCAACCCCGAACCGGACTTCATCGGCTTCGACAACTTCGCGAACATCCTTTCCAGCGACGCGTTCTGGAACTCCGCCCGGGTCACCGGGTTGTTCGCGCTGGCAGCGACCGCGGTCGAGACGGTCCTGGGGATCGGGGTGGCACTGCTGCTCAACCGCAGCAGCCTGATCGGCCGGATCTTCGAGCGGGCGCTGATCGCGCCGCTGATGGTGGCGCCGATCCTTGCCGCGATCATGTGGCGCCTGTTCCTGCTTCCGGAGGTCGGCTGGGTTCGCCCGATCGCCGAGTCCGTGGGCATCGGCAACTACACGGGGACGGACTCTCCCGTGGGAGCGTTCGCCTGGTCCGTGGTCGTCGATACCTGGATCTTCACCCCGTTCGTCGCCATCATCGCGCTGGCCGGGCTCCGTTCGCTGCCGCGCTCACCGTTCGAGGCGGCAGCGGTCGACGGGGCGGGCTGGTGGCTGACCTTCCGCAGGCTGACGCTGCCCATGATCTGGCCGTACGTGCTTGTCGCGGTGATCTTCCGGCTCATGGACAACCTGAAGATGTTCGACGTCATCTTCGGCCTCACCACGGGCGGCCCCGGCAACGCGACGACCACCCTGCAGATCAGTGCCTACCTCGACGCGATCAGCTACGCGCGGTACAGCCAAGGCCTCACCCACATGATCTTGCTGTGGGCGCTGGTGTTCCTGACCTTGATGATCCTGGTCCGCTACCTGCGCAGGGTCCAGAACCGCGCCGCGGGAGTGTGATGTCGATGTCCACAACGGTTACCGAAACGGCAGACCCGAGCGGCAGCACCGCCGCCGGTAGCGACGCGGCGCCCGCGCGGCCGCGGCCGGAGTTGCGGTCCAGCAGGCGCAAGGCGCTCGCCGGGTCGCTCGCGAACGTCTCGCTGGCGGCCTACTTCGCCTTCTCGTTGATCCCGATCGTGTTCATCCTGGCGCTGAGCTTGAAGTCCAATGCGGACCAGACCACGACCTACCTGGCATTCAGCCCGACGTTCGAGAACTACCGGACCGTGCTCGGCATCGGTGACGGCGGTTCGTCCTACGTACGCTTCTTCCTCGCCAGCCTGGTGACCTCGGTCGGTGCGGTGCTTGTCTCCCTGGCCATCGGCATCCCCGCGGCGTACGCGGCAGCGCGGTACCGCTTCCGTGGCAGCGAGGACCTGCTGTTCACACTGCTGAGCTTCCGCTTCGCGCCGGAGCTCGCCGTCATCATCCCGCTGAGCGTTATCTACCAGCAGCTCGGGCTGTACGACACGTTCGTCGGCATGATCTGGGTACTTCAGCTGGTGACGATGCCGCTGGTGGTGTGGATCCTGCGCTCGTTCTTCCAGGATCTGCCTGCCGAGCTGGAGGAGGCCGCGCTACTCGACGGCTACACCCGGCGGCAGGCCTTCTTCAAGACGGTCCTTCCCCTGGTGCGCCCGGGCATCGCCGCGGTCTCGCTGCTCGCGTTCATCTTCGCCTGGAACAACTTCATCTTCCCGTTCACGCTGACCTCAAGCAACGCGCAGACCGTGACGGTGAGCTCGCTGGCCTTCCTCGGGGGCAATCAGGTTCAGTTCAACCTTGTCGCGGCGGGAGTCGTCATGGCCGCGCTCCCGCCGCTTGTACTCGCGCTGTTCATCCAGCGTTACCTGGTACGCGGCCTATCCTTCGGGGCGGTGAAAAGCTGATGGCAGCGATCGAGGTACAGGGCATACGGAAGAAGTTCGGCAAGCTTGTCGCGCTCGACGACGTGTCGTTCTCGGTGGCCGACGGCGAGTTCTTCTGCCTCCTCGGGCCGTCCGGCGCGGGCAAGACGACCACGTGCAAGAGCGTCGCGGGCCTGGTCCGGCCGGACGAAGGTACCGTGCGCCTTGCCGGCCATGACGTGGGAGACGTCGAGCCGAACCATCGCAACCTCGCGATGTGCTTCGAGAGCTACGCGCTCTACCCGCAGCTCAACGTATTCGACAACATGGCCTCCCCACTGCGCTCGCCGCGTTTCCGGCTGTCCGACGACGAGGCACGCGAGCGGGTGGGCCGCACGGCGGAGATGCTCGGAGTCGCACAGCTGCTGCACCGCGGCGTGGATCAGCTGTCCAACGGCCAACGGCAGCGGGTCGCCCTCGGCCGGGTGCTCGTCCGGCCCGCGGAGGCGTACCTGCTCGACGAGCCGCTCGCCCACCTGGACGCGAAGCTGCGTACGGCCATGCGCGCGGAGCTCAAGAGCATCAGCCACGGTGACCTGACCACCACCACGATCTACGTCACGCACGACTACGTGGAGGCGCTGTCGTTGGCCGACCGCATCGGTGTCCTCAGGGAAGGCCGCATCCTGCAGGTCGGCACCCCCGAGGAGATCTGGGACAGGCCGTGCAACGCGTTCGTCGCGGAGGCGTTCGGCAAGCCGCGGATCGGTTTCGTGGACGGAGGCCTCGTCGACGGCGAGCACGGTATCCGGTTCGTCAGCTCGGACGGCGCCGTCGAGGTGCCTGTACCGGGGGTCGAGGCGAACGCGGGTGAGGCGGTGCGTATCGGTGTCCGGCCGCACGACCTGGAGCTGCATCCCGGTGCCGAGGACGTGCCCGCAGGTCGGGTGCGGGTGGACGGGGTCGTCTACGTCCTCGAACACCTCGGCAGGCAGACCGAGGTCACCGTCCAGGTCGGTACGGCGCTGCTGTCGGTGGTCGTGCCGCGCGAGGATGTACCCGACCTCGCCAGAGACGACAGGGTGGGGCTGTCGCTCGACCCGTGCGCGGTGCACGTCTTCGCGCGGGGCGAGGACGAGAGGCGGATCTCATCGTAATGGAGGGCAGGATCGTGCGAAGTCCGGAAGGTCGGCAGAAGGAGATCTCTGATCTCGTGCTGGAGCGCGGAAGTCTCTCCGCGCAGGAGCTGGCCACGTTGTTCGATGTCAGCGTCATGACCATCCACAGGGACCTGGACGAGCTCGAACGGCAAGGGTTCGTGCGCAAGTACCGGGGTGGTGTCACGGCGCTGCCATCCGGTGTCTTCGAGTCCAACGTGGCGTACCGGCAGAAGGCGATGCGCGCGGAGAAGGAAGCGATCGCCAAGCACGCGTTGCAGTACGTCGAGCCCGGTATGTCGATCATGCTGGACGACGCGACCACGGCCGCCAAGATGATCCCGCACCTGGCCGGCTTCACACCCCTGCGGGTGGCGACGAACTACCTGGAGGGGATGCGCCAGCTGAGCCAGATACGTGAGGTCGCGTTGATGGCGCTCGGTGGCGACTACGAGCCGTTGCACGACTCGTTTCTCGGTGAGACCTGTCTGGAGTGCATCGAGTCGATCCGGGTGGACGCTGTGTTCATGTCCACCTCGGCGCTGTCCGGCCAGTACAGCTTCCATCAGGAGGATCGCATCGTCGCGGTGAAGCGCAAGATGCTCGAGGTCGCGGCGAGGCGATACCTGCTGGTCGACCACAGCAAGCTCGGCAAGGTGGCCCTGCGGCGGCTGGTCTCACTGTCCGAGTTCGACCTGGTCATCGTCGACTCCGGTGCCCCGGAGCACGCCTTGGCCGAGCTGGCGCGCCGGGATGTCGCCTACGAACTCGCGTCGTGACCGCACCCGAACGATCAGCGAATCACCGGGACTGTTCACCGGAGATGGAGTGGAAACAATGAGTGACCTTGCGATACGGGATCTGCGCAAGACCTACCGGACCAAGGGGCGTCCGGAGGTCCATGCGGTGCGCGGTTTCGACCTCGAGGTAGACAGCGGCGAGCTGGTCGGCCTTCTCGGGCCGTCCGGGTGCGGGAAGTCGACCACCCTGCGCATGATCGCCGGGTTGGAGGATGCCACCAGCGGAGACATCCGGGTCGGCAGCAGCTCGGTCGTCGGGTTGCCCCCGCAGCGGCGCAACATCGGTGTCGCGTTCGAGAACTACGCCCTGTACCCGCCGCTGAGTGTCTCGGAGAACATCGCGTTCGGCCTGCGGGCGCGCGGGAAGGGCGACCGCAAGAAGCGGGTCGCCGATGTGGCGCACCGCATCGGCCTCACCGACATCCTGGATGCCACACCGGTGGGATTGTCCTCCGGGCAGAAACAGCGGGTGGCGCTGGCGCGAGCGATCGTCCGGCGACCCGATGTGCTGTTGCTCGACGAGCCACTGTCGCATCTGGACGCCGGGCAGCGTGACACGACGCGGCGCGAGCTTCGGCACCTGCAGCAGGAGCTCGGATACACCACGATCCTGGTCATCCACGACCAGGAGGAGGCGCTGAGCCTCGCCGACCGGGTCGTGGTGATGAACGACGGTGTCGTGCAGCAGGTCGGCACTCCGGACGAGATCTACGACGACCCGATGAACCTGTTCGTCGCCCGGTTCGTCGGGGAACCGCCGATGAACCTGCTCGACGGCGCCCACCAGGCGGACGGCACCGTCCGGCTGTCCACGGAGACCCGCGTGGCCGTCGGCGACGTACCGGATGCGGTGGGGCCGGTCGTGCTCGGCGTGCGACCGGAGGACGTCGTGCTCGCCGGCGAGGCCGACGCGGACGTCAGCGGCGTTGTCGTGGTCTACGAGAACCTGCTCGAGCACGGCCTGCTCACGGTCGAGCTGCCCGGTGCCGAGGAGCGCATCGTCGCCCAGACGGCTCCGGGGCTGGGTCTGGAACCCGGCCGCGAGGTGTCACTGGCCCTGCGCCGTGACCGCACCTACCTGTTCAGCGCGGAGACCGGCAGGAGAGTTCGCTGAGCGGGCAGCTCCGGCCGGTGCGTCACCCGACGGACTGAACAACACGGGAAACGAAGGGAATACCATCATGCTTCTGAACGACGAACGGCGCCAGCTTGTCGACTACGGCAAGCGGATGCAGGCCGACAACCTCACCGTAGGAACGTCGGGCAACATCAGCATCCGCAGTGGCGACCTGATCGCCATCACCCCGAGCGGGGCCGCCTACGACGAGCTCACGCCGGAGTCGATCAGCGTCATCGACCTTTCCGGAAGGCACGTGGACGGGCAGCTGGAGCCTTCCTCCGAGGTGCCCATGCACACCAAGGTCTACCAGCACACGGATGCGGTCGCTGTCGTGCACACCCACCCGCTCTATGCCAGCGCCCTGTCCACACTGCTCGACGAGATCCCGCCGGTGCACTACATGATCGCCCTGCTCGGCGGGCCCGTGCGGGTGGCTCCCTATGCCACCTTCGGCAGCCCGGAGCTGGCCGAGAACAGCGTGCACGCGATGAAGGACCGGTACGGTGTCGTTCTGGCCAACCACGGGGCGACCACCTACGGGGAGAGCCTGAGCAAGGCCTACAGCCGCAGCATTTACCTCGAGTGGGTCTGCCAGATGTACTACCAGGCGCGCCTGCTCGGCCGGCCGCGCCTGCTGCCGGAGGACGAGATCGACCGTGTCGGCGGGAAGCTGACCACCTACGGGCAGACGGTCGAGCCATCCACGACGTAAGGGCCGGCGATGGAGACTTTTCTCGGTGTAGACGTAGGCACCACCGTCACCAAGGCCACGCTCTTCGACGAGGCGGGCACGAGCCTCGCGGTCGTCGAGCGGGCCACGCGGCTCGAGCAACCCGCACCGGATCGCGTCGAGCAGGATGTGGAGGAGGTCCTGGCCAGCGTGGCCGAGGTGATCGCCGAACTGCTCCGGAGCAGCACGAGGCAGGCGCCGAGCCTGCTCGCCATCACCGGCCAGGGTGACGGGTGCTGGCTCGTCGACGAGCGTGGGTGGCCCACCCGCAAGGCGGTGTCCTGGATGGACGCTCGGTCGAGCGGCGTGCTCGCCGAGTGGGAACGCGACGGTACGGCGGAGAGCGTCTTCCGGGTGACCGGCAACGCGCTGTTCCCCGGCGCGCAGGCCTGCATCCTGCGGTGGCTGGACCAGCACGAGCCCGACGCGCTCGACAGGGCGAGCACCGCGACGTACTGCAAGGACGTCATCTTCCAGCGGTTGACCGGCGTGCGCGCCACCGATCCCTCGGACGCGTCGCTGCCGTTCGGCAGGCCCGACGGTGCGGGCTACTCCGAGCAGGCACTGAAGCTGTGCCGGCTGGATCACCGGGCCGGGCTGCTCCCGCCGGTCACCGGGCCGGTGCCGGTCGCCCCGCTCGACGCGGCCGGTGCCGCGCTGACCACGCTCGCCGAAGGTACGCCGGTGACAGCTGGTCCTTTCGACCTGTCCGCCTGCCCGGCAGGTGCCGGCGTCACCGAGCCGGGCGACGGCCTGCTGATCATCGGTACGACGCTCGCCTGCACGGTCGTCACCGACACCGTCGACGTCCAGACCCGGGCCGGCGCCACAGGGATGCACCTGGCGACGACGCGACCCGGCCGCTGGCTGCGCGTGCTGCCGGCCATGGTCGGCAGCGCCAGTCTGGACTGGGTCCTTGGCATGCTCGGCAAGGACCACGACGACCTCGACGCGGCGATCGCGGGCAGCGTCGCCGGGGCCGGGGGAGTGGAGATGCTGCCCTACCTGTCGCCCTCCGGGGAACGTGCGCCGTTCGTCGACGCGGGAGCCCGCGGTCAGCTCACCGGCCTACGGCTGACGACAGCAGCGGCCGACGTGATCCGGGCCACGTGCGAGGGGATCGCCTACGCGGCGCGCGACTGCTTCGCGTCGACCCCGCTGGAGGGGGAGGTCGTCGTGTGCGGCGGTGGGGCGCGGTCACGCCGGTGGCTGCAGGTCTTCGCCGACGTCCTGCAGCGGCCGTTGACGGTGACCCCGGATCCGAACGTCGGCCCGCGCGGGGCCGTGCTCGGCGGCCTGGAGGCGATGGGGCACGCGGTCGACCGGCATGCGTGGTTGCCGCCAGGGGACGTCGTCGCGCCGGACCGGCGGCTCGCCGAGAGCTACGAGCGTGGGTTCGCCCGTTTCACGCAGCACCGCGAAGCTGCACGACCGTTGTGGAGGAGCTCGTGAGTACCGGAAGTAACGCACACGGACGCACGGCCGAAGGGGCCCGGCTGGATCCGGCGCAGCGCGTGCGCGCGCTCGAACGCATGGCTCGGGAGACCTTTGACGTCGTGGTCGTCGGGGGCGGTGTGACGGGTTGCGGCACGGCACTCGACGCCGCGAGCAGGGGCTTGTCGGTCGCGCTCGTGGAGATGCGCGACTACGCGGCCGGCACGTCGAGCCGGTCCGGCAAGCTCATCCACGGTGGACTGCGCTATCTCGAACAGGGCAAGTTCGGCCTGGTGCGGCAGGCGCTGACCGAGCGGGCGCTGATGCTGGAGCGGTTGTGCCCGCACCTGGTGCGGCCGGTGCGGTTCATCTACCCGCTGCGGCACCGGGCCTGGGAACGGGCATACGTGGGAGCCGGCCTGATGCTCTACGACGGCATCGGGGGAGCGGGGGCCGTACCGCGGCACCGGCACCTCGGTCGCAGGGCGGCGCAGCGTCTGGCTCCCGACCTCGGCGGTGGCGGCCTCGCCGGCGCGGTCACCTTCTCCGACGCGCAGGTCGACGACGCACGGCACACGGTGACTCTGGCGCGTACCGCGGCCGCCTACGGGGCGGTCGTCGCCTCCGGGGCCAAGGTCGTCGATTTCCTCACCGAGGGCGAGCGCATCAGCGGGGTCCTGGTACGCGACAGCGACACCGGGCACGAGTTGCCGGTGCGTGCGCACCAGGTGATCAGCGCGACCGGGGTCTGGAACGACACCCTGAGCGCACGCGCGGGAGCCACCGGGGGCCTGCGGGTGAGCGCCTCGAAGGGCGTGCACGTGCTGGTTCCACGCGAGCGGATCCGCTCGGAGGCCGCGATCCTGCTCCGCGCCGAGGACAGCGTGCTGTTCGTGCGGCCCTGGGGCAGGCACTGGCTGATCGGCACCACGGACACGCCGTGGCAGCAGGATCTCGACCATCCGGCGGCTACCGGGGCGGATGTCGACTACCTGCTGCGCAACGTCAACCGGGCCATCCGGCCGAGGCTCACCCGCGACGATGTGGTGGGTGCCTTCGCCGGGCTGCGGCCGCTGCTCACCGCCGATGCGGGCAGTACGAGCGCGTGGAGCCGCGAGCACGCTGTCACGTGCCCGCGGGAAGGGCTCACCGTCGTCGCCGGTGGCAAGTACACCACCTACCGGGTGATGGCCGCCGACGCGGTGGATGCCGCGTTGCGGAACGTGGCAGGGACCGTCCCGGAGTCGTGTTCGGCCGAGGTCCCGCTGCTCGGTGCCGATGGTTACCAGGCTGTCTGGAACTGCAGGCACCGGCTGTTCGAACGCTCCGGCCTGCCCGTGGACCAGATCGAGCGGTTGATCGGACGGTACGGCTCGCTCGTCGAGGAGCTGCTCGACCAGCTCGCCGAGCACCCCGAGTGGGGCGAGCCGATCCCGGGCGCGGAGGACTACCTGATGGTCGAGGCGGCGTACGCGGCGACCCACGAGGGCGCGCAGCACCTGGACGACGTACTGTGCCGCAGGCTGCACATCGGAACGGAGACCGCCGACCGTGGAGTGCGCGCCGCGCGGCACGTGGCGCCGGTCATCGCCCCCGTACTGGGATGGGACGCCGGGACCACCTCGCACGAGATCGAGCGCTACGCGCGCAGGAGCGAGGCCGAGCGGCAGGCACAGCTGGCCGACACCGACGAGGCGGCCAACGCCGTCCGGCTGTCCGCACGGGACCCCCGCCTGTAAGGCGCCCGCGCGGCGTTACTGCCCGTCAGTCACGGCGGGGATTGCTGGGACTCGCCGTCCGCGGCGAGCGAACGCATGTCGGCGAGGTCGAGGGAGCGTTCGAGGCGGCTGAGCAGTCGGGCGAGCTGACCGCGCTCGCTGTGCGTGAGACCGCCGAGCATCTCGGCCTCGTTGGCGAAGTGCGCGGTGGCGACCTCGTCGACAGCGGCCAGTCCCTTCTCGGTGAGCTCGACGTAGACGATACGGCGGTCCTCGGGGTCGCGTTCCCTGTTGACCAGGCCCGCGGTCTGTAGCTTGTCGACCCGCTGGGTGATACCCCCGGTCGAAACCAGGTCGATGTCGGCGAGCTTGCCCGCGGTGCACCTGTAGGGATGTCCGAGGCGCCGGAGCGCGGCGAGCACGCTGAACGACGAGATGCTCAGGTCGTAGTCGTTGAACAGCTCGGTGAGGTGGGCCTGGTACCGGTTGAACGCGCGGTGCAGGCGGCCGAAGACGGCCAACCCGGAGGTATCGAGGTCGGGCCGTTCCCTTCGCCACTGTTCCAGCATGAGGTCGACCGCGTCTGGCTCGGAGTTCGCTCGTCGCGTCATGACCGCCCCACAGGTTTAATGTTCATCGTTAAGAATATCGCTACTAAGATATCAGATTCATCGAGCAATGACGGATTGATCTCGGGGAGCGTGTCGAGCGGGGTCCGGCTCACCGGCCCGGCTCCGCATGGACGCCGGGCAGCCCGGCCGCACGGCCGTCTGATTCCCCCGTCCGGGTTACGTTCGGCGTTCTGCGTACTCGCTTGGCGGGATGGGGAAGCCGTGTCGAGGGGCCGTCGACGGCGCCCTGGAGTAGTCGCTCCCCCTGCGATGCCGGTCCCCGCGGGGAGCACGGTCTGGAGCGGGTGACGGGAATCGAACCCGCACCGCCAGCTTGGAAGGCTGGAGCTCTACCATTGAGCTACACCCGCGTGCGGCCGGTATGCCGACCGGCGCGCACCCAGCTTAGCGGGTGGGGTTAGGCTCTTTGTGCACGGCCCGGGTATGTGGCTGTGCTGCGGGGTGTAGCGCAGCTTGGTAGCGCATCCGCTTTGGGAGCGGAGGGTCGCAGGTTCAAATCCTGTCACCCCGACGGATCCGGGTCGCCGCGGCGCGATGCCTCGGTGACCCGGTGCTCGAGCCACCACCGTGCTCGGTGCTGCCCGGTACCGGTGTCGACGATCCCGGTCGAGTGGTAGTGGGCGAGAGGTCTGCTCGGCCGGTTGGAGCGGCGCGCTCGGCTGAAGCGGCAACCGTGAGCGGGAACCCGATCTGTGCCGAGGGCAGACGAGGACAGACGAAAACAGTTGAAGGTATTGCAAACGCTGAGGAGCAAACGTTGAAGAGCACCGTCGAGCAGCTCAGCCCGACGCGCGTCAAGGTCAATGTCGAGGTGCCGTTCGACGAGCTGAAACCGAACTTCGACCGCGCCTACAAGAAGATCGCGCAACAGGTGCGCATCCCGGGCTTCCGGCCGGGCAAGGCCCCGGCTCCCGTGCTGGAGAGCAGGATCGGTCGAGCTCCGGTGCTCGACGAGGTGGTCAACGAGGCCATCCCCGCCAAGTACCTGGAGGCCGTGCAGTCCACCGACATGCGCACGCTCGGTCGTCCCGAGTTCGAGGTCACCAAGATCGAGGACAAGGATGTCCTGGAGTTCTCCGCCGAGGTCGACATCCGCCCGGAGATCACCGTGCCCGACGTCGAGGGCATGGCGGTCACCGTGGATGACGTCGAGGTCAGTGACAGCGATGTCGACGAGCAGCTCGATGAGCTGCGTGCGCGGTTCGGCACCCTCACCGGGGTCGAGCGGCCGGTCGCCGACGGCGACTTCGTCTCGATCGACCTGTCGGCGACCGTGGACGGCGAGGAGCTGCCGGATGCCAGCACGTCCGGGCTGTCCTACCAGGTCGGTTCGGGTGATCTCGTGGACGGCATCGACGATGCCCTGATCGGCATGGAGGCAGGCGGCACCACGACGTTCACCACCAGGCTGCTGGCCGGCGAGCACGCGGGTAACGACGCCGAGGTGACGGTGACCGTGCAGAGCGTCAAGGAGCGTGAGCTTCCGGAGGCGGACGACGAGTTCGCGCAGATGGCCAGCGAGTTCGACACGATCGAGGAGCTGCGCGCCGACCTGCGTGAGCGGATGAGCCGGTCCAAGTCGATGGAGCAGGGCGTGCAGGCACGCGACAAGGTGCTCGACGAGCTCCTCGAGCGTGCCGAGGTGCCGTTGCCGGAGTCGGTGGTGCAGTCCGAGGTCGACGGCCGCAAGCAGGAAGCGCTCCAGCAGGTCGGCGACGACGAGGACGTCCTTGCCCGCGCTCTGGAGGCCGAGGGCAAGAGCCTCGAGGACTTCGAGTCCGAGACCCGTGCCGAGGCCGAGAAGTCCGTCCGCACCCAGCTGTTGCTGGACACGATCGCCGAGCAGGAGGGCACCGAGGTGTCCGAGGCCGAGCTGACCGAGCGGATCATGTACCAGGCGCAGCGCTTCGGCATCAGCCCGGACGAGTACGTGCAGCGCGCCCAGCAGTCCGGGCAGCTCGGCGCGATCTACTCCGACGTGCGGCGGGGCAAGGCTCTGGCTACGATCGTGCGCAGGACGTCGGTCACCGACGAGTCCGGCAACCCCGTCGACCTCGAGGCGCTGTTCGGCTCGGAGGAGTCGCAGGCGGGCGACGAGGCGGCCAAGCTCGCCGATGCCATGGAGTCCGACGCGGCCGAGGCGACCGAGGTGGTGCAGCCGGACGAGGTCGAGGGCGCGGTCGCGGACGCGGGCGAGGCCACCGACGCCGGCGAGGCCGCCGAACAGTCCGGGGAGAGCGGCGAGACCTCGAACGAGCGGTGAAGCTCTCAGCGAACGTGGGCGGTGTCAGGCATTCTGCGCCGCCCACGTTCGTTAGGGTCGGTGACATGATCTCGCGACGAGGGCGCGAGACAGGGACCGGCAAAGCGACCAACCAGGGCAGACAACGGCACCGGGACGCATGCCTGTCCCGGTCAGGCACGACAACGGCACGAGAACGGTAGCCGCAGATGACCCCGGCAGGGCCGGGGTCATCATGGCAAGAAGGCAGGCAGACGTGACGCACGACGCGACTTCCAGCATGCGGACGACCACCGCTGGAATGAATCTGACCGACTCGATGTACGAGCGATTGCTGCAGGAGCGCATCGTGGTGCTCGGCTCCGAGGTCAACGACGATGTGGCCAACCGGATCACGGCCCAGTTGTTGCTGCTGGCGGCCGAGGACTCCGAGTCCGACATCCGCTTCTACATCAACTCTCCCGGCGGCTCGGTGACAGCGGGCTTCGCCATCTACGACACGATGCAGCTCATCGAGCCCCAGGTCGCGACCTACGCGATGGGCCTGGCCGCGTCCATGGGGCAGTTCCTGCTGTCCTCGGGTGCGCGGGGCAAGCGTTACTCGCTCCCGCACGCCAGGATCCTGATGCACCAGCCCTCCGCCGGGGTCACCGGCACGGCCTCCGATATCGCGATCCAGGCAGAGGTCTACGGCAAGTGGAAGCACGAGCTCGCCAAGATCACCGCGGACCAGACCGGCCAGTCCGTCGAGCAGATCATCGCCGACGGTGACCGGGACCGCTGGTTCACCGCGGAAGAGGCCAAGGAATACGGGTTCGTGGACCACGTGCTCAGCCGTGAGAACCAGCTCGGCAGCGCGGAATCGAACAGCTGACCGACGAGCGGGTACAGGAGACAATCGTGAGTGAACTGCAGCTTCCCCATTCCGGCGGGTCCCAGCTCCCCTCTCAGCTGCCCCAGTCCCGGTACATTCTGCCGAGCTACATCGAGCGCACCAGCTACGGTGTCAAGGAGTCCAACCCCTACAACAAGCTCTACGAAGAGCGCATCATCTTCCTGGGCGTTCAGGTCGACGACGCCTCGGCGAACGACGTCATGGCGCAGATGCTGCACCTCGAGCACGAGGACCCGGACCGTGACATCGCCATGTACATCAACTCGCCGGGCGGGTCGTTCACCTCGCTGATGGCGATCTACGACACGATGCAGTTCGTCAAGCCGGAGATCCAGACGATCTGCCTCGGCCAGGCAGCCTCCGCCGCTGCGGTGCTGCTGGCTGCCGGTACGCGGGGCAAGCGCATGGCGCTGCCGAACTCGCGGATGCTGATCCACCAGCCGGCCACCGAGGGCAGCTACGGGCAGGTGTCGGACCTGGAGATCCAGTCCAACGAGATCCAGCGCGTGCGCAGGCTGATGGAAACCACGCTGGCGACGCACACCAACAAGTCCGCGGACGAGGTCCGTAAGGACATCGAGCGCGACAAGATCCTGACCGCCGAGGAGGCGCTGCAGTACGGGATGATCGACGAGGTGCTCCCGTACCGCAAGGGGACCCCTGCGAGCTAACAGTTGCGAGCTAACAGTTCGATCCCGAGACGCGTGTCGCCGGGGACACAGCCCGGCGCACGCGTCTAGGGTGACCTCGCGGCGGCCTTTCGTTCGCGCTGCTCCCGTTGGGCGCTTACGAGGGGTACGGTCGACTTAGGCACACGACGAACCAGGACGCCAGCGCGAAGCTCATCACGACACGTCAGGTGCGCCGGATTCCGGGGCACCGGAGGGGACAGAGGTCAGCGGCCATGGCACGGATCGGCGAGGGCGGGGACCTGCTCAAATGTTCTTTCTGCGGGAAGAGCCAGAAACAGGTGAAGAAGCTCATCGCGGGGCCAGGCGTCTATATCTGTGATGAGTGCATCGACCTGTGCAACGAGATCATCGAGGAGGAGCTGGCCGAGGCCGGTGACGTCAAGCTCGATGAGCTGCCCAAGCCGACCGAGATCCACGACTTCCTCGAGCAGTACGTGATCGGGCAGGAAGACGCCAAGCGTTCGCTGTCGGTCGCGGTGTACAACCACTACAAGCGCATCCAGTCCGAGAACTCCGAGAACAAGGCCGGGCCGTCGGACGCGAAGGGCGAGTCGGTCGAGGTGGCCAAGTCGAACATCCTGATGCTCGGCCCCACCGGGTGCGGCAAGACCTACCTGGCTCAGACGCTGGCCAGGATGTTGAACGTGCCGTTCGCGATCGCCGACGCCACCGCGCTGACCGAGGCGGGCTATGTCGGCGAGGACGTCGAGAACATCCTGCTCAAGCTCATCCAGGCGGCCGACTACGACGTCAAACGCGCCGAGACGGGCATCATCTACATCGACGAGATCGACAAGGTGGCGCGTAAGTCGGAGAACCCCTCCATCACGCGGGATGTCTCGGGCGAGGGCGTGCAGCAGGCCCTGCTGAAGATCCTGGAGGGAACCTCGGCCTCGGTACCTCCGCAGGGCGGGAGGAAGCACCCGCACCAGGAGTTCATCCAGATCGACACGACGAACGTGCTGTTCATCGTCGCGGGCGCGTTCGCGGGTCTCGACCAGGTGATCAACGAGCGCGTGGGGCGCCGCGGCATCGGGTTCGGCGCGGACATTCATACCAGGTCGGAGACCCGCGAGGGGGACATCTTCGCGGAGACCATGCCCGAGGACCTGATCAAGTACGGCTTGATCCCGGAGTTCATCGGCAGGCTCCCGGTCGTGGCCAGTGTGACGAACCTGGACAAGCCCTCACTGGTGAACATCCTGACCGAGCCGCGCAACGCGCTGGTCAAGCAGTACAAGAGGCTCTTCGAGCTGGACAACGTCGAGCTCGAGTTCACCCAGACAGCGCTGGAGGCCATCGCTGATCAGGCGATCCTGCGCGGCACGGGGGCGCGCGGGTTGCGCGCCATCATGGAAGAGGTACTGCAGCAGGTGATGTACGACATCCCGAGCAGGGAGGATGTCGCCAAGGTGGTCATCACCGAGCAGACGGTGCGGGAGAACGTGAACCCCACGATCGTGTCCCGCCAGGCGTCACGCCGGCAGCGCAGCAGCGGGGAGCGCGGCGAGAAGTCCGCGTAGCAGCGCGGCTGCGTTCACGCCGGTACGCGGTCGCCGCGTGTGTAGACGTCGACGCTGTTCGTCGCCAGCGAGCCGACGAGCGTCATGCCGTGCTCCTCGGCCAGCTCCACCGCCGTCGAGGACGGGTCGTGCGTGGTGGCCAGCAGCGGGACGCCGGCCAGGACCGCCTTGCGTGCCAGCGTGAAGGTGGCGCGCCCGGTGATCAGCATTCCGGTGCCGTAGGCCGAGACGGGCATCCGGTCCTGCATCACCGCCCACCCGAGCAGCTTGTCGACCGCGTTGTGCTGGTCGATGTCCTCGCGGACGGCGGTGATCGCACCGGACTCGTCGAACAGCGCGGCGGCCGGTAGCGCGCCCGCGGCCGCAGGGGTGCGCCGCCGGGACCGCACCGCCGAGGGGAGCGTGGCCAGCATGTCGGCGCGGGCGGTGAACGGCGCGTTCGCCAGGTCGTGCCGGGCACGCACGCGGACCGCGTCGACTGCCGCGGTGCTGGTGACCGCGCAGGAGTCACCGGGGTCCACCAGGAGGTTCGTGCCCGGCTCCGGCGGCGGTACGTGCGGCGCGAGAGCGACATCCAGCACGTTGTAGGTGTTGCGCCCCTGATCGTCCGTACCGGCGCAGTAGCGGGCGGTCCGCACGTCCGCCCTGGAATCGATCACGCCTTCGTCGAGGAGGACCCCGTGGGCCAGCTCCACGTCCTTGCCCGGCGTGCGCAGCGGGACGGCGACGGTGTGCCCGGCTACCCGCACGGCGAGGGGTTCCTCGGCCGCGAGGGTGTGCTGCCTGTTCCGGGATGCCCCGTCCGTGATGCGGCGTACCGGGGTGCGTACGGCGGTCCTGCCCACGTGGTGTTGCTCCTGACTGTCGTCGCCGAACCGAGGACCTCGCCAGCGCGAGCGATCGGCCAGAGATAGCCTGTCGGTCATGATGCTCGCTGAGGACCTGTTGCTGCTCGCCTCCGACGACGATACGGGCCGCAGGATCGGGATGAACAATCTCGAGTACGCGCTGGCAGGTGCCCTGCTCATCGAACTGGTGGGGCTGGAACGGGTGGATGTCGCCGACGACGGGGACGCTGCCGTACGGCTCACCGCCCGCGACGGCGCTCCTCCCGGCGAGGACTTCCTGGCCGGGATCCTGGACACGGTCGCCGAGCTCGACGGGCGCAAGCCCAAGGACGTGATACTCGCGCTGAGCGGCGTGCTGGCGACCAGGCTGCTCGACGGGCTCGCCGAGCGTGGCGTTGCGCGCGCCGACGGCGACGCGCCACCCGCGATACTCCCGGTGAGCCGGTGGCCCTCCGAGGACTCCACGCACGAGTACGACGTTCGCGCGCGGCTGCGTCGCGCGTTGCTCGAGGACGAGGAGCCGGACGAGCGGACCGCCGCGCTGATCTCGCTGCTCGCCGCGATCGACGCGGTGCCGCGTTTGGCCGAGGGCGTCGATCGTGCCGCGATGCGCAAGCGCGCCAAGTCCATCGCCGAGGGGCAGTGGGCCACCGGCCGGAAGGCGCGGGCCATCGAGGAGATCACGGCCATGGTCATGGTCGCCGCGCTGGCCCCGTCGATGATCACGGAGAGCCCGAAGGAGGTGTGAGGAGCCGAATGCCGCGCTCGGTGCGCGTGCGGCACTGGATGCGGCATCGGGCTCCGCCCAGCGCGCCGGACGAGAACGGGCACTGCGTCCAGGTGGCCGTGGCCGGGAGGTCCGTCGGCCTGCGCGACCCCAAGGACCCCGCAGGCGGCTCGCTCGTGCTGCCGTCCCCGGCGTGGAACGCCTTCCTGGACGGGCTGCGCTGACCGACCATGCCGGCCGGTGGGGGTGAGCCGAAGGGGTCCTTCAGTACATATGTGGTACCCGAGGGAGCGTGCGGCTCGCCCCACGTGGCCCGTGTCAACCCCCGCGACGTGCGGTTCGTAGACTGGCAAGCTGTGACAGACAATGCAGCGCAGGCAGTGACCGAACTCCCATCCAGCTGGGACCCGGCCGAGGAAGAGGACGCGCTCTACCAGCGCTGGGTAGACGCGGGTTACTTCACGGCGGACCCCGGCTCGGGTAAGCCGCCGTTCTGTATCGTGCTGCCGCCTCCGAACGTCACCGGCAGCCTGCACATGGGGCATGCGCTGAACCACACCCTGATGGACGCGCTCGTCCGGCGCCGCAGGATGCAGGGATACGAGGCGCTGTGGCTTCCCGGTATGGACCACGCCGGCATCGCCACCCAGAACGTGGTCGAGCGTGAGCTCGCGGGTCAGGGAGTCTCCCGCCACGACCTGGGCCGCGAACGGTTCATCGAGCGTGTCTGGGAGTGGAAGGAAACCTACGGGGGCATGATCCTCGACCAGATGCGCAGGCTCGGCGAGGGCATCGACTGGTCGCGGGAACGCTTCACGATGGATGCCGGTCTGTCCCGCGCGGTGCACACGATGTTCAAGCGCCTCTACGACGACGGGCTCATCTACCAGGCCGAGCGCATCATCAACTGGTGTCCGCGATGCCGCACGGCGCTGTCGGACATCGAGGTCGACCACAGCGACGACGAGGGCGAGCTGATCTCGATCCGCTACGGCGACGGGGACAACTCCGTGGTGGTGGCCACCACCCGAGCCGAGACGATGCTCGGCGACACCGCGATCGCCGTGCATCCCGACGACGAACGGTACGCGCACCTGGTCGGTACCGAGATCGAGCTCCCGCTGACCGGACGGCACATCCCGGTCGTCGCCGACCACCATGTCGACCCGGAGTTCGGCAGCGGCGCGGTGAAGGTCACGCCCGCCCACGACCCGAACGACTTCGAGATCGGCACCCGGCACGAGCTGCCGATGCTGACCATCATGGACGAGTCGGCCGTGATCACGGCCGCCGGACCGTTCGAGGGGCTCGACCGTTTCGAGGCGCGCCCCGCGGTGGTCGCCGCGTTGCGTGAACAGGGACGCATCGTCGCCGAGAAACGCCCGTACGAGCATGCAGTCGGGCACTGCTCGCGGTGCGACACCGTGGTCGAGCCGCGGCTGTCGCTGCAGTGGTGGGTGCGGGTCGGACCGCTCGCGCGGGCGGCGAGCGAGGCCGTGCGCGACGGACGCACCGTGATCCACCCACCGGAGCTGGCCAAGCGGTACTTCGACTGGGTCGACAACCTGCACGACTGGACGATCTCGCGCCAGCTGTGGTGGGGCCACCGCATCCCGGTGTGGTACGGCCCGAACGGCGAGACAGTCTGTGTGGGACCCGACGAGGCGCCTCCCTCCGGAGAGGGCTGGTACCAGGACGCGGATGTGCTGGACACGTGGTTCTCCTCGGGGCTGTGGCCGTTCTCCACGCTGGGGTGGCCGGACGACACCAGGGACCTCGCCACCTTCTACCCCACGAGCGTGCTGTCCACCGGATACGACATCCTGTTCTTCTGGGTCGCCCGGATGATGATGTTCGGGCTCTACGCCATGGACGACGTGCAACCATTCGACCACGTCTACCTGCACGGCCTGATTCGCGACGCCAGCGGTAAGAAGATGTCCAAGTCGAAGGGCAACGCGCTCGACCCGCTGGACTGGATGAACAACTACGGCGCCGACGCGACCCGGTTCACCCTCGCACGCGGCGCCAGCCCGGGCAGCGACATCGCGCTGGCCGAGGAGTGGGCCGCCGGGGCACGCAACTTCTGCACCAAGCTCTGGAACGCGACCAGGTTCGCGCTGATGAACGGCGCGACCGTCGACACGCCGCTGCCGGAGTCAGGCGAGCTGACCGAGGCGGACCGGTGGATTCTCGGGAGGCTGGGCGAGGTCGTCGGCGAGGTCGACGCGCGGTTCGAGGAGTTCCAGTTCGCGAAGGTGATCTCGGCGCTGTACCACTTCACGTGGGACGAGCTGTGCGACTGGTACCTCGAGCTGGCCAAGGTGCAGATCACCGGGGGACGTGCGGCGAGTACCCGTGCGGTTCTCGGGCATGTCTTCGACACGGTGCTGCGGTTGCTGCACCCGTTCATCCCGTTCGTCACCGAACGGCTCTGGACCGCGCTGACCGGCGGGGAGTCGGTGGTGATCGCGGAATGGCCCGGACAGCGCGCCGGTTACGCCGCCTACGCCGACGCGGCAGCGACCAGCCGGATCGCCGATATGCAGAAGCTGGTCACCGAGATCCGGCGGTTCCGCTCGGACCAGGGCGTCAAGCCCGGGCAGCGGGTCGCGGCCCGGCTGTCCGGAGCGGGGTTCGCCCAACTGGACGGGCACGAGGAAGCCATCCACACGCTCACCAGGCTCAACCGGGCAGGTGAGGCGTTCTCCCCGAGCGTGGCGTTCGAGGTGGGACTCAGCTGCGGTAACGCGTCCGTGGAACTCGACCTGTCCGAGGCCGTCGACGTGATCGCGGAGCGCAAGCGCCTCGACAAGGATCTCGACGCGGCACGTAAGGAGCTGGAGCAGACGGAGAAGAAGCTGGCCAATCCCTCGTTCGTGGAGAAAGCGCCCGCCGAGGTCGTCGAGAAGATGCGGGCGCGCAAGCAGGCGGCGGAGACGGAGATCGAGCGTATCGAGTCGCGCCTGGCGTCGCTACCGGGCTCGTAGTGATGAATGACCCTCCGGGGTCGAACGCGTTGGGAGTACCACCCCGTGCACGATGATCGCGAGGACGAGGTTCTCGACGAGCTCTCCGAGGAGCAGCTCGCGGCGGGACCGATGCCGGACACCCCCGAGGCCGGTGACGAGCCGATCGAGCCGGACCCCGAGGAAGAGCGCCGTGCGCAGCAAGAGCTGCTGCGGGTGGAAGCGGAGCTGAACCAGCGGTGGGGCGAGACCAAGATCGCGCCGACCCTGAAGCGCATCACGGCCCTGCTGAACATGATGGGCGAGCCGCATGCGACCTACCCGCTGATCCAGATTGCCGGGACCAACGGCAAGGGCTCGGTCGCGCGGATGGTCGATGCCCTGCTGACGAGGATGGGGTTGCGGGTGGGCCGCTACACCAGCCCGCACCTGCAGGTGGTGACCGAGCGCATCAGCGTGGACGGTTCGCCGGTCAGCGCGTCGACCTATGTGGACGCCTACGCCGACCTGCTCCCATTCGTGTCCATGGTGGACGAAGCGCGGGCCGCGGACGCTCCGAGGATGACCAAGTTCGAGGTGCTGACCGCGCTGGCGTTCTCGATCTTCGCCGACGCCCCCGTGGAGGTGGCGGTGCTGGAGACCGGGATGGGCGGTACGTGGGACGCCACGAACGTCGGGGAGGCACAGGTCGCCGCGATCACCCCGGTCAGCCGCGATCACGTCGAGTACCTCGGCTCGGATGTGGTCTCGATCGCCAAGGAGAAGGCGGGCGTCATCGGCAAGGACGGTGTCGCGGTCGTCGCCGAGCAGGACCCGGAGGTCCTGCACGCGCTGATGGAGCGCGCCGTGGAGGTCGATGCCACGGTAGCCAGGGCCGGGCACGAGTTCGGTGTACTGGAAAGGGAGAAGGGCGTAGGCGGCCAGCAGCTGAAGCTGCAGGGCCTCGGCGGTGTCTACGAGGACATCTTCCTGCCGGTGCACGGCGAGCACCAGGCAGCCAACGCCGCGCTCGCGCTCGCCACCGTGGAGGCGTTCTTCGGCGCGGGACCGGATCGCCAGTTGGTGGTCGAGGCCGTCCGGGAGGCATTCGCCGACCTCACGTTGCCCGGCCGCCTCGAACCCGTCCGGGGAGCGCCCACGGTGTTGCTCGACGCTGCGCACAACCCGCACAGCGCGCAGGCCCTCGCCGCGACGGTGGACGCGGAGTTCGCCTTCCGCAGGCTCGTCGCGGTGATCGGCGTGCTCGACGACAAGGACGCGCACGGCATCCTCGAGGCGATCGAGCCTGTGGTGTCGGATGTGGTGGTGACCCGCAACGCGTCACCGCGCGCGCTGGAGCCCGAGGCGCTCGCCGAGATCGCGATCCCGATCTTCGGTGAGGACCGTGTGCACGTGCACCCGCGTCTCGACCTGGCGGTGGAGTCGGCCGTGGCGCTCGTCGAGCACACGGAGGACCCGGAGGAGCCCCTCGCAGGCGGCGGTGTCCTCATCACGGGCTCGGTCGTCACAGCGGGCGAGGCCAGGGCGCTGTTCGGTAAGGACCCGGCGTGACCGGTGAGGCGGGCACCCCGCCGCCACCCGCGACGGACCCGATGAAGGGGTTCCGCGGGGTGATGGCGGGCGCGCTGATCCTGCAGGCGATCGTGCTCGGTCTGGCGTTGCTGGTCGTGGCCGATCTCGGTGCGGGTGTCACGAGCTGGCAGGGCTGGAGTCTCATGGGGGTCATCGCCGCGCTCCTGGCGAGCTGCGGCGTGTTGCGCCAGCGTGGAACCGTCCCGGTTGTCCTGCTGCTGCAGGGTGCGCTGATCGCCTTCTTCGGTGCGCTGCCCGCCGTGGGGGTGGTCGGGGTGGTGTTCCTCGGGGTATGGATCTACATGTTGTGGCTGCGCCGGGAGGTGGCCAGGCGCATGGCCGAGGGCAGGCTACCGGGCCAGCAGGCATAGCCCGGCAGGAGTAGCCCAGCAGGCCAAGCCCGGCAGGAGTAGCGGAGCGTCATCGTCCGTATCGCCCGCGACCTGCGATCTCGTCCGGGCAGGGGACGGCGCAGGTCATGCCGGGCACGTTTCGCGATTCGACGGATCTGTACGTTACCCCTGCTTCATCCTGACGTCACCTGTTAGTGTGACGCGGCTAGGTGCGGTACTACAGGGTTGTTCACCGACTGACCGGGCTGGCGCGGCCGCGACGGCAGCCCGTCCGGAACGCACGCGCGTACTGAGGGGTGTGTCCGGTGAACGGCCCGACATTGCCCGGGAACACGGAGAGTTGTTCACGAGCCGGTTGACGGGGGCTGCCTCGTGGGGGCTGTGCGTGGCGACGGCGAGCGACCGGCGGGCGAGTGACCCGATGAGTGGACCGGGCCCTGGACAGGAGCAGGAGAAGCGGTAAGCAGGTGAGTACAGCGCAGCCTCACGAACCCGATGGCCACGTGCCAGGGGAGTCGGCCGCGGGGGCTCGGCGGTCGCGCTCCGGCCGCGCGGGCGCTGCCGTACGTCGGGTCCTCGCGGGAGGGCAGCGGAGCTGGTCGACCACGCCGGGCAGGCTCTCGATCATCGCGGTCTCGCTGGTCGCGGTCATCCTCGCGGCCGGCGTCGGGGCTGCCGCCTCGACCAGTGGCAGGGCGCAGGCCACCGCGAACCTCGTCGATCGCCAGGAGCCGATGGCCGCGACCGTGCAGGAGGTTTACCGGGCGCTGTCGGATGCCGACGCGACCGCGGCGATGGCGTTCCTCGCAGCGGGCGACGAGCCAGAAGAGCTGCGGGTGCGCTACGAGGACGACATCGCCGTCGTCGGGCCGTCGCTGGCGCTGGCCGGTTTCGATGCGGTGAGGGACGCGGAAGCCGCGCGCCAGGTTTCGGTGGTCGTTCGGCAGGTCCCCGTCTACTCCGAGCTCGTGGGGACGGCGCGCGCGAACAACCGCCAGGGGTTGCCGGTGGGCGCGGCCTACCTGCGGGAGTCCTCGCATCTCATGCGGGAACGGGTCCTGCCCGCCGTCGAGGAGCTGTACCGGATCCAGCGCGAGCGGCTGGCGCAGGCGCAGTCGGCGACCACGAGCGTGCCGTTCATCGCGATCGCCCTGCTGGCCGTCGCGCTGGTGGGGTTGCTGCGCGCGCAGTCCCACATCAGGCGCCTGGTGAAGCGCCGGTACAACATCGGTCTCGTCGTGGCGACCGTGGCGCTGGTCGTCGGTCTGATCTGGAGCGCGGTCGCGCTGTCGGTGCAGGGCACGCTTGTCACGTCGGGACAGCGTGACGGGTCCGAGCAGGTGGACGTGCTCGTGCAGACCAGGATCGCGGCTCTGCAGGCCAGGGCCGACGAGCTGCTCGCGCTGGTCGCGCGCGGAGACGGCGAGGCATACGAGGACAGGTTCGCCGAGCTGGCCGGGCAGATCGCCGGGCAGGACGGCACCGGTGGCAGGCTGGGCGAGTTGCGCGACACGGCATCCGCGCAGCTCTCCGGCCCCGTCGAGGACGCCGTTGCCAGTGCGACCGGGTGGCTTCGCACCCACGAGACGCTGCGTGATCTCGCCGACGGCGGCGACTACAACGACGCTGTCGAGCTGGCCGTGGACACCGAGTCCGAGACGGGGAGCGGAACCGCGTTCGCGCGGCTCGACAGCAGTCTGGCCGAGGCGATCCAGGCCGGGCGGGAGGAGTTCGTGACCTCGACGGTTACCGGCGAGCGCGCGCTGACCGGCCTCGTCGAAGGGTGGCTGGCGCTGGCCGCGGTCGGAGCAGGCGGGGTTGTGATCGGCATCAGACAGCGCCTCAGGGAGTATCGATGAGACGTCTGACGGTCCTGATAGCCGTACTCGGGCTGCTGGTGGCGGCGTGTGGCCCCGTGGGGCAACCCCGGACGCTGGTACCCGTCGAACCGGCGCAGCGTCCCATGCCTGCCAACGCCGGGGTGACCGAGCAGCTGCCCGATGAGGAGGACGAGCCCGATGAGGACGACGAACAGGACTGCGGCGACCCCGCGGCGAGTCTGCCGCCGGACGGGACCGACGTGCCGGAGGGCTCGACGATGGACGAGATCATCGAGCGGGACAGGCTGATCGTCGGGGTCGACCAGAACACCCACCTGTTCGGGTTCCGTGACCCCACCACGGGCGAGCTGGAGGGATTCGACATCGACATCGCGCGTGAGCTGGCGGACGCGTTGCTGGGTGACCCGGACAAGGTGCAGTTCACGGCCTTGTCCGTTGCGGACCGCATCCCCGCCCTCACCGAGGGCGCGGTGGACGTCGTGGTCTTCATGATGACGATGAACTGCGAGCGGCGCGAGCACATCGATTTCTCCAGTGTGTACTACGTGGCAGGTCAGCGGGTGCTCGTTCGTGAGGACTCCAGCTACTCCTCGCTCGCCGATCTCGGGGGTGAGCCGGTCTGCGCCCCGCGCGGGTCGACATCGTCGGTGAACGTCGACGCCGCCGACCCCCGGCCGGAACTGGTGGAGGTGGACAGCATCTCGGACTGCTTGGTGTTGCTGCAGCAGGGGCAGGTCGAGGCGATCTCCACGGACGACACGATCCTCGCGGGGATGGCCGAGCAGGACCCGACCACCGAGATCGTCGGGGAGCGGATCAGCAGCGAGCCGTACGGCATCGGGATACCCAAGGGAAACGAGGACATGGTGCGTTACGTCAATGCCTTCCTCGAGGAGCTTCGCCAGCAGCGATGGTCGGAGCTGTACGCCACCTGGCTCGAACCGGCCCTCGGCCCGGCCGAGCCGCCGGAACCCACGTACCGGTAGGGAGCCCGACCCGGTGTCTCGATGGTCGCTGTCTCGCCGGTCCGGCCGGGGCCGTTGCCGGACGTGCGAAGTACCTGGGGAAGGAGTGGTTTCGTATCTAGACTCGAGATTCGCCCGGTGTGGCCCGCGTTGTGGATGTAGCGAAGAGGGGAGAGCGGCATGACTTGGTGCCCGCGCGTCGGCTGCGCGGGAGTGATCGACGAGGACGGCTTTTGCGAGTCGTGTGGGCTGCAGGCCGAGAACGGAGGCCGCCCCTCCACCCGCACGGACAGCGTGGCGACGTGGTCGCGCCCATCGGTCACGACCGGCTCGGCGCCCTCGCGTCCGGGCACATCCGGCCGGGGAATGCTCGGCGCCGGTCTGGTCGACGTGCCGCCGGTCCCGTACCGGGATCCGGCGGAAGTCGTCATTACCGACCCGCGCGTTCCCGAGAATCAGCGCTTCTGCGCCCGGTGCGGCAGCGAGGTGGGTCGCTCCCGCGCGGACCGCCCCGCCCGCTCGGACGGTTTCTGCCCGCAGTGTGGTCAGCGCTACCGGTTCACACCGGCCATGGGGCCGGGGGATGTCGTGCACGACCAGTACGAGGTTCTGGGCTGCCTGGCCCACGGCGGGTTGGGCTGGGTGTACCTCGCCCGCGACCGCGCAGTGTCGGATCGGTGGGTGGTGCTCAAGGGGCTGATCGACAGCGCCGACGCCGACGCGACAGCGGCGGTGATCGCCGAGCGGCACTTCCTGGCCAAGGTCGAGCACCCGAACATCGTCAAGATCCACAATTTCGTCCAGCACAGCGAGTCCGACGGTGGCAGCACCGGCTACATCGTGATGGAGTACGTCGGCGGGCAGTCGTTGAAGGACCTGGTCAAACAGCGGCGGCGGGAACACGACGGGCAGGCGAGCCTGCCGGTCGAGCAGGCGCTCGCCTACACCATCGAGGCGCTGCGCCCCATCGGCTACCTGCACGACGAGGGCTTGCTGTACTGCGACGTCAAACCGGACAACATGGTGCAGACCCAGGAGCTGCTCAAACTGATCGACCTGGGGGCGGTGCGGCACGCGGGCGACGTCTCGGCCGCCGTCTACGGCACCGTCGGGTACCAGGCACCCGAGGTCACCGAGCAGGGGCCGTCGGTGGCCTCGGACCTGTACGCCATGGGGCGGACGTTGGCCGTGCTCACCATCCCGTTCGACTTCACCGGCAGCTATGCCACGCGGCTCCCGCCTCCGTCCGAGGCCCGGCTGCTCGCCGAGCGCGAGTCGTTCCGCAGGGCGCTGCTGCGGGCCTGCCATCCCGACCCGGCGCGCCGGTTCGGCTCCGCTCCCGAGATGGCCGAGCAGCTTACCGGCGTGCTCCGGGAGGTCATGGCGGCCTCCGACGGGCAGCCCCGGCAGGCCGCGTCCACACACTTCGGGCCGGAGCTGCACGGGTTCGCCACCGGCGGTTCGTCCGGGGCGGCGCTGAGAACGACAGAGCTGGACGAGGTCGCTCACGAGCTGCCGGTGCCCCGGGTGGACACGGCCGACCCCGCCGCGGACCTGCTGACCACCCTCGCGGCGGCCTCGCCGACGGAGCTGCTCGCGTCGCTGCGTGACGTGCCCGTCACAACCGAGGTGCGGCTACGCAGGGTTCGTGCGTTGATCGAGCTCGGCGATCGGCAGGGGGCCCGGAACGAGGCCGACGCGGCGGACGAGGACGGGACCTGGCGTGCGCGCTGGGCGATAGCGCTGGCCGCGCTCGCGGCCGCCGACCCGGTGCGGGCGCGCGGCGAGTTCGACTCGGTGCTGGGCATGCTGCCCGGTGAGCTCGCGCCCAAGCTGGGGTTGGCCGTCTGCGCCGAGCTCCTCGACGATCTGGTCGACGCCGAGCACTACTACCGCATCGTGTGGCGGACCGACCGGTCGTTCGTCAGCGCGGCTTTCGGGCTGGCCAGGGTGTTGTTGCGCGGCGGTGAGCGGGCCGAGGCGGCTGCCGTGCTCGGCTCGGTACCGCCGACGTCGGCACACCACCTCGCCGCTCAGGTCGCGGCCGTGCGGGTGGGCACCGTGGCAGCCGAACCCGAGTCGCTGACCGCCGAGGACTTCTCGGGTGCCGGTGAGCGGATAGCGGACCTCGACATGGACGAGGTCGGGCAGGTGCAGTTGGAGGTCGAGTTGCTGGCGGCCGCGCTGGAGTGGTCGTTCGCCGGGGACGACGGGCAGGCAGGCGAGGTACTGGGGTGCTCGCTGACGGAGGATCCGCTGCGGTTCGCCCTCGAGCACCGGTACCGCGTGCTCGCCCGGCACGCGAGTAGCCTGACCGAACGCTACGCCCTTGTCGACCGGGCCAACCAGGTGCGTCCATGGACTCAACTGTGATGTCGACACGGTGCCCTTCCTGCGGCGAGCCGGCACGGCCCGGGGACGTGTTCTGTGAGGCCTGTGGGGGCCGGATCGGCGAGTCTACGGCGGGCGCCGCGGCGGTCCCGCCCGAGCCGCGGGCGGAGGCCGCGGCACGGGTGACGGAGCCGCCGGGCACCGAACCGCGGGCGGACTCCTTCGCAGCGGAGGCCATGACGAGGGCTCTGACGCAGTGGCCCGTCGCCGACCTCCCGACGAGGGCCGATCCGGCGTGGCCCATCGCCGAACCCCCGACACGGGCCATCCCGGTCCGGCCCGTCGGCGAGTCCCCCACGAGGGCTGTACAGGGCGGGCCCGCCGAGCCGACCACGACGGCGGAGCCGGCCGGGCCGCTGCACGAGTCCGCGCCGCAGGCGGAGCCGGTATGGCCCGGTGAGGCTGCACTGGACGAGGCGGCCGTGCGGTCCCCGGATGCCCGGACGCGCATCACCGTGACGCCGGTCGGCGGTTCCGTGCGGGACAGCCAGGATGGCTGCGTGCACTGCGAGTACCGCGACGTGGACGAGGACGGGTACTGCCTGAGGTGCGGCCTTCGCCAACCGACCGGCAGGGACCGGATGGCCGATGACGTGGGTGTCGTGGCAGGAGTCAGCGACAGGGGGCGGGTGCGCGAGTCCAACGCCGACGCCATGGCGTTCGGTTTCACCGGGGACGCCGCGCAGCCGGAGTACGTCGCCGCGGTCGTCTGCGACGGCGTCGGTTCCGGTGCGATGGCCGGTCAGGCGGCGCAGAACGCCGCGGATGCCGGGGCGGCCGAGCTGCTCGGCTGTCTCGCCGACGGGCTGGACGCGCGCAAGGCCAGCACCATGGCGATAGCGGCTGCCGGTGACGCGGTCAACGCCCTCGCCGAGCCCGGTCCGGCCGAGGAGGACACGCCTGCGACGACGTACGTCTCCGCCGTGGTGACCGGGGCCGAGGTCACGGTGGCGTGGCTGGGCGACAGCCGGGCGTACTGGGTGGCCCCCGGTGCCCGGGCGGATGCTGCCGGTGCGCACGGTGGTCCCGGCGAGGGCGTCACCTGCCTGACCACCGACCATACGGTGCGCAACACCTACCTCGCCGATGGCATGCGGGCCGCGCACACCCTGACCCGGTGGCTCGGTGCCGACTCCGACGGTACGGACCCGCAGGTAAGCACGGTCCGCCCGGACCGTGCCGGCGTGCTCGTGTTGTGCACCGACGGGTTGTGGGGTTACCTGGATGACCCGGGCACGCTCGCGGCCCGGGTCCTGACGCACGGCAGCGCGGCCGGTGCGGCGGCCGGTCTGGTGGGGTATGCGCTGTCCGAGGGAGGCCGCGACAACGTCGCGGTGATTGCCGTGCCCTTCCCGGCGGGGAGAAGGTGGCCGTGATGGAGCAGCCACACTTCGATGTCGAGGTCGCGCAGAACCGGTACCTGCCACGGGGAGCGGACACGGTCGATGCGATCGTGACGGTCACCGCGCACCCGCCCGCGCAGGAGCTGCGACCGTCGGTCGCGGTGGTGATCCTGCTCGACTGCTCGGCCTCGATGCACCGGCCGAGCAAGCTGGCCGCGGCCAAGCGCGCCGCGCACGCCGCGATCGACAGCTTGCGCGACGGCGCGGGTTTCGCCATCGTCGCAGGCACGCACGAAACGACCATGATCTACCCGGACTCCTCGGAGCTCGCGGTGGCAGGCGACACCACGAGGTACGAGGCCAAGCGCGCCGTTGACGAGATCACCGCAGGCGGCGGCACCGCGATGAGCCGGTGGCTGCGTGCGGCGGGCGCGCTGTTCGCCGGGAGCGAGTACGAGCTCCGGCACGCCATCCTGCTCACCGACGGGCGCAACACCTCGGAACAGCCCGAGGCTGTCTCCGCGGCGTTGACGGAGCTGCAGGACACGTTCCGCTGCGACTGCCGCGGTGTCGGCACGGACTGGCTGGTCAGCGAGCTTCGCCAGATATCGGAGGCGCTGCTGGGCACGGTCGACATCGTGGCCGAGCCCGACGAGCTGGTCACCGACTTCGCCGCCATGATCGAGCGGGCGATGCGCAAGTCCGTTCCCGACGTCACGCTACGGCTGTGGACCCCGAAGGAAGCGGCCGTCACGGTCGTCCGGCAGGTCGACCCTGCCGTGCTCGACCTGACCGCGCATCAGGAGAACGCCCACGTTCAGGCCTGCGACTACGCGACAGGCGCGTGGGAGTCCGAGACGAGGGCCTTCCAGGTGCGTATCGCCGTACCCGCGGCCGGGGTCGGCGACACCATGCTGGCGTGCCGGGTCAGCGTCGTCGACGCGGCCGGTGAGGTACTCGGCCGCGGCAAGGTCCTCGCCACATGGACCGATGACCCCGCCTACTACGGTGCCCTCGATCCGCAGGTGGCGCACTACACGGGACAGGTCGAGCTGGCGACAGCCATCCGGCACGGGCTGGACGCCCACCGTTCCGGCGACCCGGACACCGCTACGCACGAGCTGGGTCGGGCCGTCGCGCTCGCGGCGCAGTCCGAGCACGCCGAGACCATGAAGCTGCTGTCCAAGGTGGTGGACGTCGAGGACGCCGAAACCGGCCGGGTGCGCCTGAAGGACTCTGTCGACGAGCTCGACCACATGACGCTGGACACCCGCTCGGTGGTGACGACCCGCAGGCACGGACGGTCCTGACGTGGTGCACACACCTCCGCGCGGGCACAGGTGCCCGGCGGTACCCGGACCCTCTCGGCATGCCGCCGGGTGCCGGCGTCGTAAGCTGCGGGGGAACATCCGACGGGAACGCAAAGGAACGAACTATCGTGAACGAGCGCACACTTGTGCTGGTCAAGCCCGACGGCGTCGGTAAGGGCCTTGTTGGTGAAGTCATCTCGCGTATCGAGAAGAAGGGCCTGAGCCTGGCCGCGCTGGAACTGCGGTCGGTCTCCCGGTCGGTTGCCGAGGAGCACTACGCCGAGCATCAGGGCAAGCCGTTCTACGAGGACCTGCTCGAGTTCATCACCTCCGGCCCGGTGGTGGCCGCGATCGTCGAGGGGCCGCGCGCGGTGGCGGCGTTCCGCCAGATCGCGGGCGGTACCGATCCGGTGGACAAGGCAGCCCCCGGCACACTGCGCGGCGACTACGGACTCGAGGTGCAGTACAACCTCGTGCACGGCTCGGACTCGGCCGAGTCGGCCGAGCGCGAGATCAAGCTGTGGTTCCCGGAGCACTGAGCCTGCGCGCGCCGGTCCCCGCGGCTAGGGTCTCCACGCGTGGAGGGTGCTCGAACGTGACGTTCCTTGACCTCCACTGAACTCGAAGGTGCAAGGTGGAGGCATGGCTGCTGCCGGGGAGCGTTCCGCGCGGGAACTGAGCCCGCTGGTCTCAGCGAAGGCGCTGGTCAAGCGGTTCGGCGAGGTCGAAGCCGTGCGCGGCATCGACGTGGAGGTCTTCAAGGGCGAGGCGTTCGGGTTTCTCGGCCCGAACGGCGCGGGTAAGTCCTCCGCGATGCGCATGGTCGGCTGCGTGTCCCCACGCTCGGACGGCGATCTGCGGGTGCTCGACATGGACCCGCAGATCGACGGTCCGAGTATCCGTGCACGCCTGGGCGTGGTGCCCCAGGAGGACAACCTGGACACCGAGCTCAGCATCCGGCAGAACCTGCAGGTCTACGGCCGCTACTTCGGCCTGTCCCGGGCGCACGTCCGGGCCAAGGCGACCGAGCTGATGGAGTTCGCGCAGCTCACCGAGCGTGCCGACGACGAGGTGGACACGTTGTCCGGGGGGATGAAGCGGCGGTTGACCATCGCCCGTTCGCTGGTCAACGACCCGGACCTGCTACTGCTGGACGAGCCGACGACGGGCCTGGACCCGCAGGCCAGGCACTTGCTGTGGGACCGATTGTTCCGGCTCAAACAGCTCGGCGTCACCCTGCTCATCACGACGCACTACATGGATGAGGCAGAGCAGCTGTGCGACCGGCTGGTGATCATGGACAACGGCCGGATCGTCGCGGAGGGCTCGCCGCCGGAGCTGATCGCGAGCTACTCCACCCGTGAGGTGCTCGAGCTGCGGTTCGCGCCGGGTGAGTCCGGCGACGTCGCCTCCACCGTGGACGGGCTGGCCGACCGGGTCGAGGTGCTGCCGGACCGGGTGCTGCTCTACACCGAGAACGGTGAGGCGGCCCTGAGCGCCACGCATGCGCGTGGGGTGCAGCCGCTGTCCTGCCTTGTCCGGCGCAGCACGCTCGAGGACGTGTTCCTCAGGCTGACCGGCAGGACCCTGGTCGACTGAATGGACACGTCGGCACCCGTCGCGCGGCAGTCCCCCGGACGCGTGGTCCACCCGTTGCGAGCGGCCTGGCTGCGGGTAGAGGGCCAGTGGATGTGGTACCGCAGGTACTGGCGGTCCAATCTGTACTCGTCAGGCCTGCAGCCGCTGCTGTTCCTCGCCGCGATGGGACTCGGTTTCGGTTCCCAGGTCGAGCCGGGCCCCGACACGGGCGGGGTGGACTACCTGCACTTCGTCGCCCCGACGCTGCTCGTCTCGGGAGCGATGATGATCGCCGTGTTCGAGTCGACCTGGAAGGTCGCGTCCGGATTCCAGTGGCAGCAGCAGTACGTCGCGGTGGTAACCACCCCGATCACGCCGGGGCAGGTGTTCGGCGGTGAGCTGATGTGGGTCGGGATGCGGCTGCTGCTCTCGGCGGTCGTGTACGGGATCGTCGCCGGTGCGCTCGGCGCGTGGTTGGGACCCGGTGCCCTGCTGGTGGTGCTGGTCGGCGTGTTGACGGGACTGGCCTGCGCAGCGCCGATCATGGCGCTGTCGGCGACCGTGCGCAACCCGAGCAACGCGTTCAGCGCGCTGCTGCGGTTCGTGGTGATGCCGGTGATGCTGTTCTCCGGGACGTTCTTCCCCATCAGCTACATACCCGTGCCTGCGCGGATGCTGGCGTGGGTGTCCCCGTTGTGGCACGGCAACGAGCTGGCTCGGGCCGCCGCGCTCGGTGGCGGGGAGTGGTTGCCGCTCGTGGGGCACGGCGCGTTCCTTGTGGCGTTGCTGCTCGGCGGCGGCCTGCTGGCACGCAGCCGCTTCTACCGCAGGCTGGTGGTGTGAGTGGCTGCGAACACCGAGGTCACCGGCACCGCGCGCTCGCGATCGGTCACGCTGCGGATCCTGCCGCCGGGGCTGTACGCCGGGCGCGCCAGCAAGGTCCTCGAGCGCTCACTGCTGGTGTCCAGGAAGATGTGGCTGGTCTTCGTGTCCGGGATCGTGGAACCGGCCGTGTACCTGCTGGCCTTCCAGATCGGTTTCGGGCGGCTGGTCACCGAGGTCGTGGGGCCGGGTGGCGAGGTGATGAGCTATGCTGCCTTCGTGGCATCCGCGCTGATGGTGGCCTCGGCGATGAACGGCGCGGTCTACGACGCGACGTTCAACGTGTTCTTCAAGATCCGGCATGCGAGGACCTACGAGGGGATGCTGGCCACACCGGTCGGTCCCGTCGATATCGCCATGGGCGAGGTCAGCTGGTCGATGCTGCGCGGCGGGCTGTACGCCGTGGCCTTCCTCGCGATCATGACGCTGCTCGGGCTGTCCGGTTCGCCGTGGGTCGTGCTGCTCGTACCGGTGGCACTGCTGGTGGCGTTCACCTTCGCCGCGCTCGGTATGGCGTGCGTGACCTTCATCCGCACGGTCTCGCAGTTCGACTACATCCAGCTGGCTGTCATGCCGCTGTTCCTGTTCTCCGCGACGTTCTACCCGCTGTCGGTGTACCCGGAGCCGCTGCGTCCGGTGGTGCAGCTGTCCCCGCTGTATCACGGGGTCGAGCTCGCCAGGCAGTTGTCGGTGGGGGTGGTCGATCCTGCGTTGCTCGGTCACGTCGGCTACCTGGCCGCACTGGCGGCACTCGGACTCTGGGTGACGTCACGCAGGCTGGCCGGGCTGTTGCTGCGGTAGCGTCGCCACCGGCAGTGCCCCGGCTGTGGTGGGAGCCGAAGGTGACATCCGGCTCCCTAGAGGAACCCGCTGTCACCTTCGGCTCCCACTCCGAGCGGTCCGGCGCGGCCGGCGGCACGCGAGACACGGGGAGACGTGATGTACCTGTTGACATTCGGCCACGGCACGGCGGAACCCTCCGGGATCGCGCAGCTGCTGCGCGGTGCAGGGGTCGGGAGCGTCGTCGACGTGCGCCGGGCACCGGGTAGCAAGCGCAACCCGGCGCTCGCGCGTGACGAGATGTCGAGCTGGCTTCCCGCCGCGGGTATCGCCTACCGCTGGGAGGAGCGCCTCGGCGGATGGCGCAAGGTGGCAGCCGACACCCCGGACACGGCGCTGCGCAACCGAGCTTTCCGCGGGTACGCCGGCCACATGCGCACCGCGGAGTTCCTCGCGGCGATCGACGCGTTGCTGTCGGGTGCCGAGCGGGAACGCACCGCGATCATGTGCGCCGAGTCGGTGTGGTGGCGCTGCCACCGGAGCATGATCGCCGACTTCCTGGTGCTGGCCAGGGAGGTTCCCGTGGATCACCTGATGCACGACGGCACGCTGCGGCGGCACCGGCCGAGTGAGGAAGCGCGGTTGATGCACGAGGAGCGTGTGCTCGTCTACGACGCCGACCAGCCGCCGCTGAGTCTGTGATGTGCGATCGCGCCACCGCCTCCAGCACCGGTCCGACCCGCATCGCGAGCAGGCCGGGCTCGTACGCCGAGCCTGCTCGGCCCGACGTGGTGGCGCGAGCGCGGCACCGCCCGCGCCGGGCCGCCCCGTCCTCGCGTGCTTACTCCCGGGAGGGGGCGCTGTCCGCGTCGTCAACCGCCGCGTAGGCGTCGACGATCCCGTGCCCGTAGAAACCGTTGTACCCGCTGTAGCCGCTGCAGTACCCCTCCTGCTTGCCGTCCCCGCTGATGTCGTAGTCGGCTGGGCACGGCACGTTGCGCGTGCTCGAGGTGAGCGTGCCGGCGATCTGTTCCGGGCCGTGGTCCGGGTTGGCGGATGCGACCAGTGCGGCCACGCCGGAGACGTAGGGTGCGGCCATGGACGTACCGCAGACGCGGGTGTAGCCACCCGGCGCCGCGGACAGCACGCACCGTGGCGCCTCGCCTCCCGGTGCCGCGACGGACACGACCCCCAGCCCGTAC
Source organism: Haloechinothrix alba (assembly GCF_900188115.1). Lineage (GTDB taxonomy): Bacteria > Actinomycetota > Actinomycetes > Mycobacteriales > Pseudonocardiaceae > Haloechinothrix > Haloechinothrix alba. The sequence goes on along the minus strand of NZ_FZNW01000011.1, from coordinate 67,719 downwards.
GAGCTGTAGGTGGCTTTGCGCTCGTCGCTGTCGACGGCTGAGACGGTCAGCATGGATCGCAGGCTCGCCGGGAGCGCGTGGCACCCGTCCTCCTGGTCACCCGCTGAGGTGGGGGAGAGGTTCACCCCGTCGTTCGTCGTCGCGGCGATGTTCAGCGTCCCCTCGGCGGTGGCGTGGTCGGCGGCGCGGGCGATGGCCTCCCGCGCGACATCCAGCTCCGTGCCGCTGACGCAGGACAGCGACCCCGGGTCGACGACGTAGCTGGAGTTGGTCACGTCCAGGCTGTTGGCTGCAGCCCACATCAGGCCGCAGACGACGGCTTCCGGATCGGCGTACCCGCGGTCCCCGATGACCTTGATGGACGCTATGCCCGCTTCCGGGGCGACGCCGGTGATGCCGGTGCCGTCCTCGGCTGCCGCGATGGTCCCCGCCACGTGCGTGCCGTGCCCCGAGGTGCTCGGTGACCAGGACTCGGCCGTGGGGTCCGGTTTCCCGGACAGGCAGCCGGCCGACAGGTCGGCCCGTACGGCCTCGGCCAGTTCCGGATGCGCCGCGTCGATGCCGGAGTCCAGCACGCCGACGACCACGTCCGGGTCGCCCGCGCTCACCGACCGGGCGCGAGGCACCTCGAGCATGCGCATCCCCCACTGCTCGTCGGACCGGTCGGTTGACGGGACGACCTCGGGATCGGTCGGTGCCAGCGTCGACGGTTCGGCACGCGGTACGCGCCGCGACTCCGCGCTCGACCCGCTCGCGTCGCGGCGCTGCTGGGCGCTGAACGAACGGGCATCGCCCAGCCGCTCGGTGAAGCCCGCGTCCCGGCTGTTCGCGACCGCGACGGCGATCTCGGGGTAGTAGGTGACGGAGTCCCCGCAGGCGGCTTCGATGCGCTCGGTGGCGTCGCTCTCCCGCGTCCCCTCGTCGAACACCACGAGATGACGTACAGTCTCGCCGGAGCTCGCGCACGCGGCCCGGTCGGCGGCCGGCGCGGGAGTGGACAGCGGATCGGCCGACACGCCGACAGCGGTACTCAACGGGGCCAGTGTGATCGTGGCGCTGATCACAACGGTACCGATGGCACGCGGCGCGCACGTCGACAACCTCGCGAGGGCCATAGCTGCGCACCGTAGCCAGTCCCGTGCCCTGCGACAAGGGAGTAGCTCGAGTTGACCGCACACGGATGGCTTCTCTCGGCCGAACGGGCCGGGCCGGTGTCGGTGGACGGGCGGGTACCGGATCGACCGAGTGACACCCGAAGGCGCGGCAGTGTGGGATACTGGTGGAGGTCGCCGAGCCAGCGTGCCTCCGGCAGCTAGACCGTGTGGCGCGGTACGGTCCGGGGATCTGGCGGCTTCGTGCAGGAAGGGCCGCGTCGTCGCCACCACGGGTGGCTCGACGATGCGGTACGAGGCCGACCGCCTTCAGCCAGGGCGGGGAGTCGCCGAAAAGAAAAGCCGGTCACTCGGCTTAACGGCCAGTGACCGGCAGGGCGCAGGATTCCCGCTGTGGCAAACACCACAGCGGTACACAACAGAACGACGCATGCCGGGAAGGTTGTTCATCAGGCAGCCGGTGCGGCCGTACCACCTAACGGGCGGCTTGCGACGGCTGAGAAGCATGTGCCGCGCGTGAGCGGGCACTGTCGCGGATGATGGGTAACCGGACCACAGGGAAAAGCGCACGGGAGGGTCATTCACGAGCCAGCGAACGCGGCCATCCGTCCGTCGTCCGGACACGACCACGACAGCGCGTAGCTACATCGTGGGGTAGTGAGCCGGGGGTGAGCGGGAGGCTCGCGGTAGGTGGCTGCGCGGGGACGGCAGCGATGAGGGCTACGTCGTCGAGGTGATACAGCCTTACCGGTGAACACAGGCAGGGGTGTGGGGTCATCGCCGAAGTCGGGCGGTGGATGCACGCCTCGCACGGGACGCAGAAAGGTGCCCCTGAGCGGCCGCACCTGGAGACACGTCGACACCGCGGTGTCGCCGGCCAGGTGCGCCCGGGGGCGGAGGAGACACATGACGAACACGGAAGGACCCGCCGAGACCACTGGCGGGGATACCGGCACACCTGCGTCCGATTGGGCAGCGACTCTGCCCCAACGGATCAGGGTGCACGCACTGGCGAAGCAGCTCGGATCGACGAGCAAGAAGGTGCTCGGCGCGTTGAGTGAGCTCGGTGAGAGCGCACGCAGCCCGCAGTCGAGCGTATCCCGGGAGGTCGCCGTCCGGGTCGCCGAAGCGGTGGGCGCCCCAGCGGCGCCGGCAGGCACGGGCGCACAGCCGACAGGGCACGACTCCGCGGCCGCCACGAGCGAGGCCACCGGTGACGCGCCGGAGCAGGCCCAGCAGCCGGAACGGCAGCCGGAACAGCAGCCGGAACAGCAGCCGGAACAGCAGCAGGCTGGTACGGCCGCTCCACAGGCACCCCAGTTCACCCCGCCGTCGCCGGTCTTCCTGCCACCGGAACCCGCTCCGGAGCCGGCACCGGACCCTGCCGGGGCGGCCGGCACAACGGACGAGTCCGAGCAGGACCCGGCCACCGAGGTCACGGAGGCGGTCGCGGACGGGACGGGTACCGCGAGTAGTCCCGAGGGCGCCTCCGGCGACGGTGCGGACGACGACGCAGCCGCGAAACGCAGGCGCAGGCGCGGGCGCCGGGGTCGTGGCCGCGGCAAGGGCGGCGAGGACGAGGCGGGTGGCACGTCCGGCGCCGGTCAGCCCGACGAGCAAGCGGCCAAGTCCGGGAAGGCGGCACAGGCCGGCGAGGCCGGGCAGAGCGGGCAGGCAGCGGCAGGCAGCACCGAGGCGGACGCCTCCGAGTCCTCCGACGATGGGGACAGCCAGCAGGACGACTCCGGGTCGGGAGACGGCAGCGGAGCCGACTCAGGGGAGGCCTCCACGCGCCGCCGTCGCAGGCGACGCAGGCGCAAGGGCGGCGATGACGGCGGGTCCGCGGACGACACCTCGGACAAGCAGTCCGGCAGTGGCGACTCGGACACCGGTGATGATCAGGTACGGAGTGTTCGCGGCTCCACGCGCCTGGAGGCCAAGCGCCAGCGGCGCAGGGACGGCCGGGAAGCCGGTCGCAAGCGTGCTCCGGTGCTGTCGGAGTCGGAGTTCCTCGCGCGGCGCGAGTCCGTCGAGCGGACCATGGTGGTCAAGGAAAGCGCCGCGGGCGGCAACGGCAAGGGCTCCAAGGACCACCGCACGACCGAGATCGCGGTACTCGAGGACAACATGCTCGTCGAGCACTTCGTGACCTCGGCGGGTTCGGGCTCGATCGTGGGCAATGTCTATCTGGGCCGCGTGCAGAACGTGCTTCCCAGCATGGAGGCGGCGTTCGTCGATATCGGTCGCGGGCGCAACGCGGTGCTCTACGCGGGGGAGGTCGATTGGGACGCTGCCGGCCTCGAGGGCAAGTCCCGCAAGATCGAGCAGGCGCTCAACACCGGTGACAGCGTGCTGGTGCAGGTCACCAAGGACCCGGCCGGTCACAAGGGTGCGCGGTTGACCACCCAGGTCTCGCTTCCCGGGCGGTTCCTCGTCTACGTGCCGGGCGGCGGTGCCACCGGCATCTCCCGCAAGCTGCCGGAGAACGAGCGGCGCAGGCTCAAGGACATCCTCAAGCGCGTGGTCCCGGACGACGCCGGTGTGATCATCAGGACCGCATCGGAAGGCATCAGCGAGACCGAGATCGAACGCGACGTGCGCAGGCTGCAGGCGCAGTGGGAGGTCATCAAGGAGAAGTCGCAGAGCGCGCGCGGTTCCTCCGGCAACAAGAGCGGCGCACCCACGCTGCTGTACGAGGAACCGGACATGCTCATCAAGGTCGTGCGTGACCTGTTCACCGAGGACTTCGGCAAGCTCGTCGTGCAGGGGTCGGTGGCCTGGGAGACGGTGGACTCCTACGTCCAGCACGTGGCGCCGGACCTCACCGGCAGGCTGGAGCGCTATGTCGGCAGCGGGGACGTCTTCGAGGACTACCGCATCCACGAGCAGATCACCAAGGCGCTCGACCGCAAGGTATGGCTTCCCTCCGGGGGCTACCTGGTCATCGACCGCACCGAGGCGATGACGGTGATCGACGTCAACACCGGCAAGTTCACCGGATCGGGCGGCAACCTGGAGGAGACGGTCACCCGGAACAACCTGGAGTCCGCCGAGGAGATCGTCCGGCAGCTACGGTTGCGGGACATCGGCGGGATCATCGTGATCGACTTCATCGACATGGTCCTGGAGTCCAACCGTGATCTGGTGTTGCGCAGGCTCACCGAATGCCTGGGCAGGGACCGGACCCGCCACCAGGTCGCCGAGGTGACCTCGCTCGGGTTGGTCCAGATGACGCGGAAACGGATCGGCACCGGCCTGCTCGAGGCGTTCTCGCACTCGTGCGAGCACTGCAAGGGGCGTGGTGTCGTCGTCGGTACGGAGTCCCACGCCCACGGCGGGCCGCCGTCCGACGGGGGCAAGCAGGGCAAGCAGCGCGGCAAGCGCAAGGGCGAGGACACCTCGCGCGGGGACCGAGGAGACAGGGGAGATACAGCCTCGGCCGAGCCGACAGGACGGCAGCGGAAGTCCGCGGCCTCGGCCGTGCACGCGATGGCCAGTGCCTCCAAGGCCGCAGCGGACAAGTCCACGGGTGGCCCAACAGCTGGAACCGCGGCTGGAACTGCGGTCGGCTCCACCAGTGGCAAGGACAGCACGGCCGGGCAGGGGACCGCGGAGGGTGCGGAGGCTCCGGCAGGCTCCGGAGCGTCGGCCGCTGCGGGGGCGAGCGCGCCCGCGCCGTCGGAGAAGCCTGCCGAGCCGGAGAAGCCCGCCGAGCCCGCAGAGCCTGCGGGGACGACGGGCGCGCCCGCCACGGACGAAGCGGCCGGGCCGGGCCCGGTCACGCAGGCCGAAGCAGCACAGCCGTCGGAATCGACCGCGGGAGCGGGCAGCGCGACCGGCGATGACGACGACGTCGCTGAGGTTCCGGCCCCGGCGAAACGCTCGGTGCGCAGGCGCGCGCGGCGTGCGGCGTCCCGCCCGGCCGGACCGCCGGTCGGCGCGTCGACCTCGACGACGTCGGGTCAGGAGGAGAGCTGATGATCGGCATTTGCCCCACCCCGGTGCAACGACGCCTCGGGGTGCCACGTAACCTGTAGGTCGGCCCGCAGTCAGTGCGGGCATCGTGCGCGCCTCGCGGGCGGACGCCCCGGAGCGCACGTTCCCATCCACTGTCGAGCAAGCAGGAGCATCCGTGTCGGCGTACGCGATCGTCAAGACCGGCGGCAAGCAGTACAAGGTGGCTGTCGGCGACGTCCTCGAGATCGAGAAGCTCGAGGGCAAGCCGGGTACCGAACTCACCTTCCCCGCGGTGCTCGTGGTTGACGACGGCGCTGTCACCACGGACGCTGACGCGCTCGCGAAGGTCTCGGTGACCGGCAAGGTCGTCGAACAGACCAAGGGCCCCAAGATCCGCATTCACAAGTTCAAGAACAAGACCGGGTATCACAAGCGGCAGGGTCACCGTCAGCAGCTGACCCGCGTCGAAGTCACCGGCATCAACAGCTAGGTAAGGAACCTGACTAGCCATGGCACACAAGAAGGGCGCATCCAGCTCGAAGAACGGCCGCGACTCCAACTCCAAGCGGCTCGGCGTCAAGCGCTTCGGTGGTCAGGAGGTGCACGCGGGCGAGATCTTGGTGCGCCAGCGCGGTACCAAGTTCCATCCGGGCGCGCATGTCGGGCGCGGTGGCGATGACACGCTGTTCGCGCTGTCTGCAGGCTCCGTGCACTTCGGCCAGAAGCGTGGCAAGAAGACAGTCAACATCGTTCCGGGTGAGGGCTGACCCCGACCATCGGGCGGGGACCCGAAGGTTTACGGCATATCCTCAAGGGGCGGGACCGAATACGCTTCGGCCCGCCCCTTACGCTGTGTTACAGCGGTCGCGCAGCGAACGGTGCCACGAGGCGTCGTGGCCGCGGCGGGGTAGCGCGAAGCAGGAGAGGCAGAAGTCATGGCCCGGTTCGTTGACCGTGCGGTGATACATCTCACCGCCGGCAAGGGCGGCAACGGCTGCGCATCGATCCGCAGGGAGAAGTTCAAGCCGCTCGGTGGGCCGGACGGCGGCAACGGCGGCGATGGCGGCGACGTGGTCCTCGTGGTCGACCCCGGCGTGCACACGCTGCTCGACTTCCACTACCGGGCACACCTGCGAGCCGGCAACGGTAAGCAGGGACAGGGAAGCAACCGTGCGGGTGCGGCAGGCAACTCGCTCGAGCTGCCTGTACCGGACGGCACCGTGGTGCTCACCGAGGACGGAGAGGTGCTCGCGGACCTGGTGGGCGCCGGAACCCGGTTCGTGGCCGCACAAGGCGGGCGCGGTGGGCTCGGCAACGCGGCACTGGCCTCCCGGGCGCGGAAGGCGCCGGGGTTCGCGCTGTTCGGGGAGGAGGGCGAGGCGCGCGACCTGGTGCTCGAGCTACGCTCGGTCGCCGACGTGGGCCTTGTCGGCTTCCCCTCGGCAGGCAAGTCCTCGCTGATCTCGGTGCTCTCGGCAGCGCGACCGCAGATCGCCGACTACCCGTTCACCACGCTCGCCCCCAACCTGGGCGTCGTCACCGCAGGTGAGTCGGCTGACGACGGTGCACGGGGGACAGGGACGGTGTTCACCGTCGCCGACGTGCCCGGCCTGATCCCGGGTGCGAGCGCGGGCAAGGGGCTGGGCCTGGACTTCCTGCGGCACATCGAGCGGTGTGCGGTGCTGGTGCATGTGGTGGACTGCGCGACGTTCGAACCCGGCCGGGACCCGGTGTCGGACGTCGACGCGCTCGAGGCGGAGCTTGCCGAGTACACCCCGCAGCTCGGTGGCGACCTGGCATCGCGCCCCCGGGTGATCGTGCTGAACAAGGTGGACGTACCGGACGCCGCCGAGCTCGCCGAGCTGGTGCGCCCGGATCTCGTCGCGCGCGGTTACGACGTGTACGAGGTCTCCACGGCCACGAGGCAGGGGTTGCGGGAGCTGAGCTTCGCGCTGGGCAGGCAGGTCGAGCAGGACCGCGCGCAGCAGCCACCCGCCGAGCCGAAGCGCGTCACGCTGCGACCGAAGCCCGTCGACGACACCGGGTTCACGGTGGAACGCGACCCGCACGACCCGGAGGGGTTCGTGGTGCGCGGCAGGCGACCGGAACGATGGATCGCCCAGACCGACTTCGACAACGACGAGGCCGTCGGCTACCTCGCGGACCGGCTCGCCCGGCTCGGTGTGGAGCAGGAGCTCGCCAGGCAGGGGGCCGTTCCGGGGTCCCCGGTCACCATCGGCGGGATGACCTTCGAGTGGGAGCCGTCGACTCCGGCGGGCGTCGCCGCCAGCCTGGGCGAGCGGGGGGCCGATACGCGGCTGTCCGACCATCCCAGGGTCACGGCTGCGGAGCGCAAGCGTGCTCGTGACCTACGCCGTAGCGGGGAGCAGGATCCTGACGAGAGCGGCGAGGCGAGCGGGGAGGAACACGTGTGACCGCCTCCCGCGTCCGCAACGGCATCGCCAAAGCCAGGCGCCTCGTCGTCAAGGTCGGATCCTCGGCACTGACGTCCACGGAGGACGGCATCGACACCGCACGTCTCGACGCGCTCGTGGACGCTGTCGCGGCTCGGGTCGCCGAGGACGTGCAGGTGGTGCTGGTCTCATCAGGGGCCATCGGGGCCGGGATCGCCCCGCTCGCGCTGGGAGGCCGTCCCGAGGACCTCGCTACCCAGCAGGCCGCCGCGAGCGTCGGGCAGCTCGCGCTGGCGCACGCCTACGCCGAGTCGTTCGCCAGGCACAGCCTCACCGTGGGGCAGGTGCTGCTGACATCGGACGACGTTGCCCGCCGTGCGCACTACCGCAACGCCCAGCGGACGTTCACCCGGCTGCTGTCGCTGGGTGCGGTGCCCGTTGTCAACGAGAACGACACGGTGGCCACCGAGGAGATCCGTTTCGGCGACAACGACCGGTTGGCCGCGCTGGTGGCCCACCTGATCGGGGCCGAGGCGTTGGTGCTGCTCTCCGACGTGGACGCGCTCTACGACGGCGACCCGCGCAGCGGAAGCACCCGCAGGGTGGATGAGGTGACCAGTGTCACGGACGTGGCTGAGCTGGAGATCGGCAGGTCCAGCTCCGGTCTGGGCACCGGAGGGATGGTGTCCAAGCTCGCCGCCGCACGCACCGCGGCGGCTGCCGGGATACCCGTGTTGCTCGCCGGGGCGCTCGACGCGGCGCGCGCGCTGGAACGTGCCGATGTCGGGACAGCCTTCGAGGCCGCGGGGTCCAGGCTGTCGGCGCGTCGTTTCTGGCTCGGCTACGCGGCAGGGGTCACGGGGCGGCTGCACCTCGACGACGGAGCGGTCGCAGCGGTTGTCGGCCGCCGCCGGTCGCTGCTCGCCGCCGGGGTGACCGGTGTGGACGGTGACTTCCTGGCAGGCGATGTGGTGGAGCTGGTGGACCCGGCGCAGGGGGTGGTGGCGCGCGGCGTCGTCGCGTTCGACGCGGGAGAGCTCCCGGCGATGCTGGGCCGCACGAGCGACGAGCTGCCCGAACACCTGCGGCGCGAAGTGGTGCACGCCGACGACCTCGTACCCATCACGCGATCGATCCATGATGTGACATGAGTCACAGTAGGTCTCGTATCATGTCGCGGGGTCGGGCCCGTCCCGCCAGTGCACCGACCTTCGCGGGGGGAGGCGCGGTGCCCGGTGGCGATACGTCATCGGCGCAGGCGGTGCGCGGGAACCGGCACCTCACGGGGAGTTGCGGGTGCTGCCCGCGTACCGCCTGCGAGCGGGGGACCGTCGCTGCCGTACGCTGCTGAGGTATGCCAGTGCGGCGTCGAATCGGAATCATGGGCGGGACCTTCGACCCCATTCATCACGGACACCTCGTCTCGGCCAGTGAAGTGCAGTCGCGGTTCGGGCTGGACGAGGTCATCTTCGTGCCTACCGGACAGCCGTGGCAGAAGGTGGGACGTGTCGTCAGCAATGCCGAGGACAGGTACCTGATGACGGTCATCGCCACGGCCTCGAACCCGGTGTTCTCGGTGAGCAGGATCGATATCGATCGGGGCAGCGAGACATACACCGTTGACACGCTGCGTGAGATGCGGCAGATATACCCCAGGGACGAGCTGCTGTTCATCACCGGCGCCGACGCCCTCGAACAGATCCTGACCTGGCGCAACGTCGAGGAGCTCTTCGAGCTGGCGCACTTCATCGGCGTCACCCGGCCCGGTTACGATCTCAACGACCACCACCTCCCGCACGGCAAGGTCAGTCTCGTCGAGGTCACGGCGATGGCGATCTCGTCGACATCATGCAAGGAGCGTGTCGCGCGCGGCGAGCCGGTGTGGTATCTCGTGCCGGACGGGGTCGTGCGCTACATCGACAAGCGCAAGCTCTACCGTGGTGATTCGTGATGCCGTGCCGGGTGGATCTCGGCGCACGCTCCGACAGGTCGGATCGCAATTCCCGGCACAGTGCCCGTCGCGCCGGTGGTTGACGGCCGATCAGCGCGGCCGGGTCGCTGCCGGTAGGCTCGGACGAGTGCCCGGGCGGGTGCCGTGAGCAGGGCAGCAGGAACACGGTGTGAGGAGTGAGAGTGACAGCGACGTCGGACGCACAGCGGATCGCCGAGACCGCCGCTCACGCGGCGGCGGACAGGAAGGCATCCGACATCGTCGTGCTCGACGTTTCCGAGCAGCTTGTGATCACCGACTTGTTCGTTATCGCCTCCGCGCCGAACGAACGCCAGGTCGGCGCGATCGTGGACAACATCGAGGAGAAGCTGCGCGAGGCCGGGAGCAAGCCGACCCGCCGCGAGGGCGCGCGCGAGGGCCGCTGGGTGCTGCTGGACTACGTGGACGTCGTCGTACACGTACAGCACGATGAGGAGCGCTCGTTCTACGCGCTCGAGCGCTTGTGGAAGGACTGCCCGCAGATCGAGATCGCGGGTCTGGTGCGGAACGAGGCCGGCGAGGAGCCGTGAGCGCGACCGACCGACCGGAGGAGGGGAAGGTCCCACCTGCGGGGCCGGGCGCCGCGGGCCTGCGCAGGCTGGTGCTGTGGCGGCACGGTGAGACTGAGTACAACGCCGCCGGACGCATGCAGGGCCAGATCGACACGGAACTGACGCCGGTCGGATGGGACCAGGCGCGGTTCGTGGTGCCCCGCCTGGCACGTTTCGCGCCCGAGCTGGTGGTCTCCTCGGACCTGCGCAGGGCCAACGACACAGCGACCGTGTTCACCGAAGCCATCGGAGTGGGCCTGCAGGTCGACAAGCGGCTGCGGGAGACACATCTCGGCCAGTGGCAGGGGCTCACCTCAGCGGAGGTCGACGAGGGCTGGCCGGGTGAACGGCAGCGCTGGCGTGCCGACGCGTCCTGGTCACCGCCCGGTGGAGAGTCCCGGGTGGACGTTTCCGAGCGAGCCTACGAGGTGGTCGCCGAGCTGCAGGACAGTACTTACGCCGCGGTGATGCTGGTCGCCCACGGCGGCCTCATCGTGGCCCTGACCGCGCGCCTGCTCGGGCTGCCGCTGGCCTTGTGGCCGATCTTCACCGGTATCGGTAACTGCCACTGGGTCGACCTGGGCCGGGACCGTGGGCAGTGGCGGTTGCTGGCGTACAACGCGGGCACGGAATGATGTCTCCGCGGATTCTCGTGCTCGGGGATTCGTTGACGTTTCACGGTCCCGACCGCGCGTATGCCGCCGATGAACCGCGGCTGTGGCCGAACGTGGCCGCCCGCGATGTCGGTGGAGCGGCCGACATCGTCGCACGCAGCGGGTGGACAGCGCGGGACGCGTGGTGGGCGCTGATCAGTGACCCCAGGGTCTGGGCGGACCTGCGACGGGTCGACGCGGTGGTGCTCGCGGTCGGCAGCATGGATGCGTTGCCGTCCCCGCTACCGACCTACCTGCGCACCGGCATGCGCTACCTGCGCCCGGACGGGCTACGGCGCGCGACGCGCGCCGCGTACCGGTCGGTGCAACCGCGCCTGGCCGTGGCGTTGCGTGGCAGGCCCGCGGCCTTGCCGACGAAGCTGACCGTGCGATACCTCGACCGGTGCACCAGGGCGATGCGCGTGCTGCGGCCCGGTATGCCGATCCTCGGCATCGTGCCCGCTCCGCACCACGCTCCCGCGTACGGCTACGTGCACGCGGTGCGCGACGCCACGTCGCGAGCGGTGGCCGCATGGGCCGAGCGCGCAGGGGTGCCCCTCGTCGACCTGCCGGGGCTGATCGGGGACCACGTGCGTCGCGGGCAGGGCAACCCGGACGGCATGCACTGGGGCTGGGAGGGCCACGAGCTGGTGGGAGCCGCGGTGGGTCGGCTGCTCGGCAGCGAGATCGGTGTGCCGGGTCCGTCCTGAGTGCCGGTCCCGCCCGCTGTCTGCCTGCCTGGCCGGCCCGGGTCCGGCGACACAGGGGTGCCCCGACCGTTCCCGGTGTCCAGCGCCGGCTACTAGGCTCACGACGTGCCGGTCGCCGTTGTTACTGACTCCACAGCCCAGCTGCCAGCGGAGCTCGCGGAGCACCATGCCATCACCGTCGTGCCGCTCTACGTGCTCATCGACGACACGTCCTGGCTGGACGGGCACGATGTCGGCTCGGCCGAGCTGGCCGCGGCGTTGCGGCGGAAGAGCACCGTCACGACATCGATGCCCACGTCGGAGGAACTGGCCCACGTGTACCGGCAGGCCCTGGATGGTGGCGCGGACGCGGTCGTGTCGGTGCACATCTCCGCTGAGCTGTCCGGCACGTGGGGTGCGGCGGTCCGCGCGGCGGGCCAGGTCGATCCGGATCGGGTCCGTGTCGTCGACGCGCGCACCACGACGATGGGGCTGGGGTTCGCGGCGATCGCGGCGGCGCAAGCCTCCGCGGCCGGTGGGGGCGCCGGGGACGTCGAGGCCGCCGCGGTGTCGACGGCGGCTCGGTCTCGCACCGTCTTCGCCGTCGAGACGCTCGAGTACCTGCGCCGGGGTGGCCGCATCGGCTCCGCCGCAGCGTTCTTCGGGACCGCGCTCGCCGTCAAACCGCTGCTGCACATCGAGCAGGGCAGGATCGTGCCGCTGGAAAAGGTGCGCACCATGGGCAGGGCGGTCTCACGGCTGGTGGATCTCGCGGCCGAGGCGGCGGGCCCGGGGCGGGTCGAGCTCGCCGTGCACCACTTCGCCCGCCCGGAACGCGCCGAGCAGGTGGCCCGGCAGCTGCGTGAGCGCCTGCCGAATGCGGAGCGCTGTGTGGTCACCGAACTCGGTGCGGTGATCGGTGCGCACACCGGCCCGGGCGCGCTCGGCATCGTCGTGCAGCGCCACGAGGACGGCTGAATGACGCTTTCGGTCCACGAGATGGACTGAAAGCGTCATTCAGCGAACAAGGCACGTCGGATGTGTCCGCGTGCTAAGGTCTCGCCGAGCTGTTCCGGAATGGGGGCTTCGCCTGGGCCGGGCGCTGCGCGGGTATCACTACGCGGGTATCACTGCGCGCGCGTCGCCGGTCCGAGCACGGCTGCCGTGAGCATGCGTGGAGGGAAGCACGTGGTGGACATCAGCGTCAGCATCGACGGTCTTGACCGGCTGGGTACGGACCTGGATCGGGTCGTTGCCGACATCGAGGACGCGGCGAGCAGGTTGTCGCAGCACGGTGGAGGCTTCATGGGCACAGGGGACCGAGCGCTCGGTCCCGAGGAGCTCAACGCCGCCGCCACCGAGTTCTGGAGTGACTGGGACGACGGGCTGTACAAGATCAATAAAGCCCTCGACGGTGTGCGGGAGGGCCTCGAGGACGCCAAGGACACTTACGCGGAGTTCGAGCGCGAGATCGCCTCCGCGCTCGATGAGGCCGCCGAGGGACTCGGATAGTCGGTCCTACCTGGCGCAGCGTCACGGTTCGCGCAGTTCCCGGCGCAGGCGAACGCGTCGTCGACGAACGGGGAACCGGGCGCGGTGCCACGACGAGAAAGGTAGTACGGCATGGTTTCTCCACCAGGACTGCAACCCGATGCGGCTCCCGGTGATTACCCCGGGATCGGTTTCGATCCGGCGCACGGGAACGCGTCATTGGTCGGGGAGTTCGCCAGGCAGTTCCTCGACACGGCGGAATGCGCCGGTCGCGCGCACGAGGCGTTGAATTCGGTGCTGCGTGGACGCCAGGACGTCTGGTTCGGCGAGGCGGCCGAGGCTTTCGCCGAGCAGCTGGACGATCTGCCCCGCTACATCGACAACGCGCGCGAGTCCCTCGAGCAGGCGGGCAAGGCGCTGGATGCCTGGTCCGACCAGCTGGGTGCCCACCAGCGCCGGGCTGTCGAGATCGAAGGCGACATTCAGAACCTGCTGCGCCGGTTCGAGCACGCGAACGAATACGTCGAGCGTACCCGGCAGCACTGGAACGCCAATCCGGCCGATCAGGCAGCAGCCGGCGCACACGACAGCGCGTTGAAGAGCGCGAACGACATCGCGGCGCGAATCGAGGAGCTGCGCAGGATCGCACGCGACGATCTGATGGAGGCGTGGCGTGACGACGGGCGGCGTTGCGCGGAGGCGCTCAACGACGCCGGGGCGATCGCGCCGGACGTCGGCCGCTTCGAACGTCTCGGGGACGCGTTCCGGGACGCGATCGGCACGATCGGCGACATCGCGGGCATCGTGTCCGCTGTCGCGGGGTTGCTCGCGTGCATCCCCGTGCTGGCCCCGGTGATGGGTCCGATCGCGCTGGTGGCGGGCGGTGTGGCACTGGCGGCGAACGCGACCGACATGGCGCTCAACGGCAACCTGGACGACCCGATGGCCTGGGTCGGTCTCGGCGGTGACGCCCTGGGGATGGTTCCCGGCGTCGGCGCCGCGTTTCGGGGCGCGCGCGGTGTCTACCGGACCGCGGATGTGGCGACCGACGGTGCTCAGGCGATGACGCGGGGCCTGGAAGCGGCGGGACGGTTGCCCACGAACGGGGTGGCCACCACGAGTAGTGGGATGCGCGGCGCCGTGGACGCCGTCGCGGACAGCGCCCTGCCGGGTGGGAGGTTCGACGTGGCGACGTCTGCGCTGGCGGTGCCGGCATCCGTCGCGGGGGCGAGTGACCATGAGGGCGTGTCGAACGCCGGAACCGTGTCCGGCACGATCCTGAGCGGTATCGGTGCGGCGCGATAGCCATGACGATGACGGAAGGCGATGCCACGGGCGACCCCCTGTACTTCTCGGTCCCGCCGGTCTTTCAGGAGATCGACCTGGACGGTGACCCCGAGGAACGGGTGCGGCGCAGCTTCGAGCGGTTCGGCGCGGCGCTGGAGGGTGCCACGCCCGAGCAGTGCGGCTCGCTGACGCTGCAGCAAGAAGTCATGATCGGTGAGCTGCTGGAACAGGGGGCGATCTATGCCGCGACGTGCCTGGTTCGCACGGAGGACGAGCCGCCGCGCTTGAGTACCGCGCAGTTCACGGTATGCGTGCGGGAGGCGAATCTGGACGGTGAGCGGCCGCTGATGGCCCTTGCCGACGGGCTGCGGGTGCCCGGCTCGCCGCGTGAGGTGGCCTTCGCCGAGTTCCCGGCGGGTCGGGCTGTACTGGTCGGCGACGAGGCCGACGTGCACCTGCCGTACACGGTGGACGGGAGGAATCAGCCGCAAAGCCACCGGGTACGGCAGGCCCAGGTCGTCCTACCGTTACCGGGCAACCGGAGGATCGCCGTGTTCGGGATATCGAGCCAGTGCCTTCCGGAATGGAGCTACTACGCTGCGATGCTGGACGATATCGCCTACAGCGTGTCGTTCACGGCGCCCTCGGAGGACGGCGGTTCGCCGATCACCGCCGTGCTCGGTTGAGCCGCGTGGCGGTACCGAGCAGCGCGATGTGCGGCACGGGCAGGAAGGTGAGGTTGTGGAAACGGTCCTGACGGTCCTGGGTTTCGCGGTCCTACCGGCGATCGCGCTGTACGGCTATATCGACAGGTACCTGCTGCGTAGGCGGTCACTGCGGGCGGGTCTCGCCGCGTTCGAGGCGCAGTACCGACCGTCGGGGTGCACGGTGGATGTGGCGTCCTGCTACCCGCTCTCCGAACACATGGTCAAGGAACTGGCGGCGAGCCGCGGGTTGCGCTACACCGGGCGTGCTCCGGGGCGGAGGCGGCTCGGCCCGATGGGTTTCGTGCCGGCGGACCGGACCGGGTGACGGGATGCTGTACACGGTGCTGCTCTGCGTGGCAGTCACGCTGAACGCGGTGTCTCTGGGTGCTCTGTTCCATCTCGGTGCCACCGAACGTGACGGTGGCGTGCGGGCACGCAGGCGTGCCCGCACGCGGCAGCTGGAGTCGCTGGGGTCGGTGCACGGTCAGGCACAGGGTTCCGTCCTCGAGCTCGACCGGGTCGCCTACCGGGAGGTGCCGAGGTACGAGTTGATCGAGCTGCTCGGCAGGCAGGGTTGGCGCTACGTCGACGAGCACCTCGACGCGAACGTGTGGCGGTTGCGTTTCCGCAGGGCCGGCCCGGCTGAGGCGGCAGTCGCGGTCGATGCGCGGACACGGTTGCGCGATGAGCTCGCCGCCGCGCGCCCGGGCGTGAACGGCACGTACTGGCTCGATGTCAACGACTACATCAACGTCCCGACCGAGGAGATCGGCGCGTACGTGCACGCCGCAGGCTGGCAGGTGTGTGGGACGGCATTCGACTCGCCGCGCAACGGCATGATCATCAAACCGGCCGGGGTTGCCGCGGTCCGGCCGAGCGACGGCGCGTTCGTCGACGCGCACGGCCCCGGATCGGGATCCACACTGGCCGGATCCGGTGACGCGGGCGGGTTCGAGGAGCTGCGTTCGTACCGGCGCGTGGCCGACCGCGCCGCCGAGCTGCACCGCCGGCTGGGTTTCGACCCGCTGGACGAGACGAACCTCCTGCGCGTGCGCGCGCGGTACCTCGCCTGGCAGAAGCGGATCAAGATCCTGGCGAACGTGGCTGCGGTGTTCTTCCTCGTCGTGGTGACTCCTCCGCTGGCCTGGCTGCTGTACGGGCACTTCGACGAGAGCCTGCACATCGCGTTCGCGGTGAGCGGGGTCGCCGCGGTTCCCTGCCTGACGTCGCTGATCTGGTGCCTGATCCTGGTCAAGCGGCGCAACGACGAGCTCGGCCCCGCTATGCGCGCCTACCGGGAGCTGCGGAACATGGCATCCGACCATGCCCAGCTCGCCTCCTGGTTTCGTGTTGAATGACGCTTTCAGTCCGCGAGACGGGCTGAAAGCGTCATTCAGCGTTCCGAATGGACTGAAAGCGTCATTCAACACATGTCCACGGGGTGGGGGTTGTCCACAGGCGCGGCGGAAACCAGTGGGTAGCGGGCCCGGCGCGCCCTACTGTCGTGGCCGTGCCCGAGGTAACAGCAGGACCGTCGCCACGTACGCCCGCGCAGTCCGAGCTCGCCGCAGAGCGACTGGCTGCACTGGCCGGCAGGCCCCGGCGCCGGGACGCGGCAGCTACGGATGCCGACGCGGTAGCAGCACTCGTCACCCCACGCATGCCCGGCCGGCTCACGCTCTTGGCATCGCGATGGGTCGCGCGGCTGCGGCAACGCTGGATACCGGGCGGTACCGGGGCACGGGATCGGACCGGGGACGGTGCCGGGGAGGAGCCGGGAGGAAGCGGTTCCGTGGCTGCCGACCGGCCGCGCTCCGGCCTGCGGCGCCTGCCGGTCCTGGTCGTGCTGCTCCCGGCCGTCGCGGTGGTGGGGGTGCTGAGCGTGACAGCGTGGGCACTGTCCGGCGGACAGGAGAGCCAGGAGCACGTCCCCGCGCACGTCGAGTCGCCCACCGGCGAGGTCGTGCGTGATGGTCCCGCGGAGCCCGCGCCCACCTCGCCGCCACGGACTCCGCGGGAGCGCGACACGCGTGCGGACGGGGGCGAGCCCCGGGACGGCGCGGCCGACCTGGTGATCAGTGTGGTGGGGGAGGTCGCCGAGCCGGGACTGGTCACCGTGCCCGCCGGGTCGCGTGTCGCGGACGCCGTCGAGGCTGCCGGAGGCGAGGACCCCGGTGCCGACCTCATGGAGATCAACCTGGCGCGGCCGTTGACCGACGGCGAGCAGATCTACGTCGGGGTGCCCGCCCCGCCCGGCATGGGACCGGAACCGAGCGACCCGGGAGGACGGACGCCCGGGGAGGAGTCCGGTCCGGTCCACCTGAACGGGGCGAGTACCGCCGAGCTGGAGACCTTGCCGGGAGTCGGAGAGGTCACCGCGGGCCGGATTGTGGAGTGGCGGGAGCGGCACGGTGAGTTCACCGCTGTCGAGCAGCTGCGCGAGGTCCAGGGGATCGGGGAGAGCAGGTTGGACAGCCTGCGGGACAAGGTCACCGTGGAATGATCGGCGGTCCTGCCGCCGCGGACGCCCCGGATCACACCAGGCAGGACTTCCGGCTGGTTCCGGCCGCGGGCACGATCTGGTTGGCCGCGCTGCTGGGGCTGCGGATCGCGTGGTGGTGGGCCCCGGTGTGCGGCGGTCTCGCCGCGATCGTTGCCGCCGTCATGCTGGCTCGACGGCCCCGGCGCGGGAGGGCGGTCGCGGGCGCCGTGGCGCTGCTGCTCGCAGGCGCGCTCAGCGCCGTGTTGCTCGGCATCCGGCTGCACGCAGCGACACACGACTCCCTGCACGCCGAGGCCGAGCGCTCCTCGACCGTCCACGCGCGGGTCACCGTCCGAGAGCGGCCCCGGCCCCTGCGGTCCGGTAGCGCGGCACACCAGCGGCAGGGAACCGGGTCCGTGCTGCTCACGGCCCGGGTCGAGAGCGCGGTCGTGCACGGCAAGCGGCTGGACAGCACGGGGCGCGTGGTGCTGCTCGCGCCTGCCGGGCAGTGGTCACGGCTACTGCCCGGGCAGACGGTCGCGCTCTCCGGTTCCCTCGCGCCACCGCGGGACGGCGAGCTCGCGGTCGCGACGGTTCGCGTGCCCGGCGACGTGCCCCCGACCACGGTCAGCGACGCACCCTTCTGGCAGCGGGGTGGCGCCGCGCTACGCCGTGACCTGCGAGCGGCGAGCTCGGTGCTGCCCGAGGACGCGGCAGGCCTGCTCCCGGGCCTGGTGGTCGGGGACACCTCCGGCCTGCCGCGTCGCGTGCTCGACGAGTTCCGCGCTGCCGGGATGTCGCACCTCGTTGCCGTCTCCGGCATGCACGTGAACGTCGTGTGCGGTGCCGTGTTCCTGCTGCTGCGGGGAGTGCGAAGCGGCCCGCGACTGTCGGCCTCGCTCGCCGGGCTGGTGCTCGCCGGGTACGTGGTCACCGTCGGCTACACCCCGAGCGTGCTGCGGGCAGGGTTGATGGCGGCCGTGGGGTTGCTCGCATTGTTCCTCGGCCGGCAGCGCGCGGCGATGCCCGCGCTGGCGTTCGCGGTGTGCGTGCTCGTGCTGTACGACCCGCAGATGGCCGTGCGGTTCGGGTTCGCCATGTCCGTGGCGGCGACGGCGGCACTGGTCGTGCTCGCGCCGCGATGGGTCGAGTCGCTCCGGTCTGCGGGCGTGCCGGTCGGGATCGCCTCGGCCGGAGTCGTCCCGCTGGTGGCGTTCCTCGCGACAGCCCCGCTCATCGCGGGGATGGCCGGTGAGGTCAGCCTGGTCGCGGTCGGGGCGAACCTGCTGGCCACCCCCGCCGTGGCGGTGACGACCGTGCTCGGCGCGCTCGCCACAGCGACCGCAGGCGCCGCGCCCTGGCTCGGTGAGCTGCTCGCACGGGCGGCGTGGCCGGGGTTGAGCTGGTTACTGCTCGTGGCTCGCGGTGCCGCGGACGTCCCTGCGGGCGTGCTCGGCTGGCCGGATGGGTGGATCGGCGGTGGGCTCGCGGCACTGGTTTCGTTGTCCTGCGCGCTCGCCTTCCGGTACCGGATGCCCCGTCGCGTGCTGGCGGCCTGTCTGGTTCTGGCGCTGGTGGTATGGGCCGTCGTGCGCCTGTCCGCGCCGGGGTGGCCTCCCGCGGGCTGGGCGTTTCTCGCCTGCGACGTCGGCCAGGGTGACGGGTTGCTGCTCGCGACCGGCGAGGCAGGCAGTGCCGTGGTGCTCGACACCGGCAGTGCACGAAGCGGGATGGCGGCATGCCTCGACAGGGCGGGCGTGGATCGTGTCCCGCTGCTCGTCGTCACGCACCTGCACGAGGATCACTACGGCGACCTACCGGCGGTGCTGGACGCTACGCAGGTCGACGCGGTGGCCGTGGGGCCGGGACGTACCCCGGAGCGCGCGTGGACAGCCGTCGTGAACGCCGCGAGGGCCGAGAACGTGCCGCTGGTCGAGCTGGCACCGGGGGATGCGATGAGCTGGTCCCGGCTGGACCTCCGGGTGATCGGTCCGCGCCACGTGCCTGCCGAGCAGGCGGCCGAGCCGGGCGGCACGCCCGTGAACGACCTCTCCCTCGCCGTCACCGCCGACACTCCTGCCGGCAGGATCCTGCTCCCCGGGGACGGGGAGGTGGCCGCCCAGGGCGACCTGCTCGCTGCCGGCCACGACCTGCGCGCCGACGTGTTGAAGGTGCCGCATCACGGCAGCGGGCACACGCGGGAGGACTTCCTGCGGGCTGTCGCACCCGCTGTCGCGGTCATCAGCGTGGGGGAGGGAAACCGGCACGATCACCCGGACACGGCAGTCGTCGACCAGCTCACCGGCGTGGGAGCGCGGATCGCGCGCACCGACCGCGCGGGCGACATCGCTGTCGTGCCCGCGCGGGACGGCATCGTCATCGCGCGTCGCTACTGACCGAGGGCCTCGCGCACGGCGTCCACCGTCGGCGTGACCGTCGCCTTCGGGCCGACCGAGTCCTGCACGGCGTCCAGCGTCTTCAGCCCGTCGCCGGTGATCATCAGCACGGTCTCCGCGTCGGGGTCGATCTTGCCGGCCTCGATGAGCTTCTTCGCGCACGCCACGGTGACCCCGCCTGCAGTCTCGGCGAAGATGCCCTCGGTGCGGGCCAGCAGCTTGATCCCCTCGACGACCTCCTCGTCGGTGACGTCCTCGATCGCGCCGCCGGTGCGGTTGACGGTGTCGAGCACGTACGGCCCGTCTGCGGGGTTGCCGATGGCCAGCGAGCGGGCGATCGTGTCCGGCTTGGTCGGTTGCACGACATCGAGGCCGGACTTGAACGCGGAGGACACCGGGGAGCAGCCGGTGGCCTGGGCGCCGAACACGGTGTACGGGGACGGCTCCACGAGCCCGACCTCGCTCAACTCGGTGAAGCCCTTGTCGACCTTGGTCAGCTGCGAGCCGGAGGCGATGGGCACCACGATCTGCTCGGGGATGCGCCAGCCGAGCTGCTCGGCGACCTCGAACGCCAGTGTCTTGGACCCCTCGGAGTAGTAGGGCCGGACGTTGACGTTGACGAACGCCCAGTTCTCGTTCTCGGAGGCCAGCTCGGTCGCCAGCCGGTTGACGTCGTCGTAGTTACCGTCCACGGCGATCAGGGAGCCGTCGTAGACCGCGGTGGTCAGCACCTTGGCCTGCTCGAGCGAGGACGGGATCAGCACGACGGAGTCCCATCCCGCGCGGGCAGCGGCGGAGGCAACGGCGTTGGCGAGGTTGCCGGTCGACGGGCAGGCGAGCACGTCGAACCCGAACTCGCGCGCGGCGGCGAGTGCCACCGCCACCACCCGGTCCTTGAACGAGTGCGTGGGGTTGCCCGTGTCGTCCTTGACCCAGATCCGGCGTACGCCCAGCTCCTTGGCCAGCCGGTCGGCGCGGATCAGCTTCGTACAGCCCGGCTCGGTGTTGGGGATCTGGTCGACGTTGCTCGGAACGGGCAGGAGCTTCTTGTAGCGCCAGATGTTGCGTGGGCCCGACTCGATGTCGGACCGGCGCACCGTGCCGAAGTCGTAGGCCACCTCGAGCGGAGAGAAGTCCTCCGCGGAAACGAAGTCCGGAGCGAGCGGCTGCTCGTGGCCCTCTTCCTTCGACTTCAGGTACGCGGCCGGTCCCAGGTCGATACTTCCGGAAGCGGAAGAGCTGGTCGAGGTCGCGCCGAACGTTGCTGTCATCGAGAGGTCCTTTCCTCATCTGCCCCACGGTGAGTCATGGGCCGGAATTGGCACCGAGTGCGCTGGCTACCTCGCTGATCGAGATGACTGGCCAACGCCGGTTGCCGGGGCTTCATCGGGCCGGTCCCTCTGCCCCTCTGGATGAGCGTTATCGAGTTGTCGCACAGAATCGTCGGGTCCACTTGTGGTCGCGCTACGCTCCACGTTTACCGTATCCCAGCTCGTTTCCATGGTTACCTGGCGGCGTATCCCGGGGTCGTTTCCGGGGACGTATCCGGGGACGTATCCGGGGACGTATCCGGGGACAAGGCCACCCGTACTACACCGTACGGCACGGGCAAGGGGGCTGCTACGCGCTGGCGTGCCGACTAGACCTGCGTCACACTCCTCGCTCTTTCCCGCCCTGGCCACGGCCGGGCGCCGTCCGTGGCAGGCGGCGTACTCCCGTGGCCGCCGGAGCGGGCTCGAGGTGTGTCCGGGTGCCACGGCGATCCCTGGCCGCCTCACGTGCGAGGATGGCCGCGTGAGTGAGCCAGCGAACGCGGCGCGGCCGGTGCAGCTCGTGCTCGGCGATGAGGCCCTGCTCGTCGAACGGGCCATCTCCGCCGCCCTGGACGCCGCTCGGCGAGCCGATCCGTCCACCGAGCTCACCCGGATCCCGGCGAGCGAACTGACGGTGGGCACGCTGACCGAACTGGTCAGCCCCACGCTGTTCAGCGAGGGCAGGGTGGTCGTGCTGGACTCGGCCCAGGACGTCTCGAACGAGGCCGCGGAAGCGATCGGCAACTACGTACCGGACCCCGTCCCCGGTGTCGTGCTCGTCGTGGTGCACAGCGGTGGAGGTCGGAGCAAGGCGGCCAAGGAGCTGCCTGCGACGCTTCGTCACGCGGGTGCCGCGGTCACGGAGTGCGCCAAGCTCACGAAACCGGCCGAGCGGGAGGCCTTCGTGCGGGCGGAGGTGCGTGGCGCCGGTGGTGCGATCGACGCGGGTGCCGTGACGGCGCTCGTCGAGTCCGTGGGAACCGACCTGCGGGAGCTGGCGGCCGCGGCGGGTCAGCTGGTCGCGGACTCCGGAGGGCACATCGATGAGCAGGCGGTTCGCAGGTACCACACCGGTCGCGCGGACGTGACCGGCTTCGTCGTCGCGGAGAAGGCGGTGGCCGGTGACGGCACCGCTGCGCTGTCCGCGCTGCGGTGGGCACTGCACATCGGTGTGGCGCACGTGCTCGTCGCCGACGCGCTCGCCGATGCCGTGCGCACGGTGGCGCGCGTCGCCTCGGCGGGCAGGGGCAACCCGAACACCATGGCGAGCCAGCTCGGGATGCCGCCGTGGAAGGTGCGCAAGGCGCAAGGGCAGGCCCGCGGCTGGACGCGGGAGGGGCTGACCACGGCGCTGGAGATCGTCGCGGAGCTCAACGCCGAGGTCAAGGGAGCAGCCGCCGACGGGGAGTACGCGTTGGAGCGCGCTACGCGGCGCATCGCCGCGCTGCGCGAGTCCTGACGGGACCGCTCGGCCCTGGCCGTACAGCACGAATCCCCCGGGCGCGGGACCAGGGGGATTCGTGCCTGCGGGGGCCTTGCAGCGGCCGGGGCAGCCGCCTCAGAGCGAGTCGACGTGCCTGGCCATTGCCGACTTCTTGTTGGCCGCCTGGTTCTTGTGGATGACGCCCTTGCTCGCGGCTTTGTCCAGCTTCTGGGCCGCCGCGCGCTGGAGCTCGATCGCCCTGTCCTTGTCGCCGGCCTTGGCGGCCTCGCGGAACTTGCGGATCGCGGTCTTCACCGACGACTTGACGGCCTGGTTGCGCTGGCGCGCCTCCTCGTTGGTGCGGATACGCTTCATCTGGGACTTGATGTTGGCCACGCTGGCGCTCCTTCGTCTGCTCGATCATCGGTGGGATGCGTGCCGCGTTCTCTCCGGCCCTGACGCGCGCGAGGCGGCGACAGGCTTCCTCCTTGGCGGAATGCCACACGGCAACAACGGTCCAGGGTACACGGCACGGTTTCCGGCTCCCCTGCGAGGTGGGTCCGCGGTGCAAAGGTCTGTACCGGCGCGGCGGGCTGTTCGCCCGGCGCGTGCCGGGTGAGACGGACCCGGCGAGACGGATGCACGGCTCCGCTGTGGTGCTGCTCGGCATCGGCGCCATAGCGGTGGTCCGACCAGCAGGGATTGTGTCCGTGGCCGCAGAGCGGGTAGGCACGGGTCATGGACGTGCTCAGCAGCCGAGTCTTGCTGAAACCCCGGGACCCGGAGCTCACGCGGGCGTTCTACGCCGAGACGCTCGGGCTGGCGGTGTACCGGGAGTTCCCCGGCGGGACGGTGTTCTTCCTCGGGGGCGGCTTCCTCGAGATCGTGGGTACCGGTAGTACGGGGCCCGGACCGGATGTCGCCTTGTGGCTGCAGGTGCGCGACGTGCACGAGGTGGTGACCGGCCTCACCGAACGGGGCGTGCCGATCGACAGGCAGCCCCGGGAGGAGCCGTGGGGGCTGGTCGAGGCCTGGATCTCCGACCCGGACGGCACCCGCATCGTGCTGGTCGAGGTCCCGGCCGGGCATCCACTGCGGGAGGACACGCGCTGAGTACGCGTGCCCGCGGTGAGGGCGACGGCTCCCGGCGGGCGGTCCCGGAGCATCGTCACGGCTGCCCGTACCGACGTGGGAGTATGGAGGTCGCACACCCGACCATCCCGAGGACGCCGAGTGACCACGTACGCAGATACGACCTTCACACCCCCGGAGCGAATCCGGAACTTCAGCATCATCGCTCACATCGACCACGGCAAGTCGACGCTTGCGGACCGGATGCTGCAGTTGACAGGGGTGCTCGACGACCGTGCCTACCGCGACCAGTACCTGGACCGGATGGACCTGGAGCGCGAGCGCGGCATCACGATCAAGGCGCAGAACGTGCGGCTGCCGTGGACTCTCGACGACACCGAGCACGTGCTGCACCTGATCGACACCCCCGGGCACGTCGACTTCACCTACGAGGTCTCCCGTGCGTTGAACGCCTGCGAAGGCGCGATCCTGCTGGTCGACGCGGCACAGGGAATCGAGGCACAGACCCTGGCGAACCTGTACCTCGCGCTCGAGCAGGACCTCGCGATCATCCCGGTGCTGAACAAGATCGACCTCCCGGCCGCGGAGCCGGACAAGTACGCCGATGAACTGGCCCACATCATCGGGTGCGACCCGACCGATGTGCTGCGTGTCTCCGCGAAGACGGGTGACGGCGTGCGCGAGGTGCTCGACGAGGTCGTCCGCCAGGTTCCCGCACCGGTCGGCGACGCCGACGCGCCGGCGCGCGCGATGATCTTCGACTCGATCTACGACATCTACCGGGGTGTGGTGACCTATATCCGGGTGATGGACGGCAAGATCACGCCACGGCAGCGGATCAAGATGATGTCCACAGGGGCCACGCACGAGCTGCTCGACGTGGGGATCATCTCGCCGGAGCCGAACTCGTGCACGGGCCTCGGTGTCGGCGAGGTCGGCTACCTGATCACCGGGGTGAAGGATGTCCGGCAGTCCAAGGTCGGTGACACGGTCACCTCCGAGAAGCATGGCGCCACGGATCCGTTGCCGGGGTACAGGGAACCGCAGCCGATGGTCTACTCAGGACTGTATCCGATAGACGGGTCGGAGTACTCGATGCTGCGTGAGGCGCTCGAGAAGCTGCAGCTCAACGACGCGTCGCTGACGTTCGAGCCGGAGAACTCCGTGGCTCTCGGGTTCGGGTTCCGGTGTGGGTTCCTCGGCCTGCTGCACCTGGAGATCACGCGCGCGCGGCTGGAACGCGAGTACGGTTTGGACCTCATCTCCACCGCCCCGAACGTGGTCTACGACGTCTACCTCACCGATGGCAGCGAGCTCCAGGTAACCAATCCGTCGGACTGGCCGACCGGCAAGATCGCCGAGGTACACGAGCCGATGAGCAAGGTGACCGTCATCGCCCCTGCCGAGTTCATCGGTGCCGTGATGGAGCTGTGCCAGGGCAAGCGCGGCCAGATGCTCGGGATGGACTACCTGTCCGAGGATCGTGTCGAGCTGCGCTACAAGATGCCGCTCGGCGAGATCATTTTCGACTTCTTCGACTCGCTCAAGTCGCGAACCCGCGGGTACGCCTCCCTGGACTACGAGGACGCCGGGCTACAGGAATCCGACCTCGTCAAGGTCGACATCCTCATGCAGGGCGAGACGGTGGACGCGTTCTCGGCGATCGTGCACAAGGACTTCGCCTACTCCTACGGCACCAAGATGACCGCGCGGCTGCGCGACCTGATCCCGCGGCAGCAGTTCGAGGTTCCGATCCAGGCCGCCGTCGGCTCGCGCATCATCGCGCGCGAGACGGTCCGGGCGCTACGCAAGGACGTGCTGGCCAAGTGCTACGGAGGCGACATCTCCCGGAAGCGCAAGTTGCTGGAGAAGCAGAAGGAAGGCAAGAAGCGGATGAAGACCGTGGGCAGGGTCGAGGTACCGCAGGAAGCCTTCGTTGCCGCGCTGTCCACGGAGGGCTCGGGCGACAAGGTCGACAAGGGCGAGAAGGGCGCCGACAAGAGCAAGGGCAAGAAGTAGGCGCGCGGCGTGTGGTCGGGGGTATGTGCGATTACGGCATCGCCCGTCCGGGTGGCCGCTTTCGCGGGTCCTATGCTCGGGCTATGTTCTCCGACCTACCGATACCCGTCATCGTGGCCCCGATGGCGGGTGGGCCCTCCACGCCTGAGCTGGTCGCCGCTGCGGCGAACGCCGGGGCGTTCGGGTTCCTCGCGGGCGGCATGCTCACTCCCGAGAAGCTGGTCGACCAGATCGGACGGACCAGGCGCCTGACCGACGGACCGTTCGGGGTGAACCTGTTCGTGCCGCGGGAGCGGGTTGCCAGGGACATGTCGGACTACCGGGACCGGATGCGTTCCGAGGGGCAGCGATACGGTGCCGAGCCCGGATGCGCCGTCTGGGACGACGACAACTACCCGGCGAAGCTGGATGCCGTTGTCGCCAGCCGCATTCCGGTCGTGTCGTTCACGTTCCAGATGCCGTCGGCGACCGATATCGCGCGCGTCAAGAAGGCGGGCAGCAGTGTGGTCATCACGGTGGCGACCCCGGAGGAGGGCTGCCAGGCCGCTGCGCTCGGTGCGGACGCGATCTGCGTGCAGGGGTGCGACGCGGGCGGCCATCGGGGAACCTTCACCGACACGGGCGCAGACGCGGCCGGCGGCGAGCTCTACGGGGTGCTTGCCGCCCTGCGCAGCCTTCACGCCGAGCTGGATATCCCGGTCATCGCCGCGGGAGGAGTGGTCAACGGGGCCGATGTAGCGGCGGTACTTGCCGCCGGAGCGGTCGCGGCCCAGATGGGCAGCGCTTTCCTCCGCGCGACCGAGTCCGGAACGTCGCCGGTGTACCGGGACGCGCTCGCGAGGGCGGGCCGCGGCACCAGGTTCACGCGCGCGTTCACCGGCCGTCCCGCGCGGGGACTGGTGAACAGGTTCATCAGCGAGCACTCCGCGCACGCCCCGGTGGCCTACCCCCAGCTGCACCACATGACCAAACCGATCCGCGCCGCCGCTACGGAGGCGGGTGACCCGGAGGCCATGTCGTTGTGGGCGGGACGTACGTACCAGCTGGCGGAGGAGAAGCCGGCGGCCGAGATCATCGAGTCCCTCGCCAAGCAGGCCAGGGACGCCCTCGATGTCGCGCGCGACCGGCTGTGACGTCGGCGGCGCTAGCCGGCCAGGGAGCTCGGGGTGGTCCGGGACGGCGCCGCACCGCTCGTGGCGCTCCGGCGGCAGCTGGCGGCGAAGAAGGCGATGAGCTGCGCCAGCTCCGCCGGTGCGTCCAGCTGCGGGCAGTGCCCCCATTCCTGCTTCACCAGCATCCTGCTGTGCGGCACGAGCGTGTGTAGCCGTTTGGCAGCGGCCGTGCTGACGAGCCTGTCCTTGCCGCACCCGACCGCGAGTAAGGGCGCCCGTATCTTGTCCAGCTGGTACGCGTTGTCGATCTCGGAAACGAGCTGCCGTGCCTGCTCCAACCGGAGTTTGGTGCGCGCGTAGTCGGACACCAGCTCGGCGAACCTGTCCGTCTCGGCGGAGTCGGCCTCGGAGGGGTCGGCGTAGAGCAGCCGCGGGATGACGGCGTTCGCCACGGTTCGCACGACGGCGCTCGGCACGGGGACCGGCAGCGACGCGTACAGCCGCAGCGGGAGCGGGTTGCGTGCCACCGTGCGGACCAGCAGGCTGTCCGCCAAGCCGGGTGCCGCGATGGAGACCACGCCCGCGATGGGGAGGGAGTGGTCGTGCGCGGCGCGCAGGCTCACCGTTCCGCCGAGCGAGTTGCCGATGAGCACGACGTCGCCCTGCACGGCCTGCTCGACGATGACCGACCGCAGGAACGCGTCGTGCTGCGGCAGGATCTGGCCGGGACGCAGGTCGTCGGCTTCCCCGAAGCCGGGGAGGTCGACCGCGATGGCGGAGTGTCCCGCCGCGGCGAGCCCGCGGAGAACGCCGCGCCAGGTGTCGGCGCTGTCGCAGTAGCCGTGCAGCAGCACGAACCGGGGTCGGTGCGGCCTGCCGGACCCCGCGCGTGCCTTGCGGAGCAGACCGTGTCGCGGTCGTTCCGGCGCGGCCGGGCCGGCCCCGACCTCGAGCGTCCGCGTGCGGATACCGGCGAACCGCTGGTACCCGGCACGGATGCCCGACTGGTCGGGCACCTCCTGCTCCGGTCCTGTGGTCATACTCACAGGCTACCCACAGCAGTGCCGGTATGCCGGGCAATTGCCCGGTCACGAAGCCGTATCAACCCGCTCGAACGGCTGTGACCTGCGAGTCCGGCCCGGCCGGGGGTCGGGCCGGACTCCGCTGATCGGAGTAGGGCGCGTCTGGCGATCCCCGTTCGCGCCGGACGGGGCCGGGAGCCACACCCTGACCTCGCCCGGTCGCCGTGCCGGTCCGTCAGGTGGTGAACACGACCTTTCCGGAGGTCTCCCCGTCCAGCATGGTCCGGAAGCCGCTCTCCGCGTCGGCGAGGGGCAGCTCCCTGCCGATCTGCGGCCGGATCCCGGTCAGCCGCACGAACTCGAGCAGTTCGGCCAGCTCGGACCGCGTTCCCATGGTGGAACCGGCGATGCGTAGCTGCAGGAAGAACACCCGCTGCAGCTCGGCGGCAGCGTCCGGTCCGCTGGTGGCGCCGGATACCACGATGATGCCACCTGGCTTGAG
The DNA here is from genome assembly GCF_900188115.1 of Haloechinothrix alba. Lineage (GTDB taxonomy): Bacteria > Actinomycetota > Actinomycetes > Mycobacteriales > Pseudonocardiaceae > Haloechinothrix > Haloechinothrix alba. The sequence goes on along the minus strand of NZ_FZNW01000011.1, from coordinate 39,507 downwards.
CGACTTCAGCGAGTGTGACCATGTCGACTTGCCGACGGTCTCGAACACGCCGTCGACACGTTCGGGAAGCCGCGCACCGGGCTCGAAGGTCTCGTGTGCGCCGAGCGACGCGGCGAGCTCGCGTTTGGACTCGGTGCGGCCGGTGGCCCATACCCGCAGGCCCGCCGCGCGGCCGAGCTGGATGAGTGCCGTGGCCACTCCGCCGGAAGCTCCCTGGACCAGCATCGTCTGACCGGGGCGCAGCCCGGACTTGACGAACAGCATCCGGTAGGCCGTCAGCCATGCCGTACCCATGGCCGCGCCCTCGACGAAGGACAGCTCCGGCGGCTTCGGTACGGCGTTGCGGGCGGGAACGATGACCTTCTCGGCGAAGGTGCCCTGGTGTTTCTCGGTCAGCAGCGTGCGCTTCGGGTCGAGCGTCTCGTCCCCGTCCCACGCCGGGTCCCCGATGACCGAATGGAGGACGACCTCGGTGCCGTCGTCGAGGACGCCCGCACCGTCGCACCCGAGGATCATCGGGAACTGGTCCGGTTTGATCCCGACGCCGCGTAGCGTCCAGATGTCGTGCATGTTCAGGCTGGCGGCTCGTACGGTGACCGAGACCCACCCGTGCGGAGGGTCCTCGGCGGGGCGGTCACCGACGACCAGGGAAGCCAGCGGGTCCTCGGCGTTGGGCTCGGAAGCGTATACGGCAAACATGGACCCAACGTACCGCGCGGTACGGCAGTACCGGTAAGCCCTGTGGCCGGTCGGATCGCAGCGGCGATGAGCGGGGCGGTCACGGCGACCCGTCAGGCGGTCCCTACCATTTCGGTGTGTTCTCCAGACGGCGGATCACGATCGCACTGGTCGGCTTACTCATCCTTGTCCTCGTAGGATGGCTCGCTTCCGAGCTGCTCGGCGAGGAGCAGGCGCGGGAGGCGACCAGCTCCGAGGCGGTCCCGGCCGCGGCCGACCGGTCCGCGGCCGGCTTTACGTGCGGCCCCGTGACGTGAGTGACTGGCAGTGACCGGAACAGATCCGTCCAGCAACAACGATCCAGATCGGCAGGTATCTCCAGTGAGTGATCCGGTGGTGAAGCAGGAGTCGGCACCCGATGGTGCGACTGCCGCCGCGGACGCACGTGCGCGGGGTGCTTACGCCCATCAGTTCGACGGTACGGGCCTGCGGGACAGCGCGTCGATTCTCGACGCGATCGCGACCACGCTGTCGTTTCCCGACGGTGTCGAGCGCAGCTTGGATGCCTTGCGGGACTGCCTGACCGACCTGTCCTGGCTTCCGGCCGGTGAGCACGTGCTGATCTGGAGCGCGGCGAGCGACCTCGCCGACGCGGACCCCAAGGCCTACCTGGCCATCCGCAGCGTGCTCTCGGACGCCCAGCGCGCGCTGGCCTCCGCGGGCAGGCCCGGCGACGGCCGCAGGTTCACCGTGGTGCTCACCGAACGCTGAGGCGGCGGCCCGCCCCCACCGCAGGGAAGTGGGGAGGGCGGGCCGCTCGGCACCGGCGCACGGGGCCTACTCAGGGACCCAGCTCGGTGCGCGCTTCTGCGTGAACGCCGTGATGCCTTCCTGGGCTTCCGAACCGGCGAAAAACTCCGCGGACAGCGACAGCATCTCGTCGAAACGCTGCTGCAGCTCGTCGTGCGAGTCGAGCAGACTCTTGGTGGCGGCAAGGGCGTCCGGCCCGCCATGCGCCAGCGCGGTGACGTACCGGTCGACCTCGCCGTCCAGCGCATCGGGCTCCACCGCCGAGTTGACCAGACCGACCTGTGCCGCCCGGTCGGCGTCGAACCGTTCCCCGGTCAGGAAGAGCTCGCGGGCCTGGCGAGGCAGCAACCTGGGCAGGATGGGCACGGAGATGACGGCGGGTACCAGACCGAGACGTACCTCGGTGAAGGCGAACGTGGCCGCGCGGCTCGCCACGGCGATGTCCGCGGCGGCGACGATGCCGATGCCACCTGCCCTTGCCGGTCCGGCGAGCTTGGCGACGACCGGTTTCGCGCCGGTCAGGATCTGCGTGAGGATGTGGGGGAACTCGTTGACGCCTTGCTCGGAGGCGTCCGTGTCCCGCGCCTCCTTGAGGTCCATCCCGGCGCAGAACACCTCGGAGGTGTGGTCGAGCACGATGACCCGCACATCGGGGTCCTCGTGTGCCGTGGTCAGTCCCGCGCTGAGTTCGCGCCGCAGCTGCGCCGACAACGCGTTGCGGTTGTGTGGTGAGTCCAGGGTGATGGTCGCGACGCCGCCGGACACCGCGTAGTGCACAAGTTCGTCTGCCATGCGCCCCAGGCTATCGGCACGTTCAGCCGGCAAGGGAGGCCGCGGTCGGCAGTGTCAGTGTCGGCTGGGCCGTCGCCGCGTGACCCGGTGTGACATGGTGCCCGTCACGGTGTGCCGTGCTGCCCGACACGGCGTGGTAGCGGTGCAGGACCAGCTCGGCGACGAGGGGATGGTCCCCGAGGGGCTCGGCGATGCGGCAGTCGGGAGCCTCGCGGGCGATCCGGTCGAGGAGCAGGCCGGGAGCCAGGAACCACGGCGCGATCGCCTGCTCGCGTGCCCCGCGCGCACGTAGCCGGGCCAGCGCGGCGCCCGTGCCCGGCCGTGCGGTGGCGAAGGCGTGCGTGACCGCGGCGAACCCCGTGCTGCGGTGCCAGCGGCGTGCGATGGTCGCCACGGCCTCGTTGGCGGCCGCGCGGGAGGAACCGACGCCGGTCAGCACCACCCCGAGCTCGGGGTCGCCGGGTTCGGCTCTCGCCTGCCGCAGCCGGTCGAGTGCCGCCGACTCGAGCGCGGGGTCCGGTCCGAGAACCCCGGACACGGTGACACGCAGCAGCGGCATGCTCGTGCCGATGTCCGCGATGAGCCCCGGAAGATCCACGCGGGCGTGGAAGGCGCTGCCCAGCAGCAGCGGCACGACGACCACATCCCTGTGCCCCGCGGAGTGCAGCTCGCCGAGCACCTCGGCGAGCGTGGGCTCGGACAGGTCGAGGAATGCGGTGCGCACCTCGAGATCCGGTGCCTGACCCTGCACCGCGCGGGCCAGCGCGCGCACCGTCGTCGCCGAACGCGCATCCCTGCTCCCGTGCGCGACGGCGACCAGTGGCGGTGTGCTCACCCCGTGGCTCCCTGCCCGTCGGCGCTTGCGGCAGGCGCGTCACCCAGCGCCGGGAACCCGACACCCACCAGGCCGGCTGCCAGCGTGTCGCCGTCCTTCGGGTCGATGATCAGGAACGAGCCGGTGCGTGGCGACGTGCGGTAGTCATCGGCGGGCAGCGGCTCGGACGTGCGCAGTCGCACCTGCCCGATGTGATTGAGTTCCAGGCTCTCCGGGGCGTGTACGGCCCGGAGCTGCTGCTCGTCGAAACGTGCGACGATCTCCTCGACGAAGGCCTGGACGGTCTTCGCGCCGTGCTTGAGCAGGACCCGCGAACCGGCACGCAGCGCGGAGCCTGCCAGCCAGCACACGGTCGCGCTGAGCTCGTCCGCAGGCTCGGGAGCCGAGCCTGCGGAGGCGATCAGGTCGCCCCGCGCGATGTCGAGGTCGTCGTCGAGAAGCACGGTGACGGAGTTGCCCGATCCGGCCTCGCCGAGCGGGCCGTCCGCGGTGTCGATGCCGGCGACGGTGGAGCGCAGACCCTGCGGAAGTACGACGACCTCGTCGCCGGTCCGCACCGTGCCGGACGCGATCTGCCCGGCGTACCCGCGGTAGTCCGGGTACTCGGCTGTCCGGGGGCGGATCACGTACTGCACGGGCAACCGGAAGGGCGCGTCGTGCGGGTCCGGAGCCACCGGCACCGTCTCCAGGTGTTCCAGCAGTGCCGGGCCGGTGTACCAGGGCGTGTTCTCGGAGCGGGTCACGACGTTGTCGCCCTGCAGGGCGGAGATCGGGATGGAGAGCACCTCGCCCATGGGGTAGCCGAGGGAGACGGCGTGATCGGTGAACTCCTTGGCGATCACCTCGAAGGTGCTCTCGTCGTAGTCGACCAGGTCGATCTTGTTCACCGCCAGCACCAGCCGCGGCACTCCGAGCATCGCGAGCACAGCGGCGTGCCTGCGGGTCTGCTCGAGGACCCCGTTGCGCGCGTCGACGAGCAGCACCGCGAGCTGGGCGGTGGAGGCGCCGGTGACGGTGTTGCGGGTGTACTGCACGTGCCCCGGGGTGTCTGCGAGCACGAAGGAGCGCTGCGGGGTCGCGAAGTACCGGTACGCCACGTCGATGGTGATGCCCTGCTCGCGTTCCGAGCGCAGGCCGTCGACCAGCAGCGACAGGTCAGGGGTGTCCAACCCCCTGTCGACGCTGGCACGTGTCACGGCGTCGAGCTGATCGGCGAGCACCGACTTGGTGTCGTAGAGCAGGCGGCCGACCAGCGTGGACTTGCCGTCGTCCACACTGCCCGCCGTGGCCAGCCTCAACAGTGAACTCATGATCAGAAGTACCCCTCACGCTTGCGGTCCTCCATGGCGGCCTCGGACATGCGGTCGTCCGCTCGGGTGGCGCCACGCTCGGTCAACCTGCTGGCCTGTACCTCGGCGATGACCTCCTCGATCGTCGCGGCCGTGGACTCGACCGCGCCGGTGCAGGAACCATCGCCCACGGTGCGGTACCGCACCGTCTTGGTGTGCACGTCCTCGCCGTCGCGCGGGCCGCCCCACGGCCCCTCGGTGAGCCACATGCCGTCCCGCAGGTACACCTCGCGCTGGTGCGCGAAGTAGATGGAGGGCAGGTCGACCTTCTCCCGCGCGATGTAGTTCCACACGTCGAACTCGGTCCAGTTGGACAGCGGGAACACCCGGACGTGCTCACCGGGACGGTGCCGTCCGTTGTAGAGGTTCCACAGCTCGGCACGTTGCCTGCGCGGCTCCCATTGGCCGAACGCGTTGCGCAGGCTGAAGATGCGCTCCTTGGCACGTGCGCGTTCCTCGTCCCTGCGGCCGCCGCCGAACACCGCGTCGAAGCCGTGCTCGCCGATGGTCTCCAGCAGCGGCGTGGTCTGCAGCGGGTTGCGCGTGCCGTCCGGGCGCTCGGTGAGGCGGCCGTCGTCGATCCAGTCCTGCACCTTGGCCACGACCAGCCGTAGCCCGTACTTCTCCACGACCCGGTCCCGGAACTCGATCACCTCGTCGAAGTTGTGCCCGGTGTCGACGTGCAGCAGCGGGAACGGCACCGGCGCGGGCCAGAACGCCTTGATCGCCAGGTGCAGGAGCACGGTGGAGTCCTTACCACCGGAGAACAGGATCACCGGGCGGTCGAACTCTCCGGCCACCTCGCGGAAGATGTGGATGGCCTCGGACTCCAGCGCGGCGAGGTTGTCGATCGCCGCGTCCTGGCCCGAGCCGGGCGCGACCGGCTCGACGGTGTGTTCAGCGGTCATGGTTTCCTTCCCTCAGGCGTGCAAGCCGCATTCGGTCTTGGCAGAACCCGCCCAGCGCCCGCTGCGGGGGTCGTCCCCTGCGGCGACCCTGGCGGTGCACGGCTGGCAGCCGATGGACGGGTACCCGGCCGTGACCAGGGGGTTCTCCACGATGCCGTGCTCGGCGATGTAGGCGTTGAACTGCTCGTCGGTCCACGGCGCGATCGGGTTGATCTTCACAAGCCCGTTGCGGCTGTCCCACTGCACGATCGGGGTGTTCGCCCGCGTCGGGGCGTCGGTCCGGCGCACCCCGGTGACCCACGCGTCGTAGCCTGCGAGGGTGCGCTGCAGCGGCACGACCTTGCGCAGGTGGCAGCACTTGTCGGGCTGCGTCTGGTACAGCAGCCCGAACTCGGCCTCCTGGTCGGCGACCGACTGCTCGGCCTCGGCGTTGACGATGCGGATCCGCGGGTACGTCGAGGCGATCGCATCGCGCGTGCCGATCGTCTCGGCGAAGTGGTAGCCGGTCTCCAGGAACAGCACGTCCACGTCGGGCTTGACCTTGGCCGCGAGGTCGATCAGTACCGCGTCCTGCATGTTGGAGGCCACGATCAGGCGCTCGCCGAACTCCTCGACGGCCCACCGCAGAGCCTCCTCGGCGGTGGCCTCGGCCAGCTCGGACGCGCCCTGCTCGGCGAGTGCCTTGAGGCGCTCCCGGGTATCTGTTGCTGTCATCTCGCACCTTCCGGAAAGGACAATCCGATGAGTTTCACCGTGAACACTCGCCGGCACGCGGCGCACAGCCACGCACCGGGCGCGTCGGCCTCCTCTGTGGGCCGGAGGTCCTCGTCACCGCAGTAGGGGCAGTGGAACGGCGTCGCACGCTCACTCATTTCAGATCGTCGTCACTGGCGCGCTGCACCCACTGGGGGAAACGCTCGCCCTCTTCGCGCTGCTCGACGAACGTGCGGACGACCCGCTCGACGTAGTCACCCAGCTCCGCGCTGGTGACCTTGTGGCCACGCAGCTTGCGGCCGAACCCTGCGTCCAGCCCGAGACCGCCACCGAGATGGACCTGGAAGCCCTCGACCTGGTTGCCGTCGTCGTCGGTGACGATCTGGCCCTTCAGGCCGATGTCCGCTGTCTGGATGCGCGCGCAGGAGTTGGGGCAGCCGTTGAGGTGCACGCTGATCGGCGTGGTGATCCCGTCGGTGATGTCGGCCAGCCGCTGCTCCAGGTCGGCGACCAGTTGCTTGGCGCGGTCCTTGGTCTCCACGATCGCCAGCTTGCAGAACTCGATACCGGTGCAGGCCATCACGCCACGGCGCCAGGGCGACGCCGTCGCATCCAGTCCGAGGGTGTTCAGCTCGGACTGCAGGCCCGCTACCTCGGACTCGGGGACGTCGAGCACGACGAGCTTCTGCTGGGGCGTCAACCGGACGCGCCCGGATCCGGCTCGCTCGGCCGCCTTGGCGACGCCGAGCAACGTGCCACCGGACACCCGCCCCGCGATGGGGGCGGCACCGACGTAGTAGTTGCCGTCCTTCTGCCGGTGCGCGCCGACATGGTCACGCGGCTGTTCGGGGACCTCCGGTGCCGGGCCGTCGACCAGCTGCCTGCCCAGGTACTCGGACTCGAGGACCTCACGGAACTTCTCCGCGCCCCAGTCCCTGACGAGGAACTTGATGCGCGCGCGGTGCCGCAGGCGGCGGTAGCCGTAGTCGCGGAACAGCTTCGTCACCCCGGCCCACACCTCGGGGACCTCGTCGCGGGGCACCCAGGTGCCCAGCCGCTGCCCGATCATCGGGTTCGTGGACAACCCGCCACCGACCCAGAGGTCGAAGCCGGGGCCGTGCTCGGGGTGCTCGACCCCCACGAAGGCGATGTCGTGCACCTCGTGCGCGACGTCCTGCAGCCCGGAGATCGCCGTCTTGTACTTGCGCGGCAGGTTGGCAAGCGACGGGTCGCCGAGGTAGCGGTTCTGGATCTCCTCGACGGCCGGTGTGGGGTCGATCACCTCGTCGGAGGCGATGCCGCCCACCGGGGAGCTCAGGATCACGCGGGGCGCGTCACCGCACGCGGTCATCGTGGACAGCCCGGCCTCCTCGAGGCGTGCCCAGATGGTGGGCATGTCCTCGATGCGGATCCAGTGGTACTGGATGTTCTGCCGGTCGGTGATGTCGGCGGAGTCGCGCGCGTAGGTCTGGGAGAGCTCGCCGAGCAGGGACAGCTGCGAGGTCGTCAACGCACCGCCGTCGATGCGCACGCGCAGCATGAAGTAGGAGTCGTCGAGCTCCTCGGGCTCGAGCGTGGCGGTGCGACCGCCGTCGATTCCGGGCTTGCGCTGCGTGTAGAGGCCGTACCAGCGGAAACGCCCGCGGAGGTCACCCGGGTCGATCGACTCGAACCCCTGGTGGGCGTAGATGTTCTCGATACGGGCGCGCACGTTGAGCGGGTGGTCGTCCTTCTTGGAGCGCTCGTTCGGGTTCAGCGGCTCGCGGTATCCGAGAGCCCACTGCCCTTCACCCCGGCGTTGCTTCGTTCGCTTCGGGGCGGATGCAGATGTCACGTCGTCCTCCGGTCTCACAACGATGTCGTGCACGCGATGCAGGTGGGTCAGGGTCGGCCGTCGCCGGTGCGCACGCTCCGGGCAGTGGAGCAGCGCTGCTCGCACAGTGAGAGATCGGACGCGTCCGCGGGCGGGGATACCCCAGCGACTTCAGGCCGCCGGCCGGCAGAGGGCGCTGGACACGCGCCGGTAGTCGACGTGGCGGCGGACCACGAGGACGATACCGGGAGAAGTCATGATTCCCAGGGTGCCAGTAGCCCAGTATGCGGTCTAGCTGTGCCCATATGGTGGGAGGAGCGTCACCACTCGACCGGATCGCCGGGTACCTGCCGCCGCGGTTCCCGCCTCGGTTCGGGACACTGGAGGCGTGGCACAGGAGAGCGTCGACCCCGCGCACCGGGGCGCGGCCGCAGGGGAGCCCGCCCGCTTCGGCCTGACGGCCGATGAGCTCGGCGGGCGCGCACGCGCGTCGTTCGGCGTGTACGTGCACGTGCCGTTCTGCGCCACCCGTTGCGGGTACTGCGACTTCAACACCTACACGCCGGACGAGCTCGATGCGGGATCGTCGGCGCGGAGCTGGCTGGAGGGCTGGCTGGAGGGGCTGCGTACCGAGCTCGGCCAGGCTGCCGCCGTGCTCGGCGACGCTCCCCGCGCCGAGACGGTGTTCGTCGGCGGCGGCACACCGTCGTTGCTGGGAGCGGACGGCCTCGCCGCCGTGCTGCAGGCCGTGCGGGACGCGTTCGGGCTCGCCGAGGGCGCCGAGGTGAGCACCGAGTCGAACCCCGAGTCGACGTCCGCGGAGTTCTTCGCCGGTATCCGTGACGCGGGTTACACCAGGGTGTCGCTCGGCATGCAGTCGGCGGCCGCGCACGTGCTGCGCGTGCTGGACCGGCAGCACACCCCCGGCCGCGCCGTGACGGCCGCGCGGGAGGCGCGGGCCGCGGGGTTCGAGCACGTCAACCTCGACCTGATCTACGGGACTCCTGGCGAGCGTCCGGAGGATCTCCGCGCCTCGCTCGAAGCGGTGCTGGCGGCGGAGGTGGACCACGTGTCCGCGTACGCGCTGACCGTCGAGGACGGCACCGCCCTTGCCAGGCGGGTACGGCGTGGTGAGCTGGCCCCACCGGACGAGGACACGCTTGCCGAGGACTACGAGCTGATCGACGACGTCCTCGAAGGGGCGGGGCTGGGCTGGTACGAGGTCTCCAACTGGGCGGCGGGCGCGGATGCCCGGTGCAGGCACAACCTGGGGTACTGGCACGACGGTGACTGGTGGGGGGCCGGTCCCGGCGCGCACAGCCATGTCGGCGGTGTCCGCTGGTGGAACGTCAAGCACCCGGCCCGGTACGGTGCGTTGCTCGGGGCCGGGCAGCTACCTGTCCAGGACGGTGAGCGCCTGACCGAGGAGGATCGCGGCACCGAGCGCGTGATGTTGCGCCTGCGCACCTCGGAGGGCCTGCCCACAGACGAACTCGGCGATGCCGGGCGGCGCGCCGCGTCGGAGGCCGCTGCGGGCGGACTGCTCGACCCCGCTGCGTTCGACGGCGGACGTGCCGTCCTGACCAGGCGTGGCAGGCTGCTCGCCGACGGGGTGGTGTGCAGACTGCTCGCGTGACGGTGGTGGGGACCGAGGACGGGGTGCCCGTGCCGCACGGTCCGTAAACTGGGGGTGGTAGCCCATGTCCGCGAACGCACGGAGGTAAGCAGGTGGCAGGCTCGGACGACCGCCGGTTCGAGGTACTGCGCGCCATCGTCGCCGACTACGTATCGCACCAGGAACCGGTCGGTTCCAAGGCGATCGTGGAACGACACAGCCTGGGTGTGTCCAGTGCCACGGTGCGCAACGACATGGCCTCGCTGGAGGAGGACGGCTACATCACGCAGCCGCACACCAGCGCCGGGCGTATCCCCACGGACAAGGGCTACCGGGTGTTCGTCGACCGGCTCTCCGAGATCAAGCCGTTGAGCCCGGCCGAGCGCCGGGCGATCGAGACGGTGCTGGAAGGTGCCGTGGATCTCGAGGACGTGCTGCGGCGTTCGGTGCGCCTGCTGGCGCAGCTCACGCGCCAGGTAGCCATCGTGCAGTACCCGATGATCACCAACTCGACCGTGCGGCACCTCGAGGTCGTCCCGTTGACCGAGGCGCGGCTGATGCTCGTGCTGATCACGGGTGCCGGTCAGGTGGACCAGCGCGCCGTGGACCTGGGCGATGTGATCAGCGAGGACGAGGTGGCGAGGCTGCGGCAGACGCTGAACGCCGCGATCAGCGGGCAGCGGATGTCCGACGCGGCCACGGCCGTCGCGGAGCTTCCCGAACAGTGTCCTCCCGATCTGCGGGACGCGATGACGCGGGTGTGCACATCGCTGGTCGAGTCCCTGGTGGAGCACCCGGAGGACCGGCTCGTGCTCGGCGGTACGGCGAATCTCACCCGTAACGCCGCGGACTTTCCCGACTCGCTTCGACAGGTGCTCGAAGCGCTCGAGGAACAGGTGGTCGTGCTCAAGCTGCTCGCGGCGACCCGCGGACCCGGTGCGGTTACCGTGCGGATCGGTGAGGAGAATGAGGACGAGCAGATGCGGAGTACCTCGGTCGTATCGATCGGGTATGGCTCCGACGACACGTTGCTCGGCGGTATGGGCGTGGTCGGCCCGACCAGGATGGATTACCCGACCACCATCGCCGCGGTGCGCGCCGTGGCCAACTACGTCGGGCAGATCCTGGCCGCGAGGTAACCGGAACACTGGCATGTGACACAGTGCCCCGCGTTCGTGACCGGGGTACGCCATCGAGACTTCGTCGAGGAGGACAGCAAGACGGTGCCCAAGGACTACTACGCGACGCTCGGCGTCTCCAAGGACGCCAGTGATCAGGAGATCAAGCGCGCATACCGTAAACTTGCTCGTGAGCTGCACCCGGACGTCAACAAGTCCGACGACGCACAGCAGCGATTCAGCGAAGTCACGACAGCCTACGAGGTCCTGTCCGACCCGCAGAAGCGCAAGGTCGTCGATCTCGGCGGCGACCCGATGGACAACGGCGCTACCGCGGCGGGCGCAGGCGGGATGCGTGACCCGTTCGCCGGGTTCGGCGGTCTCGGCGACATCATGGACGCCTTCTTCGGCGGGGCGTCCGGGGCCGGTGGCGGCGGTCGTGGGCCCCGCAGCAGGGTGCAGCCCGGCGCGGACGCGCTGATCAGGGTTGGTCTGACCCTCGAGGAGTGCGCGACCGGTGTGACCAAGGAACTCACCGTCGACACCGCCGTGCTGTGCGACCACTGCCGGGGTGCCGGCTCGGCCTCCGGGAAGGCGACCACCACCTGTGACACCTGCGCGGGCCGGGGTGAGGTCCAGTCCGTGCAGCGTTCGTTCCTCGGCCAGGTCATCACGGCACGCCCGTGCCCGGCCTGTCACGGTGTCGGCGAGGTCATCAAGGACCCGTGCCGGCAGTGCCAGGGCGATGGCCGCGTGCGTTCCCGGCGCACCGTGTCGGCGAAGATCCCCGCCGGTGTCGGCGACGGTATGCGCATCAGGCTCTCCGGCCAGGGCGAGGTCGGCCCCGGTGGCGGGCCCGCGGGTGACCTCTATGTGGAGGTCGACGAGCAGCCGCACGAGGTGTTCCTGCGCCAGGGTCACGAGCTGCACTGCCATGTGCGCATCCCGATGACCACGGCCGCGCTCGGTGCCCCCATCCCGCTCGAGACGTTGATCGACGGGGAGACCGAGGTGGAGATCGAGCCGGGGACCCAGCCCGAGTCCGAGCTGGTGCTGTCCGGCAAGGGGATGCCGAAGCTGCGCTCCTCCGGGCGCGTGGAAGGTCGCGGCGACCTCCATGTGCACGTCGACGTCGTGGTGCCGACCAAGCTCGACGACGAGCAGCGCCGCCTGCTGCGGGAGCTCGCCGAGCGGCGCGGCGAGGACGACACGTCGGCGGCCACCAACGGCAGCAGGCAGTCCGGGGTGAGCGGGTTGTTCTCCAAGCTGCGCGCGAGAAGCAACCGGTGAGCACGCGGCGCCGATGATGCCCGCGTGCGGCAGCATTCCCGCTGCCCTTGCCGACCCCGCTGACCGGTCGGTCCTCGCAGGCCACGTTGTACCGGTCCGGCCGATGTGCCAGGTGGTGCCGCGATGAGCACGGCCAGGGACGCCGGTCCGCGACCGGTCTTCGTCGTCGACGCGCTTCCCGACGGGCCGGAAGGACTGCTGGCCGGGGACGAGGCCCGGCACGCGGTGACCGTGCTGCGGATCCGGGCGGGTGAGCATCTGGTGCTCACCGACGGGCGGGGCGGTGCCACCGCGTGCGCCGCGGCCGAGGTGCGGCCGGGACGCCACCCTGAGCTGGCGGTGACCGTGCTGGACCGCTGGCAGGAGGAACCGCCCGCCCTGCGGGTGACGGTCGCGCAGGCCCTCGTGAAGGGGGACAGGGGTGAGCTCGCCGTCGAGTTGGCGACCGAGGCCGGTGCGGACACGATCGTCCCGTGGCAGGCCGAGCGGTGCGTGGCGCGGTGGGACGGGCCCGGGCGCGCCGCGAAGGGCGGGGCGCGTTGGCTGTCGACCGCACGGGCGGCTGCCAAGCAGGCGCGGAGGCTGTGGGTTCCGGAGATCGCCGAGCCGGTCGACACCGCGGGGTTGTGTGACCTCGTCGGCCGGGCACGTGCGGCACTGGTACTGGACGCCGGCGCAGGTGTGTCGCTGCGGGAGGTCGCGCTCCCGGACAGCGGTGAGCTCGTGGTGGTCGTCGGGCCGGAAGGCGGGATCTCCGACCGTGAGCTCGAGGTGCTGGGCGAGGCAGGCGCGCGTCCCGTGCGGTTGGGAAGCACCGTGCTGCGCGCGTCCACGGCCGCCGCCGTGACGCTCGGCGCGCTCGGGGCACGCACGTCCCGCTGGACGTAACGGTTGGCTGAATGACGCTTTCACTCCGTCAGGTGGAGTGAAAGCGTCATTCAGCCAACCGTATGGACTGAAAGCGTCATTCAGCCCAGTCCCGCTGGTCGACCAGGGTGTCCGTGCCGTTGAGGTCGTCGACGACGTCGACGCGGGCGTTGAAGCGGAGCATGGACTTGATCCGTTCGCGGGCGGCTGCCGCGACCTGCTCACCGGTCACCCCGGCCGAGGGGACGATCTCGCAGCGTAGCTCGTCCCGGTGCGCGGCACGCTCGACGACGAACCGGTAACCCGCCACACCTGTCAGGTCGCGCATGGCCGAGTCGACCTGCCGGGGATGCAGGAACATCCCGCGTACCTTCACCGCGGCACCGACACGGCCGAGTACCCCGGCCAGCCGTGCCGAGCCGTCCGGTCCGGTGACCCAGGCGGACAGGTCGCCGGTGCCGAAGCGCACCAGGGGGTACTCGGGGCGCAGCAGGGTGATCACCACCTGCCCCTCGCCGCTGTCGATCGGCAGGTCCGTGTCGAGGTCGCAGACGTCCACGACGACCCCGTCGGGAACCTCGAGGCCGGCACCGGGCTCGATCTCGTAGCCGAGCAGCCCGGTCTCGGCCGTGCCGTACGCGGCCCGGACCACGGGCACGTGTTCGGTCAGCAGCGCGCGCAACGAGTCGGGAAGCGGTTCCGCCGTCACGAGCGCCTTGGACAGTCGCCAGCCGCGGGCATCGTGCCCGGCCTCGTGATAGCGCTCGATCAGCGACTTGAGGTAGCTGGGCAACCCCGTGAAGGCGGTGACTCCCAGGTCCGCGATCGCCTGTACCTGCAGGTCGAGATTGCCGGTACCGCCAGGCACCACCGTGCAGCCCAGCGCCCGCGCGGCCTCGTCGAACATCGCGCCCGCGGGGGAGAGGTGGTACCCGAAGCAGTTGAGCACCACGTCACCGCGGCCGAACCCCGCTGCCCGGAGTGCCTCCTGCCACCGCCACGGGTCGGCGCCCGCCAGCTGTGGCTCGTAGAGCGGTCCCGGTGACGAGAACATCCGACAGACCTCGGTGTCCGGGTCGAGCATCCCGCCGAGCGGTGGCTCGGACCGTTGCAGCGCGATGAGGTCGTCCTTGGTCAGTACAGCCAGCTCGTCGAGGTCTCTGACCCGCCGTACCCGCTCGGCCTGGATCCCGGCCGCGTGCAGGCGCGCGGCGAATGCGGGAATGCGGGCAGCCGCCTGGCGAACCACCTCGCCGACACGGTCGTCCAATGCGGACATATTGACCCCCTGTCAGAGCCAGCGCTTGCGGCGCTTGTAGTGCTTGACCTCGCGGTAGTTCTTCCTGCCGCCCTCGTCGCCGAGCCCCAGGTAGAACTCCTTGACATCGGGGTTCTCCCGCAACTCGGCAGCGGTGCCGTCGAGCACGATCCGGCCCTGCTCCATGACGTAGCCGTGGTGGGCGATCTGCAGCGCGCGGCTCGCGTTCTGCTCGACGACGAGCACCGTGGTGCCCAGCTCGGCATTGAGCCTGGCTATGTACCCGAATATCTCCTGGACCAGCAGCGGAGCGAGCCCGAGCGACGGTTCGTCGAGCATCAGCAGGGTCGGCTCGGCCATCATCGCCCGCCCGATCGCGAGCATCTGCTGCTCGCCGCCGGAGAGGTACCCGGCCGTGCGCCCGCGCAGGTCGTGCAGCCTGGGAAAGTAGGTGTAGACGATATCGAGGTCGCTGTCGCTGATGCGCCCGCGTGTGTACGAGCCGGCGACCAGGTTCTCGCGCACCGTGAGGTGCTCGAACACCCGCCTGCCTTCCATGCACAGCGACATGCCCTTGCGTACCCGGTCGGCCGCGTCCATCGCGGTGACGTCCGCGCCCGCGAAGGTGATCGACCCGTCGGTGATCTCGCCGTGCTCGGTGGGCAACAGCCCGGATATCGCCTTCAGCGTCGTGGACTTGCCCGCTCCGTTGGAGCCGAGCATTGCCACGATCGATCCGCGGGGGACCTCGAGCGACATGCCGCGCAGCACGAGGATGACCTCGTCGTAGATCACCTCGATATTGTTCACCGCGAGCAGGGCCTCGTCACGCTCGTCGGCGGGGCCGGTGGGCAGCACGCCCTGCTGCCCACCGGAGTCACCGGCCGATGTCATGGGGTGACCCCCCGTTCCACTGTGGTCATCTCACCGTCGTCCACCTGGTAGATGCCGGTGCCCTCCATGCCGCGGTGGCTGTCGGCGTCGAAGGAGATCGGCACGGTCACTTCGCCGGTGTTCACCGGATCCATGCTCCGCAGCGCGTCACGCAGGTTGCTTCCGGTGACCTCCTGGCCGGAGTCGATCGTGTGCCGGATGCCCTCGGCCATCACGTGCATGGTGTACCAGCCCTGCACGTAGTGCAGACCCTTGTCCTCGAGGGACTCTCCCTGGGACTCGAGGTAGTCCGCGGGCTCGGAGTGCCCTTCAACCGGGTCGGACGGCGGGGAGAACGGTTGCACCATGATGTGCCCCTCGGCGGCGTCGCCTGCCAAGTCGATGAACTGCTCGTCCGCGCACCAGTTGAGGCACACCACGGTCATGTCGAGGTTTTGCTGGGCGATGTTGGTGGCCAGCATCGCAGCAGGGCTCGAGACGTTCTGCACAACGACGTACTCGGCGCCCGCCGACTCGGCGCGGTTGAGCTGGGCGACGTAGTCGGTGGCCCCCTCCGGCATGGCGTAGCTGTCGTACCCGAGACCGAGGTCGTTGTCCTCGATGTAGGCTTCCCCGTCGCCAACCGGTGCGGTGCCGAACGGGCTGTCGTGGTGGAACACCGCGACGCTGCCGTCGCCGCCGGAGTCCGAGGCGACCCAGTCCAGCGCGACGCGCATCTGGTCCGAGTAGGTCGCCGCGACTACGAAGTTGTAGGGCGACTCCTCCGGGTCCACGAGTGTCTCGGCGTAGGAGGCGGACATGAACGGAAGCTCGTCCTGGGCGACCTTCTGCCGCAGCGCCTCGGTGTCCCCGGTGCCCCAGCCCTGGACCGCCACGACGCCCTCGTTGACGTACTGCGAGTACAGCTGCTCGGCACGCGCGACGTCGTAGGCGTAGTCGTTGAGGTTGAGGTCGAGCTCGCGGCCGTCGATACCGCCTTGCTCGTTGAGCCACTCGGCGTAGCCGCGGATGCCCTCGCTGTAGGGTGTGCCGACGTCGGCGGTGGCCCCGGAGAGGTCGGAGATCACCCCGATCGGGATGGGGCCGTCACCGTCGCCTTCCTCGGCTCCGGGACCGCCGCAGGCGGCCAGGGTCAGCGCGGTGACGGCTGCGGTTGCCAGTGGTGCGGCTGCGCGTCTGTGCATGGTGTCCTCCTTGACACGGTGGATGGTTGGGAGCGAGCTCCTGTCAGTACCGGAATGGCCAGAAGCGTACGTAGTCCTTGAGGCGTTGCCAGATTCGAGCGAGGCCCCGGGGCTCGAAGATCAGGAAGAGCACGATGACCAGGCCGAACACGACGACCTGCACCGCGGGCAGCTTCTCGGCGATGCCGGGCAGGGTCCCCTGCATGTCCTGCCCGACCCTGGTGATCAGCGCCGGCAGTGTGATCATGAAGATCGCCCCGTAGACGGTTCCCGAGATCGAGCCGAGGCCGCCCACGATGATGATCGCGAGGTAGAGGATCGACTCCTCGAGCGTGAACCGTTCCCAGGTGACGATGCCGGTGTAGTGCGCGGTGAGGGCGCCTGCCAGGCCGGCGAATCCCGAGGACACCGCGAAGGCGAGCACCTTCGTCCTCGTGACGTCGACCCCCATCGCCGAGGCCGCGATGTCGTGGTCACGCACCGCCATGAACGATCTGCCCAGGCCGGTCCGGAACAGGTTGCGGGCCGATATCACGGCGAGCACAGCGATCGGCAGGATCACCCAGTACCAGTGGAAGTCCTGCCGGAACACGAACCCGCCGAGCTCCATGCGCGGTACCGAGATCGCGTCGCGGCCACCGGTGACCGCCTCCCAGTTGCGCACGGCGAACAGGATGATCTCCTGCGAGGCGAGCGTGGCGATCGCGAGGTAGAGGCCTTTGAGGCGGAGCGCGGGGATGCCGAAGAACGCGCCGATGACGGCGGTCGTCAGCGTCGCCAGCAGGACCGACAGCGGGATCGGTAGATCTCCTCGCACGTGCAGGATGGCCGAGGAGTATGCGCCGACAGCGAGGAACCCGCCGTGGCCGAGACTGATCTGGCCGGTGTAGCCGACCAGGATATTCAGCCCCACCGCCCCGATCACGGCGATGCCGATCTGGTTGGCGATGGTCAGCCAGTACGGGCTGACCACGAACGGTATGGCGAGTACGGCCAGCACGACGAGTACCAGCCGGAATTTCTCGGCGCTGGTGTGCCGCAGGGCGAGCTCGCTCGCGTAGCTACGGTGATGGATCCCGGTCGAGGTCGCAGCCATGTCAGACCCTCTCGATGCGTGTCTGGCCGAACAGCCCGTACGGGCGGACCATCAGGATGAGAATCAGCACGATGAACGGAACCACCTGTTCCAGCCCTCCGCCGACGTATCCGGCGGTGTACTGGACGAGCAGGCCGATGATGATCCCGCCCACGATCGTTCCGGGTACCGAGTCGAGCCCGCCGAGGATGACGACGGGGAACACGATCAGCCCGAAGCCTGCCAGCCCCGCGGAGACCCCGGAGAGGTCGGCAAGCAGGATGCCGCCGATGACGGCCGTGACCGCGGCGAGAGCCCATGCCAGCGCGAACACCCTGCGCACGCTGATCCCCATGGTCAGGGCAGCCTGCTGGTCGTCGGCGACCGCACGCATCGCGATGCCGTGCCGGGTGCGGGTGAAGAAGATCGAGAACGTCACCAGCACCGCAGCCGCGATGCCGATCGCGGCCACGCGGCTCCACGGCATGGTGGCCCCGGCCATGGTGAGCGCGCCCGACGGCAGGAACTGCGGCGTCTCCCGCGGTGTCGTGCCGAAGAACAGCTGTACGCCGCCACCGAGCACCGAGGACAGCCCGATGGTGACCATGATCACCGCGATGGCTTCCTCGCCGATCATCGGCCGCAGCACGAACCGTTCCACGAGCACGCCGAGCGTGGCGGCGAAGGCCACCCCGACGAGCACGGCCAGGCTCCAGTGCAGCCCGAGCACGACGATGGCCGCGTAGAAGGCGTAGGCACCGACCAGGAGGAAGTGTCCCTGGGCGAAGTTGATGACCCTGGTGGCCTTGTAGATCAGCACGAATCCCAGCGCGGCCAGCGCCAGGATCGCCCCGTTGGACAGGCCGAACAGCGTCATCTGAAGGAAGTCGCTCATCGCCGATCACCCCATAGGGTCGCCGTGCCTGTGGAGTCGTCGCCTGCGAACTCCGACATCGGGAATATCCGCAGCGGTGTCTTGCGGTCCACCACGGTGCCGTCCTGGTAGGTGATCGTGCTGCCGACGACGACCTCGGCCTCGCCGCGATCCAGGGCGGAAATGATGTCGGCGTAGCGCTCGGCGATGACGCCGCGCCGCACCTTGCGGGTGCGGGTGATCTCGTCGTCGTCCGGGTCGAGCTGCTTGTGCAGCAGGACGAACCGCCGGATCCGGGTGCTCTCCGGCAGGTCCTCGTTGGCTCGGGCCACCGCGCCCGCGATCAGCCGGTAGACCGGCTCCTTGGCCGCGAGATCGGTGTAGGTGGTGTAGGAGATATGCTGATGCTCGGCCCAGGCGCCGGTGGTGGCCGGGTCAATGATGATCATCGCGGTCACGTCCGAGCCGGACTCGCCGCCGAAGACGACGGCCTCCTCGACGTAGGGGCTGAACTTCACCTTGTTCTCCACGAACGCCGAGGAGAACAGCTGGCCGTCCGCGGTACGGCGTACGTCCTTGGCGCGGTCGATCACCACGAGATGGCCGTCCTCCGTGTACCCGGCGTCTCCGGTGCGCAGCCATCCCTCCTGGTCGACCGTCTCGGCGGTGCTTTCCGGGTTGCGGTGATAGCCGCGAAAGACCGATGCCGAGCGCAGCAGGATCTCCCCGTCCTCGGCGATGTGCAGCTCGGTACCCGGCAGCGGCGTGCCGACCGTGTGGAACCGCACGTCGGTGTCGGTATGGGCCACCGCGATGCCGCAGATCTCGGTTTGCCCGTAGATCTGCTTGAGGTTGACCCCGATCGCGTGGAAGAAGCGGAACACGTCGGGGCCGAGCGGCGCACCGCCGGTGTAGCCGCGTTTGAGCCGTGTCAGCCCGAGCTGGTCCCGGACGGGGCGCAGCGCGACCGCGTCGGCGACCCGGTGGACCAGCCGCAGCCACGTCCCGGGGCGTTCCCCGCGCACGCGCCGTTCCGCGTAGCGGTCGCCGACCCGGTAGCCCCAGCCGAACACCGCTTGCTTGAGCCGGTCGGCCTCCTCGATGCGCACCTGGACGTCGGAGAGCATGGACTCCCAGATCCGCGGCGGGCTGAACATCACGTCCGGCCCGATCTCGCGCAGGTCGGCCCGCTGCGTGGCGGCGTCTTCCGGGAAGCTGAGCGTGAATCCCCGCGAGAGCCCGCAGGCCACGGCGAGCATCTGCTCGCCGATCCAGGCGAACGGCAGGAAGCTGACATAGCGGTCATGGCGGGTCAACGGGTCGATCCGCTGGAGATTCTCGGCCATCGCCAGCAGGTTCGTGTGTGAGAGCTCCGCGAGCTTCGGCCGGGCCGTTGTCCCCGAGGTGGTGCAGATGACGGCGATCTCGTCGGGTGAGCCCGCGGCGATCCGTTCGGCCAGCCACGCCGGGTGCTGTGCGCCCCAGTCCTGGCCGGACTCCTCGACGTCGGTGAACGCGCGAAGGTAGGGCTCGTGGTACTGCTCGAGCCCGTGCGGGTCGTAGTACACGACGGTGTGCACCGACGGGAGCCGGTCCTTCAAGCGGATGATCTTGTCGACCTGTTCCTGGTCCTCGGCGACGACGACCCGGACCCGGGCGTCGGTGAGGATGTGCACGATCTCCTCTCCGATGCTGGTCGGGTAGATGCCGACCACGGCGGCCCCGATCGACTGCGTCGCCAGCTCGGCGATGAGCCACTCCGGACGGTTGTCGCCGATGACGGCGACGACCTCGCCCTGCTCGACGCCGAGAGCAGCGAGGCCGTGCGCGAAGTCGGTCACCCGCCGGGCGTACTCGGACCAGGTGATGGGCTGCCAGATCCCGTACAGCTTCTCCTGCATCGCGACGTCGCCCGGCCGCTCGTCGGCCAGCGCGTGCAGCAGGCGCGGGAAGGTGTCCGCCCGGGGCTCGCCGTCCGTGCTGGACGGCACGGGTCGCTGATCGGCACTCGCGGTCATGCCTGCACCTCCTCACCCAGGTAGGCCTTGGCGACGTCCGGGTCGGTGCTGACCTGTTCGGGGGCGCCGTCGGCGATGAGCCGGCCGAAGTCGAGCACGCTGACCCGGTCGGAGATGTCCATGACGACGTTCATGTCGTGTTCGATGAGGACCACGGTGACTCCGGCCAGCTCGTGGGCGTCGAGTACGAACCGCGCCATATCCTCCTTCTCCTCGGCGTTCATGCCCGCCATCGGCTCGTCGAGCAGCAGCAGGGCAGGCTGCATGCACAGCGCCCTGCCGAGCTCGACACGCTTCTGGAACCCGTACGCCAGCGCGCCGACCGGCTTGTGCCGTACCGACTGGATCTGCAGCAGGTCGATGACCTCCTCGACGAGCTCACGATGCGCGAGCTCCTGCCGCCGGGCGGGACCGAACCACACCAGCGACCGGGTGAGCCGGTTGCGCATGTGTATGTGCCGCCCGAGCATCAGGTTCTCCAGCACCGTCAGGTGCCGGAACAGCTCGATGTTCTGGAAGGAACGCGCCACTCCGAGCTGGGCGATCCGGTGCGGTTTCCTGCGCGTCAGGTCGTGCGCGCCCGCGGGGGTGTGCACGACGATCGTGCCGTCCTGCGGGCGGTACAGCCCGCTGATGCAGTTCAGCAGGCTGGACTTGCCCGCCCCGTTCGGTCCGATCACGGCATGCACGGTGCCTTGCCGCACGGACAGGCTCACCTCGTCGAGCGCGGTGATGCCGCCGAACCGGAGCCGGATGTCGGACACCTCTAGCAGGGGTTCTCCGGGTTCCAGTCGGCTGCTGTTGAGCGGATGCCGGTAGGAGCGCGTGATCACCTTCGGCCACCTCCGAGTTCGACTGTGCCGCCGACTCTATGATTGCACTATGTGAAAAGCAATAGCGATTTACGGAAACGAGATCCGATGATCTGGCACAGCGTGTGTGCCTGATGCAGTACAACTGGTGGGCAACGGGCGGGCAACTGGGGGAGGTGCGGCATGGCCGCATGCGTTACCGTTGCACTATATGAAAGTCACTACCTGAGTGCGGAGTACGTCTCCGTGTAAGGTAGCGAGGACGCCGCGGTGTGGCGTCGGTGACTGGTGTCCCTGTCGGGTGGGCCGTGACGAAGGTGGGGCGAGTGAGCGAGCCGGATGCGAGGGGAACGCTCGGCACGGTGCGCAACGCGGTGTTGCTGCTGGAGCTGCTCTCCGAAGGGCCCGCGTTCCAGCAGCTGACCGATCTGGCCGAGCGCTCCGGCCTGTCGGTGCCCACGGTGCACCGGTTGCTGCGTTCGCTTGTCCTGTCCGACCTCGTCGAGCAGGACCCGACGTCGTCGCGCTACGGGCTCGGTCCGGAGGTCGCCCGGCTGGCGCAGCGATACCTGGCTCGGCAACCCATTCTCGGAGCGCTGGCGCCCTACCTGGTACCGCTCCGCGACTCGATCGGACAGACCGTGCACGTGGCCGTGCTCGTGCGCGGCAGCGTCGTCTACGTTGACCGGGTGGACGGAGCCGACGGCGGGCTGTACCGGGACACCCACAGGGTGCACGCCGCGCTGGAGACAGCGGCGGGCCGGATCCTCGCGTCACGTGGTACCGAGGACGGCTGGCGACGCGCGCTCGAGTCGGTCGACTCCGAGCAGCGGTCCCGGCTCGGTGCCGAGCGTGACGGCTGGAGCGCGGCACCGTACCTGGTCACCGAGGGAGGCTCGGCGCAGGAGCCGAGTGAGGTGGCGGTCCCGATCGTGGACGGGCACGGGCATACGGTTGCTGCCCTTGCCGCGACCGCACCGCCGGTGACCTCGGAGGAGCAGCTGGACAGGATCGCCGCCCAGCTGTCCCGTGCGGCGCATGCCGCGGGAAGGGCATTGGGCCATGGCTGATCGCGAGATTCCCGAGGACGTTGCGGCATGGTCGGCGATCGCCGACGAGCTCGACTGGGAGGCTCCCTGGCAGCGCCTGTACGAGCCGGTGGGCGACTACGGCCGGTGGTTCGGTGGGGGACTGTTCAACCTGTCCGTCAACTGCGTCGACCGCCACCTGCGTGCGCACGGTGACCGGACGGCGATTCTCTGGGAGGGTGAGCCGGGCGACCGGCGCGGCCTGACGTATCGCGAGCTGCACGGCGAGGTCCGCAGGTTGGCGAGGGCGCTGCGCAGCCTGGGAGTCGGGGTGGGCGACCGCGTCGCGCTGCACACCGGCTGGCTGCCGGAGACCGTGGTGGCGATGCTGGCCTGCGCCCGGATCGGGGCCGTGCACGCGATCCTGCCTGTGGCGCTGCCGACCGAGGCGCTGGCCGAGCGGCTCGACGACTTCCGGCCACGGGTGCTGGTGACGCAGGACGGCGCGTGGCGGCACGGGGCCATCCTGCCGCTGAAGGCACGTGCCGACGAGGCGCTCGGCGCGCTCGGCGGGGTCGAGCACACGGTGGTGATCCGGCGTACCGGCGTGGACGTCGCGTGGTTCGAGGGGGACCGCTGGCTGCACGAGCTGCTGGCTACCGGTCCGGAGGGGGAGGACCCGGCTGCGGAGGCCGACCCGGTCGCGCTCGACCCGGAGCAACCGGTGATGGCCATGCACCTTGCCAACCGCCGAGGTCGGCCGGTCTCGGTGCTGCACGGGGCCGCGACTCTGGCGTCCTCGGCGCTGGCCGTGCACCGCTACGGGGTCGCTGAGGGCGAGGTGTTCTGGTGCGCCGGTGACGTCTCCTGGGCAGGCGCGCAGGCGCACGGTGTGTACGGCCCGCTGCTCGCCGGCTCGAGCGCGGTGATGTTCGAGGGCACGCTGGACGTGCCGACCAGGCACCGTACATGGGACATCGTGCGGCGGTACGGGGTGTCGACCCTGCTGACGACGCCGACAGTCGTCCGGATGCTGCGGGGGTGGTCACGGCGGCCTCCCGCGCAGGAGGACATCGCCGACCTGCGGCGGATCGTGACGATGGCCGAGCCGGTCGAGCCCGAGCTGATCGACTGGCTGACCCACGACGTGGGCGGTGGGCGTATCACCGTCGGCGACGGCTGGGGGCAGATCCAGCTCGGCGGCGTGGTGCGGGTCGACAATCCGGTGGCGCCGGACTCGTTGCCCGACCCCGGCTTCGCGATCGTCGACGGCGACGGGCGGGAACTGCCTGCCGGGCAGCGCGGTGAGCTGGTGCTGCGCAGGCCATGGGCAGGCACACTGCGCGCGATGGAGGGCGGCGGTGCCGAGGACGTTCGGCAGCGCCACTGGTACCGGCCCGGCCTGTACTCCACCCACGACCTGGCTCGCAGGCGACCGGACGGTGCCCTGGAGTTCCTCGGCCGTATGGATGAGGTCGTGAGCGTCTCCGGCCAGTTGGTCTCGCTCGGTGAGGTACGTCAGGTGCTGCTGGAACACCCCTTCGTCGTCGCCGTGGAGGTGGTGGAGCGGGCCGACCCGCGGTTGAGCCGTTCGCTGGCCGCGGTGGTCGCGCTGACCGACGGGGTGGCGGCGGACTCCTCCGTGGCCCGCGAGCTGATGGACACGGTCCGCGAGATGCTCGGTGGACTCGCGCGGCCCCGCGCGCTCGCCTTCATCGACCGGTTCGGCGACGAGCTGTCCACCACGGAGCTCGATCGGGCCCTTGAGCTGCTGATGGCAGGCGTCGGTGACGATCCCCTCCAGCTGAGCTGGGACCAGGTCGTCGCGGCCGCAGCGGCCACCGGAAATGCTGAATGACGCTGTCAGTCCTTCTGGTGGACTGACAGCGTCATTCAGCATTTCCGCCGAACGGCTCCGGTGCCACCGTGCGCGGGTGCTGCGCCGTGCCGATACGCTCGCGTCCATGAGTGACACGCTTTTCGAGCGCATCATCAACCGCGAGGTCCCGGCCGACATCGTGCACGAGACCGAGACCACGATCGCCTTCCGGGACATCAACCCGCGGGCGACGACGCACGTACTCGTGGTGCCCAAGACCCGCTACCGCAACGTGGCCGAGCTGGCCGCTGCCGACCCCGGGCTGCTGGCCGACGTGGTCAACACCGCCGCGAAGGTCGCCGAGCTGGAGGGTGTCGCCGAAGCAGGCTACCGGCTGACGTTCAACACCGGCGAAGACGCCGGGCAGACCGTCTTCCATGTGCACGGGCACCTCCTCGGCGGTTCCTCGCTCGGCCCGGAGGCGCGCCCGCCGAAGTGAGGGACGCCTCGCACCACGGCCGGGGCAGGCGAGCGTGGCTGCGGACAGCTGCGGATTGCGGCTAGCATCGAAGTGTCAGTGAAAACAACCGACGAGCAGTATCGACTGCAGAAGGCAGGGCCGAAGGGCACGTGGCCGGTACCGCACACGACGGAGCCGAGGGCTCCGACTTCCGAGAGCAACCTTCCCAGGACACCGCGTCGGGCTTGGCGACGACCGAGCCGGCTGAGTCCCGGTTCCCGATACCTTCGGCCGCCACCCTGACCCTGCTGGGCTCCGGGGACGAGAACCTCCTCGTGCTGGAGGAGCTGCTGTCCGCGGACGTGCACGTCCGCGGGAACGAGGTCACCCTGACCGGGCCCCGCGCCGACGTGACCTTCGCCGAGCAGGTCTTTTCCGAGCTGGTGTCGATGGCGACGAACGGCCAGCAGGTCGGTCCCGACGCGGTGCGGCGCACCGTGGGGATGCTGACGACCGGGACAGCCGAGTCACCGGCCGACGTGCTGGGGATGAACATCCTGTCCCGCAGGGGCAGGACGATCCGCCCGAAGACGCTGAACCAGAAGAACTACGTCGAGGCGATCGCCGGGCACACCGTGGTCTTCGGTATCGGCCCTGCCGGCACCGGTAAGACCTACCTGGCGATGGCCAAGGCAGTGCAGTCCTTGCAGGCCAAGGAGGTCAACAGGATCATCCTGACGCGGCCCGCGGTCGAGGCGGGTGAGCGGCTGGGTTACCTGCCGGGCACGCTGTACGAGAAGATCGACCCGTACCTGCGGCCCCTGTACGACGCGCTGCACGACATGGTCGACCCCGAGACCATCCCTGCGCTGATCCAGGCAGGCACGATCGAGATCGCGCCGCTGGCCTACATGCGGGGGCGCACGCTCAACGACGCGTTCATCATCCTCGACGAGGCGCAGAACACCACGCCGGAGCAGATGAAGATGTTCCTCACCCGGCTGGGGTTCGGCTCCCAGATCGTGGTGACCGGCGATATCACCCAGATCGACCTGCCCGGTGGCCAGCGCAGCGGGCTGCGCGTGGTCCGGGAGATCCTCGAAGGGGTCGACGACGTGCACTTCTCGAACCTGACCAGCGAGGATGTCGTGCGGCACCGGTTGGTGACCGATATCGTGGACGCCTACGAGAAGTGGCAGGCCGGTCACGGTGGCGGTGGCGGCACGCACGGGGGGCAGTGATGAGCATCGAGATCGTCAACGAGTCCGGTGTCGCCGTCGACGAGGAGTCGATCGTCTCGGTCGCCCGTTTCGCCCTGGACCGTATGGAGGTCAGCCCGCTGGCGGAGCTGTCGGTCCTGCTGGTGACGCTGGAGGCGATGGAGGAGCTGCACCAGCAGTGGATGGACCTGTCGGGGCCGACGGACGTCATGGCCTTCCCGATGGACGAGCTCGACGGCAGGCGCCCGGACGCGGCCGAGGCGAGCTCGGCGTTGCTGGGCGACATCGTGTTGTGCCCCGACTTCGCCGCGGGTCAGGCCAGCGAGGCCGGGCACCGGCTGGATGACGAGTTGCGGCTGCTCACCGTGCACGGCGTGCTGCACCTGCTCGGGTACGACCACGCCGAGCCCGAGGAGGAACGCGAGATGTTCGGCCTGCAACGCAGGATCCTGTCCGAATTCACCGATGCCGCGATCGACGCCGAGCGGCGTAGCAGGCGGCGCAATGCGGACGACAGGGTGCTCGGGGCCGTCGGGCTGGACGATCCCGCCCGGTCGGATGACGGGAGCGGCGCGGATCGGCATCGAGGTAGTTGACGGACCATGACGAACTCCACGGCGCTGGTCGTTCTGGCGGTCGTGTTGGTGCTCGCCGGCGGCGTGTTCGCCGCGGCCGACGCCGCGCTGAGCACGGTCTCCCGGGCACGCGTGCAGGATCTGGTGCGCGCGGGAAGCGGAGGGGCACGCCAGCTGGCGGCGCTCGTCGACGAGCGCAGGAGGCACATCAACCTGCTCCTGCTGCTGCGGCTGGGGTGCGAGCTGACCGCGACCGTGCTCGTGACGGTGGTGGCACTGCGCAGCATCGCCCCGGAGTGGCTCGCGGTGACGGGAGCTGCGGTGACCATGCTCGTGGTCAGCTACGTCCTGGTCGGGGTCGGCCCGCGCACGCTCGGCAGGCAGCACTCGTACGGGGTCGGCGCGGCCCTCGCCGCTCCGGTGCGTGTGCTCGGCCTGCTCCTCGGCCCGCTGAGCAGGCTGCTCATCGTGCTGGGTAACGCCATCACGCCCGGCAGGGGCTTCCGCGAAGGTCCGTTCACCAGCGAGGTCGAGGTCCGCGAGCTCGTCGACCTCGCCCAGCAGCGCGGCGTGGTCGGCACGGGGGAGCGCGAGATGATCCATTCCGTGTTCGACCTCGGTGACACGGTGGCGCGTGAGGTCATGGTCCCGCGCACCGAGATCGTGTGGATCGAGCGCGCAAGGAGCGCGGACGAGGCGCTGGAACTGTCCCTGCGTACCGGCTACAGCAGGATCCCGGTGATCGACGGAAGCGTCGACAACATCATCGGGTTGGTGAACATCAAGGACCTGGCGAAGGCCGTGATGAACGGTACGGGCGGCGCACCGCCGCCGCTCGGGGAGCTGATGAACGAGGCGACCTTCGTTCCGGACTCGAAGCGGTTGGACAGCTTGCTCAAACAGATGCAGGTCTCGCGCAACCACATGGCCGTCGCCGTGGACGAGTACGGCGGAACGGCAGGGCTGCTCACCATCGAGGACATCCTGGAGGAGATCGTCGGGGAGATCACGGACGAGTCCGACACCGAGGACCGCCCGCCGATCGAGTACCTTGACGACGGGTCGGCTCGCGTCTCCGCGCGGCTCGGTGTGGACACGCTCGGCGAGCTGTACGGGCTCGACCTCACCGAGCACGACGTCGACACGGTCGTGGGCCTGCTGTCCCAGCGCTTGGGGCGCGTCCCGTTACCAGGGGCCGAGACGGAGATCGCGGGCCTGCGGTTGCGTGCGGAGGGCGGCAAGGATCGCCGCGGGCGCATGCGGATCAGGTCGGTCGTCGTGCGACCGGGGCCCGGCATTCCCGACCGGACACGGCACAACGGCACGGGTGAGTCGGCAGCGGACGGGCGAGCCGACCGGACCGTGGACCACGCGTGACCACGGTAGGCCGCGGTAGCGGAACGGACGGCGGTCACGGACCAGGGCGTCCGGCCACCACGACACAGGAGTTGGGCGACATGGCGCAGATATCCGACAACGACCTCGACCCCGAGGACGCGAAGCTGGTAACGCTCGCGCGTTCGGCGCGGGCTCGTGTCCAGGCGACGGAAGGGGCCGCTGTGCGCGACACGGACGGGCGTACCTACGCCGCGGCCGAGGTGTCGCTGCCGTCCTTCACGGCGACAGCGGCGCAGGTCGCCGTCGCGACGGCGATCTCGAGCGGAGCGGAAGGCCTGGAGGTGGCCGCGGTGGTGACCGCGGCCGACGACCTGGCCGAGGCGTCGATGCGCGCGGTACGCGATCTCTCCGGTGACGCGCCGATCCTGGTGGCGGAACCGTCCGGCGAGGTGCGCGAGGTGCTCGGGTGACCGGGTCGTCCGCCGAGCACCGCTCCGGGTTCGCCTGCTTCGTCGGGAGGCCGAACGCGGGAAAGTCCACCCTGACCAACGCGCTCGTGGGCAGCAAGGTCGCGATCACCTCCAGTAAGCCGCAGACGACGCGGCACGCCATCAGGGGGATCGTGCACCGGGAGGACGGGCAGCTGATCCTCGTGGACACGCCGGGGCTGCACCGGCCGCGGACACTGCTCGGCCAGCGGCTCAACGACGTCGTGCACACCACATGGGCCGAGGTGGACGTGATCGGCTTCTGCGTGCCCGCGAACGAGAAGATCGGCCCAGGGGACCGGTTCATCGCCGATGCGTTGCGTGCTGTCGCGAGCCGTACGCCGGTGATCGGGGTCGTGACCAAGACCGATGTCGCAACGCGCGCGCAGATCGCCAAGCAACTCGTCGCGCTGGAGCAGCTGCTCGACTTCGCCGAGCTGGTCCCGGTCTCCGCGCAGGACGGGTTCCAGCTCGGCGAGCTCGCCGACCTCCTCGTGCAGCGGTTGCCCGAAGGGCCGCAGCTCTACCCGGACGGTGAGCTGACCGAGGAGCCGGAGCAGGCGCTGGTCTCGGAGCTGATCAGGGAGGCGGCGCTGGAGGGGGTGCGCGATGAGCTGCCCCATTCGATCGCGGTGACCATCGACGAGATGCTGCCCCGATCGGATCGGGACGACATCCTCGATGTCTACGCTGTCGTACACGTCGAGCGTCCGAGCCAGAAGGGGATCATCCTGGGGCACAAGGGCGAACGCCTGAAGGTCGTCGGCAGGCAGGCCCGGCAGCAGATCGAGGCGCTGCTCGGCAGCAAGATCTACCTCGACCTGCACGTCAAAGTCACCCGAGACTGGCAGCGCGACGCCAAGCAGCTACGCAGGCTGGGGTTCTGACGCACCGTGCCGCACCGTGCCGCACTGCGCGGGGCGAGCGGCAGGGAGTGGCACGCGCACGGTCTCCCGGCTAGCCTGCCGTGTACTTCACCCGACCGGTCGACACTGGGGAGCTTCTGCGAGGATCCGGAATCGATCCGGTATCGGTTGGGTTACAGTGCTCGGGCGCCGAGCAGCCGGTACGCCGCGCCGGATTCCCGCGAACGACGACGCGATCCTGAGGGGACTTTCCGTGAGTACACCGAACCCGCCGCAACCCGGTCAGCAGCCGCCCCGGGAGCAACCCGGCGGCCAGCCGTACGGCTACGAGCCGGGGCAGCCGGCCGGCCAGCAGTACGGTCCACCGTCCGGTGGTGTGCCCGCGCCGGGGCAACCGATGCCGGGCCGGCCCGCTCCGGGACAGTAGGCTCCTGGCCAACTGGTGCCTGGTCAGCCCGCCCAGCAGCCAGGCGGGTTTCCGCCGCAGGGGCAGGCACCTGCCGGCGCTTTCGGCGGGCAGGCGCCGTACGGACCGCCGCAACAGGGCCCCTACGGCGGTCAGCCCGCGCCGATGGGCCAGCAGCCGCCGGGGTTCGGTGACCCCTACGGCCGGCCGGGGGGATACGGCCAGCCTCCGTACGGCGCAGCCCCGCCCGGTATGCCGCCGGGCGCGCCGGGAGAGTACACGCAGCTGGCGACCGGTGTGCCGGTCAAGCTGGCGTCGCTGGGGAGCCGCTTCCTCGCACGACTCCTGGACGGGTTGATCGTCGGCGTGCCGATGACGATCGTGCTGATGATCATCTGGTTCGCCATGGCGCCGAGCCCTGACGAGATCGCGCGGGGTGAGGCCGGCGGCTTCGGTGTCGTGGGGGTCATGATGCTGATGCCGGTGCTCATGGCGGTCGCCTACGTGATCTACGAAACGCTCATGATCGGGCCGCGCGGGCAGACGATCGGCAAGCAGGTCGTCGGCGTCAAGGTCGTGCTGGCCTCCACAGGGCAGGTGCCGGGCAACGGCAAGGCTGCAGGCCGCAGCGGCGTGATGTTCGGCCCCTACGCCGTCCCGTTCATCGGCGGGCTGTACCTCCTGCTGTGCTACCTGTCCCCGCTGTTCGACAGCACCCGCAGGCAGGGATGGCACGACAAGGCCGCGCAGACCATCGCGATCGCCACCAAGTGAGCCCACCGTCACGCGACCCTCGATGATGTCCCGCCCGGCCCCGGTGGATGGACGTGACATCATCGAGGGGTGGCTGGCCTGTATCGCGACACCGGTGTGGTGCTGCGGGTACACAAGCTGGGTGAGGCCGACCGGATCATCACCCTGCTGACCAAGAAGCACGGCAAGGTCCGTGCCGTAGCCAAGGGCGTACGACGCACCACCTCGCGGTTCGGCGCGCGCCTTGAACCCTTCGGGCACGTCGATGTCCAGCTCTACCCCGGCCGCACCCTGGATGTGATCACCCAGGTGCAGACCGTCGACACCGTCGCGGCCGGGCTGATCAGCGACTACCAGCGCTACACGACGGCCAGCGCCATCACCGAGACCGCCGACCGCCTGGTCTCCGAGGAAGGCGAACCCGTCCTGCGCCTCTACCTGCTCGTGCTCGGCGCGCTGCGGGCCCTCGCGGGCGGGGAACGGGACACGTCCCTCGTACTCGACGCCTTCCTGCTACGCGCGATGGCGTTCGCCGGATGGGCACCCGCGCTCACCGAGTGCGCTCGCTGCGGCGAGCCGGGCAAGCATCCCGCGTTCAGCGTCCAGGCGGGCGGGATGATGTGCGGACGGTGCCGGACCGCAGGGGCGGTGCATCCCTCCCCGGAGACCCTGGCTCTGCTCGTCGCCCTGCTGCACGGCGACTGGGATGTGGCGGAGGCATCCGGACCGGGGGCGCGGCGGGACGCCAACGGCATCGTCGCGGCGCACCTGCAGTGGCACATGGAGCGACAGCTTCGCTCGCTGCCCCTTGTCGAACGTCGTGGCCGGGACTCCGACGGGCAGACACGTCCGGGGACCGTGCCTGCCACCGAGTAGGTTGGGGTGACGCGGTACGTGTCAGCGACATCAGCGGAGGTGGATGTGCGGCGCAAGCAGGGGAGCGCGGCGCGCCCGGCCGGGAACGTGCGGGCACCCGAGCCCCACCCGTCCGGAGCGCGGCCCCCGGAGATCCCCGCCGAGCTGGTGCCCAACCACGTGGCGCTGGTGATGGACGGCAACGGGCGGTGGGCCAACGAGCGCGGCCTGTCCCGGATCGAGGGACACAAGCGTGGCGAGTCGGTGATGATCGACGTCGCCGCGGGCGCGGTCGAGCTCGGCGTCAAGTGGCTGTCGGTGTACGCCTTCTCCACGGAGAACTGGAAGCGCAGCCCCGAGGAGGTGCGCTTCCTGATGGGATTCAACAGGGATACCATCCGCCGCCAGGTCGACTACCTCAACTCCATCGGCGTGCGGATCCGCTGGGCTGGTCGCAGCCCGAAGCTGTGGCGCAGCGTGATCAAGGAGCTGCGCTCGGCCGAGGACAAGACCGCGGCCAACGACCGGCTGAACATGACGATGTGCGTCAACTACGGCGGCCGAGCCGAGATCGCCGACGCCGTCCGGCGGATCGCCACGGCTGCCGCGAACGGCGAGATCAACCCCGCCAGGGTCACCGAACGCACGATCGCCAGGTACCTGTATCAACCCGAGATGCCGGATGTCGACCTGTTCCTCCGCCCTTCAGGGGAGCAGCGGACATCGAACTTCCTGCTCTGGGAGTCCGCCTACGCCGAGTTCGTTTTCCAGGACACGTTGTTCCCTGACTTCGATCGCCGGCATCTGTGGGAGGCCTGCCTCGAGTTCGCCAAGCGCGACAGGCGGTTCGGGTCGGCACGGGACGACGTGCAACGAGATGCACGGGGAAAGGAGTCATGACGACCGCATGAGTACCGAGGCCGCGGATACCGCATCGCTACTGGCCAGCGCGCGTGCGGCGCTGGAACGCTACATGGAGGTGCACGTCGACGACGACGGCGCGCTCACGTTCTCGCACGCCGACGTGCCCTGTGCCGTCCAGGCCATCCGGCTGGCGGACGGGCTGACCGTGCTGAGCCTGACGTGTGTCGTCGCGTGGGACCTTCCGGACGACCCCGCACTCGCGGCCGCGGCGGCCGAAAGGGCGGGTCAGGGGCTGTTCGGCACGCTCGGTGTGGTGCACACCGACAGCGGGGTCGACTTGACGCTGCGTTACGCGTTCCCCGCGGAGGGGATGGATCCTTCTCCGCTCGGGACGTTGCTGATGCTCGTGGTCTCCACGGCGTCCCAGCTGCGTACGGACTTCATCGAGCAGTCGCCGGAGGCGTCCGAGCAGAGCTGACGGCACCCGCCGAGCCCCGTGCCGGGCCGGTTGCACCGGAACCGTGGCAGGTGGGTCGTCAGGACACCGCACAGCCGGAGCAGGTGCCGACGAGCTCGATGGTGTGGTTGATGTCGGAGAACCCGTTCTGCGCGGCCACCGAGTTCGCCCAGCGCTCGACCGTCGGCCCTTCGATCTCGACGGTGTAGCCGCATGTGCGGCACACGAGGTGGTGGTGATGGTGGTCCGAGCAGCGCCGGTACAGCGCCTCTCCCGCCCCGGTGCGTAGTACGTCGATCACGCCGGCCTCGGACAGCGACTGCAACGTCCGGTACACCGTCGTCAGCCCGATGCCCTCGCCCCGCCTGCGCAGCTCGTCGTGCAGCTCCTGCGCGGAACGGAAGTCGTCGATCTCACTGAGCAGCTCGACGACGGCCGTGCGCTGCCGGGTGGAGCGACGACCAGGTACCGGGGTCGAGTGCTGAACCGACTGTGCCATCGCCGCTGGTCCTCCTCGTGCCTGGTTTCGCTTCCCGGACCGGCGTCGACCCGCGCTGCGCGGCAGGACTCACCGATCCTCTGTCTCACTGACGTGGGCGACGGCGTCGACCACGATATGTGCGAGGTGATCGTCAGCCAGCCGGTAGACGACCTCGCGGCCACGACGTTCGCCGTGTACCACGCGGGCCGACTTGAGCACCCGCAGGTGTTGGCTGATCAGCGGTTGGGTCACCCCGAGCGCTTCGACGAGCTCGTGTACACACCGCTCACCGAACCGAAGCTGCAGTACGATCGCGATCCGGACCGGGGCGGCGAGTGCACGGAGCAGCTCGCCCGCATCCGTCAGGGTACTCATGGGATGCACCGGCGCGGGTGTCGGCGCGGACCGGGAACGGGAATGCTCCGAGGGATCTACGTCACCGTTCCGTGCGTCGTCGACCACTTGCGCCATTACTTCATCGTAGTATTCCACCGGATCGTTCGCCGTAGCTCACGCTGCGTCACCAGAGGATCCGCCCGTCGGGGTTGCGAGCACGCGCGCTAAGCTGGGCATTTCCGGTCGCCGTTGGTGACTGTGATGCGCGATACCTACCGAGACCTTTGGAACACGACACAAGTTCGGAGACTCCTCGAGTGCCCACCGATCGCATTGAGACCGTCGTCAACCTGTGCAAGCGCCGTGGCTTCGTGTTTCCCTGCGGCGAGATCTACGGCGGGACCCGTTCCGCATGGGACTACGGGCCGCTCGGCGTCGAGCTCAAGGACAACATCAAGCGGCAGTGGTGGAAGTCCATGGTGCAGGGACGCGAGGACGTCGTCGGCATCGATTCCTCGGTGATCCTGCCGCGCCAGGTGTGGGCTGCTTCCGGTCACGTCGACGCGTTCGTCGATCCCCTCGTGGAGTGCCTGTCCTGCCACCGCCGCTGGCGTTCGGACCAGATCGCCGAGGAGTACGCCGGACGTACCGGCAAGGACGTCGCCACGGTCGACGGCGAGCCCGACCTGTCGGACGTGCCGTGCCCGAACTGCGGGGTGCGCGGCTCCTACACCGAACCCCGCGAGTTCAGCGGCCTGCTCAAGACCTACCTCGGTCCGGTGGAGTCGGAGGAGGGGCTGCACTACTTGCGGCCGGAGACGGCCCAAGGCATCTTCGTCAACTTCTCCAACGTGGTGACCACGGCGCGGCGCAAGCCCCCGTTCGGGATCGGGCAGATCGGCAAGTCCTTCCGTAACGAGGTCACGCCGGGAAACTTCATCTTCCGCACGCGCGAGTTCGAGCAGATGGAGATGGAGTTCTTCGTCGAGCCGGGCGACGACGAGGGCTGGCACCAGTACTGGATCGACGAGCGCACCCGCTGGTACACCGACCTCGGTATCACCAAGGACAACCTGCGACACTACGAGCACCCGAAAGAGAAGCTGTCGCACTACGCCAAGCGCACCGTCGACATCGAGTACCGCTTCGGGTTCACCTCCGGTCAGGAATGGGGTGAGCTCGAGGGCGTCGCCAACCGCACCGACTTCGACCTCACGACGCACTCCACGCACTCCGGCGTCGACCTGTCGTACTTCGACCAGGCCACCGGCGAGCGGTACCGCCCGTTCGTGGTGGAGCCCGCAGCCGGCGTGGGGCGGCCGATGATGGCGTTCCTGCTCGATGCTTACACCGAGGAAGAGGTCCCCAACGCCAAGGGCGGCGTGGACCGGCGCGCGGTCCTCAAGATCGACCGGCGGCTCGCACCGGTGAAGGTAGCGGTGTTGCCGTTGTCCCGTAACTCCGACCTCACCCCCAAGGCACGCGATATCGCGACGACCCTGCGCAGTCACTGGAACGTGGAGTTCGACGACGCGGCGTCGGTCGGCAAGCGGTACCGCAGGCAGGACGAGATCGGCACCCCGTTCTGCGTCACCGTGGACTTCGACTCGCTGGACGATCACGCGGTCACCGTGCGCGAGCGCGACGACATGACGCAGGAACGCGTGGCCATCGACCAGCTCGAGTCCTACCTGGCCGCGCGGCTGATCGGCTGTTGACCGTGTGCACCGTGTGGCACGGAAGAGGTGGGCGAGCGTGAACGTACGGGTGTTCGGCCGGTGACCAGCGGGAGCCACGTGGTTCGCTGGGTGCTGCGTGCGCTCACCGGCCTGGTGCTGATCGCGTTGCTCGTCACAGCGGGGACGGGATTCCGGGTCTGGTACGTCGCACGGGACGACGACCGCACCAGGGCAGACGCCATCGTGGTGCTCGGTGCCGCGCAGTACAACGGGACACCCTCGTCGGTGTTCCGGGCGCGCCTCGGGCATGCCAAGGACCTGTACGACGAGGGCGCCGCGCCCCTGCTGGTCACCACCGGAGGCAGCAGGTCCGGGGATGCCTACACGGAGGCAGATGCCGGCGCGCGATGGCTCCGTGAACAGGGCGTCGACCCGTCGGCAAGGCTCGCCGTTGCCGAGGGCGTGGACACCTACGGCAGCCTCGAGGCCGCAGCCGACGAGCTGCACGACCGTGGCCTGGAATCCGTGGTGGTCGTCAGTGACCCGTGGCATTCGCTGCGTGCCAGGACGATGGCCCGCGATCTGGGCCTGGATGCCTGGACCTCGCCGACGCACTCCGGTCCTGTCGTGCAGACCAGGCGAACGCAGCTGCGCTATATCGTCCGCGAGACCGGTGCGCTGCTGTACTACCGCGTCTCCGCAGAGCCCGCGGACCGGCTTGGTGGCACCGGCCTGGGCTGAGCGGCGCGCTCCCTCCGGCCGGCGAGCGGTCGGTGCCGGCCCGGTTACGGTGCGGGACCCGGCCGGAGAAGGAGACCGCTGTCGTCCGATTGCCCTAAGCTGTCGGGTGATGAGCGAGTTCTACGGTGAGCACGATCGTGCCCGCCTGATGGCCGAGCCACCGAAGGGTGCGTTGACCGAGACGAGCCGTGACGTGCGCGAGCCGTTCGTCCGCGACCGCGCACGCGTGCTCCATTCCGCGGCGCTGCGCAGGCTCGCCGGTAAGACCCAGGTCGTCGGCCCGGGTGAGGGTGCCGAGGTCAGCGGTGTCCCCCGGACCAGGCTGACCCACTCCCTCGAGGTGGCCCAGATCGGGCGTGGCATCGCCGAGGACCTCGGGGCCGATCCGGACATCGTCGACACGGCCGGCCTGGCCCACGACATCGGCCACCCGCCGTTCGGGCACAACGGGGAGCGCGCGCTCGACGAGGCGGGGGAG
Organism: Haloechinothrix alba; assembly: GCF_900188115.1. Classification (GTDB taxonomy): domain Bacteria; phylum Actinomycetota; class Actinomycetes; order Mycobacteriales; family Pseudonocardiaceae; genus Haloechinothrix; species Haloechinothrix alba. The sequence continues at coordinate 3,759 of NZ_FZNW01000011.1, read as the reverse complement.
GCGTGCGGCGGCTACGAGGGCAACGCCCAGACGTTGCGCATCCTGACCAGGCTGGAACCGAAGGTGCTCGATGCGGGGGAGGGCTCGTACGGGTTGAACCTCACCCGCGCGTGCCTGGACGCCGCCACCAAGTACCCGTGGCCGTCGGCGCCGGGTACGCGGAAGTTCGGGGTCTACCCCGACGACATGCCGGTGTTCCGGTGGCTGCGGGACGGCGCGCCGGAGGGGCGTTCCTGTATCGAGGCGCAGATCATGGACTGGGCCGACGACGTCGCGTACTCGGTGCACGACGTGGAGGACGGCGTGCTGTCGGGCAGGTTGACACTGCGCATGCTCACCGACACGACCGAGCGGGCCGCGCTGGCCGACACCGCGGCCAAGCATTTCTCCGACCTGTCCGTTGCCGCGCTGGAGGCCGCCGCCGTGGACCTGCTCGAGCTTCCCACGGTGCGCGCGGTGGTCGAGTCGTCCTACGACGGTAGTCTCGGAATGCAGGTCGCGCTGAAACGGCTGACCAGTGAGCTCGTCGGCCGGTTCGCCTCGGCGGCCGTCGCGAGCACCCGAGCGGTACACGGTGACGGCCCGCTGGTGCGCTACACCGCCTCGCTGCACGTGCCCGACCAGGTCGCCGCGGAGGTGGCGCTGTTGAAGGCGCTGGCGCTGCGGTCGGTGATGAGCGACGCGCGGCGGCTGGCCGTGCAGGAGGGGCAGCGCCAGCTGCTTGCCGAGCTCGTCGACGTGCTGTCCCGGCGCGCCCCCGGCGCGCTCGACCGCGCGTTCCTGCCTGCGTGGGAGGCCGCTTCGGGGGACGAGGCGCGCCTGCGGGTGGTGGTCGATCAGGTGGCCTCGTTGACCGATGCGCAAGCCACGGCGTGGCATGCCTGGCACACTGGGCGGCATGGCTGACCGAGCGCCTGGCAACCGGGACCATCTGACCTTCGCGCTCGACCTGCACCACCGCCTTTCCTCGGGTGGCGACGCGTGCTTCTCCCCCTACTCGGTCGCCAGCGCGCTGGGGATGGCCTACCAGGCGGCGCGGGGGAGCACCGCCGAGGAGCTGCGCGCGCTGCTGGCGGGGCCCGAGCCCGATATCGCCAAGCATGTCGATCTGCTGCGGGACGCGGCCACGTTGCGTGCGGAGGACTCGGGCGAGGATTCCGCCCTCGTGGTGTGCAACGCGTTGTGGATCTGGGACGGCTTGGACTTCAACGCGGACTTCCGGACCGACCTGGCTGCGTGGCCCGGCGCGAAGCTGGAGACGGCGCCGTTCGTCACCGACCCGGAAGGGGCGCGTCGCACGATCAACTCCGACGTTGCCCACCTCACGCGCGACCTGATCCGGGAGCTGATCCCGGCGGGAGCCGTGGACGAGTCCACGGTGGCGAGCCTGGTCAGCTCGCTGTACCTCAAGGCGGCCTGGCGGCACCCGTTCGCCGAGCGCGACACCGGCGACGCCGAGTTCCACGCGCCGGCCGGCACGCACCGGGTGCCGATGATGCACCAGGTGGAGCGGCTGCCGTACGCGCGATCCGGCCAGTGGCAGTCGGTGACGTTGCCCGCGTCCGGCGGCGTGGAGGCAGTGGTGCTGCTGCCGGACGCGCGGCTCGATGCCGCCGAGGCGAGCCTGGACAGCGACCTGCTGGGCGAGCTGCTCGCGCGGCGTGCGAAGCGGCGGGTGGCGCTGAGCATGCCGAGGCTCACCGTCAGGCTGAACGTCTCGCTGGTCGAGGTGCTGCGGGAGCTGGGTGTGCGTGAGCTGTTCACCAGGTCCGCCGACCTGAGGGGCCTGTCCGACGATCCCCGCCTGTCGGTGTCGGACGTGCTGCACGAGTCCGTGCTCGAGCTCGACGAGCAGGGACTCGAAGGTGCCGCCGCCACGGCGGTGATGATGCGGCTCACCTCGATGGAGACCGGCAAACCCGTGGAGTTCCGTGTCGACCGGCCGTTCCTGCTGCTGATCCGGCACGTCGACACCGGAGCCGTGTACTTCCTCGCCCGCGTGACCGATCCGTCCTGAGTGCGGGCGCCACGCTGAAGCTGTCACATCCGTGCGCGCTGTCCCGTCGTGAGGGTGAGCGACCGACTCGACGAGAAGGAGGCCACGATGGCACGGATTCCCGCTGTGCCCCCGCAGGAGGCGGGGCTGCTGCGCAGGCTCGCGTACCGGTTCGCGCGCAAACGGTACGGCGCGATCCCCGAACCGTTCGCGGTGACGGCCCACCACGGTGGACTGTTCACGGCGGGTGCGGTGCACGAGTTGCTCGTGGAGAAGGTCAGTCGCGCCGTGCCGGTCAGCGCGCGCGAGCTCGCCGTGTACCGGGCCGCGGTGCGGCTCGGCTGCTCGTGGTGCGTCGATTTCGGGACCATGCTGCAACGCATGGACGGCCTGGATATCGAACGCCTGCAGCAGATCGACGACTACGCGACCTCCCCTCGGTTCAGCCGCACCGAACGGCTGGCCATCGCCTACGCCGACGCCATGACTGAGACCCCGGTCGCCGTCACCGACGAGCAGGTCGCCGAGCTCGAGGCCGAGTTCGGGCGCAGGGGAGTGGTGGAGCTGACCTACCACATCGCCTTGGAGAACATGCGTGCGCGCAACAACGCGGCACTGGGCATTCCGGCGCAGGGCTTTACCTCCGGCGAGGCGTGCCGCGTGCCACCGCCGGGATCGTGACGAACCGCAGCAGGCGTCACGACGCAGGCGGAACGGCACCGAGCTTGTCGGGGTTCGCCTGGTCGTAGATCGCCACGATGCGACCGTCCCGCAGCGCCATCGTCTGCAGGTGGGCGTCGAGCCTGCGGTGTCCGGCGGAACCGGGACGGGGTGGGACGTACAGTCCGAGGTCGCCGTTGACGAGCAGGAACGTTGCCGCGGTCAGCGCCTCGTCCGGGTACATCCTCCGCAGCCCGAGCAGGAACCGGGAGATCTTGTCCTGGCCGGCCATGACCTGCCTGGCTGTCCTGGCCTTGCCGTCGGCGTCGCCGATCAGGACGACGTCGGGGTGCAGCAGCTCCGTGAGTGTGGTGATGTCGCCGGAGGCGATCGCGGCGACGAAACGCTCCAGCACCTGTCGCTGCTCCTCGATCGAGGTGCGCGGTGGCGGATCCGCGTCCGCGAGCGCCTTACGGCCGCGGGAGGCGTGCTGCCGGGCACTCGCCGGGGAGCACTCCAGGATGCCCGCGATCTCGTCGAACGGCAGTGACAGCGCGTCGTGCAGAACGAAGGCGACGCGCTGCTCGGGGGTGAGCGTGTCGAGGATGACCATGGCAGCCAGCCGGAGGTCCTCGCGCTGGACGATCTCGTCGACGGGGTCGGTGCGCTTCGGCGCGTCGAGCTGGGTGACCAGTGGCTCCGGGAGCCACTGGCCGACGTAGTGCTCACGGCGCGCATGCGCGGAGCGGAGGCGGTCGAGGCAGATCCGCCCGACCACCGTGGCCAGCCAGGCGGTGAGGTCACGGATCTCGTTCCGGCTGTCCTCGTCCAACCCGGCGAGCCGCAGCCACGCTTCCTGCACGGCATCCTCGGCATCGGACCGGATGCCGGTCAGACGGTACGCGGTCGCCAGCAACGTGCCGCGCCGGGCGGAGAACTCCGCGGCGAGCGCGTCGAGATCGTTCCCGAAAGGCGTCACCCCGCCAGTCTGCCTGATGTGCTGAATGAGGTTCTCCTCGGGTTTGTGTGGGTGGTGTGCGCGGTAGGTGGGGGTGGTGTGCCGGCTGTGTCAGGCGTGTGGTGATTGTGCGGCGTGGATGAGG
>NZ_FZNW01000041.1 GCF_900188115.1 Haloechinothrix alba | reverse complement strand
TGGGGCGAACCGGCCGGACGGGCGACAGGTCTGTGACGGGGCTTCTCGTCCAAGCTCCTATCAGGTCAGATCCGTCTGGCCGGTGCGCGCCGCGGCGCTGCACCGGAGCCGGCCGACAAATCGAACGCAGGACACCGTGGTCACACCTTGGCCGGAGTCAGACCGACCCGGTGCAGCGCCGAGCCCCAGTCTTCACAGACTTTCCCGTTGGTTCGTGGCCGGTAGGCCCGGGTCCGCGTGTGGGCGATGTGCTGGTCGGCAAGCATGTCGCGCCAGGTGCGGGAGCGGTAGCAGGAACCGTTGCGTTCCTAAGGAATGTCGAGCGGCTCGGCGGCGTCTAGCGTGGGTGGTGGACGGGCCGGTCGATGGAGCAGCTTGTGACTCCTTGCTTCGCTGGCTCGTCCCCGCGACTGTGGCGCGTGATCGGCGTATCTGTTCGGGGACGGTGTATCGCTCGGCGATGATGGCCCGTGCCTTGTCGCGGTCGACGAGGGCGCCGTCGACGTCGCGGAGTTGGTAGTGGCTCTGGTTCTTCCAGCAGGATGCGATGCGGGTGAGCAGGATGGACGCGATGTGGCAGAGCGCCGAGTTGTGGTGCTTGCCTGTCTCGACCATCAGCCGGTGATACTTCGCCGCTAGCGTCGGGTCGTGGCGGCGGGCCTGGCTCGCGGCCATGAATAGGGCCTCGCGCAGCAGGGCATCGCCACGCTTGGTGGGGCCGCCATGACTGCCGGACAAGCCCGAAGCGTCCAGCGACGGCACGAGACCACTGAAGCTGCGGACCGCCGCCAAGGACGAGAATCGGCTGGGGTCTCCCAGGCGTCCGAGGATGACAGCGCCGGTGACGGCGCCGACGCCCGGGGCGGAGGTGATGATGCCGTCCGGGTCGCGCTCGGCGACCAGCACGGCGATGCGTTCGTCGACGTCTTTGATCTCGTCGGTGATGGCTAGCGCCAAACGGGCTTCGACCGCGATGTCTTCGGCCAGCTCTGCGAATGCGAGCTCGTCACCCCACAAGTCGGCGGTTGTTCTGGCCGCGGCCAGAATCTTGTCAGCTTCGGGCTCGCCCCAGGCGCCGCGGGAGTGCCGGTAGAAGAATCGGGCTAGCCGGCAACGCCCCAGTCTCCGGAGGGTGTGTGGGTCGGCGTATCCAGCGGCGAGGAACCGCAGCGGGGTCTTGTTCGCTAGGTCACCGCCCAGCGCGGCGTGCCAATCCGGTCCGAGCAGTTCCAGCAGCGCATCGAGCCGGGCCAGGCTGGTGGTGCGGCGCTTGACCAGTGTGGAGTGCAGCTTCGTTGCTCGCCGCAGCGGATCGCCTGGGCCGATGCCGTGCTCCGGGTGCAGTCCGTCCGGGTGCAGCAGCGGCAGGCGCGCCAGCAGGATCGAGTCCAGCCGATCGCTCTTGGTGTGCTTGGCGTAGTAGGCGCGCAGGTCGGCCGACCGCTCGGCGGACACCAGCACCACGGTGGCACCGCGTCTGCGAAACCACGCCGCCAACGGAACCCAGGCGTTGCGCGTCGGCTCCATCACGATCGTCACCTGATCAGGCATGACGTCGTCGGGCAGCCGTGACCACAACCGATCGAGATCCTCGCTGCTGGTGCGGAATCGGTGCCCGGACCACAGCACCCGTCCCTGTTCGTCAGCCAGGCTGGCCTGGTGCGGCGCCCGAATCGCGATGTCGATACCCATCCGAATGATCACTACCGGTCTCCTCTGCTCGTCTGAGATCAGCTCCGGCCGCCGGGCCGCCGTTGGAGCACGATCCGCACCAGACATTCGCTAACAGGGATCCACATCCATCCCACCGGGATTGTGGTCGCCGGGTTCCTCACAGGGAATCTCGTACTCCGGCAGTGGCCCCACCCGCCAGCATGGTCAACAGGCCAGGAGTCGCGCGGCGCTCCACTCGGTCAAACAACGTTGACGGGCAGGTGCCGGACGGCACCGATCCTTCCCCGCCGGCCGACAAGACAGGCTCAACACCGCACACCAAGCTTGAATATCGGTGAGCGCCCGGTGGATCCGCGTGATTCCGTGGCGGCGGAAGAATGTCACCGCCCGCTGCCAGAACCCGGCCGCGGTGGCGCCCGCCTCGTCTGCCAGCTCCTCGGTGTAGGCCAGCCGGGAGTGGTCATCGACCGCGGAGTGCAGGTAGACGTAGCCGGCGCGGGCACCGGCGCTTTTGGCCCGGCTGGTGGCCTTGTGCTGGGTCGAGCCGCGGCCATGGACGCGCCAGCCGCCGCCGTCGGGGATCCGGCCGATCTTTTTCACATCCACGTGCACCAGGTCGCCGGGCCGGTCCCACTCGTAGCGGACCACCGGTTCGCGCAGGTCCTGACCATCCACGTCGAGATCCCGTAGCCGAGACAGGCTGTGCCGGACCAGGATCCGGTAGATCGTCGAGGCGGGCAGGATGATGCCTTCCTCGGCCAGGGTGCCGACCAGCTGCACCGGCCCGACCTTGTGCTCGCGGCGCAGCGCACACACCCGGACCTCGACATCGGGATGGGTCTGGTTCGGGCTGGTCTCGGGACGGCTGGAGCGGTCCTGTAGCCCGTTTTCGCCTTCGACCTGCCACCGGGCGTACCAGTGGCCCAGGGTCTGCCGGGCGATCCCGGCCTCGGCCGCGACATGGCAGATCGGGCGGCCAGCGTCGACACGTTCACACAGACGACGGTGCCCTTCCGGCGTGAGCGGGGCGTTACGATGAAACATCGAGAGCCTTCCTTGCGGTGCGACTGCTTCGTTCGCTTCACACCGAGCCAAGGAAGGCTCTCGTCTATCAATCACCCACGCCGCGTGTCACCAACCATCCTGGGCAGAACAGCTAACCGGTACAATACAGAGTTTATGGCAGGTGAGACGTTGGAGGGGGCGAAAGATGGTCGCACCGTACGTGCTGATCAGGCTAGGAGTCGGCGAGCCGGCCTCATCCTCACTTCCCTGGAGGAGTTGCTGTTGAGTACTCCGCTGCGAAACCTTAGTGTGGATGAGATCGCTATGTCGGCGGGTATCAGCCGTGCTCGTTTTTATCGCTACTACAAGTCGAAGTACGAGGCGCTGGCGGCGCTACTGCACCAGACGGCTGACGAAGTTCACGAGGTCTATGAGCTTTCGGACAGCTGGTTCGTACGACCGCTTGAGATGCGCCCACTTGAGGCGATGAAGACGACGTTTGAGCGCATGGGGGACGTCTGGCAGCGTTACGGCGCCGCAGTGCGCGAGGCGGGCGACATGTGGAACGCGGTGCCTGAGGTTAGCCAGGCTTGGCAACAGATTATCTCCGGGCTGATTGACGCGACGACAGCCGCGATTGAACGGGAACGGGAGCGAGGTGTGGCCCCGGCCGGGCCGGAAGCACGCGTGCTGGCGCAGGGCCTGGTATGGCAGGGGGAGCGGTTACTCTTCGTCGGCCTCATCAACGCGGTGGATGCGATGACGAACGAGGAGCTGGCTGAGGTCGGCTCTGTGATGTGGATGCGCGCGATCTACTTGGCCGACGATCCAGAGCCTGCATAGTCGGACTGACCTCGGGGATCAGCGGCTTAACAAGCAAGGCTGGGGAACCTCAAGTGTCCAACTCGCGACGAGGTCGACGAGTCCCTTGCCCGTCGGCGTCCAGGACCGCCGAACAGAACCACAGTGTGGCAACGACTCCTTGTCCTCAGATGAATCATGTCAAGGGGTCAGTGGTCCCTAAGCTGTGATCGCCCGTTCGATCGGTGCGCCGATTTTGTCGTGGTGCCAGATGGCTGCGGTGAGGGCAAGGATGCGTTGTCAGATGCACACGATGACTGCTCGGGGGTGTGGTCCCCTTGGGTTTCGCGGTGGAGTTGGCCTTTGCAGGTGTCGTTGATCGACTCGATGAGTTGGCGCAGTGGCTTGAAGAAGCGGGCGCCGGAACGTTCGGCTTCGCCTTTGCGTGCCGGGCGCAGCGGCGAGATACCGGATTGCCTTCGACACCGCGGTCAAGTCTCTGGGTGTGGTGTAGTGATCCTTCGTTGTGGGGTCAGGCGGTCGGGGTGGGCAGGGAGTTGGTGGTCACCTCGTTTCCGGTGTGGGGGACGATCGCGAGGCGGCAGCGGGTGAGGACGTCGACGCCGAGATAGCGGTGTCCCTCGGCCCATTCGTCGGTCTGTTCGGCCAGCACCGCGCCGACCAGGCGGACGATGGCGTCGCGGGTGGGGAAGATGCCGACGGAGTCGGTGTGTCGACGGATCTCCTTGTTGAGCCGTTCGGTGGGATTGTTCGACCAGATCTGGACCCACACGTCCGTGGGGAAGGTGGTGAAGGCCAGCAGGTCAGCGCGAGCGGCATCGAGGTGTTCGGCCACGACCGGGAGCTTCTCGCCGACGTCATCGAGCAATCGGTCGAACTGGGCGTTGACTGCCGCGGCGTCCGGTTGGTCATAGAGGCTGTGCAGCATCGCCTTCACCGCAGGCCACATGCCCTTGGGGCAGATCCTCATCAGGTTCGCCGCATAGTGTGTGCGGCAGCGCTGCCAGGACGCGCCGGGCAGGTGCGCGGCGATCGCCTCGACAAGACCGGCATGGGCGTCGCTGGTGACCAGGCGGACCCCACCCAGGCCGCGGGCAACCAGGTCGGCGAAGAAGCTGTTCCACCCGGCACCGGTCTCATTGGTCGCGACCCGCATTCCGAGCACCTCGCGATGCCCCTCGCCGTTGACGCCGTTGACGCCGGTGGCCAGCAGGACGACCGCGTTGATGACCCGTCCGCCCTCGCGGACCTTCATCGTCAGTGCGTCGGCGGCCACGAACGTGAACGGGCCGGCCGTGTCCAGCAGGCGATGGCGGAACTGCTCGACGTGCTCGTCCAGATCCGCTGCCATCCGACTGACCTGCGACTTCGACAGCGAGTTAATGCCTAGAGTTGTCACCAGCTTGTCCATACGGCGGGTCGAGACCCCGGCGAGGTAGCAGTCCGCGACCACGGTGATCAGCGCGGACTCGGCGCGTTTGCGGCGCTCGAGCAGCCACTCGGGAAAGTACGTGGTGCCCGAGCGGAGCTTGGCAACGGCAACGTCGATCGTGCCCACGCAGGTGTCGAGGTCGCGGTGGCGGTAACCGTTGCGTTGGGCGACCCGCTCGGGACTGGGCCGACCGTACTCGGCGCCGGCGACCGCGTCAGCCTCCGCAGACAGCAGCTCGTTGATGATCGTCTGCAACATGCTGCGCATCAGATCCGGGGACGCTTCGGCCAGGACTTCACCGAGCAGACCATGAGGGTCAACAATATGAGCAGCGGCCATCGTGATGACTCCGTTCGAGGATTCTGTGGAAGGTTGACTCGAAGGATCACACGATGGCCGCTCCCTCGTCCGAGACGCCCACACCAGCCACCGCACTACACCACTACGCGGGACTCAACTGACACCGCACGTCGCTCACTCATCATCAGTATCGTGACCAGGGCTATTGGAGCAGCACACTCCTGCCCTGGTGAGTCTGTCCTCCCACATGAGTCAACGACCCGCCGATGCGCGCATCTGCGGTGGGTCAACTCAGCCACTTGACTACACACGACGTCATGTGTAGTTTTCTGTCCAGCGCCGAGGACGGTGTTGAACCTCACATACGAGAGGACGATTGCAGTGACGACGCAAGTTGCGCAGCCAGTGGTATCGAACGTGCCATTCCATATTGAAGCGCCGGGACGGGTGATCAAGTGGGCGGTGCCTGGCACGCCAGCGGTAGAGATGTCTGTGTTGGCCGAAGGTTCGCAGACCAACGGCCAGATCAGCGTTGCCGAGCATCGTTATCCTGCTGGTTACGAGATCGGCCTGCACACTCACATGTTCGAGGATGAGGGCTGGTATGTCGCGGAGGGCACGGTCACTTTTCCGATGCCCGATGACAATCTCGAGCTTACGGCTACTGCGGGGGAATTCGTGTGGCACCCGGTGCGTCGCCGCCACGGCCTACGGGTCAGCGAGGACGGGCCCGCGCGCCTGATCCAGTTCCTGACACCAGGAACAAGTTTGGTTCCTAGCTTTTTCGAACAACTCAAAGTCAACGGGTCGCCGGACTCTCCAGACTTGGCCCAGGTGGTTGAGTCAAGCAAGCAGAACTACGGAGTGTACCTCGATACAGGCTCAGACGATCTGCCGCCACGGACGCCGAGTCTGAATCATGGTCCGCTCACCTCGGATGCGAAGCTCATCGTGCCGCCACGGTCTGATCAGCATCTCTGCAACCGGCCGTACAAGTCCGACAAATCGGACGTACGCTCGCTCAAGATCGGCCGGGGGATGATGACCGACGTGGAGGCCACCTTCCACGCGTTCGGGGCACAGACCGGAAACGCGTTGGGCATGGTAGAGATCAACTGGGGTCCGGGTGACGTGGCTGGAGCCCACGTTCACACCCTGGAGGACGAGGGCTTCTATGTCCTGGACGGTGAAATCACGCTGAGGGTCGCTGCCCCCGAGGGCGTGGTGACCGCCGTCGCCCAAGCCGGTGACCTTGTGTGGGCTCCGCGGGAGCTGGCGCATTACTACGAGATGACCGGCAGCGAAGGTGCCCGCGTGCTCGTCTTCGAGGTTCCCGGCGGTTCGCTCGGAGAGTTCTTCATCGACATATCCAAAATGAGGGCAGCGGATATCGAGTCCGACGAAGCTCTTGCGGAGGCCGTGCGTTGGATGGGCGACGAATTTGGGATCTATTTCTTGGCCCCTGGCGAGTTCCCGGAGGAGTAGCTGACGCAGAGCGTGTTGCGGACCTCGGTGCGAGGCCGATCGCGGCGCCAAGGGCCTTGCTAGAGCGCATCGGCATCAGTCCCAGCGCAGGCCACGCCCGGCGCCGCGATCGGCTGGCGTCGCCAGTGCGCCAGTCGAGGTCGGTGATGCGCCCGACGAACAGCTCCCGAACAGCCTTTCAGCACATGTCCCTAGTGAACCAAACTCCTTAGAAAGAGAAGATATCACATGCCCAAACACGTCTTGGCCGTATTCTCCAATCCGACCGAGGATAACGAAGCCGAATTCAATGAATGGTATACCGGGCAGCATCTAGACGAGGTTCTCCAAATCCCGGGTTTTGTCGCGGCTCAACGCTTCAAGTTGAATGACAACCAGCTATCGGGTTTCGTGCCGAGCGCCCATCGCTACATGGCCCTGTACGAAATCGAGGGAGACCCCGACGAGGCGCTGGAGGAGCTGCATAAGCGGGTCGAGTCCGGAACCATAGCATTGCCGAAATCAATTGACGCAGCCTCGATCGGACCGTGGTCGTTCACACCCATCACCGAGCGAATGACCGAGGAATGAAAACCGAAGATGCGATTGAGAAGCGTTCGATGATCGACGGAATGTTTGTGATCAACCCGGGATCACGCGTGTGCGATCTGACGCACGCGGAAGCCAGGAACGGCCATGCAACAGCGGCTTGCCGGCGACTCTGGGCGCTACACCGGGAGCACAGCCGCTCCGGAGCCAGCATGAGTCACGCCGAGTTCCACTCGAACTGGTCGGCGACGGCGCTTGCACGGACACTTTTCCTGGAGACCGACATCGACCTGGCTGCCCCACATGCCATCCGCATTTACCAGCAACCACAGAATAATGCGGACGCGCATGTCAAGGCCGCGTTGGCCGTCTCTCATCACCCCCAGCGTTTCCTGCCTTATGTTGCCGTTGAGCCCGACCTGGGTCCCGACGCGGGCCGTCGACTCATTGATCGGGAGTTGGATAGCATCCCGGGCGCCGTCGGCATGACGCTGCATCTCGCGGCGGACGAGCCAAGCCCACGCTTCCGCCTGGATGATGAGGGGGCCGTCTTCCCGCTGCTGGAGCACGCACAGCAGCGGGGGATCAAGACGGTTGCCGTGCACCATGCCGCGTGGGCCGGATTGGCACCGACCGAGCCACACCACCTGCGTGCCCTCGACTCAGCTGCGAAGGCATTCCCGCAACTGAGCTTTGAGACGGCACTACCGACGCACCCGAACGCCGCGGCAGCCGTTACGGCCCTGGCAACTCGGACCAATGTTCATTTCCGGCTCGAGTCGGTCACCGGGCTGCTGATGAACCAACCCGCTGAATTCGAGCGCGTCCTCTGCGGCGTCCTCCGGCTTACCGGGCCGGGGCGGCTTCTGTACTCGGACGCTTGCATGGTGACCCACAGCCAGCCGATATTGCGCCGGCTGGTGAGCCTACAGCTCAGTGACGATGCGTGTGCGCGGTACGATCTCAAGAAGCTCACCCATACAGACAAGCGCATGATCTTAGGGGAGAACTACGCCAGAATCATCGGGTTCGATCTCAGTGCCGCTAAAGACCGTATCATCCGCGACCGATTCGCCGAGGAACGCGACCGCTCGGGACGCTGGGAACCCTACCTGAACTGGCGATCCGAGTTCCGCGGCAGCGCCGTGCGAGCTTCGAGGCAGCTGGCTGCCAATGGCGGTCGGCAGCAACCACTAGCTACCTCGCGCTCGAATACTACCCATCCGAATTCCCGACCGGTGGAAGGGAGATCGTATGCCATTGGACACTGAAACCGCCGAGTTCCTCGCCCAATCCCGCGATGGTAAGCCGGCACCGCCTCCGTGGGAAGTGTCGCTGGAGGAATTCCGCGCCGCGGTGGAGCCCTTTCGGGCGTTGAGCTTCGATATCGTCGAGATGGCGGAGGTGCGGGAGTTAAACATCCCGTCCGACGCGGGACCGGATGTCGGTGCTCGACTCTATATCCCTGATACCGGGCAACGAGAACCAGTAATCGTGTGGGCGCACGGTGGCTCCTGGGTGCGCGTGACGGTGGACTTGATGGATGCGTATCTTCGCTTTATCAGCGACAGGTCGCGGTGCGCGGTGCTGGCAGTCGACTACCAGCTCGCTCCCGAGGCGCGCTTTCCGACGGCTATTCACGAGGTGTGCTCGGCGATCCGCTGGATCCGCGAGCACGGCAAGCGGCTCGATATAGATCCCGGCCGCATCGCGGTGGGGGGCGAAAGCAGCGGCGGTCAGGTCGCCGCCGCGGCGGCGATGTTGAGCCGTGACCGTGACGATCTTCCATCGTTGGACTTCCAAGCCCTCATGCTGCCGCTGCTTGACGTGACACTGAGCTCGCCGTCGTGGGATCAGCTCGGCGAGGACTACCTGCTGACGAAGCCGCAGCTGCAATGGGCCTTGCAGCAATACGCACCGGAGGGCGATCCGACTGATCCGTTACTGTCGCCGCTGCACGCCGACTCGCACGCCGGCCTGGCTCCCGCGCTCGTGTTGACCGGCGAATACGACCCGCTACGCGACGACGGCAAGAACTACGCCGACAAGCTCCGCGCATCCGACGTCGCGGTGGAGCACATCGAGCAGCCCAGTCTGATCCACCACGCGCCGATGGCGCCGCGCAAGCTGCCGGCCGGTAGGGACGCCGTCGAGAGCGTCGCCGCTGCGATCAATCGAGCTCTACATACCTGAGGCACCGCTCCATTTCGCCGACGAGCTACCCATGCCAATGGTCGACTCCCTCGATAAGGGGCGCGCCCTGGTGGGGTTCCCGTGTGGGCCTGACAACGAATGGTGACGCACGTCGATCCTGGTGGGGTTCCCCAGCATGATCGCTCGCACAGAAACAGACACACCAGTCCCTGAGAGAGGTCTCGTGTTCACTGACTACATCGACCGCGGCGTGGCCGTCAACCCGGACGGCCCGTGCCTGCGCTCCGCCGACGGCAGCGTCTCACTGGATCACCGGCAGGTTGCCGCGCTCTCGCACCGCATCGCCGCAAGCCTGCGCAATGACGGCGCCGTACCGGGCACACGCATCGCGGTTTACAGCCCTAACAACGTCACGGCGTTCCTCTGCGTGCTGGCCATCTTGCGGGCTGGAGCGACCTGGGTGGCTGTCAACCCACGCTCCGAACCTTCCGAACTGGCCGAACTGCTGGAACGTGCCGAAGCCGAGATCTTGCTGTACGACGCCGCACTGTCCGACCGGGCCGACCAGATCATGACCGCCACACCCGGTATCCGAATGTCGGTCGCCTTCGATGGCGACTCCGAGGAACAGTTCGGGCGCTGGCTTGTCCCACCCGGTACGACCGTCCCACGCCTGCCCTTCGATCCGGACGCGGTCGCCATGATGCTCGGCACCGGCGGCACCACCGGCCGTTCCAAGGTGGTTCCCGTCACCAACCGGCAGTTTTTGACCATGAGCTTGGCATACAACGCGCACATGCCCGAGCCCACGCCGCCAATCTATCTGCTGGCACCCCCCATGACACATGCCGCCGGAATATCCGTGTGGCCCACGTTGGCCGAGGGCGGCAGCGTTATCCTGCACGACGGTGTCGACACCGGCGCGATCCTGCACGCGATCGAGTACGAGCGGGTCACCCGGCTGTTCCTGCCCCCAACAGCTATCTATGCCCTGCTCGCCGATCCGGGCGTGCGGGATACCGACGTCAGCTCGCTGCGGCACTTCATCTATGCCGCCGCACCCATGTCCGAGGACAAGCTCCGCGAGGCCCTCGAGGTCTTCGGGCCGGTCATGACGCAGACCTTCGGGCAAGCCGAAGCCCCCATGATCGCCACCTGTATGGCGCCCGCCGATCATGCCGAAGCCGCAAGTGATCCGGCAAAGGCGCACCGCCTGCGCAGTTGCGGACGCCCCTCTCTGGTCGCTGCGGTGGAGATCATGGGCGACGACGGCACGGTGCTGGGACCGCACGAGCGCGGAGAGATCGTGGTTCGTGGCGACCTCGTCATGACCGGTTACCACAACGACCCCGACGAGACCGCGCAAACCCGCCGTCCGGGCGGCTGGCACGGCACCAGCGACATCGGCTACCGCGACGACGACGGCTTCATCTACGTCGTCGACCGCAAACGCGACATGATCATCACAGGGGGGTTCAATGTCTACCCCAGTACCGTTGAACGCGTCATGTGGGGTCATTCCGCCGTGCTTGACTGCGCCGTCATCGGCATTCCCGACGACAAGTGGGGCGAATCCGTCACCGCCGTCGTCGAACCCAAAGACGACCAGCAGATCACGGCCCAGGAGCTGATCGAGCGATGCAAGAGCGAACTCGGCAGCGTCCAGGCACCCAAATCGGTGATCTTCCGGCAGCTGCCCCGCAGCGCCAACGGCAAAGTCCTCAAACGCCAGCTCCGAGACGAGTACTGGGCCGGCCTCGAACGCCGAGTCTAGTGCTCGGAGTACAGCCCCCACGCCAGTTCTCTTCGCTGAGACAGGTGTCAAAGAATCAAAGGAGTGTCACATGTTCGACGATTGGTTCATCCTAAATCCTGTTGCACATGCGTACAATTTGGCGCCATCGAACTACCGCACCAAGCAAGGGACGGACGTAGCGGATCTGCTGCGCGCGTTGCATATGGGGTGGCAGCCATCAGGCGTCAACATGACCGAGGAGGAGTTTTTCTCCGATTGGTCGGTAGACGCAATGGCCGAGACACTGTTCGTGGAGTCTGACGTCGACATCGCGGTCACCCACACCCTGCGACTGGATTCCTACTTCTACGATGGACTCTGCGCCCGCGCTAAAACGGTCGAGGCCGTAAACAAATATCCTGACCGATTTCGTGCCTACGTCGGAGTCGACCCGACGGCAGGCCTCGAGACCTGCCTGCGAGAGCTCGACGAGCAAATGGCGGAACTTCCGCAGGCAGTAGGACTCAAAATGTACCCGGCCCAAGTCGCCCCAGACCGTTCCTGGCGCATGGACGACACCGACCTCGCCTTCCCCCTGCTCGAGCGCGCCCGCGAGCACGGTCTCAAAACCGTGGCCATCCACAAGGCAGCCCCGCTCGGGCCTGTACCGATGAACCCATACCGTGTCGATGATGTGGACGGTGCGGCCGGTGCCTTCCCGGACCTGAACTTTGAGATCATCCACGCGGGGCTCGCGTTCACGACCGAGACGGCCTGGGCGATCGCGCGATACCCCAATGTTTATGCCAACCTCGAAGTGACCATGTCATTGCTCTTCAAAGCACCCAAGCTCTTCGAATCCACCCTGGCAGAGTTCATGTTTTGGGGTGGTCCCGCAAAGGTCATCTTCTCTGACGGCTCCATGTTCGCCCACACGCAGCCGCTGCTCGAGGCGTTCCGGAATTTCCAATTCAGTCCGGAAACGTGTCAAGGGTATGGGATCGAACCGCTAACGAAGGACGACAAGGCGCTTATCCTCGGTCGGAATTCCGCGAACATCCTCGGACTCGACATCGACAATGCACTGGCCAAGATCGCCAACGACCAGTTCGTGCAGCGCCGCCGGCACAACGACCGACCCGCCCCGTACTCGACCTGGAAAGAAGAGTTCGCCAACCGGCAAGAGGCGGTGAGCGCATGATGACCGCACTGGAAAACGCAGTCGCCCAGGCCATCGCCACCGTGGACGACCCGTGCTCCATCGCGGCTCGCGCGCCCCTTAATGTCTTCGAACTCGGACTGGTGCGGAGCTGGGACGTGGACGAAGACGGCGACGTTCACGTACTCGTCAGCCCCACCAATCCCATGTGTGTGCTTATCGGGTCAATCACCCAGAGCATCCAACGCCGGATCGAGTCGGTCCCCGGTGTTCGAACGGTCGTTGTCGACATCGACGGCGACTTCCTCTGGACCCACGACGAGATGACCCCCGAAGGTCGAGCGAAACTCGAGCAACGCCGACAAGGATCGATGAGCCAAGTGCCAGTAGCCCCCCGCCAGTGGGAAGGTGCAGGCAATCCCAAGTGAAACGACACACGTAGAGGGGCCTGTCAGCTAAATGGCTCTGGCCCATATTCGGTGGTGACGGTGGGTAGCGTTAGCCGAGCGGGATGCGGTGGTGGAGGAGGGTGAAGCCTGCGCGTCAGTACATCTGCCGCTTGATCATCTTCGTTTTGGTGTTCACTCCTTCGATTCGTCCATTATGGAATGGCAGGGTGAGAGCGGCGTTGACGGCGTGGCGGTCGAACTCGAGTCCGCGGGTGAACGCGTGCAGGTGGGGCAGGTCCTCGGCCCGGCCTTGCTCAATCCAGTCGGTCAGGTGCTCGTCGTTCCCGCTGGTGGTCTGTGAGCTTGTCCGGGCGGGTGAGCAGGTGTAGCGGGTGAGGCGCTTGGGCGAGATCGCGGGCCGGTCGGCCTCGACCCTG
>NZ_FZNW01000017.1 GCF_900188115.1 Haloechinothrix alba | reverse complement strand
TCCGCCGAGAACTTCCGGCGAGCTCGTCGTTGCCCTTCGGTCACACGGACACTCTCCAATCAACTCGAGTGTCCAGTCCAATGGGGGAAGGTCACACCAGGCGATCGAGGCGCTTGGTGAGGCCGTCCCAAACACCGAGCTTTTCCGCAGACTCGCAGCCCGAATGGGTTTCTCTGAGCCCGTATTCCGGCGGACGGACGATGACATGATCGCCGAATCCTTCGACTGGTCAGCTCCCGCTATGGAGGGAATCACCGTCGAGTCGCTGAAGGAGAAGGGATGGCAGCGGCTGAACGTGCCTACGCCCGATCAGTACGCGCCACATGCGGAGGGAAACTTTCCCACGCCTTCGGGAAAGGTCGAGTTCAAGGCGTCGCTCGCCGAAAACGGCAACTTCGTGGTTCCCCTGTTCCGGCAGGGCTCCAACGAGTACCAGCCAGGCGATCCTGTCGATCCGCTGCCGCACTACATACCACCGCGGGAGTCGATTAGGAGCAACCCAGAGCTCGCGGCCAAGTACCCACTGAGCATGCT
Source organism: Haloechinothrix alba (assembly GCF_900188115.1). Taxonomy (GTDB): domain Bacteria; phylum Actinomycetota; class Actinomycetes; order Mycobacteriales; family Pseudonocardiaceae; genus Haloechinothrix; species Haloechinothrix alba. The sequence continues at coordinate 115,768 of NZ_FZNW01000017.1, read as the reverse complement.
GAGTCCGAAGTCGCACGCGTACCTGAACTCCAGCAGCGCGAATCTCGAATTTCATCGAAAGGTGCAGAAGGAGCCGAACGTCCTCATACACCCGGAGGACGCTGAAGAGCGTGGCATCTCGTCCGGCGACTACGTGCGAGTCTTCAACGACCGTGGCGGGTTTACGGTCCGCGCGAAGGTCGACAAGTCGATGTTTCCTGGTCTTGTGGTTTCCAATTGCGGTGCGTGGCGGGATCAGATGGCTGGATCAACAACCGTCGCGGCCGTGAACCCGTCTGTTTTCGGCGATCTCGGAAACTGCCCGACGTTTTCCGACACCCTGGTCCAGATCGAAACTCGGTGATAGCGGAGGTTTCCCATGGCATACGTCGTCACGGACGCCTGTGTCGATATTCTTGACCAGTCTTGCGTCGAAGAGTGCCCGGTGGATTGCATCTACCAAGGCGATCGCATGATGTATATCCACCCCGACGAGTGCATTGACTGCGGGAAGTGCATGCCTGCCTGCCCGAGCGACGCGATCTACTGGGAGCACAAGATGCCCGATGAGGTCCAACCGTTCGCGACGGCAGCGATCGAGTTCTTCAACGAGCACGACGACGCCGTGGGAGGGGCTGGTCGTTGCGGTCCAATCGGCGTGGATCACCCGCTCGTAGCAGAAAGGCACGCCGATGAAGCCTGATCCTTTCGACGTAGGAACCGTCCTGGAAACAGGGCTCGACCCGACTGCTATCGAGACCGACGTAGCCATCGTCGGAGCTGGACCCTGTGGCCTCTATGCAGCCTATTACGCTGGCTTTCGCGGACTGTCTGTGACGATCATCGATGCCCTGTCGCAACCGGGTGGCCAGATGGCGGCGCTGTACCCGGAAAAGCAAGTATACGACGTCGCAGGTTTCCCTGCGGTCAAAGCGCAGGACCTCGTGGATGCGCTTGTCGAGCAGGCAGCCCAGGCCAAGCCACAGTACCTGCTGGGACACACCGCGCTGACTGCGAAGGAGTGCCAGGACGTTGTGACACTCACGACCGACAGGGGGACAACCATCACGGCCGGTGGAGTAGTAATCGCCGGCGGAATAGGCCGATTCACACCGCGCGTACTCCCGAGTGGCTCGGAGTATGAGGGACGAGGACTGCGCTACTTCGTTCCGGAGTTGTCGGACCTTGCCGGTGCTGACGTGCTCGTGGTCGGTGGTGGTGATTCGGCGGTCGACTGGGCGCTGAGCCTCGAACCGCTAGCACGAAGCGTGACGCTGGCACATCGACGCCATCGATTCCGCGCGCATGAGCGTAGCGTCGACTTGTTGCGTGCCTCCTCGGTGGGGGTGTTGACACCATTCGAGGTGCATGAGGTTCACGGTGACCCGACCATCGAGGAAGTGGAGCTCGTCAACGTCGAGACTGGACACACTGAAGTGTTGGCTACAACCGCAGTCGTGGCAGCACTCGGATTCCTTGCGGATCTAGGTCCTGTTTTGACGTGGGGTCTTGAACTACGCAACCGCCAGATATCTGTGGACCGCTCGATGAGCACGAATCTGAGACGAGTCTTCGCCGCAGGTGACATCGCGGAGTATGCTGGCAACGTCAACTTGATCTCGGTCGGTTTCGGCGAAGCTGCCTTGGCCATCAACAACTTGGCTCCACTCGTCAGGTCGGAACTACCGGTTGTACCCGGTCACTCCAGTGATGCCGCCTGAAGGTCTGACCCATGACAGGAGAGGTATCGCTCCGCACCGATCATCGCTTCGGTCGGATGCCTTGGCCTATCTGCGGTCCAAGTCCCACGGAAGTGACGACTGTGGCCGACTCGATGATCCGGTTCCCGAAGACGTGCCAGCGGACCACGACGGTATGTGACGCCCGCGAGATGTTCCGCGACGACCACGTGCATGCGCTACTAGTTGTCACTCTCGGGGTGCTTGTCACTGTAGTAGAGCGTAGCGATATTGACGCGATTCCTCCTATGTTCGCCGACCAGACGCCCATTGTCTGGGTAGGTCGGAAACGGGGACGTACCGTGGCTCCGGATGCCGAGCTGTACACAGTCTGGAGTTGGATGCGGGATGCTGAGCGGCGCCGACTGGCCGTTGTCGATGAATGTGGAACGCTATTGGGACTGCTGTGCCTGAAGCGGTCTGGTGCTGGTTTCTGTTCGGATGCGGGCGTGCAGGCCCGCGCAGATGAACGCCGTCGCTGAGATGTCGGCGAGCACAACCCAGAATTCCAACGTAGCGTCCACATAGACATAATAATGGTGTATGGGTGATAGCCGGTAGTACGAGACAAGGAAAGCGGCACGCAACGACCATTTGCGGCAGCGGCTACAGGGTGTGAGCAGTTGCAACGAGGACGTCGGTGATGCCGGGCAGTGGGGCGATGGCGAGGACGGTCATGGCGGGGGCGATGAGCGCGTTTTCGATGGTTTTGCCGGTGGTCAAGCGTAGCCAGGCTGGGGGGTCACACCAGCACTCCAGCCCGGCCACGCGGGCCAGTCGGCGGACTAGGCGCCACAGGCAGCTTTGCCGGAGCCAGTGCTCGCGGCGGATGGACAGCAGCGGGCCGGACAGGGCGCGCCAGTCGTCCAGCCCGTCCTGGTCGGCGGGGGGCTTCAGATAGGCCTTGAGGGCGGACTAGGTGGCCGGGGCCAACGGCACCCGTGCGGCCCGGCGACCCTTGCGCGTGAAAGTCAGCACGCGGTGGCCCCGGTCGTGGCCCACATCGGCGATATCAGTCGCCAGCAGCCCGTCCACCCGCAGCCCGTTGTGCAGCAGCAGCCGGATCACCGCGGGGGTGCGCGCCTGGGCCGGGCCGGTATTGGCGTCGGCGGCCGCAACCAACGCCCGAGCCTGGGCGCGGTCGATCCCCACGGTGCCGGTGACATCCCGATCCACCGCCGGCCGGGCCACCCCCTCGGTCGGCACGGCTTCGACCAGCCCCTGGCTGGCCGCGTACGGATACTAGCTCGCGAGAGCCGACAGTCGCCGGCACGCCGTGGACGCGGCCGCCCCGGCATCGCGTTGTTCCCGCACCCATAGGTCCACGTGCACCCGACCGGCGGCCAGCCAGGCTTGCCACACCTGCGCATCGCGAGCATAGGACCGCCGGGTACGGGTCGCTCGCAAGCTGACCAGCCAGCTGGCCAATCGAAGCTGCTCCCGCTCAGGATGCTCGGCCAGCTCCGGCAAATCGGCACGGGCTCGGTCGACCAGCTCGCCGGCCACTACCGGCATTTCCGAGGAAGTGGGCGAGCTCGCTGCGGCAGGCGGGGGCGGAGGCAGCCAACGGGGTTGCGGTCATGACTTGCCCCGTAGCGTGCCACTGCTCAGCCAGTGCACCAGCAGCACCGCGGCGTGCACGGCTGCCTCGGCTTCCCCGGGGTCCTGGTCGCGCGAGTTCTTGGCGCCGCCGTGACGGGAGACCTGTCCAGTCCACAACCGTGACATCACCTCGCGGACCGGCTCGGGTCCACCAGGATCGCCGCCCTTGGCCACCAGCACGGTTTCCCATTTGTGGCCCGCGTCCTGCAGGTGCGCGATCACCTTCCCGAGAGTCGGGTCGTTGTCATTGGGCAGCACGAGCGGGCAGGCGACTTGCTCGACCGCGCGCACCGCCTCCCGGTACGCCGTCGTCGGCTCTGGGTCCGGCTTGTAGGCATGCCGCCACGCATCGGCCAGCAACTGCGCGGTTGTCGGGTCGGCCGCGCCCACGGCCGCGCGGTAGGCGTCCTCAGCCGTCGGATCCACCCGTCTCACCAGCTGCCGACCGTTATCGCTGATGCGGTAGACCGAGCGTCCCCGATACAGCAAATCTCGCAGCTTCGCGCGCTTGTCACGCCCAATCTGCGAAACCCCCGGATTGTCACCGTCGCACTGCAGTACCGCGTCGACCACGACCAACAGCTCGTCCGTGGGGGCTCCAACAAGCGTATTGATGTATTCGACCTTCGATCTCGACGTGTATGCGGACCACTGCAGCGAGACCACGACCTGCTGAGCGAGCTCCTCCATATGCGGCCGATTCTTATACGGTGGCTCGACTTTGAACGCCGCCTTGAGCCAGTCGCGGAGCGGGAGCTCCAGGTGGTCGGGAACCCCGTCGAGGAGCACGTCGTCAACGGGCTTGCCTGCCAGGCGGTCGTCGAGCCGCTGGAACGGATATGCCTCGCTCATGGACGCCCAGGCTAGCCGCCGGGGCCGACACGGTGGGGGCGGCCGGGTGGGGTGATACAGCGAATTATCATCCATTCCGCCGTGGGTTCAGCCGGACTGAAGGTTCGTCGGACACTCCCAACTGCGCGGATAGCAGATCACCGTGTCTCGAAATTTCGAGGATCCAGTAACCGGTTGACGTGCTCGGTGAGTGCGGCCGCCTGCTGCAGACCGATCTCGCGGAACCTCACTGTGTCACGCCCCGGCCGGAGTTGGCCGACTTTCCACAGTGACGCGGACGCGACGGTGGCGATGACAGCGAAACCACCAGAGGTGTGGCTGTCCGGTCCGAGGATCGTGAGGGTGTCGCCGTAGGCGAGCACGCCCCCGAGCGGGTAGCTCCCGTCCAGCATGTTCGACGGATGCCCCCCGGCAATGTCTCCGCTGGGGCGCGCCCAGCGGAATCGGTGTGGGTTAAAGCGTGCCGCTACCCGGTCGGACCTCAGATCGCATCGCCAGCATGTGGAGAGGAACTCGTCGTAATCTTCCGCTGTAAGAAAGTCCGGATCAGCATGGGGGCCGCGGAGTACCTCGATCTCCCAGCTATTCGTATATGACGGGCGAAGCGATGTCGGAACTCGGCGCGTCGTCGCCTGTTGATCATTGGGGACGTTCACTTTCACGACGTCGGCACGCTCTAGTGCGCGACCGTTGTGGCCCCCGATTCCGGCTACAAGGAAGGTCGATCGTGCGCCAAATACGGTGGGAACAGCGATCCCTCCGCGTAACGACAGGTATAGACGATGGCCCGTTCCTCGGATTAGACCGCAATGCAGTATGTCGCCGGCTTGCACCGGTACCGACTCCCACAGCGGAATCGGCTCCTCGTTGAGGGTGACATCCACGTCCGGCCCGCATATTGCGATCACGCCGTCCGACAGCAGGCTAGCATGGAAGCCACCGAGGGGAATCTCGAGCGCGGCTGTTCCTGGCCCATTGCCAGCGAGGATGTTCGATACGCGGAACGCAAGGTGATCCACGGGGCCGGATGGGAAGAAGCCCAATGCTTGCCGGCCGAGTCGTCCTGGGTGGTCTTGGACAGTGGTCTGTAAGCCGGGGTCCAGCACTTCCAGGGCCGGGATCGTCTCGGTGCGACTTTGGCTGCTCATGGCACCTCGACCAATTCCAGTGCTGCGTCACGATCCGTGCGACGCCGAATGGCTTCTGCGTTGACATGCTCGTCTTGCACTGCTGTGAAGTGCTCCGCCACCGCGTATTCGCCGGGTTCGATCTGATAGTCGTACGTTCCTTCGAATACTTGGCGACGCAGCTCGATCAGCTCGGCTTCGCTGATGCGGAAGAACGATATCCGGTCACAGGGATAGATAAGGATGGGGTCGACGCGATGGCTGCGTGACCGGCGGATGAGCTCACTGATCGGCAGCGTACGACCCAGGAGCTCGTACGAGCCCGCCGATTCGATGGGGTGTATGACCAGGCACGGCCCTCCGAGAGCGACCGCTCCCTCTGGTGTCCAGCTGCGTGCTGGGTTGTATTTCGGTGCTGAGATCTCGGATCGGGGATCTAGCGGTAGCAGCGACGGCAAGCCCGGATAGAAGCCGGTGAAGGCGTTCCACCATTCCGATTGCAGGATCGTCGAGTACAGCGTTTCGCGGTCAGGCAGACCGTTGCAACGCACAACGTAGTCGACGTTGTTACCTTCGACAACGTTCGGCGCATCCGGTCTGGTGCTGATCCGGTATCGGTTCACTGCTTCCCGAGATGTCGAGTCGTCAAAGGCGATCGGAAGCCTGATTCTACGGCTGGGCAGTACGATCGACGCCGGGTCGGGAATCTCCTGATGGAGTTCGTCGAGCGCTGATACGAGGCTGGCCTGGCTGAGTACGTGCGGCTCGTAGTACACGAGGAGGGATCGAAGGCCCGGGGCGACCTCGAGCAGCCCGCGTACGCCGTACTCGTCCAGGTGCCGTGCGGCCGCGTGGACGAAAAAGTTGATCTTGAGGTCGACGGGGAACTGCTCACCGTATTCAATAAGGATCGCTCGGTCCCCGGCGGTTCGGTAGGTAACCCGCATTCGGCTGGAGGCGAGTTCGGTGGTTGCGATGATCGCTGACATAACCGCAAACCTCCGGAATCGTGATGGCGGCTCAACTACCATCCTCGTTGCGTGTCCGCGCCACCATGCACGGCTTGTACAGATTTCGTGACCGGGTTGTCCAACCCGGCTATTGCGGTAGCTTGACGTCGTGGAGTTTGCTTTCCCAACCTATGGTAGGCGGAGACAGCGGAAGGCGAGTTCAGTCTCACCGCGTGGTGCTCCGGGTTACTAGCCCGACCGTGCGTCTCCGTTCAGTCAGTGCTCGGGAGGAACCATGCCACTCACGGTTCGAGCACTTGTTGGTCGATCCGATCTTAAGCTGTCCTTGGTCGCCGGGGCCGCCGCGCCCAACGTCGACGAATCACTTTCATGGGCGCTCATCAGCGAGTTACCCGACCCGTCATCGTATATCGATGGTGGCGAGTTGGTGCTCACCACCGGGTCCCGGTTGTCGCAAAGTGCTGAGCGGAAGCGATACGTAGCCTGGTTGGTCGAGGCAGGCGCGGTAGCGCTCGGGTTCGGGCTCAGCGAATACTACCCTAACGTCCCTGGCGAGCTGGTCGAAACTGCGGAAGAGTTGCGATTACCGCTCCTGTCGGTACCCGTCGAGACGGGATTCGGCACGATCAGCCGACTGGTCGCCGAGCGTATTTCGGACGAGCGACACAAGGACCTGGAATATGCGGTCGCGGCCCAGCGCGATCTCACGCGTGCCTCGCTGTCGCCGTATGCTGCCCGCGCGATCGTTGACCGACTGGCTAAGGCAACCCATTGCTGGGTCCTGCTTCTCGATCACGACGGTGCCCTTCGCGCCGGCGTCCCTGCTGGGCGCAGGCATCTCGCCCGAATCCGGGTCGACCTGCCGCGGCTATGGGAGCAAGCCAACCCCGCAAGCCTCAGTATGACCGTCGCGGGTGAGTCGGTCGTGCTATTGCCGTTGGTCGTACGCGAGCGCACCCAGGGCTTCTTGGCGGTGGGACGGTCGACCCCGCTGAATCATGCCGAGCAGTCCGTGTTGAATACCGCGGTCGCGCTGCTGTGCGCGGACCTGCAGAGTGCCTGGGGTATGCTTGACAGCCGACGACGACATCGTCGCGCGGTCTTCGAAGTGGCGATCGAGGGTAGAACCGAACTGGCTACCTCGATTGGCCGTACTCTCGACACAGTTCTTCCGGACGGGGATCTACGTGTTGCCGTGCTGGGGGCACCGTCCGGCCATGAACCAGAACTACTCGAACACGCCGAGAGCGACCAAGCCCTTCGGAGTCTGTGCGCGTTGGTCGCCGAGTGGGAACCCGGCCGGGTTGCTGTCCTGATGCCGCCGGCCGAAGGGGACGTGCGCACCCTCGAGTCTTTGCTGCGGGCTGTCCCGCATGCCCGCGGAGCTGTCAGCGACCCTACCCCGCCTGAGGAGCTCCCGGAAGCGTGGAGACAGGTTCGCTCGGTGTTCAACAGTGCGCCCGGCGGATTTGGGAAGCTCGCGCTCGCCAGCGATGTCGCCACGGCGGGCTTGCTGCGCTACATCGACCGGGAGCAGGCGCGCGGCTGGGCGCAAACCTTGTTGGCGCCGCTGACCGAGAAGAGCCGCAGCTCCAAGGTCGATCTGCGGCACACCTTGCGCACGTATCTCGCGAACAACGGGCAGGCGGATGCCTCGGCCTCCGCGCTGGGGATTCACCGTCATACGCTGCGCTACCGGATGGGCAAAGTCTCCGAGGCACTCGGCACCGATGTCGGCGATCCGAGCACCCGGGCCGAGCTGTGGATTGCTCTGCAGCTCGATGACCAGCTGTAACACTGCTAGGTGTGCCACTGTGGCGCTGGTTACACTCCGGTTGTCCAAAACGCGCACTACCACTCGGCCCGCCGCGCCTTCAGCATTTCAGGCATAGGTCATGGCAGGTGAATCTGCGGTGATCACCGATCGAACCGAATTGTCGGCGAGCCAGGAGGCGCCATGGGTACGTCGCTCCATCCCCCACAGCTGATCACCAACTCGCGAACGCTGTACATGTGCTGGATCCCCGCGGATCCGGACAGCGTCACGAAGCTCGTACCTGAAGGTCTGACCGCGGCGGACGATCGGTCCTGCTACATCAACCAGTACGTCGTCGACGGTCCCGACCAGACCTCCTCCGTCGGCGACGAGACTTTCGGGGCCTATTCACTGACCTACCTGGGGGTGAATCTCTCGGGACTGGACACCGAGGTCGGTACGCCCGCCCGGTGGTGGACACACTATTTCAACAGCTCCGACGTGATGTCCCGGTACGCGAGCGAGCGTGGCGTGCCGGTCGGCGAACCCGGCCGCACCACACTCGACCTCGACGGCGACAAGATCGTCGCGACGACCCACCTCGGCGGCAAGCCCGTCATTCGCACGACCGCACGAATCAGGATCGGTGACACCCAGCGAGTGGCGGGACAGCTGCGTTACATCACCCAGCGTGACGGAACGTTCATCAGCGGCCGGTACCCGTACGTTTGCGACATCGCCGATGAGTTCGAGGTGCTGTCCTTCGAGTTTCTCGATGAGACTCACCCGGTGTACCAGCTGCGGCCTGCCGACCCGTTACAGATCACGTTCGGCTTCTACGCACCGTCCATGACCTTCGTCTACCCCGGCGGCGAAGGTCCGCTGGGCAGCGAACACGGCAACTGAGATGAACTCCCCCGACTAGTTGAGGAGCAATCGATGGCGTTAATGGAACGCTCTGAGTGGTACGACGTCGCTCGCGACACCGAGTGGACCCCGCGCTACGTGACATGGGAGGAGCTATTCCCACCGGAGCTCAGTGGCGGCGAGGGGCTCCCCGACGACGTCTGGCGCACCTACGACGAGCCCTACAAGATCAGCTACCGGGAGTACGTCGACGTCCAACGGCAGAAGGACGCAGGCGCGTACTCGGTCCAGGCGGCGCTCGAACGGGCCGACATCTACAACAATGCGGACCCGGCCTGGATCTCCATCCTCAAGGAGCACTACGGTGCCGTCGCGCTCGTGGAGTACGGGGCCGCTCTCCAAGAAGCCCGGTTCGCGCGCTGGTGCAAGGCACCGGGTCTCCGCAATATGGCCGTCTTCGGCATGCTCGATGAGATGCGGCACGGGCAGATCCAACTGTACTTCCCGCACGAGTACGTCAAGAAGGATCGGCAGTTCGAGTGGTCCCATGCATCCATGTTCAGCAACAACTGGGTCAGCCTCGGCGCTCGACACTTCTTCGATGACATGTTGATGACCCGTGACATGGTCAGCACCTCGTTCTGCGCCAACTTCTCCTTCGAGACCGGCTTCACCAACCTCCAGTTCATCGGCCTATCCGGAGACGCCGCGAATTCAGGAGACTACACGTTCTCCAAGCTCATCCAGAGCATCCAGACCGATGAAGCACGCCACGCGCAGCTGGGCACCCCGTTGCTTCAGATGATGATCGAGAACGGTCAGCGGGACAAGGCGCAGAAGGAGATCGACATCTCGTTCTGGCGTTCATACCGGCTGTTCACGATTCTTTCCGGTATCCCGATGGACTACTACGTGCCGTTGGAGGCGCGTCACACGTCCTTCAAGGAGTTCATGGAGGAGTGGATCGTCACGCAGTTCATGCGCGAGCTCGAGGATCTCGGGTTGTCCAAGCCATGGTACTGGGACATCTTCATGCGGGACATCTCCGAGCATCACCACGGTCAGCAACTCGGCACCTATTCGTGGCGGCCGACGTTGTGGTGGAACCCCGCGGCAGGCGTAAGCCCAGAGGAGCGTGACTGGCTGGAGGAGAAGTACCCCGGCTGGAACGACACGTTCGGCAAAGTGTGGGACGTCATGATCGACAATTTCGTCAACGGGAGGACAGAGAAGACCGTTCCCGGCACCCTGCCGATGATCTGCAACCTGTCCCAGCTCCCGATCGTCGGGACTCCCTCGCAGACGTTGCGGGACACGTCCGTGGTGTACAAGGGACGCCGCTATCACTTCGCTTCCGAGGTCGACAAGTGGATCTTCGAAGACAATCCGGAGCGGTACCGCTATCAGAAGAACCTGGTCGATCGGTTCCTCGGCGGCGATATCGAACCCGCAGACCTCGGCGGCGTGCTCGAGTACATGGGGCTGGGCTCCATCGGCCCCAGTGGTGACGACGCCCACGGGTACTCGTGGGTCGAAAGCTACCGCAAGCAGCTCGCCGACGCCGGTTGACCTGACTGGGTGGATTGCTATCCGCCTCGAATCAGCAGTAAGGAGATAAAGCATGGCAACCATACCGCTGGCCGCGAACTTCGACGGGGATTTCGTCCTCAAGCTTGTGCCCGTTGACTCGGAGAACACCATGGACGATGTGGCCGCCGCGGCGGCCGCCAATTCGGTCGGGATACATGTCGCGGATCAGCCCGGGCGGACCTTGCGCGTCAAGAAGCAGGGAACCGACACGCCGTACGCACGCGATACGACGGTCGCGGACTCCGGGTTGGAGCCGACCGAATGTATCGAGATCTACTTCGAGTGAGGAGCCCTGATGAGCGCAACCAGTTCCGTCAGTAGACCGGTCGGTCCGATCTTGCAGTCGGGCGATGTCGCCGAGGCTGTGGCAGACGCCGCCAAGGTGGACAATCCCGACAGCAATGTCGAAGTGCGTGATCACGGGGCGTACGTTCGAGTCGAAGTGGATGGCGGGGAGTGTGTGCTCCGTCGTGCCACGATCGAAGAGGAACTCGGCCGTCCGTTCAAGATGTCCGAGCTCGAAATCATCATGTCGTCCTTCACCGGACGCATTGACACCGGCAACGACGAAATCCGCTTCTACCGGTAATCACCAGTTCACTGAAGGTAGTCCGACATCGTGGTCGCTATGACTGCTGAGTCGACTACTTCGGCCGACCGGTAATCATCGACGCACTATCAACCGTACGCCTGAAACTCGGAAGAACCACGAGGGCCGGACATGAGCACTCCAATGAAACCACTGAAGACGTGGAGCCATCTCACCGCACGCCGACGCAAGCCAAGTGAATACGAGATCGTCTCCACGAACCTACACTGGCACACGCGCGACGCGGAACAGCCGTGGGAGGTCGGTCATAACGGCTTCATGGCCGACTTCTACCGGAAGTATCGCAACCAAAGCCCGATCACCCACTCGGACTGGGGCGGCTTCCGTGATCCCGACGAACTCGTCTACCGCACCTACAACATCCTGCAAGACGGCCAGGAAACCTACGTAGACGGGCTGCTCGACCAGCACAACGAGGAAGGGCACGACCGCGGCCTTCCACCGGAGTGGACCGCGTCGCTGCTGCAGCTGTACACGCCGAGCCGCTACCTGCTGCACACCATCCAGATGGCGAGCGCGTACCTGATGCACATGTCGCCTGCCAGCACCATCTCGAACTGTGCTGCGTTCCAGGCCGCGGATTCGCTCCGGTGGCTGTCCAGGGTCGCCTACCGAACCGTCGAACTCGCGAAAACCCATCCCGACGTCGGATTCGGCGAGCGTGAACGCGAGCTCTGGGAGGATCATCCGTCGTGGCAGGGCTTTCGTGAGTTGATGGAACGTCAGCTCACCACATTCGACTGGGCCGAAGCGTTCGTCGCGCTCAATGTCGTGGCGAAGCCGGCTGCCGACGAGGTTCTATTACGCCAACTTGGCATCAGCGCACGAAGGAACGGGGATACGTTGCACGCGCTGCTGACAGAAGCAGCATGGCGCGACACCGAGCGTTCGCGTCGATGGACCGTGGCGCTCGTCAATCACATGTTGGAAGAGGAATCCAATCGGGAGCAGCTTACGAGTTGGGTACGGAAGTGGCAGCCGCTGGGCGTGGCCGCTATCGAGGCATACGCAGCAGGACTTCCCGAGAACGACGAGGGGGCGCAGCAAGCGGTCGGCGCCGTCAAGTCGTTCCAACGGCAACTCGGGTTGGAAGGCTAGTCTGCACAATGACGGGCGAAGCGAGACATCACGTCGTCGTGGACGGTACGGATGTCCAGTTCGACTGCCTGGAGGGCGACACGCTGCTTCGCGCCGCCCTCCGGGCGGGGATCGGGCTCAGCTATGAGTGCAACAGCGGCTCGTGCGGCAGCTGTCGCTATGAGTTGCTTGACGGCGAGGTGCGGACCCGGTGGTCCGAGGCACCGGGGCTCAGCGCCCGCGACCGGCGAAAGGGACGGCGGCTGGCCTGTCAGAGCGTGCCTGTTTCCGATTGCACGGTGCGCGTGGGTACGCCCACCGAGATCGCGATGCACCGTCCGGGCAAGCAGCGGGCAGAGCTGAAAGAGGTACATCCGCTTACGCACGACCTGTCCGAGTTCGTCTTCTCAACGGGTCAGCCGGCAGTGTTCTCCCCGGGCCAGTACGCCATGATCCACCTTCCCGCCGGGCCGGTCGAGCGAGCCTACTCGATGAGCAATGTCGGAAACTGCTACGGCGAGTGGCGGTTCGTCGTGAAGCGCTCGCCCGGTGGCCACGCGACCTCGATTCTGTTCGACAAGCTCGAGGTCGGTGATGTTGTCGAACTCGACGGCCCCTACGGACACGCTTATCTGCGCGAACACGACAACAGGAACATAGTTTGCGTTGGGGGAGGTTCGGGTCTCGGTGCCATGATTAGCATCGTGCTCGGTGCGGCGCGGTTACCCGATGCCGGCGCACGAACTGTGCATTTGTTCATCGGGGGAAGAACGACTCAGGACATCGTCGTGCCCGTGGCGCTGGAGCTCGCAGCTGTCCGGCTCGGTGAGTTGAACATACACGCCGCGGTTTCCGACCAGGCGGATTTCGACCAGGCGGATTTCGAGGACGGCGAGGTCACGTCAACCCCGTACCGGGGCTTCGTGCACGACGCGGTGGTCAACTACTTCGATGAGGCGATCCGTGATTTCACCTGCTACGCGGCGGGCCCACCCGCTATGACCGACTCGTTGGCGAGAGCGCTTGTTCTCGGGCAGCTACTCGACGCCGATCGACTGCATTTTGACCGTTTCTACTGAGAAATAAGGAAGGAAGCCAGCTGATGGGATTTTCCTGGGCCTGCAGTCTGGATGATCTCTGGGAAGGCGAGATGGAGACGTTCGATGTCAACGGCACCGAGGTGCTCATCGCTCATCTCGATGGCGGTGAAGTCGTCGCGACCCAGACGATCTGCCCGCACCAGGAGTGGGAGTTGGTCGAAGGAGAGCTCAGCAACGCGACGTTGACGTGCCATGCTCACCTCTGGACCTACGACTTGCGCAGTTGCAAGGGAATCAATCCAAGTCACTCGGAATTGGCTCGTTATCCGGTCAAGGTCGAAGGCGACGAGGTCTACGTCGATCCGGACGGCGATACGCCGAAGTCCGCGCATTCCTGAAATAGAAAGGGTGAACAGTATGGTTGCTATCAATTGCGACATGGGGGAGGCGTACAGCATCTACCGATGCGGTGACGACGAGGGCATCTTCCCGCACATCACTGTCGCCAACGTCGCCTGCGGGTTCCACGCGTCCGATCCGGTCGTGATGCGCAAGACCGTCAAGCTGGCGAAGGAACACGCGGTCAAGGTGGGCGCCCATCCGTCGTTTCCGGACCGAGAAGGGTTCGGGCGCCGGGAAATGAAGATGAGCCGGGACGAAATCACCGCGTCGGTGATGTATCAGGTGGGAGCCCTGTCCGCGTTCCTGAAGGAAGCGGGCATGGAGTTGAATCACATCAAGGCGCACGGCGCGTTGTATGGGCTCGCCTCTCGGGACGAAGAGGTCGCCCGCGCGGTGGCGGACGCCGCGGACGTGTTCGGCGTACCGCTGATGGGTATACCCAACACGGTGCATGAGCAGGTCTGGGGGCAGCGGAAAGCGGGCTTCCTCGCCGAGTACTACACCGACCTCGATTATCGGGATGACGGTTCGCTGATCATCACTCGCGAGCACGTCGCGTACGACCCGGACGAGGCAGCCAAGGCCGCGATTCGTGCGGTCACCGAGAACGTGGCTACCTCGGTCAACGGCAAGGAGATTCCGATGCGCGCGGACTGCGTGTGTGTGCACTCCGACACCCCCGGCGCCGTCGACCTGGCCAAGGCGGTGCACGAGGCGCTCAAGCCATACCTGACCTAATGTCGGATCCCACCAACGTACGACAGCGAGGTAGCACAATGTCGCGTCACGAGGTTGTTACCCCCATTCCCGGTGTGTTCTACCGTAAGCCGGACCCGGAGAGTCCGAATTTCGTCAAGGCAGGCCAGGCCGTCGCCGCCGAGGACACCATCGGCTTGGTCGAAGTCATGAAATCGTTCCACCCCGTTCCCGCGGGCGTCGCCGGCAAGGTGGTGGACTACATCGTCGAGGGCGAGTCAGTCGTTGACGCCGGTCAGGCAGTATTAGCGCTCGAGGTGGAGCGATGAAACGGCTACTCGTTGCCAACCGAGGCGAGATCGCCGTGAGAATCATCCGCGCGGCACGCGATCTCGGCATCGAGACGGTCGCGGTCTGCAGCGACGCCGACACCGAAGCCAAGCATGTGCGGCTCGCAGATGCAGTGATGCCGATCGGCCCGGCGCCCGCAACGAAGAGCTATCTCGTAGGGGATGCCATCGTCGACGCGGCACGTGGAGCCGGAGCTGATGCCGTGCATCCCGGGTATGGATTCCTCTCGGAGCGTGCGGAATTCGCGGCGGCGGTCGCCGACGCAGGGCTGACGTTCGTAGGCCCGGAAGCGTCGGTGATCGAACAGATGGGCGACAAGGTTCGTGCGCGTAAGGTGGCTATGGAAGCGGGTGTACCGACCGTCCCGGGAACGACGGACGGCACCGCGGATGTCGATGCTGCCGTGACAGCCGCAGCGGACATCGGATACCCGGTGATGCTCAAGGCGGCCGCTGGTGGGGGCGGCCGCGGGATTCGAGTGGTGGACAACGAAGCCGAACTCGCGTCCGAGTTCCCCGCGGCGTCGGCCGAGGCCGCCAAAGCGTTCGGCGACGGGCAGATGTACCTGGAGCGGTTCGTTCGTAGCTCGCGCCACGTGGAAGTGCAGGTTCTCGGTGACGGCAAGGACGCCGTGCACCTGTTCGAACGGGAGTGCTCGCTGCAACGCCGCAGGCAGAAGGTGATCGAAGAGGCACCTTCGCCCGGGATCAGCGAGGAGACTCGGCAGGCGATGACCCAGGCCGCTGTGTCGCTGTGTGAGCATGTCGGCTATCGCAATGCTGGCACGTGTGAGTTCCTCGTCGACGACGAGACCGGCGAGTTCTTCTTTATCGAGATGAACACCAGGATCCAGGTTGAGCACCCGATCACCGAGCTGATCACCGGTATCGACCTTGTGGCCGAGCAGTTGCG
The DNA here is from genome assembly GCF_900188115.1 of Haloechinothrix alba. Lineage (GTDB taxonomy): Bacteria > Actinomycetota > Actinomycetes > Mycobacteriales > Pseudonocardiaceae > Haloechinothrix > Haloechinothrix alba. Next base: position 100,197 of record NZ_FZNW01000017.1, on the reverse strand, counting down.
GATCGCGGCGGGCGAACCGCTCGGCCTGTGGCAGTCCGACATCACGAAACGGGGCCACGCCATCGAGTTCCGGATCTGCGCGGAAGATCCGGAGCGGGACTTCATGCCAGGCCCGGGCAGTGTTGGGCGTGTGGAGCTTCCGGGCGGCCCGTGGGTCCGCACGGACACGTGGCTGACGCCGCAGAGCAAGGTGTCGCCGTTCTACGACTCGCTGGTCGCGAAGCTCATCGTCTGGGGTGACGACCGCCCGACAGCGCTACGCCGGGCGGGTCGCGCGCTCAGCGAGTTCATCGTCGAAGGCGTGCCCACCACGACGGCCCTGCTCAGGGAGATCACCACAGAGCCGTGGTTCGAGGAGGGCCAGTTCAACACCGGGACGCTGGAGGCGTGGCTGGCGGAGCGGTCGCAGGCTGCCGGAATGGAGGCGACAGGATGACGACCATGGAGACGACCACCGCCCGGTACAGCTGGGGCGGTGACGAGCACATCTTCGTCGAGATCGACGAGGCGATGAGCCTGCAGGCGCACTTCCGCGCCATGGCGATTACCACGTCGCTGCAACAACAGCGGCCGGACGGGATCCTGGAGATCTGTCCAGCCAATGCGTCGTATCAGGTGCGCTACAACCCCGACGTACTCGAACCGCGCACGCTGCTGGCGCAACTGAAAGACATCGAAAAGCAGGTCGGCGACGCGTCGGACTTCAGCCTCTCTACCCGTGTACTGGAGATCCCCGTGCTGTACGAGGACCCATGGACGACCGAGAGCGCGTGGCGCTTCCGCAGTCACCATCAAAAGTCGGACGTCACCGACATCCAGTATGCGGCTCAGATCAATGGGTTCGCCAACACGGAAGAATTCATCGAAGCACACTCACGGTCACCGTGGTTTACCTCGATGGTCGGGTTCGTCACCGGGTTGCCGTTCATGTTCCAGATGGTTCCGCACGAAAGGCAGCTCGTCGTCCCGAAGTATCTGAGCCCGCGCCCCAGCGATACGCCCAAACAAACAGTTGGCCACGGTGGGTCGTTCGGTTGCATCTACTCCGTCCGGGGCGGTGGCGGATACCAGATGTTCGGTATTACGCCGTCGCCGATCTACGATCCAAGCCAGTCGATGCCCGACTTCGACGAATCGGTCGTCTACTTCCGTCCTGGTTACATCGTGAAGTTCATCCCCATCGACCGGGATCAGTACGACGATTACGTCAATGAAGTCGAGGCGGGAAATTACCGGATCAAGGCACGGGAGATCGACTTCAGCTTGCAGCCCTACCTTGACGACCCCGATGGGTTCAACGCCCGACTGCTGGAGGTACTCCATGACGGTTGAACTGCGTACCGCTGGACTGTCCACCACGATCCAGGACTCCGGTCGAAGCGGATACTACAACGTTGGCATCCCGCCGTCGGGAGCGCTGGATCAGTACTCGCTCACCGCTGCCAACTACCTCGTCGGCAACCCGGCGGACGCTGCCGTATTGGAATGTGCCTATATGGGTCCGGAGTTGCATTTCACCGAGTCGACGGTGGTCGCCGTGACGGGAGCGGACATGCCGCCCCGGCTCAACGGCGAGCCACGGCCGCAGTGGGAATCCTTCCCGGTCTCGTCCGGTGATGTTCTCGACTTCGGGTTCATCACTGCCGGTGCCCGCGCCTATGTCGGCGTGGTGGGCGGAATTGACGTACCAGAGGCACTTGGTAGTCGCTCAACGTATGCCACGGCCGGGCTCGGTGGGCTCGACGGCCGCCCGCTCGCGGCGGGTGACGTACTGCCGATCGGGCAGTCGCGGTCGGCGATCGCGGGCCGGACGGTGCCGGAAGATCTGCGGCCCAAGTTCAGCAAGGATCTCGAGGTCCGTGTGGTGATGGGACTCTACGATCATGTCCTCACGCCCGACGGGCGTAAGACCTTCCTGGATACGATCTGGACGTTGACACCGGTAGCGGACCGGACCGGGTTTCGCTACACGGGTGGCAAGCTGGAACTCATCGAGCGCACACCGCCATTCGGCGCCGGTCAGGACCCGTCCAACATCGTGGACGCTCCGTACCCGATCGGGTCGATCCAGGTTCCCGGCGGTGTGGAGCCGATCCTGTTGCACCGCGACGCGGTCTCTGGCGGCGGATACATGATGGTCGGAACAGTGATCAGCGTCGACCTGGATGTTGTCGGACAGTCCGCGCCGAACACGCGCACCCAGTTCGTAGAAGTCAGCCTCGACGAGGCTCTGGACGCTCGCCGGGCGTACCGGAAACGAATCCAGCGTCTAGCCGAGTCTTGCTCGTAGTTTCGGGCGCCACAAAGGGCAAGGAGGAAAACGATGCCGCACGTTCAAATCGACTGGTTCGCGGGACGCTCCGTTGAACAGAAAAGAGAACTCGCGGAAGTGTTGACCAGGGAGATCTGCCGGATCGGCGAATGCGCACCGGAGTCGGTCGGGATTGTGTTCACCGATCGCGACACCGCGAATTGGGCACGCGCCGGAAAGCTCTTCTCCGATAGCTGATCTGGGCTGGTGACATCGAACACATAACGAGGAGTTATGGCGACGCTACGACATCATGCTCTAGTAAACAGTTCGCCCGAGGCGATCTGGGAAGTGGTGAGTGACGCTCCGGCGATCAGTGGGTGGTTCCCCGCCATCACGGACTCCACCGGCGACAACCGACGTCGCACGGTCACGCTGGCTGACGGGTCGACGCTGCAGGAGGATATCGTCACTTGCGACCCCGAACTGCGACGCTTTCAGTATCGGATCGTGGGAGGTGATCTCCCCATCGACTCCCATCTGGGAACGATTGACGTTATCCGGATCGACGATCGAAGGTCGCTCGTGGTCTACAGCACGGAGATCGAGCCTTCGTCGGTCGCCGAAACGTTCAGCGGGGCGATCGCGGATGGGGTCGAAAGTCTCAGCAAGATGAGTGGGTGACGGGACGCCGCGGAGAGTGCCCGTCGCCGAAGGCGAGGATTGCTGATATGTCAGCCACGATCAAGCGGTTCCGATCACTTGCCGCTGGCCCGCGTACACGGTGGTCGGCACGTGATCTGGCGTTGGTGGCGATGTTCGTGGGCATCGTGGCGGCACTGGGCCTCGTCCCGGCGCTGTACCCGTTCGGTATCGCGGTGCCCATCACGGCCCAGACCCTCGGTGTGATGCTCGCGGGGGCCGTGCTCGGCGGCCGCCGTGGTGCGCTGGCGCTCGCGGTTTTCTTGGTGCTGGTGGCCGTCGGACTCCCGTTGTTGGCAGGAGGCCGGGGCGGACTGGCTGTCTTCGTCGGACCGAGCGCGGGGTTCCTGTGGTCCTGGCCGCTGGCCGCTTTCGTCGTTGGATGGATCACCGAGCGGGCAGGGGCGCCGTACCGTATGGCCCCCGGCTTGCTGGCGAACCTGTCCGGGGGCCTGGTCGTCGTGTATGTGATCGGTATTCCGGTACTGGCGTGGCTGGCTGGGACATCACTTGTCGCGGCGGCGGTGAGTTCGGCGGTGTTCGTCGTCGGGGACGTCGCGAAGGCGGTACTGGCGGCGGTGATCGCTCGCGGCGTGCATGCTGCCTATCCCGGTTTGTTGCCGGTGCGTACACCTGCTGGTGATAGCGGTGGTTGAGCACCGGTGCGACCCGGTCGACGTGGGCGCGTGCCGGGATCCGGTGGCGGCGGTACTGGCGGCGCACCACGAAGGCAGACGGTTGTTGCTGCGCACCTCCGGCACGTCGAGTTCGGCGCGAGTAGTGGTGCGCAGCACCGACTCGTGGTTCGACAGCTTCGAGCTCGTGACGGCGTTGTTCGACCTGGACGCTGGTGGCCGCGTGTGGCTGCCTGGTCCGTTGTCGGCGACGATGAACCTGTTCGCTGCTGTGCATGCCGCCTCCGTCGGCGCGTCGTTGGTGCGCGCGTCGACGGAGGCTACCCATGTGCATCTGACCGCGGCGATGTTGCGGCGCATCCTGGCTCAGGAGCCGACGACGCTGGCGGGGTTGCGGGTGGTCGTGGCCGGCGAGGCACTGCCCGCCGGGTTGCACGATCAGGCCGAGCGCCACGCTGCGGCGGTAGGCCACTACTACGGGGCAGCCGAACTCTCGCTCGTGGCTGCGGGCCCGCACTCGGACGAGCTCCGCGCCGTTCCCGGTGTGCAGGTGGCCGAGCGGAGCGGACAGCTGTGGGTGCGTTCGCCCTACGTGTGTGACGGATATCTGGGCGAGGACGGTTGTGTCCGGGACGCCCCGCCGCTGCGGCGGGACGCGGCCGGGTGGACGACGGTCGGCGACCGCGGCGCGTACGTGGGCGAACGGGTCGTGGTCACCGGCCGTGGCGGGGACGCGGTGACCACGGCCGGTGCGACGGTGCCGCTCGCCGAGGTCGAGCCCGTTCTGCGGGCCGTGGCTGGTGGGCAGTTGTGGGTGGTGGGGCTGCCGCACGCCTACCTCGGGCAGGTCCTGACCGCCGTGTTGTCCGACCCGGCCGACCACGAGGTGGCCCGGGCGCACGCGCGCCGTGTGCTGCCTGCCACCCATCGCCCGCGTCGGTGGTACCACCTGGACGGTCCTGTTCCGACGACCGAAGCGGGCAAGGTCGACCCACTGGCCCTGACCCGTCTGGTCTCGGCCGGTACGCACGTCCGTCGACTCGCGTGATGGTGGTGACCGTGACGAACACGATGTACCGGAACGAGAGCACCACACCGGGGCAGATGGATGCGCCCGTGATCGTGGCGGCGTCACGCACCCCGATCGGCACCGCGGGCAGGGCGCTGGCTGGGCATGACGCTGCTGAGCTGGCTTCGCTCGTGCTGGCGAATCTCCGCCGGCGGGTGCCGAGTGTGTCGTTGCGGGAGGTAGTGCTGGGCAACTGCACGGGTCCAGGCGGTGATCTGGCGCGGGTGGCCGCGCTGCGGGCTCACTTGGGAGTGGAGGTGCCCGCACTGACGGTCGATCGCCAGTGTGGTAGCGGACTGGCCGCGATCGCACTGGCCGTCGACATGGTGCGCCTGCATCCCGGTCTGGTCCTGGCCGGCGGGGTGGAGTCGGCCTCGACCGCTCCGTGGCGGTTCTGGCCACCCGAAGAGGGGGCTGAGCCGGTCAGGTACGAACGAGCACCGTTCGCCCCGGCGGATGTCGGTGATCCCGACATGGGGCCCGCTGCGGATGCCCTGGCCGCGGAGTACGGCATCAGCCGCGCACGACAGGATGTCTACGCCGCGCGCTCGCATGCCCGCGCCGTGGAGGCCGGCCAGGCAGGGCTGTTCGGCGACGAGCTCATGCCCGTCGGTGAGGTGCATCGCGACGAGCGGCCGCGGCCCGGAATGTCGGAGCGCAGGCTCGCCAGGTTCCCGCCCGCCTTCGATGCGGGCGGCACGGTTACCGCGGGGAATTCCTGCGGCATCAACGACGGGGCCGCTGCGGTAGCCGTACTCGACGCGGCCACCCACACCCGCCTGAACATCCCCGGACTGCGGGTGCTTGTCACGGCTACGGCAGGCGTCGATCCGACCCTGCCCGGTATCGGGCTCGTCCCGGCTGTACAGGAAGCCGTGAAGAACGCGGGCCTCGAGTTGGACGACATCGACGTGATCGAGTTCAACGAAGCGTTCGCCGGCCAGATACTGGCTTGCTGCGATGCCTTGGGAGTGGACCCCGAGCGAATCTGCCCGCAAGGGGGAGCCCTGGCGCTCGGGCACCCGTGGGGTGCTTCCGGGGCGGTGCTGCTGGTACGGCTGTACACCCAGCTGGTGCGGCAGGGGAGGGGGCGCTTCGGCCTGGCCGCGATCGCCGTCGGCGGTGGACAGGGCGTGGCGATGCTGGTGGAACGGTGCCTATGATCGAGATCGAGAACGTTACTCATACCTACGGCCACGGCGAACAATCCCGCACCGTTCTCCGGGACGTGTCCGTACGGATTTCCGAAGACCGCGTTGGAGTCATCGGGGCCAACGGGTCGGGCAAGTCCACGTTCGTGCGGTTGCTTAACGGCCTGATCCTGCCGACACAGGGGCGCGTGCGCGTGGATGGTCTGGATACCGCTCGAGAAGGGCGGAAGGTGCGCCAGCGCGTCGGATTCTGCTTCACCGACCCCGACGCGCAGATCGTGATGCCCACCGTCGCTGAGGACGTCGCGTTCGGGCTCCGTCGTCGCGGCCTCTCGGCCACGGAGATTCAGCAGCGTGTGCGGCAGGCATTGCAGCAGCACGGACTCGCCGACCATGCCGATCACCCCGCGCATCTGTTGTCCGGTGGCCAGAAGCAGCTTCTCGCGCTGAGTGCGGTACTGGTTACCGAGCCGTCGTTGCTGGTGATGGACGAACCGACCACCCTGCTGGACCTGCGCAACGCGCGAGACGTCGCCGAGCGGGTAGCCGGCCTACCGCAGCAGGTCGTGCTGGTTACGCACCACTTGGACCTGCTCGCCGATTACGACCGTGTGCTGGTGTTCGACGACACGCGCTTGGTATTCGACGGGACTCCGGCCGACTCGGTGGCCTTCTATCGGAAGCTGATGTCGTGACCGAGATGGGGCTGTACCGGCCCGGACGCTCGGTCGTACATCGGTTGCCTGCCGGGCCTAAACTCGCCGCGCTGGTACTTTTCGGCATCGGCACCGTCCTACTTGATCATCTGTGGCAAGTGGGGATCGCCTTGCTGGTTGTGCTGTTCGGCTACCGGGTCGCCGGCACGTCACTGCCTGCCGCGTTGCACACGGCGTGGTTCCAGGTCAGACCACTGTGGTGGATGCTGGCCGCGATCGGGGTGTTCCACGCCGTGACCGCCGGCTGGCAGGCCGCTGTCACCGTCGTGGGCAGCCTGCTTGGTCTCATTCTGCTGGCCGCGCTCGTCACGCTCACGACCCGTACTATCGAATTGGTCGACGTCGTCGTACGCGTGATACGTCCGGTGCGCAGGATCGGGATCGACCCGGAACGGGTCGGGTTGCTGCTCACCCTGGGGATCCGGGCGGTTCCGGTCGTCGCGAATCTGGCTGGTCAGGTACGTGACGCCCAACGTGCCCGCGGCCTTGCCACCAGCGTTCGTGCCTTCGCCGTACCCCTCGTGGTGCGCGCTCTCCGACATGCCGACCGCATGGGAGAGGCACTCGCCGCACGAGGCGTCGATGATTAAGGAGAACCGTGGACCACAGTGGTCGAGTGACGGGCATTTTCGTGGCCGAGGTAGCGGCGGCGACGCTGAGGTCCGTTGACAGGGTGCGGGTGGAGCCAGGTCGAGGAATCGTGGGCGATCGCTACCACACCGGTATCGGCACCTGGTCCTATGAACGGCGGCTGTGGAGTGACTTGACCTTGGTGAGCACAGACGCATTGGCCGTCGTGGCGCGAGAGTACGGCGTCGAACTGAGTGGCGCGCAGACGCGGCGTAACATCGCTGTCGCGGGTGTCGACCTCACCGCACTGGTGGGGAAGCGGTTCGAGGTGGGCGGCCTGGAATGTGAAGGTGAGCGAGAATGCGCACCGTGTCGACACCTCGACCAGCTGACAGGGCAGCCCGCCAGAGCGACGCTGCGCGCCCGTGGTGGCCTGCGGGCCCGCGTGCTCTCCGGAGGAGTGTTACGTCTCGGCGATCGCATAGTTCCGACCAACTGATTCGCGTGTTACTCCGTTTCCTAGGCACCTCACCCTGGCTACGCGACGTCGAGCTCTTGAGCGGTGAAGGAGCCACTCCGGTCGGCCAGTTCGTGTAGTGTCGCCGCGGCGTAGTGATCGAGGTCCCGGGCGGCGTGCCTGACTCTTGCTACGTCCGGCAGCCCGGTGAGCCCTGCCAAGTGTTGTCACAGGCTCGTCACGACTAGTCACAGTGTGGGTGCGATGAACCATCCTGCTTAGCTGATCTTGGTGCATAAGACCTATGGATAATCGTTCGGTGGACGATTGCGGTGCTCGTGCCGGTCTCGCACAGGCTCGCCTGCCCGCGCTGGCTGTCCTCGACGTCCGTGGTCGCAGGTGCGCATAACGTCCTGCGCGTCGTGACCCATCGTGTGACCCACATGGTAGTCGAACAGTGGGGTAGTAGGGGCTGTAGAGGTTGGGTGTATGAACGAAGACGCAGGTAGAGGTGTTGGTCAGCGCCCATGCGCTCCCTGCGGATCAGAAGGTTTGGGGTTCGAATCCCTACGGGCGCGCAAGCCGGAGAGCCGCCTGTGACCAGGTGGTTCTCTTCTTCTCAAGATCACGTAGCCGAGCCCAGTGTTGATCTACACCCGCGCTCTCATCCAGGACATGAACGATCGCCAGCAGGATGCCTGAGCTGCGCAATGACTCAGGATGCGTCCTACTGGTTCGGGCCTCGCCCAGGGATATCAACGGAGCACTGCGTGTAGCACGCGCGCGTTGCCGTCGGCGTCCGGTGCGTCTCCGGTTATGCTTGGTGTGTGAATGAAGGACTCGACGATACGAACGGTGACGTACGCGAGTTCTTCCGCGGAAAGCTCAACGGTGACCCGGCCGTGTTCGATGTCGTCGGCGAGCAGTTGGCGTATGCGTTCGAGGACGCGTCGTTGGAACACGCTGGCATTGTGCGTAAGTAGACGGAAGAACAGATCGGGTTCTTCTTCCTGGAGGTACCGAACGCCTGGGTGATCGACGACGTCGCGGGCCCACCGGCTGAGGATCTCCGCGGTCCGGCTTCCGTGGCAGCCACGTGCAACGACCTCTCGCTCGAACCGGTCGAGAGCGCGGTCGGTGGACTCCCAAAGAACCTCGGTGAGCAGCTGCTCGCGGGTGCCGACCCAGCGATGCAGGGTCACCCTACTGACCCCGAGTTCCGCAGCGATTCCGCGCATATCGAGTCGCAGTCCCTGATGGAACCGTCGCCGGGCGACTGCCAGAGCGTCGAGTGGTGTCGCGCGCGCCTGCGGGACTGCCCCGTCGAGCTGCCGCTGAAGCGGCGTCTGCGGTTCGGCGTCGGCACCGTGGATGGGTTCCATTCCACTGGTCGCTGCTGCTCGAAGGTCGTTCCTCGCCATGATTTGCATATTACACACGTTCCATTATGATTCGCTATGTAACACAACTAGGTAGGTGTAACGGAGGTTGGCATGGCGTCACGAGTGTTGCGCCGCGGCGTGACGGCCGCGGTGGTTGTCAGCGCGCTGGGAGTATTGCTGGCAGGCCAGGTACAGGCCGCGCCGTCCGCGTCACCGCCTCCGGATAGCACCCCGTACCCATCAATTGACCCCTCTGACGAGCCCCTTCCGGAACGAACGATCCCGGACGAGCGGTTCGCCCCGGTCGACAAGCCAGGGCCCGCACTCGAAGTGCCGACGGACAAGCTGGAGGCCGCACTGCAATGCACCGGCAACACCGCCGAGTCGTCGAGAGGGGTGGTGTTGTTTGTGCCGGGAACCACCGTCACACCCAGGGACAACTTCAGTTGGAACTGGTTTCCGGCGATGGACAAGCTCGGCCGCCCCTACTGTTCGGTGACCCTGCCCAACAACGCCATGAGCGATGCTCAGGTCTCGGCCGAGTACGTCGTGCACGCCATCCGCACCATCCACCGGATCAGCGGACAGAAGGTCGATGTACTCGGGCACAGCCAAGGCGGCACCGAACCCCGCTTCGCGCTGCGGTTCTGGCCTGACCTGCGGCCGATGGTGGACGACTACATCGCGTTCGGTGCCACCAACCACGGGAGCCTCTCCGTGAACGCCCTCTGCCCGCCAGTGGTCGGCTGCGCCCCCGCCCTCTGGCAGCAGACGCTCAACTCGGGGTACATCCAGGCCATGAACTCGCGCCAGGAAACCTTCCCCGGCATTTCCTACACCAACATCTACACTCGCACCGACGAGTTCGTGCAGCCGAACCTCGACGATTCGGGAACGTCGTCGTTGCACGGTGGCGGTGGCGACATCACCAACGTCGCACTCCAAGACATCTGCCCGGCCGACGTTGCGAACGAACACATAGCCGTTGGCACGTACGCGCCCAGTGCTTACGCGCTCGCCATGGATGCCCTCGATCACGAGGGGCCTGCCCAGCCTGAGCGAATCGACAGAACCGTCTGCGGGCAGGTATTCATGCCGGGAGTGAACCCCCTCCAGTTCGCCAGCAACTACACCGCCACAGCCAGTACCATCGCGCAGCAGCTGACGCTGGCGCCAAGGGTCACTACCGAGCCGGAGCTCAAGCCATACACCCTGGCGGACTAACGACGCGACGGTCGGCCTACTGCTCCACGCGGTTCGCCATACGGCTGTAGTCGAGGTCTCGATACAGGGTGGCCGTAACCAGTGGGCCGTGCTCGACGTAGGCGATTCGCCCGGATTAGGGTCGGATGCTCGCTCCGTGTCACGCGTCAGGTCGGAACTTCGCCTATTGCGGGTAGTGAGGGAATAGGATGTGTCCCATGGATAGTGAGGTGACCCCAGCGACTTCTTCGTTCAGACGGTTTTGCCGTGTTCGAAGTGGGTGAGGATGAGCGCGGCTCGGGCTCTGGTGCCGCCTGGGCGAGTTCGGGCCGCCCCACCCGGCCGGGTCCCCCTTGCCGAAGCCGAGGTGATCAGTCATCTCGGTCTGCACGCCACGCCCGAGCACGGCCTTGATCAGCTCGGGCAGGAACCCGCCCTGACCGGTCACAGCCGGCCCGTCCTGGTCGACCCGGTCCATCAGCCCGTCCAGCAGACCCGCCTCGAGTATCTCGCTGACCGCATCCCGAGCCGACGACGACTCCCCGGCCGTGCCTCCCTCCGGCAGCTGCGAACCATGAGTTGCCATGGGCGTACTCCATCGAATTTGATCTCGTACACAACCCATCTACGCCCACAAACCCGTGAGTCACCGATCCTGACGCGGGAGATTCAGAGTCGAGCCACGTCGCTTACCACAACCGGTAAGACATGCCTCTGCTCCGCAGCAGCCTCAATTCGGTACAAGAACGAAATCGAGCGGCGAGCGCCACTGCGTGTCACCACTCTCGACCCGTTCGAAGGGCGCGACGAGAGACTCCTTGACCCCGAATACGGTGTCGGACTCCAGGTAAGCGTCGTCCCCCACGAAGGTGTGGGTGACCAGCTTCTGGTGCCCCGAGGCGGTGATCAGGAAGTGCATGTGCGCCGGCCGATTGGGATGCCGCCCCAGGTGGCCGAGCAACCTCCCGACCGGACCGTCGTCAGGAATCGGGTACGACGTCGGCTTGATGCCGCGGAAGAAGTAGCGGCCGTCCTCACCGGTGATGAATCGGCCCCGGTTGTTCCACTTCGGCTGGACGTCAGGCTGCTGCACGTCGTAGAAGCCCTCGGCGTTGTCGGACCAGACATCCACGCAGGCACCCTCGACCGGTCGGCCGTCCAGGTCGAGGACTCGGCCCTCGTAGCGGCAGGACTCTCCCTTGCCGTCCAGTGAGATGTTGTCTCCCATCTGGCGGATCGGCGCGCCCTCGACGTGGAAGGGACCGAGCACTGTGTTCTCGGTCGCGCCCGCCGGGCGCCGGTTGTTGATCGCGTCGACCAGCATCGAGAGCCCCAGTACGTCGGAGAGCAGAATGAATTCTTGCCGCTCGGCGGAGCTGATCTGACCGGTCCGAGTCAGGAAATCGATCGCGACGTCCCACTCCTCCTGGGTCAACTGCACCTCCTTGGCGAAGGCGTGCAGGTGCGTCACCAGGTTCGACATGATCTCGGCGAGCCGCGGGTCGATCTCGGTACCCATCCGTGCGTTGACGGTGTCGACGGAGCCGGCTTCGGTGAAGTAACGGGTCACTGCTGCGCCTCCTCGGGAAGGGTGTTCGGTCGTTCCCCGCTCCATGCGCGCTGCAGCAGGGAACGGATGGCGTCCCGGTCCAGTGGGCGCGGTGACCAGTAGGGGTTGGCCGTGGCCAGCTCGGCCATTCGGTCCAGGTCGGCTTCGGCGATACCCAGGTCGGACAGTCGCAGCGGTGCACCCAACGATGCCGCGAAGTCGTGCAGGCCGCCACCTGCCTCGCCGCCGAACAGCTCCGCTACCGGCGCGAGCTGTCGCGGCACCGTTTCCTCGACGAACCCGATCGTGTGCGGCAACAGGATCGCGTGCGTCTCGGCGTGCGGCAGATCCAGTGACCCGCCCAGGGTGTGGCACAGCTTGTGGTGCACTGACATACCGACCGCGCCCAACACCGTGCCGCACAGCCACGCGCCGTACAGCGCCAGGTCACGAGCGGCCGCGTCAGCCGGGTCATGCACCAGCGTCGGGAGCGCATCCCGCATCGCCCGCAACCCCTCCATCGCGACCAGCGTGTGTATCGGGCTGCCGTCCCGGGCGTAGATGCCCTCGACTGCGTGAGCCATGGAGTTGAGACCACTGGTCACCGACAGCGACACCGGCAACGTGTCCGTCAAACCCGGGTCGTAGATTACTGTCTCCGGCAGGATTTCGGGACCACGGCGTGTGGTCTTCACCCCGTCCTCGGTCTCGCCCAGGATCGGCGTCACTTCCGAGCCGGCATAGGTAGTTGGGATGGCCACCTGAGGTACGCCTGTGCGTACGGCGATCGCCTTGGCGAGTCCGATGGTGGAGCCACCGCCCACCGAGACGACACAGTCCGCGTTACTGGAGCGCAGTGTGGCGATCGCACGTTCGGTCACCTCCACCGGCGTGTGCATGGTGGCCTGATCGAACACCCCCGCAGCCAACCGGCCCAAGTGCTCCGCAACCCGCTCGGCCTCGGGCCGCTGGTGCGGCGTGCTCAGCACCAGCGCCCGCGTACCTTCCAGCCGCACCGCCTCCTCGGCGACCTGGCCGAGTCGGCCGCGCCCGAACACGACCCGGGTAGGCAGGCTCGAGTGGACGAACGAATCCATCGACATCACCCCTCCAGCCCGAACAGCCGCCGGGCGTTCGTACTCCCGATCCGCTTCCGGTCCGCCTCCGAGATCGAGGCCGCGTCGAACCAGTCCGCCGCGTGGTCGATGTTCTCGAACGGCCAGTCGGTCGAGAACATGATCCGGTCGGACCCCAGCTCGAGGATGGCGTCGATCAGGGTCTGGGTCCGGAAGTTGCCCGACGTCGTCAGGTGGAAGTTCTCGGTGAAGTAGTCGGCGAACCGGCGCTGCGCGGGATGGGCCGCGGGCACGTCCACCCAAGCGTTCCGGTTGTCGATCCGCCACAGCATGGCCGGGATCCCCTCACCCAGGTGCCCCAGGATGATGTCCAGCGACGGGTACTCGTCGAAGAGGCCGGATCCCATCAGCCGCAGCGCATGGACGGCAGTCTCCTGGGCGAAGCCCCACGTCGGGCCCAGCAGCCACGGATGACCGTCGTAGATGCGCGCGTCTTGTGGCAGCGGATTGCGGGGATGCAGGTAGAAGGGCACGTTCAGTCGTGCGACCTCGGCCCAGAAGGACCGGTACTGCGGCAGGTCGTAGTAGAGTGGCTCATTGCCCCCGCCCTGGGCTTCATCTTGAGAAAAGCCGTTGACCAGAGCGCCGACGAAGCCCAGCTCGGTGACGCACCTGTGCAGCTCCTCGCTCGCTGCGTCCGGGTCCTGGAGCGGCAGCGCGGCGAAGGCTCGGAACCTGTCCGGCCGCTTGGCGCATTCCTCGGCGAGCGCGTCGTTGGCCCGGCGCGCCACGTCGATTGCGCATATCCGGTCAGGGATGGCCTGGACAGCAGGGGCGTTGAGGGACAGGATCATCGTCTCGATCCCATGCTGGTCCATGAGTTTCAGGCGGGTGTCTTGGATGTCGAGGAGCCGCGCCCGGAGCTCGTTCCAGTACGTACTGGGCACGAACCCCGCCGAATCGTCCAGGGTGTCGGGAATGGCGAAGTGCTCTTCGAGGGCGACCTTGTTCTGCATCATTGCTCCTGTGGTGGTCTGACGAGCGGGGTTGGTGGGGACCGCGTGCCGCGGAGCGATTCAGGGACGGCCGACCGCTGCGAGCAGGCCCTTGGCCAGCGCGGCCAGCTCCTCGGGGTCGCGCGCGACGCCGTAGATGTAGCTGTCGGGTCGCACGATCGCAGCGACGCAGTTGTTGTCGGTGAACCATGGGGCGTAGACACCGCCGGTGTCGGAGATCTCGGAACCGCCGTACATGCTCGCGAACCCGAACACGACCTCCTTCCCACCGAGTGCGGCGAAGGCGTCGCGATCCTCCTGCGCGACGGAGGTCAGGGCAGCGGGACCGTTGGCGACGATCAGCCAGCCGGTGCCGGCGACCTCGTCGAACAGCGCTGTTCCATCTACTGTGGACACAAGTCCTTGCGGAAAAATGCCGCCATGGTTGGCCACGAGGCCACCGGAGAGCGGCGGGTACGTCAGCTTGTCCGGCTTCTCGTTGGCCTTGCGTGCAGCGATCATGCGCGCGTCGCGCTTCTCGGCCTCCGCCACGTCGCGCATCGTTTGCACCCGGCCGAGCTCGATCGCTTTCTCGGTGATGAAGCGGACGTGTGGCTCGCGCTCGGCCTGGTAGCTGTCCAGCAACGACTCGGGGTGGCCGGCCAGCACCATATCGAGCTTCCACGCGAGGTTGCGGGCGTCCCGAATACCCGAAACCATCCCCTGCGCCAAGAAGGGCGGCATCTGGTGGGCCGCGTCACCGGCCAGTACGACGCGGTCGCGGCGCCACGTGTCGACGATGCATGAACGGAAGGTGTAATTGGCCACCCGCACCAGTTCGGCGTCCTCGGGCGTGAGGAACTCGGCGACCCGCGGCCAGACGGTGTCGGGCCGGACTGCCTCCTCCCGGCTGGTGTCAGCCTCGAGCCGGAAGGAGAACCGGTGATACTTCGGTCCAATGTTGACGATGGCGATCGGCTCGGCTGGGTTGCACACCTGACGGAACGTGGGCAGGCCCGGGACCTCGTGATGGAGCTTGAAGTCGCACACCAGCCAGTTTTCGAAGAAGCCGTAGTCGTCCAGCCGACCTCCCAGGTGCTGCCGGACGAAGCCGTTGCCACCATCGGCCCCTACGAGGTAATGGGCGCTCACCTGATGCTCCGTACCGTCGGCCGAGCGGCCCAGGACCTCAACTCGGTCGATCCCCTCTTCGACCGCGACGACCGTTACGCCCTGCCGCACTTCGACACCGGAGAACGACTTCACCAGCCGGTCGAGGGTCGCCTCGAGGTGTGGCTGGTACATCATGTATTGCGCCGGCCAGCCGCAGCGACCGGGATTGTCGTACTCGATGTCGAGCAAGACGTCGTTCTTGCCGTTGACCCAGACGTAGCCCCGCTGCACGTTGGTACCGGGCAGCATCTGCTCGGCCACGCCGAGCTTCTGGAAGGTCCGCATGGTCTCGTCGTCGAACGCCGCTGCCCGCGGCAGGTTGTAAAGGCCCTCATAACGCTCCAGCACCACCACGCTCCGGCCCTGCTGACCGAGGAGCGCGGCCAAGGCCATGCCGGTCGGCCCGTAGCCGACGATCGCCACGTCGAACACGGTGGTGTCCTCATCCGCAGGAGCGGGTGCCGATGCAGTCGTCATTGATCCGGGATTCCTTTCGCGTGCGCGCCGTCCCGTCATGTCGCCCCAGCCTCGTCACGGCGGGACGTGAGTGTCACAACACACTGACCATATGATTTCACTAGTCATAAAGTCAATGCATTATAGTGAAATACGAGTTGGGGTTCGCGCACACGTCGACGCACGCCGTCGCGCTACTGGCCGCCACGTAGACTCGTCCATCGTGAGTCGACCCAACGACGAGCCGTCAGAACCTGCGCCCGCCGCCCCTCGCCAGGGGATCCAGTCCGTGGAGCTGGCCATGACCGTGCTACAAGCGATCGAGCAAGGACTGAGGCCGATGAGCCTGACCGAGATCGCCGCCGCCGCGGACATGGGGGCAAGCAAGGCCCATCGCTACCTGGTGAGTCTGTGTCGGGTTGGCCTTGTGGCGCAGTCGCAGCGGTCCGGCCTCTATGACCTCGGCCCCGGCATGCGGCGGCTGGGCATCGAGGCGCTGCGCCGCATGGACGAGGTTGGGCTGGCCACCGAATACCTGCCCACCCTGCGCGACCGCACCTCCCACTCCGTGAACCTGGCCGCATGGGGGGACAACGGGCCCGTCATCGTCCGGTGGGATTACGGCGCCTACGCGTTACCCATCACCGTCCGTGTCGGCGCTACCATGCCGCTACTGACATCCTCAGTGGGACGGATCTATCTCGCCTACCTGCCTCGAACCATGACCGACCCGGTCCTGGGAAGCCAGCTCGCGCTACAGGGAGAAGCATCCCCCACCAGCGAAGAGATCGAGCAGATCCGCACCAGCGTCCACGAGCGCGGACTGGCAGTGACGTCCGGCGGAGTGATCCCCGGCGTCGCCTCGGTGGCCGCTCCTGTCTTCCCGGCCGGCGAGTCGATCCCACTGGCGCTCGCCGTCGCACTGCCGGAGCGCCTGGCCGACGACAAGACGATGACCGACATCGAATACGAGCTCCTCCGGATCACCGAGGAGATCACCGCCGACCTCGGCGGCGCAGCCGGAGCGAGAAGCGAGGCCTGACGACCTCCCGGGGTCGCTCCTTCACCAGCCGTTGTCGGAGCAGGTCCGCCAGATCGTGCGTTCGGCCGCGGTGACACCGGCGGCTCGGGCCTGGTCGGGTCAGGAGCCGATAGCCGAACTCCGGATCGTCGTGGTGGACGTCGAAGACCGTGTTGGCCACATACGCCTCGGTTCAGCTCGGTGGCGGTGACCGGCCGAATCTCCCACCGGTAGTGATGCTGGCCGTCAAGCTCAAGCACTCGGCATGCCACCGCCACGGCGATCCCGTCCGTGGCCAGCTCGCCCACGAGCGGGTACCGGACTCGCGATTGCGGGCGATGCGCACGACGTCTTCACGGAACTCACGGGGATACGGCTTGCCCGCAGCGACATCCTTCCGGCCCGCCCCTCGGGCAAGCCATCTCGGCTGTCACGCATCCTGCAGCACCCCTCGCTCCTGCCACCACGCGAAGAGCACTCCTGTCCATCTGACGGTAACTGCCACGTAGCCCTTGACACGCCACCAGACTCGTAATCACTATTGATTAACTAATTCACTATTACAGAACCGGTTGGACGCGCGTCGCGACCGGAGTGGCCCCGCGAGGGCGTCTAGGAGCACCCATGAAGACCACCAAGGACACCGCCGTCCGTTCCCGCAGGTTGACCAGCAGCGGTGGCCTGCTGGCCATCGCCTGGGTCATCTCTTCGCTGGAGGGCTACGACCTGGCCGTCTACGGCGCCTCCGTGCCAGCCATCCTCAAGAACACCTCGCTCGGTGTGGACGTCTCGAGTGCCGGCTTCATCGGCTCTCTCGTCGGCATCGGCATGCTGGTCGGCGCGGCTTTCGCCGGCGCGGTTGTCCACCGGTTCGGCCCGCTCCGGCTCATCACCGGAGCCGTGGTCATCTTCAGCCTGGGCATGCTGATGAGTGCGGTCGCGCCGAGTGCGGAGATCTTCGGCCTAGGCCGGCTCGTCGTCGGTCTAGGCCTGGGCGTTGTACTCCCAACGATCAACGCGTACATCGCGGACCTCAGCACGCCCAGCCGGGTCTCCCGAAACGTCGGCCTGATCATGAGCGGCTACGCAGCCGGTGCACTCTGCGCTCCGCTGTTCGCCGCAGCACTCGTCGACTTCTCCTTCCGGTGGCTCTACGTGATCGGCGTCGTGCCGGTCCTTGTCCTCGCGCCGCTACTGCGCAAGCTTCCCGAGAGCCCGGTGCATCTGCGTCGCACCGGACGGGTCGACGACGCCGAAGCCGTCGAGGCGGGTTACGGCCTGCCCGCGGCACCACCTGTCACCACCAAACGTCCCGGCCGCTTCATGGGACTTGGCGCCCTCCTGGCAAAGGGTGTGTGGTGGCCGACCCTGCTGTTCTGGGTGATGTCGTTCTGCGGCTTGCTACTCGTATTCGGCATCAGCGCCTGGTTGCCCACGATCATGCAGGACGCGGGCTACAGCGTCGGTTCCGCCTTGCTGCAGGCGGCCGCCATGTGGGTCGGGGTCGGGGTCGGCGTCATTGCCGGCGGCCGAGTCGCCGACGTCGTCGGACCCAAGTCCGTCGTGGTCATCGCATTCCTCGTCGGCACCATCAGCCTGGTCCTGATGAGCCTCAACCCGACCATCTGGATCCTCTATGTACTGATGTTCGTCAGCGGCTTCGGGTTCATCGGAGCACAGATCATGGGCAACGCCTTGATCGTTACCCGCTACCCCGCCGAACTTCGCGGCAACGGCCTGCCCTGGGCACTGGCCGTGGGCCGCCTCGGCGCCATCGTCGGCCCCACGCTGGGTGCGGTGGTCCTCTCCTCCGGCGTCCCGAGCCAGTGGAACTTCTACGCCTTCGCCATCCCCGCGCTGATCGGGGCATCTGTTGCCCTTCTCGTCCCGCGGATGATCGGCGACCGGTACGCCGCCGCACCGGGCGCGACTGTCCGGTGAGTGGTACATCTGGTCTGACACGCCGCACTCGGCTCGGAGGAAGGACCTGCAGTGAGCGGCAGTATCAACTCCATGCCCTCACTGCGGGCGGACTCCACAAGCTGCGGCGCTGGTTGAGGTCGAGGTAGAGGTGGAGGGCGTGGGTGAGGCGGTCGAGTTCGGCGTGGGTTGCTTGGCGGTGCATCAGCCGGAGCAGCCCTTCGCGGACGGCTTCGGAGCGGTTCTTCAGGCCTGCGAGGTCGCCCGCGCATCGGATCGGCGGGTACGGCCACGGCGATTTGCCCGGTCGGTGGCTGGCGACGCTGTAAGAAGTACCGCGGATGATTGCAGGCCTCGGTGCTCATCAGCGCTTCTGTGAACGTGTGCGAGAACTCCCGCGGCAGATCCGGAGTCGTCTTCTCCGGCCGCTGGGGCAGCGACTGCGCCAGCTCCACACTCCCACGGACGGCCGTCGTGCTCCCCATGTTTCGTGACAGCGACTTCTCAGGTTCCCTGTCCTGGCCGGTGGCGTTCGCTACTTCCCCTGATCCGACGCTGGTTGCGGCTTACCGTGCCGTACCTCGTTCCACACCGAGTGGAATCGGTCGGCTGCGGCGTCTTGGCGCGGTGTAAGGAGGCTGACGACGACGAGGCTGAGCGCGCCGAGTGTGACTCCCCAGAACACCGGTTGCAGCCCGCCTACCACGGGATACCATTCGAGATACCCGCTGATCGCGATGGTTTGGCCGACGACCAGGCTGGCGATCGCCCCCCACTTGGTGGCGCGTCGCCAGAAGATTCCGGCGATCAGCAGCGGATAGAACACCGCGAAACCGGTGAAGGCGAACTGGGCGACATCGAAGATGCCCGGCATGTCCAGAAGTGACACGCCGTAGGTCAGCGCCAGCAGCACGAGGACGAACGCACGGGCGAACCGCACCTGCTCAGTAGGGGATGTTGTGCTCCGGTAGTGCCCGACGATGTCGCGGCTGAGCATGTTGCTGAGCGTCAGGATCTGGGCGTCCATTGACGACATAACAATCGCCAGTAGCGCCACCAGGCCGAATGCCGCTACCCAGGTCGGGAGTAATTGGGCCGTCATCATGAAAATGATCGAGTCGGCTTCACCGCCTGCCAGTCCGCGGATCACGGCAGCTCCCCAGAGTCCGAGCAGGATCGCGGGCGCCCACGTCGCCACCAGAGCGATCGGGTAGGCGATGCCGGATATACGTAGGTCCTTGCTGCTACGGGCAGAGATCATCCGGACCCATACGAAGGGGAAGGCGAAGATGATGAACGAGAACAGGATCAGCTGGCTTACTGTCGCGCCAAGGCTGAACGGTCCTTCCCAGCTGCGCACCAACAGTTCTGGCTGTTCGCGTTGCAGCGTGCCGATGATCCGCTCGGTGCCGCCGGCTGCGGAAGGAACAAGCAGCACGATCAGCAGAAGGAACGCCATGAAGAGTGCGGTCTGGGCGGTGTTCGTCCAGGCGGTCGCCTTCATCCCACCGGCCCACGTGTAGTAGGCGACGACGAGCGTGACGGCGAGCCCACCCACCCAGTACGGGACGGTCCCGTCGGTGAAGGTTTCCAGTGCGCGTCCGCCACCGATGACACCGGTCAGGATATAGGGAACCGTCCAACCGACGAAACCGAGAAACATCAGTATGGCGAGGCCGTCACTCTGGAACCGTTCGCGGTAGAACTCCACCGGAGTGATGTAGCCGTACCTGCGGGCGACCAGCCAGCACCGGTATCCGAAGTAGAATGACAGCGGCATCACGAACAGCAGCGGCGTGGCGAGCATGAGCCAGATGCTGATACCGCCGTGGTAGGCGACGCCTGGTAGGCCCAGCATCACGAAGGCGGTCATGTTGGTACCGAAGATCGCCGCGAAGAGCACAGTGCGACGCAGACCGCGATCGGCGAGAAAGTAGCTCTCCGCGTCGTGTTTCGTTCTGGCGGCGGCCGCGCGCCCGAGCAGGGCCATGAAGACGATGAACGTGGCCGCGCAGAGCAGTACGAGGGCGGTTTCCGACATAGTTGCGTCTCTTTCAGATCCGGTGCAACGCGTGCTGTGAGTTCACTTGTGTCGGGCGGGCCACACCAGACGGAAGATCGCCCACACTGCGACAGCGGACAGTGCGGCGTAGGCGATGAAGTATGCGAACTGGATGGGTATACCGAGGATGACGGGCTCCGCGGTCGAGCCGATCCAGCCGATCCATTGCAACGCCAGCATGACGATCACGATGGCCCCCGCGATGACGAGGCGTGTGCGGTTCACGTCCGACCTCTCTTCGGTCGCATGGGTTGAGTGACTAATAGGAAACACTCATGCGACGCTCGTGTCAATATCGACACGTAAAATGTCGAGACGATCCCGCTGAGCGGGCCCGGCAGAACCTACTGGTTGATGACGGTGTCGACGTAGCTCTCGGCGGGCTCCTGAAGGAGGTCGTGTGCTTCGATGAACACGTCGTGGGCGCGCCGGCCGACCCAGCGTTGCGGGAGCAACTCGAGTGGGAGGTCCGGGTCGCGGAAGGGGAACTTGCGGTAGTCGTAGATCAACTGGGTACGTTCGACCAGTGCTTCCATCGGGGTGAGTGCGCCGCGCCGGTACTGCCCGAGGCGTGGCTCGTAGGTCGTGAGGAACTCCGTGTAGTCGGCGTTCAGCGACTCGAGGTCCCAGCAGCGTGCTGCCATCTCGCGGTCTGTGTCGACTCCGCCGGATTGACAGGTCAACAGGTCCAGCCGTACCGCAGGCTCATTCGCGAAGTGTTCGGAAATCTGCCGCAGCCGGTCATGTGGGCTGATGTACGTCGAACTGGCCAGCGCTCCGAAGCCCAGCCAGGCCAGTTCCTTGCGCACCTGGTCGCGAATGCTGCGCTCGGCTTCCGGGACGGAGTAGATCACCATGTGCCACTGCCCGTCCCACGGTTCGCGAACGGGATTGAAGATGCGGTCTCGGCCTTCATCGAGCATGCGGAGGCTGTCGCTGTTGAGGGCGTAGACAGTCTCGCGCCCGCTCTTGTGCGCGTCGAACCATCCTTCCTTGCACAGCCGCGCCATCACGACCCGTACTGTGCTGTCGCCTACGCCGAAGCAGTCGAGCAACGCGCTGATGGAGCGCAGGCGCGCGGCGCCGCCGCGGTACCGGATGTAGTCGCCGAACAGGTCGAACACGATCGACCGCGGCCGCATGCGCCCCTCCTTGCTCGGTGTCACCGTGGGGTTTCCGAGTCTCGCATGTACTCCGCGGTCACGCTGTGACGGCGGTTCCGCGCCTCCGTCACTGGTTCGGGCGACCTGTGACGTATCAAAGTTTCGTTGCCGTGACGGTCGGACCATAGTTGGCACATGATACGGCACGCTCGACAGTTCCGTGCCTCCGTATCTCTCTGTTCTGACGCGTCCGTGTTCCGGAGTGCTTGACGCGAAGTTTATGATTCGTTTCTATCTCGATCGTTCTGTATGTGACACTAATATCGGAGGTTGCTGACGATGAGGTCTACAAGGCGGCGGGGGCGGCCCGTGATCGTTCCCGTAGTGGCTGTCGCGCTACTGGCCGCGCCCCTGGCGGGTAGCGCGACAGCGGGGGCTTCGGACGATTCCGAAGAAGCTGCGTGGCAGGACGATGCCGGCCCGAGCATCCTGCACGACGAACCGCCACGCGCGCCGCAGCTGGAGAACACGGGAATCTGGCGTGCCGAGCCGACCCAGGTGTGCATGAGCAGCGCCTACCGTGCCGGCGAGTTCCTGTACCAAGGGTGCTTGTGGGACGACCATGGCGGCGGTACGTACATGGATTGGCCTGCTGAGACCGCGTTGGATGCCTACACCTATCCCACCGATGATGCCTATCGAAGGAATGCGGCCGACCTCGTCGAACTCCGGGCGCAACCACACGGTGACGGGACGGCCTTCCGTATCACCTACAACACCATGACCGATCCGGACCTGGTCGCTACCACGATCGCATTGGGCGATTCCGATGAACCGGTGGAAGCGCCGCATGGGGCGAACACGGTGCTACCGGCGGAAAGCTTCGTCACCGTGCACGGCTCGCAAGCGCGGTTCGTCGATGCTGCAAGCGGGGAGGAGGTCGGTGGTGGGGCGGCCACCGTTGACCTGGAACGACGACAGGTCGAGGTGCACGTACCGAACTCGGTGTTCGACCCTGGTGACGAGACGGTGCGTATCGCCGCCGCAAGCGGCCTCTGGGACACGGGCAACGATCAGTACCTGGTTCCGCGGCAGGTCGCCGACGAGGGCCACCCCGGCGGGGCACAGCTGGGCGACCCGGCGCCGTCAGCGTTCTTCGACGTCGCGTTCCGGTACGACGAACCGCTGGACGCGCCGTGGCGGGACCGGCAGCAGAAGGAGGCGATCGCTGCCGGAGACATCAGCGACTTCTTCGCCGAGGTCGACTTCGCGAAGCTGCGGCGCCAGGTCGAAGACGACATGACAGGTCAGCGTGAGGGCGTGCCCGACACCGGCTATATCCACCGCATCTATCCGAGCCACTTCGAGAACGAGCAGGGGCGACGGATGCCCGGCGACGCCGGCGGCCCGCCGGCCGGGGCGTTCACCCAGCAGGACGGCCTGAACCTGCACAGTTCCGAGGGGTCGTCGGAGCGCCCGAGCGGCCAGTTCGGCTGGGTGTGTCGTGATGACTGCGTGCCCAGCCTGGCCGGCCAGCTTCAGCGCTACCTGATCCACATCCCGGAGGAGGGGGCGTCCGGGGGCGGGTACGCGTCGCTGACCTGGTTGCCGGGATTCGCCCAGACACCCGGCGAGTGGGTGACCGGGGAGAACGATCTTTACCAGTCGTTGGCGCGGGAGGCGGAGACGCCGACGGCCGTCGTCGCGGTCGATGGACGCGGCAGCGACAACTGGTTCTACGGGCGGTCCGGTGCCAGCGTGTTCGAGGCGATCGCCGATGCCCAACGGCATTACCCGCTCGCCCCGGACCGCAGCATGCTGGGCGGGTTCTCCAGCGGCGCCTACGGTGCCAACAAACTCTCGTTGCAGTTCCCGGACGCGTTCAGCAAGGCCTTCATCTGCGACGGCCTCGACAGGGCACCGTCGTTCCCCGGGGTCAACGCGGTCGCCGACACGCTGCCCGTCGACACGGTGACCGAGCACGAAGCCGGGTCGAAGCTCACCCCGCTGCTGCCGTCGCGGCACAACCAGCCGGTCATGGAGTGGGCCGGAGCCAATGATGACTTCATCCCGTACAACATCACGCGTGAGCGTGCCGAAGCGTACGCTGCCGGTGACTACGACTACGAGTTCATCACCTGGGCCGGAGTAGCCTCCGAGCACGCGTTCATGTGCGAGGCAGCGGTCCAGGGTATCTCGGTCGGTGGCACCTGGGATGTGCTGACCGATTGGGTCGGCGATGGGGCTCGCGTCGACGACCCCGCACGGGTGAGCTATGTACGTAACCCGCTCATGGACGACCCGCAGTCCGGCCTCGTCGGCGACCGCGCGTACTGGCTGCCCGGCATCGACACTCGTCAGGACGACGAGCTGGGTACGGTCGAGGCGTTCTCGCGCGGCTTCGGTGCCGGCGAGCGCGCGGTCGGAGGGAAACAGACCGAACTGCACAGCGTCTCCGGCAATACGATCCCCGTCAATCCGTACCTCAGGGAGTTCCGGCACCTCCCGGATCCGCCCGAGGAACCGCGCGAGAACCGTATCGAGATCAACGTGACCAACATCGATTCGCTGGCGGTCGACCCGGCACAGGCACAGGTCGGCTGCGACACCGAGCTGGACGTCACCACAGACGGCCCGGTCGAGGTCACGTTGCTGGGCTGTGACCGGATCGAGCAGTTCGGCTGAGGTCTGGAAGCGCTGCGCGAGCGGGGCCGGAACGCGACTCAGTGCGCCGGCCCCGCTCGGTCACACAAAAAGGTTTCAATATGTCGACGGACGTGCTATTTTTGACACGTAACGTCCCGGTGGCAGCAGCGAGGTGGAGATGGTGAGACGGATCGCTTGCGTGGGCGGAGGCCCGGGCGGGCTGTTCTGTGCCACGTTGATCAAACAGGCGATGCCGGAGGTCGCGGTGACGGTGTTCGAACGCAACCGTGCCGAGGACACCTTCGGTTTCGGTGTCGTGTTCTCGGACGCCACATTGGACGCTATCCATCAAGCCGATCCGGTGCTGCTCGAGGGATTGCGCGACCACGGTGCACACTGGGACGAGATCGAGGTCCGCCTGAAGGGGCAGGTCCTGCGCTGCGCCGGCAACGGGATGGCGGCTATCGATCGCAAGAAGCTCCTGCAGCTCCTCCAAGACAGGGCCGCCGAGGTCGGTGTCGACCTACGATTCCAGCACGCGATCACGGGGCTCACCGAGCTGGACGGCTACGACCTGGTCGTCGCTGCGGATGGTGCGAACTCGCGCCTCCGCGAGGAACTGGCCGATGCGGTGGCGCCGTCGGTCGAGGTCGCGGACGCGAAGTTCATCTGGTTCGGCACGCCGTACCAGTTCCGTGGGCTGACGTTCGTCCACGAGCGTAGCCAGCACGGCGCGTTCGCGGTGCACGGGTACCCGATCAGCGACACGGTCAGTACGTTCATCGTCGAAACGGACGAGCGCACGTGGCGCGCCGCCGGTCTCGACGAGTTCGACACCAGCCAACCTCCGGGGATCAGCGACACCAAGACGAAGGATTACCTGGAGAAGCTGTTCGCGCACCAGATCGACGGCCGGCCGTTGCTCACGAACAACTCGCGGTGGGGCAACTTCCGCACCCGGCGCGCGCGCTCCTGGCACCACGGCAACGTGGTGCTGCTCGGCGACGCCGCACACACCGCCCACTTCTCCGTAGGGTCGGGAACGAAGATGGCGATGGAGGACGCGGTGGCGCTGGCCGCGGCACTCAGGAGGACACCGGACGACGTCGCCGGGGCTTTGCAGCGCTACGAGCGCGACCGCATGCCCGGGGTGGCCAAGATCCAGGACTCCGCGCGGCCCAGCCTGTCCTGGTGGGAGCGTTTCGGGCGGTATCACGAGTCGTTCGACCCCACGCGCTTCACCTTCCACTTCCTCACCCGCAGCATCGGCCGAAGCAGGCTGGCCGGTCGGGACCCGGAATTCGTCGCCGACGTCGAGCGGGCCTGGCGTGCCGAACACGACGGCCACGACGTGCTCGACACGCCACTCGAGCTAGGGGACACGCGGCTGCCTGGCCGGTTCCTCACCGACGATCCCGGCGTGCACCTGACAACCGATCCACTACAGCCACGTGCGGCGACGGCCCCGTGGGGCCTGTGGCTGGCCGCCCCGGAGGACGAATCCGGACTGCCTGCCGCCTACGACGAGCTCGCCGGCCGCGCGGAGCACGGTCCGGCACTCGTGGCCGTGCACGCGGGCTCAGCGTTGACCAGGACGCTGCTTTCCGAACAGGCCCGGCTCGTGCACGGCATTCCCACGCTGGTGATCGAACCGGATGCCGACGCCGACCGCGCCGCCACGCTCGTGCTGTCCGGGCGCGCCGATGCGGTCGCACCCGCGCAGGCGGTGGTCCGATGACCATGGCGGGTGATCTTCAGGCGATGTTCGCGCCCCGCACCGTCGCGGTGATCGGGGGCTCCCGCACCGGAGGAAAGCTCGGTGCCGTGATGGCACGCTCGCTGTCCACCTACGAACACGGATGCGCGCTGGTCAACGCGCGGCATCCGGATCCGGCGGAGGGGGTGTACGGCTCGCTGCGCGAGGCCGTCGCCGCGACCGGCCGGACCATCGACCTCGTTGTGCTGTGCGTGCCCGCGAACGCGACCGCGACCGCTCTCGGCGAGGCCCACGACGCAGGAGCCCGGGCGGCGGTGATCTGCTCCGGTGGCTTCGCCGAGATCGGCCAGGAGGGTGCCGAGCACCAGCGCGCCGTTCTCGAGGTCGTG
This sequence comes from Haloechinothrix alba, assembly GCF_900188115.1. Lineage (GTDB taxonomy): Bacteria > Actinomycetota > Actinomycetes > Mycobacteriales > Pseudonocardiaceae > Haloechinothrix > Haloechinothrix alba. The sequence goes on along the minus strand of NZ_FZNW01000017.1, from coordinate 73,954 downwards.
GCTCGGACCGGCATTCGAGTGCTGGGACCCAACACCTCGGGTTTCGTCGCACCCCAGCGCGGCCTCGTCGCCAGCTTCGTGCCGGCTGCGGCCCAGCTGCCCGCAGGCCCTGTCGGGATAGTCGCCACCAGCGGTGGGGTGAACCATGCCCTGGCGTTCGCGCTGGCCGACGCGGGCGTTGGCAGCAGTCTGGCGGCGGGGCTGGGTGCCGGTGTCGATGTGACCGCCCCGGACGTGCTGGAGTACCTCGCGACTGATCCGGCCACCGAGGTGGTCGCGCTGCACATCGAGTCGGTGGCCGACGGCAGACGGCTGCTGGAGGCCGTGCGGTCCACCGTGCGTGCCAAACCCGTCGTAGCGCTGGTCACGGGGCGCAGCGACGTGGCCGCATTCGCGCGCTCGCACACCGGCGCGCTGGCGACCTCGTGGCGCACGACTCGCGCGGCATTGCGGCAGGCGGGTGCGGTTCTGGTCGACGACGATCGCGAGTTGGTCGACGCGCTCACCGCGCTTTCCCACTTGCGGCTCGAACCCGCAGCCGACCCCGGTATCGGCGTGATCACAGCGCAGGCCGGACCGGGCCTGCTCGTGGAGGACCGCCTGCGCACCGACGGTCTGCGGATACCGGAGCTGTCCACGACGACGCGGTCACGCATCGGCGAGGTACTACCCCCGCTGACCTACCAGCACAACCCGGTCGACACAGGCAGGCCGGGTGCCGGGTTCGGCACCGTGCTGCGCAGCGTGGCAGACGATCCCGCGATCGACCTCGTGGCCACCTACATGCTGACCGAACCGGACGCCATCGATCTCGTCAGTGCGGTGCAGGAGGCCGGGTTGCCGGAGCGCGCGCCGGCAGTCGTCACGCTCGGCGGGCCGGCCGATGACACCGTCGAGGTCCGGGACCAGCTGCACAAGATCGGCGTCCCGGCGCTGTCCAGCCCGACCGGAACGGCCAACGCGACGCGGGCGCTGGTCGCCGACGCCCGAGCTCGGTACCGCGGCGCGGGCGGGTCCGGCACGACGCGTCAGGTACCCCTCGCACCCGCGGGCACGGTCGATGAAGCGGCAGCCAAGGAGTTCCTGCACACGCTGGATGTTCCCGTCCCGGACAGCCGCGTGTGCGACTCTCGTGAGCAGGCCTGCCAGGCGCTGGCCGAACTCGGTCCCGGAGTGGCGGTGAAGATCCTCGATGCCACCATCCTGCACAAGACCGACGTCGGCGGGGTACACCTCGATATCCGCACCGAGTCACAGCTGGCAGACGCGCTCGACGCGCTCGAGGGCACAGGTGCCACGCGTTACCTGGTCGAGGAGATGGCGCCGTCCGGCGTGGATCTGGTTGTCGGAGCCCGGCGCGACCCGGTGTTCGGGCCGATCGTGCTGTGCGGACTCGGAGGAACCGCCACCGAGGCTCTCGCCGACGTCAGCGTCCGAGTCGCCCCGCTCGAGGCTGCTGAGGCCATGACGATGCCTGACGAGCTGGCGGGTCGAGCGCTGTTGGGCGGGTGGCGGGGAGGCCCTGTGCTGGACCGTGGGGAGTTCGCCCGGGTGATCACGTCGCTGGGTGGGGTTCTCCTCGCGCATCCGCACGTGAGCGAGATCGAGATCAATCCGCTCCGCGTGACCGGCTCGGGTCTGGTGGCACTGGATGCTGTGCTCACGCCTAGGCAGGAGGAAGGATGAGCTCGGTGCGAACATCACCGACAGCCGAAGGCGTTGTGCCCTGGCCGGCCGACGCCGCCGCACGCTACCGGGCCGAAGGGTACTGGGAGGGCATCCCGCTGGCGCAGTACTTCATTGCCCGCGCCGAGGCCTCACCAGCAGCAATGGCGGTCGTCGACGGGTCGACACGCCTGACCTACGCTCAGCTTCTCGCTCGCGCCGACGGTGCGGCTCTCCGGCTGCGGGAGCTGGGACTGCGCCCCGACGACCGGATCGTGGTGCAGCTGCCCAACTGCTGGGAGTTCATCGCGCTGGTCATCGGGTGCCTGCGGCTCGGTGTGGTGCCGGTGATGGCCCTGCCCGCACACCGCGACCACGAATTGAGCCATCTCGTCGAGCACGCCGAGGCACGGGCGATTGCCGTGCCGGACGAGCTGAAGGGCTTCGACCACGTGGCGATGGCCCACCGCATCGCCGAGCAGAGCAGCACCGTCGAGCACGTGCTGGTCACCTCCGACGCGCCCGGTGCCGGCAGCGTCGACCTCCGGCAGGTGTGCGCGCCGGCAGGTGATCCCGCGCGGGCACGCGAGGAGCTCGACAGCGCGCCACCGGATCCGGGCAGCGTGGCAGTGTTCCTGCTCTCCGGCGGCACCACCGGGCTGCCCAAACTGATCCCGCGCACGCACGACGACTACGCCTACAACGCCAAGCGGTCCGCAGCCGTATGCGGCTTCGACAGCGACACCGTATACCTCGGCGTGTTACCCCTGTCACACAACTTCCCGCTGGCCTGCCCCGGCATCCTCGGCACGTTCATCGCCGGCGGGCGTGTCGTGCTGACCGCGTCCCCGGACCCGGCGAAGGTGTTCGACCTGATCGAGCGCGAACGCGTGACGGCAACGGCCGTGGTGCCTGCAGCGGCGCAACGCTGGCTCGAGTTCCGCGACGCCGACACCGCCCACGATCTGAGCTCGCTCGGGTTGTTGCAGGTCGGCGGGGCACGGCTCGCGCCCGAGCTGGCACGCCGTGTCGGACCGGTACTCGGCTGCACCCTGCAACAGGTGTTCGGCATGGCCGAGGGGCTGCTGAACTACACCAGACTCGACGACCCCGACGAGGTCATCGTGCATACGCAAGGCAGGCCGATGTGCGAGGCCGACGAGATCCGTGTCGTCGACGAGTCCGACACGCCTGTACCAGCCGGCGAGGCCGGCATCCTGCTCACCCGCGGTCCGTACACCCCGCGGGGCTACTACCGGGCAGCCGCGCACAACGCGAAGGCGTTCACGGGCGACGGCTGGTACCGCTCGGGCGACATCGTCCGGGCGCGGCCGGACGGCAACCTTGTCGTGGAAGGCCGCGACAAGGACATGATCAATCGTGGTGGGGAGAACGTCTCCGCAGAGGAGGTCGAGAACATCGCCTACCGGCTACCGGCAGTCAGCCAGGCCGCCGCGGTCGCCATGCCCGACCGCGACGTCGGGGAGCGTGTCTGTGTCTACGTGGTGGTCCGTCCAGGCGAACGCCTGACGCTCGAGGAGCTGCGCACGGCCTACGAGCAAGCGCGCGTCGGGCGGTACAAGTGGCCCGAACGGCTTGTCGTGGTGGACGAGATCCCGCAGACCAAGGTCGGAAAGATCGACAAGAAGGCATTACGTGCCGACATCGCGCGCCGGCTCGAGGAGGAAGGAAGCCACCCAGGATGACCGGGACCGAAACTGAACCGGAACTCAAGCAGCTGTACAGGGACTTCGACCGAGCCGGCTTGGTTCCGCTGTGGACCGAAATCGGCAACATCATGCCGCAGACGCCGCAGCCGGCAGCACGGCCGCACGTGTGGCACTGGAGCGATCTGTACCCGCTGGCCGAGCGGGCGGGCGAGCTCGTGCCCGTCGGGCGCGGCGGGGAGCGCCGCGCCATCGCGTTGGCCAACCCAGGACTCGACGGCAAGCCGTTCGCGACGCCGAACCTGTGGGCGGCCGTACAGTACCTCGGCGTCGGTGAGGTGGCGCCGGCTCACCGCCACGCTCAGGGTGCCTTCCGGTTCATCGTCGAAGGTGAGGGCGTGTGGACGGTCGTCAACGGCGATCCGGTCGCCATGCGTCCGGGCGACCTCCTGCTCACCCCGTCGATGAACTGGCACGGGCACCATCACGTCGGGGACGCCCCGATGGTATGGCTCGACGGACTCGACATTCCGCTGGTGCACCAGCTCGACGCGAGCTTCTTCGAATTCGGCGAGGACGGGGTCACCGAGAAGGCCACTCCGGAACGGTCCCGGTCCGAGAAGCTCTGGGGACACGCGGGCCTGCGTCCGATCTGGGCCGAGGAGACACCGAACTCTCCGCTGATGGCCTACCGCTGGTCGGACACCGACGATGCGCTAGAGCAGCAGCTGGAACTCGAGCGCGACGGTTTCGCCACCGTGATCGGCCCAGGGCACGCGGGAATCCGCTTCACCAACCCCACGAACGGGAGCGACGCCCTGACGACGCTACGCACCGAGATGCACCGGCTCGCGCCCGGAGCGACAAGCGCGACCACGCGCACGGTGGGATCGTCCGTGTGGCAGGCGTTCCGCGGATCAGGAACGGCCTATCTGGACGGCGAGGCCATCGACCTCGATGCCGGAGACCTCGTTGCCGTGCCGTCCTGGTGCCCACTGCGTATAGAAGCGCACACCAGGATGGACCTCTTCACCTTCTCGGACGCCCCGGTGTACGAAGCTCTCAGCCTCGACCGACGCCACGTGACGCGGAACCCGAACGATCGCTAGGAGCCGCACGTTGAAACTCGCCACGATTCGCACCCCGGGCGGCTCCGTCGCTGTACGGATCGACGGGGAGCACGCCGTAGAACTCGGTGCCCCGGATGTCGGCTCGCTACTGGCGGAACCGGACTGGCGCACGACGGCCGGAGAAACAGGGGGGAGGCGATTCGCAACGGCCGACGTGGAGTACGCCCCCGTAGTTGTCAACCCGTCGAAGATCATCTGCGTGGGCCTGAACTACCGCACCCATATACTCGAGATGGGGCGTGAACTGCCCACGTACCCCACGCTGTTCGCCAAGTTCGTCGACAGCCTGCTGGGCGCACACGACGACATCGCCCTGCCCGACGTCAGCGACGAGGTCGACTGGGAAGCCGAACTTGCCGTGATCGTCGGACGCTCCGCCCGCCACGTCACCCCTGCACAGGCAGCATCCGCGATCGCCGGCTACACCGTGCTCAACGACATCTCGATGCGCGACTGGCAGTGGCGGACCGTGGAATGGCTGCAGGGCAAGGCCTTCGAGGCCAGCACCCCCGTCGGACCGTGGCTGGTCACCCCCGACGAGGTCGACGATGCCGCTGATCTAGCCATCACGTGTGAGGTCAACGGGGAGGTCATGCAGTCGAGCCGTACGTCGGACCTGTTGTTCCGGCCGGCCGATCTGGTCTCCTATATCAGCCGGTTCACCACGTTGCGGGCCGGTGACATGATTGCGACCGGCACACCGGGCGGTGTCGGCGCGGCGCGTGACCCGAAGACGTTCCTGACAGACGGCGATGTGGTGCGCACGGTCATCGACGGGTTGGGCCCGTGCGTGAATCGTTGCGTGAAGGAGGGCACTTCGTGAGCGATACCGGCGGGAGAGCGAACGAATCCTCCCAGCACCCTCAGGCTCGCGGGGACGCGTGGCCTCCCGAGGTGAGCTCAGCGCTGCGATGGGTCCACGACGGGCAGCGACTCGTCGAGCAAACCGTAGCCGCGCTGGACGACGATGTACGACTGCCCTCGGCGCTGCCGGGCTGGAGCAGGGGGCACGTGATCACGCACCTCGCGCGCAACGCTGATGCGCTGGTCAACCTGCTGGAGTGGGCGCGGACCGGAAACCCGGCGCCGATGTATTCCTCCCGGCATCAGCGGGACACCGAGATCGAGGCCGGGGCGGAGCGCCCGCTCGGAGAGCAAGCCGGTGACCTGGCCGAGTCCGGACGCCGATTCGCCGAGGCAGCGGCACGGTTGACCGAACACGGGTGGTCGGCGCGGGTGACCAGCGCGCAGGGCCGTGACATACCCGCGTCCGAGGTGCCATGGATGCGCACCCGTGAGTTGTGGCTCCACGTGTTGGACCTGGACGCAGGTGTTGCCATGGACGACCTTCCCGACGACATCGCCGAAGCGCTGGTGCGCGACGTGGCGTCGTGGATGTCCTCCCGGATCGATACCGCGATCGAACTGCGGCCGCACGGCCACCCGCCGGTGCGGTTCGGGCCGGCAGCGGAAACCCCGAGCGCAGTGCTGAGCGGTCCGGCCTGCCGCATCGCAGGCTGGCTCACCGGACGTACGAGCGCCAACGAGCTGCACCGAGACGGCGTGGTGCCCACCCTGCCACGGTGGCTCTAGGGGCAGGCAGCGGCTCGGGTGCGGCCGTTCGCGTCCACTGCTGTGGTGTATGGCTGCCCGGGTGGGACGGCGTGTCGGGGCTGGTCGCGCCGCTTCTCGGACAGACCTGTCACGGCACGAGCCACGCGGCCCGAGCATCCGTTTCGACGGCTCCGGCCATGGCGTTACGAGGAATAGCGGACGTGCACGTCACCGGTGGTGGTGCGTACATCGATAAACCGCGCAGCACGCGGATCCTGCGCGATGTCGACCCGCTGATCGCCCGTGCTGGTATGCACATCCACCTGGTACGGGTCTACCCCGCGGGGAACTTCGATGGTGACCGACCCGGTAGTCGCCACAGCCGAGACCCGGCGCGGCTCCTCGGCGAACCGCAGCTCCGTGTCGCCCGTGCTCACCTTTGTGTCGACCTCCGCCGAACCGAGGTTCGAGCCGGTGATATCGCCGGTGTTCGTTCGTGCCGTGAGTGAACCCGCGGTGTCATCGACGGTGATGGGCCCGGTCATGGACGTCAACGTGAGCTCACCGTCCAGCGCGCGTACGTCGATGCTCCCCGTGGTCGCGCGAATGTCGGCGGCCGCGGCGCGCGGTAGCCGTGCCGAGTAGCCGATGGAACACGCTTCGGCGATCCAGCGGGGGAACGAGTTCGTGCACTCGGTGCGGACGCGAAGCGTGTCGCCCACCCAGGTCTCGTCGACCGTGGGTCGGCTGTTGGACCAGGTGAGTTCGCGTTGGACCTCCACCCGATCGGCGTCGTTCCCGGTGACGTGTGCCTGGCCGCGCTCGATCTCGAGGTCGAGGTGCGCGGCAGCCCGGGAGTAAGTCTCACTCGAGGTCTCGGTCTCGGTGAACGGGCGTTCCACGACAGCCCAGGCAGAGACGACGCCGAGCGATCCGAGCAGGAGGGCGGCGACTGTGAGCAGCCCACCTGCGGTGAACCAGACCGCGCGCCACCTGCGGTGCGCGGTCGTGGAGGCACGTGCGGTGGCTCCGGAGTCGTTCATGCTTCGGCCTCTCTGATTCGGAGGAACCGCAGGACGGCGAGCACCCGGCGGTTGCTGTTGTCGGTCGGGGTGATGTCGAGCTTGGTGAAGATGCTGTTGATGTGCTTGGCGACGGCGCTGTCGCTGAGCACGAGCGCGTCGGCGACGCCGGCGTTGGATCGGCCCTCGGCCATCAGTGCGAGCACGTCCCGCTCGCGGGCCGTGAGCCGGTCGAGGGGGTCGCCGTGGCGGCGGACGAGGAGCTGGGACACCACCTCGGGATCCAGCGCCGTGCCGCCTGCCTCGATCCGGTGCAGCGCGTCGAGGAACTCTGTGACATCGGCGACGCGGTCCTTGAGGAGGTATCCCACTCCGCTGGTCTCCCCGGCAAGCAGGTCGAGGGCATAACGCTCCTCGACGTACTGCGAGAGCATCAGGATCGCCATGTCCGGTGCCTGCCTGCGCAACACGAGCGCAGCGCGGATCCCTTCGTCGGTGTGGTCGGGGGGCATGCGCACGTCGATGACGGCGAGGTCCGGGCGGTGTTCCTCGACCGTGCGCAGCAATGCATCGGCGTCGCTGACGGTGTCGACGACATCGATGCCAGCGGTCTGCAGGAGCCTCGCCAAGCCCTCGCGGAGCAGTACGGAGTCTTCGGCGATCACAACGCGCATGGCATCTCCGCGGTGAGTGTGGTGGGTCCGCCGGTCGGGCTGTCGATCGACAGCGTGCCGTCGACGGAGCGCATGCGCTTGCTCAGGCCGTGCAACCCGGTGCCGCGGGCGGGATCGGCGCCCCCGCTGCCGTCGTCTGTCACTGTGACGTGCAGCCGGTTCTGGACGGCCCCGACGTGGACGTCGATGCGGGAGGCGTCCGCGTGCGTGGTGGCATTGGTGAGCGCCTCGGACACCACGAAGTACGCGACCGCTTCGACTTCCGGGGCGGCTCGCTCTGGCACGTGCACGTCGAGCCGCACCGGCACCGGCGACCGTGCGGCGAGCGCCGAGAGCGCGGCGTCCAAGCCGCGGTCGTCCAGCACTGCGGGGTGCATGCCGCGCACCAGCTCGCGCAACTCGACCAGCGCCTGTTTGGCTTCGGCGTGCGCGTGGGCGATCGCGTCCTTCGCGGGTTTCGGGGCGTCGGTGAGGCCGGCGTGGGCGATGCCGAGGTTCATCGCCAGCGAGGTCAACCGCTGCTGCGCGCCGTCGTGCAGGTCGCGCTCGATCCGTCGGCGCTCCGCGTCCGCGGCATCGACCGCGCCTTCCCGGCTCGCAGCCAACGCGGCGATCCGTTGGGTCAGCTCCTCGGTGGACTCGGTACTCAGGAGCGCCTGGGCGATCGCCGCGTCCGCCGCGGCCAGGGTACGGGCGACCCACGGTGCGGCAAACAGCAGCACCAGCCCCGCGACGGTCAGGCTCGCCGCCCCGGCGAGGCCGGTTCCGTCCCATGCCTGCCCGTAGATGATCGCTGGTGCGAGCGCCAGCCCGCCAGACCACACGGTGATCGCGATCCCCCCGGCGAGAACGCCGAAGACCCCCGCGAGCACGTGGTATCCGAGCTGCCGCCAGGTGCTGCCTGCTCGGAGCTTGTGCAGCATGCGGTGCACCATCGGCCCGGCATGCGTCGATGGCTCTGGCCGCGGGATCCGCAGATCCAGGAACGCGGCGAACCGGGACCGCTGCAAGGATGTGAGCGCACGGTTGATCACCAGAAGCAAACCCAGCGCGAGCGCAGCGCCGATCAGGGTCGGGGCGAGGCCCAACGTCACGACTACGAGCACGAGCACCACAACGAAACTCACCAGTCCGATGACGAGCCCGGTGACCAGGTGCGTGGTGGTCCGCCAGGTCCGCGCCGACCAGAGTGCGCGTAACGCCGCGGCGGGTGCACTGCTCAGCCGGTCGCCGACCGATGTCATTGCTGCCATGCGCTCAGACTAGGGATGAGCCGGGCACGCCCCAATGACGTTGGTGCCCGAGTTGGGGTGCAGTTAGGTGCACCCCAACTCGGGCACCAACGCTACGGACACCGTCGGTCCTGTGGCGGCAACCTCCCTTCCATGACGAAACGTATAGTGATCGCGGGGCTCGTGACGGCGATGGCGGTCGGTGCTGTACACACCGTTCCGCGCGAGGCGAACGCATCCCCGGCACCCGGTGCGTCCGACGCGCCCGTCGAGTCGGCCGCCCAGGTCGACGTGCCCGTTCCCGACGTCACGTGGGAGTCGTGTGAAGACGGCCTACGTTGCGCGAATGTTCGTGTGCCGCTCGACTACGACGACCCGAGCGGCACGACGACTGAGCTCGCGCTCGCGAAACGTCCGGCGAGTACGCCTGAAGCGCGCGTCGGCACGCTGTTCGTGAACCCGGGCGGCCCCGGGGGCTCAGCCGTGGACGCCGTCCCGTGGTACGAGGAGAACCTCCCGCCGGACGTCCTCGAGCGGTTCGACGTGGTGGGCATCGACCCGCGCGGTGTCGGGGGTAGCTCGCCGCTGCGGTGCCGCGGCCGGTCTGGCGGGCGAGCGACCGAGGCCCCGCCGTGGGCGTTTCCGCTTACCCGGCCGCAGGAAGAGAAGTGGTTGCGGTACGACCGGCACGTGCGGCGCAGCTGTGCCACCGATGCCGACCCGATCATCGACCACATGACCACCGCCGACACGGCGCGAGACATGGACCTGATCCGGCAGGCCGTCGGGGAGGAGCAACTGACGTACTACGGCATCTCCTACGGTAGCTACCTCGGTGCGACGTACGCCGCGATGTTCCCGAACCGGATCAGCGCCATGGTGGTAGACGGCGTCATCGACCCCGTCGGGTACGCGACCGGACACGACGAGGGCGATCCGCGGGAGCCGGTCACGGCACGGTGGGGGAGCGCTCGAGGTGCATGGCAGACGCTGACCAGCGCGTTCGCCGAGTGCGACCGGGTCGGCGAGCAGCGGTGCCCGATTGCGGGGGAGGCCGAGGCGAAGTGGCAGCGCATCATGAACCGTCTCGAGCGCGGCCCGGTTGACGTCGACGGCACGATGCTGCGGTACCAGGACGTGGTGACCACCGCGGATGGCGCGTTGCGCAGTGTCGGGTCGTATCTGCCGCTGATGCGGTTCATCGGCGCGGCATATGACGACATGTTCGGCGATACGCAGCGGCAGAGCAGCGCCGGCGCCGCACTCGCACGACTTCAGCGGCAGCTCGACAGCGGTCCAGCGACCAGGGTCGGTGGTGAGCGCCTGGAACTGGCCCCGGTTACCCAGGGGATCATCTGCGCCGACAGCGCCAACCCGGCGCACCCGCGGGCGTGGCACGCCGCCGCCGACCGGGCTGACCGCGAGGCGCCGGGATTCGGCCGGATGTGGAGCTGGCGGTCCTCTGTCTGCGCGCAGTGGCCGGGGTCGTCGGATGACGCGTACCGGGGGCCATTCGCGACGGACACGTCCGCTCCGGTGCTTCTGGTTGCTCATCGGCACGACCCCGCAACCCCGATCAGTGGGGCGCGGATGCTCAACACGTTGCGGGAAGGCTCCCGCATGCTGACGCTGGACGGCTGGGGTCATGGCGCGCTGGGGGAGAGCGCGTGCGTCGCTGCGCGCGTGGAGGACTACCTGGTGTCCGGGACCCTCCCACCGGCCGGCACGACGTGCTCGCAGGACGAAGCCCCGTTCCCTCCATCGTGACGGCACGGTCCGCAGCACTGACGCCCTCTCGTATCCTGCCGTCCGGTTATCGGTAGGCCGGCGTTACGACTCGGCGTTCGCAGTGTTGATGCGCTCGAGTGAGTTGGTGGCGTCTTCGGGGGCGTCGCCGAGCCCGACGAGGTGGTTGATTCCCATAGGAATGAGCACCTGGTTGAGCCCATCGAGCTGGTCGAGGTGGCCGGACAGCTCGAGGGTGACGTAGCCGTGTAGAACGCTCCAGAACTGCGCCGCGACACTGTCGGGGTCCTGCTCGCGGACCCGGCCGGCGCGTATGGCACGGGCCGCAGCGTCGACAAGGTGGGTATAGGCGCGTTGGGAACTACTCCCGTCGCTTTCTGCGGGCGGAGCGTGTGCTTCCGGCCGGTACCCGCCCGGTGTCGACAGGCCGAACATCAGGTCATAGAGGTGCGGGTTCTCCCAGGCGACCTGCCGGTAGGCCAGCCCGAGGCGGCCGATGTCGGTGACGGGGTCATCGGTGATCGCAACTTCGGAGAGACGGGCGTCGAGCCGCCGAAACCCCTCTTCGCGGACCGCTGTCAGCAGTTGTGGCATGCCGCCGAAATAGTGGTAGACCGCCATGGTGGACGCGCCCACCTCGCGAGCCAGCCGACGGGCCTGGATCACTCCCGGGCCCTCTTCGGCCAGCAGCGAGACCGCGGCCGCCACCAGCTGCGACCGCATGTCCGTGCCGACATCGCCAGTCGTGCCCATACGTGCCAACGTATCATAACAAGGTTATATAATGCGCAGCAACAATGTCATCCATGCACGATGCGTTCCCGGCCTGGACGCTGTCGGGTTCGAGTGACCCCGTCTCGTACCGGCCCTCGCGTGTTTACGGGTCTGTTCCGGTGAGTGTGTCGATACCGATGTAGCTGCGTGACGCCGGTATCGAACTTGACACGAATGTCCAGGCTTTGGAAGTTTCGTTGATCCAGGCGTAACGAGGAGACGAGGCATGTCGACGGACAGGGCGACTACGCGCAAGCGGGGGCGGGGTCAGAACGATCCCGGCCGGCCTGGCCGGATCGTGCGTGCGGCCATCACGGTGATCGCCGAACACGGCGTCGAAGCGCTCACGCACCGCAAGGTGGCCGAAGCCGCTGACGTGCCTTTGGGCTCCACGACCTACTACTTCACAGGTCTCGACCAGCTCGTCAGGGCGGCCATGGACGAGGTAGCGCGCCGTAGTGTGGCCCAGTTGCGGGAATGGGAGCAGGAGCTTCCCCCGGATGCTGCCCTGCCCACCGCACTTGCGGATTTCGTCGTGGCCTCCGCAACCGAACAACGGAAATACACGATCGCCGAGCACAATCTCTACACTGTCTCGCTGCATCGCCCCGATCTCCGCCCCGCGGCAGCCGCGTGGGACGACGCATTCGCCGAGTCGTTCATTGCCCGCACCGACTCGGTAACCGGTCGCATGCTCGGCACCCTGACATGTGGGCTGCAGATGCAAGTGGTTCTCAGGGACGAGAAGCCCGACCGCGACAAACTCGCAGCCTTCGTCCACCGCGCACTCGTGGGATCTGTCGCGTGAACAGTATGTACTGGACGCGGTGCTCCGCTGCTGGATGCAGCGTGGTTGTGACGTGCTGCATCCGATCGGCTGGGATTCCTTTGGCCTGCCCGCCGAAAACGCAGCGATTACCGGGGCGCGCCCGGCAACTGGACCCACGCCGACGGCGAGACCCATGCCGACAAGGAGATGCCCGGATGGCGAAATTCATCACGATTGGCTACGGCGATCGCGCAGACTACGACCGGACCGATCCGTCCGTGCGCGAGGCCGTCGGACCCTCGCGGTCCCCGTGCGTGTCCGGTGCATGACGCGTGCCCCGACCCGGTATCGCCCGAGTGGACGCGTGGTCCGGCCCGAGACGGCGGCGGGCCGTGGTGTCCCCGACGAAGCCGGTGAGCAGGCGGGCGATGCCGAGCGCTGCGAGGCCGATGGCCACGCCTGCGACGCCATCGATGACATAGTGCCAGCCCAGGTAGATCGTGGAGGCGCTCGAGGCCACCAGGAGTGCCCACAGGGCGATCCGCACGTTTCGTGTCAGCCCGAGCAGGTGCGCTGCCATCGCGACCGTGAAGAGTATTGAGATGTGCAGGGAGGGGAACGCAGCGATCGCCTGAGCCGTGCCGTCACCCTGCGGGTTGTGCAGGAACGTGACGCGCTCGTCGAGAAGGGCGTTTTGCAGGTCCGATGCGTGGGATCCGGGCAGGTGGGCGAAGGCGACCGGCGTCGCGTAGATCGGGCCCAGCGCGGGAAGCAGGACGTAGCCCGCAGCCCCGAGCGGCCAGTTGATCGACAGGGCCGTCGTAAAGAACAGCCCACCTCGTAGGTTTCGTGAGAACACCAGCGCACACGCCAGCGAGAGCGGCACGAAGGCGAGGAAGAACAGGTACACCAGCGACAGGAAATGTGACTGGGGCCCGGTACCCAGTATCGAGTGCAACAGCGCGAAAGGATCGTGGCCGGCGAACAGGACACGGTCGAGTTCCGCGAGCTCGTCGTCGAACAGGTCACCCGGCCGTAACAGGGGAACCACACTCTTGATGTTGCGATACCCCAGGTATGTCACGTAGAAGCTGACAAGGGCGACGCCCACGGCCACGCTGCGGTACCAGCCCCAGCGCTGGCGCAGCACCGCGCGCATCGATGCGCGGGACGGCCTTCTCGTCGCCGACCGGACAGACGCGCGGACGACGACATCGAGCGCCACCAGCCCGAGCGCGAGCCCGACGACGAACACCAGGCGTCGGCTGGCGACGCCGTCGGGATCGCGCAGCGGCACATCCGCCACGTGCGTCGCCACCAGCGCCGCGGCCAGCGTGATCAGCGCCACCAGTGGGCCTGCTGTCACGCTGCGCCGTCCGATGGCACCGTCCCCGGTATGCCTGCCGGGCATACGCCCACACCCCCGCACGGTCTCTGTGGCAGCATCGACGCCACACGCGCTGGGCGCGGGACATGTCGGCCGGTAGCATGCCGTTCGCCGCCGGCGCCCAGTTCGTGCGCTACGGTACATAGTTCCTCCTCCCGTGGCCCCGGAAGCCCACCCCCTAGGGACCTCATTCTGCGCTGCGGCCGGAGGCGCTCACACGGGGGTCGCCGCTGAGAGGGGCGGCTGGGCAGCTACCGGCGCGACTCCGACGGCGTTTCGGACCGGCCTGAGCGGAATGGGATCCGTTGACTGATGTGTGCTCGCCCGGCCCGTCCGGGACCGCGAAGGTCGACGCCGGCCAATGGCGTTCCGCAGGCATGGTCACAGCGTCCGGTTCGGTGGCGCACGGCAGACGGCTGCGCCAGGCACGACGGTGCAGGATGGTGCCACCGGGTGTACCGTGCCAGACCTCATGACGTGATGAGGAGGAGTGGCCGTGTCTGCGACGACTGGAAGTCACGCCGGCGAAATGACCTCGGAAGCTCTGTCGCCGTTCGCCGGCGCGCCCGACCGACCGGTGTTCGTCGGAGGGTGCCCGCGATCCGGCACGACGCTGCTCCGGACGATGCTGAACAACCACCCCGAGCTGGCGATGCCACGGGAGAGCCGGTTCCTGCTGGAGACGTGGCGGCGCCGGGAACGATTCGGCGATCTCGGTGCCGAGCGCAATCGCAGAAAGCTGGCGCGCTGGATCTTCACCCGTAAGGCCACCCGGCCGGGCCGGGTCGGCGTCGAACCGCAGCGCGCCATCGATCGGCTCGTCGCCGCGCCACCGACGGTGGGCTCGTTGCTCGGCACCTGCTTCCTGATGTATGCCGAACAGCAGGGCAAGCAGCGCTGGGGCGACAAACGCCCGATGTACGTCCAGTATCTCGATGCGATCTTCGCGATGTTTCCCGATGCCCAGTTCGTCAACATCGTCCGGGACCCGCGAGCCGCGGTCGCGTCCATGCGCAGGCTGGACTGGTACGGGGGCGACGTCGTCCCCGTTGCCGAGCTATGGGAGCGTTCGCAACGTGCGGCCGACGCGTGGCGCAGGCGGCTGGCCCGCGATCAGTTGCTGGAGATCCGCTACGAGGACCTGGTGAGCCGGCCGGAGGAGACACTCACGAACGTGTGCTCGTTCCTCCAGCTGTCCGAGGACGGCATCGCGGAAGCGTTGTCGTACCACGAGCACAACGACATACCCGAATCGAGCACGTATCACTGGAAGCTGCACCAGCCCGTCAGCGCGGACACGAGCCGACGCTGGGAACAAGAACTCAGCGGGGAGGAGATCGCCCTCATCGAGTACGCCGCGGGCAAGAGACTGCAGCGGTACGGCTACGAACCGGCGGCGGGCGGCGCCCGCCCCACCGTCGAGATGTACCGTGCGCTTCGCCAACGACGCCTCGAACGGGCCAAGTTGGCATGGCGACGCCAGATGAAGGAACTCAAGCTGCGCTTCACCCACCGCCAGCCCGTGGCGGCGCGGCTGACCAGCGGGCAATGCCGCTGACCGGTCCGGCTGGCAGCGTGGCCCGGACACGGGAACGCTCCTCGGCACCGCGCCACGACCGCGATATTGACGTCCCCGCCTGGTACGACACTGCCTACCCCGCCACAGTCACCTCGATGGTGTGGTGTCCGGTCGCCCCGTCGGGGAGGGTGCCGCTTCGCTCGCCGGTTTGCGTCCGGCCTGTGCCGTCGGTGGCGCGTACCTGGATGCGGTGCTGGCCCGGGGTGGCGTCCCACTCGTACGCCCACTGGCGCCAGGTGGTGCGGGCGAGCTCGCCTGCCAGGCGCGCCTCGCGCCAGTCGCCGCCGTCGACGGCGATCTCGACGGTCTCGACCCCCCGGACACCGGCCCACGCGACCCCGGCGACAGTCACGGGTCCTGCGTTCACCTCGGCGCCCTCGCGCGGCACATCGATGCGGGACTGGGTCTTGATAGGAGCGCGCTCGGCCCACCCACGTGGGATCCAGTAGGCGTCGTAGGCCTCGAACGTCGTTAGCTCGATCTCGGCCAGCCACTTGGTGTCGGATACATACCCGTACAGCCCCGCGATGACGAGCCGCGCGGGGAACCCGTGTTCCTCGGGAAGCGGTTCGCCGTTCATCCCGACAGCGATCAGCGCGGGCCTCCCGTCATAGGCGGCCTCGACGGGGAACCCACCGGTCCAACCGTCCGTTGCGCGACCGACGATCTGGGTCGCCCCGGGGTGCACACCGGCACGATCGAGCACCTCGGCCAGGGGAACGCCCTGCCAGCGGGCGTTGCCGACGAGACTCCCGCCGACCTGGTTGGACACGCACGCCAGCGTGACGTCCGCTTCGGTGTCGGCAGCTCGGACCAGCTCGCGGTAGCCGATCTCGAGGGGCGTGTCGACCATCCCGGTGACCCGCACCGCGTGGCTGTCGGGATCGAGGCGCGGCACGGTGAAGGCCGTGTCGATGCGGTAGAAGTCCTCGTTCGGGGTGACCAGGCTCGCCAGGCCGTCGATGTCGAAGGACGCGGTACCCGGCGGCGGCGGGAGCGGCGTGGCCGGTCGGGCAAGCCGGATGTTCGTGCGGGCGCGCCGCGCCGCATCGCGCAGTTGCAGGTACCGGCCGCCGCCTGCGCTCGCCGCGGCCAGTACGGCTCCCGCACCGGCTACGGCGAGGAAGGAGCGGCGCGGCCGCTCCGGCTCGTCCCGGTGGGCCCGATCCTCGTCCGGCAGGTCATCGGCGTGCTCGCCGGCCCCCGCGCGACCTGCCGCGCGCCGTCCGAGCAGCACCTGCAGGAGACCGGCACCGAGGCCCCAGCCAGCGGCGGGTGCGGCGACGGCGACGAGGACAGGCAGGGCCGGGGTGGCGAGTCCGGAGGCGATGCCGAGTGCGGCGATGGCCCCGAGCGCCGCCGGGCCGAACCACCGGCGTGCTGCCGCACCGATACCGACCAGCGCCCCCGCGGTGAGCAGTCCCACCGCCATGCACAGCAACAGAACCAGCCGGTTGGCGCCGCCGAACACGCTGATCGCCAGCTCGACGGCAGGGCCGGGCGTCAGCTCGATGATCCGCTCCGCGACGGCGACGAACGGTGAGGCACCACCGGGCAGCAGCCCCGCTGCGAGCTCGGCGACGCCGACGGCGAGACCGGTCGCCACGATCCCGGCGGTCGCCGGGATCGTGCGCGTGCCGGCCCGGGAAGTCAGCACGGGGCTCACCCGCCGTCCTCCTCCATCTCGTCCTCGCCGTTCATCTCGCCGTCGTTCATGTCCTCGTCGTTCATGTCGTCGCCGCTGGTGCCATCGTCCTCCATCTCGTCGTTCATGTCCTCGGTCATCTCGCTGTTCCCGGTGCCGCCATCGTCCATCTCATCGCCGTTGCCTTCAGTGGTGTCGTCGCAGGCGCCGACGCCGGTGGCGAGCAGCCCCGCGAGCAACGACGTTACGAGCTTGGTGCGAACCGTCACGGTGGACCTCCTTGGAGAGTCGATCGGTGCGGGCCTGGAAGGTGTCCGCGATTGCCCACCAGCAGTCCACCCGACGAGAACAATCCGGCGCGCAAGCGATGATTAAGTCTGGCGAAAGCGGCGCACGAACGCTGTTCTCGCCCGCGTCCCACCCATACGATGAGGTGCAGCGGCGCGCCAAGCTTCGCGTTACACCACGGATGAGCGCTCGTCAGGAAGCCGATCGAGATGACCCTCGCGAGTCAGACAGGCACTGAGGTGGGTGCTGCCCACGTGCTCGTGGTCGACGACGAGCCGATGGTGCGCGAGGTGGTGAGCAGTTACCTGGAGCAGGACCGGCATACGGTGGTGGCGGTCGCGGATGGTGCCGCCGCGCTGCACGAGCTCGACCACCGGCCGTGCGATCTCGTCGTGCTCGATCTGATGCTTCCCGCTGTGGACGGCCTGACCGTGCTGCGGGAGGTACGGGCGCGCAGCGATGTCCCTGTCATCGTTCTGACGGCCCGGGGTGACGAGGCCGAGCGCGTCGACGGCTTGCGGATGGGCGCCGATGACTACGTCGTCAAACCGTTCAGCCCGCGCGAGCTCGCCGCTCGGGTGAGCTCGGTGCTGCGCCGCGTCGCGACCGAGCCCCGGCCGGGGGCCGTCCGGTTCGGTGAGCTCGTGATCGACGAGGCCACGCGCGAGGTGCGCGTGGCGGAGGCGCCCGTTGAGCTGACGCGCAGGCAGTTCGACCTGCTCGCGTTTCTCGCGCGCTCGCCACGGCGCGTGTTCACCCGCAGGCAGCTGCTCGAGCAGGTGTGGGACTCCGCGCCGGAGTGGCAGGACCCCGCGACCGTCACCGTGCACATCGGGCACCTGCGGCAGAAGATCGAACCCGACCCGAGCCGCCCGGCGCGGCTGGTCACCGTCCGAGGCGTGGGGTACCGATTCGAACCGTGAGGGTGCTCGCCGCGTTCGCCGCCGTCGCCACCGGTCTCGCGCTCGGCGTTGGAGAGGCGGCGATGCGGCCCACGACGAGCGAGCGGGTCACGCTCTACGGGGTGTTCGCCGCGGTGGCGCTGCTGGCCGTACCGTTCGGCTGGTGGCTGACCAGGGTGCATCGCCGGTTGCCGTCGCTGCGCTGGACGGTTCTCGCCGTAGCGGTCGCCGCCGTGGTCAGCGCCGGTGTCGTGGTGGCTGCCTCTGCCAGGGCGATGCTCCTCGACCCTGCCGACATGCGTCTGGTGCTGGCCGCGCTCGCCCTCGGTACCGGGCTGGGAGTGTTGCTTGCCATCGCGGTCACCGGGTCGTTGACCAGGGATCTGCGCGAGCTGGCCGATACGGCCGGGCGCGTCGCAGGCGGGGATCTGACGATGCGCACCGGCATCGATCGCCGTGACGAGGTCGGTGAGGTCGCGGCGTCGGTCGACAGGATGGTCGACCAGCTGGCGAGCTACGAGCGGGACCGTGCCCGCGGTGAGGAGGCGCGGCGGCGGCTGCTGGCCTCGGTGGGGCATGACCTGCGTACACCGCTGGCGAGCCTGCGTGCCGCGGTGGAGGCGATCCAGGACGGTGTGGCGGCCGAGCCCGACCGGTACCTCCGTGCCATGGCCGCCGACGTCGAGCTGCTGCGCAGCATGGTCGACGACCTGTTCATGCTGACGCGGCTGGAGGCAGGCGACATGCGTCTCGACCGCATGGCGCTCGATCTCCCCGAGATCGCGGAGGGCGCCGTGGAGGGGGTGGCCCCGCTGGCCGCGCGCTCCGACGTCACCGTCGAGCTGGCGGCTGTGGACTCGGTGCGGACCACCGGAGACCCGCAGGCGATCGACCGGGTGCTGCGTAACCTCCTGGACAACGCGGTACGGCACAGCCCGGAGGCGGGTGTGGTCCGGGTGTCGGTGACGGCTGAGGACTCGCAGGGGGTGCTGACCGTGGCGGACAGCGGACCCGGCTTCACGGCCGACCTCGCTGAACGGGCATTCGACATGTTCGAGCGCGGCGACTCCGCACGGGAACGAAGCTCCGGCGGCGCCGGGCTCGGCCTCGCGATCGCCCGCGAACTGGTGGAGGCCCACGGCGGCTCGATCAGGATCGAACCCGGCCAGGGCGCGACCGTGGTGGTGCGGTTGCCGGTGACGCCGTGATGCCCGGGGTCCGGGTCATCACCGGCACGACTGCACGTACGCGGTGAACGGTGCCGGGCCGGCGGCCGAACCTTCACCGATCGGCGAACGCCAGGCGGGCGCACAGACCGACGAACACACCCGCGAAGCTGCGGCGTATCCAGGTCATCACGCGGGGACGGGAGATCACCCACGACCGCACCACGGCAGCGGCCAGCCCGTACGCGACGAAGACCACGAATGTCAGCAGCATGAACATGCTGCTCAGCTCCGCCATGCGCAGCAGTTCGTGCGGCTCGGTGGGGCTGATGAACTGTGGCAGGAAGGCAAGGAAGAACAGGGCGAGCTTCGGGTTGAGGATGTTGATCAAGATTCCCGAGATGATCACCTTGACCGCCGAGCGGGGAGCGGTCTCAGTGTCCACCGTGAGCGTCCCTTTCGCCTTCCACATCGACCACGCCATGTACAGCAGGTAGGCCACGCCCAGGTACTTCACCACCTGGAACGCCACCGCGCTGGCATGCAGCAACGCCGCCAGACCGGTGAGGGCAGCGACCATGTGCGGCACGATACCCAGCGTGCAACCCACCGCCGCGATCACGCTCGTGCCACCTCCGCGTGAGAGGCCTGCAGCGAGCGTGTAGAGCACGCCCGCGCCCGGGACGGCCACCACGACAAGGGAGGTCAGCAGGAACTCGACGCTCATCACAAGCACCTTCCGGGTTCAGCGTCATGGGCCGCGCGTGACGGTCGCTGCACCGGACCCACGGTACCGGCGTTCACGACGGCAGGCGCCGTCCGTGGACCGGTTGATCACGTCGGTCCGGTAGCGAACCGGCCCGTATCGGGCACACTCGTCGCCGGTACGCCCGGGCTTACGGGTTGGTCCGCACGGGCTCCGGGCGTTCCTTGCGGCGCCATTCCAGGAGACGTTCGTGGCTGCGGATCAACCGCATGAAGGTGGTCAGCACCAGCCCACCGATGATGTTGCCGAGCGTGCACCAACCGAAGAATGCGATCCACGCACCGTAGTCGTACTCCGCTCCCGCATGGATGCCGCCGAAGATGAACAACGTATCGAGGATGACGTGGAACATCTCCATGCCCGCGACGATGAAGCCGATGACGAATGAAGCGAGGATCCGGGCGACGTCGTTGATCGTGCCCATACGCATGCGCGTGAGCAGTGTCATCGTGCTGCCGGCGAGAATGGACAGTACGAACGTTTCCGGCGTCAGTGCGGCCTCGGCGAACGTGCTCCCGGTATCGATCGCCGTGTGCCGCAGATCCGGGAACCCGATCATCAGCAACCACATCATGCCCCAGGCACCGATGAGGTTGCCGACCAGTGTCACCAGCCAGAACTTGACCAACCGCCACCACGTGGCCTCCTTGGCCGCGACGACGGTGACGGGCACCAGGAAGCCTTCGGTGAACAGTTCGCTGTTGCCGAGCAGCAGGATGACGAAGCCGACGCCGAAGGCGATGCCCGCCAGTAGGGGACTACCGGTGGCTTCCTTGACGGCCAGGTACGCGAGCACGCCGAGCGCGATCTCGATCCCCGCTATGATCCCGCTGGCCAGCAGTTCCAGGACAGAGCGGAACAATCGGGGACGGCCTCGCCGCACGATGTGATCGAGCAGGCCCTCGACCTCGTCGTCTCGTATGTGCGCGTGCCGTCCCTTGGTGTCGACATCGGGACCGCCGCCTGCGCCTTCGGCCCCGGCCCCGTTGCCTGGGGTTTCTCGTTCGGTCATCGTGTGGTCCTTACAGCGGTCATGGAAGGTTGCTCCTCCCGCTCGGGTCGCTTACGCGCTGTCGCTGTTTGCGGGCCCTCCGGTGGAGGTCAGCCACTCCTCGCCCGCGATTCCGGCGAACAGCTCGGGCTCCAGTGTGCGGCCGTCCGGGACCTCGGTCAGCACCGAGACCTCCCCGGTGGCTTCCAGAACCACCGCTCGCACCTGCTCGACCCGTGTCACACCGGCGAGGCGCAGTTTCGAGTTCAGGTCGTCGCGGGTCATCTGGGCCTTCGCCAGGTTGTGCGCAAGGACCTCGGAGCCGCACATCAGCAACATGGGCCGGTTGTCCACCGCGTGTTCGACCGGGCGGTACCTGCGCATCCGCGCGATCAGTGCCTGCACGGCGAACAGCACACCGAGAGCGAGCAACCCCTGCAACAGGGACGTGTTCGTGCTCACCGCCGTGGTCGCGGTGATCGAGCCGAACGCCACCGTGGCGGCGAGGTCGAAGTTGGTCATCTGGGCGAAGGAGCGCAATCCGGCCAGGCGTGAGTACGCGATCAGCGCCAGGTAGATCGCGAGCGAACTCACCGCGACAACCGCGAGCGGCTCGAACGAACTGCCGAGGTCTTCGGGGAACATGAACTCTCCTCACCGGTCGAGCCCGGAGATCCGGTACGTGCTTGTCGTCACGACTTTCCTGTCGACGCTACGGTGCGACCGTACGTAGCGCTACGCGCAGGGGAATCGAGGCGTGGCGACCGTACACTCGTTCTCACCCGAGTGCGTTACCGGACGGTGCCGGCGGGGACCGGTCAGCCGCCGATGTAGGCGGCGAGGTGCTCGCCGGTGAGGGTGGCGCGGGAACGTACGAGCTGCTGCGGTGTTCCTTCGAAGACGACCCGGCCACCGTCGTGTCCGGCGCCGGGGCCGAGGTCGATGATCCAGTCGGCGTGCGCCATGACCGCCTGGTGGTGCTCGATGACGATGACCGACTTGCCGGAGTCGACGAGCCGGTCGAGCAGGCCGAGCAGCTGCTCGACGTCGGCGAGGTGGAGGCCCGTGGTGGGCTCGTCGAGGACGTAGACCCCGCCCTTGTCGCCCATGTGTGTGGCGAGCTTGATCCTCTGCCGCTCGCCGCCGGACAGTGTCGTGAGCGGCTGCCCGAGGGTGAGGTAACCCAGTCCCACCTGGTCCATCCGCTCGAGGATCCGGTGCGCCGCCGGCGTACGCGCCTCGCCCGCACCGAAGAACCTCTCGGCCTCGGTCACCGACATCGCGAGCACCTCGCTGATGTCCTTTCCGGTGTCACTGCCGCCGAGGCGGTATTCCAGCACCGATGCCTGGAACCGCTTGCCCTCGCACTCCTCGCAGGTAGTGGCGACGCCGGCCATCATCGCGAGGTCGGTGTAGATGACCCCTG
This sequence comes from Haloechinothrix alba, assembly GCF_900188115.1. Lineage (GTDB taxonomy): Bacteria > Actinomycetota > Actinomycetes > Mycobacteriales > Pseudonocardiaceae > Haloechinothrix > Haloechinothrix alba. The sequence continues at coordinate 51,571 of NZ_FZNW01000017.1, read as the reverse complement.
CGCCGTTGCAGTTGGGGCAGGCGCCCTCGGAGTTGGCGCTGAACAGCGCGGGTTTCACGCCGTTGGCCTTCGCGAACGCCTTGCGGATCGGATCGAGCAGCCCGGTGTACGTGGCCGGGTTGCTCCGCCGCGAGCCGCGGATCACGCCCTGGTCGATCGACACGACCCCCGCGTCGGAGGCCCCCGGCTGTTGACACAGCGACCCCTGGATGAGCGAGCTCTTGCCGGAGCCGGCCACACCGGTGACGACGCAGAGCGTCCCGAGCGGGATGTCGACGTCGACGTCGGCCAGGTTGTGCGCGTTCGCGCCGCGGATCTCGAGCGTGCCGGTTGGTTCGCGCACCTCCTGCTTGAGTGTGGCCCGGTCGTCCAGATGGCGGCCGGTGATGGTCCCGCTGCTGCGCAGCCCGTCGACCGTGCCCTCGTAGCAGACCGTGCCGCCCGCCGTGCCTGCTCCGGGGCCGAGGTCGACGATGTGGTCGGCGATGGCGATCGTCTCCGGCTCGTGCTCCACGACGAGCACGGTGTTGCCCTTGTCCCGCAGCCGCAGCAGCAGGTCGTTCATCCGCTGGATGTCGTGGGGGTGCATGCCGATGGTGGGCTCGTCGAAGACGTAGGTGACATCGGTCAGCGACGAGCCCAGGTGGCGGATCATCTTGGTGCGCTGGGCCTCGCCACCCGAGAGCGTGCCGGAGGGCCGGTCGAGGCTGAGGTAGCCCAGCCCGATCTCGACGAACGAGTCGAGGGTCCCGGCCAGTGCCGTCAGCAGCGGCGCGACGGTCGGCTCGTCCAGGCCGCGCACCCATTCGGCCAGGTCGCTGATCTGCATCGCGCAGGCGTCGGCGATGCTGACACCCTCGATCTTCGACGACCGGGCGGCCTCGCTGAGCCGGGTACCGTCGCAGTCGGGACAGGTGCTGAATACGACAGCACGATCCACGAAGGCCCGGATGTGCGGCTGCATCGCCTCCCGGTCCTTGGCGAGCATCGACTTCTGGATCGTCGGGATCAGCCCGGCGTACGTCAGGTTGGTTCCGTCGACCTTGATCTTGGTCGGCTCCTTGTGGAGCAGGTCGTGCAGTTCCTTCTTGGTGAACTTGCGGATCGGCTTGTCCGGGTCGAAGAATCCGCAGCCGCGAAAGATCCGGCCGTACCAGCCGTCCATGCTGTAGCCGGGGATCGTGAGCGCGCCCTCGTTGAGTGACTTGCTGTCGTCGTACAGCTGCGACAGGTCGAAGTCGGTGACCGCGCCCCGGCCTTCGCAGCGCGGACACATGCCGCCCGTGCGGGTGTAGGTCGCCTTCTCGGCCTTGCCGTCGCCCCTCTTGATCATCCCGGACGCCTGGACCGACTCGGTGTTGAACGAGAACGCGCTGGGTGGGCCGATGTGCGGCTGCCCGAGCCTGCTGAAGAGGATGCGCAGCATCGCGTTGGCGTCGGTGGCGGTGCCGACCGTGGAGCGGGCGTCGGCCCCCATGCGTTCCTGGTCGACGATGATCGCCGTCGTCAGCCCGTCCAGGATGTCGACCTCGGGCCTCGCCAGCGTCGGCATGAAACCCTGCAGGAAGGCGCTGTAGGTCTCGTTGATCAATCGCTGCGACTCCGCGGCGATCGTGCCGAACACCAGCGAACTCTTACCAGAGCCGGACACACCGGTGAACACCGTCAGCCTGCGCTTCGGGATATCGACATGGATGTCGGCGAGGTTGTTCTCGCGCGCGCCGTGCACCCGGATCAGGTCGTGGCTGTCGGCAACGTGCGGCGCAGGTGACTGCGTATCCACCCTCGAGGCCGTGCCCATCGTGTCTCCCTCTGTTGTGCGGGCCCGCATGAGCAGGCGCCGCTGCCGTCACCCCAGCCCGATCCAACCAGAATCGGGCAGGTCATGGCAGCGGTCGCCGGACGGCTCAGCGCAGCTCCTGGATGCGGATCATGTTGCCGGCGGGATCGCGGACGGCGCCGTCGCGAACGCCCCACGGCTGGTCGGTCGGCTCCTGCATGATCTCGGCGTCACTGGCCTGCAGCCGCGCGAAGGTGCCGTCGAGGTCGGAGGTGGCCAGGTTGACGCCTGCGTAGGTGCCCTTGGCCATCATCTCGGTGATCGTGCGGTGTTCGTCGTCCGTGATGCCGGTGCCCGGCGCGGCAGGCGGCTCCAGGACGATGGAGGTGTCGGGCTGATCGGCGGGCCCGACCGTGATCCAGCGCATCTCGCCGTTGCCGACGTCGCCGCGCACCTCGAAGCCGAGGGTGTCGCGGTAGAAAGCCAGGGAGGTGTCCGGGTCGTTGTGTGGAAGGAAGCTCGCGTGAATTCTGATGTCCATGGCGATCACGCTAGGTGAGGTTCGCGGCAGGCGCTTCTCGATTCCTGATCGGTCTGGTGACCTGTTTCGCCACGCACGGCGGTAGCCCTGCCATCGCGCGCGCCGCCTGGCTCCGGTAGGTGCTGGGCGGCACACCGACCAGCTCGGTGAAGCGAGTGCTGAAGGTGCCCAGCGACGAGCAGCCGACCGCGAAGCAGACCTCGGTGACGCTGAGGTCGCCACGACGCAGCAGCGCCTTGGCTCGTTCGATGCGCCGTGTCATCAGGTAGGCGTACGGCGACTCGCCGTAGGCGCGCCGGAACTCACGGCTGAGGTGCCCGGATGACATGTTCACGCCCCGGGCGAGCGCCTCGACGTCCAGGGGCTGCGCGTAGTCCCGGTCGATCCGGTCGCGAACGCGCCGCAGCCGGGCGAGGTCGGTCAGGCGCTGCGCCGAGGTTGATCTGGTCATATGCGAGATCGTGCCATAGACGTCTGACGCTGAGCAGGACGAACGCTTACCCGACCCGTGTGGAACACGCCCTTTGCCGGTCGCGGAGAGCCCCTGACGAGCGTGAGGCGGCGAGGCTCGCGGAAGCTGACACCTACGACTGTACTCAGGCAATGGACCAGGAGTGTTCCGCGGCCACGACCACCGACGTGGCCGCCCGAAGCTGGCAGTCGAGGTGCTGGCGCGACGCTGTTCCGCTGGCTACTCGGACTCAAGTTCCTGTTGTACCTGGCGCAACGACTTGATCATCGTTTCGAGTGACTCGCGCGCGGTCGTGTAGAGGATGCTGAGATCGATTGACCAGTAGCCATGGACGATGCGATTGCGTGTGGCAGCTGGTCGGTTCCAGGGCACTTCCGGGTGGGCTTCCTTCAGATCGACTGAGACGGCGTTCGCGGCTTCTCCCAGTACGGTGAAGTTCCACAGCAGCGCGTCGCGGCGCTGCCTGTCTTGTTCGAGCTCCGCGAGTTCTATATCCGCAACGAGTGCACGTGCCTGCTCCGCGGCATCGATCATTTCCGCGACGTACAGCCGATCACGCCGCATACAGCAGCCTCGACTCACCAAGCACAGTGTCTCGTAACAGAGGGTGCAGTGCGCGCTTGGCGACGAGTTCGACTTCGCGCCCGAACAGCTCCGTGAGTTCCTGGTTGAGATCCTCGATCTCCCAACCCAGCTGAACTCCGGGCTTCAGCTCGTACAACACGTCGAGGTCGCTGGTCGAGGTTTCCTGCTCACGAGCGACCGAGCCGAAGACTTCCAGTGAGGCGATGCCATAGCGAGCGCAGATCTCTTGCAGCTTGTCATGGTCAATAGCTGGGCGCTCAATCACTCTCGACACCTCCCTGCCCACCACATACTACCGTTGGCGCCACTCGTGTGCCGATGGGAACCGCCGAGGGATTGTGGTGCCGCGTGGAGTCATCGAAAGCGTGGCAGTGGATCGCAATGTCGTCGTCACGCCCCATACAGCTGTGAGGCTCGACGTTGCGCCCCGGCGTCAACGATGTGCCTGCGCTGGCTGTTGGCCAACGCGTTCATGGGGTAGACGACGGTCGCCTTGATGCCCTTGCGCGCGCCGCCCGAATCGCGGCCGCGCAGAACCCGGTCCACGATCAGGATAGGGTAGGCGAGGCTCTTTCCCGAACCGGTTCCCGTCGTCAGCACGTAGCTCTGGCCGGTGCTCGCCGTCTCGATGGCTTCGCGCTGGTGGCGGTACAGGTGCAGCCCCTCCATGCCCGGGTCGGCGGGAGCGCGCTTGATCCGGAAGATGCGCTCGCACTCGGGGTGCAGCAGGCGCTCGTTGACCAGCTCATCGACCGTGTCGCCCGGGGCGAAGTTCGGATTGAGTGACAGGTAGGGGTCCGGCCACTGCTCGCCGTCGCTACTCAAACATCGTCGTGGATACGCGCTGTGTGACAGATACCTGGTTATCGGTTCGCAACCGGGACGAGTGGTGCAGAACACGTAACGCGCGGCGGGCGGTTGCACCGACACCGATCGGTAGCTAATCGCCCGCAGCCGACCTCGCTACGCTATGTAGTGACATATCGATATTTCTGTGACTGGTCGGGGGTTGGGGTGCGCGCGGGTGGTGATGAGGTGGCCCAGGAGTACTACGACCTGGCGATCCGCCACCGAAGCCCAACCCCTCGACGACAGCGTCACGCCGAGCGTCCTGGAACGCAAGCAAGAAGCCGCCATGAGCAAGTGGAACGCCTGGGCCGACAGGTAAGACGAGGAATCAGCCGCTACCGTCCCGCCGCGTAGTGCGCACGGCACCCTCCGGCGAACCGCGACCGTGCACCTCGACCAGGGGTTCCCTGCCTTGCGCGATGCAACCATGCCCTGGCGAGGTGGGGCAGACTGGGGGCAGTGCCAGATTCGATCACCCGAGGAGGTCGGCCATCGTGACGTTTTCCGAGTACGAGCAGTTGAGTTTCGAGCGCCGCGACAACGGGGTCCTGCTGATCACGTTGAACCGGCCGGAGAAGTACAACGCCGCCGATGAGCGGATGCACCATGAGCTGGCCAGGGTGTGGGCGGATGTCTCGTCCGATCCGGACACCAGGGTGGCCGTGGTGACCGGTGCCGGTAAGGCTTTCTCCGCCGGTGGCGATCTGGCCATGGTGGAGCGGATGACCGGCGACTACGACCGGGTCTCGCACATGCTCTCCGAGATGAGTGATCTCGTCTACAACATGGTCGGCTGCGAGAAACCGATCGTCTCGGCGATCAACGGGGCAGCCGTCGGCGCCGGCACGGTGGTGGCGTTGCTGGCCGATATCGCCATCTGTGCCACCGACGCCAGGATCGGGGACGGCCACGTCAAGCTCGGGGTGGCCGCGGGCGATCACGCCGCGATCATCTGGCCGCTGCTGGCCGGGATGGCGAAAGCCCGCTACTACCTGCTCACCGGCGAGATGCTCACCGGCGCCGAAGCGGAGCGGCTCGGCATGGTCGCCAAGGCACTGCCGTCCGAGGAGGTACTCGACGAGGCGCTGAACGTCGCGCAGACCCTCGCGACGGGTTCCCAGACGGCGATCCGCTGGACCAAGCGAGCGTTGAACAACTGGCTCAGGACGGCCGGGCCGATCTTTGACCAGTCCGCGGCCTACGAGATGCTGACGTTCATGGGTCCCGACGTCGCCGAGGGCGCCGCTGCCCTGCGGGAGAAACGCGAGCCCCGGTTCCCGTCCGCGACCGGCGACTCCTGAGCGCGGCTGCAGGTCCTCGTCGAGGAACGACACGACTTCTCGAAATGCACTCGACAGGTTTTTCCGATCAGGCGCTCCGCACTGAGGCATCGACTCAGCTCGCGCCGGCGGAGTGCTGGTGAGAGTTATCGAGGCTCGCGCATGATATGCACACAGTCGCGTCACGCATGCGGACGTCATAGGCGGTCCGCCGCATCAGCCACCCGCAGGCGGTGACGGCGACGATCGTGCCCTTGTCCCAGAACGTCCGCGTCACGAAGTGGCGCTGCTGGCACACCGTCTGCCAGGTTCCGGAGGATGCCATGACTATGTGTCCTCCTCAGCGTCGAACCATGTTGCCGGAGCATGGCGGTGCAGTGCGTCGTACGCTTCGTCGCGCTGCGTGTCGTGGCCCCCTAGAGCATCGAGGATCGCTTGCCACTCTTCGCGACCGAGTACGACGTGCCCGCCGTTCGTGCTTACCTCGCGGGCACCTCTTCGGTCGTTGGCTCGTTGCGACCGGGGGTGGTGAGGCATGGCGTTCGGTGACATGCCTGTCACTATCGGAGATATCGACGTGGTCCGGCAGGGCATGTTGCGGGGCACAGTGGGGCAATCTGCCGCGACTGTCTGCCTGCAGCGATAGCCTGAATGTCTGTGCTGGTGATACAAGGGGGTGTCCGTTGGCTACGCCGAACGAGCGCCTGCGGAGCTACCGCGAATCCATGCCTTCCCGCGCGGTACCGGGTGAGGTGATGGGCCGGGCGGAGCTGGCGGAGGCCGTCAACCGCTACATCTGGGAGACCACGGGCAAGCGTCATCAGTTGGACGCGCACACGATCGCCCGGTACGAGCGCGGCGTGGTGCGCTGGCCCAATGCGGCGTACCGGTGGGGGCTTCGTGCAGTTCTCGACGTTGCCAGTGATGCTGACCTGGGTTTCTATCCGACCCGGCGCGGTAACTCCCAATCACCGCCCCGCTCGGGTACCGCACCGGGGAAGGCCTTCGACGTGCGGGCTCGCGTCGAGCTCCACGACAGCCCGTCGGAGTTCTTGGCCAACACCACCGTCGAGACACCAGTGCCCACACGACTGGGATGGACCGAAGTCGAGCACGTGCGAGCGACCACTCAGGCAGTGGCGATGTCCGAGAACCTGTTCGGCGGCGGCCTTTCATGCGAGGCAGCGACAGCACAGCTGCGCTGGGCGGGCCGGCTACTGGATGTCCGCGCCGCGAGGGAGGTACATCTCGCGATGGCCGAAGCCGTGGGCAACCTGGCCGGCGTCGTCGGGTACTCCGCGTTCGACATCGCCAACTACGCAGCTGCCGATCGCTGCTTCGCCTTCGCGTTGTGGTGTGCCGACGCCAGCGGATCCTGGTCATTGCGGGCCAACACGCTGGCGGATATGGCCCGCAAGGCCGTGTACCTGGGGGAACTCGACTACGCCCTGGAGCTGATCGAGTTCGCGGAAGTGCGCTCGGATCGACTCACCGCCACGGCACGGGCGATGCTGGCCACAATCCGGGCCCGACTCCTGGCGCTCACAGGCCGGCATGCCGAAGCTTGCGCGGATATCGACCGCGCCGACGGTCACTTCGCCGACCATGACGCTTCGGCTGACCCGCCGTGGCTGTGTTACTACGACGCCGCCGAGCATCACGGTAGCACCGGAAAGGCACTGATTCCGATCGCTCAGGTGCGCAGCAGGCCAGAGTTGGCCACCAGGCGACTGGACGAGGTGATCCGTTGGCAAGGCGTCGATTACCCGCGGTCCCGGACCTTCTCTCGTATCCGGCTAGCCACGCTGCTGATGAACACCGGCTACCCGGAGGACGCTCTATCGGTCGGTCACCAGGCCGTCATCGACTCCGCTTCGCTCAGGTCGAAGCGGCTGCTAACCGAGCTACAGGGACTGGCAGGTGCAGCTGACGCCTATTCGCACCTCGGCGATGTGGCTGAGTTGCGTCACGCCATCACGCGCATGTCGCACCCGGAGACCTGAGAGCATCAGGATCGTGACGACACCGCTGACGACGACAGAGGACGTACTCACCGCTGCGGCTCGGTTGGCTGGCCTGGATGCCACCGGAGCGGTGGTGATCCGTGATGGTTCCAACGTGATGTACCGGATTCCTGGTGGGATAGTCGCTCGGGTCGGACCGAGTGGTTCGCAGGAGAGTGCTGCACGGCAGGTCGATGTATCGCGCTGGCTCCTTGCCACGGGTCTCCCTGTCGTCAGGGCCATTGACGACGTGCCTCAGCCGACCATGGTTGGCAACAGGCCGGTGACCTGGTGGGAGCAACTACCCGTGCATCGATCGGCCACCACCGGTGAACTCGGCGGGGTGCTGCGGTCGCTGCACACCCTTGATCCTCCCGACCAACCGGAACTGCCGTCCTTCGATCCATTCGGTGGTCTGGACGAGCGCATTGCCGAAGCTCTACACGTGCCTGAACAGGAGCGAACCTGGCTCGCCCGGCGTGTCCACGATCTCCGCGAACAGCTTCAGCAGCTGCGACTCGACCGGGCCGGGGGAGTCATTCATGGTGACGCCTGGCAAGGAAACGTCGCGGTGCCCGAAGAGACGGAGCCGGTCCTGCTCGACCTGGAACATGTCTCGCGCGGTCATCCGGATTGGGATCTGATTCCGGTCGCGGTCGACTATACGGATTTCGCGCGTCTGAGCAGCGCTGATTACGAGGAGTTCGTCATGGCCTACGGCGGTCATGACGTCACCGCCACCGCCGCCTTCCGCGTGCTCGCCGACATCCAACAGCTGCGTTGGGTGATCTTCGTGCTGGGCAAGGCCGCCACCAGCAGCCATGCCGCCCACGAGACACGCCATCGCATCTCCTGCCTACGCGGGGACATTGCTCGACCATGGACGTGGAACCCGTTCTGACCTGACCCTGTAGTGACTTGGCAACGGTCGAATAAGCTTGAGTACGGGCAACCGTGTGCGGGCCGTGCACCTGCGTCATCCGGGTGTTCAGCGCCCAGCCTCGACGGCGGTCGTGGCGAGGCGCTGAACGTCGCGCAGACCCTCGCGACGGGTTCCCAGACGGCGATCCGCTGGACCAAGCGAGCGTTGAACAACTGGCTCAGGACGGCCGGGCCGATCTTTGACCAGTCCGCGGCCTACGAGATGCTGACGTTCATGGGTCCCGACGTCGCCGAGGGCACCGCTGCCCTGCGGGAGAAACGCGAGCCCCGGTTCCCGTCCGCGACCGGCGACTCCTGAGCGCGGAATCCCCGCAGGCCAACACGGTACGAGGCCTGCAGGGATTCCGCACACGTACGCCGCCGTCAGCCTGCTGCGATGCCGGTGAACTCGTTCGGTGCCTCGGGAAGCTCGCCTTCCGCGCGAATCTCGCCGGACCCGGTGTCCACAGCGTAGATCGCGTTCTGCGCGGGCTCGGTCACATAGGCGGTGTGGTCGCGTACGAACAGGGTGGGCCGTGCCTCCTGCCACTCCATGGGCTCCTGCCACTCGTCGATCACCGGGAAGGTGTCCGTGACCTTTGCGGATTCCATGTCGATCACGTGCAGCGCACCGTCGGTACCCAGGACCAGCCCTTCACCGTGCGGGCCACGGCCCAGCGAACGGAAGCTGTAGCTGGTGCCGAGATCCACCAACTCGAGGGTGCCGCTGCCGGTGTCGGTGACAGAGACCTCCTCGGGACGTTCCAGCTCCGCGTCGGGATCGGTCTTGTGGTCGCCGAGCATGTACCGCGACTCCTCGTCGCCTGCCACGTTGCCGATCCTGCCGTAGTCTTCGGGGCTGTCGACCTTGGTGATGTCGCCGTCCTGGTAGACCAGCAGCCCGTCCTCGCATCCGATGACCACCGCCTCATGTTGCGCGGTGGCCTCGCCGTGCACCCCGGGACAGTCCTCCGAGCCGGCGATCTCGTCACCATCGGCGTCGAGCACCCGGATGCCGGGCCGTTCCTCCTCGTTGCCAAGGGTCACGACCAGCTCACCGTTCTCCAGCTGCACGGCGACGCCGTGGTGGGGGTGCTCCGTGCTGTGCTTCTCGGTCTCGGGTAGCCCGTCGCCGAGGTCGTCCGGGTCGAAGACGGTGATCTCGCCGGTACCGTCGGAGAAGAGAACCGTCCTGCCCGCGTGGTGCACCACATGCCCGGGTTCCGGTGCCTCGAACTCGTCGTCGCTGAGTTCGGCTCCCACGGCGTCGAGTACCCGGAACCCCGAGGATGTCGACACCAGAACGTGCTTGCCGTCGCCAGCCGGGTTGAGACGGTTGAACCCGTCCAGCGGTACGTCCTCGGCGACCTCCAGGGAATCGCCGTCGATCACGTAGATCCCGCCGTCGTAGGTCGCCACGAGCGGGGAGGCCACGTCTTGCGACGGTTCGTTCCCGGGGCCGGCTTCGCCCGAGCCTCCGCACGCACTCACCGCCAGGCCGGCGGCGAGTAACGCCGGGAGGGTCGCGCGGCCTCCGGACGAACGGGGTGTGTTCCTACCTGCCATTTTCCTGCTCCCTCTTTCGTGGTGGACGGTGGTGGCGCCCCGGCAACGACAGCGACCGCCGTTGCCGGGGCGTGTCATTCGTTCGTCAGACCCGCTGCGATGGACTCGATGTTGTTGCGGGTCATCTCGAGGTAGGTCGCACCTCCCTCGCCGTCCTCGGTGAGCGACTCGGAGAACAGCGTGACCACCTCGATGTCGAGGCCTGCTTCCTCAGCCATGACCCGCGCGAGGCGGTCGGGCCGGGAGGAATCGGCGAAGACCGCGGGTACGCGGGTCGCGGCGACGGCGTCGGCCAGCGACTTCAGGTCCGCACTGCTCGGCGATGCCAGCGTGGTCCCGCTCGGCACGACCGCACCGACGACATCGAAGTCGTAGCGCTGGGCGAGGTAACCGAACACGTGGTGGTTGGTGACGAGCTTCCTGCGCTCCGGCGGGATGTTGGCGAATCGTTCGGTGGCATCCTCATGCAGTTCCTCGATCCGGAGCCGGTATTCCTCGGCATTGGCGCGGATTCGCTCGTCGTCCACGCCATCGACGCGGTCGACGACCGTCTCGGCGATATGGCCGACCGCCTCGGCCATGCGGAGCGGATCGGTCCAGAAGTGGGGGTCGGGTTCGCCCTCGGAGTCGCCCGCGATGTAGTCGATGGGGTCGACGTGCTCGCCGACCGCGAGTGCGGGCGTGCCGGCCTCCTCGGCGGCGGTGACATTACGCAGGACCTGCTCTTCCAGGCCGAGTCCGTTGTAGACGAGGAGCTCGGCCTCCTCCAGCTCGGCGGCCTGCTGGGCGGAGATCCCGAACGAATGCGGGTCGGCGTTGGGTTTCATCAGCACGGTGACCTCGGCGTCGTTACCGACAATGGAACGGGTGACGTCGCCGAGTATGTTGGTCGTGACGACGATCCCGGAGCGGTCACCGCCGAGGGCGGTGCACCCGGTCAGTGCGGCCGGTGTCACGATGCAGGCTGCGACGAGAATCGCGGTGACCGCACGAGGCCGGAACGGGGTGGACGGCATGCCGATCACCATCCCGTCTCGACCATGAGGTCGGGACCGAAATCGAGGTCGAACTCGCGCGCGATACGGAGATCGTCGCTGTAGTCGATCTCGTGAAGGGTCCGACCTTCCGGATCATTGACGTAGGCGCGACTGGTGTCGATCCAGATCCGCGGCTTCGGGGTGTCACCGTCCGGCGCCTCCATCAGATCCCTCTCCGCCAGTTGCTCCCCGGAAGCGGGATCGTACGAGCGCAATGCACCGTCGGTACCCAGGACGAGTACCGGTTTCTCCTCGCCCGCCGCGCTCGCGGCGAGAGCGGGCACCCCCGTGTCGATGAGCGTCCAGCTTTCCCCGGCGATGTCGAGCACCCACACCTCGCGGCCGGTGTTGACTCCAGCCACAACGGGTGCGGTGGGACGGTGGTGAAACGACTTGACCGGATCGGCGCTCGCGGGATAAGGGATGCGCGTCGTGTCGAAACCGCCGTCGTCCCCTTCGGTCACCACAAGGGCGCCGTCCGAGCACCCGAACACGGCGCCGCGCCTCGTCGATGCCTGGCCCTTCGGATCGCGGCAGTCCGCTGCGAGTTCCGGCTCCGCACGCTCGCCGTCCCTGTCCACCACCCGAACCGAGTCCGCGCCTCCTGCCCCTGCGACCAGCAGTCGTTCGCCGAGGGCGAGGACCGCTGTGCCCTCCACGGACGCGGTCTCGTTGATCTCACCGTCCTCCTCGAGGGCGATCCTGTCGAGTACCCGTGAACCCTCGTCGGAGGTCAGCGCCGTTACCGCGGCGTCTCCGGCGGCACCCAGCCCGCTGCCCGCCTCGGTGCGGCCCGCGATATCGGCTTCGGTCCGGTAGTAGTGCGCGTGATCGCCGTGGTCGACCGTCCACGCACCGCTGTCGAGCACGGCCGCATCGGTGCCCGTGCCGAGATACACGAAGCGCCCGTCGGTCGCGATCTCCCGCGCCCCCGGCACCTCTCCGACCCTGGTCACGTCCTCGGTCGCCGGGTCGAGTATGTGTACCGCACCGCTCTCCGCCTCGGCCATGACCAGGCGCCGCTGGGGCTCCGCGGTCTCCTCGGCGCCCTCGACGTAGCCGTGCGGCGCGGATTCCCCGTCGCCGACGGCCTGGGTTGCGCCGGGACCGCAACCCACCAGCAGCAACACCCCGGCTGTGCTTGGGAGTGTGGCGCCGTATCCACAAGTGAGTCTCATCCCGTGTACTCGAGCTCCTTCCCGGAGGACCGTCCCGCGGCAACCGCAGTTGTCGGCAGGCAGTGCCCCCGCAGCCCCCGCAGCCCCCGCACATACGCCGCCCCCGCGGAGAGGAAGAACAAGGCAACCGCGATCGCGGTGATCGTGGCTCCGGCGGCGGTGCCCGTATGCCATGACACGAGCAATCCCGAAAACGTGGACAACGCTCCCAGAAGCGCCGCGCCAAGCATGATCACCGGGATTCGCCGGGCCCACAGCACCATCGCCGCGGCTGGAGCGATCAGCAGCCCGAAGACCAGCAGCGTGCCCACCACGTGGAAGGACGAAACGATGGCCAGCGTGACCAGACCGAGCATCCCGGCATGGGCCAACCGGGGTCGTAGTCCGAGGGTCACGGCCTTGCGGGAGTCGAAGCACAGCGCCACGAACGCGCGGTGAGCCACCAGTGAAACGGTCGCGGCCGCGGTGAGCGCTGCCGCCAGTACCAGCAGGTCCCGCGGGCGCACCGCGAGCACATCCCCGAACAGCAAGGCCGTCAGGTCGACAGCGAACGACTGCGAGTGCGACACGATGATCACGCCCGCCGACAGCATTCCGACGAACAGCAGCCCGATACTCGTGTCCTGGGACAGGCGCGGCGAGCGCGTCAGAGCGGTCACCCCGAGCGCCATCGCGACGGCGCTCAGGGCCGCGCCCAGAAACAGGCTGCCTCCCAGCAGCGAGGCGAGGGCGACACCGGGCAGCATCCCGTGCGCCATCGCGTCGCCGAGGAACGCCATGCCGCGCAGCACCACCCACGTGCCGGCCAGAGCGCAGATCCCCGAGGCCAGCAAGCCCCCTAGCAGGGCTCGCGCGACGAACGAGACCTCGAACGGGGCGGACAACCATTCCACGCCGGCAAGACTATAATGAAAATCATTGTCATTACCAGCTGGAGGTAGTATGGCTTGTCCCACACCTGCCGCCGTCCGGCTCCGCGCGGTCTCGGCCGTCTACGGACCCACCACCGCATTGCGGGACGTCGACGCGGACGTCCCGGCCGGACGCGTCACGGCGCTCGTCGGGCCGAACGGCTCGGGCAAGTCGACCCTGCTGGGCGTCATCGCAGGCATCCATCCCGTTGCCTCGGGCGCCGTGCACCGCGCGCACGCGTTTCGGCCTGCGCTGGTGGTCCAGCGCAGTGCCGTCCCGGACACGCTTCCGGTCACCGTGCGCAACACCGTCGCAATGGGGCGGTGGGCGCACCTCGGTCTCCGGAAGCGTCTCGCGACGGCGGACCGGGCCATCGTCGACGAATGCATGGAACGCCTCGGCATCACCGACCTGGCATCGCGCCCGCTCGGCTCCCTCTCGGGCGGTCAACGTCAGCGTGCTCTACTCGCCCAAGGGCTCGCACAGCGATCCGACGTGCTGCTGCTGGACGAGCCGGCTGCGAGTCTGGACGCGGAAGCGCAAGCGATGATCACGAAGCTTCTCGGCGAGGTGTGCGCGAGCGGGGTCACGGTGATTCATGCGACGCACGACACGGGCGCGGCGCTGCATGCCGATCATCGTGTCCGGATCGAGCACGGCAGAGTTGCGGTAGACGACGCCCCGGTCTCGGGCTTGCCGGTCCCGGCCTCAGGTCCCTGACGACGGGCGTCGATCAACACGCATCCCCGCCCGAACCGCTACGCGGACCGTTGGCTCCTGGCCTGGATGGGTGGCCCGGTCTCGGCGAGGCCGGCCAGGACCTGCGGCAACGGCCCCGTGTGCAGGACGCCGAGGCGTTGGGTGGCGCGGGTGAGGGCGACGTAGAGCTCGGCCGCGCCGCGTGGGCCGTCGGCGAGGATCCGTTCCGGTTCCACGACGAGGACGGCGTCGAACTCCAGGCCCTTGATCTCCGAGGGCGGCACAGGCACCGCCGTGCCCGGCACGCCCGGTGGCCCGATCACGACGCTGGTGCCTTCGCGGCCGGCTTCGTCGCGGACGAAGTCGTCGATGGCGGCGGGTAGTTCGTCTGCCGTGACCCGCCTGGACCATGGCTGCACACCGCGCGCGCGGACCGATTCCGGTGGCTGGACCCCGGGTGCTGACTCGGCGAGCAGCGCTGCGGCGACGGTCATGATCTCGGCCGGGGTGCGGTAGTTCACCGACAGCGACCGGTAGGCCCAGCGGCCGGGCGCGTACGGCTCCAGCATCTCCTGCCATGATGTCGCCCCGGCCTCCGAGCGGCGTTGGGCGAGATCGCCGACCACGGTGAAGGACCGCGCCGGGCAGCGCCGAATCAGCACGCGCCAGTCCATTTCGGATAGCTCTTGGGCCTCGTCGACCACGACGTGCCGGTAGGTCCAGTCCCGGTCCGCTGCGGCACGTTCGGCGAGGTCCCGGGTGTCGTGCTCGACGAAACGGTCGGCCAGGTCCTCGGCGTAGAGCAGGTCCGTCGCGAACAGATGGTCCTCGTCGTCCATCGAGTCCTGGCGGTCCACGAGGACGTCCAGGACGCCGGCGGCGTACGATGCCTCGGCCTTCCGCTCCCGCTCGGCTGCCTGCTCGGCGGAGTCCTCAGCCGCCTTGTCGCGACCGAGAAGGTCGATCAGTTCGTCGAGCAGCGGCACGTCCGACACCGTCCAGGCGTCGCCGTCGGCGCGCCACAACGCCTCGTCGGCGCCGGCCGCCCGCAGCCGCTCGGGGGATGCGTACAGCGTCGCCAGCAGCGTTTCCGGCGTCAGTACCGGCCAGAGCTCGTCGAGTGCTGCGGTGAACGTGTCGTCCTCCGCGAGCTCGGTGAGCAGGTCCGCCCGCATGTCCTCCCATGTTTGGCGGTCCTGACGGGTCAGCCACCCTCGGCCGATCCGGGCTATCGCCCGTTCGGTGAGCACCCACGTGAGGATCTCGGTGAACACCGTACGGGCCTCGTTGTGCGGCAGCCCGCTCGCGCGTGCCTCCTGGATGGCCCACTCCGCGGTCTCGGCGTCGATCCGCACCGTGACTTCTCCGAGTTCGATCGGCAGCGGGTGCTCCGGCAGCCGCTGCCGATCGGCGATGGCCGCTGCCAGCACATCCAGGATCTGCAGCGAGCCCTTGAGCCGGGCGGTTCGCGGGGTGTCCTCTGCGGTGACGTGCAGACCGGGTACGAGGTCTCCGGGGGTCATGAACACCACGTCGGACTCGCCGAGTGACGGCAGGACGCGGTCGATGTGGTTCAGGAACGCCGGGTTGGGCCCGACCACGAGCACACCGTGGCGTTCCATCCGCTCCCGCTGGGTGTAGAGCAGGTACGCGACGCGGTGCAACGCCACCACGGTCTTGCCGGTTCCCGGGCCGCCCTCGATCACCAGCACCCCCGGGTGATCGAGCCGGATTATCTCGTCCTGCTCGGCCTGGATCGTCGCCACGATGTCGCGCATCCCGTCGCCGCGTGGCGCGTCGACCGCCGCGAGCAGGGCGGCGTCCCCTCGTTCGCTTCCGTCCGGACGGCCGAGAACGTCATCGGTGAAATCGACCACCCGGCGTCCGCGGGTGTGGAACTGGCGGCGCCGGCGTACGTTCTCCGGGTTCGCTGCGGTGGCGACGTAGAACGCGCGTGACGCGGGCGCCCGCCAATCCAGCAACACCGGTTCGTAGTCGTTCTCCTCGTCGAAAAGGCCGATCCGGCCGATGTAGGAATGCTCGCCCGAAGTGGTGTCCAACCGGCCGAAACACAACCCGTTGTCCGCCACGTCCAGCCGCTTCACCTCCTTGGCCAGCGCGCGCACCTCGATATCCCGCTCCATGGCAGTGCCGCCGGTTCCCCGTAACGCCGCGTCGTACTCGCCTTTCACCCGGGCGCGCTCGGCATCGAGCCGCGTGTAAAGACCGGCAACATAGTCCTGCTCGGACCGCAATTCCTCTTCGTACCCCTGAGTTGACACATTCCCCTCACAGCGGCTCATTGATGCTGGGTTCTTCGGGCTCCCCGTTGGATTGCGGAGAACCGCGTCGCGGGCCCGGTCAGCGATCCGACGTCCCGCACGACGCGCTCGCCGACCGCAACACATACACGTCGCGACCCCTCGTTTCCCCAGGTGCTGGCTTCGCCGATGATTCTGCGGCACTACCCGGGTCTTGCCGCAAGCCCCCCGGTGCGATATATATTGAAAGTGGCAGGGGGCAGGCAATCGCCATTCCTGGGTCGCGCCTTCTGCGACAATTCGCTCCTGGCCGGCTGATTTTCCGGTGGTTGTTCGCCGGAGAGGGGCAAGCTCGCCACCGACAGCCCAGCGACGCGCGGGGTCGGGGCGTTCAGAGCATCGCCTCGATGCTGTTGATGGCGGGGGTGACGAGGTCGGTGATGCCAGGCAGGAGGGCGATGGCGAGGATGCCCGTGGCGGGGGCGATGAGGGCGTTCTCGACGGTTTTGCCGGTGTGGAAGCGTAGCCAGGCTGGGGGGGCGGAGTTCGTACCAGGTTTGGCCGCGGATGGGGATGGGCCAGAGGAAGGGGCAGCCGGACTCGGTGACGGCGTCGCCGAGGCAATGGACCACGCAGCCGAGTGCGACGGCGATGCCGAGCCAGCCGGACAGCTGGGCGAGTTCGGACAGCCCGCTGGGGCTGGTGTATGCCCACCAGGCGATGGCGGCACCTGCGGCGGGCAGCAGCCAGTCGCCGAGGGCGTTCTCGGCCAGCAGCAGCCCGAGGATGGCCACGGCGGCCACGGCGTAGATGCCGCCTGCCTGGGTGCCGATGGTGGTGGCCGCGCCGAGGGCGCCGGCGAAGGCGAGGGTGTGGGTCATGTGCCGGTGCGTGCCGGTGCTGTTGTCGTCGGCCGCGCGGCGGGTGAGCGCGTAGAGGGTGGCGGAGGCGCGCCGCAGCAGCCAGGACAGGCCGCCGGTGAGCGGGCCGAGCAGGCGGGACGCCCGCGCCCCGGGGTGGTCGAGGTCGGGCAGCAGGGCGAACCCGGCGGTGGTGGTGGCCATGGCCACGGCCTCGTGGATCTGCCCGGCCCCGACGAGCGGGGCGACGGCCAGGCCCGCGCACCAGCCGGTCAACGCATGCGTACGACCCATCATGACGCGACAGTCTCCTTCCGGTAGGCGCACAGCGGGTGGCCGCGCGGGCGCGAGGTGCTGGCCGGGATGCCGATGATCATTGTGTCCACCCGCTGGTATTGATCATGGACCTGCCCACCGACAGTGAGCGCGGCGTCACGTTCAGCCGACGAGCCGTCGATGCCGCCCGCGGATCCGTCCGTGCTGCAGTCGCTGGTCCGGCCCCGCTCGGTGCAGATGGCCTTCGTCCTCTGGATGATCTATGTGGGGATCAGCCTTGTCGTGCTCGGCCTCGGCGCGGCGCACGGAACGCTGAGCATGCTGTCGGTCCTGCCGGTGGTCGCGGCGCTGGTGTTCATGTACCGCTCCGAGTCGAACTCGTTCTTCCGGAGCTGACACCCGCCGCCGCACTCGGCAGGGGACGCCTCGCCGCGGCCCTACCGCCTTCTTCGTGGTCGCCCGTTCGTGCGACATAGGTCATATTTAGGCAAGGCTATATTACGTTAGTCTTACCTAACTCTTGTCTCGGTGTGACCTGATCCCAGGAGAAGGCTCTCATGGCAGCCACGACCCGGGCGTGCGGACATGCGCATGCCACACAGCCCCGCGCTGACTCCGGTGATCCGGCAGGCGAGACGGACGCTGCCGAGCTGGTCCTCCGCGATCTCGTGGACACGCTGCTCCAGGAGAACCGGTACGGGGTCGCCGACACGGTGGCGGCCTGTGCCGGCCCCCGGGTGGACATCGCACCGCTGGTCCGCGCGGAGGTGTGGTGCACCGTCCCCGCCGGGCGGGGAACGCTGCTGTTCCGTGGCCGCGACGGTGGTGCGCTGCAGCGCTACCGGCTCTCCCGCGGACCCGTGTGGTACGTGGACCCCGGTGAGCCGCCACGGGTGCTCGCCCCTGACGAGGTGCTCACCACGCTCGCGAGCAGCCACGGTCACCTCGATGAGCCCGCCGAGCAGGTCGCCGCGGACCTCCGGGTCGCAGTGGAGCACACGGCCGCGGCCGTTCCGGACCGGTCGGCCGGCCTCGCGACACCGACCCCTGGCGAGATGCTCGCTGGGGAGCGGCTCGCCGCGACCCGCTGCCGCCCGTTCCACCCGACGGCGCGCGCCATCGTCGGATGGTCGGTCGCCGAGCTCGAGCAGTACGGACCGGGTCGCGGACACCCGGTGGCGCTGGACTGGGTAGCGGTACGCCACGAGGGGCTCCGCTACGGCACGGGAACGGACGCCGTGTGGTTGGCGCGGCAGCTCCTCGATGATCGCGCCCGGGGCGCGCTCAGCGACGCCATGGTGGCAGCCGGTCTCGGTGCCGGGGAGTACGCGGCGATCCCGGTACACCCGTGGCAGTTCGACCGGGTCCTTCCCTCGGTGTTCGGTGACGAGATCGCCGCGAACGACATCATCCCGCTAGCCAGGTCCGTCGGCCGGTTCCACCCGACGTCCTCGCTGCGCACCCTGGCGGCGTCACCGGAGTCCGAGTGGCACCTCAAGCTCCCCCTCGGGGTCGAGACCCTGGGCATCACCCGCCTGCTGCCGCCGAGAGAGCTGGACAATGCGCAGCGCGCGCAGGCGACCCTGCGGAGCATCCTCGAGCGCGACGGGCGGCTCGCGTCCATGGTGGTGCTGTCCGAGGAGCATCACTGGTGCACGTGGGGTGGCGACGACGAGTTCGCCGACCGCCCCGGCCAGCTGGCCGTCCAGCTCCGCCGATACCCGCGTGAGCTTCTCGACGACCCGGGCGCGGTCGTGCTGCCGATGGCGGCCCTGGCCGCGCACGAGTGGGACGCGCTGGCCAAGACCCTTGCCGGTGCCGGGTTCGACGCGGGGGACCCTGCCGGGTTCTTCCGCACCCTCAGCGAGGCCTTCTGCGCGCTCGCGTTCGGGTTCCTGCGTCACGGCGTCGTCCCCGAGTTGCACGGTCAGAACGTCCTCGTCGAGCTCGCGGGCGGCAACGTCCGCCGGTTCGTGCTGCGCGACTACGACACGCTACGCATCTGTCCGGAGTGGATGGAGATGGCAGGGTCCCCCGACCCCGGATACCGGACGAAGGGGGGCGGGACGCCTGCGCTCGCCCTGCCCGGCATGCGCGAGCTCGCCGGGTATTTCCAGACCCTCGGCGTTCAGGTCAACCTCTACAGCATCATCGATGCCATGACCCGGTACTACGGGTTGGACGAGCGCGTGCTGTGGTCCCGGCTTCGTCAGGCCGTGCGCGGCTGCCTGGACCGGATCGGCCTCGCACGCTCCCTCGCGACGCTGCTGGAGGCCGTGCTGCTCCGGGAGGCCACGTGGCCGTCCCGGCAGGTACTCGGCCCGCTGCTCGACAGGGTCCGCACGCCGGGGATGGTCATGCCCGCCGGTGCCGGTCACGTACCCAACCCGCTGCTGCCGCGGCCCGCTCACCAGCGAGGGACCGGGCAGCCGGCGGCTGATCACCTCGCCGAGCACGCGCCGTGGGCGATGCGGGCCGCGTCGAGCGTGTGACAGCCAGGACGGGCGAGTGCTCGCCGCCTGCTCCGCCTCAGCGGGTGGCCTTGGCGAACGCCGCGAAGTCCTTGCCGCCGAGCACGTCGTCGATGATGCGGCCCTCGGCCAGCACCCAGGACTCGGCCATCCGCCTGTCCCACGTCTCGTCGAACAGCTCGAACGCGCCGGGGCGCGGCGTGAACTCCCCGAGCACCAGCCCGTCCTCGCCGCGCAGCATGTCGATCCGCATGAACGGCACGGGGATCTCCCGGCTCAGCGACTCGACCAGCTCGAGCTGCTCCGGATTCGTTCCCCGCGCCTCGTCCAGGTGCTCGCCCCGGGTGACCCCGGTCCGCGCCGGTTCGTTGTCCCGTGTCCAGTAGCGCACACCCTGCTTGCCGCCGGATACGCGGCGTGACTCCCGGATCAGGAGGACGTTGCCGTAGAACGCGTAGAACTTGAGGTCGGTGGCCGTGCGCCGGGTGGCGGAGTCCTCGAGGATCAGCTCCTCGGTCATCCACCGGTCCGGGACGGGTCTGTGCTCATGGGACATCAGCCGGAAGGCGTGCTCGGCCATCGCGTCCCATGAGGACAGTTCCATCCCGTCTCTCAGATGGATGATGTGGTCGGGTGAGTACACGAGGTAGGTGCCCTTCGACCCGGTCGACCGCACCGGCTTGATCACCATCGGCGCCGCGGGCTCGATGGCGGCGAACGGTCTCGCGACCCGGTCACACCGGGGCCGCCGCACTCCCACCTCGTCCACGAAGGCGTAGGCTTTCGCCTTGTTGTCCAGCAACCAACCCGGGCGGAACACACCCAGCCTGCGTGCCTCGGACTGTTCCAGCATGAGCGACCGGAACGACAGTCCCGACGGCAGCGACATGTCGTTACGTTCGAGGCGGCGCACCATCGCGTGGGTCAGGTGCCTGGGCTCGGTGACGCGCAGCAGCGACCGTACCCGGGCCCGGTGGTCGTCGTCGGCCGTCGCGAGCAGCCGGGGTTCCAGCTGCCGCTCCAGCTCCTCGACGGTCAGCCTGTCCAGACGTTCCCTGGTCGCGTGCACGGCGTCGATCCGGCCGCCACTCGTGGTCGGCTGCCTGGCGACCTCCAGGCCACCCTGGCCGTTCGCGTCGAAGCTGCGCTCGACATACGGCTCGAGCGTGGCCAGCACGGGCGCGGCACCGAGTCCGGGCGAACCCTGCGGCGCGAGGATGTTGCTGCCCCTGGCGTGGAAGCGCACCGGGGGGTCGGTGATGCGCACCTCGGCGCTGGTTCGGGGCGGGATCGTCAGGTAGTCCATGCGGGGGAGCGAGCGGGCGAGGTTGTGCAGCGCCCAGGCGGAGACATCGCTGGCCCCGGTCACCCCGGCGATGCCGATGTGGATCCCGGGGTCGGCCGCGAGCGCCGCGTCGGCGAGCTCGACGGTTGCCAGCAGACCACCGACCCTGTCCGGTCTGATGGTGAGGGCGCGGCACCCGCCGTGCGCGTTGAGGAGCTCCAGGTCGCTCGCGTCCTCGACGCGTTCGCCTGCCACGACCCGCAGGTCCAGGTCAGGGCCGTGGGGTGCTTGCAGGAGGGCCTCGTCGGCTCGCCGTTGCAGGCCCGGCAGCGCGGCGAGCTGATCCGCCTGCAGGAGACCCTGTATCAGGACCGAGGCCGGCAGCTCGCCGGAGATCATCCGCGCGGTCACGCCATCCACGAACCCGGCAGCGCCGGTGGCATCCAGCGGCTCGCGCAGCTCCAGCCAGATGGGCCTGTCCGTATCGGCGGAGCGGTTCGCGCGGGAGACCGTCTCGAGCAACGTCCAGTCCTGCTCCACGACGCCCGATCCCTGCAGGCGCGTCACCGGGTACCGTCGCTGCCTGATGGCCCGCTCGGCGGCGTCATCCGGTGTGCCCCCGAACGGGATCCGCGAGCCGCTGATACCGACCTGCTCGCGCCTGCTGCCGAGCAGCTCGGACACCTGCAGGTCCAGCGCGCGGGCTGCGGTGTCCAGCAAGGCGACCTCGATGCCGAACAGCGTCCCGCGGAGCGGCCGGTCGTGCTGTCCCGTACCGGTGTGGTCCACAGCGAGCCTGCCGAGCTCGGCCATCACCCCGCGCACAGCCGTGAGCGCCTCGCTCCGGTCCCGGAACGTCAGCGTGCGCCGGTACAGCAACCGGCTCGCGGCGCGGACGAAGGCCCAGGCGGCGTCGCCGCCCTCGTCCCCGTCGCCTGCGTACGCATGCTCCGGCAGGCACTCGCCGGTCCCCTCGACGAGCCGGCCGCCCCGGTCGGCGGTGATGGTGACCAGGAAGTTGCTGCCGGGCGTGGTGCCCCTGACCGCCGGGTCGCGGGAGACCTGGTGGGGGATGTCGTAGTGCAGCGCCGTGACCCGGTCCAGGCGCAGATCGCCGGCCCCGCCTGCCGGCCCGGAGGCCGCGAGGCGACTCCGCGACCGCCGGAGGCGGCCCCGTGCCGAGCGTAGCGACGGGAGCATGCCGCGTACCCGGCTGTCGGCCCGCGTGGAGGATCGCGACGGTTCCATCAGGACCTCCCTCGGGGAACGCGGCTCACTCGAACGTGTAGTGAACCCTACCTTAGGATAGCCTTCCTTAACAGTGAGATAGGACGCAAGGTGCCGGTATCAGGCACCGCTCCGGGCATGGGGCGGCCGCGTCTCGTACATGCGCCCGGCGACGTCGAGCCCGCTGGCAGCGGTAACCGCGGCCACCACCACGATGGCCGTCGCCACGCCGAAGGCGTCGGCGAGCACGCCTGCGAGTACGGCGCCCACAGCGAAGCCGATGTCGCGCCAGAACCGGTAGACGCCTACGGCGGCGCCGCGCCAGGCGGGATGGGCGACGTCGCCGACCGCGGCCAGCAGCGTGGGATAGGCCAGCGCGGTGCCCGCGCCGAAGAGCGCGCTGCCCGCGGCCCAGACGGCGACGCCGTCACCGAGGGCGATGGTGACCAGGCCGGCGGCTTCGGTCCACTGGCCTGCCGCGATGAGCCACTTGCGGCCGATGCGGTCGGAGACGGCACCGGTGACCAGCTGGCCGATCGCCCACACGGCGGGGGCGATGGCGATCAGCAGGCCGACCCGGCCGGTGGACAGGCCACCGGCGACGAACAGCACCGGGAACAGCCCCCACGCCGCGCCCTCGTTGAGGTTGTTGACCAGCCCCGCCTGGCTGGCCGAGGACAGTGCCGGCTCGCGCCAGGTCGCCAGCGCGAAGACGCGGCGGGCGGGCACAGCGGCGTCGAGGGACGCGTCGCGACGCACGTGCGTGCGGCTCTCCTCGGCCACATGGCCCGCGGTCTCGCGTACGGCGACAGCGGACAGGCCGAGGCCGAGCGCGCCGACCGCCACCCCGAGCAGGAACGGCGCCGGGCGCAGGCCGAACTCGGTGGCTGCGGCACCGGTGACCCACGCGGCCAGAGCCACGGCGCCGTAGCCTGCGGCCTCGTTGAGCCCCATGGCCAGCCCGCGGCGGTGCGGGCCCACCAGGTCGATCTTCATGATCACCGTCAGCGACCAGGTCAGCCCCTGGTTGAGGCCGAGCAGGATGTTGGCGATCACCACCCATTCCCAGGTGGGCGCCCACATCAACAACAGCGGTACCGGCAGCGCCGCCAGCCAGCCCGCCACGAGTACCGGTTTGCGGCCGAACCGGTCGGCCAGCGTGCCCGCGAAGTAGTTGACCACCGCCTTCGTGAGCCCGAAGGCGACGATGAAGGTCAGCATGGCGCTGTAGGAGGCGAGGCCGAACTCGGCCTCGGCCAGCAGCGGCACCACGGTGCGCTCCTGGCCGACCATGCCGCCCACCAGCGCGTTGACCGCGACCAGGAGTACGAACTGCGGCAGGTTCTCCCGCAACCCCAGGCGCGGCGTCACGTGGTCGACGGGTCGCATCAGTGCTCGTGGGAACCGTTCATCATGTCACCCATACCGTCCATCCCAGGCATCCAGGTGAATCCGAGTCCCATGAGGACGATCATCAACACGATCCCTGCGACGCCGACCAATCCGAGCACGACGCCCGCGATGGCCATGCTACGACCGCCCTCGGTGCCTGCCGAGCGGTCGATCTGGCTCAGCGCCACGTAGCCGAACACCAGGGCGAGGATCGACCCCACGCCCCAGAGCCAGACGATGCCGAGGACGAGGGAAGCCACGGCGAACCCGTTCGTCGTGCTCGGTCGCGACTGTCCGGATGGTGTGTGCTGTCCTGCCTGCTCGCTCACTGTGATCTCCTTTCGCCGTACGGCCCGTCCGGGGCCGCCGTGCGGTCACCGTTCCTCCTCGAGCGACTGCCCGCTCGCGGTGGCCAGGTCGCCGGGTCCGCCCTCCAGTACGGCCACGTCCTCGTGACCCGCGCGGGCGAGCAGGCTGGCGGCGGTCATGGCGCGCTCGCCGTGCCCGCACTGCGTCACAGCCGGGGCGCCGCCCACCACGCCGGGGTTCCCGGCCAGCTCGGCGAGCTCGATGTGTACCGCGCCCGGGACGTGTCCGCCGGTCCATTCCGCTGTCTGGCGCACGTCCACGACGTGCCTGCCGGAGCCCGCCGCGCTCGCCGGATCCAGCAGCGGCAGGCTCCTCTCCGGCCGACCGGCCTCCCGCCAGGCGGGGAACGGTATGTGGCCGGTGAGGTGCTCGTGGCCGACCTTCAGGCACTCCCGTGTCGCGCGATCGAGCTCGCCGGACTCGCCGCTGGTGACCAGGACGATGTCGCGGTCCAGATCGACCAGCCAGCCGAGCCACACGCCGAACTGGTCCCGCAGCGGGTTGGACAGTGAGCCGGGCACGTGCCCGGCGGCGAACGCCTCCATGGGGCGCACGTCGACCAGCTCGGCACCGTCCGCGGCGTGGTGGCGTACCTGGTCGGGAGTCAGCCGGGGCGGCATGGTCGGTTGGGGCCCGTGTACCGCGGGGCCCGCGGCGTTGACCGGGCGCAGGCGGAGGAAGTAGCCGGGGTAGCTGCCCAGTCCCGACAGCAGCCGCTCGACGAAGGCATCCTCGTCACCGGCCTGCAGCAACGGGTTGTGCTCGCGCTGCTCGCCGATGGTGGAGGTGTGCTCGCCGGGTGGGCCCGCCGAGCAGAACGATCCCGCACCGTGCGTGGGGTAGAGCGGCGTCTCGTCGGGCAGTACGAGCAGGCGTTCGGTGATCGACTGCCATGCGGCCCGCGCGAGTGGCTCGGTCAGCTCCGGGCTGATCAGGTCCGGGCGAGCCATCCCGCCTGCGGTCAGCGTCCCGCCGCTGAACACCGCGACCACCCGGGCCCCGTCGCGCAGCAGGTACGTGAGGTGCTCGGGCGTGTGCCCCGGCGTGGCCAGCGCCTCCAGCGTCAGCCCTCCGACGGCGCGCTCATCGCCGTCGTCGAGCTCGTCGGCGGGGAAGCCCACCCCCGATCCCGCCGGTAGGGCCACCTTCGCTCCGTACGTGGCCAGCTCCCGGCTGCCGGAGACGAAGTCGGCGTGCAGGTGCGTCTCGACCGTCCACCGGATTCGCCAGCCACGTGCCCGTGCCGCCTCGAGATAGCGGCTCGGGTCGCGCGCGGGATCGATCACGACCGCCCCGCCGTCGCCGGTGGCGATGAGGTAGCTCTGGTTGCCCAGGCCTGGCTCCGGCAGGCTCACGATCTCCACGGTGCTCACGGGGTCTCCTCTCGTGGGGCGGCAGTACAGAGGCCCACCGCCCGATGTTCAAATGCTCTTTTGAATACGATGGCAGCCGGTGGTGCGTGCGTCAACCCTGTGAGCAGTTACTTCAAAAATTTTCTTGAATACGCTAGGGTGGGGTGTATGGCACGCCAGAGCGAGAACGGCGGCGTCGGGAGCCGCGTCGCCAAGAACGCACTGTTCGACGGCCTGGCCACCGTCGCGAAAGCGATCGCGAGCGGGCGCCGCGCCGAGATCCTCGACCTGCTGACCCAGGGGGAACGCTCCGTCGAACAGGTCGCGGATGCCATCGACCAGTCGGTCGCCAACACCTCCCACCACCTGCAGGTGCTCGCCGGAGCGGGACTGGTCGAGTCCCAGCGCGACGGCCAGCGGGTGCGTTACCGCCTGGCCAGTGCCCGGGTGGCCGAGCTCTGGGCCGCGATGCGGGATGTGGCGGCACAGCAGGTGACCGAGGTCGAGCGGCTGGCGAGCGCGTACCTGGGTGATCGTGGCGATCTCGAGGGCATCGGCCGTGCTGAGCTCGAACGGCGCATCACCAGCGGTGAGGCGGTCGTGCTCGACGTCCGCCCCCGCCTCGAGTACGAGTCCGGCCATATCCCCGGGGCACGCTCGGCACCGCTGGCCGAGCTCGACGACGCGCTGGCTGCCCTGCCGCGCGATATCGACGTGGTTGCCTACTGCCGCGGACCCTACTGCGTCTTCGCCGACGAGGCCGTGCGCAAGCTCCGCGCTGCCGGTTACGACGCGCGGCGGCTCGAGGACGGCTTCCCCGAATGGGAACGCGAGGGCCGCCCGGTCACACGCCCATGAGCGACGCGCGTGGCGCGGCCACGGGCCAGCCGACCGAAGCGCCGCCTGTTGTCACGGGGGCACGCGAGGGTGTAGGAAAACCCGTCGTGAGGCAGGTGGATGCGCCATGCATCATCGGATACCGGCGACGCTGGTGAGTGCAGGGGCACTGGCGCCGGCGTCGGCGGCGGTCAGCCCGGCGCACGGCAGTGAGCCCGCAGAGGGCCGTGACTCGGCTGTGGGGGCGGGCACCAGCACGTTCCCGATCACTGGCGGGCCGGTCGACTACGCCTTCGCGGCACACAGCGATCCCTCCGGCGCCGCACCGGGCGGCTACTTCCGAGGCGAGACCGACGTGGACGGCGACGACCCGAACACCAGGGTGAGCTACGAACGCATCGAGTCGGGCAACATCACCGTGCGCGATGCCGAGCTGAGGTGAGCCGATAGCCGGGTACCAGGGGCCACCGGCCCGTAATCGCGTGGCGGGCTGGACCGTGCGCCTCGCGTCCTGGCGGCGCATAGAATCGGGCCATGGCTGTCACCGCGCGCGCGGAGCACGTGGGGAGCCTGCTACGGCCCGACTACCTGCTGGATGCCAGGGCGGCACGGGCCCGCGGCGAGCTGACGCCGTCCGAGTTCAAGGCCGTGGAGGACCGCGCCGTGCGGGAGGCCGTCGCGTTGCAGGCCGACGCGGGTTGCCAGGTGGTCACCGATGGTGAGCTGCGCAGGGAGTCGTTCCAGGGCGAGTTCACCGCCTCCGTCGACGGTGTGGCAGGCGCGAGCATCGACGCCTGGCTGTGGGGGGACTGGTACTCCGACGTCGTGGGCGACCAGCACGTGGAGCGTCCCGGGGATCTCGCGGTCACCGGGCGGCTGCGCAAGCGCCGCAACCTGGCCGCGGAGGAGTTCACCTTCCTGCGCTCGTGCGTGGGGGAGTGGGCGAGCCCGGACGGTCCGGGTGCGATGACCAAGGTGACGTTGCCGAGCCCGAGCCTGTTCGCCGGTCTCTGGTCACCGGAGAACGCGGGCGAGCCGTACGCCACGCTCGACGACTTCCTGTCGGACGTCACCCGGATCCTCTGCGACGAGGTCAGGGAGCTGGTCAGGCTGGGCTGCCGCTACATCCAGCTGGACGCACCGCACTACCCGCTGCTCGTCGACCCGTCGTGGCGGGAGTTCTACGAGCGGCGTGGCTGGGCGGCCGAGCGGTGGCTTTCCTACGGCCTCGAGCTGGACAACGCCGTCATCGCCGCGGGCAGGCCCGCGACCTTCGGGTTCCACCTGTGCCGTGGGAACCAGCGCAGCCGCTGGCTGGTCGCGGGCGGCTACGACCCGATCGCCGCTCCGGTGTTCTCCACAGTGCACGCCGACCGCCTCCTGCTGGAGTACGACGACGAGCGCTCCGGCGGGTTCGACCCGCTCCGGCTCGTGCCCGAGGACACCAGCGTGGTCCTGGGGCTGGTGACCACCAAACACCCCGAGCTGGAATCGACCGAAGCGCTGGTCGAGCGGGTCGGCGCGGCGAGCAGGATTGTCGGCCGCGAGCGGCTCGCGGTCGGTACGCAGTGCGGCTTCGCGACCTCGCTGTACGGCAACGCGCTGAGCATCGACGACCAGCACCGGAAGCTGGCGCTGGTGGTCCGCGCTGCCGAGCTGGCTCTCGGGTAGCACCCCGGGGCCCGGGATAGCGCCTTCAGATCGTCAGCCGCAGGTTGCGCACCACCTGGGCGCCCAGCTCGGCATCACCCTGATCTTGACTTTTATCGCTGTCGGGGTTTCAGCTGGAGCGGTGCGTTGAAGTGGTCTTTCGTGACACCGAGGGCGGTGAGAACACCCGCCCGTCGATCCTCGTAAACGTTGTCGAAGTGCCGGAACTCTCCGGGCAGATCAAGGTACGATGGCTTGATTTGAACTCACGTCTTCTCCGTTGACGTGCGAAGGGGAACAAGGAACTATCCATCGCGAGTTCTATCGTCCCTGCGTGCGGCCAGTACCGGAATTGCCGCGATCGTTTCCTGCTCGAGGTGTTCCCAGATCAGCCCATCCGGGCGGCGTGGCGGGCTGCACTCGGTGACCCCTTCGGGCGTGATGATCAAGTCCACGCTGAAGTCGTGTTCGGTCTCGGGGAGGTCATCGTCAACGACCTGCAAGGAGTGCACGGTCGTGACGATCGTCGTTTCCGGTCCGATCAGACCCGCTTCGTGCAGGAGTGCGACCTCGATGTCGGAGTAACCGGCACCCTTGCCGAGCCGTACGCCATACCGATTGACGGCCACGCTGCCGCAGACGACGAGATCAACAGGCTGCATGTCCTCGATACCGATCTTGCGCCCCACGGACGCAGCCACCTTGCTGGATGCGGCGTCCTTCGGTGGCACGGTCAGCGTCGCTGGATCGAGAAGGTAGAAGGGCTTGTTTTCGGCCAGCTTGGGCACGGCCATGCAGACGAGCTTGCCTTCGATGAGCGCTCGTGCCCGTGCCGGAAGCTGTGCCTTGTCCGGCACTGCCTTGACCACCCGCGCGCTTTTCCATACGGGTAGCTCGGCCAAGCGATCGGCGGCAGCGTCGGCGCCGAAGAAGGCTGGGATGCGGCCGTGGACACCGGGCGGCACCGCTCGTTCTCGCTCCAGCAGTGCCCATACGCGGTTACGGATGGCGTGTTTGGCCTGGTCGTTGTCCACGCTGGTCATGGTGCTCCTTCATGCCGCTGCGATGAGTGCGAGCAGCCTGTCGTCGACGCCCTGAACATCGGCTACATGCCGCCAGGGCCGTAGCTCCTGCGCGGCGCTGAAGACGACATTCAGCCCGCCACCGCCCCACGTCTGTTCTACTACATCGATCGCGCTATGTAGCGCGCCTACCGCCTCGTCGAGCTTGTGCTGTCGGATGCATGCCAACGCCAGGTTGCCAAGCGCAATGGCTTGCGACTTCGACCGGTCGCGAAGCTCCGCCGCAGTGCGCTCCAGGATGGGTTGGGCCTGCTTGGCGTCGTTCAGGAACAGGTAGCACGATCCCGCCAACCGACTGTGCTGCGTGGGCGAGAACAAGTCTATTGCAGCATCGGCCGTGCTAATCTGCTCGAAGTGCCGTTCGGCATCGCTCAATGCTTGCTCGCACTCCTGCCTCTGCCCGAGCATGGCATGCGCCTCGGCAGCGTGCAGGACGCCGAGGCCGGTCAAGACGTGGCTGCTGTGGCGAGCGGTCTCGGAAGCCCGCATCGCCAAGTCGAGGCCGACACGTGGATTCTTCTCGCCGTAGAGGGCGACGAAGCTCGTCCGCAGTAGCGCCAGTCCTTCAGCGCTCGGGTCATGGAGCTGCCGGGCGGCTGTAATCGCCCGGTCGAAGTAGGCGCGAGCCGTCGTGTGGTCACGGCGCTGCGAGGCGTCCCATACGAGTTTGCCCATGAGCGTCGCCGCTTCGGCTTCGACCGCAAACAGCTCGCGCTGGACGCGGTTGGCGGCGGCGCGTGCCCGGAGGAACGATATCTGGCCGAGACACTGCCCCGCGTCGGCAAGCAGCGACGTAGAGGCGGCCTTGTCGTAGCACACGTCGAGCTGCTGCACCCGTTCACGCAGCCGGGCAACTGTTAGCAGGTCGACACTGCCGGGGTGCTCCACGGCGAAGCTCACCCGCTCATCGGGTAACTCGTCGGGCGTACCGGCCTCGGCAAGCAGCTGATCAAGTTGGTCAATGGAGACCTGGAGGACGCGCGCCAGCTTTGGGCGGAGCCACGGCAGCGGGTCGGTTTCGCCGGCTTCCCAACGAGCTACGGTCGACCGGTCGATGCCCAGCCGTTCGGCAAGCCCTTCCTGGCTGAAGCCCACGGCCTTCCGGCGCTGCGCGAACCGCTGCCGTCGTGCGCTCATGACGCGTCTCCCGTCGATCTTGCATGCGTTGTTCGTGCTGCTCAGAGCCGCCCGCGAGACAACCCTGCGACAGGGCTGCGGAAATCGTGCTCTGGTTCGGGGCCGCCGTCGCCGGTTACATAGAGAGTACGGGGCTCACACAAGCAGTGACAACGGAGGTGGCGGACATGACTGGCGGTTCCGAAGCCGAGGCAACCGTCATCGGGCTTGGAATGACGGGTTTGTTCGAGCGACAGACGCGCGCGTGTGGTCGTCCTGTTCCCCAGGCCGGAGGAGCCGTCACGACGGCGATCCTGCCCGCAAGACTGGTGCCGCCCGTGACTGAGTGGGAAGCGAGCCGAACGTACTTGGCCATACGGGAAAGCGAGGCGTTGCCGTGAAAGTGCTACCGCTTGATCGTGCACCGGTTGTTCGACTCATCACGCCCAACAGGGAGCGTCGCATGAAACTACGCGCGGGCGTGGTGGGGCTCGGTAAGCAAGCAGTGGACGACCACATTCCGGGGCTCACCGGCGCTGAGGGCGCAGAGCTTGTTGCCGTGTGCGACGACAATGCTGAGCTCGTGCGCGAGCATCAGTACCGACTCCGAGTGGTCGGTTACACCGATTTTCGGGACATGTTCCGACACGAACGGCTCGATCTGGTCATCGTGACCGTGCCGCATCACATCGGGCAGGAGGTTATCGCTACCGCGGCCGAGCACAGCGTGCACGTCCTCAAAGAAAAGCCGTTCGCCACCAACATGAGGGAAGCCCGCGAACTGACGAAGCAGTGCGAGGACGCAGGCATCCAGCTGATGGTCACGCTACAACGCCGCTTCAACCCGATCTATACAAGCTTCATGCAACTCGCCGACCAGATTGGCACCCCGTTCTTAGCGGACGGACAGTACACGCTCTGCGTGGACGACCCCTCGGACGGTTGGCGTGGCCAGTCAGCCACGGCGGGTGGCGGCTGTGTCATCGACATGGGATATCACCTGGTGGACATGATCCTGTGGTACTTCGGTCTGCCGGATCGCGTCCTGGCAGACATGTCGGTGCAGGCGCGGCCTGACCGTACCTACGATGCCGAAGACACCGCGCTGATCCATTTCGGCTACGACAGCGGCCTATACGGCTCGCTGCTGCTGTCCCGCTACCTCGGTCCCAAGACCGAACAGATCCGCCTTGTCGGCAGTCGTGGCGTGGTGCATCTGGAACGCGGCCGCATTCGGCGTCTCACCAATGATGGCGAGGCAATCGAGTCGCTTTCCCGCGAACAGGCGTGGCCTTCGGCTGCAACCTGCCAGATCGACTACTTCTGCCGCGTCATTGAAGGCCTCCGGCCCAACGTCAGCGGCCCGCACGCAAATCTTGTGCACATGAGCTTTATCGAAGCTTGCTACGAGTCGGCCAAGACCCACGCCTACGTCAATCCGGAGGAGATACAGTGACCTCACCTCTGGCGCTGCTCGGCGGCACACCCGCCGTGACCGTACCCGAGCCGCATTTCACCTGGCCTCCGATAGGCGATAGCGCCAAGAACGCTGTACTGAGACAGCTCGACCAGTCCGTATCCATCTACAATCGCTCTGGGGTCATCGAGCATCTGGAGGACGAGCTGAGTCGGTACCACGGCGTGACGCACGCCGTGCTCACCAGTTCGGGAACCGCTGCACTGCATTCCATGTACGCCGCCTGCGGTCTCGGCACCGGCGATGAGGTCATCGTGCCCGCCTACACCTTCTTCGCGACGGTGACCCCGCTCTTGCACGTCGGCGCAGTGCCGGTACTGGCTGACTGTGATGAGACCGGAAACCTCGACCCCAAGGA
Organism: Haloechinothrix alba; assembly: GCF_900188115.1. Lineage (GTDB taxonomy): Bacteria > Actinomycetota > Actinomycetes > Mycobacteriales > Pseudonocardiaceae > Haloechinothrix > Haloechinothrix alba. The sequence continues at coordinate 19,735 of NZ_FZNW01000017.1, read as the reverse complement.
TGTGACACAACGGATCACGTCACAGACCACAGCGGTTGTAGTCACCCATATGTGGGGATCGCCCGCCGACATGACCAGGCTGAAGGCCGTCGCAGACGAGCACGGGGTGATCTTGCTGGAAGACGCCTCGCACGCTCATGGTGCGGTCATCGATGGCAATCATGTCGGCACGTTCGGCCATGCTGCCGCCTTCAGCATGAACGGCCCGAAGCCGCTCTCAGCAGGGGAAGGTGGCTTCGTCCTCACTGACGACGATGAGATCTACTTCCGCGTGTTGCTGCACGGGCAGTACAACAAGCGCTGCCGGAGCGAGCTGCCCGACGACCATCCGCTGTATCGCTACGCCGCAACCGGCACGGGGCTCAAGCACCGGATACACCCGCTCGCTGCCAGCCTCGCACTCGCCCAGCTCGAACACCTAGACAGCTACCTGGAGGGGCGTGCCATCATCGCCGCCAACCTCTGCGAGCAGCTCGCTGAGCTACCCGGCATCACCGTGCCGGAGTTGCCGCCCGGCGTTCGCTCGTCCTGGTATGGCCTACCGCTGCGCTACTGCGCCGAAGAGCTGGATGGCCTGCCTGTGGAGCGGCTTGTTGAGGCACTACACGCCGAAGGCTGCCACGAGGTCGACCGGCCAGGCTCGACCTGCCCGCTGAATCTGTTACCCCTGTTCCAAGACCCCGAGCTGATACTCCCGGCTTACAGGGACCGGCTCAGCTATGCACCCGGCGATTACCCCGTGGCCGAAGCCGTGCACCACGCCACGCTCAAACTGCCTGTCTGGCACCGCAAGGAGGACATGCCCTTGGTAGATAGTTACATCGAAGCGTTCCGTAAAGTCACCGGCCGTCACCAAGACCTGCAAGGATGATCTACATGGTTGACGAAACCCTCCTCGCCCGGCTTACCGCCGAAGCCGACCTTGACGGCGTAGCGCAACTCGTCGTCGGTGCCGTCGTCCAGCACTGCGGAATGGTGCTGCTGCTCCAGCGCCCTGAAGACGACTTCATGGGAGGCATCTTCGAGCTGCCCAGCGGAAAGGTCGAGCAGGGCGAAGCGCTGGACGCGGCCCTACTGCGCGAAGTCAAGGAAGAAACCGGTCTCGACGTGGCCACCATCCATGACTACCTCGGCAGCTTCGACTACGCCAGCGGCAGCGGCAAGAAAAGCCGCCAGTTCAACTTCGCTGTTGACGTCATCGCACCAGAACCGATCGCCTTGCACGAGCACGATGCCTACACCTGGACAGCCCTCACGGAAGAACCACCTGTCTCCGATGCCGTGACGGACGTGCTGAGTAAGTATCGCGAGGCCACAGGTGCCTGAGTCATACACCTTCTTCATGTAGAACCGCACCGCCCTGTTCTTGGCTTCTGTCATTGCTGGTGGTTCCAGCTGGAGCGGTGCGTTGACCTGACGGTTTGTGCTTTCGGTGGCACGGTGGGGCAGTTGTGGGATGCCCTCGTGTGCCTACGACGTGCACGGGTTCGAAGCTGTCGCTGAGGGTGATGAGGTGGTCCCGTGTTTGGTACTGGCGTGGATCATCGAGCCGACCAGCACCGGAAGCTGGCGCTGATGGTCCGCGCTGCCGAGCTGGCTCTCGGGTAGCACCCCGCGCCCCGGGATAGCGCCTTCAGATCGTCAGCCGCAGGTTGCGCACCACCTGGGCGCCCAGCTCGGCATCACCCTGGATGTCCACATCGGTCAGGTGGTTTTCCGGAGGTACGCGGCCGCCCGCGAGGCGGGTGAACAGGTCCGAGCTCAGCCGCAGTGTCGAGGTCGCCGGCCCGGAGAGCTCGGGCACGACCGAGGCCCGCCCGTCCACGGCGACATGCAGTGTGCGGGACACCGGGCCGGTGAGCTCGATGGTCAGGCGCGACCCGTCCGGCGCTCCGGCACGCTTGCCGACCAGGTACCCCAGGGCGCCGACGATCTCCTCGAGGGCACCCTCCGCGCACGGCCCATCCTGGTTGCCCGGCTTCCCGACGGCGTCCCGGATGTCCTGCTCGTGCAACCAGCAGTCGAACAGCCTGATCCGCATGAACCTCCCGTAGGTGGCCTGTCCGGCCGGGGTCCACGAGGGCGCGTCGAAGTCCTCCTGGCTCATCGCGCGCAGCGCCTCGATGCGCCTGCTGACGATGTCGCGGAACCGGCCGAGCATCCGCTCGGGAGTGAGCTCGCGCAGCGCGATCACCCAGTGCTCGTTGAACGCGGCGATGTCGTTGCGCACGTGCGGCAGCGAGGTGACGTCGATATCCGGTTCCGGAGCCTGCTCGCCTGCGAGCATCGACTCGGTCCCGATCACGTGGGAGACGATGTCCTGCACCGTCCAGCTGGGCAACGCGCTCGGTGTCGACCACGCGTCGTCGGGTAGCGAGCTCAGCAGCTCGTCCATCGAGGTCCACTGGGTGGCCAGGTCACGTACGATCGAGTCCTTGTCGGTGGTTGCGGTAGTCATCCGGCGATCTCCTCATCGGGACGGGTTCCTGGTTCGACGATCCGGCCGCGATCGACGCTCACCCAGTCGCGGCCATGAAGGTACGGTTGCAGCGCATCGCTGATCGCCTGCTGGTCGTGCGCGCCCTTGGGACGCTGCAGCTCGTACACGTGGCCGAACTCCAGCATTCCGGTAACCACGTTCCACAGACGTACGGCCGCGGTTCCGGTCGGCGGGTCGATCAGCACGGGCCCGAACAGGCACTGCCCGTCGGGGAAGAAGAGCGTGGGTACCCCGAATCCGCCCGCGTCGGTCACCCGCTTGTGATCGGCGTGCACGTCGTCGTGTGTGGTGGGGTCGGCGATCGCCTCGTCGACAAGCGCCGGGTCCGCCCCGAGCTCGCCGAGGAGCCTGCGCGCGGTCTCCGGCTCGTGCGGCTTCTCGCCGTCGATGTGCAGCGCCCGGCCGACCCGCGCGTACCAGGCGTCCAACAGGGCCGTGTCCGTGCGGCGCAGCAGCGCGGCGATGCGCATCTGGGACCACCCGTAGGACCACTCGCGCTCCCACGGGTGCTTGGAGTGTTCGAACCGGTTGGTCTCCTCGAGGCTGAAGAACCGCCAGTGCACGGTCAGGTCCAGCTGGTCACGGACCGCGCGTATCCACCGTGAGGTGTGGTAGGCGAACGGACACATCGGATCGAAGTGGAAGTCCACTTCGGTTGGTGTCGTGTCCATGATCAGTATCCCTCCCGCAGGTGCGCGTCGACGAGCTCGTGCAAGGCTCTACTGATCTCGGATGCGGACGTGACGCTGACCTTGGCCAGCAGGATCTGGCCCTGTGCCTGCGCGAGCAGTGCCCGCGCCAGCCGCTCGGGGTCCACCCCGTCGCGCAGCACACCTGCCGAGGCGGCCTGCCTGCACAGCGCCGCGAACTCGGCTTCCCACCTGGTGAAGGCGGTGGCGAGGTGCTCGCGCAGCTCCTCGTCCGCGGTCGCCAGCTCGGAGGCCAGGTTGCCGAACGGACAGCCGACGATACGTCCGAACCGGTTCTCGAACCCGGTCTGGATCGTGCCGACCGCGTCGGCGAGCCCGTGCAGCCGCTCGGCGGGTGACTGCCCGGATGCCTGCTCCAGCCGGTCGAGCAGCGCGGTCGTGTGGAGATCGATGACGGCTTTGGCCAGTTCGGACTTGGACGGGAAGAAGTGGTAGAAGCTGCCCTTCCGCACCCCGGCCGCAGTGCACAGCTCGTCCACGCTGACCGCGTTGTAGCTGCGGGACAGGAACAGCCGTGCCGAGCTGCGCACGATGCGCTCGCGGGACTCGAGCTTCTGGCCCATGCGCCGGAACGCTACTGCCTAGTTGACTGGTCGGTCAAGACGGATCCGCCACGCTCACCCGTCCTTCGCGGTGAGGCGGGCGTAGGCGATCGACAGGCCGATCAGCATGTAGCACCCGGCACGCAACGCCCCTTCGGTCAGCGTCCCCGTGGGGATCGGGTCCCGCAGCACATCGGGCAGCGCGGACCACGACACGGTCAGCAGGAACGGGTGCAGCCAGTCGACGGCCGACAGCATCAGCAACACACCGAACAGGATGTCGCCTGCGAGGATGCCCGCCACGACCACCATCGGGTGCTCGGTGAACGTCGAGATCGCGAGCGCGACAGCGCCGACAGCGAAGAGCTGCACGGCGACCCAGCTGATCGTGATACCGATCCTGCCGAGCGCCTCGACGACGGTCAGCGACGTACCGGACAGGGTGAACAACCCGTCGGTCCCGCCGAGGACGAACCCGGTCACCACTCCCGTCGACGTCATCAGCGTTACCGCGACGAGCGCGGCGACAGCGACGCCCAGCGCCTTGACGGTCAGCAACCTGCCGCGTGTCACCGGCGCGAGCAGCCAGCCGCGCAACGTGCCGTGCGACTGTTCTCCGGCGATCGCGTCCGCGCCGACCATCGCCACCGTGAGCGGCAGGAGGAACATCAGGGTGACCGACAGTGTCCCGACCGGCAGCGCGAGGGCGCTCGACGCGAACGTCACGAACAGGGGAGCCTCCCCGTTGGGAGGGCCGCCATCGGTGGAGCCGGAAAGGTGGACGGACAGCCCGATGATCACGGGTATGGCACCGAGTACCCCCAGCACCACGAGCGTGCGCGGCCTGCGGAAGATCCACCTCAGCTCGGACCACACGAGCCGGGTGAACGGCGCGGCAGCCCGTGTGGGCTGCCACCCGGCGGCCAGGGTATCCACAGTAGTCACGGTGAGACCTCCCGCATGACGACATGGTCGGGTTCGACGTCCGGTGCCTGCTCCGCAGCCTCGGCCTGTGTAAGCCGCGCGAACACGTCCTCCAGCCCGGTCCGTTCCCTGCGCGCCTCGTCGATCGCGACCCCGTAGCGGACCAGGGTCTCGACGACCGTGGACGGCTCCGTGGCCGTCAGGTCGACGCGCACCCCGCCAGGGGCGAGGCGTGCGGGAGTCCGGTTCTGGCGAAGCGCCTCCACCGCGGTCTCCGCGTCCGGCGTGGATACCAGGAGCGCGGGGCTGCCCGAGTCGAGCAGCGTGTCGAGTGAGCCCTGCGCGACGACCGTCCCCTCGTGCAGCACCACGACGTGGGTGCACGTCGCCTCCACCTCGGCGAGCAGGTGGGAGGACACGAGCACGCTGACGCCGGACTCGCGTAGCTCGCCGATGATCCTCCGGACCTCGCGGGTGCCCGCGGGATCGAGCCCGTTGGTCGGCTCGTCCAGCACGACGAGCTTGCGCGGCACGAGCAACGCGCCCGCGAGCCCCAGGCGCTGCTTCATCCCGAGCGAGTAGCCCCGGTACTTGCGGTCAGCCGCCCCCGACAGGCCGACCCGTTCGAGCGCGGCACCGACGGCGTCCCGCGTGCCCGTGGTGGGCAGCAACGGCTCGGCAGCCGCGACCCGCAGCAGGTTCTCCCTGCCGGACAGGAACGGGTGGAACCCCGGCCCCTCGACGAGGGCGCCGACATGTGGCAACGCCCTGCTCGCCGCATCCGGCATCGGCTGCCCGAGCAGCTCGACGTCGCCTTCGGTGGGGCGGACGAGCCCGAGCAACATCCGGATCATCGTGGTCTTGCCCGAGCCGTTCGGCCCGAGCATCCCGAGCACGGCTCCTTCCGGTACGTCCATGTCGACGCTGTCCACCGCGACAGCGCCACGGTAGACCTTGCGCAGCCCGCGGGCGCGAGCGACCAGCGCGGACGTCGCACCGTCCGCGCCGGCCCCGCCCGAGGTGGGAGCCACCTCCCCCCGATTCGAGGTGGCTCCCCGCGCGTGGATGTCGATCGCGCTCACGACTCCTCCAGCGCCTCGGTGACGACCTGCTGCGGCACGGCACCGACGGCGAAGCGGCCGTCGTCGGTGACCAGCGCGGTGCCCGCACGGGTCGTGATCACGTAACCGGAACCGAAGTCACCCGACACGCGCTCACCCGACCGCTCGAGCAACCCCTGCGGACCGGGGCCTGCCTGCTCCTGGCCGCGCTCGGGCGGCCCCTCGGCACCCGCGCCCCCGCTGAGCGCACCCTCGGGCAGGGTCCCGGTCAGCACCGTGTCCCAGCCGTCACCGACCGGACTCGCGTCGGCCAGGTTCTCGAGTCCCGCTCCGGGATCCGGGAGGTCGTCCCGCTGCGCGTGCTCGCCGGCATCGCCCTCGACGACACGGGCACCGTCCGGCGGGGTGAACGAGAACAGGTCGCTTGGCTGCTCACCGAAGTCGATGCCGGTGAAGCCTGCGCTGAGTACGGGCTCGGGCGAGCCCGCAGGCAGCACCTCGAACCGCAGCGGTAGCCGCGTCTCGGCGTCTACCGCGATCTTGACCTCGCGCAGCACGGTGCGTTCCTCGGGTTTCGGGGTGAGGATCAGTTCGTACGCCGACCGGTCCGCGACGCGCGCGGTGCCGTCCACGGTGATCGTGCTGGACTCCCGCAGCGCGTCGATGATCTCGGTGGACGCGCCTGCGGGGTCGTCCGCCCCCATCTGCCCGGGCGGTGGGCCCTGCTCGCCCCCATGGGTCTTCTCGGGAGCGGGGTACCGGGTAGCGGTGTTCTCCTGCGAGTCGTACATCCACACCCCGTCGGAGTTGTGCACGATCGTCTGCTCCGCGGACTCCCGCTCGACGGCGAGCCGGGAGCCGGCGTCCCCGTCGTGCCAGACCCGCGCGGAGTCGAGGTTCATCAGGTTGCTGCCCGGGATCTCGGGCAGGCCGATCCGCTCGTCGACGCCGACCGTCCCCGCGAACGCGGGTGGTTCGGCTGTCAAGGTGGACTCGACGAGCTCCTCCGGGCTGATCTCCGGCAACTCCGGGTCGTCGCCCGCCCCCGCGGGCACGGCCAGCAGGGCCAGCCCGCTGATACCGAGTGCGGTGCCGGTCACCGCCGCGGTCAGCGCCTTGGTTCTCGGTTTCATGCTGCTCTCCCCTTGTTGTGCAACTAGTGTGCTTCATGCACACCGTTCACGTTGCTCTCCGGGTGCTGAGATAGCCCTGAGAGTGGCAGGCACCGCTGAGAGAGTGCTGAGAACGTGCGTGGTACGCGTCCGAAGGGGGGCATGCTCGCAGTCGTGAAACCTCGGGTGCTTGTGGTCGACGACGAGTTGGGTGTCCGGAAGGCTCTGCAACGCGGGCTCGGCGCGGAGGGCATGGACGTCACTGTGGCCGCGGACGGGGAGAGCGCGCTCCGCCTCGCGCGGACAGGCTCGTTCGACGCCGTGCTGCTCGACATCATGATCCCCGGGTTGTCCGGGTACCGGGTGTTGCAGCAGCTCCGGGCGGAAGGGGTGCGCACGCCGGTGCTGCTCGTCTCGGCGAAGGACGGTGAGATCGACCAGGCCGACGGGCTCGACCTGGGGGCGGACGGGTACCTGGTCAAACCGTTCTCCTTCGTCGTGCTCGTCGCCCAGCTGCGCGCCGTGCTGCGCCGGTCGAGCGGCACCTCGGGACGTGGTTCGTTGCGCATCGGCGGGTTGCTCGTGGACAGGGACGCGCGCGAGGTCCGCTGGCACGACACGCCGGTCACGCTGAGCCCGCGCGAGTTCGCGCTGCTCGAAGTGCTCGCCTGCCGTCCGGGGACCGTGCTCACCAAGGACGAGCTGCTCACCGAGGTGTGGGGCGACGAGCAGGCGGCGAGCCGCAACGTCGTGGAGGTCTACGTCGGTTACCTGCGGCGCAAGCTCGATGCGGTCGGCGCTGCGGACGTCGTGCGGACCGTACGCGGGCACGGGTACCAGGTCAGCGACGGCGAGTACTGACCGATGCGCAGCCTGCCGGCACTCTGGTCGCGCTGTTCGTTGCGGTTCCGCATCACCACGCTGGCGACCGTCGTGACCCTCGCCGTCCTGCTCGCACTCGCCGGTCTCGGCGGGCGGCTGCTCGGGCCGTTGCTCACGCAGTCCGTCGACGAGGAGTTGGCCGTGGCGCGCGCGGGCGCCGTCGCCGAGGTGGAGCGTGGCGAGCCCGTCGGCAACCCTGCCGGCCTGCGCGTACGCGTGCTGGACACCGCGGGCCGGCCCACCGACGGTGGGCGGCCGCCCGCGCTCGACGACCCGGCCGTGCGCACCCTCAAGAGCGGGCTCCCGGTGAGTATGCCCGGAGACCCGCCCGTGCGCTGGCACGGCACCGTAGCCACCGCCCCCGACGGCGCGCAGCGGCTGGTCGTGGCCGGTACGGGACTCGTCGGGTTCGCCGCGGTCGTGCACGACGCGTCTCGCTGGCTGCTCGGCATTGCGGGCCTCGGTGCCGTCACCGCCGGGCTGACGACCTGGTTCGCGGTCGGGTTCGCGCTGCGGCCGGTGAGCCGGATGCGCCGGGCGCTGCGCACGCTCGGTCCGGGCGAGCGGCTACCGTTGCCGCCGTCCGAGGACGAGTTGCGGGCGCTGGCCGACGAGTTCAACGGGTTGCTCGCGCGCCAGCGCGAGGCCACGGACAAGCTCCAGCGGTTCACAGGGGACGCCGCGCACGAGTTGCGCTCGCCGGTGACCTCGATCCGGGCGCAGGCCGAGGTCGCCGTCACGAATCCCGATCCCGACACCAGCCAGGACGTGCTCACCGATGTGCTCACCGAGTCCGAGCGGCTGAGCGCGTTGCTCGACGGGCTGCTCGCGCTCGCCAGGTCCGATGCCGGGGAGCGGCCTGCGGCCACCCCCGTCGAGCTGGTGAGCGAGTCCCGGGCGGCGGTGCGGCGCTGCTCGACGGAGTCGCTGCTGGTGCGGGTCAGCGCACCGGCAGGCGAAGTGTGGGCGGGCGCCACCCATGCCGAGGTCGAGCTGGTACTGGACAACCTGCTGCGCAACGCGTGCAGGTACGCCGATGCGCAGGTGGTGCTGTCGGTGCTCGGCGCGCGGTCGTGGGCGCGGGTCGTCGTCGACGACGACGGGCCGGGCATCCCCGCCGAGCACCGCGAGCGGGTGTTCGACAGGTTCTACCGGGTGACGGACGACCGCGCCCGCACATCGGGCGGGTCGGGGCTCGGCCTCGCGCTGGTCGCCGAGCTGGTCCGCCGCCGAGGGGGGAGGGTGGCTACCGGTGACTCCCCGGACGGTGGTGCGCGCTTCGTGGTCGTCTGGCCTGCTGCGGAGCCGGTGTGACTGAGCCGAGCCGCATCGCCGCCTACTCGAATGGTGTCGTGTCGCCCGCCCCGGTCCGGACGATCTCGACCTCGTTGTTGGAGAAGTCGATCACCGTGGTCGGCTCGGTACCGCAGTCACCCGAGTCGAGGACCGCGTCCACCTGGTTGTCCAGCCGTTCCTTGATCTCCCAGCCGTTGGTCATGGGCTCCTCCTCGCCTGCCAGCAGGAGGGTGCTGGACAGCAACGGCTCACCCAGCTCCTCGACCAGCGCCTGTGCCACCAGGTGCCCCGAGATCCGCACCCCGACCGTCTTCTTCTTCGGGTGCATCAGCCTGCGCGGCACCTCCTTGGTCGCGGGCAGGATGAAGGTGTAGCTGCCGGGAGTCGTTGCCTTGATGGCGCGGAAGACCGTGTTGTCCACGTGCGCGAACTGGCCGAGCTGCGAGAAGTCCCTGCAGAGCAGGGTGAAGTGGTGCCGGTTGTCCAGCCGGCGGATGCTCCTGATCCGGTCGATCCCGTCGCGGTTCCCGAGCTGCGTGCCGAGCGCGAAACAGGAGTCGGTGGGGTAGGCGATCAGGCCGTCGTTGCGGACGATGTCCACGGCACGGCCGATGGAGCGCCGTTGCGGGTTCTCCGGGTGCACGGCGTAGTAGGTGGCCATGTGCCGAGGGTAGGACGACGGGACCGGCACGGTGAGGTCGGGTGCATACGGTAACCGCGGGCGTATCGCCGTGGTTGATCAGACCACGTGGAAAGCGTTGATCGAGTAGCCGCATTCTGGTGCGAGCCACGCCGCATGGGGATGCGCTCGCGATACACGGTGCGCGGTCACGATGCAGCTCGGACGGTATCGAGCCGGCACAGTTCGTCCTCGGACAGGCTTGGGTCGGCCACGGCGAGATTCGAACGTAGGCGCAAGGAGGATCCTGCGCGGGTTCGGCTCGCGCACCGGGTCGAGCCGCAGCCACCGATCTAGGTATGCGCCTTGTCGCCGAAGCGCTGGCGGGCTGCTTGGCGCGACACCCCGAGAGCGGCGGCGAGCTCGCACGCCTGTCCTCGGCGGGGCGTAGACCCGCGGCGTTACCGTGGTGGTATGCGCATCGTCTCGCTGCTGCCGTCGACCACCGAGATCCTGTTCGCGCTCGGGCTCGGCGACCATGTCGTCGGCGTGACGTTCGAGTGCGACCACCCGCCGGAGGCCCGAACGCGTCGCGTGGTCTCCACAAGCACCCTGCCGGAAGGGCTGCGCCCCGCCGAGATCGACGCCGCCGTTACCCGGCGCAAGGAGGCGGGAGAGGACCTCTACCACCTGGATACGGACGCGCTGGCCGGGCTGGATGCCGAGCTGGTGATCACCCAGGACCTGTGCGCGGTGTGCGCGGCGAGTGTCTCGACCGTGCAGGAGGCGCTGACGTTCCTGGGGTCCTCCGCCGAGGTGCTGACGATCGATCCGCACACCCTTTCCGAGGTGCTCAAGTCGATCAACACGATCGGCGACGCAACGGGCACCTCGACCGAGGCCGGGCGGCTGGTCGCCGCGCTCTCGCGGCGCCTCGACGCGGTGCGCGGGAGCGTGGACGGTCGCCGTACGGCCCGGGCGCTGGTGCTGGAATGGACCGACCCGCCGTACGCCCCCGGCCACTGGGTGCCGGACATGGTGCACGCCGCGGGTGGCGAGTGTGTGCTGGGGCGTTCGGGGGAACGCTCGTTCCGTACCGACTGGGAACGCGTAACCTCCGCTGATCCCGAGGTGGTCATCAGTGCACCGTGCGGGTTCGCCCTGGACGAGTCCGTCGAACATGCCGGTGACGTCGTCCGGGCAGGCGTGCTACCGGACGGAGTTCCGGTGTGGGCTGTCGACGCGAACGCGGCCTTCGCCCGCCCTGGCCCCAGGCTGGTGGACGGTGTCGAGGCGCTGGCAGGCATCCTGCACCCGGAGGCTTACGGCGAACCCGACCCGAGCCTCGCCCGCCGCGTGCGGTGAGCCGGTGCCGGGCTGGTGATGTCCGGGATCGGCCCGGTACGCGAGCTCCACGTTCCTGGATTCGGCCGAAGACGGTGCCGAACTCCGCTTCGCCGACGCCGCCTTGTCGCCAGCAGCGACGATGGTGTGGTTGAGCTGACCGCCATGCTGTATCGCCGTGTCACGGTTCGGTCTCACTCGCTCGCAGTGTGTTGTCACCCCGCCGGTCGGGTCGACACTGAGGATGCGTGCGGCGCCGTGCGGTCACGCCGTGCGCTTCGGTCGCGCCACACGGGAGGTCGACATGATCCGCGCCGGCGTCTTCATCGGGGTGGACCGCAGTGGCGACCTCACCCCGCTTCGTGATGCCGCGGCCGGTGCGGCCGCGATGCACGAGTGGGCCCTGAGCCAGGGGATGGGTGCTGACCGGGCGAAGCTGATCACGGATGCGGATGGCCGCGAGGTCACCCCGGAACTGATCTATGATGCGGTCACGGAGCTCATCGGCGGGGCGGGAGTCGACCAGCTGGTCGTGTACTCTGCCGGTCACGGCGTCAACATCAACCGGTGCGAGCACTGGTTACTCACCGAAGCCCCCGTCCGCACGAGTGCCGCGGTCAACGTGACCGGAAGTGCCGAGCTCGCGCGTTACTGCGGGATCCCGCACGTTGTGATCATTTCGGATGCGTGCCGGGTGGCCCCCGAAGGCATCCGTGCCCAGAACGTGCGTGGTCAGGACGTGTTCCCGAATGAGGGGTTGAGCGATCGACCCGGTCTTGTCGACCAGTTCTTCGCCTGTTTCCTCGGCAGGACGGCAGCCGAGATCAAGGCCCCGGAAGCCGCAGCGGGTGCGTACAAGGCGCTCTACACGCAAGCCTTGCTCGAAGCCCTTGCCGGGTCGTGCCCCGACGTGCTCGAGGACTTGCGAGATGCCGCGGACCCCGCGCTGTACGTGCGACCACGACCGCTGCAGGCCTACCTCGAAGAGGAGGTCCCGCGCAGGATTCTCGAGCGGCAACTGGCGGGCAAGGTCAACCAGAGCCCGGATGCCATCATCACCTCGTACGAGGACTGGGTCTCACGCGTGGAACGCGGTACCCGGCCGGAGGGCACTCGGGCGGATGCGTCATCGGGTGCGGAGCCGGACCCGCGCACCCGCCGGGCGGTGTCGCCGGAGCGGCGCGAGCACATCGCAGGCGGGATCGTGACGGCGGCGACGGCGGGATCGTGGATGCCCTCCGGGCACGACCCCGAGGGTGTCGGCGGCCCCGAGGGTGCCGTCGGCGCTGCCGCGCCCGACGACGGCGAGCCGGCCCCCGCCGAAGAAGGCGTGTCTGCGGTGTTCGGGCCGGACTACTTCACCTCCGGCTGCGGCATCAAGGTCCGTGGTGCGACGGTGGCCGAGGTCGTCGCGGCGAGTGCCGACGCCGAGATCCTCGACGATCGGCAGACGGTGCGTGTCGAGCGGCTCGACGCCGGGGAACCGGCCTCGGTCCTGGTGCGGTCCGACAACGGGACCGGGGCAGTGGTGGCCGCGTTACCGGACTTCGTCGCGGCGTTGACCGTCGATGGCGACGAGCTCGTGGACGTCGCCTACGAACCATCCAGCAACACCGCCAGGTGGGAGCGCTACGCGAGGCGGGCGTCCGACATCCGTGCGCTGCGCGCCGCTGCGGCTTCGGCGTCGCTGCACGGCAGGTTCCGGCCCGACTCCGATGACGCCGCGCGTATCGCGGAGCGAATGCGGGTGGCCGGGGAGATCGACCCGGCGTTGTCGGTCTACGCCGCCTACGCCATGCACGATCTCGGTGATATCGAGCGGATCGGCGAGATGTCCGCCGACATGCGTCACAGCCATCGAGGCTTCACGCTCTTCGACCTGGCCCTGCTCGAATGGTCGCTGACGGACAACCCGCTCGGGGCCCGGAAGCGGGTCGTGCCGTGCGTTCCGCTGCTCGCCCAGGGCTGGGCATTGCTCAACGCCCATCGGTTGTGGCTTCCCCGCGCGCTCGCGGGCCTGGATACGGATGTCCGTGAGTCACTGTGGACGTTGTTCGGTCCGGCGGGCGTGGACAAGCTCCGGACGGCATTGCGAAACGAGGAGTTGCGATGACACGCAGGCTGGTACTGGTGCACGGGCGGGATCAACAGAAGAAGGACGCGGTGGCCCTGAAGGCGGAGTGGGTCGACGCGCTGCGCTCCGGGCTGCGGGAGAACGGCCTCGAGCTGCCGATCGCCGAGTCCGACATACGGTTCCCGTACTACGGGGACACCTTGTACCAGCTGGACTCCGGGGTATCCACTGAGGACGCCGCCGCGGTGATACTCCGGGGTGACGGGGTGCCCGGCGAGGAACAGCGGTTCCTGCACGCCGTGATGATGGATCTCCTACAGCGCCACGAGGTTACCGAGGAACAGATCGACGAGGTCGCCGACTCGGACGTGATCGAACGGGGGCCGCGGGACTGGGGCTGGGTCCGTGCCACAGCCAGGGCAATCGACCGTTTCGTGCCGGGTGCCAGCAGCGCGGTCCTCATCCTGTTCACCAGCGACGTGTACGTGTACCTGACGAACCCCGCCATCCGCACGGCGATCGACACCGGGGTCGCGTCCGCGTTGGCTCCCGGGGCGGAGTCCGTGGTCGTCGGCCACTCGCTCGGCAGCGTGGTCGCCTACAACGTACTGCGGCACCAGCGCGCGGCCGGCGGTAGCGGGGGTCGCCGGACGGTCCCGCTGTTCGTCACGTTGGGATCGCCGCTGGCCGTCACCGCGATCAGGAGGGTGCTGGAGAAGCCGACCCGATGCCCGGAGTGCGCATCCCACTGGTTCAACGCGCTGGACGAGCGTGACTTCGTCGCGCTTCACCCGCTGGATACCACGCACTTCCCGCTGAGCCCCGAGGAGCCCGGCATATCGAACAAGGACGACGTGCACAACAGCACCGCGAACCGTCACGGGATCAGCGGGTATCTCCAGGACAAGGACGTGGCGAGGCGGATTCACGACGCCCTGGTCGGAACGTCCCCTGTTCCATAGGGCCCGTGGCGTGAGCCGGACCGTCTGCGGGCGCCCCTTCCCGGATCGCCGCCCGTCGTCACGACCCCGGCTCGTCGGACACGGCGTCGTCGCTGATCGCGGAGGGGTGCCTGGCCAGCGGTGTCACCTCCACGTCCATGTACGGGAACAGGGGCAGCTGGGAGATCAGCCGGTGCAGCTCGTCCGGCGAGTCGACGTCGAACACGCTGATGTTGGCGTACTCGCCCGCGACACGCCACAGATGCCGCCAGCGCCCGTCGCGCTGTAGCTCCTGCGCACGCTGACGTTCCTGCTCCTTCAGCCGGTCAGCCGCGTCCTGATCCAGGTCGTGCGGCAGGTGCACCCGCATCCGCGCGTGGAAGAGCATCCCCACTCCTTCGCCGGTTGTGACTGTTGACACAACCCATCCTTGGCCGCATAGTGAGTCATGTCAACCGGAATGCGTATAAAAAGTACGGATACCGTACAACCAGGAGGCGTCATGCCGATCGAGCCACGGGAGCTTCGGAACTGCCTCGGACACTTCGCCAGTGGTGTGACAGTGATCAGCTGTGATGTGGACGGGAGTCCGCACGGCGCGACCGTCAACGCGTTCACGGCGGTGTCGCTGGATCCGCCACTGGTGCTCGTCTCACTGGACCGCCGTACGAAGCTGTGCTCGTACCTGTCCGGCCGCGCGTTCTCCGTGAACGTGCTTGCCGATGCGCAGGACGACATCGCGCTGCATTTCGCGGGCAAGCCACGGAGCCGGCCGGTGGAGTGGGTCCGGCCGGCAGCGGGCCCGCCTCGACTGTCCGGGGTGCTCGCGCACCTCGCCTGCAGCCCGTGGCGTGCCTACGACGGTGGTGACCACGTGCTCTACCTCGGCGAGGTCGACGAGCTCGCGGTCACCGAGGGAGACCCGCTTGTCTTCTACCGAGGCGGCTTCCGTGAGCTCGGACCGGCATTCGAGTTCGCGCCCTGGTTGGAATCGCTGGACTGCCCGTCGAGCCAGAGCCGACTGGTCGGCATCGCCTGAAAAGAACCCCCGCACGTCGAATCCCATCGAGGAGGGCTCAGTGACGTCACAGGAGCAGATCAACCCGACCGTGGCCCCCGAGGCCACGCAGCGTCCCATGACCGGCGAGGAGTACATCGACAGCTTGCGCGACGGCCGGGAGCTGTGGCTCTACGGGGAGAAGGTCAGCGATGTCACCACGCATCCGGCGTTTCGCAACCCGGTGCGCATGACCGCGCGGTTGTACGACGGCCTGCATGACCCGGACCGGAAGGACGTGCTGACCCGGCCGACCGACACGGGCAACGGCGGGTTCACCCACCCGTTCTTCCGTACTCCGTACAGTGTGGACGACCTGCTTGCCGACCGCGACGCCATCGCCGAGTGGGCGCGGATGACCTACGGCTGGATGGGCCGCAGTCCCGACTACAAGGCGAGCTTCCTCGGCACGCTCGGCGCCAACGCGGACTTCTACGAGCCGTTCGCCGACAACGCGCGACGCTGGTACCGCGAGTCGCAGGAGAAGCTGCTGTACTGGAACCACGCGATCATCCATCCCCCTGTGGACCGGCACAAGAACCCCGACGACGTCAAGGACGTGTTCATCCACGTCGAGGAGGAGCGCGACGACGGCCTGATCGTCTCAGGCGCGAAGGTGGTCGCCACCGGGTCGGCCCTGACGCACTACAACTTCATCGCGCACTACGGTCTCCCGATCAAGGAGCGCCAGTTCGCGCTGGTGTGCACCGTGCCGATGAACGCACCGGGGATGAAGCTGATCTGCAGGCACTCCTACTCCATGCAGGCCGACGCCATCGGTAGCCCGTTCGACTACCCGCTGTCGTCCCGGATGGACGAGAACGACACGATCTTCATCCTCGACAAGGTGAAGATCCCCTGGGAGAACGTGTTCATCTTCGGGGACACGGAGAAGGCCAGCACGTTCTTCCCCGGATCCGGCTTCCTGCACCGGTTCACCTTCCACGGCGTGACGCGCCTCGCGGTCAAGCTGGACTTCCTGGCCGGGCTGCTGATGAAGGGCGTCGAGGTCACCGGAACCAAGGACTTCCGGGGTATCCAGACCCGGGTCGGTGAGGTGCTCGCGTGGCGCAACATGTTCTGGGGTCTGTCCGACGCCATGGCGAGGACCCCGAACGAGTGGAAGGACGGGGCACTGCTGCCCAACCTGGACTACGGGCTGGCGTACCGGTGGTTCATGACGCAGGGCTACCCCCAGATCAAGCAGATCATCGAGAAGGACCTGGGCAGCTCGCTGATCTACCTCAACTCCAACGCGCGTGACTTCAAGGAGCCGGAGATCCGGCCGTACCTGGACCAGTACGTGCGCGGTTCGAACGGCTACGAGTCCGTCGACCGGGTCAAGCTGATGAAGCTGATCTGGGATTCGATCGGCAGCGAGTTCGGCAGCCGTCACGAGCTCTACGAGGTCAACTACTCGGGCAACCACGAGAACGTCCGTTTCGAGATGCTCGCCGCGCACGAGAACGCCGGCACGGCCGACGGCATGAAGGCCATGGCCGAGCAGTGCATGGCCGAGTACGACCTGGACGGCTGGACCGTGCCCGACCTGATCAACCCCGATGACATCAGCATCCACAACCGTCGCTGACCCAGCGCGACGGCAGCCTCACCGACAAGGAGAAGCTGTGACATCGCAGCAACGTACCCACGAGGTCCTTTCCGACATCATCGACAGCGTCAACGCCCAGCTCGACAAGCACGGCGTCACCTACGACGAGTACCGTGCGGGGCTCGACTGGCTCATCCGCCTCGGACATGCCGGGGAGTGGCCGCTGTTCGCCGACGTGTTCTTCGAGCACACGGTGGAGGCGGTCAACGCGACAGGCCCGGGCAGCACCATCGAAGGTCCCTACTACGTAGCCGGGGCCCCCTGGCTGGAGCGGCCCTACGTGCTTCCCCAGCGGGACGACGAGGCCGGGGACGTGCTCATCCTGTCCGGCACGGTGCTCTCCGCCGAGGGCAGCCCCGTCCCCGGAGCCGTACTGGACCTGTGGCAGGCGGACGCGGACTGCCTGTACTCGAACGTCCACGACGGGCCGCCTGCCTTCAACCTCCGTGGCCGGATGACCGCCGACGGCAACGGCCGGTTCGAGGTGCGCACGATCGTGCCGCCGTCGTACCACCTCCCGCGCGGCGGGCCGGTCGAGGAGCTGCTCAACGCGGCGGGCTGGCACGACTGGCGACCGGGCCACCTGCACTTCATGGTTTCCGCGGAGGGTTACGAGTCGTTGACCACGCAGCTGTACTTCGAGGGCGATCGCTACCTCGAGTCGGATATCGCCAGCGCGGTCAAGCCGGAGCTGATCCTGAGCCTGCGCAAGCACGACGACCCGGCGGAGCTGTCCGAGCGCGGGCTGAGCCGGCCCTTCTACAGCACCTCCCACGAGTTCCGGCTCACCCCGGCCGGGTAGCCGATGCGGCGGGGTAGCCGGGTCCGGCCCGGCTACCCCGCCCCCGTCGCCGAACCCGAGAAGGTGCGCGTTGAAAGGAACCTGCATGCCCTCCTTGCGGATCCGCTCCGTCGAGACCGTGATCGTCGACCTCCCGACGATCCGCCCGCACAAGTTCAAGTCCACCACCATCGACCACCAGAGCTACGTCCTGAGCCGTGTACGCACGGAGGACGGCCTCGAAGGCGTCGGTGAGGCGTCGACCCCGGGCGGTCCCTGGTGGGGCGGGGAGAGCGTGGAGGCGATCAAGAGTGTCATCGACACCTACCTCGCACCCACACTCATCGGGCATCCGGCCGCTCGCATCGAGGCCGCGCTCGAACGCATGGACACCGTGGCCGCCGGTAACCGGGCGGCGAAGGCGTGCCTGGAGATGGCGCTGTTCGACATCTGGGGGCAGGCACTCGGCGTGCCGGTCCACGACCTGCTCGGCGGGCTGTACCGCGAGTCGATCCCGGTCACCTGGGCGCTCGGCGCGGAAGAGGCCGATGGCGTCAGTGCCGAGGCGGAGGACAAGCTCCTCTCCGAAGGGCATGTGAGCTTCAAGCTCAAGATGGGTGCTCAGGACCCCCGCGCCGACTGTGACCGCGTGCTCGCGGTAGCCAAGGCGCTGGGTGACCGCGCCAGCGTGCGGGTCGACCTCAACGCCGCGTGGGACGAGATGACCGCGACCAGGTGGCTTCCGGAGCTGGAGGACGGCGGGATCGACCTGATCGAGCAACCGATTCCCGGGTGGAACGTCGAGGCCATGGGTCGGCTCGCCGCGCGCCTGCGCACACCGCTCATGGTCGACGAGAGCCTGCAGAGCGTGCACGACGCGCTGCGCGTCTGCCGGCACAACGCGGGGGACGTGTTCTCCCTGAAGGTGCCCAAGCTTGGCGGCCTGACAAGGACGAAGAAGACCGCGGCCGTGGCCGAGGCCGCCGGGATCCCCTGCCACGGCGGCACCAGCATCGAGTCCTCGATCGGCACGGCCGCTGCCGCACACGTCTACGGTGCCACCGCCAACGTGTCCTTCGGCAGTGAGCTGTTCGGGCCGAAGCTGCTGGCCGACGACGTCAGTGCCAGGCCGTTGAACTACTCCGACGGTCACCTCCGGGTGCCGAGGGAACCGGGGCTCGGTGTCCGGATCGACGAGCGGAAGCTGTCCACGTACCGGCGCCCGTGACGGCGGAGACCGTCAGGCGCCGGCCGCATCGCCGGCACCGGAGTTCTCGCCGTATCGACACAAGTGCTGTTACAAGTCGTACGCTATACGGGACGTCGATCGTTTCCCGTCCCGATGCGGTAGGGGAGAGCTCCATGGTGAAGCCGGACAATCGTGACGACTACATCCAGTCGATCGAGCGAGGGTTGTCGGTCATCCTGGCCTTCGCCAACCACCACCCGCAACTGAGCTTGTCCGCGCTGGCCGAGGCGACAGGGCTGAGCAAGCCCACGGTGCGGCGTATCGTACTGACCCTGGAGGAGCTGGGGTACCTGCGCAGGGAAGGCAGGTTGTACTCGCTGACCCCGCACGTCCTTTCCCTCGGCAACGCCTACCTGTCGTCGATGAACCTCACCGAGGTCGCCCAGCCGTTCATGGAGGAGGTCACCAGCACGACCGGTCAGACCTGCTCGATGGCTGCCCTGGACGGCGAGGACGCGGTCTATATCGCGCGCGTCCCTGCCGGGCGCGTCATGAGCATCACCCTCACGACGGGTACCCGGCTACCGGCGTACGCCACGTCGATGGGGCGTGTCCTGCTCGCCGGCCTGGCGGACGGGGAGATCGACAGGTTCCTCGGGCAGGTCACCCTGCACCCGTTGACCCCGCGAACCGTCACCGACGTCGACCGGCTGCGCGAGATCCTGTTCGAGGTCCGCGAGCACGGCTGGGCACTGGTGGACCAGGAGCTCGAGGAGGGTGTGCGGTCGTTCTCCGCACCGGTACGGGACTCGACCAACCGGGTGGTCGCCTCGCTGAGCATGTCGTGCCACGCCGCGAACGTCAGCATGGAGACCATTCACAACGAGTACCTCCCTGTGGTCATCAAGGCCGCCGCCGAGATCAGCACGCGGCTCGGCGCGACCCGCTAGGATTTGGGGAGCGAACATGGCTACGGATTTCACGGAGTCGAACGCCGCCGACGCGGTCATCGCGAGTTTCGCCGATACTCCGGACCCGCGGCTGCGGGATATACTGACGAGCCTGGTGCGCCATCTGCACGCCTTCGTCCG
>NZ_FZNW01000057.1 GCF_900188115.1 Haloechinothrix alba | reverse complement strand
CCGCCACAGCGGCCAGACCCCGACCCGAGACCCGCACCCGGCGCAGCCACCCCCACAGCACACCGACCCGCACCCGCGGCAGACGAACACGGCGCACCCACCGCCCCAGCGCACCAAGCCCGCGACCCAGCGCCACCCCAGCCTTCGGTCGCGCAAACCTCATACCGGAAGGTGCTCCAGGCGCCGATCCCTGCCGGAATATGTTCCCACTGCGTCTGTCGAGGCCGGCTCAGGAGCGAGAGCACCAGACATCGTACGAGCCGGACGCCGTAACGAGACCGGTTTCGAAGTCCCGACACCCCAGTCGGCACGCTTCCTTTCCCCATCACAGTCTGCGCGTGCCCGAGCACGGCGGCTCAGCGACTCCAGGCCACCAGGGCCAACCCGCGTGGTGACGCTGCCACACTGGCGTGCCGTGCACCCCCGGGCGGCTGCTACCAGGCGCCTGGCGACCCCAGACACATGGCGGGACGTTTCGCTCACATCGACTCCAGTCGCACTCACGGGCTCAGGGGCGCAGACACCACACAGTCCTACGCCCACCACTGCTTGTACTCGATCTTGCGTAAAGGAAGGGTGAAGCGCGCGGAATCCCGTCCCGAAGGGGCACCACAGCCGTACGCCTCCAGCAAGCGCCCTGCCGCGGCGTCGGTGCTGGCTGGATTTGGGCTGCTGCTGGCTGCCGTGTCGGCGGTCGTGATTAGCTAGCGCACTCGGGTTAGGCGCGGTCGGGTGCGGGGTGATCAACTGGCTGCGCGCCCACCAGGGCCACGCCCACGGTCGAACCGGATCCGTGGCTGGGATCGCGCTCGGTGTGGTCGTGCTCACCGCCGACGGAGCCGACCAGGCACCTACCGGCACTAGCGGTAACGTCGCTGCAGACATCGAGGTGGGCGCGCCGATGGAGGTTGGCGAGGCGGTCACCGTGGGGAAGTTGACGGTCACGGTCACCGACGTTCGCCCCGCCTGAGCGGAAGTTGCCCCTGGCCTGGACCGAGCTCGGGTCCGTATCGGGTCGTGACAGTGCAGCTGGAGAACTTGACTGGTAAGCAGCATGTCCTTACCAGGACTGGGCAAACTCTCTACATGGCCAAGCAGGAACATCGCCTTGGTACGCAAGCCACCGCTGAGCTATCCGACTCGCCTGCGATGCTGCATTACGTCAAATCCGGTGCTACAGTCCGCAGTCGGTTGGCGTTCGCCGTGCCGAGCGGCGCCGCGGTGGCCGAGGTCGGCTTGCGCAGCACGAACGGGCACGAATGGACCGTTAAGGTTTCGTAGCTGCCCATGTCGGCGTCGCACCAGGCGTGCCGGCTGCCCTTCCGCGGCTTCGGCTGCAGGTTCCCGCTATATCAGGTGACGGCCTGCGCTTCTCACGCTGCACCCGGTCCTATAGGGTCTCGCGGCTCGTTCCCCATCACACCGTGCTGGGGTAATGTGGGTACGCTCACAACTACCAGCGGATCGATACGCTGGTACATGGTCGATCCCCACGCGTACCCGTTAACAGATGGGAGATGTCAGGGTGAGGCTGGCACGGACACGACACGCGCTGGGCCGCGGGCTGCGCAGCCTGCGGCGCCGCCCGACGCTGCTACCCCACACAGCACGCGCTCGACTGATCAGCTTTGTGTTGAGCGTGCTGGTACTAGCCGGTGCCGCCACCCAAGTCGCGCTCACCTGGGCTACCGCTCTACCCGACAACGCCGTGCTCCGGGCCAGTGACACCGTCATCACCAAGGACGAGTTTCAGAAAAGAATCGAGACCCTGGAAGCACTCTACGGCGTGAAAAGGCCGGACAAACAAGCAGAACAGGATCAGTTCAACAAAGACGCGGCGAAATCAGTCGCCGTCAGCCATATACTGGATCGCGCCGCCCAACGCCAGGACATCGTCATCGCGGACAAAAAGGCACGAGACACCCTCAATCAGATGCTCGAGCAGCAACAATCCGGAGGGCGCGACGCCTTCACCAAGTTCCTCGAAAACCAAGGAATCGCTGAAGCAGAGGTCCTCAACGAGCTCAAACGACAGCTCGCCACCAGCCAACTGTTCGAACAAGTCACCGCCGAAGTCGAGCCAGTAACCGACGAGGAAGTGCGAAAGACCTATCAAGACCGTAAAAGCGAGATGGTGTCGCCCGAACAGCGACATCTCCGCAACATCGTGGTCGACTCCAAACAAAAAGCCCAAGAGATACTCTCCCAGGCGCAGTCAGGCGCCGACTTCGCCACACTGGCCGCCCAGCACTCCCTGGACCGAAGCACCAAGGACGAGGGCGGCGACCTGGGCACCGTCACCGCCGAGCAACTCCAGGAGAAATTCGCCGAAGCAGCCTTCCAAGCCGATAAAGACTCGTACTTCGGCCCCGTCAAAACCCAACACGGATGGAATGTGGGACAGGTGGTCGAGGTCACCCCGAGCGAGCAACTTTCATTCGACGAGGTCAAAGAGCAGCTCGAAAAGGACTTGGACACCAAGCGCAAGTTAAAGAAATGGCGCAACTGGCTCGGCGAGCAGATCAAGAAGGCCGACGTAGAGTACGCCGACGAGTACCGTCCGGACGACCCGAACGCCCCGCCTTCTGAAGTTCCGCGGCAATAGCAAATACTCCACACCGATGAACCAGGACGGGGCACCACATAGCACGCCAACAATGCCCCTTGCAGAACGGACCGTTCTACCCCTGTGAACCGTATAAGCGCAGCGTGGAAGCGCGAGAGCTACCGATCTCTGTCAGCTTGTAAGAGGCCGTTTCAGAACGGTTGGCGTGCCTGCTCGGGTTTGTTGATCACGGCTCGGCACCCTGGCCGGGTGGTCGAGCAGTTGGTGCCTGACGAGCTGTGACGGCGGGTGGAGCCGTCGCTGGCGGCCCGCCGGTGTTCCACGCCGTACGGTGCCCACAGCGACACTGACGTCCTGTCACTCCGAGCCGGTGCGATAGAGCGGAGGTACATACTGGCCGGATCGCTTCGCACGCAGAAGCTGGCGCAGCTGTTGCAATGCGCTCGCATTCATGGCATTGACCAATTCGGCCACCCGCTTGATCGTCCGGTAATCGATGCCTCTATTTGCGGCCTCGCTGACGTAGTCATCGATCGCACGACATGCACGCGCTGCACGCGACGACCGTCGTTAACTCGCCGTTGGATGCGTTCGCACCACTGACGCAACTCCTCGGTGAGCGGCACGGTGCCGGTGCGTCGCCACGACGCGACAGCCTCGTCCTCGCTGCTTCCGGAGTACTGTTGCAGCGTTTCCAGCCGGAACAGCGAGTAGCGGAAGGACGTCAGCCCTTCCCACAGGCGGTCAAT
>NZ_FZNW01000040.1 GCF_900188115.1 Haloechinothrix alba | reverse complement strand
CTCACCCGCTCGAAATGGCGCCGCAGACACCAGCAACGCGCCCGACGATGCCACTACGCCGCACGACAAGCTCCGCAATAAGTGCGACTGTAGTATGAGGCTCGCCCTGCTTGTCATAGAGCACCGTGGCCACGAACCGGGAGTTGCGGAGGGTCGGCAATCCCGCAGGCATTCCACGCACCAGCAGCGAACCGTAGCGGCGGTCGAACTTGGCCATCGCCGCATCGCCTGCCGCATTCGCCGCCGCCTCGCTCGAGCCGCGCTGCTTCGCACGTTGCTCGGCGAGGTTGCGTACCATGTCCCGGCGGCCGCTGATCCGCACCAGCAGGTTTTGCGCCCCCTTGGCCGTCTGGTTGAGCACCGTGGCCGGCCCGTAGGTCGCCGCC
The DNA here is from genome assembly GCF_900188115.1 of Haloechinothrix alba. Taxonomy (GTDB): domain Bacteria; phylum Actinomycetota; class Actinomycetes; order Mycobacteriales; family Pseudonocardiaceae; genus Haloechinothrix; species Haloechinothrix alba. Next base: position 13,222 of record NZ_FZNW01000040.1, on the reverse strand, counting down.
ACATCCGGCAACCGTGCCAGCTGACCCTCCAGGCCCAGCAGCTGAGCCAACTTCTTCTATTCCAGCAGCAACCCGCGCGGGTTGTCAGACTCCAGCAGCACCACGATTGGGTCGCCGCCGAACGAGCGCGCCTTGGTTTCCACTGCTCGATAGGTGGGATCGTCTGCGGGCAGCAACGAACCGACCCCGGTGTCGATGCGGAGCTGGGCCAGGCCACCGACGACCAGCGCGATCAGTACCGTGAACGCCGCAGCGGCCCCGGCCCGCTTCCCAGATGGCGGCGCCCATTGACGCCATCCGGGGTGGCGGTGTGGCCAGCGCAGCGTTCGCCGCATCATTTCGGTGCGCGCTCCACGCGTGGGTACTCGCCCCGGTACGGTTGCGGGTTGCCCACCTGACCGGGAGCCGGATATGGGTTCGTCCAGGTGAGCGGATCCGCCTTGGTCGAAAGCGGGTTTCCTCGGATGGCGTTCGAGTTGAAGATCGGCGCCATCCGGAGCGGGCGAATCCCGTTGTCAAGCTGCAGGTCCAGCGCCGCCCCGAAGCTGGCGAACATCGCTCCGACGTCCCGGCCATAGGGCTTGAGATACGCCAGCATCGGGTTGACGTCCCGCAGCGTCATTTCTGCGTCCGGGATCAGCTGCCGAAGGTCGTGCCCGAATGTGGGTACTCGCTTGAGAGTGGCCGGCGCGGTGTCCAGAGTGCCATCCAGTGCGGGCAGCAGACCACGCAGGTCGTTGGTCACGGCCGGCAGCTGGGACAGCGCCGTGCTCAGGTCCGGCGCGGCGGTCTCAAGGTCGGCCGCGACCGGGGCGAGCGAACCGGATAGCTCGCCCAGCTTGCCGGTGGCCGTGTTGGCCGACGCCAGCAGTTCTGGCATGCGCCGCACGGTGTCCTCGAGCGCTGACCGCTGTCCAGCGGTGGCATCGGTCAGGGTACGGGCGTCCTGCACCACATCGGCGATCTGACCGCGCCCGGTGTCCAGCGCTTCGAGCAGGGTTGTCGCTTCACGTGTTAGGGCCTTGAGGTCGTCGGACTGGGCCGCGATCGCGTCGAGTGCGGTGTGACCCTCCCGCCCCAGCTTGCCGAGTCCTGTCATCAACTTGCTGAGGTCCTCGGATGTGCCGTCGGTGGCCGTGCCGAGGGAACGGACGGTACCGCGCAGCGCATCGCGCGTCTCGGGATCGAGAGTCGAGAGCAGGTCGTTGATGTCCACGCTCGGTTTCACGGCCGACGCGGGCAGGGCGGCACCGTCCGCGATGGCAGCCCCGTCGCCGTCAATGACTTCGACGTACGATTGCGACACGATCGACTTGAGGCCGACGCGAACGGTGACGCCCTTGTGCACTGGAGCTGCCTCTGCAGACAGGTTCAGCGTCACTCTGGCGCTGTCACCTGCGAGCGTCACATCGGCGACCTGGCCGACCACCACCCCCGCGATCTCCACATCGCTCCCTTCCTTCAGGTTCTCGACGTCGGCGCTCTGGAAGGAAACGCGATAGGGATCGTCGTGGACGATGTCCGGCATCGGACCGCCCACCTGGTTCCAGAAGAAGAGCGAGCCGCCAGCGAACACGGCCACCGCAGCGAACACCGTGATCAGCTGGCGGACCAGTGGTCGGGAGACTCGCACCGCGTTCATCAGTTCCCTGCCTTCCTTCCGGCCCTGGCGGTGTCAGGTATGGCTCCATCTGCCTGGTCGAGGAGGTCGAAATCGATGTTCGATCGAGCGAGACCACCGTTCTTGTCGGCGAGGCTGGCGGCCGACGACGTCTGGTATACGAAGGCGGCGAGGTCCTCCATCCACGGCACGATGCGCTTGGTGGCTGAAGGCAGGTGCCCTGTCACCGGCTTGAGTTCACCCAACGCGCCATTGATGTCGCTGGCCAAGGGGCGGAGGTCCGCCACAACCGGCTTTGCCTTTTCAACCACAGGGGCTGCATCCTCCACGACCTTGCCGGCCGCCTTGACCGTCTGGCTCAAGCGCGACAGTGCGGGCGGGAGCTCTTCGGACGACGCGTGCAGCGCGTCCAGAGTCGGGCTGAGTTGTTTTGTCAATGTGCTGGTTCCGGTCATCGCGTGCCTCAAGTCCTTGGTGAGCCCGGGCACCTGCGCAAGCGTGGCGCTCAACTCGTCGTCCCGGTTTGCCAGCACGTGCAGTGCCTGCTGCAAGGCGGAGGTCAACCGCGCGAGTCGCTGGTCGTCCTGCCCCACCGCCGCGGAAATCTGCGCCAGCGACGTGACTAGCTGCGCGATGTTCTCCCGTCGAGTCTGCAGCTGTTCGACCACCGGGCGAAATGTAGCCATGGTGGCGTCCGTGGCGCGAAGCCCCTTCGGGAGGTGTTGTGGGGCGCCGGCCAGTGCGGCGTCGGCCTGGTTGATAAGCGAAGTCAGCGCGCTTTGGGCGCGTTCATCCAGCTTATTGAGGGTCTCCCATGGTTCTCTCAACCGCTTCGTCTGCGACACCGGAATCGCGCCGTCGTCTGACAACGGCTTACCAGGGGGACCTCCAGGGTCCAACGCCACGTACATGATGTCGACGGGCGCTTTGGTGCGCAGTACCGCTCGCGCATTGGTGTAGATCTTGTGTCCAGGATCGAGCGACATGACCACACGGGCGTTGCCGTTGGGTTGCGGCTCAGCGGATACGATCGTGCCGACTCTGACCCCGGCGATACGCACCTCATGGCGGCTCTCCGGTCGAATCGAGGGCGCCTTCTCGAACTCCGCTGCCACGAGGTTGGAATCCTGCCACGGGAGGTCCCAGCCGTATCTGCTGAAGGCGTATCCGGTCGCGGCGAGTCCGAGAGCGACAACGATCGCGAGTGCGATTACGTAGCGCCCGAGGCCAGGGACGTTGCGAACGCGCTCCAACACGCGCAGGACGCTTTTCATCGGCTACCTCCCGCGTATTTCTTCATCTGCTCGACGAGGTTCGGCATGGTGAGCGGGATTCCGGGTAGCGATTCGGTGTTCGCACCGGCCTGGAAACTGATCAAGCTTCCTTGCGCATCCTGGACCATCGACGCACGGGCCACGTTGGCCGCCAAGTACCCCAGCTCCTCGTAGAACTTGTGGTCGGCCTGCATGCCTCGGCCGCTGTTCTTGTATGGACCGGTACCGTGCCAGGTGTTCATCACGGTGCTCGCGATCGGACCGTTGACCCGCTGCAGCACCGGTCCACGCACATCGTTGAGTACCGCCGTGCCGCGCTGAGTTACCGGCACCAACTGCTCGACCAGTGGGCGGGCGTCACGCAGTAGGGGCCGCAGGTCCCGCAGCAGCGGGCGTGCCTGCCGCAACACCGGATCGAGTTGCCCCAGCAGTGGTTCCAGCTCCCGAGCCGTTGGGCGGAACGAATCCGCGGTTGCGTTTAGCTTATCCAGGGCCCCGCGAAGATCGATCAATCCGGTACGAGTATCGCGTAGCGTTGCCGGCAACGAGGCGATTCCGGCCGCCAGCGGCTGGCTCCGCTCGGCCAACACGGCGGTGGTGTCACGCAGTGATGTCACGATGTCGCCAAGCTGCCCCTGGTGTCTGCTGAGGACGTCAGCGGCGGTGTGAAAGTTGGACACGATCCGGGGCAGGTCAACTCCCGGCCGCCTGCCTTGCGCCGCCTTGAGCACATCGCCTGCCGGCCGCAGTGTCTGCGGTGCGTCGGCGACCAGATCGCGCAACGCATCTGTTCCGCCGCTGGCCAGGGTCTCGTCGAGCTGTTTCACCACGCTCCGTGCACTCTCACGGGTCGGCTGCGGCAGGGATTCGAGGATCCGATCCAGTTCGGTCGGTGTCTGGGTACGGGCGCGCGGAATGAAGTCGCCCTCGAACCTTCCTGTCCCCCCGCCGCGCCTGAGTTCAACCGAATAGGCGCCGCCAAGAAGCGTGTTAGGCGTGACAATGGCGCTCGGTTTCGGGCCGAGAGCATCCAGCGCGGATTCATCCACCTTCATGCTCACCTTGACTGTGCCTTGATCGGTCTCCTCGACACCGGTGACCACTCCCTCTTCGAGGCCTGCGACCTTCACAGCCGTGTCAGCCGGATGAAGCTGGTAGTTCCGGCTGAACTCCGCAGTGATCGTCTCGCCCGATCGAAGGAGCGTCACGAGTGACCCCTTGAACACGGCCGCCAATAACACGATCACGGCCAATGCGAGAAACACGATGCCGATACCCAACGGTGTTCGCCAGCGTGAACGCAGCACCGGCAGCTTGCCAGTCGGCCGATTCTTCGTCGGTTTCACCGGCCACCTCCTGTCGATCCGTGGTCCCGCCATGCGCCGCCACCTGGCTTCGGATAGGGAACCCGGTCGGCCCTCGGGTCCGGGACGCTAGCGCTGTACAACCCTGGCGCCGCGATCATGAAGCCGAAGTAGTGCTTGTCCGGAGCGATCTGGCCGCTGAGCAGATCGTGCTCGCTGAAGAAACGGCCAATATCGGGCGCGTACGGCGCGAGGTCGTGCAGCAGGGCGCGGGAATAGGCCAGCGTCCTTGTCAGGCGCGGAACCAATGGTCTGGCGTCGTCGACAGTGCGCGTCAGGTCCTCCACGGCAGGGTTGGCCTGGTCACTCACACGCGGCACCTTGCCCAGCGGAACGACGGCATCACGCAAGAAGCCGCGCAAGTCCTCGGTGGCTGCCCCCAGCGCTTGCGCGCCGGGCCTGATGGTTGTCGCCGCAGATCGCACGTCGGATAGCGGACCGTTCAGGGACTTCAGGCCCTGGCGGGCCTGTCGCAGCGTGGCAGGCAGAGCCTGCACCGTGTCGGCCAGCGGCCGCGCTCCGTCCACGTTGATCGCGCGCAACGTGGTGTCCACTTGCTTGACGAGGCGGCTCAGCTCCTGTTCGTGGCCTGTGAACCGGCCTGCCAGCTGGTTCGCCGCGTGCAGCAGGGAGGGCAGATCGGCCTGTTCACTGGTCAGCGCACCGCTGATGTCGCCGGCGTCTTTGAGCATCCCGGGGGCCGCGCGGATCGCATCGCGCAGATCGTTGCTGTGTCCGCCCAGGCCGCCACCGAGCTCCACCAGACTGGAGCCAAGCGCCTCCCGAGTCTGCTTGTCCAACGCCGACAGGGCCTCGTCCAGCTCGGGTGAGGCGCTCGTCTGTGACAGTGGTATGGCAGTGTCGCTGAGGGGACCGGCCGAGCGGGTGCCCGGGTCGAACTGCACATGCTTCTTTCCGACCGCTGCTTGATAGCCGACCTGCGCACGTGCGTCACGGTAGACCGATCGTTGTCCTTCCAGGCGCATCGTTACGATCGCGTGCCCGTCTTCGTAGGCAACGGAGTGCACTTCACCGATGCGGACGCCGTTCTGCACCACGTTTTGCCGTGGCTGGAGCATACCCACGTCCTCGAAGGCGGCCTTGACATAGGTGTATGGCCTTCCCGGTATCTCGCCGCCGCCCTGCACAGTGGCACCGACATAGCTCACGAGACCGATCACAGCGAGGGTGACCACGCCAATGAGGAACTTGCGCGCCTGGTCGCGATGCACTGGACGTGGCATGGCTACGCCCCTCCCAAGAGCTGATCGAGCAGGGACTGTTCCTGCTTCTTGCTGAGACCCGTTGCGTTGCCGGGATCGGAGTCGCGCAGGTCTTGGGGAACGACATCGGGTAGGTCCTTCGGGCCGGGTACCCGGATGTCCGGAGCGAGTGGCTTGCCGCTGTCGCTGTTGCTCGGCGATGCAGGAAGGATCCCCGATGCCAAGTCTTGTAAAGTCTCCGGCGTCACCCACGCGACGGCGCGGAAGTAGTGGCCCAACGCGTCTCGACTGTTGGTCGACAGCGCCCACTTCTTCACGAACGCCATCAGGTCGCCGAGATGTTTGTCGAGCAGCTGGTCGCCTAGCGGGCGCAGGCTTTTTGCTGTAGCTCGCAGGTCGGGCCCCGCATTGCGTAGCCGCTCGACCGTGGGGGCAGCTTGCTTAAGCAACGTATCGGCACGGTCGAGCACCGGGGGCAGCGACGCGAGCGCCGGGTCGGCGGTGTCGGCGAATCGGTGCAGCTCGGCCGTGATCTCGGTCAGGTTGTCGGTGACCGGTCGGACAGATTTCAGCGTCGGTGCCAATGCGTCGGACACGCCTGCCAGTTCCCGCAGCGTGCGCCTGGCCTCGGTCAACGTTGTGGGCAGTTCGGCCAATGTTGTGTCCAGCGCCTGCTGGTTCGCCGCGAGCGTGGAGAGGGTGCGTTCGGTGCTGGCGACAAGTCGATCCAGGGTCTTGCCGTCCTTGGCCGCGAACGCTTGGGCGACCGGCCGGACCCGGTCGACCAGTTGGTTGAGCACCGAGTTCTGCTCCCGCAGCATCCCCCCTAGGTCTGCCGTACGACCCATGGCCGGGGCCAGCGCCTTGACCGCAGCGGCGGCTTCGGCCCCTGAATCCTGCATCCCCTCGCCCAGGGACGTGACCAGCGCGGCGAGTGCCGTCGAGGTGGGGTCGTCGAACGTGTTGAACATATCCTGCAGGTCCACGGAGGAGTCGGTGCGTTTCATTGGCACGACGGCCTCGCGCATATACGGTTTCGACGGCGAGCCCGCGTCCAGCTCGATATAGCGCTCGCCGAGCAGGTTGACGGGGCGGATAGTCAGCTTCGCGTCGCGGTGCAGCGGCAGCACAGCCGGGTTCACTTCCATCGTGACCCGTGCCTTTCCGCCCTGCAGCGAGATGTCTTGCACGCTACCGACCTCGACTCCGGCCGCCCGTACCATTGACCCGCGGTCGAGCGGGCTCGCATCGGCGAAGTAACCGATCACGGTTGGCTCGGCAGGCTGCTGCGACCCAGCCACTGTGACAGCGGCTCCCGTCACTCCCACCACAGCGGCGAGCACAACACCGACGCGCAGCATCAACGTTCTTCTCATCGCATTCCGTCCCCGTTCGCGTCGACCCACGGCTGCCCGGCGATCGAGCCTGGCGCGGGCTCTGGATCCTGCTTCATGCCCGGAGGTAGTACGCCGTTATTCAGGCTCGTGCCCGACAGGCTGACCAGTATTCGGCCGATGTTTCCGCTGCTGTTTTGGTTTGCGAAGACGGAGGCCCAGTTGGTCAGCCAGCCGGTAAGTTCCGGGGCGTATGGACGGAGAAACGCCACCGCGGGCTGCAGAGTGGTCACTGCGTCGTCGACACCAGGCAAGGTCGCGTGGGTAGCGTCGAGCAGACCTGGCGTGTACCGCAGCAGGGAGTTGGCGGAGGCCAGGGTCGGCTTGAGGTCGCCCAGGGTCGGCCGCAGCTCAGCCAGCACAGGACTGAGGTTCCTCGCGACGCTGGGAAGCCGCTCGGCGGCCGGCCGCAGGTCACGTAGTAGTGGAACGGTGGCATCCACCGTTCGTGGAACCCGGTCGAGCGTAGTGGTGGCTTCCCGCACGGTGGACGGTAGCTCGGCGAGCGCGGTCCGTAGCTGCTCTTGTTTGCCGGCGGTGGCCGAGGTCAGCCGCCCGAGGTTCTGCACGGTCTGCTCCAGCTCGCTGCGGCGCGGCGCAAGTTCACTGGTCATCGCATGAAGCCGTTTGACCAGATTGCGGATCGCTGGCCCGTCCTCACCGACTGCGCGCATCACTTCACCGACCGCCTGGACCGCCGGTCCCGCTGTATTCAGCGTGTCTCCGACCTCCTTCTCGCGACCCTGCAAGGTCTGGTTCAGTTGCTTGACCAAGCCCTGCACTCGGTCCCTGGTCGGCTCGTCCAGCATCGCGAGGACGTCATCGAGTTCCACGCGCTCGATGTTCGACTCGATCATCGAGCCCGACCGCAATGCTGGGTTCTTCTGCTGTCCCGGCAGGAGTTCCAGCACCCGTGTCCCGAGCAGCGACTCCCAGCTGACCCGTGCCGTAGTGCCGGCAGGCAGCGGAGCATGTTCTTCATCGACGGTTGCGGTGATGAGAGCCTTGTCCCCCTGGGTCCCAAGCTCTGTGATCTCCCCAACCTCCTGGCCCCGCAGCACCACCTGGCCGCCGACAAATGTGCCGTCCGCGGTGGGCATCAAAACCTGCACCTCGTAGCTCTTCGCCCCGAACGCGACCAAACCGGCACCGGCGGCGAGCAGTAGCGCAACTGTCGTCACGACAGCAATCCAACGGCGGCGCATGTCAGTCCATCCCGAGTGGACCGGCGGCATCTCCGCTGAGGAACTGACGCACAAACGGGTCTTCGGATGCGAAAGCTCCCTCGGCTTTCCCGTAGTGCACCAACTTTCCTCGCCAGAGCAGTCCAATATAGTCGCTCAGCGTGTGTGCGCTCGCGATATCGTGGGTGATCACGATGTAGGTTCCCCCGTGCTCGCGGTGCATCTCACTGATCAACTGGCAGAGAAGTTTCGTACGCACCGGATCAAGACCCGAGTCCGGTTCATCAAACAGAACAACGTCCGGGCGCAGGACGAGGGCGCGAGCGTAACCTGCGCGCTTGCGCATCCCACCCGAGAGCTCGTTCGGTGCCTTGTCCGTCGCTTGTTCCAGCCCGACTTCCTTGAGGTGGGCCATCACAATCTTCCGGATCTCTGACTCCCGCTTATCCGTGTGTTTTCGGAGTGGAAACGCGACATTGTCATACAGGTTCATCGATCCGAACAGCGCACCATCCTGGAACAACACGCCGAACCGCTTCCGCAGTTCGTACCGTTCCTGCTTGCTGACGTCCCAGATGTTCTGCCCAAACACGCTTACCGTGCCCGCGTCCGGCTCGAGCAACCCCACAATGTGCTTCAGCAACACGCTCTTACCGGTTCCAGACGGACCAAGAACTGTAGTAATGGCGTTTTCGGCGAAGCCCACTGTCACGCCGCTCAATACCGACTCCGACCCGTCGAAACTCTTCCATACCTCGTGCAGTTCGACGGTGTGCCCATTTTGGTTCGCAAGGCCAGCGGGGTCGAGCATACCCGTCACGGTACCATCGGATATTGTATATGAGTCAATACTAGGCATCGAAAACTCCGTCGCTAGACGTTCTCAGTTCGCCATCGGCGTGTTCGGATCGTTACCGTAAAGCAGCTGCACTAACAGCATCATGATCACGCTGATCGCCACGAGGTTGACCAACATCGCCTTAGCTGTATTCCTGCCAACATTTACTGGACCGCCGCGAACGTTGTAACCATAATAGCACGAAACCAGCGTGACGACAACCCCAACCAGCGTCGCCCAGCCGACCGAGGCGATGAAGTCTCTAGCATTCTGAACCAGGAAGAATACTTCCACGAATCCGCCGGCTGACACCGTTTCGGCTATCATCACATTGAACAAGTACCCGCCCGTGAATTCGACAACCAGTGCAATTGTCCAAAGAAAAGGCAACACGAACAGCGCGGCCAAGACCCTGGTTCCAGCAAGGTACCCAATGCTTTGTATTCCCATCACTTCCATTGCATCGATCTCGTCATTGATGCGCATTGCACCCATTTCGGCGACGATCCCGCATCCAACCTTCGCCGCGAAAATCCACCCAAAAACAGTTTCGAGGACACCGCGCAAGTTGCCGATCGTGTGGGGAGCGGCGACATATGAACCAATACCGATGGTCGACGTGATAGCGTGCAGCGCAAGACCGACCAAGAGGCCATACATGAAGACCATGAAAAGGACGACAACTGCGTTCTGCGCGATCAACACGCCCGAACGTCGAAATACCTCGGATGGGTACAGCCGCAAGGCGACCGGAAGGTCCCTAATAACTTCAACCGAGAACCCTACCACTCGGCCGACGCTCTCGACTGCTCTTGCCAAAGGGCCAGCTTTTGTGCCTTCCATGACGTTTGACTTGCTCACTGGTCCGTCAGTCACATCAATCGACTCTGTCTGTGTATTCCTCATCGTAGCGTTCCCAACGCGTTCGGAAAGAAGCCCAACATGACTGTTTGATAGGCAAGTTGCAGAACGAAAACACCCAAGAAGCAGATCACGACTGCGTTGTTTACCGCCTTACCGAGTCCCATAGCCCCGCCAGCGGCCGCGAACCCCTTGTAACAGCACACAGTACCTATCAGCAGACCTATCAAGGCATTGTTCACTAGGTAGCTGCCGATGTTGATCGGACCAGTTCCTGTATATAGTGTGTGGTAGAAATCGGATGCAGGGAGGTGCAAAAAGAAATCAGCGGCGACTTGCATGCCAACCGCCGACGCAGCTAGAGCCGGGATCGACAGCAACACGGTCGTTAGGACGACAGAGACAACGCGCGGTATCGCAAGTTCCCGCACAGGATCGATCCCCATGACCTCCATGGCGTCCAACTCCTCGCGCACCTTCCGTGAACCAATCTCGGCGGTGAGGGCCGTTCCAATAACGCCGGCGACAACCATGGAGTTGACCCATACGGTAAATGTGGTCGTGCTGAAAACGAATAGATAGGGTCCGAACAGCGGTCCGGCTCCGACCATAGCCACAATCTGAGCGGAGATCATGGAAACGGCCGCCTGGAAACCGAAGACGGCAAGCGCGATTGTCAGCCACGACGTCTTGATGACCTCGTGCATGTTCTCCAGAACGCGTCCCCAATATCCGGTTGGGCGCCGGACCGCGCTCCAGACAATAATGGCCAACAACTGGATCATGCCGCCCGCTTCGATGAGAAATTTGCGGGCATAGTCCGGAACATAACCCACAGATCTGGAGGCGACCCCGGTGTACGGGCCTCCGAGCAGCGGAACGTAGTTCACAGGAGGTGCAGTTTGCTGATCATCCTGAGCGCTCACATTCAACACCTCTTCGACGTCCTGACCTGACAACCTGCTGCTGGGGGATGTCTCGTACCGATCGCGGATATCCCGTTTGGGCATCTTCGCGGGTTGGAGTGCGGGGAAACTGTTCGACGAGTTCGATTCTGCGATGCGCCACGTGGTCGCTGACAAGGCCCCAGAAGTGGTCGGTGCGTTCCTGGTCCAGATCGACGCCAGCGTCGCTCGGGCACCCTTGTCGGGCTTCAGCATACGAACGAACATCGTCGGCACGAGCTGAGTTATGGTCACCTGGTGCTTCTCGATGTGCGCCAGAATCTGTTCAGCGTCGAGCTTCTTCATCCGCACCACCGTGCTGTCCAGGTGTGGATCATGCCCGACCACCACAGCGGCGTCGCGTGGTCAGGCGGTACAGGGCTCGGGTACGCATCGTCAGCGCCAAGACCGAACACCCGCGGGGTGACTGCCACCGGCATGTCCGCTCGCGGCTCACCCTCCTGCGCCGGTGGCACGGGCACCTTGATGCCTTCGGGCCTTCCGATGATGACCAAGGAGTATATCATTGGGGCGCCCGCGGGCCAGTCGGCCAGCGGCTCGCACGGCGCTTCAGTGCTTGCGGCCTCGTACGATTCGCACCCGCTCGGTACGGAGCCCTCGAACGCATAGCGGGTCGCACCGCTCGGCATCAGCGACACCACGGATTCGTCCTGTTCCCGGAGCCCGGCCGAGGCGAACAGCACCCTCGCGCCTATGTCATCGACGAGATCCGCGATCCCGTCGTTGAACAGGTGCAGGTTGATCTTGGCGATGTACAGCGACGAAAGCTTGATCCTTTTGTGCCTCAGCATGGCCTGCCAGCAGCCGGCCAGTTGACGGATCTCGTTACCGATGATGGTGACAAGCAGCTCGGCCGTGCCGCTAGCCGCCAAGAGAGCGCGGCTAAGCGGACCGGCACGGCCATCCGCAGGCAAGCAACCTGCACGCAGCGCGATTGCATGCGGCATACCAGCTACTGCACTCATACCTGCCATCGCTCGGATAGGGACCAGACGAGCGGGCTGCTCCTCTGGTGCGTGAGTCTCCACACTGCAATCTGATCCCGGGGAGGGCAGATCTACCCACTGCAGTACCCACTTCCGCGGACCGCTGCCGATGACTCGGTCGGCAAGGGGCGTGTGATGCGCGACCGTCGAGGTTGTCACTCACCGTCGCCTCAATGGCACGCAGCGCGCGAAACGGGAGCCATCGGCGCCCCTTGTGATCAACTTGCAGCGGAGGGTGGGCGCCTCCGGTGGTGTATCGGGTGTCGCCTTCGCCGAACCCGGAGGGGACTCGTGCCGCGAGAACAGATGCTCCCGGCCGAGGTCACGGCTGGCGCTCCCAGCGAGGCCAACCGTGTTCAAACGTCCTCGCCTTGGTGAGGATGCGAGCCGGCCCAACTGTCCTTCGACCTTCTCGCGCGAGACCTTCGGGTAACCGGCTGGGTGGTTCGACCGATGCGGGGAAGCCTCCAGCACCCGCATCCTTGGCCTCCGATCCAATGACGCGAGGCGGTGGTAGAGGTGTTGCTGCTTGGCTCTCTGTCAGAGAGAAGCTCCCGTGACCAACGACCACCACGCCCCGCCGACTCCGAACCGGCGCCGTCGGGTCAGGTTCAGCGGAGCGCGCACGTAGGTGTGCCGATGCGGCGCAAGTACCACGACGAATCGTGCGATTGCGTCCTCGACGCGGGACACTGGTACCGCAGGCACGCTGCGATGATTTGGCGGTTCATATTCGTGCAGACTCAGGATCGTGAGTTCGCCGACGATTGCACAAGCGAGACGTTCCTTCGAGCCGTCCGGAGGAGCGGATCGTTTCGATGCGAAGGCGATGGAGTTCGTCCGTGGCTGGTGACGATAGCGCGGAACGCGCTCCGCGATCGGCTGAAGAAGCGTTCACACCGCCTCGAGATCTTGACGCCATCAGTCAGAGACGACACCGATTCCGACGCGGACCCGGCCAACATCGTCATGGAACGCGAGGGCTGGCAGGAACTCCATCGCCACATCGACACCCTGTCCGAAGACCAAGCGAGGTGTCTTCGTCTCCGCTTCCTCGGAGAGCGAACGGTCGCCGAAACCGCAAGCGCAATGCAGAGAGCCGACATCGCGATTCGCGGACTGCAGTACCGCGCCATATGCAAACTGGCCGCACTGTCCGGCGGATCACCTGGTGTTGAGCGGAGCAGACTGGAGTCCGCAGGACGGATGAACTCGCCCCGTGGTCGGCGCCGTACCTGAAGGGAACATGTAGGTGATCGCACGAGCGCCGACGGACTGGAGGTGCGGCGCGGCGCCGAGCTCGCCCCGATGTTGCGGGGTTTCGGCGATTTGGTCGGCCGACCGGCTCGCCGTACCCCGCCGACATACTCGCCAACGGCCCTCGCCAGCTCCAGGCAAGGTGCGTACAGCTCCGGCTTAGTACTACAGTCGCGCTTATTTTGATCTTGTCGGCGTGTCTGCGCTGGTAGCGGGGTTGCTGGTTTGATCATGGGTGGATGGGCGATGATGTCT